>CAVRCI010000013.1:0-775198 GCA_963719495.1 uncultured Verrucomicrobiae bacterium
TCAGCATCGCCCGCCGCGGATGAATTCCGCGGCGGACGGCTTGCTAAAGGGTTGTCGAGCTTCGCTAGGACCTACTTTTTGTCTTCGTCGACCATTTCGAACTCGGCGTCGACGACGTCGTTGTCCTTCTTGGCCTCGGCTTCGGGAGCGGCCTGCGCTTCGGGTTCGCCACCTTCGGGGGCGGACTCGGCGGCCTGCTTGTAGAGCTCGGCGCTGGCGTCCTGAAATTTCTTCTCGAGATCGGCGTGGGCGTCCTTGATCGCATCGAGGTCGTCGTTCTTGAGCGCTTCGCGCACCTTGGCGATGGCTTCCTCGATCGGTCCCTTCGTCGCGGGATCGAGCTTGTCGCCGAGTTCGGTGAGCTGCTTCTCGCACTGGTAGGCGAGGTTGTCGGCGTTGTTCCGAACTTCGATGAGCTCTTTGGCGTTCTTGTCCTCTTCGGCATGGGCCTCGGCTTCCTTCTGAAGACGATCGACTTCAGCCGGATCGAGTCCGCTGGACCCCGTGATGGAGATTTTCTGCTCTTTGCCGCTGCCGGTGTCCTTGGCGGACACGTGCAGAATTCCATTCGCGTCGATGTCGAAGGTCACTTCGATCTGCGGGACACCGCGCGGTGCGGGCGGGATACCGTCGAGGTGGAAAACACCGAGCTGCTTGTTGTCGCGGCTCAGCGGGCGCTCGCCCTGGAGGACCTTGATCTCGACGCCGGGCTGGTTGTCGCTGTAGGTCGAGAAGATCTGCGACTTGCGGGTCGGGATCGTCGTGTTGCGCGGGATCATCGGCGTGGCAATGCCACCGGCGGTCTCGATGGCGAGCGTGAGCGGAGTGACGTCGAGCAGGAGGACGTCCTTGACGTCACCGGCGAGCACGCCGCCCTGAATCGCGGCGCCGATCGCGACGACTTCGTCGGGGTTCACCCCCTTGTGAGGCTCCTTGCCGACGAGGGCGCGGGCGGTCTCGACGACCTTGGGCATGCGGGTCATTCCGCCGACGAGCACGAGTTCGTCGATGTTTTCCGACGTCCACTTGGCGTCGGCCAGGCAGTCCTTCACGGGCTTAGTCGTGCGCTGGAAGAGGTCGTCGGTCAGCTGCTCGAGCTTCGAGCGGGTCAGCTTCTTCTGAATGTGCTTTGGACCCGTCTGGTCGGCCGTCACGAACGGGAGATTGATTTCGTATTCCTGCGTGGACGACAGAGCGATCTTGGCTTTTTCGGCCTCCTCTTTAATGCGCTGCACCGCGTCGGGCTGCTTGCTGAGGTCGATACCGCTGTCTTTCTTGAACTCCTCGATGATCCAGTCCATCAGGCGATTGTCCCAGTCGTCGCCGCCCAGGTGGGTGTCGCCGTTGGTCGCGAGGACTTCGAACACGCCGTCACCGATCTCCAGCGCCGAGATGTCGAACGTGCCACCGCCGAGATCGTAGACCGCGATCTTCTCGTCGGACTTCTTGTCGAGGCCGTAGGCAAGCGAGGCCGCGGTTGGCTCGTTGATGATGCGCAGGACTTCGAGGCCGGCGATCTTGCCGGCGTCCTTGGTCGCGTTGCGCTCGGAGTCGTTGAAGTATGCTGGGACGGTGATGACCGCCTGAGTGATTTTTTCGCCGAGCTTGGATTCGGCATCCGCTTTCAGCTTGCCGAGGATCATGGCGGAGATTTCCGCCGGGCTGAACGACTTGCGCTCGCCGTTCCCGACTTCCACTTCGATGTGCGCGTCGCCGTTCTTCGCCGCGACAACCTTGTAGGGAACGCGAGTCAGCTCTTCTTTGAGCTCGGAGTGCTTGCGACCCATGAACCGCTTCACGGAGAAGATCGTGTTCGCCGGGTTGGTGATCGCCTGGCGTTTCGCCGCCTGGCCGACGAGACGCTCGCCGGATTTTGAAAATGCGACGACGGATGGTGTCGTGCGAGCGCCCTCGGAATTTTCGAGGACAACGGGCTCGCCGCCTTCCATCACCGACATGCACGAGTTCGTCGTGCCCAGATCAATGCCTAAAATTTTTGCCATGCCTTTACTCAAGCAGGACGCGCTCCACGGGCGTCATGATTCGTTTAACTTGTTATATATAAGCATTTTACAAATTTCACTCGGCAACCTCATCCCGAAATAACGAGTCACGTTGGCACAACTGCGCCACAAAACGGGGCCAATTTGCGCCACCGTGGCCCTCGAGTCGAATTTCGCAGCTTGAATCCGCCGGGACTTTCGACTGCCCTCACGGCATGCCTTCGATCACGCAACTTTTCAGTTTGGAAGGCCGAGTGGCCGTCGTCACCGGCGGTGCCGGAGCTTTGGGTGGAGCCATGGCCGCCAGCCTCGCTTCGGCGGGGGTGCGGGTGGGGATTTTGAGTCGGTCGGCGGACCGCGTCGGCGGGCAGGTCGAGGCGATTCAGCGGGCGGGTGGCTCGGCCCTGGCGCTCGTGGGTGACGTGACCGATCGCGAGGGCTTGGTCGCGAGCCGGGAAAAAATCCTGGAGGAATGGGGGCGGATCGACATTCTCATCAATGCCGCCGGGGGGAACCGTCCCGGCGCGACGATTGGTCCGGATCAGACGATCTTCGACCTCGGCATGGACGATTTCGACAGCGTGACGCGGCTTAATCTCCAGGGCACCGTGCTGCCGAGCCTCGTCTTCGGCGAATCGATGGCGAAGCGCGGGAGCGGCAGCGTCGTCAACATCTCGTCGATGGCGGCGGCGCGCGCGATCACGCGGGTGGTCGGGTATTCCGCCTCGAAGGCGGCGGTGGATAATTTCACGCGCTGGCTCGCGGTCGAGCTGGCGACGAAATTCGGCGACGGCCTCCGCGTGAACGCCATTGCGCCCGGATTTTTCATCGGCGAGCAGAACCGCCGACTCCTCACCAACGAGGACGGGAGCTTCACCGAGCGTGGGCAGACCGTCGTCAACCAAACGCCGATGAAACGTTTCGGCGAGCCGGACGAACTCCTCGGAGCGCTGCACTGGCTCTGCGGCGACGCCGCCAGCTTCGTGACCGGCATCGTCGTCCCGGTCGACGGTGGGTTCAGCGCCTTCAGCGGCGTGTGAACGCCGTCATTTCCCGATTGGCGTCACGGGACTCGCTCCGTAAACACTAGGACTTTCCTCGCATGATCCGCCCCTTCCTAGACAAAGATTTTTTCCTGCAGACGGAGTCCGCCCGCCGACTCTACCACGGATCGGCGGCCCCCCAGCCGATCATCGATTACCACTGCCACCTCTCGGCCGCCGACATCGCGACGGATCGGCAATTCGCCAATCTCTCCGTCGCGTGGCTCGGGGGCGACCACTACAAGTGGCGGGCGATGCGCGCGAACGGGGTCGCCGAGCGATTCATCACCGGGGACGCTTCCGACTTCGAAAAATTCGAAAAATGGGCTGAGACCGTTCCGTTCACCGTTCGGAATCCGCTCTACCATTGGACGCACCTCGAGCTCCGGCGCTACTTCGGCGTCAGCGAACTCCTCACGCCGAGGACGGCGAAATCGATCTACGACCGCGCGTCCTTCTTCCTCGACACGCCCGCCTTCTCGACCCGGGGGCTGTTGGCGAAGATGAACGTCGAGCTCGTCTGCACGACCGACGACCCGGCGGACTCGCTCGAGCACCACGAAAGTGTGCGCGACGGCGAATGCCGCGTCCGGATGCTGCCGACGTTTCGCCCCGACCGTTTTCTCCTGATCGGCCAACCGGGCTTCCCAACGGCCATCGAGCAGCTGGCCGCCCGGGTTGACCGCCCGATCAAATCGCTCGACGATCTGCTCGACGCCCTGCGGAACCGCGCGGATTTCTTCCACGCGCTCGGCGGCCGGCTGTCCGATCACGGGCTGGATCGCATCCCCGAAGGACCGATCAACCTCGCCGCCGCCGCCCGCACGTTCGCCCAGCGTCTCGAAGGCGCCGACATCGACCGGCGCGATGCGGAAATTTTCGCCGTCTCCGTGCTCGACCAGCTCGGTCGAATCTACGCGAAACTCGGCTGGACCCAGCAATTTCACCTCGGTGCGATGCGCGGGAACAACACCCGGATGCTGCAAACTCTCGGACCCGACACGGGCTTCGACAGCATCGGCGACCAGGAACAGGCCTATTCACTCTCCCGCTACCTCGACCGGCTCGACACCGACGACGAGCTCCCCCGCACGATCCTCTACAATCTGAATCCGAAGGACAACGCCGTCTTCGCCACCCTGATCGGCAATTTTCAAGGCGGCGGAATCCCCGGCAAAATCCAATTCGGATCGGGTTGGTGGTTTCTCGACCAAAAGCACGGCATGGAGGATCAAATCAACGCCCTGTCAAACCTCGGACTCCTCTCCCGCTTCGTCGGCATGCTCACCGACAGCCGCAGCTTCCTCTCCTTTCCGCGGCACGAATACTTCCGCCGCATCCTCTGCAATCTCATCGGCAACGACGTCGAAACCGGCGAAATCCCCAACGACCTCGATTGGCTCGGCGGCATCGTCGCCGACATCTCCTACGGCAACGCCCGCAGCTTCTTCGGATTCTACGACGAACCCAAAGCCTCCTCATGACCCCAGACTCCAACTCCCCCCCGCCGTCCAACGAGCCAGCTAAATCGCCCGCCATCGAACCAGCCGACCGTCAGTCGCTCCTCGCGCACACCGTCCCCTTCGCGATCTTCATGCTCGGGCTCGCCGCCGTGTCCGCCGTGAAGTGGCTCGCGCCCGACTCGCCGCATCTCCTGCTCGCGGAACCCGCTTACTGGATCTATCCGCTGCAATCCCTGGCCTGCGCCATCGCGCTGATCGTCTACTGGAAAAACTATTCCTTCGGCTCGCAGCGGGCGCTCCCGCTGGCACTCGGTGTCGGGGCCGTGGTCCTGCTGCTCTGGATCGCGCCCGAAGCCTTCTTCGGCTTCGACAAGCGACTCGACGGCTTCGATCCGACGGCGTTCGAGGGATCGCTCGGATTGTATTGGGGCACCGTCATCGCGCGATTCTTTCGACTCGTCATCATCGTGCCGCTCATCGAAGAAATTTTCTGGCGCGGCTTCCTGCAGCGCTACCTGATCCAGGAGAATTTCACGGCCATTCCGTTCGGCAAATACACGCACCTCAGCTTCTGGGGTGTCGCACTGGCCTTCGCCTCCGTCCACTGGGGACCCGACTTCATCCCCGCCCTGATCACAGGCGCGCTGTTCGGCTGGATCGCCATCCGCACGAAGAGCCTCCTCGCATGCGTCGTAGCCCACGCCGTGACGAACCTCGGGCTCGGCGTCTACATCATGTGGACCCAGCAGTGGGGGTATTGGTAGGCCGGGGCGGGAGGCCCACGGGTATCATCGGAATCTCGTCGGGTCCTGGCGAGCGAGCCAGCGCCAGCGCGAGTTGAGTCGGGACCTGGAAGCCGCGAAGGCCAGCGGGGCCGCGCCATCGTCCAAAGAGGGTAGGGAAGCCGCGCCGCCGGGTTCCGTGGCTTGACACGGTCAACGTCCGATCCCACCGGTGGGTGACGTCCAGCCACGCGGCTCGCTGAGTATTGGAAGTCTTTTCGTCGTCGGGCGCAACGGGTGACCAAAAGTGGAAACCCGGCGGCGCGGCTTCCCTACCTTCGGGACGACGCACGCGAACCAGATCGCGTCGTCTTAGGCAGCTTCAAACCCTAGCTAAACGTCAGCTTCTTGACCCCGGCGTCCGAGGCCGCGTTGAGCACGTCGATCACCCGCTCGTGCCGCGTGTCCGGCGTCGGCTGGATGATCACCGGATCCTTGTCGCCAAAGCGGTCGATCGTGTCTTTCAGCCAGACGCGAAGCTCCGTCAGTTCCTTCGCCGTCCCGTAATCCTTGTTGTTGACCACCACGTGGCCATCCGCCCGCACCTCGACCATGATCGGGGTCACCGGCGGGCCGCCCGGACCGCCCGCGGACTTGCCGCTCGGCAGGCTGACGTTCAATTCTTTCTCGATCACCTGCGATCCCGCCGCCGCCATGAAGAACAGCAACAACACGAAGACCACGTCCACCATGGGAGCGATCTGGAACCCTGGATCCCCATCTTCCGATACACCACCGCCGCCCATATTATTTCATCTCCCTCGTTGTCATTCGCCTTCCTTGTCGACCACCGAGAACGTCACGTTCGCGATGCCTGCCTGGCCGACCGCTTCGAGCAGCCGACGCGTAAATTCATACCGCACGTCCTTGTCGGCCCGGATGAGCACGCGGACCAGTGGGTTGACCTTCACCGAGGCTTGGAGCTTCGAGATCAGCATCGTCGGGTCGGGGTAATTGATCTCGTCCACCGACAGCCCAATCGCGTCGTTGATCGTGCTGTAGGTCACGTTGATGATCACCTGGCCAGGATTTTTCTTCGAATCCTTCGCCGCCTTGGCGACCGGGAGATTGACGTCCTGATTGGACTGCAGCACCTCGGTCGAACTGATCGACATGAAGAAGACCAGCAGAACGAGCAGAATGTCGATCATCGGCGCAATCTGAAATTCCGGTTCCGCCTCGGCGTCCGGCTTCCGAACACCTCGCTTTTTGAGGCGACCGGTGGGGGCTCCTTCGGACATCCGATTCTACGACCAGTCGAGGGTGGCCCCGCAGTGTGGGCAGGGGTTCTGTCCGGGCGTGATCGCGCCGTTGCAGACGGGGCAATTCGTCGTGAGTTCCATCGAGACCCGGCGTGACTGGTTGGCTCCGGCGGCGGCTGGAGCACCCTCGCCGGCGGCAAAATTGTCGCCAATCCGAAGCCCCCCAAGCTCTTCGTAGGGAATGTCCTCCACGAGCCGAAACAAGGTTTCGTCGGCCTCGGCGAGCGCGATGGTCGCTTTGTTTCGGAAGTAGTAGTAGAAAATGAACGCCGGGATCGCGATGAACAGGCCACTCGCCGTCGCCATGAGCACCTCACCGATCGAGAGAGCCAGCGCCCGCGGATCCGACACGCCGGACTGACCCAGCACCGCGAAGGCACCCATCATTCCGATGACCGTTCCCAGCAGCCCGATCATGGGCGCGATCACGCCGATCACCGACAGGTAGCTATTCTGGGTCTTGATCGTCTGAGCCTCCCGCATCCCGTGCTCACCAACCGCGATCTCGACCGCTTCCTTGCCGCGACCCAGCCGCTGCAAGGCTCCCTCCAACACGTTGGCGATGTAGGCCTTGTTGGCGCGCGAGATCTCCCAGGCTTCCTGGTAATTTCCGCCTTCAATCGTGGCGCGGAGGGACTCGACGAGCGGTTTCGGTTGAAGCTTCTCGGCGCGAAGATTCAAGAAGAGCTGAATGATGAACGTCACCATCACGACGGAAACACCCAGGATGCTGATCCAGATCATGATGATCAGCGGACCGCCGTGCATGATGGTCTGGAGGATACTCATTTCCTCCGGGGTGGCCTCGGCCGCTTCCGCGGCGGCCTCCTGAGCGAGAACGGGGCCGACGGACAACAAAAGAGCGCTCAGGGTCAGCAGGAGACGGCTCGGCATCGAGGGGAAGAACTTCTTGATCATGTGGTGTGGGTGAGAGTTAAGCGACAATCGCTCAAGGTGCGATCACATTTTTTTCGTTCGCCAGCACATCAGCTCGCGCCATCGCATCGGCGACCGCCGCCGCGTCGGCGTAGAAAACCGTGACGGTCATCAGGTAATCCTCGAGGGCCTGCTGCAAATCGCCTTCGGACTCACGAACCTGGCCCATGAGGAGAAAGGCCCGGCCGTAAGTGGAACTTTTCGCACTCTCCGCGCTCTTCACCTGCGAAGCCTCGGCGATGATCGGCTCGAGCTTCGTCTTGGCCGCCGCGAAATCATCCTTGGCGACGTCCAGCCGGGCGATCGAGACCGCCGACAGGTCACCCGCCTCCGGATACAACTCCGTGAATTGCGCGAAGATCCGCTCGGCCTCCGCGACCTGGTCCAGCTCGAGCAGCGAGTCGCCGAGCAGCGCGTAAGCCTGCCCGACCCACGGCACCGGGAGTCCCGAGAACTTCGCGACGATCGGACGCACTTCGATCAGCGCACCCGCCGCGTTGCCCGACGCCTTCGTCGCCTGCGCCTGCGCGAGTGCGGGCGGCGCCTGCTTGATGACGCTTTCGACCTGGTCCAGCGGAATTGCCGTTTGCACGGGGCCGGATTTCAAAGTTACCTTCCCGTCCGAAACTCCGAGCACCTCTCCCTCCTTCCGCAACCCCGATTCGAGCACCAGAACATCCTGCGCCACCGCCAGCGATCCAGCGCAAAACATCGAGAAACCAATCAACGCGCCGACGGCCCGTTGGGAAGAAAATGGGGAGAAGCTTGAAATCATCAGAGTTTTCCTAAATCACATTTCGCCACCACTTTCAACCCTTTGCCGATCTAATCCCATGTTTGTCTGGATGCGTTCCCATATGCGCAAGCTCATGCTTGTCATCACGATTCTCACCATCACCGCCTTCGTTTTCCTCTATAATCCGGCGGAAATCGACGACCTCAACGCCGCGAAATTTGCGAAGATCTACGGTCGCAATCTGTCGCTCGCCCAAGTCCAGCGCGAGGCCCGCACCTACCAGCTCGCCCTCGCTCTCGGCCTCACCGATTACGTCGAGACGCTCGACGGCTTCTCGGGCCAATCCGATCCCGGCGCGTTCGTTTTCAACACGATGATCGTCAATCACGAGGCCGCCGAGCTCGGCATCAGCCCGACCAACACCGACGTCGCCCAGGCCATCGCGAAGATCCCGACTTTCCAGACGAACGGCGAGTTCGACCAGACGAAATACGACCAATTTGGCGTGAATTTCCTCGCACCCAACGGCCTCTCAGCCGTCGAACTCGAGGACGTCGTCCGGAATTCCCTCAAGCTCGCGCGCATCGTCGCCATCCTCGAATCCGCGCCGACCACGTCGCCCGCCGAGCTCGACTTCAACGCCCGCTTCTTCCAGGAAGCCACCGGAGCCGCCGTCGTCTTTGACCGCCAGAAATTCTTCGACCAGGCCACCGCCTCCGAAGCCGACATCAAGACCTACTACGACGCGAATCTTTTCCGACTGATGACTCCCGAGCTCCGGACCGTCGAGCTGGTGACCTTCGCCCTCCCCGCCGACCAGGCCGCGCTTCAGGACAAAGCCCGCATCGAGGCCCTCCAGAAGGTCGCCAACAACTCCGCCGAGTTCGCCGACGCAGCTCAGGAAAAATCCTTCGCCGAAGCTGCGAAGGCCGCCGATCTCAAAGTCGAAACCACCCTCCCCTTCGACGCCTCCGGTCAGATCGTCACTCCCGCGGGAAGCACGTCCACCGACCTCGCTGGCCCCATCATTGCCAAGGTCGCCCCCACCGCCTTCACCCTCTCCGACAGCTCCCCGTTGAGCGGCGTCTTGCAGGACGGCGACTCCTTCCACGTCATCCGACTCACGAACGTCACCCCGGCCCGCGAACAGACCCTCGAGGAAGCCACCCCCGCCATCACCACCGACCTCCGCAACCTCACCGCCGAGACCGCGCTCGAGTCGCAGGCCGACGAAGCCCTCGCCGCCATCCGCGAAGACCTGAAAGCTGGCAAATCCCTCGCCGAGGCAGTCCAACCCTACCCGATGGCCGAGCTCCAACCCTTCGAAAACGTCTCCGTCTCGACGGAAACGGCCACCCCCGAGCAACGCACCTACGCCTCCGACACCGTCCAGCTCAAGGACGGCGAGATCACCGGCCTCACCATCGAGCAATCGGGTGCCTACGCCGTCTACCTCGAAAAACGCTCGCCCATCGACGAAACCATTCTCGCCGAAAATCGCGAACGAATCTCCGACTACGTCCGCACCCGCAAAGGCAGCCTCATCCTCTTCGAGTGGCTCGAAGCCGCCACCGCCCGCGCCGACCTCCAAGTCGCCGGCGACAACGAAGACGAAGACCAGGGTTGAGCCCCGTCCACGTGAGCCACGCCCCGGAAATCGACGAGCTCTTTGACGACGCCAGCGGCGACATCGCCGTCGGAGACCTCGACGCCGCCGTCGAGAAATACCGCCGCTGCGTCGAAGCCGACCCCGAGTTCTTCGACGGCTGGCACGCCCTCGGCATGGCCCTCATGAAAAACGGCGACCACCTCGCCGCCATCGAAGCCGGACTCGAGTCGACCAAACTCCGCCCCAACGACCAGCTCGCCTGGTCTAGCCTCTCGCTCTTCTACGTCCGCAACCACCAGATCCCCGAGGCCGAAGCCGCCGGCACCAAAGCCAAAATCATCTCCTGGGGAGGAAAAGTAGCCCCGGAAACTTAGTCCACGGAACCGCTAGGTTTCAGCACCTCACCTCGAGGAACGGCGCGCTTCCAGCCGCCGCACCAACCCTAATTCGCGCAGCGAATCAAATCTCACCCGCGGCGTCGGCCACGACTTCCCCCAGCACCGGACTCTCCGGCAGCACCGCCATCGCCGTCACCCCACCACGCACCGACTGCCCCACCTTCACGAGCACCCGGCTCTCCTCCGGAATCCACAGCTCCGTCCGCGATCCAAACCGGATCATCCCAAATTTCTCGCCCCGCACCAGCGAGTCCCCCACCACCGACCACGGCACGATGCGCCGCGCGATCGCCCCCGTGATCTGCCGCACCCCCACCGTGTGATCCACCCCCTCGATCACCCACATCCGCGCCACGTTATCCGTCGCCGACCGCACGTCCCGCGCGTCGTAATACCGCCCCTTTCGAGCCTCCGAATACATCACCTTCCCCGCGATCGGAGCCCGATTCACGTGGACGTCGAAAACCGACAGGAAGATCGAAATCCGGATCATCCTCCGACTGAGCACCTCCCCCTCGATCAGATTCTCGATCGCCACGATCTTCCCATCCGCCGGAGCCACCGCCAAAAAAGGATCCGTCGGCGCAATCCGCTCCGGATCCCGAAAAAAGTAGAGCGTGAAGGCCAGCGCAATCAACCAAACCACCGCCAACGGAGGGAACCAAACCAGGCTCGCCAAAAGCAGCACCCCAATGATGACCAGGATCCAAATCCCCTCCCAAATCGCACGCCGTTCCTGCATGACCTACGCCTAACGCCTAAACGCATCGACCGCACCCAAAATTCGGACTGGCCCCCCGCCCGATCAAACCAGGATCCGCCCCTTCCAATCGGCGAAGCCGCCCCCAAAAATCATGTCATTCTGAGCGAACGGAACAGCCGAGCACAGCGAGACAGCCTTTCACTTCTTCGCCATCACCAAAAAGGCAACCTCTGGCTCACCACTCCCCGCGCAACTCGCATTCGAGCACCCCCACGCACCAACGATTCCCCCGAAGCCAAAAATCAGCTACATTCCCAATCCACCACCCATGCGCACCACCCTCCTCATCCTGTCCACCATCCTCGTCACGACGCTCGCCACCGCCCGTCAACTCCCCACCTTCCCCCCAGCCACCACCGTCCTCGGCCAGACCGGCACCAATTCCGCCCTCGCCCCCACGCCGCCCACCGCCTCCAGCCTCGCCGCCCCATCCGCCGTCGTCGTCGACCCCACCACCGGCAAAGTCTTCGTCGCGGACACCGCCAACCACCGCGTCCTCCGCTACCCATCCTACGCCTCCCTGCTCACCGGAGCCCCCGCCGAATACGCGTTCGGCCAACCCAACCTCACGACCAACGCCACCGCCCCCGTCAGCCCCACCTCCCTCCTCCGTCCCACCGGAGTCTGGATCGATTCCACGCGCCGCCTCTGGGTCGCCGACACCGACCACAACCGGGTCGTCGTTTTCGCCAACGCCACCTCCCGCACCGACGCCGCACCCGCCGCCACGGTCACCCTCGGCCAACCCGACCTCTCGTCCGCTACCCCCACCACCACCATCACCGGAATGACCGCGCCGCGGGGCCTCACCATCGACGCCACCGGCCGCCTCTGGGTCGCCGACACCGGCAACAACCGCGTTCTCGAATTCGAAGCCGCCACCAGCCTCGCCACCGGAGCCCCCGCCACCGGCGTCCTCGGCCAGGCCACCTACGACACCTCCGCCCCCCGCGCCGACCAGCTCGGCCTCCGCGCCCCCGCCGCCGTCAGCGTCGACGCCACCCGCACCCTCTGGGTCGCCGACACCGGCAATCACCGCATCCTCGGCTACCCCTCCGCCGGCACCATTTCCGACGGCACGAACGCCGCCCGCGTCATCGGCCAGCCCGACTTCAACGTCACCATCCCCGGCACCACCGACCGCAAACTCTCGTCCCCCACCGGCGTCTTCGCCGACGGCCGCAACAACCTCTGGGTCCTCGACGGTGGAAACAGCCGCGCCCTCCGCTACAGCGACCTCGCCCCCCTCAACAACGGCGCCCCCGCCTCCATCCTCGTCGGCCAACCGAATTTCACCACCGACGATCCCGCCCTCGAAGCCCGCCGCCTCGACCACCCGCTCACCGGCATCTTCGTCGACCCCGCCGACGACATCTGGATCGGCGACACCGGCAACAACCGCGTCCTCCGCTTCGGCCAGATCGACAGCGAAATCCCGAAAATTCAGGCCAAAGGCAAACGCAAAGCCCGCACCCGCCGAGGCCGCATCACGCTCCAAGGCACCGCCAGCGACGACACCGCCGTCACCCAGGTCCTCATCAAAATCAAAGGCAAACGCGCCCTCCGCCCCGCCACCGGAACCGACTTCTGGAAAACCACCGTCCGCCTCAAGCGAGGCAAACGCAACGTCTTCAAAGCCATCGCCTACGACGCCGTAGGCAACCGCTCAACCCCGGCAAAAGTCATCCGAATCCGCCGCTAAGCCGGAGGAGGCAACCCGCGCCAGCGGGAGCCAACACCCCCAAAGATGTCATGCTGAGCGAAGCGAAGCATCCCAGGCGTCCCAGGCGAAAACCCCGCGCCGAAAAAAAACCGCAAAAATCCACCACCCCGCTCAACAACCAAGGTCAAGCGACCCACCATTCACCATTCACCCTTCACGAATCACCACCCACCCACCCCACTCCCCCTTTGCAATCCCCACCCCCCGCCGGTATCGTCCCCCCGATGACCGCCGAACTCACACCCAGCATGACCATGCAGGAGCTCCTGCAAACCCTGCCCGGTGCTCAACGAGCCCTCTTCCGCCTCTTCCACATCGGCGGCTGCGCCAGCTGCGGGTTCCGCCCCGAAGAAACCCTCGCCGAAGTCTGCGCCCGCAACGAAGGACTCGATCCCGACACCGCCCTCGCCCAGGTCGCCGAGGCCTGCGCCGAAGACGCCAAGCTGCTCATCGAGCCCCCCGACCTCGCCACCGCGCTCGGCGAAGACCCCGACACCCGCATCCTCGATATCCGCACCCGCGAAGAATTCGACGCCGTCCACATCCCGCAAGCCAAACACTTCACTCAGGATTTCCTCCAGGAGATCATGGCCGCCTGGCCCAAGGACAGCCTCGTCGTCCTCGTCGACCACCAAGGCACCCGCGGCCTCGACGCCGCCGCCTTTTTCGCCGGTCACGACTTCACCAACGTCCGCGCCCTCCGCGGAGGCATCGACGCCTGGTCCCTCGAAGTCGACCCCGACCTCCCCCGCTACACCCTGGAATAAGAACTCCTTCTCTTAATCCTAATCCGAGTCCTTCCCCTCATCATCCGACTTCATCCGCGGCCATCTGCGGTAAAAAAACCATGACCGACGACCTCGAAACCCGCATCCAATCCGCCATCAGCAATCCGCGCAACCTCGGCGAAATGTCCGACGCCGACGCCATCGGCACCGTCGGCAGCCCCGACTGCGGCGACATGCTCCGCATGTGGGTCAAATTCAAGGACGACAACGGCCGGAAAGTCATCGACAAAGCCACGTTTCAAACCTTCGGCTGCCAGACCGCCATCGCCGTCGCCAGCATGGCCACCGACCTCATCCGCGGCAAAACCGCCGAGGAAGCCCTCGCCATGGACGGCAACGAACTCTCGGCACCCCTGGGACCCCTCCCCCCCATGAAAATCCATTGCGCCCAACTCGTCGAAGGAGCCCTCAAAAACGCCCTCGACCCCACCGCCCCCCAACCCGAAGCCACCAACACCGCCCCCACCCTCCTGGACAGCCTAACCGCCCCAAAAACGGTCAAAATCAAGCTCACCACTTAATTCTTAAAACTTAAAAACCTAAAACTCATGAGCGACACCCGAGAAATCGCCCTCAAGCGCGACTGCGACGCCATCCAGATCCCCAGCGGCAACCCCATCGTCCTGCCGATGGGCACGTCTGTCATCATCACCCAATCCCTCGGCGGCACCTACACCGTCGCGACCCAAGCCGGCCTCGCCCGCATCGACGAAAAAGACCTCGACGCCCTCGGCGTCGACCCCACCGCCGTCGAAGCCCCCGCCGCCAAGGAGCCCGTCAAAGGCTCCCTCGAGGACGCCATCTGGAATCAGTTAAAAACCGTTTTCGACCCCGAGATCCCCGTCAACGTCGTCGACCTCGGCCTCATCTACGGCTGCGAAATCAAAAACACCGACGAAGGCCAAACCAACGTGACGGTGCAAATGACCCTCACCGCCCCCGGCTGCGGCATGGGCCCGACCATCGCCGCCGACGCCCGCCAAAAAATCCTCATCCTCGACGGAATCGACGAAGCCCAGGTCGACCTCGTCTGGGACCCCGCCTGGAATCAGTCCATGATCTCCGAAGCCGGCCGAATGAAGCTCGGCATGGTCTAAAAAGAGCGTGGCGCACTCCAAGCCAAAGGTAGGGAAGCCCGGCCCCGGGTTCCGTAGCAATCTCCCAGTGCCCCCATCAGGGGGCAGGCCCCCACCCAACCCCCGACGCCGCCATCACGCCACGCGCCGTCAGGATTCGTCACGCCCCGCAGCGATGCCCCCACCGGGAATCGAACCCAGATCTAAGGTTTAGGAAACCTCCGTTCTATCCGTTGAACTATGGGGGCGTTTGGCGTCGATTCGCCTCGTATTTCGGCCCGATCCCCGTGACGGTCAAGCTCCCGGTGCCCCGGGACACCGTTCATGCTCCACGTCGTCCTCGTCGAACCCGAGATCCCGCCCAATACCGGGAACATTGCCCGGCTCTGCCTCGCCGCCGGCGCCCGCCTCCACCTCGTCGAGCCGCTCGGCTTCTCCATCGACGACAAAGCGCTCCGCCGCGCGGGCATGGATTACTGGCACCTCTGCGACGTTCACCGCTGGGATTCGTTCCCGGAGCTGGTCGCCGCAGCGGACGGCTCGGCCCGTTTTTTCTACCTGACGACGAAGACGACCCGTTCCTACTGGGACGCGACGTTTCGGGACGGCGACCACCTCGTCTTCGGTCGCGAAACGAAAGGCCTCCCCGAGAGCCTCCTCGCCGCCAACGCCGACCATTGCCTCACCATCCCGATACAACCGGACGCAAGGTCGCTCAATCTCGCCACGTCCGTCGGCATCGTGCTCTACGAGGCGAAACGCCAGCTCGCAAAAAGCTAGGAAGTTGGAGCGGACGCTTTGCGCATCCACCTGCTCGGATTCTTTGCTGCCTTCGCTGCCTTGTGTTCAAACGGAATTTGGATTCCACCGGCCAGTGTCGCCCCGCTCAGGGTCGATCGGTCGCGCCGACCATCCGACAGGCTTCCGCGAAGCTCGATTCGCGCTCGAGCAACTTCGACAGATACCCGTCGGCCCTTGGCAATTCCGTGACTTTCGCGAACTGCCCCGGATCGTCCAACCTCGTGAAAATCGCGCGCGCAATCTCGGAGCGCTTCACCGACTTTTCGCCGTAGCCGCCGGGCTTGTTGCTCGACCAGAACCGGACACTCGGGACACCACCCTCGGATTCCAACCCAAGAAAGACCACAAGGTGCCCGCGTTCGGACCGACCAACCGCGTCGCGCCAGAAAATCTTCAAAAAATCCCCCGGCCTCGCCGCGGCGAAGTCCGTGAAATTCCGACCCGCGCCCAGCGTGTTGATCAGCCGCGCGGCACCCGGACCGTTCGCGTTCCACCGGCCCCACACTCCGACGCCGTCCGCCTGCGGGCTCGGCGCGATCTCCGCCAACGCCGCCGCGCTCAAGCGCACCCGCCCCGCTCGTTGGGCTTCGCCCAAAACCTTGCACAGCACGAGGTAAGTCGCCGACGAGCAGTAGCTCGGCGTGGCCCCGCGCGCCTCGACGCGCAACTCCCGCGCGTCGACCACCACGGCCCCCCGAAACTTCGCGCTCGCTTCGCTGGTGACGGAATACCCGCCGCCCTCCGGCATCGACCGAACCGCCCGCAACACCTCGTCGTTCCAATCCGCCCCGAATGCATTCATCGCCACCAAGCCCGCCGCCGCTCCGAGCGCCATCCGGATTCTCGTTGAGGACATTCCGCTAACGAATAGATTCCGCGCATGTCCGCAAGCAGGATTTTTCGTTGGGCGCTGCCGCTGGTCGTGATTGTCGGCCTGCTCGCGACCGCCCTCTGGTGCCGCGATTGGGCCACGGTCCGCGCCCCCATCGCGGCGAGCGGCGGCCTCTATTTCCCGCGCGAGTTCGTCATCGACGTGCCGCAGTTTTTTCAAAACGACCCGCGCTGGGGTGGCGACAACCTCGGACCGACTGATTCCACGCTCGGTGCCGAGGGTTGCGCGGTCGCGTCCGCCGCGATGGTGCTCGCCAGCTACGGTGCCGACCTCGATCCCGGTCGGCTCAACTCGTTTGTCGACAAGATCGACGGCTACACGCCCCAAGGTTGGCTCTACTGGGAAGCCGCCGCCGCCTTCCCTCCCGCCCTCGCGCGCCACGCCTACGAGGCCGACCCGTCCTATTACCTGATCGACCGCAATCTGCTGGCGGGCAATCCCGTGATCGTGCGCGTCCGCTACCCGAGCGGAGTCACGCATTTCGTCGTCATCGTCGGCAAGCGGGGCTTCGATTACCTCATTCGCGATCCGGGCGCGGGCGGGGTGCGCGGCGTTTATCCGCTCGAGGAATTCGGCCGACCGATCGAGGCCCTGCGATTTTACGAGCGACTCCCGCCCATCGACATCGCCGTGACCTCGAATGTCGCCCCGTCCGTCGAAAAGAATTGATCCCAGGCGGCGGGGGTGTTTTTTCCTAAACGCATGAGGCTCCGAATTTCCACTCTCGCGGCGACGGTCGCACTCGCTTTTCTGGCTGGCTGCGAAATCGACGGCCCACCCGAGCTGCCCGAGCCGACCCCGGCGCCCGCCGTGGGTGAGCCCGAAGAGTCCGAAACCGTCATCGAATTGGAAGCTACCCCAACGCCGACTCCCGAGCCCGCCATGGAGGAGCCGACCCCAACCCCGACTCCGGAACCCACCAATCCCAACGTCGGCACTCTGCCCTACGGCATCCCCGTTCCCGGCAAACCGGGCTTCGTGGTGAGCCCCCACTCGCGCAACGACGGTTACGTCGACGTCCGCGGATTCCCTCCCGGCAGCGAGGTCAAGGACCCATATTCCGGTCAGACGTTCCTCGTTCCTTGATCATCGCAGGCAACCAGTCTGATCGCTTCGCGCGAAAAGGATTGAATCCCAGCGCCAAACGTTAATCGTAAGCCCATCTCGCACCGATCCATGAAAATCTCACCGCTGATCATCCCGGCCTCTCTCGTTCTGTTTCTCTTCGTCGCTTGCGAAGAGGAGTCCCGCCCCCGCAACCCGACGTCCTCCGCCGCCAACACCGGCAGCAATACCTACGGTTACGTCCCCGGCGACGACACCGCCACGGACTTCGTCGACACCACTCCCGCTCCCGCGCCACCACCGACGACTCCGGCACCCGTCGTGACCGATCAAGACGTCATCAACGCCCAGTCGCAATCGGCCCCCGAACCGACGACGACTTTGCAGGATCCGGTCGCACCCGCCCCGGCTCCCGTCGAGGCAGCCCGCGATCTCCAATACGGAACCCCCGTCCCCGGAAAAGCCGGCTTCGTGACCAGTCCCCACGCCCCATACGCCGGCTACGTGGACGTCCGCGGCTTCCCGCCCAACACCGAGGTCAAGGATCCCTACTCCGGGAAGATTTTCCTGGTCCCCTGAGACCGATCACCATCCTCGGCCCCGGCCTGATCGGGGGCTCACTGGGGCTCGCGCTCCGCGAGCGGCAGCCGGACGCCGAAATTCGGGCCTGGACCCGACGCGAAGAATCCCGGGCTGAAATCGAACACTGCGGCTTCGCGTCGAGCGTCACGTGCGATCTTTCGATTGCCGTTCGAGGAGCCGGATTTGTCGTCTTCTGCGTCCCGGTCGAACGAATGGCCGCCGTGGCTCGCCAGATCGCGCCATTGGCCGATCCCAACACCCTCTTCACCGATGCCGGTAGCGTCAAATCGACGGTCGTCGCCGATCTCGAGGCGATCCTCGGCCCGAACTTCGTCGGCTCGCACCCCATCGCCGGTTCCGAACGCTCCGGGCTCGCCGCCGCCCGCGTCGACCTTTTTGCGGGTGCCCCGTGCGTCGTCACCCCGACCCCCAGATCGCACCCCGAGGCGATCAATGACGTGGAAGATCTCTGGCGATCCGTCGGTTGCCGGGTCTCCCGGCTCACTCCCGAGGCCCACGACGACGCCCTCGCCCGCACGAGCCACCTCCCGCACCTCACCGCCTCCGCCCTCGTCGCCGCCGTCACCTCCGGCCACCCGGATTTGATGTCGCTCGTCGGCCCGGGTTTCCGCGACTCGACCCGGGTCGCCATGGGCAGCGCCGACCTTTGGACCGGAATCCTGCTCGCGAATCGCTCCGCGGTCGCGAGTTCGGTTGCGGAATTGCGCGAAATCCTGCACAACGTCGAGGCCATGCTCACGTCCGGCGACGAGGAATCGCTCCGCCAATTTCTGAAATCCGCCGCCGACGCCCGTCTGGCCGCCCCCGTCACGCCATCCCATGCCGTTCAAGGTCAGTAAAGCCCCGACGATCTCCGCCGAGATCACCGTCCCCGGCGACAAGAGCATTTCCCACCGCTCGATCATGATCGGGGCGCTCTCCAACGGCGTCTGCACGATCACGAATTTTCTCGAAGGCGAAGACTGCCTCTCCACGATGGAAATCATGCGCCAGCTCGGCGTCACCATCGAACATCCCGAGCCAGGCACCGTCGTCGTCCACGGATGCCGGGGCAAATTCACCGCCCCGACCGCCGATCTCGACTGCGGTAACTCGGGCACCACCGTCCGCCTCCTCTCCGGCATCCTCGCGGCCCAGCCCTTCACCACCCGCCTCGTCGGCGACGCCTCGCTCTCGCAACGCCCCATGCGTCGCGTGATCGACCCCCTCACCCAGCTCGGAGCCAGGCTCAGCGCCACCGGCGAACGCGGCACCCTGCCGCTCGAGATCACCGGCGGCTCGCTCACCGGCACCACCTACACGATGCCCGTCGCCAGCGCCCAGGTGAAGAGCGCCCTACTCCTGGCCGGAATGTTCGCCAGCGGCAAGACCAGGGTTGTCGAGCCCGCCAAGTCCCGCGACCACACCGAGCGCATGCTCGAGTATTTTCTCGTCCGCACCATTCGGGACGAGGACTCCACCACTATCTACGGCGGGCAAACGCCCGAGTCCCGCGACTTCGTCGTCCCGGGCGATATCTCCAGCGCCGCCTTCTGGCTCGTCGCCGGCGCCGCCCAGCCCGGCTCCCGCCTCCTCGTGAAAGAAGTCGGCCTTAACCCGACCCGCACCGGTATCCTGGACGTCCTCGTCCGCATGGGCGCCCACGTCCGCGAGGTCGTCGAGGTCATGGACCAAGGCGAACTCCGCGGCACGATCGATGTCAAGGGCGGCCCACTCCGAGCCACCGTGATCGAGGGCGCCGAAATCCCCAACGTCATCGACGAAATCCCCATCATCGCCGTCGCCGCCGCCCTCGCCGAAGGCGTCACCGAAATCCGCGACGCCCGCGAACTCCGCGTCAAGGAGACCGACCGCATCGCCGCCGTCGCCACCAACCTCCGCGCCATGGGCGTCGAAGTCGACGAGCGCGACGACGGCATGGCCATCACGGGTGGCTCTCAGCTCCGCGGCGCGAAGCTCGACTCCTTCGGCGACCACCGCATCGCGATGGCCTTCGCCGTCGCCGGACTTTTTGCCGAGGGGGAGACGACCATCGACAACGTCGAGTGCGTCCAGACGTCCTACCCGAACTTCGCCGCGACGCTGGAACATTTCCGCTCGGGAAAAAACCGCTCCCGCCGCCTCGCGCCCACCGCCGACCGATCCGAATGAATCACGTCGTCATCGCCATCGACGGACCCGCCGCCTCCGGCAAGAGCAGCGTCGCCCGCGGCCTCGGCGAACGATTCGGATTCTCCTACATCAACAGCGGCGCCATGTATCGGGCGATCACCTGGTTCGTGCTCGAGCGTGGGGTGGACCCCGGCGACGCCGCCACCGTCGCCGACGTCATCACCGCCGCCCGCATTCAAGCCGGCTTCGAGAGCGGACGATCCACCATCGAAATCGACGGCTTCCGCCCCATCGAGCAGCTCCGGGCCAAGTCCGTCAACCGCGCCGTCTCCGCCGTCTCCGCCGTCGAAACCGTCCGCGACCGCCTCGTCGAAGTCTTCCGCGACCTCGCCGCGCGGCACGACGTCATCATCGAAGGCCGCGACATCGGCTCAGTCGTTTTCCCCGACACGCCCTACAAATTCTACCTCGACGCCCCCCACCACGTCCGCCAGCAACGCCGGTCCGCCGAAGGCGAGCAGGACGAAATCGCCTCCCGCGACCAGCACGATTCTTCCCGCCGCACCGCACCCCTCGTGATCGCCCCCGACGCGGTCGTCATCGACACTTCGCACCACGATCTCGCCGGAGTCATCTCGGCCGTTTCCGCCAGCCTCGTCGCCCGTGGCCTCTCCCCCCGCCCCCCCGGCTCCGCCACCACCGGGCCATGAGCATCGTTTACAATATCTTCTACACTCTCGCGAAATGGCTCGCGAAGCTGTGCTTCGACTTCCGCGTCGTCCACCCCGAGCGCATCCCCGAGTCCGGCGGCCTCATTCTCGCCGTCAATCACCAGAGCTACTTCGACCCACCTCTCGCCGGCATCTGCTCGCGCCGCGGCGTCTACTACCTCGCGCGCAAAACCCTTCTCGAGTGGCCGTTCTTCGGCCCGCTCTTCCCCGCGATGAACGTCATCCCGGTCGACCGCGACGGCAACGACATGTCTGCCCTCAAAGGCGTCATCCGCATCATCCGCGAGGGCAATGGCGTTGTCCTCTTCCCCGAAGGCACCCGCTCGCCCGACGGCCATCTCCAGCCCGGCCGCGCCGGCATCGGCTTCGTCGTCGCAAAAACCGGCGCGCCTGTCCTTCCCATGCGCATCTTCGGCTCCCACGAAGCCTTCCCGAAAGGAACCCGCAAAATCAACCTTCACCCGATCACCGTCGTGATCGGCGAGCCCATTCATTTCCGGCCCGAAGAACTCAAACCCGCCACCCGCGAGACCTACCAAGCCCTCAGCGACCGCGTCATGACCGCCATCGCCGCGCTCGAACTCCCCCCCCGATGAACGCCCTCCTCGTCACGATCACCGCGATCCTTCTCCTCGGCACCATCGGTGCCACCCTCCTCCGCCCCGCCGATCCGGAAGTATCGCTCCAACGAAACGCAGCGGCCTGGCCACCCGCCCCCTACATCGCACCCGCGAAGGAATAGGGGGAGCGCACGCGTCCCGCGTGCGAGGTTCGGCGTCCCGCCGAACCAAAAACCACCGCAAGCCGACCCATGCCCGACCTCCTCGAACACCTCGGCCAACCGACGCTCCGAGCCGACACCGCCATCGCCGCGCTCCTCCCACCCGAAACCCGCTGCCCGGAAGAACTCAACCTCACCCACCCCGATCTCGTCCGCCAGGCCCACGCCACCGCCATCGCCGCCGGTGCCCGCCTCATCCGCACCAACTCCTACGCGGCCAACACCCCCCACCTCGCCGCCCTCGGCCTCGCCGACCACGCCAACGAAATCACGTGGTGCGCAACGCAGCTCGCCCGTCAAGCCGCCACCGGCACCGGAGCCTTCGTCGCCGGTCGCGTCGGCCCCCTCCCGCCATCCGTCCCGATTACCGACCGCCGCGACCTCTTCCAAAAGCAAATCGGTGCCCTCCTCGACGGCAAAGTCGATCTCATCTGCCTCGAAGGCTTCACCGACCTCGCCGATCTGGCCCTCGCCGTCGAAACGAAGCACGAACTCCACCACTGTCCCGTCATCGCCTCCTTCATCCCCGACGCCACCGAATCGCTCGCCGACACCATTCGCCGCCTCTCCGCCGCCGAACCCGACATCCTCGGCCTCGACAGCCTGCCCATCGAAGAGATCCTCGCTCACCTCGTAAAAATTACGGCCGACCTCCCCCTCGCCATCTTCCCAAAGACCGAAGCCCCCACCTCCCCCCACTACCAAATCGCCGGAATCAATCCTTAGGCCGCATCTCTTTCATCCCTTTGCGACCTTCGCGACCTTCTGTTCCAGAGCATCTCACCCCCGCTTCGGCTCGAAGAACGACCGAAACACAAAAATCACCGCCGCGATCGAGATGCACGAATCCGCCACGTTGAACGAAGGCCACGGACTCGCGAACGGCACGTGCAGATCGAACATCAAAAAATCGATCACGTGCCCGTGCAACAAGCGGTCCGTGAGATTCCCTAGAATCCCACTCACCAGCAACGCCGCCCCGATCGCCACCCAGCGATCCGCGAACGCCCCACGACGGTAAAAAATCACGATCGCAATCAGAGCCACCACCGACAGCCCGATGAAGAACCCATTGCTGTCCTGCAACATCCCGAAGGCGGCCCCCGTGTTGTGGACTTGCACGAGGTAAAACCAATCCGGAATCACCTCCACGCTCTCCGCCGTCCCGATCGACCGCAGCACCAGCCACTTCGTCACCTGATCCAGGACGTAAAGCGGCAACGTCAGAAAAACCAGCAGCCGAATCATGACCGAGACTCCGGAAGAAATTTTAGGCCGCAAAAAAGCGCAGAAAGCTCAAAAAAGTGCAGTTTCATTTGATTCTTACCCCATTTTGCGATTTCTGCGCCTCTTCGCGGCCAATCATCCCACCGCCCCCGCGCAACGCTCGCAAAGATCCGAATGCCCCGCCACCGCGCCTACCGTCGCAACCGACCGCCAGCACCGGGCACAACTCGCCTCCGAAGATTTCAAAGCCGCCGCGCTCGCCTCACCTTCCACTGCCTCGATCCGCAACCCGCCAACGATGAAAAATTCCTCGAGTTCCGCCAGGTCCGGCTCCAATCGAGCCGCAACGTCCGCAGCCACTCGCAAAGTCACCGCCGCCTCCATCGACTTCGCGATCACCTTCGCCTGCCGCGCTGGCTCGATCGCCTGCTGGTAAACCGTGCCCCGTAGCTCCAGCCATTCGTTCACCTTGGCCTCCGCCGACTCGTCCCGCCGACTCGCGTCAACCTCCGGAAAAGTCTCCAGATGGACGCTCGCCGCATTCCCGGCGAATTCCCACGCCTCGTCCGCCGTGTAGGCCAGGATCGGAGCCAGCAGCCGCGTCACCGCGTCGAAGCACTCCGCCATCACCGCCTGCGTCGCCCGCCGACGCGGCGAATCCACCGCGTCGCAGTAAAGCCGGTCCTTCGTGATGTCCACGTAGACCGCGCTTAAATCGACCGAGCAAAACTGATTGAGAGCCCCGTAAGCCTCGCGGAAATCATAAGCCTCGTAAGCCGCCCGGCACCGCTCGATCAACCCCTGCAGCCGACCGAGCATCCACCGATCAATCACCGTCGCCCCGCCAAATTCCCGCTCCGCACCGGGCTCGAGATTCCCCAACAGCACCCGTAAAACGTTCCGGAACCCACGATACCGCTCCGCCACCTGCTTGAACACCTCTTCACCGAATGGCACCTCGTCCGTGTATTGGACCGACGACACCCACAACCGCAGGATATCCGCCCCGTATTGATCCACGAAGTGCTGCGCGTTCGTCGGCTTCTTGTATTCCGCCGACTTCGAAATTTTTTTCCCATCCTTGTCCACCACGAATCCATGCGTGATCACCATCCGGTAGGGCGCCGCCCCGTCGTTCAACGCAACCGAGGTCATCAAAGAACTCTGAAACCACCCGCGGTGCTGATCAGTAGCCTCGAGGTAAACGTCCGCCGGGAATCCGAGCTCGGGCCGCTTCCGCAGCACCGCCGCGTGCGACACACCAGAGTCGATCCACACGTCCAACGTATCGTTCCGCCGCGTCGTCCCCGCCGGCAATCCCATCGCCTCGGCCCACCAGGCATCGTCCCGCTCGAACCACAAATTCGTCCCCCGCTCCGCGACCAACCCAGCAACCTTCTCGATCACCGCCCCATCCATCACCGGCGCACCCACCGCGTCGTAAAAGACCGGCAGCGGCACGCCCCACGTGCGCTGACGCGACACGCACCAATCCGGCCGCGCCTCGACGGTCCCCGCGATCCGGTTCCGCCCCCACTTCGGGTGCCACGTCGTCGCGTCGATCGCCGCCAATGCGGACTCCCGCACGTCGTCGACCCGAATGAAAATCTGCTCCACCGCCCGGAAGACGATCGGCGTCTTCGACCGCCAGCAATGCGGATAATCGTGCTCGTATTTACGCTCCCCCAGCAGCACGCCACGCCCCCGCAAGAACTCGACGATCTCCGCGTTCGCATCGAAAACGTATTTGCCCACCCACTCCGCCACGCCGCAGTCGTCGGTGAGCCGCCCGTGATCGTCCACCGGTGACAACACCGGCAGGCCATTCTGCTGCCCCGCCACGTAATCGTCCTTCCCGTGACCCGGCGCGATGTGCACCGCCCCCGTCCCCGAGTCGATCGTCACGAAATCCGCGGCGATCACCCGCGAACCCCGATCCAGGAACGGATGCCGAGCCTCCAGACCAACCAGTTCCGCACCCTTGACCGACCCAACCTCCCGCTCGAAAGCCAGACCCGACGCTTCCGCAAAATCGTCAATGAGCGGGCGCGCGACGACGAGGCGCCTGCCGCCAAAATCCCCCACAACGTATTCCTCCTGCGGAGCCACCGCGACCGCGACGTTCGCCGGCAGCGTCCACGGCGTCGTCGTCCAGATCACCATCGACGCCCCGTCCAGATCACCACTTCCCTCAGCCAGCTCGAACCTCACGTAGATCGCCGGGTCCACCCGCACCGAGTATTCCACCTCCGCCTCCGCCAGCGCGGTCTGCGCCCCCGTGCTCCACAGCACCGGACGCTTCCCCTGATAAACCAACCCAGCCTCCACAAACTTCCCGAACGACCGGATGATCTCCGCCTCGTAGCCGGGATCCAACGTCAGATAAGGATTCTCCCAATCGCCCAACACACCGAGCCGCCGAAATTGCCCCCGCTGCACGTCGACAAATTTCCGCGCGTAAGCCTCGGACCGCTCCCGCACCTCGACCGGCGACAGCCCGGCGCTCTCCTTCACGACCTTGAACTCGATCGGCAAACCATGGCAATCCCACCCCGGGACGAACGGCGCGCGATACCCCAGCATCGACCGTGATTTGACGATGAAATCCTTGAGCACCTTATTCAGCGCCGTCCCCATGTGGACGTCCCCGTTGGCAAAAGGCGGCCCGTCGTGCAGAACAAAAAGCGGCGCGTCCTTCCGCGCTTCCTGAATTTTCGCGTAGAGCCCCTCGCTCTCCCACTTCGCCAGCCGCTCCGGCTCACGCACCGTCAGACCCGCCTTCATCGGGAAATCAGTTTTCGGGAGGTTCAGCGTGTCCTTGTAGTTACTCATCGAGAAGCGGCGTTAAGTAACACCCTCCCGCCCAAGGGTCAATTCACTCCCCGGTTTGATCCAGTAGTTCTCATTTTGGGGTAGCGGCAGACAAGGGGGAGATGTGAGAGGGTTGGAGCAAAGGGATGAGCGTGGAGTGGCCGCCGGGATTGATGGGCGGCGGGGCGGGACCGGTACAGGCTGCGCCAGCGCGGCAGGCTGACGCGCGATTGGCCGCAAGAATGCGGGTTCAGTTTCGAAGCGAGGCGTAGGGGCCGATTTCCAGACCCCGGAGCAGGAAGTCCATGAGGTGGTGAGCGTGCGGATGTGCTCGAAGAACTTGCGCCGAGCGCCCACGGTGGAGCGAACGAGGCGGTAGTTGCCGTCGGTGAGTTCGAGCAGAGTGTGCAGGCCGTTGCCCTCCTCCAACTCCCCGACCCACTGGGAGGGTCCGGGGCTCACCACGACCGGGGTCAGCGCGCTGTGGTAATGCGTCGTGCATCCATTGGCGTGCTCGATGCGCGAGCAGTGCGGACAGTGGATGTTCTCGGACTGGGAGGAAAAATACCAGGTGCCGTCCAAAGCTATTTCGTAACATTCGCGCCACTTCGAGTGTTGCCCTCCAATTCACCTCCCCTTCGAGTCAGCCGACCGCCCACTGGCACTTCAACAATGCCAAAATGAGAACTGCTGCGGTTTGATCACGCCGCCCGGCAAATGGTGGAGCCCCGAAGAAACGCAGAAATCACCGAAATTCCGGACTTTGTGCTTGCGTTTAGGGCCCTAAACGTCAAGTTTCTGCCCCTCTATCGAGCTATTCACTCGCATCCCGTCATGAATCCTGCATCCAAGTCCGCCCGCCTCCGCGCCCAGACCGAAGATACCGAGTTCTCGACCTCGTCGAAGATCCTCTTCTTCATGCCCATCCTGCTCATCGCTCTTTGGGTTGGGTCCATTTTTTACCACTCCGAACGCGTCGTTCCGCGCGACGTCGTGACCCTTCAGGATTATTACCATCGCTACGGCGATCCAACCAATGCCAGCACTTTTCGGCGGGGAGGCATTGTCTATTACCGGGTCGTTGGAGAAATTTCCGCTCCGCTCGCCTTCCCCGACGGGCCACCGCAATACATCTTCGACTACCTGGGCCGCCTCGACGATTGGACGCCGGAATACCGCAAAGATCCCGAGTTTCAGAAGAAGTGGGCCGCCTCCGGCGAGCGCGTGGTCTCGATCCCCGAGCTGCTGCAGCGGTTTCCGAAGAGGTAGTGCGATGACCGGCGGTTCAGCCGCCCGTGCCTGATGCGAAGACTTCTGGCCGCCCTCATCCTCGCCTTCATCGCGTTCATCATTGTCTTCCAATTCCGGAATCGTCAACGGCCCGCGGTCCCCGCAGTCGGCCCCTTCACCCTCGCCGAACGCCTCGTCCAAATCGGCCCCGGCGCACGCCAACGTCTGAACCCCGCGTTCGAGAAAGCCGGAATTTCTTACCCCCCGACCTCCGCGGTTCTCGTCGCATTCAAGCGCGAGCGCCGCATCGAGCTTCATGCGTCCGAGAGCCCGAATTCGCTCCCGACCTTCGTCGCCACCTATCCAATCCTCGGCCAAAGCGGTCGACTCGGCCCCAAGCTCCGCGAGGGTGACCACCAAATCCCCGAAGGGTTCTATCGGCTACTTGCTCTCAATCCAAACAGCCGCTTCCACGTCTCGATCCGCGTCGACTACCCCAACGAGTTCGATTTGACCCAAGCCCGACGGGAGCATCGCGACCAGCCCGGGACCGACATTTTCATTCACGGATCCAACCAATCCGTCGGCTGCCTGGCCATCGGCGACCCCGCCGCCGAGGAGCTCTTCGTCCTCGCGCACGATACCGGCCTCGCCCACCTCGAACTCCTCATCGCCCCCTTCGACCCCCGCACGCCAGCGCCGCCTCCCGAATTCAACACCCCATCCTGGATGCGCCCCGTCTACGAACGGCTCACCCGGAGAATCACCGAACTCCCCGTGGAAAATCGCACTCCCGATCATCAAACCGCCCGCTGAACGGAGCATTTGCACCAACCACGAAGGCCCGGATCTCAAGCCCGGTCACCCGCAGCCGAGCAAGAGATCGAAGCATCAAAATTTCATTGAAACTCGGGCTTGAATCTTCAGATCAACTCAATAATACGGCGAGATCATCAGGTAAACGACCACTCCCGTGACGCTTACGTAAAGCCAAATCGGCATCGTCCACCGTGCAATCCGGCGGTGCTGCGCAATCCGCCCCGTCAACGCCCGAAACACCGTCACCAAGGCCAGCGGCACAATCGCCGCCGCCAGCACGATGTGCGTAATCAGGATAAAATAATAGACGCCCCGGGAAATGCCCGTTCCGCCGTAGGGCGTCGATTCGGACAGAAAGTGATAGAGTAAATACGTCACCAAAAACAAAGCCGTCGTCCCGAACGCACAGAAAATGAACGTCTTGTGAAGCGCGACCTGTTTTCTCAAAATCGAAATCAGCGCCGCCACGAGGAACACCGTCGTGAACGAGTTCAAGACTGCGTTGATCAAGGGGAGGATTCTCACGTCGAAACCAACGGTCCCCTGGTAATTCCCCGCAAAAAAAGCGACAGCGACCAACCCGTTGATCAGCAACGTCAACCCAATCACCCAATTCCGATATGGCGTCACCTCTTTGTTCATCGCAGAAACACTTACGCCAAAACATCGCGTCCGGGAGAAAAAATATCCGGGCGGCTTCCGATCATTCTCTCACTACAGAACCCGCATTCGTTTTTTCTTCGGCAAACTCCAACTCACTCCCATCTCCCTTTCAAAAGTCCCACGGAATTTCACTAAGAACCGGAAAGATGGCTCAGCCGAGCGGCGCGAGACAGCCGTTTGAAGACTGCCCCGCAGGGGTGAGCAAAGCGAAGCTAAGGTCGGCGGCGACTTCGGAGGGCAGATCCAGACGCGGGACGTAAGCTTGGGCGTTTGGTTGGAGCTGGATCCGGCAGCCCTGCCAGGGGATGGCGGGAAAGACGGCAGCTCTGGCGGCACCCCTGCCGTCATGGGCGTCGCTGACGAGGGAACAGAATCCGCTAAGGGATCGGGCCGCTCATTGATGAGTCGTTCGTAGCTGATGCGGGATCAAGCGCAGCGGCGAAAGCGATAGACGAAGAACGCCAAGCCCCCGAGAGCAAGCAGGGCGTAAGTGGAGGGTTCGGGGACGGCGGAGACGGTGCCTTGCAATGAAACGTTGTCCAGAAAACCCGTGCCCGAGCGATTATTGGAATCATCCGCGAAGACGATTCGGAAGGTTGCGGACGAAACGCCCGTGAAGTCGGATCCCAAACCAGCGAGATCGACCGTCAGGAATCTACTATCATCCAACGTGGTGGTGTCGCTCAAGCTCTTGAAGCCTCGTTGCGTGAAATCGATTTCTTTACTCGTTTGCACGAACAGCCGGGAATTCCGGGGGGGTGTGCCAGCGAAGCGGGACGAAGCGTAGGAAAAAGTTTCCAAATCAATGAAAAATCCAGAATCGGCGGTGATCGTAAATTCGACGTAATTCCCAAGAGTGTTGGCCGCGGGACCGCCGTTCGCCCACCCCGTATCCGAACCTGGATTGCCATCGTAGGTTCTCGCGATTTTCAAAGCCTGAGTGGCCCCTCCCGTGAACACCCCGGAAGTTGCCGGGCCTTCCGTCGAACTGAAGCCGGAGTCGTCGTAACTCAACGTGTTCCCCGCGGACCCGGAAATGAAATCCGTGCTGGTGGTGTTCAGCCCTTGGAAACTGAGATCCGGCGCCAGAGTCTCGGCATTGAAGTTGTAAGCGGTGATGACCGCGCCCTGAGCGGACGAGAGGGCCAACAGTGCGGTGGCTGCAACCGCGAGGCCTGCGAGGTAGGAATTTTTTGTCATGGAGTGGGGTGGGGTGGTTGGATGAAATGTCGGCGAAGACGAACGTCCGGTCTACTCAAAAGTTTACTGCGTTTTAAAGTAACGTCAAACGGTTTCACCAGCACCCCGGTGGGTGAGCCGCACTCTGGTAGATTTCATGAGTGGTGACTCGGCGTCGACGGCCAATGGGCCGAGCTGGGAGCCCTTACCCTAAATCCTGAAATGGACAGGATTAACAGGATCGACAGGATGGACAGGATTGAATTTCAGTGATTTTCAGAGTGGGGCCACGCACCAAGTAGGTGAGCCATCAATCTAGCGTAAGCCATTTTCGATCATCCTGTTAATCCTGTCTGCCTTCCCTCTCTAGGCTTAGCAGAATGCGGCATAATCCGGTATCAGTAGGTTAGGGAAACGCCAGGGCCGTCGATGCCTGGAGACACTCCGCAATCGCCTTGCGGTCCGACGGGGGCGGGTTCAAGGCACGAGCGCGCCCGTGGTCACGAGATCGTCGATGCGGGCCACGCCGCGCCGGGCGTTGTCCTCGAAAAAGGCGATCCGGATGGTGATCTTGCCGCCAACCCGGAAGTCCGGATCGAAGGTCCGCTTGACCATCGAGTCCTTGCTGAAGGTCGAGGCATTGTCCGAAGAGAACGGCTTCCCCACGGCGCGAAAGGGTTCGTCGTCGATGCTCACGAAGACGACGCCTCGGCGGGGAGAGCTTTCGGTCCGGGAGTAATGAAAAGAGATTTCTTCGATGGCAACCCGCATCCCCTCCCCGGCTTCGAGGGTGAATTCCAGCCAGGCTCCTTCGTTCAAGGCCTGCTCCGCGGTGGCGGCATACTTGGGAGCGGAAAGGGTCAACGCGAGGTTGCTGCCCACGCCGTAAGCCGCCATGGAGGCTCCGACCAAGGGCTTCCAGAAATCCAGGGTGGCGTCGGCGGACGCGGTGAGTTCGGAGACTGTGATGCCGGGAGGAGGCAGGAAGGAGGACACTTCTTCGTCGTCGAAGTTGAAGTGGGCGAGGACGGGTGGCTCGCCCGCGTGAATCAATCCGCAGGCGGCGAGGGCGAACAAAAGGATCGTGTTTTTCATGGTCGAAGGTGGGTGGTCACGTCGGTGATTTCAGAAACGCTGGGCCCGTTGAAGGCTCGGGTCGGATCGCGCGGAGTTCAGGGCCGATAGACCGTGCCACGACCGGTGACGGGATCGACTTGGACGGTGGCGAAATTCTGGGCCGGGCGGCTTTCCGTCGGGGTCGAGGCGATCGGGACCACGGTGACCGTCCAAGCGTTCCCGCCCGATCCGGGTCCACCGACCGGGAGTTCCGTGGAACCGTCGGGACGAAACCGCACGGATTTGAAAGACCGTCCGTCCGTGGCACCGCCAGAACCCGCGCCACCGGCGCGGTTTGCGCCGGCGAGTAGGGAGGAGAATTGCGGGTCTCCGCTGATCGCGACGCCATTCGGCAGTCGTTGAATCTTGCCGAGAGGCTCGCCGTTCTCCATGCGATACATCTGCACCGCTTGCCACTGGTTGCCGTCGCCGACGGCCTCCGGAAGGTTCCAGAAGCGGAGTTCAACGCGTGAATTCTCCGCCATGGCTGTCTGCCGAGCGAGGTCGAGCTGCCCCGCGACGATGTCGCCGGCGGACGTGACGCTGCCGGCGCCGCCGATGGCGGTAAACGCGGGAACGACCAATGCCGCCAGGATCACGATGAGAGCGATGACGACGAGCAGCTCGACGAGGCTAAAGGCTCTCCCGTTATCGGGCTCGAGTCGGCGATGACTCCTCGTTGCTGGCGGGGTGTGGTTGGGGCAATCGGTCATGCGAAGGTGGCGGCGGGCGCGGGTCAGTCCGCACTGAATTTTGCCTGGCGAATCAGAACGTTGGTCGTGAAGACGCGGTAAGTCAGGTTCTCGTCGTCTAAAAAATTGGTGAGTCGTTCGAGATCGTTCGTCAGTTGGGTCGGAGGCGGAGCGGCGGGATCGGGTGACACGTTGAAGAGGGCTCCCGGCTGGAGCAGCGGAGCGCTGCCGCCGTATTTTTCTTCGAGCCGGGCGGCGGACGGTTCGTCGAGGGCCACGAGGGTGACCTGGACGTAAGGCGGGAGTTGATTGCGGCTGACTGGATTCGCGCCGGCGAGGTAGCCTTTCGTGTCGAAGGTGTAGTTCGCGGTGAGTGGCGTTCCCGGGTCGTTTTCAGCCCGGCGAGGCCAGACGATGGCCATCACGATATTCTCCGCCACGGGACGGGACGGCGACGATGGGTTGGCTAGTGGAACCCTGAACCAGTCGAAACGATTGGTTTCCGTGAAGGGGTTCTCGTAGATGCCCAGTTTCTCGCTGCTTTGAAGCATCTGCATGAGCCGGTATCGATTCTTCGGCGGGATGATCCCATCCAGAAAGCTGGGCCGCCAGGCGTCGTCGCTGCCGTATTCGACGTAGTAGCCCACGGCGTTGAGGAGATTCGCCAGGTCGGCGTCGCCCGTGGCCGGGGTCGAGGAAAAGCCCAGCGGCGCTTGGAAGAAGGTGCCGTGCCCGGGGTGAATCTTGCCCGGGGCCGCGGGAACGAGATCGCTGGCTTGGCCAGTCACCAAGTGGAGTTCGGACTGGCGCAGATATTGGTCGGGCGTAAAGACTCCACCGGCGTCTTCGACCTCTTTCGGGGTGCGATCGTTGGCGTCGACGTAGTCGAAATAGGTGTTCAGGGACGCCTGGCTCAGACGGCGCGTGAGCGACTCGAAGCCGGCACGGCTCTCCCGAAAGGCTGAGATTTTCCCCGTGGTCTGCTGCCAGACGCCGCGGGTGTGGTTGACGATGGTCGCGGTGACCAACATCAGGATCGCCAGTAGCGCCATCGAAACGAGCAACTCGACGAGGGTGAACGCTCGCGGAGCGCGAGAAATCACCATCGGCGTCTCGATCCGAGGATGGATGGGGCGGCTCATAGGGCCGTGTCCGCCACCACGAAGGCTTCCTGGAGCAAAGGCTCTTGGTCTCCCGCCAGCCGGGTCACGTCGCGATTTTTCGCGACTTTCACGAGCATCGTCGACGTTCGCGTGCCGGTAAAGGCAGCTCCCGATCCGGCTCCGGATTGGGCGAGAGTCGCCGAGTAAACGTATCCCGCGGGTCCGCCGATGCTAGCCGCGGTGGCGGACGCGATCTCCTCGCCGTCGCCGTCGAACCAGAAGACGGAACCAACCAAGCCGCCAAGCTGATCGAACGGCGTCTGCTGCGTCTCCGCAAAGAGCCGCTGGACGATCTGGGCCCCGCGGGTCCGGTCGATCGAATCTCGCGCCGTGCCCAACGCGACGGGAAGCATGCCAAAGATCGCGACAAACGCGAAAGAGATGATGCCCAAGGCAAGGGTGATCTCGACGAGACTGAAGGCCCTCGGCGCCCTGAAACGATCCGGGGCGGATTTCGAGCAAGGCGGGCGGGATTTGATGGGGGGATTCATAGTTTTAAGGGACAGATTTTAGCGGCACTTCGGGCGGTCAACCGAGCTCGTCGCACCGATCATTGCGCCAGTTGTTTGGTGTGCAGCACGCGGACCTTGTAGGGACCGAGCACGGCGTCGGGATCGTTCTCGTTCGTCGCGGCAACGGGGTTGCCCGAACCGTCGTCCGTGACGAGCGAGTCGTTATTTGGATCGAGATACCGTTCGATGAGGAACGATCCGCGGAAATCACCCGAGACCGTATCGCGGGCCGAGTCGAACCCCCCCGCGGCGGCGCTGTCGGGGGTCGTCGATAGCCGCTGCACCCGCACGTGCACGGTGTAGGTGTTGGATTTCGTCGTCAGGCGTGGGTAGATGTGCGCGTAGGGCCGCTCGAGGGAGTTGTCGCCGGTGAGCGTGTGGGCGGTCCAGAAGGTTGAGAGAGCCGATTCGATCGCGGGGACACCCGCTCCGCCCGAGACGATCCCCTCGGGGACCAGCGGGATGTCGCAGATCTCCGTGGCGGAGATGAAGGGCTTGGGCGTGGCGAACCGTTCCTCGAAGAACTCCAGGGTCGCGTCGGCGTCGATCTTCTTGCGGATCGAAACTCCCCGGGCCCCTTTGTCGCTGTGCGATCCGCTCAGCAGGACTCCGGTCTTGTATTTTTGGACAAAAGTTCCCCCGCCCGAATCAAGTTCAGTTGGATTCATTGCCGTGATGCGCGCCGCGGCCAGCACCGCCCGCACACCGGTGTCGCGGCGGATGTAATTAAACGGCGCGATGGCGTAGTTCATGTTGATCTTTCCCGCCGTCGAAAACGGTTCGCTGATCGCGTATGGCTCGACGACCGGCATCCAGAAATCATCCAGCAAAAGGTGATCCGGAGGCGAGGCGCTGCCGGGATGATTGGTGCCACCGGGAAGGTAGGACCGCGCGGGGCGGAACAACAGGGTTTGCCAAGGCAATCCTCGTTTCACGCCGGTTGGCAGAGAGCCAAACATCACGGCGGACGGCATTTGCCGGTTGGGCGAGAAAAGCGTGGCCTCCACGTTGTTCGTGACGTCGTGTTTCTCCAAGGCACCGATGTAAGGGATGTTGTCGCCCATATCCTGGCTGGTTCCCTCATCGGCTTTGTTGAGGTAAGCGCCATCCGCCTGCAATCCCACCCCGTTATCCCAATCGCCCGGCTGGCCGGCCGCATTCATCACCCCGTCGATGCCGGGCGGCACGTCGGGGGTCTGAGTCGTTGATTTGTATTGATTGATCCCCGCAACCAAATTTCCGAACTTCGCTCGCTTCGGACTCTCGACGTAATTTTGCTTGAGCGCGTGGGTGGCCTGCAATTCTCCCGCTTCGTCGATGAGTCCAAACAAGTCACCGATGTCTCCTCGCCCCGCAATGATCCTCGTGTCACCCCGGAGTTCGACGATTCCGTTATTTGGGACCAGACTGAAGACGCTATCAGCGTAGATCGGGAAGTTGTAATGGACCAAGTCCGTCCCGTCAGAAGTTGCTCTCCTGGCTTTGTTCTCCATCGACGTTGGTCCCTCCCTATCATTCCCAAGCATCGGAGCAAAAATCTCCAAATCTTCATCGAATTCATATTCGAAAGATTGCACCTCGGTCGGAGTCCCCCCTGAAAAGGGGGCTTCAATCGTGAAGGCAACCCGGCTCCCCTCTTCGATGATCAGCTTGTCCGTGCTCGTTTCCCGCCTCCCGTCGAGGGCGCTAATGATGTTGGGATGAGAGAACTCCTCGCTGATTGGAATCGACTTTTTAAGGTTGTCCAGGGAGGCGTCGGCATCGACCGGTTTGAAGAACATGATCCCCGGAGACATGTAACCGCCAAGACGGGATTGGCCGTGCTGGCTACCGGGGGCGCCGTCAGCTGCGGCGGACCGCGGGATGTGCGCGGCGTACATCTCGACCGGATTAGTTTCACTGACCGGCGAACCATTCGGCCGGAACGGGATCGAAACGGAGCTCCCCGTGGACCCCGTCACGGCACCGTTGCGTCTCACCTTCCCGTTGATCTTGATATCGATCTCGGTGAACTTGATCGTCAGATTTGTCGCCATCGCGGACCAACCGTTCATCGGCGCGAACAACTCCGGGACCAACATGAGCTGCAGGTTGATCGGAGTTGTGTTTCCACTGCTGTCCTTGCTGCGGGTAATGAAGATGAACGCCAACTCCGAAACCGTCGGCATCCGCCCGAAACCGCGATAGCCAACCCCCGGACCGCTCGTCGGGATGATGGGGACCACCATCCCCCGCTTGGCGTCGCGCTCGGCCGCCGGCAGCGAAGGATAGTCCGCGTAAGGCTGATCGACGGTACTGTCCTGGAGATTGAGGCAACGGATGTAGTCGAAGATCTGCATGAGGACCTGATCGCTGTCGTTCGCCGGCGCCCCGCTCGTGTCCGCCCCACTCCACTTACCGGCAAAAGATCCGCCAAACCCCGGGATGGGCTGGGACATCAAACCCTGCAAATACGTGAAAAGCTGTTGGTTGCGGGGGTTCCAGTCCTCCGTGGTGCTCAGGGGATTTTGCCGAGTGAAGTAAAAGCGCTTGGCCGCGGAGCCGCTTCCGACCGTGCCGCACAGGGCGATCAATCGGTCGAAGGCGGTCCGATGACTACTCGCTGGATTTTCACTGATCGGCCAGGCGATCACGCGGGGCTTGTTGGACAAGGTCACCTCCGGGGATCGGCTGTTCGCGGTGAGGAAAAATTTGCTCTGCTCCAGCAATTGCCGACGCTTGAGCTTCCCGGCGGCGGTGTCGGGGAAAAGTGGATTTTCCGCGCGGCTCGCCCCGTCGAGCGAGGGGCTGAAGAGAAGTTCGTCCACCGAGGCGAAGAGGCGGTCGCCACCCGCCGAGAGGGTATCGCTGCCCCGCCTCGATCCGGCCAGAGACGAGTCCGGCCCGCCGGCAACGCGCGGCGAGATCGCGTAGATTTGTTCGAGAATCGCGGATTGTTGCTCGAACGTCGGGTTGGCCGAATTAATTCCGAGGTTCTCCGCGATTGCCCGCCCCAGAATCGGCGAGAGCGCGGTGGTCGCGGGGTGTCCCGGATAGCGCTGGTATTCGTGCTGCGACGGCTGGAACTGGGCGAAGTCCGCCTCGAATAATTCGTCTCCCCAACTGGTCGGGCGCGTCGCGAGATTGGATTCCCGGAAGCTCGCTCCGTTTGGAATCGTGTTGGCCACCGGGGTGTCCCACGGCGTTCCCTCGCTGGCGGTGTTGATGTTGACCTTGCTGGTTTCGTCGTCGGTCCAGAAGGCCAGGCGGGCCGTCGGCTTGTTGGTTGCGCTCGCTCCCGCGATCGCCACGCCCCCCCCGCCCTTTTCCGTGCCGGCCGAAATGGTGCCGTCCTCGAGCAGGTAGAGCCATTTCACGGGCATCGCCAGCTTGGGCTCGGTGGACGTCGAGTTCCCCCAGGCCGACTCGAAGGAAAACCCCTCGACCTCACCCTCGGCGCGCGGGTCGATGATCGGAAAGAGAAAGTGCTCGGACCGCACCCCCGATGAACTGAGAAGCGTCGTCTTGACCGGATCGTTGATGTCCACGTAGACGTCCGGCTGCCCCGCCCATTCCCCCGCGCCGGGAAGGTCGTCCTTGTCCGCCGGATCGAACTCCCCGGTGACCGTCATCTGGTCGTCGGAGTAGAGCTTGTAGGCGCGGGACGGGTCGCCCGACGTGTCGAAGGTGCGAATCAAACCCGGCTGCGAGACCCAGGCCTCCTCGGGACGGGTCGTCGCCTCCTGGATCTGACCGATCACGAGGTTGAGCGCCGTCTCCGAGAGAATGCGGGTCGAGATGCCCTTCTCGTAACTCACCGAGGAGGAAAGATCGGTGCGCACCGCCGTGAGCAGGGCCACGACCAGACCGGTCACCAGAACAAGCATGGCGAGGACCAGGACCAACGCGGCGCCTCCGCTGGCGCGGCGCGGAGATCTTCGAGACCGAATCAGGATGATCGGAACGCGATGAGCGCGCGAGCGGCGGAAACAAGTGGGGTGCATTGCGGGGGGGAGAGGAGGACTGAGAGCACCTCGTCGGTCAGGCGCTGATCCCAAAAATTACACCGCTCTAAAAGCGTTTGCAAAATATTTTATCGGGCGCGGTCGACTTTCCAAAGATCCAACCTTTCTGTCTTGGCGAGAAACAGTCAACGCACTCCTGCCGAGAGGCGGTTCGCGGGGCGATAGCCGCGAGAGTTGGCTGTCGCCGGGCCGCGCTCGACGCCGGATGGCCGCGACGCGTCTCGCGAGGATGCCGGGCTGGCGGGGGACCGCCCTCCCCTTGCTTTGCTGGCAACAACAACCTTCGTGATCACACCGGGTCATTCGGGCAATGCGGCCCGCTGATTTTGATCGGTCGCATGACGGCTACAAAAATGAGTCTGCTATTTCCCGGTAAACTAGATAAGAGTCTCACGTCACCAGCTTTCCATGTCCGTTACTCTCCAAGACATCGCGAATCACGCGAATGTCAGCCTGCCGACCGCCAGTCAGATTCTGAGTCCGCTCAGCAAACGGGCGGGGCTTTTCTCCGAGGCGACGCGCCAACGCGTCCGGCGGGCAGCGGACGAGCTATGTTACCGGCCAAATTCCTCCGCGCGGTCGATGGCAACGGGGCGCTTCGGAGCGGTCACGTTGGTCCTGAGCCACCACGACAATCGCAGTATTTTGCCCCACTCCCTCCTGGCTGGAATCGAAGGCAGCCTGGCGAGCACCGACCTTCACCTGATGATCGCCCGGCTCCCGGACCAGAAGCTGACCGACGCCGGGGCGATGCCCAAGCTCATGCGGGAACTGGCCTCCGATGGCTTGCTCATCAATTACAACGCCCACATCCCCAGCCGGATGATCGAGCTGGTCGATCAATACCGTCTGCCGAGCGTCTGGATCAACACCAAGCAGACCAACGCGTGCGTCTATCCCGACGACGAACGCGCCGGCTACGAGTTGACCAAGCTTCTGCTCGAAAATGGACACGAGCGCATTGCGTTCGTCGACTACACCTACGGCCTCAGGCCCAAAGAGCCTCACTACAGTAATCCCGACCGTCGGGCGGGATATCGGCGGGCCATGCGCGAAGCCAGGCTCGCCCCCCGCATCGTTTGTGGCGCGGGGAACATCCTCCGATCCGAGCGAATCGAGTTCTCACGCCAGTGGATCGAGGCACCGGACCACCCCACCGGCGTGGTCTGCTACACCCACCACGAGTCCGCGGCCATTCTCGCCACGGCGGATCGCCTTGGACTCTCCGTCCCACGTGACTTGGCCGTCGTCACCGTTCACGACGAGCCGGCGCATCATTACGACATCAGCATCCCCACTGCAGTCCTTCCAGAACGTGAGATCGGTTCGCGAGCCGTGACCCTGCTGGCCGCCCAGATCGCCACCAAAAATACCGCCTGCGAGTCGTTCTGCGTGCCGCTGAGCATCGTCCACGCGGACCAGGTCTTTCCGCCGGGGATCGTTCCCCGCGCCGCCCGCACCGGGCGCGACTCGCGCGGAGCGTCCGGCGCTTAAGCAAACCGCTGGTTACGGAAAGTTGCCCCCCCTTTTGGCACCCGCCGCGAAAAAATTGTCGCTTCCCTTAGTTTAAAGCGCGATAAATTAGGTTTCGACGATGAAACCGCCCGCCACGTATTGCAATCCGCTCCCGCTCCCGAACTTCCAGCGCGGGAGAGTGTCCGCCACGTCGCGGAAAGGGGCCAATCCCGGCTGGGGCTGGACGAACCCAACCGCGCGGGTAGATTTCCGCGAAATGGCCGACCCGACCGTCATCCGCTTTGACGATCGGTGGTACCTCTTTCCGTCCGCCGGACTGCTCTGGCACTCGGATGACATGGTGCGCTGGGAGTTTCGCTCCATCGAACCCTTCGATCTCGGATACGCGCCGACCGTTGTCGAATGGCACGATCCAGCGGGTGAGCGCTGGCTGTTGCTGACCGCGTGCGGATCGGGGATGTGGCGCGCCCGCCACCCCTTCGGACCCTGGGAAGACATCGGGCCGATCCGGGATGAAAACGACGAGCCCTCCACCTGGGCCGATCCGGCTCTGTTCGTCGACGACGATGGCGCGCTCTATTGCTACAGCGGCCTCGGCTCCGACGGGATTTACGTGGTGCCGCTCCGGGCCGACAACCCGGCTTACTGCGCCTCGGCGCGGCAGAGTTGCTTCGCCTTCGACCCGGCGCACCTCTGGGAACGCGCCGGGGAATTCAACGAAAACATCGAGAAATCCTTCGTCGAGGGAGCCTGGATGACCAAGCACGAGGGCCGCTATTATCTCCAATATTCCGCGAACGGAACGGAATGGAAGAACTACGCCGTGGGATGCTACATCGGCGAGACTCCACTCGGACCGTGGCGGTATCAGACGCGCAACCCGATCCTCATCGCGCCGCGGGGAAATTTCGTCAACGGCGCGGCGCACCATTCGATCGTCGAAGGGCCGGACGGCACGCTCTGGTGTTTCTACACGACGCTCGTCCGGATCGAACACGCCTTCGAGCGCCGAATCGGAATGGACCCGGCCGGATTCGACGGCGACGGCGACCTCTTCGTCGCCGGCCCGACCGAGACTCCCCAGCTCGCGCCCGGCAGCATCCCGCATCCCGCCGAGGGAAACGGCACGGGCTGGTTGCCCGTCTCCGTGAACCGCTTTTCGTGCGCTTCGAGCTACGCCCCCGGCCGCGAGCCGTCCTTCGCCTTCGACCACGAAATCCGGACCTGGTGGGAAGCCGAGACCACCGATGAGTTGCCCTGGATCGAGGTCAATCTCGATCGCGACTGGGATCTCACCGCCTCGCGCATCTGCTTCGCGGACCGAGGATTGGACTACGCGTCCGGAATCGTTCCTGGCCCCTACCGCTACCGCATCGAAGGCAGTCTTGACGGAGTTTCCTGGACCCTGCTTTGCGACCAGAGCACCAACGAAACGGATCGACACATCGTCTACGACACCTGGACGGCCCAGCCGGCACAAATGGTCCGCTTAACGATCATCGAAGCGCCGAAGGGTATGCGCGTCGGTGTGTGGGAATGGACTCTCTTCGCCCAGACCTGAACCGACCTCATGGGCGGGAGCCGAGGCTGAGCGCCGATTTCAGTCCCCGACCTCCAGCCGGAAGAACGGTCCGCCGACCGTCGTGGCCGTGGGTGACTGAGTAAACTCGATTTGCACCCGGCCATCCGCGAGCGACGTCCGGCTGGTCTCGGTCAATGAGGATGCGGGATCCCAATCGACGAGATTGCTCGATTTCAGGATGGTCACCGCGATGTCAGTCGCCTCCGGATTCAACTTGAAGGTCAGCCGCAACGGCGACTGCCCGGAGGCGGGTCTGAGCTCGACGTCTCCACTGGGAGCGTCGCCCGAGTCGAGGGGATCGGTCCCGAAGAAATATTCGATCGAGTTACTCGCGGCGTCCCCGTCCGGGTTCTCCCCCCGCCCCAGACCCGCCGCCGCGGTGACCGCGTCCGGGGTCGCGAAGCGTTCGGCCCAACGAGTGTAGCCGCTCTTTTGTGGCCGGGGATCCGCCGAAGGTGTCGTCATGTCGTAGGGCAGCTCCCAATACTGCGAACCGTCCTGGTTCCCGAAGAAAAGGTGAACCTCGCTCTGGACCTCGGGATTCCCGTCCGCCCAGAAAGCGAAGAATGGATCCGCCGCGTCCTGCGGCGAACGAGCGTAGCCCGGCTTGCGCGGGCTGCCGCGCGTGATCGTCTTCCGCTTGGCCCAAGTTTCCCCCTCGTCTTCCGAAACCCACGTCTCCATTTCGCCGCCCTGCCCCCAGAACCGTTCGATCTCCGCCTGCGTGGCCCCGGCCACCGGCGCGGTGCCGGCTCCGCTGGGGATGACCGCCGTCCAGACCCCTCCCGCGAGGTCGAGACTCCCGGTGTTGTAGTTGTGGATCACGGTCGAGCTGGCCGTCGCCGCCGTCGGCAGAGTCGACGTTCTCCATTGCGCTCCCGTCCAGGACGTCACGTGCAGAAGCCGGGGTTCGCCCGGCGGACCCGGGCGATAATCCGCCGACGTGAGGTAGAAAATGTGCGGCCGCCCGGCGCCGTCGAAGACCAAGTCCTTCACGTAAACGAGTCGCCCCTGGGCCGCGTAATCGATCACCCGCGCCGGCGTCGCCGGATCCTCGAGCGGCAGCGGGAGCTCCGTTCCATCCGCCGTGTGCCAGCTCGCGCCGAAGTCGTCGGTCTCGGTGTAATACAAGTCGGTGCGACGGTCCACGTTGCCGTTCGGATGTCGATTAAACGCCGTCCCGACCCGATTGCCACTGTGCCCGCTCACTTGATAATGCCCGCCCATCCCCGCCAATTCGACCCCCGGAGTCCAATTTTGCGCGTCCGGCCCGCGCTGGAAATACAGTTCCCGCCCCCCGGTGTAGCGGGTGAACATGAAGAAAAACTGCTCGTCTCCCGCCGCCGTCGAACCCGGGAGATACCAGATCTGCGGGTAAGTGAACGCCGCGCCACCCTCCGGCGAGATCCGCTCGAACGATTCGATGCTGTAGGGTTCGTAGCTCCGGAAGATGACGCCGTTGCGGCTCGTGTTCCGTCCCGAAACGAAGCCGTAAACGTGGCCCTCCCGGTCGAGCTGGATCGCCGCGTTGTCGTGCGGATCGTCCACGCCATCCTTATCCATCACGATCGTCGGACGCGGCACCTGCCCGGTGACGTGATCGTACCACCCCGCCATGATGAGGAGGTGATTCTCATCCGCCCGCGTCGTCCCCCCGTAGGTGAAGAACGTTTTCCCAACCGCCGGGGCGTAGACCGCCATCGGCCGGTGCTTGGCCGTGTAGGTCGCCAGCCCGCCGGAATACTTCGGCCCGTAGGTCGAGTATTGGCCGAGATTGAACCACAATCCCCTGTAACCATTCGCTTTCGGATTGGCCGGATGGGTGAATGGAAAGAGGAGATCCGACCCCGCCACCGCTTCATCCTGGATCAGCACCCGGCCGATCCGGCCCGCGAAGGGCGAGGTCGCCTGCGCCGTCGACCCAATGGTCAACGGAGCGGTCGAATCCTTCAGCGCGGGCACCAGCCCGTCGATCACGACCGACTCCTCCGGGGTGCCGTCCGTGAGATTCTTGAGAACCACCCGCCCGGACCGCCCGTCAACGATCAGTCCCAGATAGTAGTCTTTCCCCGATGCCACCGACAGGACGTCGAGATTGGTCGACGTCGAGACTCCATCGGCGCTCCGCAAGATTCGCACCCGCCCGTCGTTGAGACCCACCACCCACGATCTCTCGCCAGCCCCGCCATTCCAGTGGCCGACCAACACCTGGGTGGAAGAATTCGCGGCGTTCGTCGCGTTGAACAAAACCTCCACCGTCATCGTCGCGTCGGTCCACACCGACGCGTCTGGTGTCGACACGTAGCCACCACCCGAGAGTTCCGCCGACTGCCCTAAATTCACCGTTGCAACAAGCGGAGTCACCGTCGGCGCGTCAATCGCCAACGATCGTCCACCCCCCGAGCTGTCCGCCAGGAAGCCCGGCTGGGCCTCGAACTCCCAATCCGCCAACGTGGCTGCGGGCAAAAGAACCGGCGCGGTCAGCCCGAAAACGCACGGCAAAAGCAGAGAGTAGCGAGCAAACATGAAGCCGGGGGACCAAGAGCGGCGCGACACAGTCCGAACGGACCGTCGCGCCTCTCCGCAGATCCGGTGAGCCGGATGAACTAGGCTACGTGGCGGCGGCGCACGAAGATGATCGCCGCCAATCCACCGATGATCGCCAGAGCGACCGTCGTGGGTTCCGGCACGGCGGTGACGAGGAGATCACCCTCCGCTAGTTTCACGTTCGAAAGCCGAATCTCGTCGATCATTCCGCTGAAGTTGGCCGATCCTTGCGCCGTCGATCCGATGGAAAACGGGGCGTCGGCGTTGAAAACCGAGCTACCCAGCGTTTCAATAAAACGCCAGCCGTCTTGCTAAAGCTCGCGGATTGCAGGGCCGTGTCCGCGGTCAAGTCTTGGAGATAAAGGGTGATGGCGCTGCTGCCAGCGTCCGTCAGGTCAACGGCCGCCGCGAAATAGTAATTCGTGTTCGTCGCGAGGGTGAACGCGTCGAAATTTCGCGTATTCTCTCCGGTCGAACTCAACAGCAAGCGAAAACTAGTGCCGTTGGTTGCAACCGCGAAGCTCCGCTGATTAGCGAAAGGAGAGCTCGATCCAAAGTGGCCAGCGATGACTCTCGTGCCCGAACCCACCGTGGTCGTGTTGAAAAAACCCTCCAGAGTAAGAGTCCCGCTCGTAAAGGCCGCGTTGTCCTCAGCGGTCAAGTAGTTGCTACTGCCGAAACTCGCGGCGTCTTCATTCGCCGCACCAGTCTGCGGGATCGGGTCGCTGAACGGGGAGGTGACGGAAGTAACGGCTGTGTTGTTCGTCAGAGTGTTTGAATCGGCGGAATCGCCGAGGAAATTACCATCCTCGAACCTCCAATAGCCGACGGTGGCTGCCGAGACGCTGGACGCGAGGAAGGCCGACGTCACGACCAATGCTGGAATGATGAATTTCATGGTGGGGATCTTGTTTTGGAATTGGGTGGGTTGGTTCGCGAGGCGATCCGCGTCTCACCAAGATTCTCCGCTCGCGTGGAGTCCTCGGCGCGGTCTTCGCGTGGTCGCCCGATCCCGCCCCGTTACCCGACTTCGGTTGGGACTCCCTGGCGTCGGCCGCCATGGGATTCTCGATCACCGCGCCCCACCTGCACCGGTGCGCGACGTTTTTTCACCATTCGATCCCCGTCGCCTGGCGGGAACTCCGCAACCTCGGCTACGAGCGGATCGGGGTCGACCTGTCGATCCACGATGGGCGGCAGCGCGACCAGGCGTGGGAAGCCGGCTTGGCGATCCTCCTCGCCGAACCCCGAAAGTGCCGTCCGGTCGTCCGTCGCGACGACCTCCCGAACCAACCCAGCATCGCCGATTGGGTGAAGAAAAAACGGCTCGACGCCATCATCGTCGCCGGGCCGCAAGGCCGTCGCCAAGCCCTGACCCAAGCGGGCCTCCGCGTTCCCGGCGACCTGGGCTACGTCTCTTTGGTGGGATCGACTGAAAGCGCGACGGTCCAGGCCGACTGGAACCAGATCGGCAGCGCCAGCATCGATCTCGTCGACGAGCAGCTCATGCGCAACGAGCGTGGGATCCCGGGCAAACCAAAAACCGTGCTCATCGACGGAGCGTGGACCCCCGGCAACAGCGTTCGGGAGCAGAAAGAGCGAGGCCTCCGCTCGACGATACCGACCGGCGGAGAGGATCGTCGCTCCTGAATCATCGAATGGTCGATGGCCCAATGCGGATCGGTGCCGCCACCGCCCGAAATCTACCGTCGCCGCTTCAAAACGCGCGAATCAAGTAACCGTGAATCTTGACCAATTCCTCAGTCGATGACTCCTCTCGTCACGCTCAAACCCCAATCGGGGATAGCGTGGGGGCATTAGGGATAAATATTTCATCTCCTTCCGAATTTCATCGAGATCACGTGTCATGCGGTCGTCGTAACCCATCCAAGTGATGTTGCATTGATCGGGCTCTTAATTCCCATCGATCACGTCCTGAAATGCGCCGCTTTTTCCGAAGATACTCGACGATCTCTGCGGGCATGAAGCGCGCGATCCGGCCCCAATACGAACGAGCGGGGCGTCCATGAGATATTTCAGGGTTACTGACTCGAATCGGATTGGGGAACGCCGAGTGGAGACCCTTTTTCTCCGTGATCGATCTGAACTATTCGGCGTTGCCGTCACCTGCCCGCTGCCACTCTGCTGCCAAAATCAACCGGGTCATCGCCGATCACTCCCAGGCACGATATCCCTTCGCCCCAAACGGCGAACCTCGTCAAACACCCATTTTGCAACGCTATCGCCACTAGTCAAAGTGGCGACCCCAACGGGATTCGAACCCGTGTTACCGCCGTGAAAGGGCGGTGTCCTAACCGCTGGACGATGGGGTCTCTAAAAAGCGGTCCGAAAGAATCGGTGCAAAAAACCTAACGAGCAAGCGCAAATTCCGGATTCACCAAAAGCGCGTTGGGGGGAGCCCACCCGTCCCGGGTGTTGGCTTCGGCGTCCCGCCGCAGCTTCACCACTATAACGCGAAGCGTCACTTCCCCTCCCGCTCCGCCCAATACCGCGCACAATACCGCGCCCGCCCCGGCAACTGCGGAATCACTCCTCGCAGCCCACCCACCGCCGCCCGCAAAGCCATCCGCCCCACCGCCGTCGAACGAAAACCCAGCCGCTCCCGGACGGGCGACGGGATTGTCTCGACGACCAACTGCCGCGTCGGCCACGACCCCGCTGCAAACCACCACGGCCGACCCGGCGCAACGATCGCCCGCGCCACCTCCGCGCTCACCGCCAACGATCCCATTGCCGTCGCCGCCAGCGTCTGGGCGTAATAAGCGTCGAACTCCACCCGGCTCCGCGGCCCGTGATCCGCCGCCAACCCGAAGTATTCGCCGAAGATCCGCATGTCCCGGTAATGCGCCTCACGCTCGTCCACGGTCAGCGGCGCGACGAGTGTCTCGTAAATCTCCGTCCCGACCGCGATCAAGGTCGCCAGTACCCACAACTGCGCGTCGGGATCAGTCGCGTCGTACGCGACCGGTCGATCCCCCCGCACGGGCCGATGCACCGCCGCCACGTGCTCGCGCAATCGCTCGGCCTCGGACCGCGTGCCGAAGGCCACGGTGTAAACCGCCTCGAGCGTCCGATGAAGTCTCCCAAGCGTGTCCGCCCGAAACCGGCTGTGCGCCGCCACGCCCGCGCCAATCATCGGGTGCGCCACCTGCAGGATCGCCGCCGCCGGCCCGCCCAGCAGCACCGCGTTCTCGCGGCTCACCCGCCGGATCAACGAATCCGCCGGAAACACCCCCGCCCCGTCAGTCCCCGCCGCCATCGAGCCGCCCGTCCTCGATCATCAGAATCCGGTCCCCGCGCTTGGCCAGTTCCCGGTCGTGCGTCACGACCACCAGCGTCCGCCGGTCCTCGCGCACCACGCCGAGCAGGATCTCCACGATCGATTCCCCCGTCGTCGAATCCAAATTGCCCGTCGGCTCGTCGGCGAAGAGCGTCTTCGGATCGTTGATCAGCGACCGCGCGATGGCCACCCGCTGCTGCTCGCCGCCACTCAGCTCCGAGGGCAAATGCTCCATCCGATCGGCCAGCCCAACGCGCTCGAGCAGAGCCGCCGCCCGGTCGTGCCGCTCGACTCCCCCGATCATCGCCGGGACGAGCACGTTCTCGATGGCGGTCAGCTCCGGCAACAGGAAGTAGGATTGAAAGACGAAGCCCATCCGCTCGTTCCGCAGCCGCGACAGCTTGTCGCCGCTCATTTTGTAGAGGCTCGTACCTTCGAGAAAAACCTCCCCGTCTTCCGGCCGCTCCAGCCCAGCCAGGGTGTAAAGCAGAGTCGTCTTCCCGGCGCCCGACGCCCCGCAGAGGAACACCGATTCGCCCGCCGCGACCTCCAGGCTGATCCCGCGCAAGACGTCGATTTTGTTCCGCCCGATCTTGAAGGACCGCCGGAGATCCTCCGCTCGCAGGTGCGATGTATCCGTTGAACTCATAAATTCTTTTCCGCCGCGCCGGTGTCCATCGACTCGCCGAGCGAGACCGTTTTGTCACCGACGCGCTCGGGTTGCCGATTCAACACCGTCACGTCGAGCAGCGCCAGCACGCGCGCCAACCGCTCGCGGATCGCCGTCTTCGGATCGACGGAGAACCCGACCGGCTTGGCCGAAAAACCCACCGCGTCCTGGCCGCGCATCCGCCCGATGAAGATCGCGCGCTTGTTGTGCTCGGGCTGGGAGACGACCACGACGTCCGGCGCGTCGAAGACCGTCGCCGCCCGCACGACCGAGTCCAGCGTCCGCAACCCCGCGTCGTCCCGGTAGATGCGCCCCGCCGGCACGCCGCGCTCGATGAGGTCACTCCGCATCGCCGACGGCTCGTCGTAGTCGGGCTCCAACCCATTTCCACTCACGATGACGTAGTCGACCTTCCCAGCCGCGAAGAGCTTCGCCGCCGCCTCGATCCGGTAGCGATAATGCAGATTCTCGTTCCCACCCGGCACGAATTTCGCCGTTCCTGGAACGAGCGCCGCCCGCCGGTGCGGCACGTCGTCGACGTCGGAAAAATTCCGTCCACGCGCCGCGAGATTCACCGTGACCTCGGCACCAAGCACCACCAGGACGCCCAGCACCAACGCCAAAAAAACGAGACGAACGACAAATCGAAAGAGGCGGTTCATTGCGGGGACGGCGAACCTCTCCCGTCCCGCGCCCCGGCGCAAGCCCCACCTCGCGGAGCGAAGAAACCGGACGCGTCAACCGACGCCAAACGGGTCGAAGACCTTCGCCCCACTCCGCTCGAAGTCACCGCCGATGGGCCTCCTCGACCGAAGCTCCGAGCCTCGCCGCCAAGCCACGCTATTCTCCAACGACGCGTCTTCGATTTTCCGGACAAAAAGCCGAGCCATCGAGCGATGGCGCTATCCTTCCCAGCAATCCGCAAGCAAAAGGTGATCGAGGTCTACTCGCCGGACCTCAGGCGCTCCGCCAACTCGAGGATCTCTTCACGGATGGCAAACAATTCCGCCCGGTAGTGGACGACACGCTTCGTCGGAAGGATTGGATTTCCCGCGAGGGTATCACTCACCGAAATCGCGTCGTGCAGGAGCGCGATAGCCTGCTTCAGCAAAGCGGTCACCAACCCGGGGTCACTCGCCGCTGGCGAGGGCACGCTGGATCCCAACGCTCCGGCCAGCTTGCCATTCAAATTCACCAGGCACCCGAGAAATTCCCGGGCACCCGGGTTGTCACGCTGCGTCGTTCGCTCTCGAGCACGCGTTTCCGCCAGGAGCGCAAGGTAGGCATCCTTGGCCCGCTTGACGATGGGATGGAGCACCCCACGCTCGGCATCACGCACCCAATCGATCCCTTCACGGGCTGGGTCCAGCGCGTCGTTGTCACGATCCGGAGCCCAGGCATCCTCACTCACCGATGCGGGCTGAACGGAGCCTTCGTCGTTCGCGGCTTGGTCCGCATCAAGCGATCCCTCGAGCCACATCCACCCCATCTCGTGGGCAATGATCCGATCGCGATCAGGATGATCCGCGTATTTTTCGAGCAGCTCCCCGTAGCGTTCCCCGATCACGTCGGATTCTCGGAACAGCTGCTCGCAGCGGTATTCAGCCCAATTTTCTGCGCCGTTTTCCAAATCGACCCGAACAGCGAAATCATCCGGCGCGTCGTCGAGGAGCCGCTGCCGCTCGGTAAGCTCCTCCACCGTGAAACTCCAAACGGGCTCGGAAACTTTCATCCGGTAATCGGCGCTCTCGATCACAACCCAGCCGCACAGATCGCCGAACCATTCGAGGTGAAGCGAGTTCGCCAGATGCGCGGGCACCCGTCCACCCGCTTTGATCAAGGCGTAAGCTTCGTCGAAAGGGATGTCGAAGACGCGAACCTTTCGCCCCGCGGTCAGAACCCCGGCGGATCCGCGGATCGGCGAGGTAGGCGGCCGGGTCGAAATCGGGACCGGCGACGGATTTTCGAATTGAAGTCGGCAGCCCGCGAGATCCGCCTCGCAGTTGCCCCTCAGATCGAGCTCGAGTGGTGCGGCGAGCCCGGCCAGCCAGATCCGACCGATGACGCGGCCCCGCACGCGATTGTCGATCTCGCCGCGAACGACGTTTTCATCAAGTCGCCAAGCCATCGCTCCAGAGCGTCCGATAGCGGCGGCGAGCGGGCGAGAGAAAACCTGGGATCGGAGAAAACCTGGGATCAAAAGCTCGTCCCCCGATCCGAACGGCTGTGATCGAAAACGCGTCCTGATCGGAAGAAGAATCTCGTGAACGCCAACAACGTCTGACCGAGGGGACGGCAGGAGCTGGCGACGAGTCCGTGGGAGATCGCCACGGTCCAAGGCCTCGCAGCATCGGGTCTCCCGCCTCATCCAGACGCCCCCCCAATTCCCGCGGAGTCGACCGATAAAACGTAACGGCCGTTACGTTTTATCGGGAGCGGATTCATTCGTTCATTCGCTCGCTCGCTCGCCACTCCCCGTCCGGGGACCCCCGGATCCGCGGCTTTCCGACGGGCAAGCTCCGGTTCGCCAGCAGTAAGGCCCGGGCTCTTCCGAGGACCTCGCCACAGATCCATTACCTGGAAAATGTGACGTCCGTCACATTTTCCAGGTAATGGATTGGTGGGGCGCTCTGCCGCCAACTCCGAGGGTAGCCGGAGATTTGCTTTTCCGCGCGGGTGGTATCATGGCCACCCAAGGGTGGCTTTACTCGCGGCTCGACGCGGGCTGGCTCGTTGATCCCAATCTCACTCGCACCTTTGGGCTCAGCCTTGGACGCACTTTCAATCACACCCTGATCCCGCGCCCATTTCTAATTTCGCATTCCGCATTTCTAATTTAAGAGAAGCCATGGTCAAAAAGCTCCTGCACACCCGCTACCGCGTCACCGACCTCGATCTCAACATCGCCTTCTACCGCGACGTCCTGGGTCTTGAGCAGACCCGCCGCTCGACCAGCGGGCGCGGGTCGGAACTCGTCTTCTTCAAAGCCCCGGGCAGTGAGGAAGAAATCGAAATCTGCAAGTTCGACGAAAGCGGTCCCGTCCAGGTCGGCCCCGACCTCACGCACCTCGCCTTCGAAGTCGAAGACATGGACGCTTTCGCCGCCCACGCGGAGAAACTCGGCTTCCCGCTCAGCGACGGCCCGACGAAGACTTCGAGCGGTTCGATCATCGCCTTCATCGACGCGCCCGACGGCTACGAAGTGGAACTCATTCAGCCCGCCCCCTGACTCGGATCGCGAATCGATCCCGGCGAACCCAGGGTGCAAATCCGGTTGGTCCCACGTTCCCAAGACTCCCCCAAACCTTCGGAACTCCCCCTCCCAACCGGACTGCTTCCTGAATACAACTTCTTATTCAGCACCCACCGTGCCAATTCTCCGATGATCCAATCCACGCTGCGCAACCCCCGACTCTGGTGGGCGCTCCTCCTCGCGTGGGCGCTCACGGTCTGCGTGCTGTCGTCGATGCCCGGCAACGAATTCCCCCGGACCGGCCTCCCACACGCCGACAAAATCGTCCATTGCCTGATCTTCGCCACCGGTGCCGGCCTGCTCGTTCTCGCGCTCCGCACCGGCACCGCCTGGCCGACCCTGCGCATCGCTCTCATTTCGTTCGCCGCTCTCGTCGCGTTCGGAGTTCTCGACGAAACCCACCAACTCTCCACGCCCGGGCGCAGCGGCGGCGACGTCGGCGACCTCATCGCCGACGCGATCGGCGCACTCCTCGGCGTGATCCTCGCACTCATTGCTCATGGCCAGTTCAAAAAAAGACAGCACCCGCCAGCGCCTCTCGGAACTCCGAGCGCAGATCCAGCGGCATAACCAGCTCTACTACGAGCAGGCCACGCCCGAGATCGGCGACCGCGAATACGACGCGCTCTACCGCGAGCTCGCCGACCTCGAGGCCGCACACCCCGAGTTCGCCAGCTCCGAATCTCCGACCCAGCAAGTCGGCAACGACGTCCAGGACGCCTTCACCACCGTCGAGCACCTCGTGCCGATGCGGAGCCTCGACAACACCTACTCCGAGGCCGAAGTCGGCGAGTTCATCCGTCGCGCCCAGCGCCTCCTCCACGACGAGCACATCCCGCTCACCATCGAACCCAAGATCGACGGAGTCGCCATCTCGCTGCTCTACGAAAACGGTCACCTCACCCGCGCGACCACGCGCGGCGACGGCACGAAGGGCGACGACGTGACGAAAAACATCGCCACCATCGAAGCGATTCCCGCCCAACTCAGCGGCACCGATCATCCGGAAAAGCTCGAAGTCCGCGGCGAGATCTACCTCCCAAAAGCCACCTTCGCCGCCCTCAACGAAGCCCGCGACGCCGAAGGCCTCCCACCCTTCGCGAACCCCCGCAACGCCGCGGCCGGTTCCCTCAAGCAACTCGACGTCCGCGTCACCGCCAGCCGCGGCCTCTCCGCCGTCACCTACTCCCTCGGAGCCTGCGAAGGCCGCGACCGCCCCGCCACCCAGAGCGAACTCCTCGACCAACTCGCCGCCTGGGGCCTCCCGCTCGCCGGTTGGCTGCGCCGCGCCGAATCCGTCGACGCCACCCTCGCCGCCATCCGCGCACTCGGCACCATCCGCCACGACTTCGCGTTCGAAACCGACGGCGCCGTCATCAAAGCCGACCGCACCGCCCACCAGCGCACCCTCGGCTCCACCTCCAAGGCCCCCCGCTGGGCCATGGCCTACAAATACGAACCCGAGCGCGCCGACACGAAGCTCCTCGCCATCACCATCCAGGTCGGTCGCACCGGCGTCCTCACCCCCGTCGCCGAGCTCGACCCCGTGACCGTGAGCGGCAGCCGCGTCAGCCGCGCCACCCTCCACAACGAAGAGGAAATCCACCGCAAGGACATCCGCGTCGGCGACACCGTCACCATCGAAAAGGCCGGCGAGGTCATCCCCGCCGTCGTCGCCGTCCGCAAAGAACTCCGCACCGGCGACGAGCAACCGTTCTTCATGCCCGTCGACTGCCCCGCCTGCGGCCAACCCGCCCTCCGTGAGCCCGGCCAGGTCGCCGTCCGCTGCGTGAATCCCGCCTGCGCCGCCCAGCTCCGCCGCCGCCTCGAGCACTTCGCCAGCCGCGGCGCGATGGACATCGAGGGCCTCGGCGAAGCCATGGTCACCCAACTCGTCGAAGCCGACCTCGTCACCGGCATCGCCAGCCTCTACGACCTCCAGCTCGATCCCCTCGTCGCCCTCGAACGCACCGGCGAGAAGAGCGCGACCAACCTCCTCGCCGGCCTCGAAGCCAGCAAGCAGCAGCCCCTCTGGCGACTCCTCTTCGGCCTCGGCATCCTCCACGTCGGAGCCACCGCCGCCCGCAACCTCGCCGAAGAATTTGGCACCCTCGACGCGCTCGCCGCCGCCACCCAGGCGGACCTCGAACGCGTCAACGACATCGGCACCGTCATGGCCAAAAGCGTCCACGATTGGTTCCGCACCCCCGAGGTGGAAAAACTCCTCGCCGCCCTCCGCGACCGCGGCCTTCACTTCGGCGACGCCACCCAGCCCAAGCGATCCGAAGGCCGCTTCACCGGCACCACCTGGGTCCTCACCGGCGCGCTCAGCATCCCCCGCGACGAAGCCGGCGAACTCATTCGTGCCCAGGGCGGAAAAGTCACGTCCAGCGTGAGCAAGAAAACCGATTACGTCGTGGCCGGCACCGAAGCCGGCAGCAAGCTCGAGAAAGCCGAGAAGTTCGGCCTCACCATCCTCGACGAACCCGCATTCCGCGACCTCCTGGAGGCCGGTCCCACGTAGCACCCACCATCAGCCTGCCCACCCCCAGTCCCTTCGAAAGTTTTCCCGCCACCGGGTTCCTCGCCCCGATCTTCGAAAGCGCCGACACCGCGCACGTCACCCCCGAAGCCCTCGACGCCAAGCTCGTCGTCGGCTGGCGGCACTTCGGCGCGCGCTTCTTCCGCTGCAATTTCTCGCTTCAGGACGATCAAGTCTGCGGCATCCTCCCGCTCCGCATCCCCGTCGCCGACTTCGCTCCCAGCAAAAGCCAACGCCGCGTCCAGCGCCGCAACGCCGACCTCGAAGTCCGCGTCGTCCCAGCCGTCCTCACCCCCGAATTCCACGACCTCTTCGAGCGCCACAAAACCCGGTTTCACGACAACGTCCCCGATTCCCTCCACGATTTCGTCGATCCGCACCCGGCCGCCATTCCCACCGACACCCGAGCGATCGAAGTGCGCGCCGAAGGCCGCCTCATCGCCGCGAGTTTCCTCGACATCGGCGGCGATTCCGCCTCCAGCGTCTACGGCATGTTCGACCCGGAATTTTCCGCCCGCAGCCTCGGTATCCTCACGATCCTGCACGAACTCGAGACCGCCGCCACCCTCGGCAAGCACCACTATTACCTCGGCTACTCCTACACCGTCCCGTCCCCGTACGATTACAAAAGCCGGTTCGCCCCGCTCGAAGCCTACGACTGGAACGTCGGCTGGAAACCCTACCCCCACGGCCTCCGCTGGTCCCGCCAAGTCGCCCAACCGCCAGCTCGAGAATAACCAAGTGCCCCGAGGAGCCGAGGTTGCGACCGCCACAAATTTCGCCATAGTCTCCGCCGAAGTGAAAGCAACCCGGTGGCTCCCAACCCTCGCGCTTATTGCCATCACCGCCGCCCCGCCCGCCACCGCCCAGACCTCCGACCCCGTCGCGGACTCACTCGCCCTCCTCCGAGCCCAAAAAGCAAACGAACAACCAGCGGCCCCCACGACGCCGCCCCCCACCCATCACCAATCACCCATCACCAATCACGCGCCAGCTCCCGCCCCCGCGCCACCCCCCCGCCCGGAGCCGCTCGAAATCTTCTCCGCCATCGCCGCCGAAGACGCCACCTGGCTCGCCCGCCTCCTCGCCGCCGACGTCGACCCGAATCAGCCCTTCCCCAAGCCCGGCCCGAGCGACTTCACGCAATACTACGCCGGCACCGACCTCCACTACTACCTCCGCACCGAACCCGGCTTCACGCCCCTCATGTTCGCCGCCACCATCGGCAACGAACCCGCCGTCCGCACCCTCCTTGAGCAAGGCGCCAGCAAAGGCCGCCTCACCGACCGCTCCAAGACCTCCGCCCTCTACCTCGCCGCCCGCGCCGGCCACATCGGGATCATGCAAATCCTCATGGGCATTACCCCCGACTCCGACGTCGCCCAATACCGCATCCACGTCAGCCTCGGCGACCAGCGAGTCGTCCTCTGGAAGGGCGAAAAGATCATCCTCTTCTCGAAAATTTCCTCCGGCAAGGAATCCACCCCCACCGAACCCGGCACCTACCTCGTCACCAGCAAACACCGCGACCACACCTCGACCCTCTTCGACGCGAAGATGCCGTATTTCATGCGCTTCTCGTGCGGTGATTTCGGCCTCCACGCCGGCGAACTCCCGGGCTACGCCGCCAGCCACGGCTGCATCCGCATGCCTCTAAGAGACGCCAAGGAGTTCTACAACGCCACCCCCATCGGCACCCTGGTCGTGGTCGACTAAACCGCCCGCTCGGCAAAAACCTCCCGCCGCACCCGCCCCCACCCATCGAACCCCGCCACCGCCGCGAACCGCAACGTCAGCACGACCCCCAGCGCCATCACCGCCAGGATCGCGAACATGATCACGATCTGATACTTGATCGCCCCCATCGGCGAAGCCCCCGCCAACATTTGCCCCGTCATCATCCCCGGCAGCGACACGATCCCGATCGTCATCATCGTTGCAATCATCGGCCGCAACGCCCGCCGCGCCGATTCCCGGTAAACCGGTCGCAGCGCCTCCTCCCGCGTCGCCCCGTTCGCCAGCCGATACTCGTATTCCGCCGCCCCGCGACCCCGAGCCGTCTCGAAAAAATGCGTCAGCGCCACGATGTTCCCCGACATCGTATTGCCCAGCAGCATCCCGCTGATCACCACCAGATACCGAGCGTCCAGCAGCCGGTCGATCCGCACGATCACGCCGTTGAAATACAACACCACCGCCAGCGCCGAGATCGCCGTCGCCCCGCCGACCGGCCCCAGCATCCGCCGCCACCGCAGGTCGCTGTTCCGACAAGCGCTCGCCGCCGCCGCCGTGATCATCACCAGCAACCAGGCCAGATTCAGCCACCCGGAATTCAGATCGAACAAAAACTGCAGGTAGATCCCCGCCAACACCAACTGCGCCACCATCCGCCCCCCCGCAATCCCGATGTCCCGCATCAGTCCAAGCCGCCACATCCACGACACGCCCAGCGGCAAAGCCACCAGCGCCACCGCCGCCGCCATCTGCCACCACCCCAGATCCGGAGCCCCGCCCATCACGCGAGTCCTCCGACCTCGCAACGAGTCCGGGGAGCGCGGGCTTCCAGCCCGCCGCTTCGACCTTCCAGGTCGGAGCCTCGTTCCCAAAAGCGAAGCTTCACTCCCTCCCCCCGACGTTCGAGCCGCGCCCCTCTCCCAGCGGCATCGAAACCACCCTTGCCCCCGGATCCCAAGCCTCATCGTGCGAGATCACCACCACGGCGCAATCCGCCGGCAATTTCGCGAAGCGCCCCACCACTGCCCGTCTCGATTCCACATCCAAAGCCGCCGTCGGCTCATCCAGCAAAAAAACCTTCCGCCCCAACGTCAAGGCAATCGCCAGCCCCACCCGCTGACGCTCCCCACCCGACAACCCCGCTATATCCTGTCCAAGCACCGCCCGAGCCAGCCCCAAATCCTCGATAACCCGATCATCGAAGTCCCGCCCCCGATTCGCCCGACACCCCAACACCGACTCGATCGCCGCCCGCACCGTCCCCGCTCCGAGCGCCACCGCCTGCGGCACGTAAGCCACCTCCCGCCTCACCGCCCACACGGAATCCGTATCCACCGCGCGCCCCCGAAAAAACACCGCCCCCGCGTCCACCGCTTCGAACCCGAGCAACACCCGAAACAAAGTCGATTTCCCCACCCCCGAAGCCCCTCGAATCACCACCCGCTCCCCCTCCGCCACCGCGAGCGAAAAATCCCGAAGCACAACCCGCCCCCCAAACCCCAAAGTCACCCCCCGCCACTCGATCACCATCCCACCCGAACCGCCCCCCACGCACCACCTGTCATGCTGAGCGAAGCGAAGCATCTCTGGCTGACACTCCCCACCGCCCGCCAAGCGACCAGATCACCAAACCCCGAATCCCCCCCACACCACGCGATCATCACCTCATCCACCCCTTGGCGTTCTCCGCGTTCTTCGCGCGAAACCATCAAATCTCCAAATTCTTCGGAAACCGACTCAACACCCGGTTCCCAGCTTCCGTCACCACCACCACATCCTCGTGCCGCACGCCCCCAATCCCCGGCACGTAGATCCCCGGCTCCACCGTCATCACCTGCCCCGCCCGAAACGTCGTTTTCGAGATCCGCGGCTCCTCGTGAATCTCCAACCCCAGCCCGTGCCCGAGCCCGTGGAAAAACCCCGTCCACCGCCCGTCCCGCTGCTCCGTCGGAAATCCCTCCTCCTCGAAAAAATCCCGCACCGCGTCCTGCAACTCACCCCCCGCGACACCCGGAGCGATCGTCTTCAGCGCCCACCGCTGACCCGCCAGACACACCTCCCACATCTCCCGCTGCGCCTCCGACGCCCGCCCCCGCACCACCGTCCGCGTCATGTCCCCGAAAAATCCCGTCGCCGTCACCCTCGGAAACACGTCCAGAATGATCAACTCGTTCCCCCGCAGCGGTCCCCGCCCCCGCTCGTGCGGATCGCAAGCCTGCTCGCCGCCCGCCACGATCGTGTGATTCCCCCCGATCCCGCCCGCCGCCAGCATCGCCGACTCGATCACCCCCCGCACCGCCTCCGCCGTCAGCTCCACCTTCCCCCGCACCAGCACCCCATCCCTCTTCCGAATTTTCGCCGCCCGCAGCACATCCACGCCCGCTTGCAGCCCAATCTCCGTCACCCGCAGCGCCGCCGAAATGAGTTTCAGTTCCCCCGCCGTCTTCGTCTCCCGATCCGGCCAGAAATGCCCCGCCACCGGAGTCACCGCCACCCCCAGCTTCCCCAAGCCCACCGCCATCCCCAAAGGAAAATCCCCCGGCACCTTCGCCCGTTTCACCCCGCGCTCGCGCAGAAACGCCGCCACCACCTCCGCAAACGAAGGCTCCTTCCGCCCCCGCCGCGCCGCCTTCACCCGCTCCGCCACGTCGCTGTAGCTCACCACCTCGTCCACCCGCGCCTCCCGCCGACCCCGATCCACCTCGAGATCGCTCAACAAAGCCGCCGACCGCCCCCCCACCTCGACAAACGCAAACGGATCCGGCACCGAAAACCCCGTCGCGTAGAGCATATCCGCACTCGCCTCGCTCGAAGCCACGATCAACTTCGCCCCATTTTTCCTTTCTTTCACAACGGCCATCAGGCCGCATTCTGCCTCTCAACTTTCAACTCTCAACCCTCAACTTTCCTCACCCATGCACCGCTGGACCCGCCTCACCACCGCCAAATGGGAAGACTCCTGGGCCGAACGCCTCAGCTTCCTCGGCCCCGACCGCGTCGCGTTCACCACCTGGCCCAACGGCAAAACCGTCCGCATCGAAGCCTTCGTCGAAGAAATAACCGCCGCCAAGCTGGTCTCCGAATTCGGCGGCAAAGTCGCCAAGGCCCCCCTCTGGACCGGCGACCCCGTCACCCCCCGCGCTCCCCTCCAGATCCGCGGGCGCCTCACCGTCTACCCCGACGCCGCCAGCTTCGCCGAGTGGCAGACCGCCCCCCCGGGACCGCGGAAGAAACCCGGCATCCACGTCCCCGCCGGCATGGCCTTCGGCACCGGCGACCACGCCACCACCGCCAGTTGCCTGCGCATGCTCGCCGACCTCACCGCCGATCTCCCGCCCAACTGGACCGCCCTCGACGCCGGCACCGGCTCCGGCATCCTCGCCCTCGCCGCCCGCGCCCTCGGAGCCACCTCCGTCGAAGCCTTCGACAACGACCCCGCCTGCGTCCGGATCACCAAGGAGAACGCCCAACTCAACGCAATCACCAAAATCAAAGTCACTCGAGCCGACGTCACCACCTGGAACCCAAAAACCCAACACGACCTCGTCCTGGCGAACCTCTTCAGCGAACTCCTCATCCGCGTCATCCCCACGCTCCGAGCCGCCGCCAAGCCCCACGGCCACCTCATCTTCTCCGGAGTCCTCCGAGACCAACTCGAAGAAGTCACCACCGCGCTCAAAGCCCACGGCTACCAAATCCACCGCACCGTCGTCCGAGGCAAATGGTCCGCCGGCCACGCTCAACTCGAAAAGAGCTGAAAAATCACACCACCAAATCCTCCTCCGGACCCACCTCCGCGCCCGGAGCCCCCGCCCGTCCCATCGCCGCCAACCCCAGTGACACCACCCCCACCCGCCCCACGAACATCAGCGTGATCAGCACGCACTTCCCCGCCGCCGACAAATCCCCCGTAATCCCCCGACTGAGCCCCACCGTCCCCAGCGCCGATCCCACCTCGAACACCACGTTCTCAAACGTGTGTTGAGTGTCCACCAGCAACATCGCGATCGCCCCGCCCGCGAAAACGAGCAGATACATCGTCATCGCCGCAAACGCCGCCTGCAGCCGATGCGTCGGGAGCCGACTCCCGAAGAACGTAATCTCCTTCCGCCCCCGCACCGCACTCCAGGTCGCCGCCAACCCCGCCGACCACGTCGTGCTCTTCAACCCGCCACCCGTTCCACTCGGCGAAGCCCCCAGGATCATGAGAATCACCGTCATCAGAATCGCCGCCCCCGCCAGATTCCCGATCGGCACCGAGTTGAACCCCACCGTCGTCAAAGCCGACATCGACTGAAAAAACGACGCCATCCCCCGCTCACCGAGCGGTAATTCCCGCATCAGCGGATCGAAAAAAATGACCACCGCCCCGAGCACCAATCCGCCCCCCGTCGCCGTCAGAATGATCCGCGTCGTCAAAGTCATCCGCCGACCCCGCCGCAACTTCAGCCACAAATCACTGCTCACGATGAACCCACACGCCCCGGCCAGACTCAGAATCGACACGATCGCGTTCACCGCCACGTCCCCCCGGAATCCCTCCAAACTATCCGGAAAAACGCTGAACCCCGCCGTGCAGAACGCCGACACCGAGTGAAAGATCGCCGGCCAAAGCGGCGACTCCACCCCCGCCTGCGAAAACGCCACCCACAGCCCCAGCGCCCCCAACACCTCCAGCCCCAGCGTAAACGCCACCGCCTGACGAATGAAATCCCCCGTGTCGAAATCATCCGGCATCGCGAAGACCACCCGCCCGATCCGCACCCGCGATTCATCCATCGCCCGCCGAGTCGCCATGATCATGAACGACCCAAAGGTCATGTAACCCAGCCCCCCGACCTGAATCCCCACCAGCAGCACCAGCTCCCCCCAGAACCCATAGGCGTCCGGCGTATTCACCGTCACCAACCCCGTCGTGCTCACCGCCGACACCGCCATGAACAAATTGTCCAAGACCCCCACCCGCTCCCCCGCCCACATGAACGGAATGCAAAGCAGCCCGGCGATGCAGACCGCGTAAAACGCGTAGCCCATCGTCACCACCTGCACCGGACTCAACCGCCCCACCATCTCCCGCACCCGCATCAGCATCATCGTCGCCCCGTTTAGTCAGCCAAACGAACACCCGCAATGATCCGGATGTTCGGATTCAGCGAAAAATTACGTCCCAGCGGCATCGAGCCAATCACCAGTCAAAAAATCTCCTGAAAGTCGATGCCAAATCGACGACGGACGAGCCAAGACTCCAGAAAAAGAATGCCCAAGGCCAACCCCAGCTCGTCACGTTGGAGGCGGCGCTCCCCGCACGCTGGCGATAGCCGCCGCCTGCGAACCGAGCGTCGAAGTCCACCCGGCATCGCCCGCCAATTCGCTCGGAATGCGAGTTTCACCCATCGTTCCCTGCTCTCCTCCATCCGGCCTGACCCGCAATCTCGGAGTGGACAGGATTTACATTCCAGAGTTCCGCACCGTCGGTGCCGACGTTGCCATCGCCATCGAGGAAGCTGGCAAACTTGCCCACAGCCCTCCGGAGCTCATTGGCGAATGAGGGGAGCGGGTGAAGGGAATCGAACCCTCGTGTGCAGTTTGGAAGACTGCCGTTCTACCATTGAACTACACCCGCGTTTGAAGAGCGGAAATCATGCCCGGTTTCGGCGGGAAGTCAATCCCGGCTCGCTCACTCGAAGCGGAGCGCCGCGGCCGGTGAGATCCCGGAGGCCCGCCACGCGGGGAGGATCGCGGCGACGACGGCGACCGGGATGATCCAGAGCGGCGTGGCGACCAGGAACCCGAGTGGATACGCGAGGTCGATCGTCCAGCCGAAGTAGGCTCTGTTGACGACGAACGTGAGCACCACCGCGAGGCACGCCCCGGACGCGACGCCGATCCCACTGGCGATGGCACCGATGAGGCTGGCTTCGCGCAGGAACAGACCAACGACCTGCAAGCGCGACGCGCCGATGGCGCGCAGGGTGCCGATCTCGCGTTCGCGCTCGGCGGCCAGAATGAGAAGTGCGAGAAGGACGCCGGCGGCGGCGACTCCGATAGCAATCGTGCGAAGGACGAGGGTGACGGCGAACGTTTGGTTGAAGATCTCGAAGATGCGTTGGCGAAGCGCCTGATTCGAATAAATGGAGAACCGTCCCTCGCTTGCAAAATGCGCGCGGAACGTTTCGCCAAACGCCGCGGGATCGGTGCCAGGGGTCAGCGAGATGGCGAGCGATTGGGCTCCGGTGGCGGGCCAATGGCGTTCGTAATTTTCCCGCGAGATCCGGATGATGCCGGTCGTACGGGCGTAATCCCGGTAGATCTCGGCGACCCGGAAGGCGGCGGGTCCGGCGGGCGTTCCGAGCTCGAGGGTGTCGCCCGCGCGGACGTCGAAACGGTTGGCGAAGGGCTCGGATATGGCGACGTGATCCGGCGCGAGGTAGGCGGTGCCGGCTTCGGGGGAACTCGAGACGACCGCCAATGCGGTTCGCTCGTCGCGGAAGTCGATCGGGACTTCGCTGAAGGTGGCGACGTTCGTGACGGCGGGGTCGGCGCGCGTCCAGGCCAGGGAGGTGGGCGGCAGGCTCGATTGGACCCCGGCGATCTCGTTCCCGGCGGAGCCGATGAAGAGGTCCGCGACGAGGGTTTCGCCGATCCAACGGTCGACGCTTCCGCGGAAGGAATGAATCATGACAGACACGCCGACGGTCATCGCGATGGCGGCGGCGAGCGCGGCGATGGTGATGGCGTTGCGATGATTGAATCGCGCGAGATTCTGCGCGGCGAGCCGGAGAAAACGCGGGGCGCGGCGGAGTAACGCGGCGGCGGCGGTGATGACGATGGGCGTGACGAGCGAGAACCCGGCGAGCACGAGGAACGCGCTGATGAAGCCGAGCGGCGCGATTCGAAAAATCAGCGCGGCGACGCCCGCGGCCAAGGCTCCAACGAGACTGACGGTCCCGACGACGAGCCAGGTGAGCGGCACGCGGCGGAAGCGTTCGGCGGCGCTGCCGGGTCGGAGAACCGAAGCCGGATCACAGCGCGCGGCCTCCGAGGCGGGAATCCACGCGGCGAGGAGCGCGGCTCCAAGGCCGGCGGCGAGGGCGGCCCCGATCTGCGGCGGCGAGAGGTAGAGCCGCTCGATGCTGAGAACGACGTAGAGCGAGCTGATCGTCTTCGCGACCGGGGCGGTGAGGACCTGCGCGATCGGGAGGGACGCGAGGACTCCCAGGACGCTGCCGACGCTCCCGGCCACCCCGGCCTCCGCGAGGAAGAGCAAGCGCACCTCCGCGCGGCTCGCGCCGAGTGCGCGCAGCGTCCCGATCTCGGCGCGGCGGCGGACGACCGACGCGGAGATCGTGTTGTAGATGAGAAACATTCCGACGAGCAACGACACGAGGCTCAACGCGCTGAGATTCAGCTGAAACGCGCCGAGCATGGATTCGACCTGGTCGCCGCGGCGGGCGGGCGGGGCCACGGTGACGTCGCCGGGGACAATGCGGCGCAGGGCGGCGGTGGCGCCTTCGATCCGGTTGCGGTCGACGACAAGCAGGACGGCGGAGAGTTCGCCGGGGCGGGCGAACAATTCCTGCGCCCAGCCGATGTCCATCGCGACCATCCGCGGATCGAGGCTGGCGGCGGCGTCTTCTGGGTCCATAACGAAGGCCGGGGCGAGCGTGCGGGTGCCGCGATCGGTGAGGACTTCGACGGGGCCGTCGTGGCCGAGCGTCGCCGCGAAGGCGGTGGAAACGGCAATGGCGTCCGGTTCGCGGAGCCAGGCTTCGACGTCGAAGTTCGATTGGTTGGCACCGAGGAGTTCGAAGGTGCGGAGTTGTTCTCCGCGGAAGGGATCGAGGCCGAGAACGCGGAGGTATTCGCCGGGCTGGTCGGGCAGCGTGACGATGCCTTCGAGCAACGGCGACGCGGCGCGCACGCCGGGGACTCCCGCGATGGCGGGCAGGAGCGCGTCGTCGATGCGACCACGCACTTCGAGGTTGGCGCGACCCGCGACCATCTCGATCCCGGCGCGGAAGCTCTGGTTCGCGCTGCGGTTGGCGATTTGAATGGCGAGAAAGACGGCCACGCCGAGCGCGATGCTGGCGATATTCAGCGCGAAGAGCACGGGATGCCGACGAATGCCCCGCAGAAACTGGCGGACGAAGAGCGTGGGAAAGTGGCGGGTGATGGTCGGCACGAAGAGGCGCAAGCTAGCACAGCTTCAGGGGGAAATCAGGCTTCCAGCCAGTCTCGGCGGGCATCCGGGTGTGATCGAAAGTGCGTCCTGATCGGAAGAAGAATCTCGTGAACGCCACGAACGTCTGACCGAGGGGACGCTAGGAGGCTGACGACGAGTCCGTGGAAGATCGCCACGGCCCAAGGCCTGGCAGCATCGGACCTCCCGCCTCATCCAGACGCCCCCCCAAATTCCCGCGGAGTCGCCCGATAAAACGTAACGGCCGTTACGTTTTATCGGGAGCGGAATCGTTCATTCATTCGTTCGTTCGCTCGCCACTCCCCGTCCGGGGACCCCCGGATCCGCAGCCTTCCGACGGGCAAGCTCCGGCTCGCCAGCGGTAAGGCACGGGCTCTTCCGAGGACCTCGCCACCAATCCATTACCTGTAAAATGTGACGCCCGTCACATTTTACAGGTAATGGATTGGTTGGGGCGCTCCGCCGCCAACACCGAGGTTAGCCGGAGATTTGCTTCTCCGTGCGGGTGGTATCGTGGCCACCCGAGGGAGGGTTTACTCGCGGCTCGACGCGGGCTGGCTCGTTGATCCCAATCTCACTCGCAACTTTGGGCTCAGCCTTGAACGCACTTTCAATCACACCCCGGGCAGCCTGCCCGGCGGTCGCCGAGCGGAATGGTCGCACGATCCATCGGCAGCTCACATCGTCCGGATTCTCTCGCGCCGACCCAGTCGCGCAAGGCCCGGGCGGGATGCCTGTTTCACCCGACGCCGTCGTCGGCGGCGGCGATGAGTCGTTTCTCCAGTCGGGCGAGCGCGTTGCGGTCTTCGAGGCGGGTTCCGTCGCGACCGAGCACGTAGAACGTGTCGAGCGCGATTTCCATCTCGGTCGTGACCCGGGACAGCCCGATGGACACACCCTCCTGACCGAAGGCGCGAAGCAGGGAATACAGGAGCCCAAGCCGGTCGGGGGATTGGATCTCGATAATCGTGAAAATCGGGTGCGAGAGATTGTCGATCACGACGCGGGCGGGCCGATCGACCTCGTGCGAGACGCGGTAGCTTTTCAGAGAGGACGGTTTGGCGAAAAGCGGCGTGAAATCGTAGTCGGGCTGGTCGAGCGACTGGTGCAGCGCCGACTCGAAGCGCGTGATGTCGCGCGGGTCGTCGACGGGCGTGTGGGTCGAATCGGCGACCCGGAACACGTCGAGCGCGAGGTTGTCTCCGCGGGTGAAAATGTCGGCGCTGAGGATGTTGATCCGAGCGGCGACGAAGGCCCCGGCGACCCGTTCGAGGAAACGCTCGCGATCCCAGCCGCACAACCACACCTCGCTGTGACCGAGTTGCGGACGGTGCTTCCATTCGATGACCGGTGCGAGGGCAATTTCGGAATGCGCCCCAGCGAGCCGCTCGAAAAATTGGTGGAAAAGCCGGAGGTGATTGGTGATGTCCTCGGCGGAGAACGCCCGGAAGTAGCGCTCGGGCATGTAGTCGAACTGCGCCGCGATTTCCTCGGCGAACGCCTTCGGCAGCGCTTTGACGACGGCGGCTTTGGTGGTGCCGCGATCGATGGATTCGGCGGCGGACTCGGCTGGACCGCTTTCGAGGTAGCGGGAGGTGCTGCGGAAGAGGCTCCAGACGAGACCCTCCTTCCAGTCGCTCCAATTCTCCCCGCTGGTGCCCATGCCATCGGCGACGGTGAGCAGCATGAGCGCGTCGAGATTCGCGCGATTCTGCACGATCCCGGCAAAGGTTTCGATGGTGGCGGGATCCTCGAGGTTTCGACTTTGCGCCGTATGCGAGAGTGAATAATGCGCGTCGACGAGCGTGATGAGCATGCGCCGACGCTCGGGCGAAAGCTGCAGGCGGCGGGCGACCTTGTGCGCGAGCATGGCGCTTTCGTCCTCGTGGTTCTGCGTGTTCGCCGCCTTGCCGGTGTCGTGGAGGAGGATGGCGAGATAAAGAATCGAGGGGTCCTCGAGTTTTTGAAACAAGGACCGGTAGCCCGCGAAACGCTTTTCGTCGGAGAAGAGGAGTTCGTCCAATTTCTCGATGCAGACGAGCGTGTGTTCGTCGGCGGTGTAGCGGTGGAAAAACTCGTGCTGCACAAGGCAGGTGAGCGCGCCGAACTCGGGGATGTATTTCCCCAGCACGTCGAGGTCGTGCATGGACCGTAGGATCGGCCCGACCTCGCCCTTGTGCGACAGGATCGAGAGAAAAATCTCCCGCCCGATCCGCGAGTATTGAAACGTCCGATCGATCACGCGCGGGCGGCGGCGGATGAGGTCGGCGAGCTCCGGGCTGATGCGTAATTTCCGCGTCTGCGCGTATTGGAAGACGCGCAGCATCCGAAACGGATCCTGGCGAAAAATCTCGCGGTTCTGCGCGTCGAGCTGACCCTGGCAACTCACGAATCCGTCGAATTCGTCGCGGTGCGCCGGGAGTTGGAAGAACGACCGCAGGCCGGACGGCTTCGGGGTGGCGGCCTGCTGGAAGCGCTCGAGCGCGGCGATCGTGAATTGGTCGATGTCGCGGGCGTGACTGTAGTAATCCCGCATGAACGCCTCGCAGCGCCGCAGGATCGTCTTCTGCGGATAGCGGAAAGCGGTGGCGATCTGACCCTGGAGCCGGAGCGTCATCCCGTCGATCGCGCGCTCGTTCTGGTAGTGCATCTCGGTGCGCACGCGGAGGATGAAATCGTAGGCCTTGTCGAGTCGGCGGCGCTCGGTCGCCCGCAGGAATTCGCTCTCGGCCAGCTTCGCCATGCTGGGGATCCGCTCCTGGAAATTCGCGATCCAGAGCAGGTTCTGGTAATCGCGCAGGCCGCCCCGGCCGTTCTTCACGTTCGGCTCCTGCATGAAGATCGTGCGACCGTATTTCTCGCGGTTCTCGGCCTGGCTCGCCGTGCGCCACTCGACGTAGCGCGCCTCCTTGCCGGTCACGCACTCGCGCTCGAACCGGTCGCGGAATTCGTTGAAGATCGCGCGCTCGCCGGTGAGGAACCGACACTCGAGCATCGCGGTTTTCGTGAGCGGATCGCCGTTGGCCTGCTCGATCGCCTGCGGAACGGAGCGGGTCGAGTGACCAACCTTGAATCCGAGATCCCACAGCGCCGTGAGCGTCTGCCGGATCGTCCCTTCGAGGCTCGCGCTGGGCTTGCCGCGCGGGAGCAGGAACATGATGTCGACGTCGCTGAAGGGGTTCATTTCGCGTCGCCCGTAGCCGCCGAAAGCGACGACGGCCACGCGGTCGGCGTCCGACGTCGTGAAGGTTTCGAAGAGTTCGCGGAAAAGGATGTCGACGAGATCACTGCGCTGACGCGCGACCTCGCGACCGCCGCCCCCCGAGTTGTGCCACAGCCGTAAACGGTGCTCCTCGACCTTGCGAAATTTCCGGAAAATCCGCAGCCAGTCCTCCGGCTTTTTTTTCGCGAGGACGGCCAGGTCCTTCGCCGATTGGGCGAGAATGCGTTCGCGCTGCGGGATCATGACGGGTGGAGAACGGAATCGGGCGGCATCGCGAAAGGGGCGTTATACCCAAAATTGCGCGATAACCAAACCGCGAAAGCCGGAAAACCCGGTCGTCCCGCAATCGCCGGAAGGGCCGCGTCCGCCGCGACTGATTCGCGGATCGCCGAAGCCTTTTTGCCGTCGCCGCCGGTGCGGGTATCAAGGCCACCCTCCGGCCCGCCGTGTTTGACCAGCGTGCGTCTTGGCCGATCCCTCACCTTTGGGGATCTTGGCGTTGCCCTGGCGGCCGAACGAGGAGACCGTCGACGTTCCGCCCGTTGGCTTGGTTGTCGTGACGATGACGATCGTCAGATCGTCTTCCGCCAAACCTCGCGCTTTCCTGAGAACGCGGTTGCCGTTCAGAGCATCGGCCGACGCCTGGGCGTGGTTTCAACGAAACCAATCGTGACCGGAGGGCGAGGCTCCCGGCGAGCCGTGGCTTTTCGCGAGAACCGTCCGCTTTCTCGCTGGACTCCGATGCGATGCGATTACGGCTCGGCGGGAGCCTCGCCCTCCGGGTCTGGGTTTTCGCCTTGCGGCGTTTTAATTCGAGCCGCTGGCGCGGATGACGATCTCGACTCGGCGGTTGATTTGTTGCTCTTCGATGGAGCCGGACGACGGGGCGATGAGGCGGGACGAGCCGTAGCCGCGCGTCTGGATGCGGCGTGGGTCGACGCCCATTTGCGCGACGAGCCAGCTTTTCACGGTATTTGCCCGGTCGTTGCTGAGCTGGCGGTTGTAGGCGTCGCCGCCGAAGGAATCCGTGTGGCCTTCGATGATGAAAGTGGCGTCGGCGTTGCGCTGCACGAGGAGGCCGAGTTTGCGGAGGCTGGCGAGCGCGCCGGGCTGGAGTTGGTAGCTGTTGTAATCGTAGAGCAGGTCGGCCGGCATCAGGATGGGCGCGGTCTCGTTGGTGAGTGGGCCGGTATCGGCGAGGAGGTCGTCGAGGTTGCTGAAACCGGGCGTCGTCGAGCCGGCGGACGCGCCTTCCGGGACGCGGACCGCGCCGGACGAGACACCCGGGGCGCTCAGCTCGAGCAGCGGCCGACCGGCGACTTCGGGCTTGATGGGAATGATGTCCTCGTTGAGCGAATCGAGGTTTTCGATCACGGAGCGGGCTCCGCTTTTTTCCGCGGACTCGATTGTGTTCGCCAGCGTCGTGGATTCGACCTTCGGCGTCTCGGCGAGCATGGGGTTGTCGAGGGCGGGCGCGGCCGGGGTGGCGCGGGCTTCGCCCATGAGCTGCTCGAAGGAGACGGAATCCTCGGGCGGTTTGACGGAGGACGGCGACGCGGCGGTCTGGATTTTTTCGTCGAGGGCGGGGTCGAGGAGGGCCGGGTCGATCTCGACGCGCTCGAGCTGGAATTTGAGGGGGACCATTTCCTCGTAGTAGGATTCGCTGAAAGGTTCGACGGGCACGGTGCGCGCCCACATGTAGAATCCAAGGTGAATGATCGCCGACATCAGCAGCGCGGGCAGGATCCAGCGGGCGAACCCGGTCGGCTCGTCGTCGAAGAGTTCGTAATCGTCGGCGGTGTGATCCATTGCTGCGGGGCAAACGGTATCGGCGAAGGGCGGGAATTCAATGCTGGAAAAGCCGACCCGTCGGCGTTAGCGGAGAGCGGTGCGCGTCGATCTCCCCGGATTATTCAAGAAACACGTCCGCTCGTTGCTCGAGCTGCGGGACACGCCCCACGCGATCGCGGGCGGCGTGGCGATCGGCGTTTTCTTCGGCTTCGTGCCGCTCTACGGTTTGAAGACGCTGCTTTGCCTACTGACGGCCTGGCTTGGGCGCTGCAGCAAACTGGCGGCCATCGTCGTGGTTTCCCTCTACGACGTTCTGGCCCCGGTGATCCCGGTGATGATGCGGCTGCAATACGACCTCGGCTTCTGGCTCCTGAGCCACCCGCACCGGTTCCCGGCGAAACTCGACGCGCACCACCTCGAACTCGAAGACATGGTGCATTGGACGACCTTTTTGGACGTCGGCTTCCCGCTGCTGGTCGGGGCCGTCGTGATCGCGGTGCCGTTCACGGTGGTGGCCTACGTGGTGACCTACGCGGTCGTCGCCCGGCGGTCGAACGGGCAGCTCTCGGCGACGGCGTAGGAAATGCCTTTTTGGACAGAAGGCCGCGAAGGTCGCAAAGAATGAGAAGATTGAGGTCGACGCGAATGCGACTTCTTTCACCCCTTTGCGATCTTTGCGGCCTTCTGTTCGAACCGTATTGCCTTCCCCCCGGCGGTTGGTAAGGTCCCCGCCCCGCTTATGAGCCAGAAGAAACTCACCATCGGCCTGCCGTCCGGCAGCCTGTTCGACGCGACGATGTCCCTGTTCGACAAAGCGGGTTACACGATCTCGGGCGCAAAACGTTCCTACAAACCCTCCGTCGACGATCCGGAGTTGGAAATCCGCCTCCTGCGCGCCCAGGAAATGAGCCGCTACGTCGAAGACGGGTTCCTCGATTGCGGGATCACCGGGAAGGATTGGGTCGCCGAGAACAACTCCGACGTCGAGGCCCTCTTCGAGCTTCCCTACAGCAAAGTGAGCGCAAATCCCACGCGCTGGGTGCTCGTGGTCCCCGAAGATTCACCGATTCAGTCCCCCGCCGACCTCGCGGGCAAACGCGTCGCGACGGAAGCCGTCGGGATCACGAAGAAATTTTTTGCCGACCAGGGCGTCGACGTAAAGGTCGAATTCTCCTGGGGCGCGACCGAGGTCAAGGTCCCCGATCTGGTGGACGCCATCGTCGACATCACCGAGACCGGCAATTCGCTGCGCGCGAACAAACTCCGCATCGTCGCGACGCTCATGGAGAGCTTCCCGGTCTTCATCGCCAACCACGCGGCCATCGCCGACGACTGGAAGAAAGAAAAGATGGCGACGCTGCAACTACTCCTCGATGGGGCGCTCACGGCGCGGGATTTGGTGGGTCTCAAAATGAACCTGCCCAAAGATTCGTTACAGAATTTACTTGAGGCCTTGCCCGCCCTGCGGAATCCTACAGTTTCGCCCCTGGCTCACGAGGGATGGGTGGCGGTCGAAACGGTGATCGATGAGAAGACCGTCCGGGAGATCATTCCGAAGCTCAAGGCTTTGGGTGCCGAAGGAATCATCGAGTATCCTCTCAACAAAGTGGTCTATTAATCAGTATCTTCATGGGTTCGCTCAAAAAAACTAGAAAGTCCAAGATTGCGAAGCACAAGCGTCGCAAGCGCATGAAAGCCAATCGCCACAAGAAGCGGTTGCGCTACAAGTCCTAAGGACTCAAGTTCCCGGGATGAACGCGGGATCCACCCTTTCCCTGGCCTCGGGCGCATTGCGCCGGGCGGGACTCATCGGGTGCCTCCTCGTTCCGGCAACCCTCCGTTGCGCCGAGCCCGGCGTGTCCTCCGATTATTTGTTGGATGAGGGTCAGCGTGCCCCCGTCCAAGCGGAGTTGAGTTTCACGGCCGAGCGCCAGGCCGAAGCCATGGCCCGTTTCATCACGGGCATGTTCGAAGAGGAGACCTCCGGCCCCGAGGAGGCCCTCGAAGATTACCGGCGCGTTCTCACGATCGATCCGGGATTCACCCGACTGGCGATCGACGTCGCCTACGACTACCTGCGTCGCGGCGAATCCGCCGAGGCCATCGGCGTGCTCAAGGATGCCGTGAAGGCGAAGCCGGACGACGCGGCACCCGCGCTCGCGCTCTCGTCGATCTACCTGCGCCACCTCCGCAAGCCGGATTTCGCGACGAAATACGCCGAAGCCGCCGTGAAGGCCGCGCCCACCGACTTTGGCGGCTACGAGGCGCTGTGGGAGATCGGCCAATCGCAGGGTGACCGGGAATTGTCGATGAAGGCGCTGGCCCGCGCCGCCGAGAGTGGTAGCGAGGAGACGGCGTTCTGGACGTCGCTGGCGGAGTTTTACTCGTCGTCGACCGACGGCGACGCTTTCGCGGACAGCGAACTTCGTCCGTTGATCGAGGCCAGTCTGGCGAACGCGATCGAGACCGCGGGCGACGACGGCTCGAAGCTCGTGCGGATCGGGGATTTTTACCTCATCCATCAGCAATACGAACCCGCCGTCGGGATTTACCAGCAGGCCGAGGCCGAGAACCCGACACTGCCGAAGATTCAGGAAAAACTCGCCACCACGCTCATGGAAACGGGCCGCACCGACGAAGCCGTCCCGGTGCTGGAAAAGGTGATCCTCCGCAATCCGCTGGACCTCGCGGCCTACGACCAACTCCGCCAGCTCTACATCGACCGCGAGGAGTATTCCAAAGCCCTCGCCTGCGTGGAGCAGGCCCTCATCATCGACAAGCAGAACGGCTTCCTCTACGACCAACTCGTCAAGCTGCTGCTCATGACCGGCGATTTCGACCGCGCCGCCGACCGGCTCGCGGACGCCCGCAAACTCTTTCCGCAATCCGCGGCCTTCACCTACCTGCACGCCCGGGCACTCAGTCTCGCGAAGCGGCACGACGAGGCGATGCGGACGTTCGAAGTCGCGCTGATCGAGGCGTCGGCGGGCGCGCCCGAATTGATCGGACCGGAGTTCTATTTCGACTACGGCATCGCCGCCGAACAGGCCGGGCGCTACGCCAAAGCGGACGAACTGCTGAAAAAATCCATCGAGCTGGATCCGGACAACGCCGCCCTCGCCTACAACGCGCTCGGTTACATGTGGGTCGAGCGCGGCGAGAATCTCGACGAAGCCGAGCAGCTCATCCGCCGGGCGCTTTCCGCGGAGCCGGACAACGCGGCTTACATCGATAGTCTTGGATGGTTGTATTTCAAGAAGGGGCGATACGAGGACGCGCTCGAGAAGTTGCTGAAGGCTTCGAAAATGATCGAGCAGCCCGATCCGGTCGTCTTCGACCACGTCGCGGACGCCTACTTCGCCTTGGACCGGACCGCGGAAGCGATGCTCTACTGGAAAAAAGCGCTCGAACTCGATCCGGAGAACGAGGCGATCGTCACGAAGATCGACGGACTCACGGATACGATGGTGCGGCAGCCGCCGGTCGGCGGGCGCGTGCCAGGGTCGCGGCGGGACGGGAACCCGTAGAAGATTTTCTCACGCAGAGCACCGGAGCCTGGGAAGGCTCGGGGCAGACTGCGTCGGCTCTGCGAGGCAGCCCGAAGGGCGAGAGGAGCGGGAGCGACCAAGTCAACCGGAGAGGCGCGGAGAATTTCAATCCAGTGGTCCGTGCCGCTTGGCGCGGTTCGCCGGGGAGCATTCTGGCAGGCGAAGCCTGCTGATTCCCCCGCGCTGTCATCTTGAGCGAAGCGAAAGATCTCTGACTTTTTCAGCGGTGCGGGTTGCTCGGTCGCGGCGGGTGTAGAGTGTAAGCCAGAGATTCTTCGGATTACCTCAGAATGACAGGTTGGAGGATTGTGACGGCGGTGCCGTCTGGTGACACCCTCCGTGCGTTGCCTCGCTCGCTCCCGCTCGTCTCGCCCTTCGGGTCCCGCAGAGCCGGGAGCTGCCCCGGGCCTTCCCAGGCTCCGGTGCTCTGCGTGAGAAAAATCACCCCACGAACTCGAGCTCGATCGGCTGGGGGATCAATCCCGCCTGGTAGCCTTCGTCGAGGAACTGCCGGATCGCCTTTTTTCCGGCGTCGCCGTAGTCGAGCGTGTAGTCGTTCACATACATGCCGATAAATTCGTCCGCGAGCGGGTTGTCCATCCCGCGGGCGTGCGCCATGCTGTGTTCCACGGCGACGGCGCGGTTTTCCAGTCCGTAGCGGATGCTCTCGTGCAGGATCTCGGAGAGCTCGTGCTGAATCTCGGCCGGGATGTCCTTCCGGATCATGTTGCCGCCGAGTGGGAGCGGGAGGCCAGTGCGGCCCTTCCACCATTCGCCGAGGTCGACGACTTTGTCGAAGCCGTCGCGCGAGTAGGTCAGCTGACCCTCGTGAATGATGACGCCGGCGTCGACGGCCCCGCCACGGACGGCGGCAAAAATCTCGTCGAACGGGACGACCTGGTAATTGGTCATTTTCTCGCCGAGGAAGAGCTGGGCGGAGAGGAAGGCGCTCGTCATCTCGCCGGGAATGGCGATCCGCTTGGTTTTCAGCCATTCGCGGCGCTCGTCGAGGGTCGCGGAATCGTCCGGACCCTGGCCGTGATTCACGACGAACATCGGGCCGTAGCCGTCGCCCATCGACGCGCCGCTCGAGAGCAGCGCGTAGCGGTCGAGGACGTAGGCGAGCGAGTGGATCGAGACGGCTGTGATGTGGAGCTCGCCGCGGGTCGCGCGCTCGTTGAGCGTCTGGATATCCTGGAGGATGTGCTCGAAGCGGTAGCCGCGCAGGTCGATCTTCTCCGCCGCCATGGCGTAGAACATGAAGGCGTCGTCGGGATCGGGCGAGTGGCCCAAGGTCAGCGGTGTGGATTTCCAATCGGTCATGGTGCGCGTGTTTTCTGACAGGATTTACAAGATTTGCAGGATTTTTCAGGAAACCCGGCAGATGTCCCGGATGAGATCCGGCCCGTGGTATACGAAACCAGTGTAGATTTGGACGAGATCGGCGCCGGCTTCGAGGCGCTCGGCGGCGTCCTCGGCGGTCATGATGCCGCCGGAGGCGATGATCGGGAGATCGGTGCGGGCGCGGAGTTCGGCGAAGACGGCTTGGGATTTCGCGGTGATCGGCGCGCCGCTCAGGCCGCCGGTTTCGTCGCGGTCGGTTGGGAGGGCGCTGTGGTCGAGGGACGTGTTCGTGGCGACGAAGCCGGAGATGCCGGGGACGTCGACGAGCGGGTCGAGCTGGCCGGAGTCGAGGTCGGGCGCGAGCTTCACGAAGATTGGCTTGGTCGCGTCGACGGCCCGGAGCGCGTCCATGATCGCGCGGAGCGAGTCGACGTGCTGAAGGTCGCGGAGGCCGGGCGTGTTCGGCGAACTGACGTTGACGACGAAGTAGTCGCCGAATTCGCCGAGCGCCTCGAAGCTCTCGCGGTAGTCGGCGGGGGCGTCGGCGAGTTCGGTGACTTTGGACTTCCCGATATTGACGCCGACCGGGACGCCAGGCCAGCGACCGCTGTCGCGGAGGCGGGCGAGCCGGTCGGCGATGGCGGCGGCTCCGTCGTTGTTGAATCCGAAGCGGTTCACGAGCGCGTCGAGTTCGGGGTAGCGGAAGAGGCGGGGCTTGGGATTGCCGGGCTGGGGGCGGGCCGTGATGGTGCCGACTTCGATGAAGCCGAAGCCGAGCGCCTCCCACGCGGGGAGCGCGATGGCGTTTTTGTCCATGCCCGCGGCGAGACCGACGGGGTTGGGAAATTGGATGCCCGCCACTCGGCGGGCGGCCCTCGGGGCGCCGCCGCCGAAGGTCGCGCGGAGGAGTCCGGGCGTGCGCCCACCCGCCCGGAGGCCGGCGAGCGCGAGGTGGTGGGCGGTCTCGGCGTCGAACCGGAAGAGGATCGGCTTGAGGAGGTCGGCGTAGAAATTCATTTCCCGATGCAGAACGAACTGAAGATTTTGCCGAGAATATCCTCCGAATCGACGCGACCGACAACCTCGCCGACGGCTTCGAGGGCGTCGCGCAGGTCGAGGGAGACGAATTCCGGATCGGTCCCGGCGGTCAGCGCCGCGTCGGCGGCGCCGAGCGAATCCGCCGCCCGCTGGAGGCAAGCCTGGTGCCGGGCGTTGATCGCGGCGAGCGACCCGCGCTCCCGCTCGGGAGCGACCCGGGCGACGAGCGCGGCGACGAGTCGGTCGATCCCCTCGCCGGTCGCGCAGGAGATGCGGAGCACGTCGTCGGTCGCCGGGGCGAGGTCGGATTTGTTGAAAACGAGGATCTCGTCCGGCGCGGCGGGCGCGTCGTCGAGGCCTTCGCTCGCCGCGGCGTCGATCACGCGGAGGACGACGTCGGCTCCGGCGATGGCGCGGCGGGCACGCTCGACGCCCTGGATTTCGATCTCGTCCGCCGTCTCGCGCAACCCGGCGGTGTCGACGACGCGAAACGGGATGCCGCGCAGCGCGATGAGCTCTTCGATGGTGTCGCGGGTCGTGCCGGCAGTCGGGCTGACGATGGCTCGTTCGAATCCGAGGAGGCGGTTGAGCAGGCTGGACTTCCCGGCGTTCGGTCGTCCGCAGATCGCGAGCCGCACCCCTTCGCGGAGGATCCGCCCCTCGTCCGCCGTCGCGAGGAGTTGCAAAACTTTGGTGCGGCCGTCACGAAGTTTGGTAAGGAGGAGGTCGCCGGTGGCGGGGTCGATGCCTTCTTCGGGGAAGTCGATGTGGGCTTCGATGTGCGCAATCAGGTCGACGAGGTGATCGCGGATCTCGTGGATGGCGGTGCCGATGCGGCCTTCGAGTTGCTCGGCGGCGGCGCGGGCGGCGCGGGGGGTTTGGGCGCGGATGAGGTCCATCACGGCTTCGGCCTGCGTGAGGTCGAGCTTGCCGTTCAGAAAGGCGCGCTGCGTGAACTCGCCGGGTCCGGCGGCGGTCGCCCCGGCTTCGAGCGCGGTTTGCAGCACGCGCGCGGCGACGAGGATGCCGCCATGGCAGGCGATCTCGGCAACGTCTTCGCCGGTGTAACTCGCCGGGCCCGCGTAGGTCGTGACGACGACCTGGTCGACGGTCTCGCCGGCGCGGTCGACGATCCGTCCGTAGGTGGCGGTCCGCGGCGACGGGGCGGTCGGGCTTTTGAAAATGGCCGCGATCACCGCCGACGCGGCGCTCCCCGTGATCCGGATGAGCGCGATCGCGCCTTCGCCGGGGGGCGTGGAGAGCGCGGCGATCGTGGGTTCGGACACGCCGACAGGTAACCGTCAGCGGAGGGCCGGGCGCAAGTGCTTCCGGCGGACGAGGCCGATTCCGAGGGCGGCGGCGAGCAGAAGAACCACGGTCCGCGGCTCCGGGACGACGGTCAGCTGGTAACCGTCGGCGGCGAGCAGGGCGTTCACTTGATTGGTGTAGAAGGGGACGGAGGTGTCGTAGCTCGTGTAGGTCGTGAAGCCGAGGGTGCCGACGGAGCCGAGCGCACCGTGGACCCCGGCGAGCGCGAGGCGGCCGCTTTCGATGAGAAACGTCGGGCTCCCGGAGTCGCCGCCCTCGACGCGGGCGTCGTTCGCCGCGCCGAAGGGTCGGTAAACGGTCGAGAAGGTGCGGCTGGGGTTAAGCCCGCTGCCGGCCGTCGCAGGATCACTGCCGAAATCCTGAAAAGCCGTGATCCGGCTCGTGCCGACCTTCGCGGCATTTCCGTAGAGGTAGGCGGTCGAGCCGATCTGCATCGCCTCGGGCAGACTCGTGATCGACAGAAAATTCACCCGGTCCTCCGGCGCGATCGGAGCGCTCAGCCGACCCAGAAACAGATCCGAAGCCTGCCCCTGCGCGTTGCCCACGACAGCGCCGCCCTCGACCGTGTAGCTTTTCTTCACGCCCAACGAGTTGACGAAGTCGATCGTGCCGCCGGGGCCAATCCCGAAGTGGGCCGCTCCGACGAAATGCTGCGGCGTGACCAGCGCGAAACTCTGGCCCGGGTTCGCGGCGTTCCACCCGATCCCGGAGAGATCGAAACCGGCGAGCAGGAAATTTGGGCTTGGGTTGGCGACCGGCGCCAAGGCGTAACCCGAGGCGAAGCGATTGTGCGTCGCCGCGTCGGGCGTCCGGATCACGAGCGCGTCGGCGGCCCAAGGAAAACCGACCAGACATCCCGCAAGAACGAATTTTAAGACAGCCTTTGATCGCACAACTCGGTTGTGCGTCCGGAGCGGGCCAACGGTGCGGCGGTTTTTTGCCAGGTGACAAAATCGCCATATCCCGAGGATCGCATTGTCGAGCCGTGCCCGGCGGCGTTTCATCCCTTCCATGCAAGCGCCCACATCGGACGACGCACCGCGCACCGCGCAGGAATACATCGACGAGACGCCCCGGTGGCCCGACGGCACCGCCGTCGCGGAGGCCCCAATGACGTCGATGCAGTGGCGGATCTGGGGACTCGCCACGGCGGGGAAATTTTTCGAAGGCCTCGTGGTGTTCATGACGGGCGTCGCCCTCCCGTTGATCTCGCTCGAGTTCGGCCTCTCGGCAAGCGACAAGGGATTCGTCGGCGCGGCTTCGCTGGCAGGCATTCTGGTCGGAGCCTCGGCGTTGGGCGGCCTCGCGGACCACTTTGGTCGGAAGGCGATGTTCATCGTCGAGATGGCGATCTTCGTGGTCTTTCTGGTGCTGGTCGCGTTCGCGCCGACGTTCCCATTGCTCGTCATCTGCCTCTTCGGGATGGGCGTCGCGCTGGGTTGCGATTACCCGACAGCGCACCTCGTGATCTCGGAGAGCATCCCGAGTCAATTCCGCGGTCGCCTCGTGCTCGCGGCGTTTGGATTCCAAGCCGTCGGCGCGCTCGTCGGCACGGTGGTCGGGTTCCTCATCCTGCACTCGAGCGAATCCCTCGCCGACTGGCGGTTCATGTATGCGACGGCCATTCTCCCCGCGGCGCTCGTGCTGATCGGTCGATTCTTCGTCTGCAACAGCGGGGCCTGGCTCGTCGCGAAGGGCCGCATCCCCGAGGCGGAACACGAGACCGCCCGCCTCCTGCAGCGCCTCCCCGCCTACCCGCAGAGCATCCAGCTCCGCGACCCGCACGCCCACGTCGACGCCGCGGATCGCAAGCCGAGTTACCTCCGGCTTTTCAGCAAAGAAAACCGCCGCGCCACGATCCTGGCGTCCGTCCCGTGGTTCCTTCAGGACCTCGGCACCTACGGCATCGGGATTTTCACGCCGACGATCCTGGCCACCGCCATCGGCGCTCGCAACGAGCACGAGCGCAACCTCGCCGACGTCATCCACAACGACATGCTCGGCGCCAAGGGCGCGGCGCTCATCGACATCCTGCTCATCGTCGGCATCGTCGCGGCGGTCGTCCTCGCGGACCGCGTCGGCCGGATCAAACTCCAGGTCGGCGGTTTCATCGGCTGCGCCGCGGGCCTCTTCATCGCCGCGCTCTCCGTGCAATTCTCGGGCGCGACCGCGACGGCGCTCATCTTCGTCGGATTCATGCTCTTCAATTTCATGACGAACCTCGGCCCCAACGCCATGACCTACCTCCTCGCCGGCGAAGTCTTCCCGACGCGCAATCGCGGCACCGGTGCCGGCTTCGCGGCCTCATTCGCAAAGATCGGCGCGGTCACCACGGCGTTCCTTTTCCCGATTCTGCTCCACCAGATCGGGACAGCGCCCCTGCTCTACGTCCTCGTCGGCACGTCGCTCCTCGGTGCCTACGTCACGTGGCGCTTCCGGATCGAGACGACCGGAGTGAACTTGGAAAAAATCTGACCCGCCCCGCGCGAACGCGCCCGGAATTGCAATTCCCGCCCGCCGCGTGTCTGCTCCCATCATGAATCCGTCGCTCCCCCCGCTCGTCGCCGTCCTCCTCCTCGTCCCCATGCTCGCGGCTGACGCCCGGCCCCGGCAACTCCGCGGCCGGCCATCCGGATCCTTCAACGTCGACCGTCAGACCGCCGATGGCGGCTCGATCGACGCGAGCGGATCGCGAGTCGGGCGATTTGGTCAGAGCAACGTCGACATCGACGGAGCCGACGGTGGGACCTACGACGCCGACCGCCAGCGCGCAGGACGTTTCAGCTCGTCGAACGTGAGCGCCGAAGGTCCCGACGGAGCCTCCTACGATGCCGACACGACCCGGGCCGGACGTTTCCGCTCGGGCAGCGTCGACGCGCAAGGTCCCGACGGCGGCTCCGTCTCGGCCAGCGGCGCGAGCGTCGCGCCCTACCGGGCCGCCCCCTTCCGCCAGGGCTACGTCTACACCGGCGGCGGCTACCGGGCGGCCAGCATCACGGTAAACACCCTCTACGTCGCTCCCGTCGGCGTCTACGCGGGCTGGAACGTCTTCGTCAAACCGGTCTACGTCGGTTACCCGGCCTTCGCCACCCTCCCGGTCGAAGTGTCGGTCCAAGTCGAACTGACCGACCGCGGCGATTACAACGGCCCCATCGACGGCGACGTCGGCCCGGTCACCGAAGCGGCGATTTCCAAATACCAATCCGAGAACGGCCTCGCCGTCACCGGCACGATCAACCAGGCCCTCCTCGTGTCGCTCGGGATCTCCGACGCGGCCTGACTCCCGCCGAGCCCCTCGTCGGATCCGCCCACCGCCCGTGCCGCCTTCCGCTCCCGCACCCCGCCTCCCGGCCCGCGTCCGCCTGGCCTACGGCGCGGGCGAACTCGGCCCCGCCATGGCCGGGAGCACGATGGTTTTTTTCCAGCTCGTCTTCCTGACGAACGTCGCCGGCCTCGGCGCGGGCTACGCGGGCAGCGTCCTGCTCATCGGCAAACTCTGGGACGCTTTCAACGACCCGCTCATCGGTTGGCTCAGCGACCGCACGCGGAGCCGTTGGGGCCGACGGCTGCCGTGGATGGCACTCAGCGCGGTGCCGTTCGCGTTGTTTTTCGTCCTGCTCTGGATCGTCCCCGGGTTCGTCGGCGGCGAGAATCAACTCGCCCTCTTCGCGTATTACACCGTCGTCGCCGTCCTCTACAACACGTGCTACACCGCCCTCGCCCTGCCCCACTCCTCCCTCACGGCCGAACTCTCGAGCGACTACGACGAGCGCTCCCGCATCACCGGATATCGCATGGCCTTCTCGCTCGGCGGCAGCGTCGGCGGATTGCTCGTCGCCCAGATCGTCTTCGGCCTCCTCGCGGACGCCAACCCGACCACCCAATACCTCGTCTTCGCGCTCGCCATCGCGGTGATCTCGCTCAGTGCCGTCGCCGCCTGCGTGGCGGGAATCTCGCGCTGGGTCGTCGCCGCCGACCAGAACCGCGTCGCCCGCGCGCTGCCGGAGCCCGCGCTGTCGGCCGGCGAGCAATTCCGCGTCATTTTCGCGAATCGCCCCTTCCTCATCGTCTGCGGGATCTACCTCTTCTCGTGGCTCGCGATGCAATTCACCGCCGCGGTCCTACCCCTCTACGTGGTGAGCGTGATGGGCCTGCCCACCAGCCGCTTCCCCCTTCTCGCCCTCGCCGTCCAAGGCACCGCGCTGCTCCTCATCCCCTTCTGGGGTTGGGTCAGCATCCGCATTGGCAAAAAACCCGTCTACTTCATCGGCATGCTCTTCTGGCTGGCTGCCCAGGCCGGTCTCGTCTTTCTGCCCATCGGCAGCGAAGCCATTCTCTTCGCCATGGGCATCGCCGCCGGGGTCGGCATCTCCGTCTGCTACCTCGTTCCCAACGCGATGCTCCCCGACACGATCGAATACGACGAACTCCGCACCGGCCGCCGCCGCGAAGGCGTTTACTACGGCTTCTTTGTCTTCATGCAAAAACTTGCCCTCGCCCTGGGCACCTTCATCCTGGGCCAGGCGCTCGCCTTCTCCGGCTACCTCTCCAGCGGCCCCGGCCAGCCCGTCCCCGTCCAGCCCGACAGCGCCCTCACCGCCATCCGCATCGCCATCGGCCCCCTCCCCGCCGCCGCCCTTCTGGTCGGCATCCTCCTCACCTGGCTCTACCCGATCACGAAAACCCGCCACGCCGAGACCCTCGCCGAACTCGCCCGCCGCCGCGACCCCGCCGCGTAACCGAAAAGAGCCGACCGCTCCGTCCCGCGCACATTTCCCGCGACCCGCGAGCATTCCTCCGTGTCCATCCGACTCCATCCGTGGTTCCGTATTGAATCGCTACCTTGAGCCAACCCACCCGCCTCACCCAGATCCGGCTCGCCGACTTCCGCTGCTTCGAGCGCCTCACCTTCGAGCCCGCCCCCGGCACGAACTTCATCGTCGGCGCCAACGCCCAGGGCAAGACCGCCATCCTCGAAGCCGTCTGCGTCGCCACCCGCCTGCAATCCCCCCGCACCCACTCGCTCGCCGATTGCGTTCGCGTCGGCCAACCCGGGTTCGGCCTCACCGCCGACGTCGCCGACACCCACTTGCAGGTCCGCCTCGAACCCCCGAAGCGCACCCTCCGCGTCAACGCCGTCGACCAACCCCGCCCCGCCGAATACCTGCGAACCGCCCGCGTCGCCTGGTTCTCCAACGACGACCTCGAGATCGTCCGCGGATCCGCCGCCCGCCGCCGCCGCGCCCTCGACTTTCTCTGCAGCCAACTCGATCCCGGCTACCTTCGCGCCCTCCGCCGCTTCGACCGCGCCCTCCGCTCCCGCAACGCCCTCCTCCGCGAGCACCGCCCCCGACCCGAGATCGACGCCTTCGATCCCGAACTCATCGAAAATGGCGACCACGTCTCCGCGATCCGCGCCGAAGCCGCCACCGCCCTCGCTCCCCTCATCGCCACCGCCGTCCACGACATCGGCGGCACCACCGAGACCGTCGTCACCCGCTACGCTCCCGGCACCCCCGCCCCACTCGCCACCGCTCTGCCCGAATCCCGCGACCGCGAGACCCGACTCCGGCAAACCGTCGTCGGCCCCCACCGCGACGACCTCACCCTCGAACTCAACGGCCTCGACGCGGCCGACTTCGCCTCCGAAGGCCAGCAACGGACCCTCGCAATCGCCCTCAAGCTCGCTCAAACCCGACTCCTCGTCACCCGCACCGGCGCCACGCCCCTCCTCCTCATCGACGACGTCTTCGGCGAACTCGACGTCACCCGCCGCACGAATCTCCTCACCCACCTCCCACCCGACTCCCAACGCCTCATCACCACCACCCACCTCGGCTGGCTCGACCCCTCCGCCGAAGGCACGATTCACCGTCTCGATCAGCGGGCGCTGACCCTTGATTCCCGCCCGCCATCTGCAGATTCCCCTTGAGAACCCCGGTTTTCAGTGGTTGATTAGAGAAAGTTTCCCCGACCAGATTATGCTAACTCCCCGTATCCTGCGCTCGCCCATCCCGATCCTTTGCGCGATCGCGACTTCAGTCGGACCGCTCATCGGAGCGGAATTCACCACCACCCCCGTGGGATTCAACAAAGTCGAATGCCTCGGCGGGGCCGACACCACGGTCTCCGTCCCCTTCGTCCGCCAGCCATCGCTCGAGGCGAAGGTCCAGAGCGCAACCGCACCAGCCGCCAACCGCGTCCAACTCGAGGTCGCTGGCAACACGACCTGGACCGGCGACCAATACGCCGGCACCCACTACGTCCGCTTCATCACTGGCAACCGAGCCGGCCAGTGGTATGACGTCGTCAACAACGGGTCCAACACCCTCATGCTCGACACCGCCGGCGACGCCCTCGCCGCCAACGTCACCGCCAACGACCGCTTCCTCCTCGCCCCCCACTGGACGCTCGATTCCCTCTTTCCACCAGCGGATCAAAACAACGGCCCCGGCTCCGTCATCCACCGCTCCCCCAGCCACAACCAACCCGACCGCCGATCGGAAGTTCAGCTCCCCAACCTCGCCATCGGCACCAACCTCCCCGCCGGACCCATCTATTACCTCGTCGCCAACGGCTGGCGCGAAGAAGTCACCGGCAGCACCGTCGAAGCAGGCGGCACGGTCATCCCGCCGAACAGCAGCTTCATCATCCGCCACTACCCCGGCCACGCCACGACCACCTTCGCCCCCACCGGCTCCGTCCTCATGGGACCGGATGTCGTGACGCTCGCGACAAATGCGGACAGCCGCCAAGATAACGAAGTCGCAATCACTCGTCCTGTTCCGGTGACGCTCGCGGACTCAGGCTTGGAGACTGGATTCGTGGAAAGCATTGGTCACTTACCTTTTCAAAAAAGAGATACCGTCCTGACCTTCGATCCAACGCAATACAAGGGTGAGGTCAACTCTGCCACCTACTACCGCCTCGGCGGAAACTGGTATCGAGACGACGGCCTAAGGGCTGCCAACCCAGTTGCCAATGAAGCAATCGTCTTCTCAGCGGGGAACGGTGTAGTCGTGAGGAAATACGCCTCTACGGGCAACTCTGTCGTCTGGACGAATCTGCCAACTTACTGAGGATTTTAGATGCCAATCAAATCCTTCATCGTTCTCCCGGCGGCGCTCTTACTGGCTTCCGTCGGCTCACTAAGCGCCTCGGCGTTTAATCTTGAGGCGTCGATAGGCGGCTCAAACACAGCGTTTCCAACAGGATCTTACGGTTTTCTGGTCGCCGACACGGCTGGGGACGGCTTCGAGTTTCTGTCCGATACCGCTCTCCTCCTTCAGAGCCGAAACGCGAGCGTCGGAGATCTGATCGGAGGCAACGATGTTGTTTTCAGCGTCAATCTCCTACTCCAAGACTTTGGATCGGCTCAAAACGGTTTTGTGCTATCGCTCACAAATTTTAATACCCAAGCGATCAATTTACAGTGGGACGCGGGAGACCAATTCGGTTTGGTTTGGCTGCAGGGCAATACGAGTGATGCTGGTGACTCATTCGGTTTTTTCCGCAGCAACAGCGCGGGATCAGGAACAATCGGATTCTCAACCCCGGCTACCGGTCCTGATCAGACGGTGACCAATCTCGCACAAGGCATCTCCGGAGGCAGCACTCCCGTCGGCGACTACACGCTGAACAACGGCACCATCGCCGCCATTCCGGAGCCAGCGACGATCCTCCTGATCGGGTTCGCTCCGATCCTTCTGCGTCTCCTCCGCTCCGCCCGCGCCCGCCGGGCGTAGCCCGACATTCCGGGGGAAACCACGCATCCTTCCTGTCGGGTCGGGCATCCCGCCCGCCCCCAGTCACCGACTCGCGAAGCGACACAACCCGCCACCCAACCCACCGCGGATTTGACATTCCGCCCCCCCGCCCCGAAAACCTTCCGCGTCGTGCCAGTCGCCGAAGCCACCCCCTCCACCCGCGAGATTGCCCATCGGATCGCCGACCGCTTCCCCCGCTCGCCCGCCCTCCGCGGCTACGTCCGCGGCAAGATCCGCATCGATCCCGTCTACGAAGCCGTCGCCCAACTCGTGCTCGCGGACCCCACTCCCATCCTCGACCTCGGGTGCGGCCTCGGACTCTTGAGCTACTATCTCCGCGAACGAGGCTTCGACCAACCGATCCACGGGATCGACACCGCCGTCCGCAAGATCGGTCACGCCCAGCGAGCCATCGGGACGACCCCCGGCCTCACTTTCGCCATCGCCGACGCCGCCGTGCCGCCACCCGTCGCTCCAACGACCCTCGCACTCGACATCCTCCACTATTTCGACGCAGAGCGCCAAATCGAGCTCCTGCGCCACCTCGCCAATTCCATCCCCCCCGGCGGGAGCGTCATCATCCGCAACGCACCCCGGGACCGCTCGAGTTGGCGCTACTGGCTCACGTTCCTCGAAGAAATCTGGGTCCGCGTCTCCCGTTGGATCATCGCCAAGGACCCCATCAATTTCCCCTCCATCGATGAAATCGTCGCCCCGTTCGAAGCCGCCGGCTGCACCGTCACGGTCAAACCCCTCTGGGGAAAAACCCCCTTCAACAGCCACCTCTTCATCTTCACCAAACCGGAGGCGTAAAGCCCCCCGTATCCAGCCACCGCGAGAGGTTGCCCCGCCAGCCGTCCGCCGGTAACTTCGCGAAAGCATGACCGCCCACTCCCCGGAAGCCCGCTTCGATTGGGCGCTCAATTTTTGCCGCGAGAAGGGCCTCCGCCGCACCCACGCCCTCCGCCAAATCCTCCGAGTCCTCTTCCGCCTCGACCACCCCATCGGCTGGGCCAATCTCGCCAAGGAGCCCGACATCGTCGACTCCTGCGATCCCTCGTCCGTCTTCCGAATCCTCGTCAAACTCGAGGAAATCGGGCTCGTCCGCCGGATGGGCTCCCCCGAGCGATCCTACTACTTCATGCTCAACCTCCCCGGCGAGCACCACGAACACCTCATCTGCACCGGCTGCGGCAAAATCGAAAACCTCGACGTCGAATGCCCGGTCGGAACGCTGGAAAAAAAGATCAAAGCCGCAACCGGCTACGACAAGCTCTACCACGAGCTCGACTTCTTCGGCATCTGCCCAAGCTGCCAACCAGCCTGAGGATCCTCAAGAAGCGACGGCTTCCAGCCGTCCATCCAACCCCAACGGCGAAGCCGCCACTCCGCCCTTCAAGGAGCGGCGATTTGCAATCGCCGACCCAACCCAATCCGGCACCAGCCGGACACTTCCCACCCGTCACCCGTCACCCCACCAACCCCAACAGCTGATCCAGCGTCAAAAAAGCCAAACTCTCCACCACGAGATCCGCCCGACCCTCCAAAGTCTCCATCTCCTCCGTCGTCGCCACCCCCACCGACTTCATCCCCCCGGCCCGCGCCGCCTCGAGTCCGACCAGCGCATCCTCGAAGACCACGCACCGCTCCGGTGCCACGCCCAGCAGCTCCGCCCCCTTCAGAAAAACCTCCGGGTCCGGTTTGCCATGACTCACGTCCTCGCCGGTTACGATCACCGCGAAGAACGACCGCAGTCCCGTGATTTCGCAAATCGTCTCGATGTTCGCCCGGTGCGTCGACGACCCCACCGCGCACGGAATCCCCGCGTCGCGCAGCATCGTCAGCAGCTCCCGCGCGCCCCGCAGCGGAGTCATCCCATCCCGCCGCATCAGCTCCCGGTAGAGTTCCTCCTTCCGCAGACCCAGCCGATGAATCTCGCCCGCCTCCGTCGCCCAGCCCAGCTCCGGAATGATCCGTTCGTTCTTCTTGCCAAAGCCCCGCTTGAAGTGTCCCTCTGGCAGCGGCTTCCCGATCTCGTCCGCCAGCAATTCCCACGACTGCTCGTGCTGCGCCGACGAATCGATAATCACCCCGTCCCAATCAAATAGCGCGCCAAATTCCATGCCCACCCCCTACTGGAAAAACCCCCGCGCCGCAAATCGAGTCAGCCTCCTCGTCCTCATCTTCGCCCTCACCATGACGTCCCCCGCCACCGCCGGACCCGACCCCGCCAGCGTCCCCACCCGCCAAGTCATCCTCGTCCACGGCATCTACGACACCGCCTGGACGCTCCGCAAACTCGAACGCCGCCTCACCGAAGCCGGCTTCACGGTCCACGTCACCCCTTTCAAGCCGAACAACGGCAGCGTCCCACTCGAGGAATCCGCCCGCCAGATTGCGGCCAGGATCGAAGCCGCCGTCCCGCCCGGCACCCCAATCTCCCTCGTCGGCTTCAGCATGGGCGGGCTCATCGCCCGCTACTACGTCCAGCGCCTCGCCGACCCATCCCAGGTCGAAACCCTAGTCACCATCGCCAGCCCCCACCACGGCACCTGGCTCGCTTGGTTTGGCCTTCACCAAGCCGTCCGCCAAATGCGCCCCGGCAGCGAATTTCTCGAAGAACTCGATTCCGACGTCGGAAAATTCTCCTCCATCCGCTGGGTCACCATCCGCACCCCGCTCGACCTCATGATCCTCCCGTCCGTCAGCACCAAACTCGATTGGGCCGAAAACCACAGCTACCCCGTCCTCATGCACCCCCTCATCCCCTTCGACGACCGCGTCATCGACCAAACGATCAGGTCTCTGAAAAATGAACCCGGCACCCAATCGATCACCAACTAAAAATCCTCTAAAAACTAACCCAACTAAAACTCCTTCCGAAAAAATCCAGTCAATCCTGTAAATCCAGTTCATCCCGTTTCGTTGGCTAAAAACCCCCGCGGTCCCAAGCAGCCCCGATCAGCACGAAGTCGGCTCCCGCCTCGCCAGCTTCACCCCGTGCGGCACCGCCCCCGCAACGAAGCCCAGACATTCCACCGCCCCGCTCGGCTTGCCCGGCAGCGCGACCACCAACGCCCCATCGACCACCGCCGCCATCCCGCGCGACAAAATCGCGTTCGTAGTGATCGCCAGCGATCCCGCCCGCATCGCCTCGCCGAACCCCGGGATTTCCACCCGCATCACCCCCCGAAGTGCCTCGGGCGTCACGTCCCGCTCCGCGATCCCCGTCCCGCCCGTCGTCAGGATCAGCCCGCAACCCTGAGCCGCCACCGACCGCACCGCCGCGCGGATCCGCTCGACCTCGTCCGGCACGATCACCTCCGCCGCGACCCGCCACCCGCGCCGCTCGCACTCCGCCCGCACGGCCGGCCCACCCGCGTCCTCGTATTCCCCCGCCGCCGCCCGGTCCGACACGGTGATCACCCCCACCACGATCGCCGCGCCACTCATCCCTCGGCCTTCGTTTTTGCGGTCACCCGAATCTCCCCGATCACCATCCCCTTATCCACCGCCTTGCACATGTCGAAGATCGTCAGAGCCGCCACGCTCACCGCCATCAGCGCCTCCATTTCCACCCCCGTCCGAGCCGCCGTCTTCGCCCGCGCCGAAATCCGAATCCCATCTTCCACGATCTCAAAATCCACCCCGACCTCCGCGAGCGGCAGCGAGTGGCAAAGCGGAATCAATTCGTCCGTCCGCTTCGCCGCCTGAATCCCCGCGATCCGCGCCGTAGCCAGCACGTTCCCCTTCGCGATCCGGTCCGAAGTCACCAGCTCGACGGTCGCCCCCGCCATCCGCACAAAACCCACCGCCGAAGCCTCCCGAGCCACCACCGGCTTCCCAGAAACGTCCACCATCCGAGCCGCCCCGCTCTCGTCAATGTGCGTCAACCCCTCACTCATTTCTCATCTCTCATTTCAAATTTCAAATTCCGGCGGTCATCCGCCGATAGCCACCATCCCGCGCCCCGGCACGTAGGAATCGCGAAAATCGTGCTCCCGCGGCTTCCGCGCGACCACGTCCATGAAGATCCCCCGCAACTCCGCGTCCGACGCCCCGCCGCGCAGCGCCTCCCGCAGATCGAATTCCAAATGGCTCCCCAGGCAGGGCCGCAACTTCCCCTCACACGTCAGCCGCATCTTATTGCAGCTCTCGCAGAAGTGCAGATCCGTCATCGCACCGATGAACCCGATCCGCTGACCCGTCCCCGGCACTTGGTAATAAACCGCCGGCCCGTTCGTGCGAAACCCCGGCTCCGGGATCAGCTCGCCAAACTCCGCCCCGATCCGCCGCCGCGCCTCCCGGATCGGCAGGAACGAATCCTCCGCCAGCACATCCCCCGTCGTCACCGGCATCAGCTCGATGAACCGCAACAACAACCCACGTTCCGCCGCGAATTCCACCAACAATCGCAGCGCCGCCTCCGACCGCCCCCGCATCAGCACCGCGTTCAATTTGATCGACTCGAACCCCGCCACCCTCGCCGCCTCGATCCCGGCCAGCACCTCCGGCAAAAAGTCCCGCCCGGTCGCCGCCGCGTAATCCGCCCGATCCAGCGTGTCCAACGATACGTTCACCGTCCGCACCCCCCGCGCCCGCAACCCAGCCGCCATGGTCACACCCGGCTCCACCTCCCGCGCCAGCAGAGTTCCGTTCGTCGACACCCCGACGTCGTCGATCTCCGGGATCGCGCCCATCAGTTCGAAGAGCTCCAGGATCCCCCGCCGAGTCAACGGTTCGCCCCCCGTCACCCGCACCTTCCGCACCCCCAGCAACACCGCGATCCGCAGCACGCGCGCGATTTCCTCGTAGCTGAGGATCTCGTCCCGACTCCGCCATTCCTGAAGCTCCTGTGGCATGCAGTAGCCGCACCGCTCGTTGCAGCGATCCGTCACGGACACCCGAAGATATGAAATGATGTGCCCAAACGCGTCCTCCACGAGCGCAACCTAGCAACGAGACCCCAGAATCCAAAAACCTAATCCGCCGCAGTTCAACACCCCTCCGCCTGCAAAACTTTGGTGCGGCCGCATCAAAGTTTTGCAGGCGGAGGGGTGGCATCATTTTTTTCACCGGCTCGAAATCTAAACTTCTCGCGCCCGCGTTCCGCCCGGGTTTAATTCGGAGCCAGCATGGACATCAAAGTAACGCAGGAAGACGGCACCACCACGCTAGCCCCCAAGGGAGAAATCGATCTCCACGCCTCGCCCAAGCTCCGCGAAGCCCTCCACGAGCAGGCGCAAAACAAGACCCCCGTCCTGCTCACCGACTTCTCCGGCGTCGCCTACATCGACTCCTCCGGTCTCGCCACGCTCGTCGAATACGTCCGCGATTCCAAATCCTTCAACGGCAAGTTCGCCCTCTACGCCCTGCAGCCCAAAGTCAAAATGGTCTTCGAGCTCGTCCGCCTCAACGAGCTCTTCACCATCACCGACACCCGCGAAGAAGCCCTCCTCGCAGTCGGGTGATGGGTCGGAAAGTCCAAGGTCCCAAAGTCAAAAGGTCCGAAAACCAATCGCCCCAGCGATTCAAAAATTGACCTTCCGACCTTCGACCTTCCGACCCACATGATCCCTCTCACGGTCCGTGTTCTCTACTGGACCTTCGTCGCGCCCTTCCGCGGACGACCCGTCAACCTCTCCGCCGTCTTCCAACAGCTCGTCCGCATCGGCGTCCAGGCCGTTCCGATGACGGCGCTCACCTCCCTCAGCATCGGCTTCACGCTCGCCATGCAGGGCGCGCACGAGCTCGCCCGCATGGGCGCCACTGCCTACGTCCCCGACCTTGTGAGCATTTCGCTCCTGCGCGAGCTCGGACCGCTCCTCGTCGGAGTCGTCGTCATTGGCCGCAGCGGTTCCGCCGTCACCGCGGAGCTTGGAACCATGAAAGTTTCCGAGGAAATCGAAGCCCTCGAGATCATGGCGATCGACCCCGTCCGCTACCTCGTCGTCCCGCGCTTTCTCGCGATGATGATCATGCTCCCGGTCCTCACCGTCTTTGGCGACGCCATCGGGATCTTTGGCGGCTGGAGCGTCTGCCATTTTGCCCTCGAAATGCCCACCGGCACCTTCGTCCGCCGCTTCCTCGAAGCCGCCACCCCGATGGACCTCTGGAGCGGCATCATCAAGAGCGTCGTCTTCGCGTGGCTCATCATCACCATCGCCTGCCGATCCGGACTCACCGTTCAGGGCGGAGCCGAGGGCGTCGGTCAATCGACCACCAATTCCGTCGTCAAAAGCATCCTGGCCATGCTCATCGCCAACGCCGCCCTCACCGCCATCTTCTTCGTCGCCGAGCGCTGAAAAGCGCACCAAACCCCGGAGGGCAGCCGGAGCGAAGCTGAGACAGTCGGGAAACTCTCCGACAACGCTCCCGCCGAGCCGTGATCTTTCACCAGAAAGTCCCGCCCTGCCTGCGACATCACCCCACCCGGGCCAACGCCAACAACGCCCGTAACCGTTCCTCCGTCGCCGCCGACGTCTTCGCGACGAACCCCCGCGCGTGCGCGAAATGCACGTCCGCCTCCCCGCCGATTCGCCCGAAATCAAACCCGGGATCATCCCGAAAACGCGACAAACCGTAGCCCGCCCCCCGGCGATCCGGATAAACGGTCGCCCGCACCTCCTCTTCCAATCCGATCGACTCGATGTAGCGGTCCAATCCCATCGAAGGCTCCGCCGGCAGCGGCTCGGTCCGCGGCAGGAAGAGCACGCTCCCGCCCGCAACCTCCCAAATGACCGCGTGCTCGGCCACGAAGTCCAGCCGCTCCCGCATCGACCGAACGAAGTCGACGAGATCCTCCCCGACCATCCGCATCACCTCCCAGAGCGGATCGCCCGCACCCAGGCGCTCGGCCCGCGCGAACCTCCGCAGCAACGTCAGATCGATCGGCGAGTTCAGCCGCGACAGCGCATCCCGCTCCACCCCCAGCCACTTCGCCGTCGAGATCGGCCCCGTCACGTCGAAGCGCTCGGCCGTTTCCAACCAATCGCAGAAGTTCCGAGCATCCTCGTAGATCCCCAGATCCATCAGCACGAGGCTCAGCGCGCAGATCGGTTCGTGATCGGCGGGAAATTGGTGGTGGTCGAAATTCGACCGCTCCGGCGCGTGTTCGCCGCCGACGTCCACGACAATCGTCGCCGCATCCGCCAGATCCTCCGCGGTCGGCTCCCGCCGAACAATCTCGCAGGAATGAACGGAAGCCAGGACGCAACACGCCAGAAATTCATCCTTATGCGCGCCGCCCGGGTGAGTGAGAATTCGATCGATCGTCATTGGGCGGCCAACCGTAGCTGGCTCCTAGTGGATGACAACCCCGTCCCGCCTTCGCCGGATGCCGAACCATCGGCTCGATTGATTTTAACTAACCATCTGATGGATCCGGGCATCGCCGCTTTACTAAAGGCCCCTCGCTGGCAAATTATCAATCCGTGGAGCAGGCCGAATACGACGCATTGGCTCGCCGCAAAGTCGCGGCGGCGGCGGAACACCGGTCGGCCGTCACCCGCCGCCGAGCCGTCATTGCAAAGCGAATCCTCGCCGATCCGGAGCGGGCTCTCCGACACGCTTACCGGACTCTCGCCCGCAAGACCGCGCCCCAACAGCTCTGGAGCCGCGAAGCTTGGACCGATTTACTCCAACGAACCGCCCCGGCAGAGTGGGCCGAGCTGCTCACAAATCCTCCGGCGGATTCCGAAGCCCTCGCGGATTCCCACCCCTTCGGCGGACTCATCGTGACCTCCCATGGCCATTGAGATCACCGCCTCGCATCTCGAGATCGCCGTTCGCGAACTCGCGCGCTTGACCGGCGAACGGAAGTTCATCGCAATCGGGCGAGCCACCCTCGCAATCACCGCACCGCCAGCCCTGAAAGGCATGGCCGTTTCTGACGACATCGATCTTTGGCCCCGGGACAACGAAAAGATTGCTCTGGACGAATCCATCGTTCAGCTCGGAGAGGGCGGCGAATTCCATGAAAAAAATGGATTTTATGTCGAGAGGGTCGGGAGTTGGACGCTGCTCACCCAACCAGTTGGGTGGGAGGATCGGGCCGAGGTCGTTCGGGTGGACGACAGCACCGTCCAAGTGCTGTCGCTCATGGATCTCGCCTACAACAAGCTCGAAGCCGCCCGCACGAAAGACGCAGCCTTCTTCGAGGAGGCGTTTTCGACCGGGCTCCTCACCGCCGCGGAGCTCCGAGCTTTCGTCGAGAAACACGCAACCACGCCAGACGTCCAGAAGACTCTGTTGGATCGGATCGATCGTTTCTCGGCGTAGCGATCACTTTACCTCCTCGCGCCCATGCCGACTCCACCAGCCCCGCCCCCGACCGCCCCCGTCATCGAAGTCCGCGACCTCGTCCGGAGATTCGGCGACCGCACCGTTCTCAGCGGCATCTCGTTCGACGTCCACCGCGGCGAGACCCTCACCATCATGGGCGGCTCGGGCTGCGGGAAATCCACCCTCCTGCGTCACATCGTCGGCATCCTCCAGCCGACGTCCGGATCGATCAAAATGTTCGGTCGGGAGACGACCGAACTGAGCCGCCCCGAACGCGACGCCCTCCGCCGCCGCTTCGGCATGAACTTCCAATTCGGTGCCCTCCTCCAATCTCTCACCGTCGCCGAAAACGTCGCCCTCCCGCTCCGCGAAAATTCCGACGTCGACGACGGCATCATCGACCTCGTCGTGAAGCTCAAGCTCGAGCTCGTCGGTCTCACCGGATTCGAAAATCTCAAGCCCTCCGAGATCTCCGGCGGCATGCGCAAACGCGTCGGCCTCGCCCGCGCCGTCGCCCTCGATCCCGAACTCCTCTTCTCCGACGAACCCACCTCCGGCCTCGACCCCATTATGACGGCCGTCATCGACGAACTCACCCTCGACCTCACCCGCCGCCTCGACATGACAGCCGTCGTCGTCACCCACGACATGACGAGCGCCTTCCGCATCGCCACCAAGATGATCGTCCTTGGCGCGGGGCCGAAACAAGGCACCATCCTCGCCATGGGCACCCCCGACGAGATCCGCGCCTCGCCCGATCCCGAGGTCCAGCAATTCATCAACGGCCTGCCCGACGGCCCGATTCCCCTCCGCCTCGCCAAGGAAGACTACATCGATCGCCTGATCGGCAATCCCCATCCCGCCGTCAAATGATCCCGCCGCCCGACCACCCATGAAGCGGACCTCCGATTGGCTCATCGCCCTCGCCGTGATCGCCTGCAGCGCCGCCCTCCTCGCCGCGCTCTCAATCGCCCTCACCGGGAATCCGTTCGCGACGCCCGACCGCACTCTCCGCGTGCGGCTCCCCGACATCACCGGCCTCCAGCCCAGTTCCCTGGTCAAATACGCCGGCGCTTCCGCCGGCACGATTCTCGAAGTCCGCGTCCTCACCCCCGCCGAGCGCCTCGCCGATCCCGACCCGGCCAACGCCATCGAGCTCACCCTCGCCATCTCCCCCAGCCTCCCCGAACTCAACGAAGGAACCACCGCCTCGATCTCCGCGAATACCCTGCTCGCCGATAAGTTCATCCTCCTCGCCGCCGGCGATCCCGCCGCGCCCGTGCTCACGAACGACGCCGTCATCCCCGGCACCGCCCCCACCACCATCGACAGCCTCGTCCGCACCATCGACCGATCGCTTCGCAGCCTCGACGGACTCCTGCCCACCGGCACCGACGGCGTCCCCGCCCTCCTCGCAGAACTCCGCGACATCCTCACCGCCGCCCACACCCTCATCGATCAAGCGGGCGGGACACTCACCGGTGCCGACGGTCTCGTCACCTCGGCCGAAAAAACCCTCGGCGGGGCCAACCAGCTCATCGACGGAGCAACGACCACGCTGGCGACCGCCGACACCACCCTCAGAGAGTCGCGAACCCTGCTCACCGGCGACTCGAACAGCGCGCGCACCCTACTCGCCGACCTCACCTCCACCGCCGACGAACTCGACAGCTTGGCCACCCGTGCCCAGCGCCTCCTCACCACCAACACCGACAACATCGACGCCACTCTCGCCGACCTCCGCGTCACCTCCGCCAACCTCAAGGTCACCGCCACCTACGCCAAAGCGCTCGCCTTCGCGCTCACCGACCGACCCCAGCAGATCATTTGGGGCCCCGGCCGCAAGCAAATCAAAGTCCCCACCGAGCAGGAAATCCTAAGCGCCGACAAGCCCACCCCCCTCCGCTAAACCAATTCACCAATCATAAATCATAAATCGTAAATCATAGCTAACATGCCCCTCGTCGACCTCCCGCTAGCCGACCTTCACCAATACCCCGGACGCAACCCGCGGCCCGCCGACTTCGACGCCTTCTGGGACGCCGGCCTGGCCGAGCTCGACACCCTCAAAGCCAACGTCACGCTCACTCCGGCCAGGTTTCAGACGCCCGCCGCCGATTGCTTCGACCTCCACTTCACCGGCGTCGGCGGCAGCCGCGTCTACGCGAAATACCTCCGACCCAAAGCATCCGATCCTCACGCCGCCGTCCTCCGCTTTCACGGCTACAGCGGAAACAGCGGCGATTGGTCCGACCACCTCACGTTTGTCGGGCTCGGGGCTAGCGTCGCCGCCCTGGACTGTCGCGGCCAGGGAGGCTCGAGCGAAGACCGCGGCGGGATCCACGGAGCCACCTGTTCCGGCCAGATCACCCGCGGCCTCGATGATGACGACCCCGCCCGACTGCTCTTCCGGCAGATCTTTCTCGATACCGCCCAACTCGCCCGCATTGTCTCCGCGTTCGACGAAGTCGACCCCGCTCGCGTCGCCGCTTTCGGAGGCTCGCAAGGTGGCGCGTTGACTCTGGCCTGCGCCGCCCTCCACGAGCCGCTCAACCGCGCGTTTACCGTGAATCCATTCCTGTGCGACTACCAACGCGTCTGGGAAATGGACCTCGCCAGCCACGCCTACGCCGATCTCGCCGTCTACTTCCGCCACTTCGACCCGCTCCACGACCGCGAGGACGCAATTTTCACCAAGCTCGGCTACATCGACGTCCAACACCTCGCGTCGCGCATCCACGCCCGCACCACCATGGCCACCGGCCTCATGGACCGCATCTGCCCGCCATCCTCCCAATTCGCGGCCTACAACAAGATCACAGCCCCAAAGGATCTCATCGTCTACCCCGACTTCGGCCACGAAAGCCTCCCCGGCTGCAACGACTCCGCCTACCAATTCCTGAAGGACCTTTAAGAAACCAACGTCACCGCGCCGCCCGAGCCCGGTCCAACCGCCGCGAGCTGTAGGGCCCAAACATCTGATCCTGCGCCGTCCGCACCTGCTCCCGCTTCGCCTCCGAAGGCGAAGCACACCCGCCAAGACCCAAAAACGCCGCAGCCAGCAGGGCACTCGAGGAACGGCGATTTACAACCGCCGCACCAACCCAAAAGCGCTCGAAGAGCGCTTCAAATTGCAACCTCACCCTCACCGGTAAAAGCTCACTCCATCGCGCCGCGTCGTCAGCACGTCCACCTGCCCCCGCGCCTGCTCCTGCGACGTCATCGGCTTCCGCTCCGTCGCGCACCCCGCCAACACCACACCCGCCAGTATCACGATCATCACTTTCATACCCCAACGCTAATCCACCACCCCTCCCACCGCAAACGAGAGTCCCACGACTCACGCCCGCCCCGCCGTGCGTCATAGCCGCCCCGCCGCTTGCATCCCCCGCCCGCGCGACCTACCGTCGCCCACTCGCAAAACAAGACCATGGACAGCATTCTCGACCCGGCCCGCCTCGAAGGCATCGAATTTTCCAACGACGAAATCGCCCGCTACTCGCGGCATCTCATCATGCCCGAGGTCACGCTCGAAGGTCAGCGCAAGCTCAAGGCCGCCCGCGTCCTCTGCATCGGCACCGGCGGCCTCGGCTCGCCGATCGGCCTCTACCTCGCCGCCGCCGGCGTGGGCACCCTCGGCCTCGTCGACTGCGACGTCGTCGATTATTCGAATCTCCAACGCCAAATCCTCCACGGCACCAAGGACGTCGGCCGCAAAAAGATCAACTCCGCCCGCGACCGCATCAAGGACACCAACCCCAACGTCCAGGTCGAGCTCCACGACACGTTCTTCACCGCCGCCAATGCCGAGGAGATCGTCACGAACTACGACATCGTCATCGACGGCACCGACAATTTCCCCACCCGCTACCTGTCCAACGACATCTGCGTCTTCCTGAAAAAGCCCAACGTCTACGGCTCCATCTTCCGTTTCGACGGCCAGGCCACCGTCTTCGCCCCGCACCTCGGCGGCCCCTGCTACCGCTGCCTCTACCCCGAGCCCCCGCCGCCGGGCATGGTCCCGAGCTGCGCCGAAGGCGGCGTCCTCGGCGTCCTCCCCGGCATCGTCGGCGTCATCCAGGCCATCGAGGCCGTCAAACTCATCGTCGGCATCGGCGAACCGCTCATCGGTCGGCTCCTCCACTTCGACGCCCTCAAAATGGCCTTCCGCGAGTTCAAGGTCCGCAAAGACCCAGCCTGCCCCGTCTGCAGCGAGAATCCGACCATTACCGAGCTCATCGATTACGACACGTTCTGCGGCATCCCGCAGGCCGCCGCCGCCGAGGAAGCCGAGGAGCCGCTCCCGGAGATCACCGTCGAAGAACTCAAGGCCCGACAGGACGCCGGCGACGATTTCGTCCTCCTCGACGTCCGCGAACCCTACGAATACGACGTCGCCCGTATCCCGGGATCCAAGCTCATCCCATTAGGCGAACTCCCCGCCCGCCTCAGCGAACTCGACACCGCCGACGACATCGTCGTCCATTGCAAAATGGGAGCCCGCAGCGCCACCGCCGTCCGCGCCCTGCAGGACGCCGGATTCGCCAAGCTCCACAACGTCGAAGGCGGCATCCTGGCCTGGTCCGACCGCATCGACCCCACGGTCCCAAAATACTAACAGCGCGAAGCGCGAAAACCCACCCCCGGAGGGCGAGGCTCCCGCAGAATGGATCGGCGTCCGAATAGAGAGAGGAAGTTGAGAGTTCATAGTTGAGAGCCGGAGCGAAGCGGAGACCGCCGAAGGCAATTGAATGCCTCAGGATCAACGATTTGCGGAGCCAAGGGCGTTCACCTTCCAGGTGAACTCGTGATTCGACGCAAGTCGCTCATCCCCAACTCTCAACTCACAACTCTCAACTCCCCACTTTCCTTCTCAGGATAAATCGCGCGACCCAACGCTCTTCCGACGGAAAAGCAGCGCGCCTCGACGCAGTGCCGCACCCGGTCGAAATACCGCGCCGGATATCCGAGCTCCTCCAGGATTTCGACCGCCCTGGTTCCCGCCAACGACGAAGCCGAAGCGCGATCTGGAGAATTCTTCGGCAACGACACGCAATCGTGCAGATACGCCGGCGGCTGCACAACCGCGACCTCGGCACCCTCTTGCGAAGCGAAGCGCCGACGCGACAACCCGGCAAACGTGCGCGATCCCGTAAGCCGAGTCGGGCTGCGTGATCGCCGCCGACGCGTGCAGCCGTCTCCGCCATACATCCGGATCGATCATGAAAAATCTTTTTCGGGGGCAACCAAAACGATCCCGCAAGTGCTCCGAGGCAGAAGATTCCCAAAAAAAACCACCGATCGGTCAGCCAGGATCATTCGTGGGAACCCCAGTTACCGTAAGAAAAATGGTGGCTGAAGAGGGAATCGAACCCCCGACACGAGGATTTTCAATCCTCTGCTCTACCAACTGAGCTATTCAGCCGTTACCGGGACGCGAAGAATAATTCCGCCACGGTCAATTGCAAGCGCAATGCTCGCAATCAGGGAGTCGGCGGCGTCGCCATCATCTGACTGTAAACACCGGCCCCGACGCCGAGCCCAAGCAGGACGCTGGTCTGCGAAATCGTGATCGGGCCGGAACTTTCCATCAGCCAGCCGCCCTCGACCTGCCGCTGGACGTAGGTGATCGGGCGAAGATACTGCGCGATCGCTTCGGTCTCGGGCAATTTGCTCACGTCGACCTTCTCGGCGATGTCCGGCGACATGGCGGCGGCGAAGGTGACGACGGGGCGAAGCTGATTGTAGAGCCGCTCGAAGACGACCTTGGCGTCGATGTAGCCGAAGCCCTGCGCCGGGGTGTCGTAGGCGGCTTTCGCTTTCGCGAAGCCGGGGGCGTCGGCCAGCGTCCTGGCTTCCGGATCGGGCTGGAGGGCTCTGGCCAGATCGGCGCTCGTGAGGGCGGCGAAGAGGTATTCGTCGCTGATCGCCACGACGGGGTCGACGAGCTGGATCGGCAGGGCGGGGAACGCCAGAACGCGGGCACCAGCGAGCTCGCTGCTGGTGAGTTCCAATCCCGCGCCCGAAGCGGCGCGGTCGACGACGGTCTCGATTTCGGCGCGGTTCTCGATGTCCATCGCCGCGAGGACGCTTGGGAACATCGCGTTGGGTGCCCAGTTGACGACGATCGTGGTGTCGCCGCCGAACCAGCTGGCGAGCTGACCGAGATCGATTTCGTTGGCGGTCAGAAATTCACGGAGTTCCTCGGGCAGCGAAGCGGCGTAGTCCGGCGAACGGATCGCCGACCAGTCCTGAATCGCCTCGAAGAAGATGGACGTGTCGGGCGTCGTGAAGGCCATGCCGTCGTGTTGGAGCGTCGGGTATTTCGTTTCCAGCCCCGGTGCCAGGACGAAAAGGGTCTCGTTCTGATCGAGTCCGTCGAAGGTGAGCGTCCCGCCGATGGCCTCGATCTGACGAATCTGTTCCGTCTCGAATCCAGTTGTCTGGGCACCCATTTCGCCGCCCATTTTGACCAACTCGTCGACGAGCGGCTGGACCCGCACGAACCAGAGGAATTCCGGGGCTTCCGAGAGGCGGTCGGCGACCGCGTCGAAGTCTTCGTTGCCGGCGAGGGTCGCTTCCTTCGAGCGGCCGGCGGCCCGGTCGAGCGCGCCGTGCAAAGCCGCCTCCGTCGAAGCCAGGAAGCCCCAGCCGCCGTGCGACGCGCTGTAGAGCGTGCCATTCGGCGCGGTGACCGCGGTGATCTCGTCGCCCTGGTAGTCGCTCGTGGCCTCGGTCGCGACGGGGAAAAAATTCTTCACCTCGGCGTGCAGCCGGTCCATCGCGTCGTCGACGTCGGCCTGGCTGCCGCCAAATTCGAAGCCGAGCAGAAGTTCGAGCGAACCCGTGTCGATCGCCGGGACCGCCACGAACAGACTCCGCGGGTCGACTTTTGCCAGAATCTCGGACGCCTCGGAGCCGCCCTCGCCCTCCAGCATCGCCAGCGGTTTTTCCAGGAACGCGCGGACGGCCTCATCGTTGCCGATCTTCGCGAGGGCGGTCTCGCGCCATCGCTCGCCCGAGCGGTCCACGTCGGGGAGCGACGCGTAGAAGACGGTGCCGTCCGGCACGAGGCGGGTGCCGTCGACGGCGGACGATTCGCGGGACAGATACCACGCACCAGCCCCAACGACGACGGCCAGGAGAACGACAAGAGGAAGAGCCTTTTTCATGTCGCGGAACTGTCCGGCGGCATTTCCACCGTGTCGAGCAACAATCGATTGCGACCGGACCCCAACTCCGATACGTAAGTTGAGAGTATGAAAAAATCAGACCTTGAAGAATACGTGAAGCCGGTGACAGACAGCGTGACCGCGGACAACCTTCGTTTGGTTTCCGACGTCTGCCTCTACCTCGGCTTCGTCTCCATCCTCGCCTCGATCATCACCTGGTTCACGGCCTCGCGCGAGAACCGGGCCTACGGTGAGCGCTTCGGCATCTTCATCGGCCTCTGGGTCCCGAGCTTCTTCATTCTGTCGAACCGGCTCTCCCGCAAGGCCGACGAGATCAGCTAGCCGGCCCGCGGGCCGACGGTTCGCGCGAAGGTCATTTGAATTTCGAGATGGGCGCGCTTCGGTGCGCCCACTTTCGTTACGTCGACTCGCTGGCGGCCGCCTTTGACGTTTCCGCCGTGCCGACTCGCTTGTCCGCTTCCCGGCGCCGGACCCACACGGTCGACGGCTGCTCGAGGTAGCGCCACGACAACGTTGCCACGCCAATCGACACGCCGCAGAGCACCAGAGCCCGCGCGAAGACGTGCGGCTTCAACCCAATCTCGTCGAGCCACGGGCCGACGAGCACGTGGACGAGGACGTGGAAGACGTAGATGCCGTAGCTGATCTTCCCGATGTAGACGAGCACCCGCGTCTCGAAAAAGCGCCCGATGATTCCCGGCCAACCCTCGATCGTTCGCAGCATCACCCAACCGAGAAAAACGTTTTCGAACGTTTCGATGAGCGCGAGGAAGGGCGAGTCAAAAGTCGAATAGCGCAGCAGCCGCGCGGCGACGTAACACGCCAGCGCCGCAACCGCGACCGCCGCCCCGGTCCCGCCGCTGGCGAGCGGGGCGCGCTCCGGCGCGGCTTTCCAGCAGGCAATCAGCGCCCCGAGGGCAAAGCTGTCGATCACGCCGGGGATCATCGTCCATTTCAGCAGATCCGAGGCTCCGCTCGCCGAAGCCCAGAATCGGAAACCAAACGCCCCGGCGAAGAGCGCCAACATCGCCCACGGCAGGACGCGCCGCGGAATGACGAGGATCACGAACGGCCACATTAGATAAAATTGCTCCTGCACCGAGAGCGACCAAAGGTGCGAGGCCGCTCCCGGCCACCATCCCTGCATCGTCGCGTAGAAATTCGTCAGGAAGAGCGCGTGCCACTGCCAGGCATCGCGGTATTCCGGCAACCCGATCAAGATCGCGACGACGATCATCAAATAGAGCACCGGCGCCAGCCGCACGAAGCGTCGCGCGTGGAAATCCCACAGCCCACGCCACCAGCTCGCGCCCGCCACCGAGCGCGCGTTCAGTTTCCACAGCGACAACGTGATCAAATATCCACTCAGCAGAAAAAACAGCCGCACGCCGATCGGACCCCAATCGACCCACGCCGGCAGGTGGACGTTGAAGTGGTGGAGCAGCACCGTCAGGATCGCGATGCCGCGCAGCCCGTCGAGCTGGGGCAGGTATTTCGACCGCTTCCCGGGCACCGCGACGTTCGGATTATCGGGATTGACGGGAACGGGCATGGTCGAGCGGGTAACGAGCGGAGCGGACCTTTATTCAACCCGCGCCGGCAAGCAACTTCCGATCCCGCGAATTTGAAACTGGTCCCACCCCGCGCGGTTCGACACTATCCGACACCAGCGATGTTAGCGGAAATCGAAACTCTCCTCACCCTTCAGGATCGCGATCAGCGCATCCGCAATCTCAAGCTCGAGCTCGAAGCGATCCCCGGAGAAAAGACCTCGAAGGAAAAACAGATCGCCGCCTCCGCCGCCCGCCTCGACGCCGCGAAGACCCGCCTCCGCGCCATCGAACTCGAGCGCAAGAATCTCCAGCTCGAAGCCGAGACCAAGCGCGGCCAGATCGCCCGCTACAAAACCCAGCAGCTCGAGACCCGCAAGAACGAGCAATTCGCCGCCCTCGGCCACGAGATCGACACCGCCGAGCGCAACATCCGCGACATCGAGGACCGCGAACTCGACCTCATGGAGGAGACCGAAGCCCTTCAGCCGGCCTGCGTCGAAGCCGAGCGCGCCCACGGCGAGGAGCGCACCAAGCTCGAAGCCCAGATCAGCGACCTCGAGCAGAAACGCGGCAACGTCGAAACCTCCGTCGCCGAACTTCGCGCCAGCCGCCCCACGCTCACCGACGGCATCGACGAGGAACTCCTCGAGCAATACGACCGCATTTTCAAAGGCAAAAACGGCACCGCTATCGTCGAACTCGAAAGCGGCAACTGCACCGGCTGCCACGTCAAAGTCACGACCCAGACCGTGATCTCCACCAAAGCCGCCAAGGAAATCGTCCACTGCCCGAACTGCAGCCGGATGCTCTACATGACCATTTAGCGGGCGTCTCCAGCCAACTCAGCCGGATGAACTCGATTGACAGGATGAACCGGATTTTCTGAAAGGAAATCCGGTTCCCCGGAAATCAAAATTCAGTAAATCCCGTAAATCCTGCCCCATCCCGTTTAGTTTCCGCCGGGACCGCTCAATCCCACACCGCGGCAACGGCGAAAGCCGCCAACGCCACGATCTCCAGCCCGACGCGCAATGTCTGCCAGCGATCCCACTGGTGCCAGAGCGCCCGCCACGCCTTCTCGTCCGTCCCGTCCGGCAGCGCGATCACGCCGCGCAGCGCCGGCAGACTCCCCTTCACGCTCGCCGCGACCATCCCCGCCAACGCGAGCAATCCAATGAGCGGTAACCACACCTCCAGCGTCCGCGTGAACGCGACGATCCCGGTCGCCGCGACCGCCGTCAGCACCGCGGCCACCACCAACACCGGGAGCAACCGACTCGTCCGTTTGAAAACCGCCCGCACCGCCTCCGCCCGGCTCGCTTCGGGCAAACGATACAGCGCCGGCTGCACGAAGAAGACCGACCCCAGGTCGCACCCGGCCAGTAAGCCGAGCAGAACCAAATTCACCGCCTGCACCCACGCTTCCGCCGTCATTTCGTCACTCCCTCCAAGCTCAGCCGCCCCGCCTTGAGCGCGGCGTATTCGTAACTGTCCACCAGCGCCTGCCAGCTCGCCTCGATGATGTTGTCCGACACGCCGACCGTCCCCCAGGACGTCTCGCCGTCCGTCGATTCAATCAGCACGCGCGTCCGAGCCGCGGTCCCCATTTTCCCGTCCACGATTCGCACCTTGTAATCCGTGAGCGCGATTTCGTCGATCCAGCCGTAGAACGGTCGGAGCGCCTTGCGCAGCGCCGCGTCCAGCGCGTTCACCGGCCCATCGCCCTCGGCCACGGTGTATTCCGCCTCGCCGCCAACGTGCAGCTTCACCGTCGCCTCGCAAGTATTCACCGACCCACCCGCCGGCGCGTGCCGGAACGTGCAGTGGTATTCCTTCAAGTCGAACAACGCCCGCCAAGCGCCGAGAAAACGCCGCACGAGCAGATCGAACGACCCATCCGCCGCCTCGAATTCGAACCCCTCGTTCTCCAATCGCTTGATCTCCGCCAACGTCGCCGCGACCTCCGGCGCGCCCTTCGCCAGCTCGAAGCCCAGCTCCTTCGCCTTCACCAGCACGTTCGACTGACCCGACAGATCCGACACCACGATCGTCTGGCGATTCCCGACCGTCGAGGGCGGCACGTGCTCGTAGGTCCGCGCCAGCTTCTGAACCGCGTGCACGTGCAGACCGCCCTTGTGCGTGAACGCCGCCGCTCCCACGTAGGGCGCGCGGATGTCGGGCGGCACGTTCGCCATTTCGTCCACGAAAACGGACAACTCCCGCAGCCGCGCCAAGTCATCCACGACCGGGATCCCGAGCTTCAGCTGCAAATTCGGGATCACGCTCACAAGGTTGCAATTCCCCACACGCTCGCCGTAGCCGTTGATCGTGCCCTGCACCTGCGACGCCCCGGCGCGCACCGCCGCCAGCGCGTTCGCCACGCCCACGCCGCAATCGTTGTGCGTATGAATCCCCACCGCCGCGCCGAGGTGTGCCATCACGTCCTGAGCCACCGACCCGACGGTCTCCGGCATCGACCCTCCGTTCGTGTCGCACAGCACCACGAGATCCGCCCCGGCGTCCCGCGCCGCCCGCACGGTCGCGAGCGAGTATTCGGGATCCTCCGAGTAACTGTCGAAAAAATGCTCCGCGTCGTAGAGCACCTCGCGCCCGTGACCCTTCAAAAAACGCACCGTGTCCGCGATCATCGCCAGATTCTCCTCCAGCGAGACGTTGAAAACCTCCGTCACGTGCAGCGGCCACGTCTTCCCCACGATCGTCACCACCGGCGTCTCCGCCTCGAGCAGCAACCGCACCTGCGGATCCTCCTCCACGGACATTTTCCCGCGCCGCGTCATCCCGAAAGCCGCGATCCTCGCGTGCTTCCAAGTCCGCGCCGCCGCCGCCTCGAAGAACGCGACGTCCCGCGGATTCGACCCCGGCCAGCCGCCTTCGATGTAGTCGAACCCAAACGCGTCGAGCCGTTCGGCGACACGAATCTTATCCTGCACCGAAAACGAAATTCCCGTGCCCTGCGTCCCATCCCGCAAGGTCGTATCGTAAAGCGTCACTCGTTTCCCGTCCATCGAACCGACAACGCTACCCGCAACCGGCCACCCATTTCAAGGAGCGGCGATTTGCAATCGCCGAACCAACCCGATCCGGCGAAGCCGGACACTTCCCCTCACCTCACCGCCACGCCGCCAGATCCCACCCCATCACCCGCTCCAACTCCCCCACCTCCGGCGCGAAAACCTCCCGCAACCACTCCCGGTCCCCCGCCGCCATCTCGTCCGTATACCGCACCTTCACCGGCTTCCGCCGCACCCGAAACCGCCGCCGCTCCACGCCCAAAAAATTCGCCACCCGGTCAAAAACCTCCGCCGGCTCGTCCCGCAGCTCCTCGCTCCGCAGCACCAGCATCTGCTCCGCCGGGAACCACCGCCGGAACCGCTCGATCTGCCCCGCGTAGCGCCCCCGATCCACGTAGGACCAGAACCGATGCTGACCCGGCCCCGCCTCCGCGCACCGCTCGTCCTCCCGCCGGATCGCCTCGCCGAAGGGCAGCGTCTCCTGCCCATTCCGCGTCGTCATTTGCCAATGCGACCACGCCCGGTCGATCGGATTCCGCAGCACCGCCAGCAGCTTCATCTGGGGGCTGTATCCCGCGATCCGCTCCGCCACCGGCTCCCAATACAAATACACCGGCGTGTTCTCACCCACGACCTGCCCGTCACCCGGCGCAAAGTTCGCGTGATACTCCGCAAAATCCGGCGTCCCGCCCGCGAACGCCGCGTCGTGGTCGAAAAAATGCACCTCCTTCCGCTCGGCCAGGCAAAGCCCCGGGTGCTGACGCAGCATCCGATTGAGCGCCGTCGTCCCCGACTTCTGCGCCCCGATCACCAGAAAATCGACCTTCATAAAAGTCGCCCGGATCGTTTCAAAAATCTCCCACGCGTCGTCACGTCCGACCCGTCGCGCCGCACCAACCGCTCCCCGCGCAGAAACGACTCGCGCAGCCGCAGCCCGAGCCTCTTCCCGACGTAGGGCGAAGTCTGGTGCCGCGTGAGCAATTCCCCCCGCGTGATCGCGCGATCCTCGCCCGACTCGACCACGATGAGATCCGCGTCGGCCCCCACCACCAGTCCCCGTTTCTCCAAACCCAACCGGCCCGCCGGAGCCGTCGTCAAAGCCCGCCAGACCTCCGGCAACCGACCGACCTCGCGCGTCAGCAGCGAATCGAGCAGCAGCAAAAATCCGTGCTGACACCCCATGATCCCGCCCCAAGCCGCGAACAGATCGTCCCCGGTCTTCATCGAAGCCGGCGCCGGCGAATGATCCGACCCGATCACATCCACCGCGCCCCCGAGCACCAGATCCCGCATCGCCCGCACCGTCGCCTTCGGCCGCAGCGGCGGCGCGCACTTGGCCATGGCCCCCTGCACCATCATTTCGTCCTGGTCCAACAGCAGGTGATGCGCGCACACCTCCATCGTCACGTCCGCCCCCGCCGCTCGCGCGTCCGCGATCCGCGCCGCCGCCTCCGGGCAACTCACGTGCACGACGTGCAGCGCGCAGCCCGTCTCCCCCGCCAGCTCCAGCGCCACCCGCACCGCCTCGACCTCCGCCGCCACCGGCCGCGAGTCCAAAAAAGCCCGCGCGTCCGTTCGCCCCGCCGCCCGCAGGATTCGCGTCTGCTCCACGATGATCCCCGCATCCTCCGCGTGCACCGCCACCGGCAGCCCCAACCGCGCCGCCTCCCGCATCCCCCGCCGCAAAGTCGCCGCGTCAACGCCCGGAAAATCCTCCACCCCACTGTCGATCATGAACGCCTTGAACCCCACGACACCCGCGTCCGCCAGCTCCTCCATCCGCTCCGCGTTCCCCGGAACCAACCCGCCCCAAAGCGCGAAATCCAACACCGAGTTCGCCTCCCCCGCCGCCCGCTTCGCGTCGAACGACGCGCGATCAATCGTCGGCGGCGAAGCGTTCAGCGGCATGTCGACAAACGTCGTCCCGCCCCCCGCGGCCAACGCCCGCGACCCCGAAGCAAAACCCTCCCACTCCGTCCGCCCCGGCTCATTGAAATGCACGTGCCCATCCAGCACCCCCGCCAGCACCCACGCCCCCGTCGCGTCCACCACCTCGTCCGCATCCTCGCCCACACCCGGCCCGATCTCGACGATCCGCCCATTCCGGATCCGCACATCGGCGAACCGCACCGCGTCGTCCACCACGACCCGCCCCCCCTTGATCAAAAGCCCGTTTTGCACGCGGTCATCTAAATGGCAAATTCGAAATGAGGAATGAGAAATGGTCACCCGCCTCCGGCGGCGTCGTCCAAACCTCCGGCCCACCGGGGCCGCACTCCATTTCTAATTCCCCATTCCAAATTTCAAATTCCCCCCAAACCCCGAAGAAACGAACAAAACACCCGCAGCGCCACCGCGACGTCCTCCGTCGCGACGAATTCCTCCGGGTGATGACTCAGCCCACCCCGGCACCGCACGAACACCATCGACGTCGGGCACCGCGTTGCCATCACCATCGCGTCGTGCCCCGCCCCGCTCCCCAGCCGCAGCACTGGATGCCCCGCCTCCCCCACCGCCGCCTCGAACCGCGCCGTGAGATCGTCGTCGAACTCCACCGCCCGCAGCGAATCCACCACGTCCCAATCGAACCCCAACCCCCGCCGCGCGCAAATCTCCGCCAGCCGCTCGCGCAACCCCGCGCAAGCCGTCCCCAGCTCCGCGTCCGACGCGTGCCGCACGTCCAACGAAAACACCGCCTCACCCGGGATCACGTTCCCCGCCCCCGGCCGAAATTCCATCGTCCCAATCGTCGCCACCAGCCAGGCCGTCTCCCGCGCCAACCGCTCCGCCGCCACCGCGAACTCCGCCGCCCCCACTCCCGCGTCCAACCGCACCCCCATCGGGGTCGTCCCCGCGTGCCCCGCCCGCCCCTCGAGCCGCACCGCGATCCGGTTCTGGGCGTTGATCCCCGTCACCAGCCCGACCGGCAGCCCCGCCGCCTCGAGCGCCGGCCCCTGCTCGATGTGCACCTCCACGTATCCCATCACCCGCCCCGCCGGCCACCGCGGCGCCAGATATTCCCCATTCCCAAAATCCAACAGCGCCTCGCGCAAAGACACCCCCGCCCGGTCCCGCAGCCCCAGATCGTCCTCGGTCAGCAAACCCGCCACCGCCTTGCTCCCCAGGCACCCAGCCTGAAACCGCAACCCTTCCTCGTCGCTGAACCCATACGTCTCCAGCGAAAACTCCGGCTCCCAACCCTCCGCCCGCAGCACCTCCACCGCCGCGATCGGCAGCAGCACCCCCAGAATCCCATCGAACCGCCCCGCGTTCCGCACCGTATCCAGGTGCGACCCCGTCAGCATCACCCGGTCGCCAGCCCCCTCGAAGCGCCCCACCAGATTCCCCGCCCCGTCGACCCGCGTCGACATCCCCGCCCCGCGCATCCACTCCGCCACCAGCGCGTTCGCCTCCCCCATCGCCGGCGACAAAAACGTTCGCGTCACCCCGCCCGGCTCATCCGTCAAAGCCGCCAAAGCGTCCACCCGCCCCACCAACCGCTCCGCCGCACTCACCCACCATTCACCATTCACCATTCACCCATCACCAGCTCAAGACCCGCGATACGTCGAATAACTCCACGGCGTGCAAAGCAACGGCACGTGCCACCCCGCCCCCGCGTCCCCGATCCGAAACCGCACCGGCACCACCCCCAGAAAACCCTCCGCGTCCCCAAAGTAATCCCCCACGTGAAACCGCAACTCGAACGTCCCCTCCCGCATCTCCTCCGCCGCCAGCATTGGCGACGCCGTCCGCCCATCGTCGTTGGTCACCACGTCCTTGAGCAGCCCGCCCATGTCGTCCACCAACTCGATCCGAAAACGCGCCGCCGGGCCACCCTTCACCAGATCCAACACGTGCGTCGTCAACTTCCCAGCCATGATTCCCAGACACTTCGCGGCAACCCGCCAACGCGCGAGAAAATTCAGTCCGTCACCCGGTCCAACGTCCGCAATCGCGCGATTTTCTTGATCTCCAAAATGGCCGCCCGCCCCTCCGCCTCCGCGTCGTTCGTCAACCGCCGATCGAACTCCGCCAGGATTCCCAACTTCGAATGCTCCCGCGCACAAATGATGAACGGAAACCCAAACCGCGCCCGGTAAGCCGCGTTCCGCTCCGAAAAAGCCACCCTCTCCCCGTCCGTCAACGCGTCCAACCCCGCCCCCGCCTGCTCCCCCGTCGACTCCGCCGTCAACCGCCCCGCCGCCGCCAACTTCCCCGCCAGATCCGGGTGCGCGCAGATCAGGTCCAACCGCTCCCCCTCCGCCGCCGAGTCGACAACGCCCTCCATCGCCACGACCAGCGCGTCGCGATCCGCAAAAGGCCGACGAAGCCAGGCCCGCTCCGCCACCCACGGCGAGTGCTCCCAAATCCCAGCGAGCGCCACCCCGAAAGCCCCCCGATTCATCCCATTGAGTTCCGCGACAACCACCATCGACCACCCACCACACCACACCCCACCAAAAAAAGCCCACCCAATCCCCCACCCACCTGCAAAACTTCGATGCGGCCGCATCGAAGTTTTGCACGCTCTCGGCTCCACGCGCCCAAGAGATCGCCGCACCCATGAAATTCCGTGCCCACATCCGCCCAGTCGCCGTTGTCCACCATTCACTATTCACCATTCACCAATCCCTGTATCCTCCCCCAACATGGCAACACTCGGCACCAATCGTTACGGCAAGCAATGCGTCCGCGTCCTCCGCAAGCACGTTGACGGCGACACCCAATCCGTCGTCGAGATCAACGCCGACGTCCTCCTCGAAGGCAGCTTCGAGCGAAGCTTCCTCTCCGACGACAACTCGCAGATCGTTGCCACCGACACCTGCAAGAACACCATCATCGCCCTCGCCCACCAGCACCTCGGCCCCTGCGTCGAACACTTCGCCATCACGCTCGGTCGCCACTTCCTCGACACCCACGCCCACGTCGACCGCGTCCACGTCGAGCTCCGTGAATTCACCTGGCAACGCCTCACCGTCGACGGCCACCCGGCCCCCCACTCCTTCCAAGCCGCCGCCGGAGGCCAACCCTTCACCCGCCTCCTCGCCACCCGCGACGGCACGACCCTCCACTCCGGCATCCGCCATCTCGTCATCCTCAACTCGACGAACTCCGCCTTCGTCGGCTTCGACCACACCGACTTCACCACCCTCCCCGACGCCACCGACCGCATTCTCTCCACCGAGCTCGCCGCCACCTGGAAATTCGAAAATCTCGAAGCCAACTTCCGCGAAGCCAACCAAAGAATCCGCGAATCCCTCCTGAGCGTCTTCGCCAAAAACTTCAGCCCCTCCGTCCAGCGCACCCTCTTCCAAATGGGCGAAGCGGCGTTGGCCAACGCCCCCGAGATCGCCGAAATCGACCTCAGCATGCCCAACAAACACTACTTCACGGCCAACCTAACCCCGCTAGGAATGGAGAACGAAAACCTGACCTTCCTACCCGCCGACGACCCCCACGGCCAAATCGAAGCCACGATCACGCGATAGCAACCCCGCCGAAGCCCCCCTCAAAGACCCTGTCACGCTGAGCGAAGCGAAGCATCTCTGGCTTACACTCAAAAACCGCCCACCCAGCCCGCCAAACCACCGAATTTCACCAGCCACGTCACGCCACCCCACGCATTCCCTTTCACCCTTTGCGACCTTTGCGACCTTCTGTTCAAAATCAGCCCACCAACGCGCCCCCGACCCGCCACCGAGTTGTCGTCACCGCCCTCGGCCTGATCACCCCCCTCGGCCCCGACGCCCCCACCAACACCACCGCCCTCCGCGAAGCCCGCGACTGCATCACCCCCGTCACCACCTTCGACGTCACCAAATGCCGCGCAAAGACCGCCGGCCAGATCGACGACACCTGGCTCGCCGCCGCGACCACCATCGTCCCCCGAGCCCACCAGTGGTCCCGCGCCTCTCAGATGATGCTCCTAGCCGTCGCCGAAGCCCACCGGGCCGCCCCCGATTTCCAACCCGACATCACCGTCATCGGCACCACCAGCGGAGGAATGACCGTCGGCGAAGACTTCTACCGAGCCGCCCAAGCCGCTGCCACCACGCGCATTCCCGCCCACCACGCCCGCGCCCTCCGCGGCTACGTCCCCCAGCAACCCGCCCTCGACGCCACCGCCCCGTTCGGATTCGACGCTCCGATCCGCACCCTCTCCAACGCCTGCGCCTCCGGCACCAACGCCATCGGCCACGCCTTCCAACTCGTCCGCTCCGGTCGCGCCCGGCGTGCCCTCGCCGGCGGCTACGACGCCCTCTCCGAACTCACCTTCGCCGGCTTCGACGCCCTCCAAGCCTCCACCGGCGAGCGCCCCCGCCCCTTCGACCGCGACCGCACCGGCCTCGCCCTCGGCGAAGGAGCCGCTGTCCTTTTCCTGGAAACCCTCGAAGACGCCCGCGCCGCCGGTCACCCCATCCTCGCCGAGATCACCGGCTACGGCGACTCGACCGACAACCACCACCTCACCCAACCCAACCCCGACGGCTCCGGTCCCCGCCGCGCCATGGAAATCGCCCTCGCCGACGCCCACCTCACCGGCGACCGGATCGACTACGTCAACGCCCACGGCACCGCCACCCCCTTCAACGACGCCTGCGAGGCCACCGCCATCGCCGCCGTCTGCCCCCGGGCTGCCGTCAGCAGCACGAAGGGCCAGATGGGCCACTCCCTCGGCGCCGCCGGAGCTATCGAAGCCGCCTTCATCATCCTCGCCATGCAAGGCCAATTCCTCCCCGCCAACCTTCATTTCGAAAATTCCGACGAAGGCGTCGACCTCGACATCATCGCCAACACCATCCGGGAAAAACCCCCAACCCGAGCCGCATCGAACTCCCTGGGCTTCGGAGGAGCCAACGCCACCCTCATCCTCGAACGCTTCGACCCAGAAAAAGCCCCCTAAACCAAGGCATTCGCCAAAACCTGTCATGCTGAGCGAAGCGAAGCATCTCTGACTTACACTCCCTCACCCTCACCCCACCCAGCCCGCCATCAACCCCGCCACCAACACCCTCACCATCCAAGGCACCGGCTGGGTCACCCCCTTGGGCCGAGACGTCCCCACCGTCACCGCGGCCATCCACCGCGGCGAGACGCCCCCGATCCATCACGTCGAAAATCCCCACACCCACCGCCCGCACCCCGTCTACCGCGTCGACCGCACCCACCTCGCCGACACCGAAAAGCTCCGCCGCCTCCGCCGCTCCAGCACCATTTCCCACCTCGCCGTCGCCGCCGCCCTCGACGCCCTGGCCGACGCCGGCCTCACGGACACCCCGCCCGACCGCACCGCCCTCCTCTTCGCCGCCAGCGACGGCGGCGTCATTTACACGCGCAAATTCTTCGCCGAGATCGCCGAACGCGGCACCCAGGCCGGCAGCCCCCTCCTCTTCCCCGAGACCGTCTACAACGCCCCCGTCAGCCACATCGCCGCCGCCCTCGGTATCACCGGCACCTCCTCGACCCTCGTCGGTGACGCCATAGCCGCATCATCCGCCCTCGCCTACGCCGCCGACCTCCTCGCCACCGACCAATGCGACCACGCCATCGTCGTCGCCGCCGAAGAAGCCGACTGGATCATCTGCGAAGGCTACGCCCGCTGGAAGATGGCCACCCGCACCGACCGCCTCACCCCCTTCGAAAACACCGGCACCCTCTTCGCCGAAGGAGCCGCCGCCTTGGTCTTTTCCCGACCAAACGGCGAGACCGATCACCCCCAACTCGACCTCGCCCCCATCCGAGTCTACCGCGACCGAGCCCAGGCCCGCACCGCCCTCACCACCCTCATCGGCGACACCCGCCCCGCCCAAATCGTCGCCTCCGCCAACGGCACCCGCCTCGACGCCATCGAAGCCGACACCCTCGCCGCCACCTTCCCCGGCATCCCGATCCTCACCCCGAAAGCCTCCCTCGGCGAAGCCTTCGCCGCCAGCACCCTCGCCCAGATCGTCCTCGCCACCCGCCTCCCCGGCGAAACCCTCGTCACCACCGTCGGCCTCAACAACCAGCTTTCCGCCGCCACGGTGACGAATTTGCATTGAATTATCCGCGCCCATCCGCGTCCATCCGTGGTTCCAGAATATGAAAATCGTCAAAGGCTGCCTCATCGTCCTCGCCGTCCTCTTCCTCCTGCTCGCCGCGGGTGCGACCTACGTCTACGTGAACCGCGACAAGATTCTGAACAGCGTCACCGACGCCATCAGCGAAACCGCACTGGCCGACAACGCGGTCGTCATCAATCAGCTCGACAAGGCCGCCAACCTGGCAACAACGTTTCCAGAATTCGCCGCCGCCGTGGAGGCCCTCGATCTTCCCCCGAACATCATCTACGTCGCCGCCACGGACAACGCCACCACCCTCGCTCCCGACGACCTCGACGACGGTCGCACCCCGATCATCAAGCGCGTCGACTGGACCGGTCGCACCTACAAAGTCTTCAACGGAATCGGAGCCGCCAGCCTCGAAACTGAACGCGGCCCCATTCCCGCCATCATCATCGAACGAACCGGCGACTGGAATTACATGGTGGATTACGTCGTCTACCTCGAGCAATCCACCACGGACTCGGCGACACCGGTCGCAACCCCCGGCGAGGAACCCGCCGAATAGATTCACCATGTTCACCGTCCGCCACCTCGCCGCCCTCGCGCTCCTCGTCGCGACCCTCACCGGTTGCCAGACCATCGACCCTCAGGTCGCCGCCCGCCGTGAGGCGATGCGGGCGGCCATCGCCGCCGAACCCGCTGGCGACTACTTCGTCGCCCGGCGATTCTACAAACGGGATTACAAAATCTGGGGCTGGGTCCGCCAGCCGCGCCAACCGTGGAGCACCGCCAAACTCGTCATGCTCAACGAGTCCAAAATGCTCGCCCCCGACCGCGTCCGCAACGACATCGGCTCCGACAACGGCTTCGAATACATCCTGAAAGGCCGCTTCTCCGGCGACACGATCTACGAACCATCGAGCAACCGCTTCTTCCCGGAATTCGTCCTCACCGGAGCCGACATCCGCACCACCGACCCGGTTTCGATCTTCTCCGACCCAAGGTCCACCGACCCCACCGTCCGGCTGCTCAGCCCACCGATCTGATTTTTCTCACGCAGAGGCGCAGGGACGCAGAGAAATTATAAAAAGCGAAGCTTTCCCAAGCCCCCATTGTCATGCTGAGCGAAGCGAAGCATCTCTGGCTGACACTGCATTTCACCTCGCCCGCCTGGGAAGCCAGAGATATTTCGCTCCCCTCAATCTGACAGGTCTTGGAAGTGACTCGCCGGACACGAAGCCTCTGGGTAGCCCCCCCTCACTCCGTCCCAAAAAACCGGTCCCCCGCGTCCCCCAACCCCGGGACGATGTAGCCCCGCTCGTCGAGCCGCTCATCCAGCGCCGCCAGAAAAACCGGCACGTCCGCGTGCGCCTCACCCACCCGCGCGACCCCCTCCGGAGCCCCGATCAGGCACACCAGCCGTAAGTCCCGGCACCCCGCCGCCTTCAGTTGATCCAGCGCGTAGACCGCACTGTTCCCGGTCGCCAGCATCGGATCGACCACCAGCACCGTCGCCCCCTCGATCCCCGCCGGCATCCGCAGGAAATAAGGCTTTGGCTCCAGCGTCGTCTCGTCCCGCGCCACTCCGATGTGCCCGATCCGCGCCTCGGGCAGAATCCCAGCCAGCGCCTCCGCCATCCCCAACCCCGCCCGCAGGATCGGCACGATCACCACCGGCTTCGCCAGCCGACTCCCCCGGCACGTCGCCAACGGCGTATCAACCATCACCTCCGCCTCCGCCAGCCCCCGCAACGCCTCGTAGCCCACCAGCAAACTGAGCTCGGCCAGCGTCCGCCGAAACACCTCCATCCCCGTCCCGCCAGCCCGCAGCACCCCGACTTTCTGCCTCACCAAACCATGATCAATCACCTCGCAACCCATGGCGCGCGACGCTATCTCTCCCGACTTGAAAATCCCAATCCGAAATCCGAAATCCGAAATCCGCAATTGAATAAGTTCGACCCCACCGAGCACCCGCACCGCCGCCACAACCCCCTCCGCGACGAATGGGTGCTCGTCTCCCCGCACCGCACCAAGCGGCCCTGGCAGGGCCAGCGGGAATCCGTCGCCGACGAGCGCCCGGCCCACGACCCGGCCTGCTACCTCTGCCCGGGCAATCCCCGCGCCGGCGGCGAGACCAACCCGGCCTACGACGCGACCTTCGTCTTCACGAACGACTTCGCCGCCCTCCTGCCCGACCCCGTCGCACTCGAAGGCGCCCCCCACGACCCGCTCTTCCAGACCACCCCGGTCAACGGCACCTCCCGCGTCATCTGCTTCCACCCGCGCCACGACCTCACCCTCCCGCAACTCACCGAAGCCGAGATCCGCACGGTCATCGACACGTGGATCGACCAGACCACCGACCTCGCCCGCACGCACGAGTGGGTCCAGGTTTTCGAAAACAAGGGCGCCGCCATGGGCTGCTCGAATCCCCACCCCCACGGCCAGATCTGGGCGAGCAACTTCATCCCGAACGAACCCGCCACCGAGGACCGCACACAACGCGCCTACTTCGAGAAAAATGACAGCCCGCTCCTGCTCGACTACGCCCGGCGCGAGCTCGACAGCGGTGAGCGTGTCGTCGCCGCCTCCGCCGATTGGGTCGCCGTCGTGCCCTACTGGGCCGTCTGGCCATTCGAGACGATCCTGCTCCCGCTCGCCCCGACCCGCCGCCTTCCGGACCTTTCCGGTGCCCAACGCGCCACCCTCGCCACCACGCTCCGCGAGCTTCTCACCCGCTACGACAACCTCTTCGAGACCTCCTTCCCCTATTCGATGGGCTGGCACGGCGCGCCTTTCAACGACGCCTCCGCCGATCACTGGCAGCTCCACGCCCACTTCTACCCACCGCTGTTGCGATCCGCCACGGTCCGCAAATTCATGGTCGGCTACGAGATGCTCGCCGAGGCCCAGCGCGACCTCACCCCCGAGCAGGCCGCCGCCCGCCTCCGCGAAGTCTCGGCCGCCCACTACAAAACCACCGCAGGATGATCGCTCCCACCACCCCGCTGGCCTCGCTGGAGGCGCTCGATTTTCGCGAATTGATCGACACCATCCCAGCCATGATCTGGGTGATGGACGCATCGGCCCGCGTCACCTTCGTCAGTCGACACTTTTCCGAGTTCTACGGACTTCCCGAGCACGAACTTCTCGGAACCAGAATCCCGCCGGGAATTTTCTCCGACGACCTCGAGGCCAACCTCGCCACCTTCGAGCGCGCCTTCGGAGCCCGCGAGCCCTACCAACTTCGCTTCCGCATCCGCGACCAATCGGGAAGCTACCGGTGGATGGAAAGCCACGGCCGACCGCGCCATTCACCCGAAGGTGAATTCATCGGCTACGCCGGCACCCAGAAGGACATCACCGAGCGGGTCACGACGGCCTCCGCTCTCGAATCCCAACACGACCAACTCGTCGCCGCCCTCGACGAAACGCTCGAGGCCAACCAGGCCAAGGACCGCTTCCTCGCCGTCCTCAGCCACGAACTCCGCACTCCCCTCACGCCCATTCTCTTCGCCACCGCCATCCTCCTCCGCCGCCCCGATCTGCCCGCCGATCTCCGCGAGAGCCTCCTGATGATCGAACGCAACGTCGAGCTCGAGTCCACCCTCATCGGTGACCTCCTCGACCTCACCCGCGTCAGCCGCGACGTCCTCGAAGTCGAGCGCACTCCGCTCGATCTCCACGACGTCCTTCACCAGGCTCTCGCCATCTGCCAACCCGACCTCGAGGGCGACCGCCACCCGATCTCGCTCCACCTGGAAGCCACTCGCGCCCGCGTGCTCGGAGACCCGGCCCGGCTGCAGCAGGTCTTCTGGAATTTGGTCAAAAACGCGGTCAAATTTTCTCCCGAAGGCGGCCCGATCACGATCCGCTCCCACCAAGAAACCGACGCGATCGTCGTGACCGTCACCGACACCGGAATCGGCATGGACGCCACGCTCCTACCCCGCGTCTTCAACGCGTTCGAACGGGGCGCACCCCAATCGCCGCGGAAGTTCGGCGGGCTCGGCATCGGGCTCACCCTTTCCAAGGCGATCATCGACGCTCTCGGAGGCTCGCTCCGGGCCGCGAGCGACGGGGCCGACCGGGGCTCGGAATTCACCGTTTCGCTCCCCGTTGTCGCTGGACAGGGTTGAACATCCGTTTTCTAATCAAATCCCGTTGCATCATGAGAATCCTTCTGGTCGAAAATCACGGAGACACTTCGCATTACCTCGGTGCCTACCTCGAGTCCTGTGGCCACCAAGTCCTGATCGCCGAGACTCTTCGGGCCGCTCGTGAGGCCTTCGATTCCGACACTTTCGACCTGCTCGTCAGCGATATTTCGCTCCCCGACGGCACCGGCTGGGAGCTCATGGCCGATCGTTCCCCCGATTCGATCTACGCCGTGGCCATGAGCGGACTCGGCAACAAGGCGGACCGCCAGCGCTCGAAGGACGTTGGGTTCCGCCACCATCTCACGAAGCCATTCGTCCCGTCGGAATTCGACGCCATCATTCAGAAAGCGGAAAACGATCGTTCCATCGCCGCCTGATCTCATCCGCCACGGCGAGACGACCAGCCCCCCACCGGCCCGCGATTCAATGCCGATGAATGACCTCAAACTCAAAGGCACCTGGAACGAAACCAAAGGCAAGCTCAAGCAACAATACGGACAGCTCACCGACGACGACCTCACCTTCGCCGAGGGTAAGGAAGATGAAATGATCGGACGTCTGCAGAAGAAACTTGGCAAATCCAAAGACGAGGTCCGCGCCATGATCTCGGACACTTGAGCGAACCTCACCTCGAGACCCCGACGGCCTCGAATGAGCCGTCGGACCAAGGTTCCATGACGGCCTTTCATACTCCCGAGTCGCGCCTCGTCGTCGACTCGGTGTTTTTATCGGTGCTCCGCGACAGCCCTTGCGCCGTGGTGGAGACGGACCTCGAGGGCAACGTCCTCCTCTGGAACTCGCACGCCGCGGAAATCTTCGGGATCCCGGCCGAGCGGGTCCTGGGACGTCGGCTGCCCATCCGCGCGTCGGACCGCGTCCAGGTCCCGACCGCCCCTGACCGCTCGCATCCAAACCCGCTCGTCAGCCCGGACCGGCGGGAATTCGAGACCGAGCTCCTCGATCTCGAAGGCCGTCCGATCGCCGTCAGCATCTGGCACGGTGTGCTCCGGTCCGCGGAAGGCGACGACGTCGGCCACGTGTCCATCGTCTCCGACCGCCGGGAACAGAATGCGCTTCAACAGGCTCTCCTGGAATCGGTCGAACTTGAATCCCGGCGGCTCGGCCGCGAACTCCACGACTCCCTCAGCCAACAACTCCTCGGCGCGGCGTTTGCCGCAAAGTCACTGGCCAACAAGGCAGAACGGCAGGGTCTGGACCTCACCAGCGAGCTCGACGACCTCGCCGCGCTCATCAACGACGCCGTCCGCGAGACGCGTTTACTCTCCCAGGGCCTCAACCCCATCGATCTCGATCCTTCCGGTCTCGAAAGCGCGCTCACCAACCTCGCGGAACGCCACTCCTCCCGGGTGAATTGCAATTTCGTGTGCCGGAAGACCGTTCTCATCTCCGACCGAATGACGGCCATGCACGTCTACCGCATCGCCCACGAGGCGGTGTCCGCTCTCGTCGAGCACGAGGATGTTTCAAACCTCGCGATCAATCTTACCGAAAGCGGCGACCGCGTGTCCCTGCGAATCAGCCACGACGGAGTCTCCGGCTTCGACGCGGATGATTTTCCCGCTCAGAGCGCCATCCACTTTCGGGTCAACGCCCTGCGCGGCGATCTCGCGTTTCACAACGACGAGCTGGACGGCGGGCACTCGGTCGAGATTCAGTTCTCGAAATTCTAACGATGCCGACTCGCAAAGCCCCACCTTCGACCGCCCCATCGGCGGTCTTCCGACTCCTTCTCGTCGACGACCACCCGGTCTTCCGCCGCGGCATCGCGGGACTCATCTCGGACGAGCCCGACTTCGAGGTTGCCGCCGAGGCCAGCGACTCGGCCTCCGCCCTCGGTGCCATGCGGGATGCCGAGCCGGATCTCGCGCTGGTCGACGTGTCGCTCCCGGGTCACAACGGAATCGAACTCGTGAAGCTCATGCTCGCCGAGCGCCCCAAGCTCAAGATCCTCATGCTCTCGATGCACGACGAATCTCTCTACGCCCTCCGCGCCCTCCGAGCCGGAGCCAAGGGCTACGTCATGAAAGCCGAGGCGATGACCAATGTCCTCAGCGCTCTCCGCAAAGTCGCCGCCGGAGACATCTTCGTGAGCGAAAAGGTGGCCAACCAACTCATCTTCAAAGCCATCGGCTCGGACGACGGCGGCTCCGGCTCACCGGTCGACATCCTCTCGGATCGCGAGCTGGAAGTCCTCGAGCTCCTCGGCCGCGGCTACCCCACCCGCGACATCGCCGAGCGCCTCCACCTCAGCGTGAAAACGATCGAAACCCACCGCGCCCACATCAAGGAAAAGATGAACTTCAAGGACGCCAGCGAAATGATCCGCTTCGCCGTCGAATGGACCGCGCGGGAAGCCAACGGATCGTAGCGAAGCGGAGCCTCAGGCCCGGCCCGATCTTCCGAAGCGCGCCCGTTTTTCACACTGCCCAGAAGGACGAAAATCCACAAAAAAAAGGCGCATCGAGCTGCGATCTCGCAGCGCGCGTCCCTCTCCAAAACCTGTCATATTGAGCGAAGCGAAATATCTCTGGCTTCTCACCCCGATCTTCCGAAGCGGCCCCGTTTTTCACGCTGCCCAGGATGACGAAAACCCACAAAAAAAGGCGCGCGTCCCGGGACGCGCGCCTTGAAAGAATCGTTCAGTTGATCAGGTCACCTTCTGCCGCATCGGCGACACGACCTGAGTCAACTTGCGCAGGCCCAATTCGATTCGCGTCTTCACGGTCCCCAACGGCGTCTCGGTTTTCGCCGCGATTTCGCGCTGACTCATGCTCCGGAAGAATGCCAGCTCCAGCGCCGTCCGCTGGGCTTCCGGCAGCGCATCCATCAACCCACCCAGATACTTGCGCAGATCGGAACGCTCGACCGCCGTCTCGGCGAGATCGATCTCGGTCTCGGTCTCCGTCGAAGCCTCGGTGTTGTCCTTGAAGCGGTCGGTTGCCCGGGTGTAGGCGCAGCGCTGCCGGATCCGGTCGATCGCCCGACGTTTGGCGACGGTCGTCAACCAACTGAGCGGCTTGCCCTTGCTCGGAGAATACGTATCCGCCCGGGCCCAGACTTGCATGAGCACCTCCTGCAGAACGTCCTCGGTCTCCGCCGAATCGTTGAGCACTCGGTAGATTACCGAGGTCATGATGCCGCAGTGGCAGTCGTAAAGTTCCTGCAAGGCTCGCGAATCGCGATCTTTGATCCGGCGCATCAATTCGATGTCGGCTTCGGTGGTGTCGATGGTCTCGGTGGTCGTATTCATGTTTTTGATCTTTCCGATGAGTTGACGTGCGATTCGTCGCACGGGTCAAAACCTAGGGATCGGCGGGACCGCGCGCCATCGGGTGCCCCCGTCCCTCCTGGCATCGGGGGATTCCCCGATGCCGATCAGCAACCCCCGGGCTTGACCTCCGACGACGCCCCGTGATCATGCCACCCAATGCGGATGCGGATCGTCACGGACCTCACGCGCTTCCGACTTCCGTTCATCGGCCTGGCTCTCACCGCCGTCGCCGGAATTCTCCTCGGTCACTCGGCGGCACTGCCGCTGACCCCACTCGCGGTCGCATTTTTCGCGTGCTCGGCGGCGGCTTTCACCCACGCCGGACGAATGCTTCTGTGGCCGGCGGTCATTTTCGCCTTCGCGGTCCTGATCACGTTCGCGGGGCCGCTCTCGCCCGGGGAGCACCTCGCCGCCCGGCTCTCGCCCCGATGGCAGATCGCCACGGTCGATCTGCGCGTGACGACCGAACCGGCCGCAACCGACCGGGTCGGCGAATGGCGGTTCCGCGCCGACCTTGGATCCATCGATCTGCGCGACCAAAGCGTTCATCGCACGGTCCCGGTGGCGGTCCGTTGGCGGGGGCCGAAGCCGCGCTACGGCGACGAGTGGCGCGTCGCGGGCTCGCTCCGCAACCTGCCCGGCCCGCGCAATCCCGGGCAATTCGACATCCGCACCTGGCTGCGCACGTTCGGCATTTGCAGCGAGTTGCGCGTCGACCTCGCCGCCGGTGCGGGGCGCATCGACTCGACACCAAATCCGATCATCGCCTTCTCGTTCGCCGCCCGTCGCTGGATCGACCGCACGCTCTCGCGCGGGATCGAGGGCACACCGGAGGCGGCTGTCATCCGGGCGATGACCATCGGCGACACCTCCGACATCCCGCCGGTCGTCGAAGACGGGTTTCGCCAGATCGGGGTCTTCCACCTTTTCTCCGTGAGCGGGCTGCACGTCGGCCTGATCAGCGTCATTCTCTGGGGTGGTCTGGCGATGACCCCGCTCGGCGGACGCCGGGCGGTCGCGGTGCTCATTCCCGCCATTTTTTTCTACGCGCTGATCACCGGCTGGAAGCCCGCCAGCGTGCGCGCCGCGCTCATGGTCGCGCTCGTCGCGGGCGGACTCCTCTTCGATCGGCGAGCCCTGCCGTTCAACAGCGTCGCGGCCGCCGCGTTTCTCATTCTCCTGCTGAACCCGCTCGAGCTCTTCAATCCCGGCTTCCAACTCTCGTTCGGCGTCGTCTTCGCCATTCTGGCGCTCGCCCTCCCGGCCCGGTCGCTCCTCGAGTCCATCGGGCAGCCCGATCCTTTCATTCCGAAGGAATTACTTTCGTGGACGCAGCGATTCACCGCGTCCGCGGGCCTCAACCTCGCCGCGCTCGGAGCGCTGTCGGTCGCGGCGTGGCTCGGCTCACTGCCGCTCTCGATCCACTACTTTCACCTCGTCTCGCTGGCCGCCATTCCGGCCAACGTCGCGGCGGTGCCGGTCGCGTTCGCGATGCTGGGATTGAGCCTGCTCACGATCGCCGTCGGCCTGGTCTCACCGTGGCTGGCGGTTGTCCTCAATAACACCAATTTCCTGCTCGCGAAGGTCCTGCTCGCCGCCATCCATTGGCTCGCGGGCCAGCCGGGCAGTCATTTTTACGTCGCCGCCCCGGAGCCACCCGGCACCCGCGCGACGCTCACCGTCCTCGATTGCGGCGACGGCGGTTCGACCGTTTTTCGAACCGGCAGCCAGACCTGGCTCGTCGATGCCGGCACGGCCTTCGCGGGCGGGGCCATCGTCGGACCATTCCTGCAATCGCGCGGCGTCAACCGGGTTTCGACCGCGGTGCTCACCCACGGAGACTCGGACCACCTCGCGGGATTCGCCGACGTCATCCCCCGGGTTCCCATCGACCGGGCGATCGACTCGCCTCTGCGCGACCGGTCTCCGACGCGCGCCGCAATCGTCCAACTGCTCCGCGCCCATTCAATCCCGGTCGAAACCGTGACCGAGGGCGACGCTTTCGACCTCGGGTCCGGCGCCAGCGTCGAAGTGCTGTATCCGCCGCCGGACTCGGACCGCCCGGTCGCCGACGACAAGAACGTCGTCCTTCGGCTCACCGTCGGGCGCTTCCGCGTGCTTCTGCTTTCGGACGCTGGCTGGGCGACCGAGCTCTGGCTGGTCGAAAATGCCGCCGATCAGCTCGCCTGCGACCTGCTCGTGAAGGGGCATCATCGCTCGGGCTACTCCGGCAGCGGAGAATTTCTCCGCGCCGCTTCGCCCCAGGCCATCATCGTGAGCGAAACGAATTTCCCGCCAACCGAAGCCCCCTCCGCCGACTTTCTCGCCGTCGCCGCTCGTTTCGAGATTCCGGTCTTTCGCCAGAGCCGCACCGGTGCCTTGACCGTCCGCGTGACCGACGATGAATTCGTCGTGACGCCGTTTCTCGATCCCGAATCACCAAGCTCGTTCGTTCTGCCATGACGGCAGAGCCCCCACGCACTCGTCCCAGCCGACGGGTTGGCAGTCGCCTCCGCTCCCCTCGCGACGGCGCTCACGAGTGTGCTGCTCCCCGCTCCGCCTCCGCCAACCGCGCTTCTGCCGGAACGAGATGCGGTCGGGTTTGCAAGCTCGAGCGGAACGCAGAGTCCACCAATCTCAACTCGCCTCGGGCTCGAAGCTGATCTCCGGAGCCCCCAGCAGCCCGGCCGGCCACAGCACCCACGCCTCGGAAAACGACGCCCCCTCGCTCACCCAATTCTCCGGCCCATACCAATCGACGTGCCGCGGGAGCTGGTGCAATGGCCCAAACGTATTCCGCCGCGTGAGAATCACCCCCAGCTCCAGCGGCCCCTCGCCGTCCAGTAGCTCCGCGATCTCCGTCTCGCGCGGTTCGAAAGCAATCAGCTCCACCTCGCGGCCACCCCGGCTCACCGTCACGCACGCGGCCTCGCACTCCGGCAACCGCAGCCGTGCCCGACCCGCCGCCCCGGCCAGCGCGTCGTTGGGAATCTCGTAAACAATCTTGCCGCCATAAAACGGCAGCCCCTGCGTCGTCACGCACCCCGCCGCCAGCTTCTCCGGCAACCGAGTCACGATCTGCCGCAATCCATCGAGCCGCACCCCGAAGTCGCCGACGAGGTAGACGGCCTCCAGATCCGTCCCGACGTGAAAGTCGACCTCCAGCTCGATCCGATTCACCCCTTCACGAAGACAGCCCGCCGGGACCAGCAGCCGCTCCAAGCACTTGTCGATCCACCAACCATCGGTCGACGCGGCATCGAGGCATTCGCCATTCACGCGAATCGCCGCGTGTTGCCCGGGCGCCTCCAGCACCAATACGACCCCGCCCGGCGGCAACACCTCGATCTCGAATTCAAACCGCAACCCCACCCGCGCCAAAATCGGCCGCGCCTCGTCCCGGCTGAACCAAGGCTGCGGCATCCGACCGCCCCTCGGCCGCGCCCCAACACTCTTGCGGATCGCTCGATCGACTTTGAGAATTTCCGCCGCCCCCCGCCACTCACCCCCGTCCGTCCGATGGGCGGCGCGGTCCAGCACGCAAACGTTCGGCTCCGCGAGCCGATACGCGAAGGCCCCCTCGATCGCGCGAACCGTCTCTCCACCCCCCGCCGTCTCGACCGCCAACGCCGCCGCCACGCCACCATCATCCTCGCCACCAATCCGATAAAGGTGCTCCTGCGAAGGCCCAAAGTCCGCCCGCAGCTCCAGCCAATCCCCGACTTGGTCCGCCGCCACCCGCCGACGCTCCCCCGTGCGCGCGTTCCATTCCTCGACAATCCCCGCCCCCCGCAAACGCACGAGCACATCCCGCTTCGTCCCCACCCGCTCCACCCTCAGCAGCATCACGAACCGCCCCTGATCCGTCTCCCGCGCGTGCGCGTAGATCGTCGGAATCCGGTAGCCGTGTTCGCAATCGATCGCCTCGGCGAAAGTCGCCACCTTCCCGCGACAAGCCCGCGTCAGTGAGTTCTGATAAAACGGCACCGGCCCCCGCGCTTCGTAAAACGCCCGCCCGCGATCCGACGGCACCGCGTCCACGTATTCCGGCGCGTCCCCCGAGACGATCACCGCCCCGCCCGCCGCCACGAATTCCTCCAGCAGATCGAGCGTCGCCGCCCGCACCGTCGCCAATCCCGCCACCAACACCGCCCGGTAGCGCCCCTTCCCCACCACGAGCACCGGCGAGCCACCCTCCATTTCCACCCGCCCCATCCGCTCGAGAAAATCCTCGTCGCCGTAGTCGAAGTCCATCTGCGCCCCCGCCAACCAATGAAAGACGTCCTCGTATTGCCGCTCGAGTTCCTGAATCGGAGCCGTCGACGCCGTCAGATTGTTCACCCACCCGTGGTGAATCTGCGCCCAAACCGACTCGACCGGACTCACCACCAGCAATTCGCAAACCGGCGCGCCCATCTGCAGCACCACGTGAATGCGGCTGAAGTAATCCTCCACGCGCCCGTAGTGCGGATACCAGGCCGACTGGTGCAGAATGCTCCCCGGGTAATCCCGCTTCGACTCCCCCGCCATCGAATACCACGAAAGGTGCGGGCACCGGACGTTCACCCCCATCAGCGCCTGCCAATCCCCCACCGCCTTGTGCCCCTGAAACGTCAACTGCCATCCCGTGCAGCCGTAAAGCTCCGACAACACCCAGTCGCGATCCAACTGCCGCGCCGCCGACTGACACTGCTTCGCCAGCCAGAATTTCCGGTTGTCCTCCGTCAGCACGTCGATCCCCGGCCATTCGAAATGTTCGTAGGTCCGGATCATCGACCCATTCGGCACCGCCTGGCACACCAGACTGTCCTCGTGCAGCGCGTGGCCCGTGAGCACCAGATCGTGAGCCCGGCACCACTCCCGCATCGGCGCCATGAAGTTCTCCAGGAACATCCGCTGGAGCAGCTCCATGTAATGCCACTTCACCTGCGAAACCGGACTCCCGAACGGCTTGAGAAAAATCTCCGGCAGCCGCGCGACGAGATCATAACCAAACTGCCGCTCGAATTCCCCCGCCAGATTCTCGGTCCACGGGATCACCCACGACGAATGGTGATGGTCCGCAAAACTGCTGAGCACCATCCCGCGATGCGGCTCATCCGTGAACATCCCCTTGATCGACCGCCCCAGCCGCCCGCCGCATTTTTCCCGATAACGCTCGTGCGTGACCTCGAGAAATTTCCGCGTCGCCGCCGGGTCCAGCGTATTGAGATACGACGCCCCGTTGTAAAACGAATCCTCGTCCATCACCTCCACCGCGAACGCCACCACCTGCTTCCCGGCCTCGAGTCCCCCGGCATCCGCCTGGAAGATCCGCCGACCTTCGTGAAAATGAAATCCCTCGCCGTGATAAGCGTCCATCTCGCCCAGAAACGCCGCGACGAACTCCGACCGCCACCGAAAGTCCTCCGACGCGATGCGCTCCAACCGCAGGTAACGCATCCGGTATCGCGGATCGCGCGTCGCGATCCCCCCCGCCGACCCGCTCGGCCACCGATCCTCGTCGTAGAGCCATGCCTCCATCCCCCGCCGCTCCGCCTCGTCCGCGCACGCATTCACCAACTCGAACCACTCGTCCCCGAGATACTCCGTCACCAACCCCGTCCGCGAATGCATGAAGAACCCGCCGAATCCCATCTCCTCGAGCACCCCCACCTGCCGCAACAACTCGTCCCGCTCCAGCTTCCCGTTCCAACTCCAGAAGGGCTTCCCCCGGTATTCCGCGGTAGGCTTCGACCAGAGTTCGAGCAGACGGGGCGTGGAATGAGCGACGGACATGGCACCGAACTCATCCCCAACCCGCCGACCCATTGCAAGGAACGATTAGTAACAAGTGGACGAAAACCCGTTTCCACGCGATGCTCCACCCCAACACATCGTTACGTATCATGACCCCCGCCCGCCTCCGCCTTCTCCTCATCCCGGCGCTTTTTCTCACCGTTCCGATCTCCCGCGCGGCGGAGACCAAGCCAGCCCGCCCCAACGTCATCTTCCTCCTCACCGACGACCAGCGCTGGGACTGGATCGGCTACGCCGACGACCGGATCCACACCCCCAACCTCGACCGCCTCGCCCGCGCCGGCACGATCTTCACGAATTGCTTCACCGTCGCACCCGTCTGCGCCCTCAGCCGGGCCAGCCTCCTCACCGGCCAATACCCGCTCCGCCACGGCATCGACGATTTCGTGAAGACCTTCACCCCCCAGCAGGAAAAAAACCTCTACCCCGTCCTGCTCCGCGACGGCGGCACCTTCACCGGATTCATCGGAAAATGGGGCGTCGGCGACACTCCGGAGGCCACCGCCAAAGCCGCCGCCTACTTCGATTTCTGGGCCGGCCAACCCCGCCAGACGAACTACTGGCACGAACAGGACTGCCACTACGTCGCAACCAACGGCCCGGACAACCTCTGCGACTGCCCGAATCCCGCCGCCGGCCAAGCGGCCTACGACAACCGCTTCGGCCGCGCCGACCTCACCGACCCCATCCACGTCGACGGCCAGGTCGTCCCGATCAAGACCCGCCAATTCCTCGACGCCGCGCCGAAGGACCAACCATTCAATCTCTCCATCTCGTTCAAAGCCCCGCACAACCCCGTCGCCGACTTCGAACCCCGTTTCGCCGAAGCCTACAAGCAGACGAACCTCCCCATCCCCGCGACGGCCACCCACGCCGCCGCCGACACCCGCCCCGACTTCTTCGACAAATTTCTCGGCCGCATCGAAGGCAAAAAATACCTCGATAAAAAAGGCCTTCTCCAAGGGAACATTCGCGCCGAAGCCCGCCTCCTCATGAGCGTCGACTCCGCCGTCGGCGAGATCATGGCAGAACTCGAAGCCCGCGGCCTCGCCGACAACACGGTCATCCTCTTCACCTCCGATCACGGCTACTTCCACGGCGAATTCGGCCTCACCGGCAAATGGCTCACCTACGACCCGTCGATCCGCGTCCCCGGCTTCCTCTACGATCCCCGGCCCGGCGCCGACCTCCCCGCCACCAGCGACGCGATGATCCTCACGATCGATTTCACCACCACCATGCTCGCCCTCGCGGACGTTCCAGCGCCGGCAACCATGCAGGGCCGCAACATCTACGACGCGCTCGAGGCCAAACCCGACTGGCGCACCCACGCCTTCTTCGAGCACCCCTACGCCCACGCCGGCCAGATCCTCCCCACCGAAGCCATCTTCGACGGCAATTGGAAATACATCCGCTACGTCGACCGCAACCCAGTCTACGAAGAACTCTTCGACTGGACGAACGACCCCGAAGAACTCACCAACCTGGCCACCGATCCAGCCCACGAACAGGACTTGGCAAGAATGCGCAACCTCCACGAAACCGATACAAAAGCCCTCGAGTAACCCAAACAAAAATCGGCTGAAAGCCGTTTCACTTCAACCCAAGCAAACCCAACTCCCCTAACAAACATCCACCCCCATGCCCATCATCCCATGCGCCTCCTAGCCCTCCTCACCATCACCGCCGCCCTCGGCACAGCCACAAGCCAAGCCGCCGACTTCAAATTCGTCGGCGAAGCCGACGGCGACTTCCTTGCCCCCACCAACTGGGTGCCGGAAGGCCCACCCAGCTTCAACGACATCGCGGTCGTCGACGGATCCGCGTCGACCGTCCTCTCCGACTCGGTCGAAATCTCCCGACTCGCCCTCGGCAACGACGCCACGCTGAAGATCGCCTCCGGCGGCGTCCTCTCGGTCGGCAAGAATCACCTCTACGTCGGCATCTCCGGCTTCAACGGCGTCGAGGGCGTCGGCACGGCCACCCTCGAACTCGAGGAAGGCGGGGAACTCTCCGTCGACAAATTTTACCTCGCCGCTTACGACCCTCCCGGCCGCAACGGCCGCGTCGTCTTCGCCGGAGGCAAGGTCTTCGTCGCCGAGCGCTTCTGGGTCGGAGCCAACGCCCTCAACGACGGCGTCACCGGCGAACTCACCATCCAAGGCTCCAAGCTCACCTGGGAAACACCCACCGCCGAAATCCGACTCGGCTCCGGCAAAGGCAACGCCATCCTCAACCTCGTCTTCGACGAATCGGGAATCAGCCACCTCACCGCCAAGGACGTCCAACTCGGCAACGAAAAGCTCATCCTCAACGTCGACCTGACCGCCGCCAAAATCACCACCGCCACCACCATCCCCCTCATCACCTACTCCGGCACCCTCCAAGGCGAATTCGGGGACATTTTTCTGGAAGGAATGCCCGAAGGGCACGACGGAACCATCACCTACGGCCCCGGCGAAAACGGCACCATCAGCCTGGAAATCACCAAGCGGTAAACCTCAAAAGGAAAATCAGACAGGATTCACAGGATTTACAGGATTGATTGGGAAGGACTTCCGCGACGGGGATCGGTCACCCAGTGAGTGAGTGGGGATGTGATTCGGAGTGACTGAAATTCAATCCTGTCCATCCTGTAAATCCTGTCCAACTCAGAATCAGAAGCTCGGCGCGAGCAGGCAAACCGATCAAACCGTCCCGAGACCCACCGCCACGACAGAATCCCGGATCATCAACCGCCCAGTCACCACAGCCGACCGCGCCGCCTTGCCCACCTCACCCTCCTCCGCGAGCAACCGCACACTCTCGTCCGCGATTCGTGCGTAATCCTGCGAGATCGTCGTCAACCGGCAAGGCAGCCAACGCGCCAGATCGATGTCGTCGAAACCGACCACCGAAATGTCCCGCGGAAACTCCAGCCCGGCGTCCAGAATCGCCCGCACGATCGCGATCGCCGTCAGATCGTTCACCGCGCAGATCACCGTCGGACGCTTGCGAACCGGCCGCTCGCACAGCTCGCGCACGGCCCGCGCGATGTCGTCCAACGCCGGCGGACACTCCACGACCAAGTCCGCGTCCAGCGTCAACTTCACCGCCTCCAGCGCCCGCCGCAGCCGCCCTTCCCGATCCCGATCCTTCAGCGCCTGAGGTTGAGCCGACACGTAGGCAATCCGTTCGTGACCCCGATCGCGCAGCAATTCCGCCAGATCCGCAAAAGCTTCGTCGTCGGCCACCCGCACCGAACGCACGTCCAGCTCCTTGGGCGGCGTCCCCACAAAAACCAGCCGCCGCCCCGACTGGGCGTATTCTTGCAGAGTCGCGATGTTCTTCTCCGAAAACATCGTCGCGCAAATCATCCCGTCCACGCTCAGCGCCAACAAATTCTGAATCGCCCGCCCCTCGCGCGCCGGATCCCCGCTGCAATCCTCGATCACCACTTCGTAACCCGCCGTCTCGAGCGAGGCCTCCAACGAGTGCGCGAGCGATACGTAAAACGGATTGAGAATGTCGCTGACGATGATCCCGATCAGCCCGGAATTCCCCGTCCGCAGCAGCCGCGCCGCCCGGTTCACCCGGTAACCCAGCCGTTCCGCCGCCGCCCGCACCCGCTCCTTCGTTTCCTTCGAAGCCCAACACCGCTCCCGCTCGTTGAGGATGTCCGAAACCGTCGCGGGAGTCACCCCCGACTCGCCCGCAATGTCCCGAAGCGTCACGCGATCCGCCGATTTCCGAGCGCCGGCAGCCTTCATGAAATCGAGTCAAAGGGTGCGGTGACAAATCGGGCGGACATCGGTGAGGTTTCTTCTATTGCCTGACAAATCACCCCACAAGCATCATTGGAAGCGAGCTACCCTCCCCGCCTTGACACGTATCGTTTGATATCGAAAACTCAGTTCTCCTATTTCATGCGTGCGCTAGCCTCCTTTCTCTGCCTTTTCCCACTGGCTACCGCCTTCGCGGTCGACCTATCGCAACTCGACCAATCGATCGAATCTTGGAACGTCCCGGCAAAATTCGCCGAGCACGTCACCGTCGCAGCCGGCGAGAAACCACGCACCTCCGTCCTGCGAGTCGACGCCCGGGACAGCGCCCCGATCAACGTGGGGTCGAAGCCTTTCGCCGTAAAACCCCTTCAGGGCTACGACTTCAGCGTCCAGGTTTGGCACCTCGAAGGCGAAATGAACTTCAGCGCCCACCTCGTTTGGCTCGACGCGAAGGGCAAGGAACTCGGCACCGAATACGCCATGATGGGCGTGATGATCCCCGGGCAATGGACTCCCTACCGCTACGAAGTCATCGCGCCGGAGCAGGCGGTCAAGGCGCGAATCGTCATCTACATCCCATCCGGGTGGGCCGCCGACTTCGCCGACTTCACCCTCCAGCCCGCCGCCGTCCGCCCCGACAGCCTCTCCGTCGACCTCGTCTGTTCACAGATCCGCAAAAATGCCCGCCAGGACGCCACGCTCGACCTCCGCGTGGAAAACCGCGGCTCGCAGGTTTACGAAAATCTCGAGATCGATCTCGACCTCCCCCCCGGTCTTGCGACCGAAGACACCACCACTTACGCGATCGGCCGCCTCAGCTTCGGCGAAACCTACGAGCGCGCAATCCCGCTCACTGGCTACCCGGAAGATCCCGCCAAACCCATCACCGCCAACGTCACCGCGAAAGTCGGTGGCGAGCCGAAAACTCTCACCGTCACCACCCTCCCCTTCGTCACTTTCGCCGAGGAAACCGAACTCGCCACCAAGGACCTCCCCCCACCCGTCCTCCCCAAGATGGACGTGAAACTCGGAGCCTATTATTTTCCCGTCACCCTCGATTGGGATCGCGCCAACTGGGGCGTTCGCGACGTCCCCTACCTAGACCCCCTACTCGGCTATTACGACGAGGCCTCGCCCGAGGTCGCCGACTGGCACACCTGGTGGGCCATCGAGCACGGCATCTCCTACTTCATCTTCTGCTGGTATCAGAACCAGGGGATGGAATACCTCAACGACGCGCTCGACAAGGGATTCCTCGAGAGCCGCTTTTCGTCGCGGATGGAATTCGCCGTCAATTGGTGCACCGAAAACCACGCCGCCGAGTTCAAGCCCGAGTCGTTCTCCGACGAAGCGCTCGCCGACGCGATGACGATCCTCTGCGATAAATATTTCAGCCAACCGAATTACCTGAAAGTCGACGGCAAACCCGTCGTCTTCCTCCACACCCCGATCAAGATCATCGGCGAAGTCGGCGGCCTCGCCCAGATGAGCGACGCTCTCGACCGCATGCGGGCCATCGCCAAGGCCAAAGGCCACGAAGGCGTCTACTTCGTCGCCGTCCACCTCATGCCCTACCTCGTCGACTTCAAAGCCGCCGGCTTCGACTGCGTCACCGCCTACGCCTACGGCTTCCGCGACGTTGCGAAGACCGTCGACGCCAAGGGCTACGAGCTCCCCTACTCCGCCCTCATCCCCCGCCACCGCGAAGCCTACGCGACCGCGCAGGCCGATGCGCACGAGCAGGGCCTCGATTACATCCCGGTCGCGTGGGTCGGCTGGGACGACTACGGCCGCTCGCGCGAAGGCTCCGTCCGCACCAGCGGCAACACGCCCGGCGCTTTCCGCCGAATGCTCGAGCAGCTCCCCGACTTCGTCGAAGACGAACCCCGCCTCGCCCTCTTCGAAGCCTGGAACGAATGGGGCGAAGGCGGCCACGTCGAGCCCTCGGCCCGTGAAGGTTTCGGCAAGCTCAGCGCCATCCGCGACGCGCTTTCCGACCAGCGCGGACCGTATCAAATGCCGCTACCACCCGCCGAAGAAATCGCCGCTTTCAACACGGACGCCAAGTGGGCCGACGTCCATTCCCTCTACAGCGAACGCTACGCGCGGAAACTCGGCATCCCGGAAAACGGCCTCGATCTGAATTTCGAATCCGGCGAAGCCAGCCTCTACCTCAAGCCGCTGCAAGGTGTGACGGACGTCACACTCGAGGACGGTCGCGAGACCGCCCGCGCCGTGACGAAAGACCCCGCCTTCCTCTCCCCGCCCATGCTCCAGCTCGCCGCCGAGCGCTTCGACGCCATCGAGATCACGATGCGAGTCGCGAGCGGCACTCAGGGATCGATCTTCTGGACCTCCGAAAAGATTGGGAAATGGACTCCCGACCAATCCGTCACCTTCCCCGTCCAGTCCGGCGACCAGTTCCAAACCTACCGCGTCGACCTGGCGAAGAGCCCGCACTGGAAAGGAACAATCAATCAATTCCGAATCGACCCGACCAACGCCCCGGGACAGATCGAGATCGAGAGCTTCCGCACGATCCCAGCCGATCGTCCATGACCCATTCCACCAGCCCATTCCGATACCGAGTCGCCATCGCCGGCTGCCCCTCGCACCCCGACGTCGAATGGAACGAGGCCAACCTCACCCGCCTCCGCGACCTCGGCTTCAACACCGTCCAGCTCAACGTCGCCTGGGGCGGCCGCCCCGGTGACGAACCCCTCAACCTCGAAGACCTCGTCGCCCTCCCGCCCGCCCGACTCGCAGAATTGAATCAGCCCGACCTCCCGCCGCGCAGCGTGCCGGAGCGGCGCGACGAACGCCGCGCCCAGCTCACCCACCGGATCGCGCTTTGCCGCGAGCTTGGGCTCCGCACCATTTTTCACTTCGGCGCGCCCTTCAACGCGCAATACGGCATCGACACCGACTTCGACGGACCGCAGGCCCGCAGCCTGCTCGACCCCGAGACCACGCTCTACTACCGGGAGATGATCCGCGCCTTCGACGCTGAGTTCCCCGGCGTCGACGACCTCCTCGTCTACACCTACGATCAAGACGCTTGGGTTACGAGCGAGTTCGGTACCTGCGTGAAAACCCGCGGCCACACCCTCGCCGATCAGGTCGTCCCCTTCGTCTCCGCGCTCGCGGAGGAATGGCGCGCCCACCGCGCCGAAGGCTGGCTCTGGTGGTCGCCGTGGGAACTCTCCGCCGGGCAGGTCTACGAATGCGTGGACCGATTCGCGACGGACGGAATCGGCCTCGACCTCCACCCGAACGTCGCCGAGACCATGCTCACGCTGCCCGTCGACCGGTGGCTGAAAAATACCGTTCGACTCGCCAGCCAGCGCGGCATCCCCGTCCTCGTCGAAAGCTTCCTCGGCGCGATGAGCGAAGAGCTCGAGCCCTATCAGTATCTCATGCACCCTAACGCGGTGATCCGCCAAGTGCGGACGATTGCCAGCGTGCCCGGTGTCTCTGGTATCAAGGAATACTACGGGCTAAATCCCACCAAATGGGACGCCAACCTCTCGGCCGCCGCGCGCGCCATGATGGCGGACGAGGAGATCACTGAAGCCACCATCGTCCGGGACTTGGCGACACCTTTCGGCGACGCCGCGGACGCTGTGATCGAAGCGTGGCGCCTCTTCAGCGAAGCCCAGGAATTTCTCCCGTGGGACCTCTCCTGGTATCTGCGGGAGTTCGGAACGTCCGACGTTTCCCACGCCCTCACCGCCGCTGGCCTCCGCGGCGCGCAAGTCCCCACTCCATCCTGGGAATCGACCCGGCGCGCGATCTTCATGAAGAACGACGACGCGCCGCCGCACCCGTGGATGTTGGAGGACGTCCAGCTTCGCTTTGGCTTTGCGGAAAAGCGAATCGAGCAGGCGCTTGAGGCACTCGAGCCCGTGATTGATCGGATCTCCCCCAGCCATCAGGTCATTTTCAAGGCCAGCATCCGCGAGGCCCGCCACCTTCTCCGTCGCGTCCGCACCTATCGACTGCACGCGCGCGAGACGAACATTGCCACAATGCTTCGGACGAATCCGGCCGGTGCCGAGGCGCTTGGTTTCTTGATCGACGAACTCATAGTCTTGCTTAGAGAAGACCACGAAAATCAGGTCGCAGCCTATTCCGACCAAGGCACCGCCGCTCTTGAGGGCGCGCACTGGATTTGGGAAGACGCGACTACTTATAAGTCGAATTTGCCATGGGCCGTCCGCACCTTCACCCGCTCGTTCCCGATCGCATCAGTCCAATCGACCGGTGAAGTCTGGCTCACGGCTACGAGCTCCGATCGTCTTGTGCGAGCGTCTGTCAACGGACATCTTGTCGAAGGATTCGGCACCGGACCCCCACCGTTTCGAGCCGACATCGTGTCACTCCTTCGCGAAGGTCACAACGAGATCGAAATCAGGACTTTCAAGTCGGGCTCCCTCTACGAACGTCCCGGCATCTGCGCAGCAATCGATGGTCCGGACCGCATTCAAACCGACGAAAATTGGCGCGTAGCTAAGCACTCAACTGAGGCAAAAGCAGCCGTCTTGATCGCCCTCTACGGCGACCAACCCTGGGGCAATCAGGGCGCTGGCGACGGCGGGAGAGCAATCAGAGGAGCCATCGACCTGCTGAATGAGAATCCTGCGAAATTTCTCGAGACGTATTTCCAACGAGCCCCCAACGAGAGAACCCACGGCCTCTTTTCAGTTACCTCCTGCTGAAATTTTTCCAAAGGACGGAGATGCCGCCCCGATCGCGTCGTTCCGAAGAAGTTGATGGAGTTTTCAGGAGTTGAGAAAGGATAGGTCGACCGACGGGGAAGACAGGCTGAAAAGCGCGATTCGCGATGGCGTCGGCTGTATATCGAAGGCTCGATATGTATAGGTGGATTCACTCTACGGGTGTCCGCTGGCGATATCGCACGGTTCCAGTTTCCCGCCTAAAATGGGTCGGGGCTAAGCCTGACATCGGGCTCCTACTGTCACTGATAAGCCGCCGCGACTTCCGCTCGCTCGGAGTCTGAAAGGCGTCCGTTCTGCAATGCCGCCAACGCCGCTCCCTTATCGACTTCCGCCCAACTCCGGAACACCTTCATCAGGCTCGTGCGGCGGAAGCCTTCGTCTTGCAATGCCAAGGCTCCCGCTAACGCCCGGGCTGGATCATTGACTTCGAAATGTTCGCAGTAGGCTTTGAGAGCGGCGTCCCGGTCGCCACTTTCGGATTGGCCGAAGATCCACTTCGTGGCGGCCAGCTCGTCCCGCGCAAGCCACTCCCGGCTCAACTGCGAAAAGGAACGGTCTCGCGCCACAGGGTCCGCCACTGACCGCACGTGGGCCACAACGTCATTCATCGGTAATTTGCGAATCGCCTGTGCGACGATCCCGCCAATCACTTGGTTCCTCTGATCGCTATCGAGAGACTGGACGTAGAGCATCGACTCTTCGAGATCCTGCTGCGACCACTGATCTACCAGGATTTTCACTGCCCGCGTCCGCTGTTCCCCTTCCATTTGTCCAACGTAGGCAGCGCACTCCTTTGGCGAGATCCTCGCCCATGCTCCCACCCGCTTGAGCTCCAACGTTTCGCGAAGACGTGAATTCCCGATTTCCTTCAGATACTGGCCGACGTCTGCAGGATGAGTCGTTACAAGCTCGGTCATGAGGGTTTCGTAAATCAGCGGCGAATCGGGATCGTTCTGATTCGCGTCATACCATGCAAACGCTGCCTCGATGTCACGGGCGCCCCAGGCTTTAGCCAAGTGATAGCGAGCGTTTGTCTTGATCTTACCCTCGGCCAAACTTTGCACGCGCTTCGCGCAAGCGACCGGGTCAAGCACTGCTAGAGCAGACAGGGTTTGCAGTAGCGCCGTTTCTTGATCATCACCCGTGAGACCGCTGACCCAGCGAAAAGCAATGTCGGGGTCTCGGTCCGTCAAACCTTCCGCTATTCGGTGGATCATGAGGTATCGATCATCATCCGTCTTCTGGGTTTCAAGTAAAGCGATGGCCGTCTCAGGGGCGTCGTCGATGAGCCGATAGATCAGCCTATTTACGATGCCTACGTGTTCTGGGCCGCGAGGGAGGCCGGCAAGATATTCCGCCACGCCCGCAAGATCTCGCGACGCCAAGACCGTCAGCATTTCAGCCCGGGCCTCGATTGACCGGGTAGCGGAAAGGTTCTGCTCCGCGTAGCGGAGCGCACCTTCCGGGTCGACCGGTAACCTTGCTAACAGCTCTCGTCGTTCCGCCTGAAACTTTCCGCCTACTCGAGAGATACCCGATTCGTTGGCGCTCGGCACCAATTGCGATTCAGCGAGCTGGGATGTGCCCCTTGACGACGCGGTAGCGGCGCTCGTCGAGACCTCACGATCCGAAGCTGCGGCATACCCCATCCAATACGCTGGCAATGCAATCACCACGCTTGCCCCGAGAGCAATGAGCGAAAACCGCAAACCGGATGCCTCTCGAATCAGCTCGTTTACCACGTGACCGAATTTTGATTCTGATACAGGGCTTGGGCGTCGCTCATCACGGAACTCAGGGTCCCAGAGATAATGTAGGCTACGTAGTCGTTCTCACCCGAGTTCCATGGGAGTTGATTATGCCCGATCATTTGAATTGTGTTGTTGGCGAACTCGCCCGTCTCGTTGATCGGCCCAAGGTGCTTCCAGGAGTAGCCCAGCCAGAACTCCACACTCCCACCATCTTCAGGATCTTTTGCCATGAACCCTACGCAATGGTCATTATCGAACCCAAGGATTATGCACCGACCTGTAACGACGTTCACCTTGTTGCCCGCGCTGTTTCCGTTGTTCCAGAACATTGCCGTCCGGTCTTCGAGAATATCCCCAGCGACGTTGTAGACGTAATAATTACTCACGTTTGCTTTTAGCGACGCTGCGGCCACTCCGTTGTGATTAAACGACAGGTTGGTGAAATCGTTCGAAACCCGGAGCACCTGCTTCCAGCGGGTGATCCGGTCGCGATTTAACACGCCCTGCGAGACCTCTTTCCGAATGTAAAGATCTTGGTACCAGACTGGCTGCACACCGCTTCCGCCGTATTGGTGCGTCGCGTTAACCTGCAGATTCTCAAGCGGCAGGGTCTTGCTGATCTGAACGCCAAAGTTGTTGAGGGTGACGTATTCGACCGGCGATCCCATTCGTGTCTTTGGATCATCGTAATCGTAAATGGCGGATCCCATCCCGGCTTCTGCCAGCGTGAATCGATTGACAGCACCATCGCTGTTGATGAGATCCCACTGCGCTCCAACTTGGATCTGCCGACCCAAGTCGTTGTTGTTGATAAATTGGAGGCCGCCAAATTCAAGGTGCCAAAGGCTCATTCCCGCCGCTTCATTGAAAGTCAGCGTCACCCCGCCCTTCGACATGATCCGGCCGACCACCGCAGTATTGCCATACCGAGGGAATACGTATCCGAGTGCTCCGCTCGCACCGTAGCCGGTCTTGGTGGATTCGGCACTGCTCCGGGTGTAGAACAAATTTCCTGGTTTCGACATGTTGAGCAGTTGACTGGCCCCCGGTCGGCTTTGATCAAAACTGCGGCCCAGGGTTTTCTCCAACGCCCAGAAGCCTCCAATTGCTGAATTCGCATCTCGATAGAGACCGGAACCATTCTTGAACTGCTGGACCAGTGAGGTGCCGCTGATCGGTTCGTCCAAGAGATAAGCGACCTGCCCGTCCGAAGCCGACGACAGCGTTGGGATCTTGGCACTCAGCCAATTGGACTGATCGCCCGCATAACGGTAAAGCATCTGCAAGCGCACCGGATTTCCAATGTGATCGAAGCTAGCGAAGCGATCAAAGGCGAAGCCGACGGTGGTGGTTGTGAGGCCGAGTGCGCCACAGATCAAGGCGCGCCGAAGGTGAGAAACGTGATGAGAAATACCGTTGCCTTGATCAAGGCCGGTAGCTCGAAGGGCTGGGGGGAATGGAATCATAGAATAGATGGGTTCAAAAGAAGTGGTTAGGCGCGCGGGTGAGTCCGAGGCTAACTCTAGGGCGGCACGCCAAAGTCGATCAGGATCCGTCCCGCCGACTTCGATCGTCCGGAAGTTCGGGCACGCCAGCCAGCAACCCGCTGCCCGAGCCGCAACTCTGCGACTTCCATTTTTCGGCTCTGATCAGCAGCGCACATCAATTTTGCGATTCCCCGTGCTTCGGAAACCATTCCATCAGCGCATCGGCGAAGATTTGATGGCCGCGGTTGTCCGGATGGTTGATCCCGTTTTTGAGATAGATCTCGTAGGGAATACCTTGTCGCCAGAGCTTTTCCCAACGCTTTGATGCGTCGGCCAGCGCCACGTTATTTTCGTCGGCGAATTGGCGGAGATGTTCGACGTAGGGGCGCGACTCCGAGTCGCGGAGGTCTTGATGCCCCATCTTTTCCATCATCGTGAAGTGCGGCGTGATCAGCAGCAGCTCCGCCCCCATGGCGTTCACCTTCTGCAAAATGCGATCATACTGATTTTTGAATTGCGGCCACTTCGTGAGATAGGAGTCATTCACGAACTCCAACGTCACCAGGTCCGGCTTGGCCGCCTCGATATCTTTCCACCGCTTCGAGAGATCGTGATTTGGGTTAAACCACATCGCACTTGTCGAGGCTCCTCTCGCGATCGTTTCGACGCGGGCGTTCGGGTAACGCTCTTGAAGCGCCCGCTCGAAGACGGCTGAATAGCGCATCTCTTCCATGGGATCTGCGTCTCCGCCGACCGTTACGGAATCACCCCAACAAACGATGGTGATAGGTTCGCCGCTTTCCAGCTTCGCGCGGAGTTTTTTTAATCTCTCGGTTGCGATCTTCGTCCAGGCATCTGGCAACAAGGTGCCAACGGGGAAGATGTTCGCTGGCTCGACGGTCTGAACGTCGCCACCGGGCCAGTAGATGTGCGCAAGTGTTGTTTCGTTACCGCCCTCCGGTTCCGGCAAAGGAGGCGACGCCAGCTCGGACTCTCCGACCTGAAGCGAAATCTCGCCATCTTCCGATAAGTTCACCGAGTCGACTCGCCTCGGCCCGAGCTGATAGTCGACGGTGTAGCCTGGTCCTTCGGTAAGACCACTATCCGCAGCCAATGCCACCGCGTTCCAAGCCGGATCGATGACAAAATCCTGGCCCCGCACTAGCTTCCGACCGTCGCTGGTCGTGATTTCCACACTCTCTGCGATGAGAGATCCGGGCATCACCTTTCTCATCCCCAACGGCTGTCCCGCAAGCAGTGTCCGGCTTTTCCACTCGTCGAACGGCGCCTTGAAGAGCTTGATGGCCTGACCCCGCACGTTCAGCGGATCCGGGGGATTCATCGCGAGCGTCTTGCCCTTCGCCTCCACCATACCGCCTTCCATTTCAGCCGAGCCCGATGCGACCTTGATCCCCCCGCCGGACGACGTGACCTCAAGACCAGACCGGATGGCGGGGTGGCGGATGGTTTCGCCGTCCGAAGGATCAGCTGATTTCGATCCAGCTTCGAACGTGTTTGCCGTCAGCTCCGGATCCGGCATGGCGACCTCCGGTTGATCGCCGTCCAACTCATCCGGAGCGAGCTGAGGCCAAGCGTTGCCAACAGAAACGATTGCCAAGAAAAAGACTGCGCGTCGGAAAACCGCGCAGAGAGGTGAAAAGGTTTTCATCGGGATAGGATCAATCAACGCTCTGCCGTCGCGTCGCTCCAACCGACTGCGTCGGTAAAGGACGCGTTCCGCGGCCCCCAGTCGATGTCGTTTGGGTCCACTGCCAACGCGTGTCCATCGACAAATACGACGTTGGCCTTTCCGGAGTGCCGCGGCATCACGTTGACACCTTCATCCCGGGCACCCCGGAAGAACGTGGACCCCCGGCCAGGCGTGTCTTCGCGTTTGTCAAAGGGACCAGTCGAGTTCGGACCTCCGCCCGCGTCAGCGAAATAGACGGTCTTCGACGGTTTTCCGACCCGCACCTGCCGCTCGAACGCTGCCGGCGTTACCCAGACAGAAGCAAGGCTCGGGAAATTGATTCCGATCCCCAGAGGACTTCTCACACTTGAGATACCACCGTCGCCGGGCGAGGCAGGCTTATGAAGTGCCGGGCAGGAAACGTGGGCCGCCTCGCACCCGTAGAGACTGAGGATGTCCGGCCAGGCGAGCACGCCGGCACCAATGGCCACCGGATTCGACTCGGCGGCCTGCTGTGGGAAAATAGCTTTCGCCGTGTAGAGAGGGGGCAATTTTCCATCGTTGTCCGATGCGAAGAGATTCGACGCAACGACCACACTTTTCATGTTGGAAAGGCACTTAGCTGCCGCAGCTCGTTCCTGCATGCCGCCGACCGCCGCGAAGATCAGAGAAGCCAGGATCGCAATGATCGAGATGACCACGAGCAGTTCGATGAGGGTGAAGGCCCTCGCGCTGGGTTTAGCGGGCGGAAGAAAGTATGACGATCTGAGTTTCATTGTCCGGGGGTGCTTGGGATCTGAAAAGGGAAGGGACCGAAATCTCTCCGATGCCTATTGAACGATATGTATATCGCGTCCCCGCGATCTTCGCAAGGAATGTTTCCTGAAGCGAAGTTGGTCGACCGGTGTAATGGCGGGGTCGATGTTTGGCCTACTGGCACCGGCAAGCAGTCGCCCCGCTTAATCCGGCGGGGCAGAAACGAAAAAGCGGCCCGGGTCGAACCCGGACCGCAATTCGGAGGTCGATCGTTTCTCGATTACGCCGAGCGCCGCTTCGAGCGCGCCCGGGTCAGGCCAACAAGGATCGCTCCCGCCGCCAGAATCAGGCCGTAAGTGCTGGGCTCCGGGACTGCTGTGACCGAGATGACGCTATTCAATCCCGTGCCGTAGTTGATCGAAGCCGACTCGCCAGCGCCGAGACCGATGAAGTTGACCGTGCCAAAGGTTCCCGAGAGAGCTCCCGAATAGTCGAAGAGATTCAGAGTTGAGGAACCTGCGATGGAATATCCCGTGAAGTCGACGTTCAGTGTCGCTTTGGCACCGCCGAGGGTGAGGGCTTGGGCCGAGAGTGTGCTAACGCCGATGGCATCCGGCGTGAAGTTGATGGTGGCGAGGCCGTTGCCGCCGCCCAGATTCATATCGGTTGTTGCACCACTCCACGTGACGCCAGAGCCGTTTACATTCAGCGTTCCGCTCACTCCGTCGTTTGTGGCCCCGCTACCGACCCAAAACCGATTAGTCGCGCTCACCGAGCCCCCGTTCAGTGTGAGGGTACCATTGCGCCCGAATGTGCCTGTCGACCCGACATACAAGTTTTGCTGCGCATTGAGGGTTCCCCCCGATTGCACCGTCAACAAAGAGTTACTGACGCCAGTGGTTCCGTTAAGACCCGTCACACCGAGATAGAGATCACCCGCCCCGACCGTCATCGTCCCGCCGGATGCGACGATGAGAGACCCGGTGTTGCCGAGAAGTAGGCGGCTTGCTCCCGCCAACCCACCGAGACTCACCGCGAAAGTCGAGTCGATAACCGCGTTGTCCGTGCCGACTGGAACGACGTCACCCGCCCAGTTCGCCGGGGTCAAGTAGGCCGTGCCTGTTCCGCCAGGACCGCCGTCAAATTTGATGTTAGCCGCCGCGGCGGATTGAATGGTTGCAAGGGCACCAACAGCGAGTGCAGGAAGCAAATTGAAGAGCTTTTGAGTTTTCATTTATTTTGGGTGGATGGGGTGTTGAGAGAGATTCTAGTTTTCTTCGTGAGGGAAGCTGACCCGCGAAATGTGAAACGGAACGTTATGTATGTCAACCTCGATCTTGCTGGACTTGGAAAATGATCGCTTGCGCTCCGAGTCTGATCACGACGGCTGAATTCCAGACGCGTGGTCCGACGCCCGCTCCTCCAGCAGGCGCTGCGTCTCCGCGGCGCGGGCGCGGCTGATGGGGTAGAGCCAAATGAGGCCGATGGAGAGCACGAGCCCGAGGGATTGGAATCCCACCAGCGCAAGTTTCATCCGCACTGCCGTCGCCTCGTCCAATCCCGCCGCGTCGACGACTGCCGGATCGTAGCCGACCGCGGTCGCCATGTAACCGCCGATGCCAAACGTGATCGCCTGCGCCGCCTTCAGCGCGAAGCCTTTGACGGCGCTGAACATTCCCTCGCGCCTCCGGCCGGTTTCCAATTCGTCGTCGTCGCACACGTCCGCCACCATTGAATCAATCATCAACCAGCAACCCTGCAGTCCCAAAAACGTGATTCCGCCAGCGACGAACATCGCCCACGGCCAGCGGGGATCGATGGCGAAGTAATTCACCACCGTGCCGACGAGCACGATCGCAAGTCCCACGACCATCGCGATCCGCTTGCTCGTGCGCGTGGAAATCCACGTGATGAGAAACATGCTCGCATAGGAGAGCACGACGGCGAGTGTCATGAGCCAGCCTTGAAAATTCCCGATCGCCTTCGTGCTGCCTTGGTAAACGTAGTGCTGGATCAGCAGCGGCGCGATGCTCTGCGACACGAACAACGCCACGATGATCGTCGTGTAGGCGACGAAGAGGATGACGAACGGTTTGTTCGTCATCGTGTATTTGATGGCCGGGATCAGCTTGATCGGCTCCTGCTTCTCGATCTTGAGTTCCTCGCGACAGCCGAAGACGGGAATCATCCCCGAGATCAGCACGATCACCGCGACTCCGACCGACACCCAGAACGCCCCCGCTCCGAGGTTCGGAAACATGTCCGCCGCCGCCAAGCGAAACAACCAGCCCGCCGCGACCGACGCGATCAACCCGATATACATCCGCCAAACGATGACCCGCGTTCGCTCGTCATAATCCGGCGAAAGTTCGAACCCCAGCGCCGTGTAAGGCACCACGAAGAGCGTGTAGGCCACCGCCAGCAGGCTGCCGATGATCACGATGTAGAAGAACGGGACGTTACTGAACCACGGATTCTGCGCCGTCTCCGGACTCAGCGGAGTCCAGAGGAGCGGTAACAGCAACGCGCACCCGATCACTCCGAAGAACATCAACGGCCGCCGACGCCCGTAGCGGGATTTCAGATTATCGGACACGTTCCCGATCCACGGATCGGTGAACGCATCGATGAGCCGCGGCAGCGCCAGAGCAAGCCCGGCCAATGCGGGCGTCAGGCCAAAATAGTTCACGTAAACCAACGTCCCCAGCGCCGTCAGCGTATTGAACATGAAGTTGTCCGCCATCCCGCCGAACCCCCAAATGACTTTGGTTTTGAGCGGAACCCGGCGACGACCGGGCACGGAAGGGATGGACGATTCACTCATGGCGTGGGGAACAAATTGGAAACAGATTGGGAAACTGCGCCGAAAAGATGCCGTGTCACCAGGATTCCGGCAACGAAAAGATACTGAACGTTACGTTGTCATTGCGGTTTTCAAATTGGCCCATTTCTCTTTGAATTCCCTCGTGCCGCCACCTCGTCCCACCAAAAAACTTCCGACCCCGCCCCGGACGCCCAAGCTCACCCGCGAGATCTCCGCCATGGGCTGGATCGAAAACCTCGAAGGCGAAGTCCTCCTCGTCCGCCAGACTTCCGGCCGCAAACTCTGGGCCCTCCCCGGCGGCAAAGTCGAGTCCGGCGAAACGGTCCTCGCCGGACTCCACCGCGAGATCGCCGAAGAAGCCGGACTGACCGTCACCGCCGCCAGCCACGTCGCCGTCCTCGACCGCCCCGCGCGCCAAAGCCTCGCCTTTCTCTACCGCGTCACCACCGGCCCCGAGACACCCACCATCCCCAGACCCGAAGAAATCTCCGCCATCCAACGAACCCGCAAACTCCCCGCAAACGCCACCCCCTCCCTCCGCCACTTCTGGCACCTCCTGCGAGGCAAGGTATGAATCCCCCACCAATCACCAGTCACCAGTCACCCATCACGCGCTCCGCGCCCCCCACCCGCCTCTTCCTCATCGCCGGCAACGGCCGCTACCCCGAGCTCGCCGCCCGCGCCGCCCGCGCCGCCGGCGTCACCCACCTCACCATCGCGGCCTTCGAAGGCGAAACCGCTCCCGCCACCACGGCTCTCGCCGACGACCTCGTCTGGCTCCGCGTCGGCCAGCTCGGCAAGCTCACCGAAGCCGCCCGCAATTCCGGAGCCACCGCCGCCATCATGGCCGGCCAGATAGCGCCGAAGAACCTGTTCGACCTCCGCCCCGACGTCAAAGCCCTCCTCATCCTCGCCAAGCTCAAGGAACGCAACGCCGAGACGCTCTTCGGCGCCGTCGCCGACATTCTCGCCGAAGTCGGCGTCCCCCTCATCTCCGCCACCACCTTCCTCGAAGACTCCCTCGCCCCCGCGGGCCACCTCGCCGGCCCGAAGCTCAAGGAACGCGAACTCACCGACGCCGCCTACGGCCTCCGCATCGCCAAGGAAACCTCCCGCCTCGACATCGGCCAGACCGTCGTCGTGAAAAACGGAACCGTCCTCGCCGTCGAAGCCTTCGAAGGCACCAACGAAGCCATCAAACGCGGCGGAGCCCTCGGCCGAGGCGGCGGACTCGTCATCAAAGTCACCAAGCCCGAACAGGACTTCCGCTTCGACGTCCCCGTCATCGGCGAACAAACCCTCGGAGTTGCCGCCGAGGCCGGCCTCCGCGGCATCGTCGCCGAAACGGGCGGAGTCCTCTTCCTCGACCTCCCCGCCCTCCGAGAACAGGCCACCCGCCTCAAAATAACCCTCCACGGCCTCCCCTCTTTCTCCTGATCCTAATCTTCGACCGACTCAGTCCCCCCACCTGTCATGTTGAGAGAAGCGAAACATCTCTGACTCCTCACCTCACTCACTTCACCTCGGAGAAAGACGAAGATTATGATTGCGAGAAAGAAGAGAAATCACCCCGCCCCCCCTTTCATCCCTTTGCCGCCTTTGCGCTCTTCTGTTCAGGAGCATTGTATTGCATTCCCCTTCGTTCCCTTCGTTCCCTTCGTTACCTTCTGTTCAAATCATGACTGATCGAATCCGCACCGGCGTCGTCGGCACCGGCCACATGGGCAGCCACCACGTCCGCTGCAATGCCGCGTTCCCCGACTGCGATCTCACCGCCATCTACGACGCCAACCCGAAAGCCGCCGCCGCCGCCGCGAAGAAATACCGCACCCACGCCGCCACCGACCTCGAAGACTTCGCCGCCCGCGTCGACGCCGCCACCATCTGCACGCCGACCATCACCCACTTCGAAATCGGCAAATTCCTCCTCGAGCGCGGCAAGCACCTCCTCGTCGAGAAACCCATTGCGCCCAACAGCACCGAAGCCCGCGCCCTCGCCGACCTCGCCGCCGCCAACAACTGCGTCCTCCAAGTCGGCCACATCGAGCGCTTCAACCCCGCCCTCGCCGCCCTCGAGTCCAAGCTCAACAACCCCCGCTTCCTCGAAGTCACCCGTCTCTCCCCCTTCCCGAATCGCTCCACCGACATCGGCGTCGTCCTCGATCTCATGATCCACGACATCGAGATCATCCTCCACCTCGTCCGCTCCCCCATCGTCTCGATGGACCCCGTCGGCATCGCCGTCCTCAGCAAAAGCGAAGACATCGCCAACGTCCGTTTCCGGTTCGAGAACGGCTGCGTCGCCAACGTCACCGCCTCCCGCATCAGCGCCGACAGCCTCCGCAAGATCCGCGTCTTCCAGGAAGACGCCTACCTCAGCCTCGACTACCAGAAGCAGGACGGCGTCACCTACACGCTCGAGGACGGCAAAATCAAACGCGCCGGAGTGAAGGTCGAAAAAGGCGACGCCCTCGAACGCCAGCTCGCCAGCTTCCTCGAAAGCGCCCGCACAGGCAACGCCCCCAAAGTCACCGGCCACCAAGCCACCGCCGCCCTCGAAATCGCCCTCGAAATCACCGCCCAAATCGAAGCCAACGATCCAAGGAAGGGTTGTCCACAGATTAAGCAGATCGACGCAGATTTATTCAAAGGCCCCGAATAAAAACCGCATCAAAATCTGTGAAATCTGCGCAATCTGCGGACAAAACCTCACCCCGAATCTGGGTGGTCGCCGGCGAAAACAGCGGCGACACCCGCGCCGCCGAAGTCATCCGCGCCGTCCACGCGATCGACCCCGCCATCGAATTCATCGGAGCCGGCGGCCCGCAAACGGCCCCGCACACCGTCGCACCGTTCGACAATTGGACCGAGGAAGCCGGCGTCCTCGGCATCTGGGACGTCCTGAAAAACTACGGTTACTTCCGCAAAAAGTTCCGCTCCATGCTCCGCGCCATCGCCGAGCACCGCCCCGACGCCGTCCTCCTCGTCGACTACCCCGGCTTCAACCTCCGCCTCGCCAAAGCGCTCCGCGCCGCGCACCCCACCCTCCGCATCATCTACTACGTCAGCCCCCAAGTCTGGGCGTGGAACCGCGGCCGGATCCCCAAGATGGCCCGCACCCTCGACCTGATGCTTTGCATCTTCCCGTTCGAGAAGACGCTTTACGAAAAATCCGGCCTCCGCACCGAATTCGTCGGCCACCCCCTCATCGAGCGCCTCGCCACCGAGCGCACGGACGTCCCCCGCGCCCCCGACCTCGTCGGCTTCTTCCCCGGCAGCCGCGAGCGCGAAGTCCGCCGCATCTTCCCCGCCATGGCCGCCGCCGCCGTTCTCATCGTAAAGAGCCGCCCCGAACTCCGCTTCACCGCCGCCGCCGCGAACGCCACCCACGCCGCGCAAATGACCGACCAAGCCCGCGCCGCCGGAGCCGACATCGAGATCACCATCGGCCAGGCCCACGACCTCATGCAACGCGCCACCGTCGGCCTCGTCGCCTCCGGCACCGCCACCCTCGAAGCCGCCTATTTCGGCCTGCCCTATGCGCTGGTTTACCGCATCGCCTGGCTCACCTACGAAATCGGCCGCCGCCTCGTCCGAGTCCCCCACCTCGGCATCGTCAACATCCTCGCCGGCCGCACCGTCGTTCGCGAATTGATCCAACACGCCGCCACCCCCGCCGCCCTCGCCGACGAATGCCTCCGCCTCCTCAACGATGCCGAAACCCGCAAAGCTCTCCAAACCGACCTAGCCACCACCATCGAAACCCTGGGATCCTCCGGCGCCGCCCACCGAGCCGCCACCGCGGTTCTCAATGAGATCGGACAGGATTAACAAGATTTTCAGGATTCAAATTCGTGAAATAAAAATCCTGTCCATCCGGTAAATCCTGTCAAAAGACATCGAATCATGTTCCCAAAAGACCACCTCGAATCCCTTTGGTCCCCCTGGCGCGTCGAATACTTCCAGCGCAGCGAAGAAGACTCGGCGAAAGACTTTCTCCTCGAAGCCGCCAACACCACCGACGACGCCGCGCACTACATCGTCGCCCGCCGCAAGAGCTGCTTCCTCATGCTCAACCGCTACCCCTACACCGTCGGCCACCTCATGGCCGTCCCCTACCGCAAACTCGCCGCGATGGAGGACCTCGGCGACGAAGAAGCCCTCGAGATCTGGCACCTCACCCTCCTCGGCCAACGCCTCCTCCGCCAAGTCGTCAAGGCCCAGGGCTTCAACGTCGGCATCAACCTCGGCGAAGCCGGCGGCGCGGGCTGCGCCGACCACCTCCACTGGCACATTGTCCCCCGGTGGACCGGCGATTCGAACTTCATGCCCGTCCTCGCCGGCACCCGCATCCTCCCCGACGCCCTCGAGCGAGTCTACGCCGAGCTAATCACCACCCTCACCACCTTCTCCTAATCGTAGTCCTAGTCCAACTCACCCCCCCGAACCCAGTCAGGTTGAGCGAAGCGAAACATCTCGGGCTTCCCCCTCACTGACCTCACCCCAAGCCTGATACCAAAACCCACGATTGACCTGACCATTGCTGTAGCGGCGGTCTGTGACCGCCGCCGTCTTCTCGAGCAGCGTCAACTTCCGGTTCGCAAGATCTGCGGCGGTCACAGACCGCCGCTACATTTTGCGAATTGTCGGTTTATGAGGAGAAAGAGGGGTAAAAAAACCCCCTCGCCAAGCGCCGAGTCTTCCTTACCTTTCCCGGATGCAAATCACCAAAGGCTCCGTCGTCAGCATCGATTACACCCTCACCAACGACGCCAAGGAAACCCTCGATACCTCCAAAGGCCGCGAACCCCTCGCCTACCTCCAGGGCACCAGCCAGCTCATTCCCGGACTCGAGCGCGCCCTCGAAGGCAAGGCCACCGGTGACGCCCTCCAAGTCACCATCGCTCCCGAGGACGCCTACGGCCACCGCGACGATTCGAAGACCACGACCGTTCCCCGCGAACAGATCCAAGGCACCGACGAACTCGTCCCTGGCACCCAGCTCCGAGCCAGCGGCCCCGACGGCGAACAAATCCTCACCGTCACCAAGGTCGACGAGACCGAAGTGACCGTCGACGCGAATCACCCGCTCGCCGGCGAGACTCTCCACTTCGACGTCACCGTCCGCGAAGTCCGCGCCGCCACCGAGGAAGAACTCGCCCACGGCCACGCCCACGGCCCCGGCGGCCACCACCACTAGAACGGCGCGAACCACCGGCGTGTCGGGGAGCGCACGCGTCCCCGCGTGCGAGCCGCGGCGTCCCGCCGCGGCACCTTGGCAAGTCGAGCGAAGCGAGAGAGCCGAACGCTCGAGGTGCGGCGGCTTCCAGCCGCCCATCCAACCCCATCCAACCCCATCCGGCACCAGCCGGACACCTTAGACGTTCCGACCTTCCGACCTTCCGACCTTCCGACCCCAAAACACCCGCATCGACACAAATCGCCCCGAAACCTAAGTTCAGGCCAGCATGAGACCCGCCATCCTCGCCCTCGCAACCCTCACCCTCTTCACCCTCCTCACCATCGCGGGCTGCAACCGCTCCCCCGAGCCCACCGCCCAGCCCCCCCTCAAGATCGGGATCGAGACCTGGGCCGGCTACGCGTTCGCCTACCTCGCCGAAGACCGCGGCCTCTTCGAAAAGCACGGCGTCGACGTCGAACTCGTCTTCGCGCAGGACAGCGCCACCTCCCGCGACCGATTCGCCCGCGGCGAAATCATGGGGTGGTTCGACGTCCTCCCGGAAGCCGTCACCGGCTACGCGCGCGGGGTCCCCGCCCGCGTCGTCTGGGTCGTCGATTATTCCGATTCCGCCGACGTTCTCATCGGCGACGCCGCCATCGACAGCATCGAAGACCTCGGCGGCAAACGCATCGGCATCGAAGGCATCAACACCTTCTCCCACATGTTCGCCCTCGAGCTCCTCGCCAAACACGGCATCCCGGAAGAAGCGGTCCAATTCGTAATCGTCAATCCCATGGAGATCCTCGCCGCGCTGGAAGCCGACCGGATCGACGCCGGTCACACCTGGGAACCGGTCAAGACCGAGGCCACCGCGAAGGGTTACAAAATCTTTGGCAAAGCCGGCGAGATCCCCGGCCTCATCACCGACGTCCTCTTCATGAGCCCCGAAGCGATCGCCACCCGGCCCAACGAGATCCAAGGCGTCGTCGCCGCCTTCGCCGAAGCCATCGAACTTTGGCGCGACCAGCCCGAGGACTCCCTTCGAATCATGGCCGAATCCGAGAAAATGACCGTCGACCAGCTCCGCGCCGACCTCGCCGGCCTTCACATCCTCGACCTGCCCGACAACCGACGAGCCATGTCCCAGGACGATCCCGATTCCGTCTACGTCCGCCTCCACGACATCATCGAATTTTTCGTTTCCCGCGGCCAGATCGTCGCCCGACCCGCCGTCGATCAACTCGTCGATCCCCGCTTCATCCGGGCGATGCCGGACGAGCCGTGAGACTCGCCCACAAGCTCGCGCTCGCCTGCTCCACCCTCACGGTCGGAGGCATTCTGCTCACGGCCGCCGTCGCGTGGTATTCGACGATCCGCGCCCTGGAAACGGAGATCGTGCGGGACTTCCAGACCTCGGCCTCGCGCACCATGCAGCAGCTCGACAGCTTCTTTCTGGCCCGCCGACAAAACATCGAGATCATCGCCAACGACTCGGTCGTCACCGATCCCACCTCGTCCCCCGCCGCGATCACCCGTCGGCTCATAGATTATCGTAACCGGCTCAAGGTCTACACGTCCCTCTCGTTCTTCGATCTGGACCGCGTCCGAATCGCCGACACCGCCGGTCTCGACCTCGGGCGGACTTCCGATCCCGGGGCCTTCTGGGACGATATCGCCCAAGGCTTCACCAGCGCCGGAGGGCATTACGCCTTCGTCGAAGATCTGCGGACGGAAGTCATTTTCTTCGCCTCCACCGTGCCGAACTCGGGCGGCGAGGTCATCGGCACCGTCGTCGCCCGCATGCCACTCTCCGTCCTCCACTTGCTCATCGCGCAGGTTCAACTCCCGGAACGAACCCAATCGATCCGCACCGACCTCGTCTCCGACGACGGCACCCTCCTCTACTCCAGCCACCTGCGCCCCGTCCATCTGCTCCGCCCCGTCGCCGGATGGGATTCGGTCCTCACTCAGATCGACGGTCGCCCCGTCGCCACCATCGACGGGAGCGCCATCGGTCGCGCCGACGACATCACCGTTGTCGTCGAGGAGCGCGGCTTCCTCGATTTTCCCGGCAATGGCTGGTCGCTCGTCGTCTCGATTCCGCGTTCGGAGGCCTTCGCACCAGCCGCCGATCTTCGCAACCGCCTCGTTGTCATCCTCGCCGCCGCCCTCGCGGTCTCCATCGTCGTCGCCATTCTGATCGCCCGCAATTTCACCCGGCCCGTCATGGCCCTCGCCGACCAAATGCGCGACGGCACGCACCCCGCGGCCCACCAGATCCTCGGCAATCGCTCGCGGCGGGACGAGATCGGCACCCTCATTCGCGGCTACCACTCGATGCGCGAACAGATCGAGACCGACCGCGAAGCCCTCCTCGCCGCCACGACCGAAGCCAACCGCGCCAACCAGGCCAAGTCGGATTTCCTCGCCGCCATGAGCCACGAAATCCGCACCCCCCTCAACGGCGTCGTCGGCTTCTCGTCCCTCCTGCTCGAAACACCCCTGAACGAAGAACAGACCGAGTTCGCCCGCGCCGCCGTCAACAGTTCCGAAGTCCTCCTCGGCCTCGTCAACGACGTCCTTGATTTCTCAAAGATCGAAGCCGGCAAATTCGAGCTCGAAATCGCCCCCTTCGACCTCCGCTCCACGATCTCATCCTGCCTCGAACTCATCGAGCCGACCGCCGCGCGGAAATCCCTCGCCCTCCGCTCCGCCGTCGCCCCCGATTGCCCGACCCTCTTCAACGGCGACGTCCTCCGCTTCCGCCAGATCCTCACCAATCTCCTCAGCAACGCCGTCAAATTCACCAGCACCGGCACCATCAGCATCACCGCCTCGATTGAAAAAAAATCCGCACCAGCGGATCAAGACAGGACCTCCCGACCTTCGACCCTCGACTCGCTCTGCGTCACCGTCAGCGACACCGGCATCGGCCTCACCCCCAGCCAGCAAGCGACCATCTTCGACTCCTTCACCCAGGCCGACGCCAGCACGACGCGCCGCTTCGGCGGCACCGGTCTCGGCCTGGCCATCACCAAACACCTGCTCGAGCTCATGGGCGGCACCATTCGAGTCGAGAGCGAACCCGACACCGGCAGCACCTTCATCGCCACCATACCCATCCATCCCCCCGGACCCGACGACCGACCGGCCCGGCCGACACTTTCGCAACATCCGACCGACGAACCGACCGCCTCCCCCACCCTGCCCGCCGGGCTGCGCATCCTCCTCGTCGACGACGTCCGGACAAACCTACTTCTGGGCAGCGCCATGCTCAAACGACTGAGCGCCACCGCGACCCTCGCCGGCAATGGCCTCGAAGCTCTCGTCGCACTCCGCGAACAAGGCTACGACATCGTCCTCATGGACATCGAGATGCCCGAGCTCGACGGCATCGACGCCACCCGCGCCATCCGCCAGGAATTCCCGGCCTCCCGGCAGCCCTGGATCATCGCCGTCACGGCCCACGCCACCGAAGCTGATCGGGAACGCTGCCTCGCCGCCGGCATGAACGATTACCTCACCAAACCCATCCGCCTCGACCGACTCGCCACCGCCATCCGCCGAGCCGAAACCCCGCAGCCCGAAACGAAGCCACGGATTTCATGAAAAAAAGATACGCGCAACCCGGCCTTCACCCGCGAAACAAGGATCTATGAAACTCAAAACCCTACGAAATCTGTCAGCGGTCGCAGCTCTCGGACTCCTTCCCATCGCGGCCCACGCCGACGCGGACGCAGCGAAATCGATCGCTTCCGAAGCCGCCACGGACGCCTCCGACGATGCTACGACGACCACTGCGGTCGTTGCGGACGACGCCGAGGATGCCACCACCACGGTCACGACCGAAGCAACCGAAGCGAGCGACGGGACGTCCTCCGTGGGCGACGCCGACACCAGAGCCAACGAAATCGACGAGAAGGTCGATGACCCCATGTCCGCCTCCGAAGCGAAGCCCACTCTCACCAGCCCAAGCGTGAGCGCTGGAACGGGAATGGGATCGGCGACGAACACCGGCAGCGGCACCGGAGTCTCGCCCGAAGGTGACAACACCGGCGCCCGCGACAACAAGACCGAGCCCGGCGTCGGAGCAGGCAAAGCCAACGGCACCGGTAGCAACACCGGCAGCGGCACCGGAGCCGACACCGACATGGCTGAATAAGCGCCAGTCGCAAAGCAGATCACCAGCGGGGCAGCCAAAAGGCTGCCCCGCTTTTTTTTGCGCCCAGCCATCAAGACACTTCCAGCCGCCGAATTCGGGGGAGCGCGCGCGTCCCGCGTGCGAGATGCGGCGTCCCGCCGCATCACAGCGACCGCAAACCAAATCGAATGAGGCAAAGCGAAACCGGCTCCAGCAACCTGTCCCCAACTCACAGAATCAGGGAAACCCAGCACTGCCAGCACGATCAACGCGACTCGTTCTACTCGAACGAAATGACCACGTTCCCAACCTTGCGCCGCGATTGCACGCGGGCGTGGGCTTCCGCAATTCGGTCGAACGAATACACCCGCTCGATCAAAGGGGAAAACACCCCTCTGGTCGCGAGGTCGACCATTCGCTCGAGGTCATCCCGACGCTCCGCGGCCGGTCCGACCACCGCGCGGCAGCCCCGTGATCTCGCTCGGCGCGAAGCCCAAAGCAGGTCGCCCAGACCCCCCGCGATCAACGCGACCCGCCCGCCGGGCTTCACCAAATCAAGAGCTTGCGAACAATTCATGGATCCGGCGGTTTCGAACACCACGTCGTAGCGATCCTCAATAGACCTGAGATCCCGCTTCGTGTAGTCGATCACGTGCTCCGCTCCGAGCGCGCGGACCGTCCCGACGTTATCGCCCCGACAAACCCCGGTCACCGTCGCGCCCAGATGGCTGGCAATCCGCACCGCCGCGCTCCCCACACTCCCGGACGCACCGACCACCAAAACACTCTCACCCCGACCAAGCTCCAAGCGACGGAAGAAATCCAACGCGGTCGTGCCCCCAAACGGAAGAGCCGCCGCCGTCGTAAAATCAAGATTCGCGGGCTTCGCGACGATGTTCCCGTCTTCCGAAAGAACCTTGAATTCCGCGTGACAGCCCATCCGCGAACCGTCGAAGGCAATCACCTCATCGCCCGGACGAAACTTCGTCACCTTCCGCCCCACCTGGTCGACGACGCCGGAAATCTCGGATCCCAGAATCGGCTGCCGCGGTTTCACCAAACCGAAGATCGGGCGAGCCAGCAGACCAAAACCCGGTGGCATCTCCAGACTACGAATGCGCCAATCGCCCGAAGTCACCGTCGTCGCGCGCGTCCGAATCAGGATCTCGTTGTCACCCGGAACCGGCGTCGGCACCTCCACGATCCGAATTACCTCCGGCGATCCATAACCAATGCAAACAGCAGCCCTCACGAAGCCAAACTCGCAACCGCGACTCCCGAACACATGTCCAGACTCACCGTCCCCGCCACCGCCAAAAACTTAAACTCAAATCCCGTCATCTAATCACCTCCGCTAAAAAAGCCGTCACGCTAGACACCGTCAAGGTTCACGATTTGACGCCTGATTCCATTCCCTTGACTCGCTGTTTTTCGCGCTCAGCGATCAGGCGCATTTCGAGGAACGGCGGCTTTCAGCCACCGGAAACGGGAATTGCACGCGTTCCATCATGCGAACGGCGACAAAACGCCGTAGGAATCAATGCGAAGCCAATATCAGCACCCGCGAAATGCCCCGTCCCGTTCTCGACGATCAGCGACGTTCAATCCCCGGACTTCTGGAAACGGCCGAGCCGTCATTTGAGATCCACCAATCGCCTCCGGCAAATGATTCGAGATGGTCACCTCCTTCAACCGAACCCGGAATTGAAATCCCTGGCTCACAGAAAGAGAGAGCCAGATCCAGACGCGAGCGCGTCGTCGGTAAAGATTTCGGAACGGGCCAGAAAGGGCACTCGTTCGAACGGATGGGAACTCTCTCAAAAAGAATTCGCCCACCCATTCCTCCGAAGGTCTTCGATCGCAGCCAAATTCCATTCATTGATCTGGCCGAGCAAACCCTCCCATGGGGTCCTATCTCCTTGATGCAACCACAGCTCCCCGAGCAGGCCATTCCCGATCATTTCCACGATACGGCAACGGTCAAATAGAAGCTTTGCGTTTCGCGTCGAACCTTCCCACCGAGCTCGATCGTGAGATTCCGAAATGAAGTAGGCTTTCATCGGAGGCGATTGGTAAGTCCGCTCCATCCAACGCTCTGTGAAAGAGCCGGGCTCCAATTTTGTCAGCTCATCCGTCCAATTCGTTCCAGTCTTGCATTGCCCGAAGATAGAAATCTGACTCGGTCGACCATCCGCGAATGGCAGCCAGCCCACCACGTCCAGCTTGTCGTCGTTGGCTTGCTCGCGGATCCCGTCGGTATTGCGGTACCGACCGCCCTCCCCAACGGCCCGGCAGAGATCATCAACCTTGTCGGCGAACCTGCCACCAACCGCGGTGCCGAAGACCATCGCCCGAGCACGGGTGGGATGAAGGTAGTGGCGCAGGATGTACGGCGAAAGACTTTCAAACAGCACTGTCCCGTCGAACCCGGCCCAAGCCCTTTGCTTTTGCATATCGAGACGCGTGGCAAGCAGCAGAAATTGATAGATCGTCGCTTGCGGAACCCGAACACGCTCAAGGTTCCGCAAAGTTGTGCTCTTCAGCTTGATTTCGAATGGATATCCCCCAGCTGCGGCAATTCGTCGGTCCTCGATTTCGACCAGCATCCGGGTGGCCAGCACTTCGTTGGCAGCATCACTGTCGTCCATGCCCTCGTTGCGAGCATTGTCGTCGAGCTGACCCAGATGGCGCTCGATCCGCCGAGCGGAACACTCGCCGTAGACCAAGGTGAGGCACTCCGCAAAATCAGCAAGCTCATGGGGCCGCGCCCGCAGAGAAGGCGTTCCCGGTAATTTGAAACTCATCGATCTTTGAGTTGGGACTTAGTCTTCGATTATACGGAGTTTTTTCCGATTCCCGTTCCTCATGACATCCATTTCCTCGTAGACGGCGTCGGCGAGCGTAGCGACTGAGCCAGCGGTTTTGAGCAGGGATTCCGATCCGTCGTAACCGTTGGCCACGTAACTTTTAGCCCGCATGAGCGCCCGCTTGGCGTCGAGCAGCGCATCCTCCAAGACCGCTCCGGCTGGGCGACTCAGCAGGAAGGACGCTCCCAACGACTCGCCAGCTCGAAGGGCCGAGATAGCCTCTCGATTATCGACCACCTCGTTGAGTTGCCTTAAGTCCGGGTTCTGGCTTTCGATCACCGACGGAGCACCACTTTTCTTGCTTCCGAAAAGCCAAGTGAGCAGCTCGCCCAGTTCGGAGATTTTATCTTTAGATACCGGCGAGTCGGTCTCGTCTTCTTTTTGAGCAAGATTTAGGAATCGACCGAACCCGTCGTATTCCAAACCCGTGTAAAGATGGGAAAAGAAGATTCGCGAAGCGTAACAGTCGGCACGATCGTAAACGCCCGCGCGCTCAGCCTGCTCAAGCACCATCAGCGCTCGAAAAAGCTTCTGGACCGTCCCGTGATTGTCACCAATCTGACGGGCGATATCCGAAAGACCGACGCCGTAATTCCGACGAACCTCCGCGATGTAGTTTGCCTTCGCAAAGCTCGTCCATTTCGCCGGACCGTTGACGTGCTTGAAGCCCATGTAGCGCCACGAAGCTTCACGGCTCTGCCTGAGGGTCGGAACCGACTCCAGCCTCACCTTGAGAGGCTCCGAAATCTCGGGAATCGTCCACTTGTTTTCGCCAGCGAACCGGGGTTGCGTCAGAACTTTGAGCGCGGCCAATCGACGATTGCCTTCGATGACAATCCGCTCGCCGTTCTCCTCTGAAACGATCAACGGCTCGTGGGCAAAATAGCCACTGGCCGCCATCGATAGGACCAGCTCGCGCACGTCCATCTCCGTCCAAAGCGTCCGCAGGATCTCGTCTTCTTCACTCTCTTCCGTGATCCCGAACTCGATCAAACGCGGATTATTGCGATCGAACCGGAGGTCAGTCACCAGCGAATCCTCCATTATCGGACATTCTAGTTCGACGTTCATAACTTAGTAGCGGACTGCGGTATCGCGACCGTTTTCCCGCGAATTGTGGAAGCACGAGGCAAACAGACGCGGTGAGGGCAAATTAGCAATTCGCTTGCCTCGCGCTTTGCTTGGAATGAATAGTTGATTGGCAGTGAAAACACGTGGTCGTCAGCGTAGAGTGATCGAACCAAGCTGGTATCGTCGTAGGACATTGCCCACGGCAGCAGACTCTGACCGTGCAGATACGAGGCGATTTCCCGATGATTTTTGTTGGTGTAGGAATTCAAATACAGGCGCTCCGCCTTATTCACGTAGGGTGGATCGAGATAGACGAAAGCCTTCCGCCGAGCGCGACCGTTCGGCAGACCCCTTTTCAGAAATTCGATCGCGTCAAGTTGGGTGACATTGATTCGGTCCCGCTTCCTTGCTATGAGACCAATTCTGGTCGTGAGTCCAGCCCGATTGAAACGCGCGTCCAGATTCCACTCCCCTTTTTGCTCGAGGCCACCAATCGGCCCAGCCCCAGATAACACGCCCGATCGATTGCATCGATTCATGTAAAATGCCGCGAACCCAACCTCGAACGAACTGTGCTTGGCAGGTTCATCACAGATGGCGCGCTCTTTCCGCCAATGCTCGATGTCGAGCGGGACGGTGGCGACTCGATCAACGAACCGATCCGTTTCGTCGAGGATCGAATGCCACAAGCTGGCAACCCGGAAATCGGCGTCGTTGATGTTGATTTCCGAAACGACCCCGTTCAAAAGAAGGGTCAGCGCGGCACCCGCACCGCCCGCGTAGGGCTCGAAGTAAGCGACATTTCGCAATTCGTTGAGGTCAATCACATCCGTAAGAAAGGATGCCAAACACGCCTTCCCTCCCGGGTAGCGCAACGGACTGAGATGTCGCTCCAACACGGTGTCTTGTTACGTGCCTGAGTCATTGTTGTCACGTTGCCTTTGATCCGTCGGCAGCCGATTGACCACCCGTGGCGAGGAAGCATTCATCGAGACATATTTGGTAGAGGCCAACTTCCTCACCGCCACAAATTCCGATCCAGCGTCCGGTACTGAATCGCCTCCGCCAAATGCTCCGCCGCAATCGCTTCGACCCCCGCCAAATCCGCAATCGTCCGCGAAACTTTCAAAATCCGATCGTAAGCTCTTGCACTCAATTGCAGCTCGCTCATCGCCATCCGCAGCATCTCCTGACTCTCCGCGTCGAGCCGGCAATGCGTCTTCAAAGCCGCCGGTGTCATCCGCGCATTGCTCGCGATCTTCGTTCGCGCAAAGCGCGCGCCCTGCACCCCACGCGCCGCCTCGACCCGTTCCCGGATCGCCCGCGAGGGCTCGGCCCGCACGTCGCTCGCCAGATCGCGATACTCCACCGCGGGCGCCTCGACGTGGATGTCGATCCGGTCGAGCAGCGGCCCCGAGATCCTCTGACGATATTTCTCCACCTGCACCGGCGAGCACCGGCACTCCCGCTTCGGATCTCCGAAGTATCCGCAAGCGCACGGATTCATCGCCGCCACCAACATGAACTGCGCCGGGAACGTCATCGTCCCCGCCGCCCGGCTGATCACCACCCGCCCGTCCTCCAGCGGCTGCCGCATCACCTCGAGCGTCGAGCGTTTGAACTCCGGCAGCTCGTCCAAGAACAGCACACCCTGATGCGCCAGACTCACCTCGCCCGGCGACGGATTCGACGATCCGCCCAGCAGCCCCACGTCCGAAATCGTGTGGTGCGGAGCGCGAAAAGGCCGCACCCGCACGAACGACCGCGCCTCGTCCGTGAGCCCACAGATGCTGTGAATCTTCGTCGCCTCGATCGCCTCCTCCAGCGACATCGCCGGCATGATCGTCGCGATCCGCTTCGACAACATGCTCTTCCCCGACCCCGGGGGCCCGATGAGCAGTAAATTATGGCCACCGGAAACCGCCACCTCGATCGCCCGCTTCACCTGCTCCTGCCCCTTCACGTCGGCGAAATCCAGATCCGGATCGTCCTCCACGACCGTCGCCGCGAAATCCACGTGGGTCGGTTCCAATTCCTTCGCCCGGCTGACAAATTCGTAGGCCTCCCGCAGCGACCGCACGCCATACACCTCGATGCCCTCGACCACCGCCGCCTCCGCCGCGTTCGCCAACGGCAGGATCACCGCCCTTTTTCCTCGCCGCCTTGCCTCCAGCGCAATCGGCAGTGCCCCCTTGATCGCCCGCACCTCGCCGGTCAACCCGAGCTCGCCCACCATCAGACACCGCTCCAGCCTCGGCAGATCGGCATCCTCCGCAACGGCGACCATTCCGACTGCAATCGGCAGATCGAAACTCGGCCCCTCCTTCTTCACGTCGGCGGGCGCCAGGTTCACGGTCGTCCGGGTCCGCGGCCACCGGAACCCACTGTTCGCGATCGCCGTCGTCACCCGGTCCCGGCTTTCTTTCACCGACGTATCGGGGAGGCCCACGACGATGACCATCGGATCCCCGTGCCCGGCGTTCACCTCGACCTCGACCTCGCAGGCCTCCACGCCACGAAGCGCCGCTGAAAAAACCTTCGTGAGCATCCGCGCACCCTACAGGCCGCCGATTCCGCCTGTCGAATCCCGTTCGCCCACGAACTCAGCTTGTTTTCCCACCGCGCCAGGCGATGATCGGAGGCCAGCCCCCAAAGCAGCCGCAACCGTCGTCCCCCGCGAATGAATACTTCCGGCGCGTCGCTCGTTCCTCTCCTCGAACACCCAAACTTTCACCGCATCAAAAATATGAAAATCCACCCCGTCACCTCACCCCGGAAGCGTCGCCTCGTGCGACCCGTCCTCCTCACCGCCCTGCTGGCGATGACCGTCCCGGCGCTCGTCACCCCGGCCACGGCCCAATACTCGACCACCACCGCGCCCATTTCCGACGACGCGTACCTGCTGGGCCCCGACGAGCTCGACGAAATGCTCGGCCCCATTGCGCTCTACCCCGACGCTCTCGTCAGCCTCATGCTTCCCGCGGCCACCGTCCCCACGGACATCACGCTCGCCACCCGCTACCTCGACGATGGCGACCTCGATTACGTCGACGACCAGCCTTGGGACGAGAGCGTGATCGGCCTCACCCGCTACCCCGACGTCCTCGCCTGGATGGATGAGAATCTCGAATGGACCGCCGCTCTCGGCGAAGCCTTCTACGCCCAGCCGGAGGACGTCATGGCCTCCGTCCAGCGCCTTCGCGACGACGCCCGCGAAGTCGGTTCCCTCGTGAACACTCCGCAGCAGACCGTCATCGTCGAGCAGGAAGTCATCCGCATCGTTCCGACCGATCCCGAGATCATCTACGTCCCCGTCTACGATCCCCAGGTCGTCTACGTCGAGACCTACGAGCCCGCCTACGTCGGCAACGCCATCAGCTTCGGCGTCGGATTCGCCGTCGGCAGCTGGCTCAGTTACGACTTCGATTGGCGCCGCCGCGAGTTCTACTACGGCCCCGGCTACGGCTACAACAACCGCGACTACTGGTATGACCGCGGCTCCTACGACCGCGACCGCAACGTCAACGTCGTCGAGACCAACACCAACATCTCGAACGTCAACAACATCACCAGCGTCGACAATCGCAACATCGACAACCGCACCATCAACAAATGGCAGCCCAGCAACCGCAGCGACCGTCAGATCGAACAGCGTCGGCGCAACAACGGCGGCAACGCCCGCATCGTCCAAGCCGACCGCAAGAACCGCGCCGAAGGCAAAAAGCCCAACGGCAAGGCGAACAACCCGGCCATCCCCAAACCCGCGAAGCTGAAGGCCGACAAGAACCGCAAACCCGCCGGACCTCGCAAGGACGACAAGCGCCCGAACCAGCCCAACAAGCAGGCGAACAACGACAAGCGCCCGAACCAGGACCGCAAGAACAACGCCAACAACAGCCGGGACAACGACAACGACAAGGGCAGGAAAACCAACAACGTCAACGCCGACCGCCCGAACCGCCCCAAGGTGCCCAGCGCCGCGCCGAAGGTCGCGGACAAAGCCAACGATCGCAAAAACGACAACGGCAACAAAAACCGGCAGGCGAAGGACAACAAACCAGCCGACCGCCCAAACGCGGACCGGAAAGGCAAATCGGACGTGAAGAAGCCCACCGAACGCCCGAACAAGCCAGCCGAGCGGAAGGCATCCGCGAACAAGCCAACCAAGCCGTCCGAAAAGCCAGCCAACCGTCCTTCGAACCAGGACCGTGAAAAAGCGGAGAAGCGCGCCAACGACGACCAGCGCCAGAAGCAACAGCGCGAACAGGAACAGCGCAAGCAACAGGCTGACCGCCAGAAACGCCAGCAGCAGGAAGAGCGGCAACAGAAGCAGGCCCGCGACCAGCAGGCCGAGCGGCAGAAACAGGCCGACCGCCAGAAACAAGCCGAGCGCCAGAAGCAGGGAGAGCGTCAGCAACAGCAGCGCCAGCAAGCCGAACGGCAACAGCAGGCCGAGCGGCAACAGCGCCAGAAGCAGGCCGAGCGCCAGCAGCAGGCTCAACGGCAGCAGCAAGCTCAGCGGCAACAGCAGCAGCAACAACAACAACAACGCCAGCAGCAGGCCCAGCGCCCGCAGCAGCAGCAGCGCCAGCAACAGCAGCGCCCCCAGCAGCAGCAACGCCAGAACTCGAATCGTGAAGACGACTCGAACCAAAAGAAAAAGAAGAAGAACAACAACAACGGCAACCGCAACTAGCCCGTCACCGGTGGTTCCCGATCCTCGGGAACCACCTCTTCGGCGGAACCGGCCCGCTCATTCGATGTGCCCGTATCGGGCGCGAACCGCGCAATACACCCCGTAGGCCGCCAAGCCCAGCGCCATCGCCCCGAGCAGCCAGGCGCCATAAGGCTGCTGCTCGAGCGACTCGATCGCCGCGCCTGATCCCTTCACGGCACCCGAGTTTGCCTGCCATCCGGCTGTGATCAGGAACCCACCGATCAGCAGAAACACGAACCCGCGCGCCGCGATCCCGAACCTCGCCAGGCGATCCACCCATTTCTTCACCGTCGCGCTTCCGTCCGTGACCGTGAATTTTTTCCGATACCGAGCCGAAAACGATTGGTAGAAAAACCACCCCGCAACCCCGACGATCGCCAGCCCGACCGCGATCACCGCCCATTCTCCCAGCGGCTGCCGCATCGCCGTCGAAGCGGCCTCCCGGGTCCCCGAGCCGCCTCCATCGCTCCCACCACTCCCCACCAGCCGACTCCCCGCCGCCCACGCCAGACCAGCGTAGGCCAGGCCGCTGAACAAATACCCGCCCCGCTTCGCGAGCGCGGCGAATCCATCCTTCCCACCCATCGACGGACCGAAAGCCGCGATCAGCCGCCAACCGACGTAGCAGACAATCCCCACGAACAACAGCGCCAGAATGAACCAACCGAACGGCTGCCCCGCGAGCACGTCGAGCGTCGATTTCGCGTCCGGCTCCTGCGAACCCCAGTTCAATGCCTCCATCCCCGCGAGCCCGGCGATCGTGAAATAAATCACCGCCTTCGCCGTGTATCCCGCCCTCGCCATCGCATCCACCCAACCTTTTTTATCACTCTTGCCACTCATTCCCGAAACGTTCGTCGCTCGGCCCCGAACCGGTCGGGCAAGTCTGGAGGTTGCGATCCTTCGAAACCGGAGCGAAACTCCTGCCGAAATCATGATCCGTCCGAAATTCTTCCTGTCCCTCCCGTCCGTTCTCCTGGCCCTGGCGATCGCTTCAACACCCGCAATCTTCGCTGAATCCGAAACCAGCGCCGCGAAGCCCGTCGTGGACTTCAGCGAACCATCCGACGCCGAGGCTTGGGACGTGGTGAACGACGGAGTGATGGGCGGGTTGTCCCGCGGCGAGATGAACGTGACCGACGGCGCGCTCGATTTCTCCGGCACCCTGTCGCTCGAGAACAACGGCGGCTTCTCGCTCGTCGAAACGTCCGGCGGGACTCGGAATTTCGAGGGAGCCACCGGAGTCCGCCTCCGCGTCAAGGGTGACGGACGCACCTACACCTTTCGCCTCGGCACCGACGCCCGCCACCGCGGCGACCGCGTTTCCTACAGCGCCGATTTCGAGACCGAGAAGGGCGAATGGGTCGAGCGAGTCATTCCCTTCGCGGATTTGAAGCCGATTCATCACGGTGAGTCCGTCGACGCCCCACCCATCAACCTCGCGAACATCGAGCAAATTGGCATCCTCATCGGCGACAAAAATGCCGGCCCGTTCGAGATCCAAATCGACTGGATCGCCCTCGACTGACCCCACTTCCAACCCGGAGGGCGAGGCTCCCGCCGAGCCGTAACCTTCCACCCAAACCGCCCGAACTCTCACTCAACGCCGATCCCATAAAAAGACGGCTCGGCAGGAGCCTCGCCCTCCGATGAAAGTCCCAACCATCCGCGGCGTGATTCGTCGGCGCCTGCTTCTCAACTACCGCGTCGATCCCGACGTGTGCGCAGCTCTGCTGCCGGGAAGCTTCCGCCCAAAGCTGATCCGCGGCCGCGCCATCGCTGGAATCTGCCTCATCCGACTGGAGCGGATCCGCCCCAAGGGGCTTCCAGCGATCCTCGGCATCACGAGCGAGAATACCGCCCACCGCTTCGCCGTTGAATGGGACGGCGAGGACGGCAGCGCCCAGTCCGGCGTCTTCATCCCACGTCGTGACACCAGTTCCCAACTGAACGCCCTCGCGGGCGGACGACTCTTCCCGGGCGTGCATCACCGGTCGCACTTCACAGTCGAGGATGCCGCCGAAGAAATCGCGATCACCGTGCGGGCAAAAGCCTTCGATCAACCGCTCGTCGAAATCCGGGCGCACGAAGTCGCTCACTTCCCGACCACCTCGGTTTTCGAATCGCTCGAAGAATCCTCCCAATTTTTCGAATCCGGCTGCGTCGGCTACTCCTCCGACCCTGGCTCACACCATCTCGACGGCCTCCGCCTCGCGGTCGATCACTGGGAAGTCACCGCGCTCGAAATCGAAAGCATTGCCTCCGCCTACTTCGACGATCCGGCAATTTTCCCCGCTGGCAGCACCACGTTCGACCACGCGCTCCTCATGCGCGACATCCCCCACGAATGGCACGCCCTACCAGCCAAATCCAACCCGGAGGGCGAGGCTCCCGCCGAGCCGTAATCTCCCACCCAAACCGCCCGAACTCTCACTCAACGCCGATCCCATAAGAAGACGGCTCGGCAGGAGCCTCGCCCTCCGGGCTGGGAAGTCCACCGTTCCGGCGATGAACCCGCGAATTCACCCCCTGCGCTCTCCGCATTCTCCTCGGTCGAAAACGCATTTCTTCAAGGCCACCAATCGACTTTCCGTCCCAAGTCTGTCAGGTTCCTCGCGAAACGGCTCCGGCCGACCCAATCCGATGAAAAATCCGCTCCGCTCCCTCGCCCTTTTCCTCGCCACCCTCACCCCGGCGCTCGTCGTCGCCCAAGGTGTCGATTACGTCGAACCCTACCGCCCCTTCAGCGAATCCCCCGCGATCCGCGACACCACGAAAGGCGAGGTCGACCCGACCCGCACCCTCCAGATCCCCCTCATCACCTGGGCCGCCGACGGCGTGACCGTCAGCGCGAACGGCGGCCTCGACCCGAACCCGAATTCCCCCCTCGCCCGCGCCGTCGGCGGAGCCGCGCAACTCACCGTCATCGACGACTTCGACAAGCAGGTCGCCAACTACGTTACCGGCAAATCCCCGTTCCTCCGCGGCACCGCCGACATGATCGCCCTCGTCAGCCAGGCCCTCAAAACCAAGGACCCCGGCCTCGAGCCCGTCGTCTTCCTCCAACTCTCCACCTCCACCGGCGCCGACGGATTCGTCGCCGTCGACACCGACCAACTCGCCGACCTGAAAGGCAAATCCATCGCCCTCCAGCTCAACGGCCCGCACCTCTCCCTCGTCGGCAACCTCATCAAGGACGCCGGACTCGCCCCGACCGACGTCACCCTCAAATTCGTGCCCGAGATCACCGCCCCTCCCGGCTGGAATCCCGACGAACCCGCGCTCGACCCCGCGAACGCCCTCCGCCGCGACGACACGCTCGCCGGCGCGGCCATGATCTTTCCCGACATCCTCGGCACCACCGGCGGCGGTGTCGGCACCGGACAGGAAGGCACGGTCAAGGGAGCCAAACCCGTCTTCACCACCAAGACCGCCGACAACGTCATCTTCGACGTCTACGCCGTCCGCAAAGACTTCCTCGCCAGCCACCCCGAGATCGTCGAAGGCTTCCGCGCCACCCACCTCGCCAAGCAGGAGGAATTCCTCGCCGACCTCGCGAACGTCGCTAAGAAGAACGACGCCGACCGCCGCAAGGTCGAAGCCTTCAAGGAAGCCAGCCGCCCGCTCGCCAAGATTTTCCTCCAGGACGCCGGCGCCGTGAACGACTACATCCTCTGGGTCGGCGTCGACTCCCGCCTCGCCGGCACCGCGGGCAACGCGAAGTTCTTCGACGAAAAAAATTCCGTCGGCCTCCGCGCCACCACCGACCGCATCCAGGCCTTCCTCGCCGAGATCGGCCTCATCGCCTCGCCCACCACCATCGCGTTTCTCGCACCCACCGCCACCGACAAACCCACCCAAGCCAAGCCCGCCCGCCAGACCTTCGCCAACGCGCAAGCCGTCCGCGACGCCGCCGAGAGTCAGGACGCCAGCACGCTCTACGGCTACACGTTCCAGTTCCCCGCCGCCATGAGCGAGATGAGCTGGCAGGATTACCCCGACGTCTTCGCGAAGATCCACGAGACCGTCGCCCGCTACGGCGGCGCCATCGTCCAACTCCAAGGCCACGCCGACAATTTCTTCGCCAACTTCGTCGCCGCCAAACGCAAAGCCGGCGAGACCACCTACGAACGCCGCAACCGCACCACCGGCCAGTTCGACCAAATGGCTCTCCCCAAATACGAGGAGATCCTCAACGACGCGAACACCCTCTCCTACTCCCGCGCCTTCGCGGTGAAAAAAGCCTACGCCGCCTACGTCCGCGAAGCCCTCAACCTCTCGCCCGACGAGGTCGACCTCTCCCGCTTCGACGTCCGCGGCATGGGAATCACCAAGCCCATCATCGCCAACCCGACCACCCCCGACGAACGCGCCCAAAACATGCGCGGCGAAATGGTCATCATCGCCGCCGAATCCGAAATCCCCGCCGACTTCGGAGCCGACGACCTGCGCTAAATTCAAATCACGAAATGGACAGGATTTACAGGATTGGAAGGATTGAATTCCAGACTCTTAGCCCGGACCTCCCACTCACCCATCAGGTGACCGGTTCAGGTCGGACAACCCTTTCCGAATCATCCTGTTAATCCTGTAAATCCTGTCTCATCCGCCTTTTGAGAATCAGTCCCAAGCCATGCGATTTCCCATTCCCATCCTCCTCGCCAGCGCCCTCCTCGCGCTCGCGCCGCCCGCCCCCGCGCAGACCGACGCCTTCCCCGGCCTCGAAGCCGAGCGCCTCGAGCAGAGCGGCACCGTCATCACGATCATCTTCGACGACTCCAGCTCGATGCGCGGCAACAAGCTCGACGAAGCCAAACGCGCCTTCCGCGACTGGCTCTCCACCGTCCCCGACAACCACCGCATCGGCCTCATCTCGCTCAACCAAGGCCAACTCGTCGCCAGCGAGCGCGGCAACAAAAGCGAAGTCGCCGACACCGTCGCCCGCATCCAGGCCGTCGGCACCACCCCCCTCGCCGACGCCATCGACCTCGCGAACGAGGAGATCGCCAAACGCAAAGCCAGCCGCCCCTTCGAGCGCCAGGTCCTCGTCGTCCTCACCGACGGCGAAGACAGCACCGCCCGCGGGGCCGCCGGGGTTCAGGACGAATTGCAGGCCGCCGCCCGCGAAGGCACCGAGACCGTCGGCATCGGATTCTTCGGCGAAGGCGACTACATGAGTTCCGCCGCCACCCGCTACTTCGACGCCGCGAATTCCGAAGAACTGCGCGCCGGCCTTGCGAAAGTCGACGCCGAGATCGGCGACACCAGCGACATCGTCATCTCCCCCGAGATCGCCGAGGCCATGAAGACCGTCTCCCTCGCCGACCTCCGCCCCACCGCCCCAGCGAATTCAAACGCCCGCGCCGACAACTCCGCCTCGCCCAACTCGACCACCAGCACCAACGACGGCCCGCCCTTCACCTGGATCATCATCCTCGTCATCGCCTATGGCGTCTACCGCGTCTTCTTCCGCCGAAAATAGTCTGATCGCCGGATGAAAAAATGGCTCACCGCCACCATCATTCTCGTCACCCTGGCGATGGTCCTCTGGGGCGTCAGCAAGCCGTGGCGCGAGAAAAACGAATGGGATTCCCTCGTCGAGCAGACCAGCGACGCCATCCCGACGAACCGCACCATCACCGTCCTCGGTGACGACTGGCTCGGCTACCTCGTCATCCGCTCCGGCGATTTCCAGAACCGGATGGCCCGCGCCGGCATCCGCGTGAACTTCGAAATCGAACCCGACTTCGACGCCCGTATCCGCGCCCTCCGCAACGGCACCGCCCAGTTCATCGTCCTCACCCTCGACAGCTACCTCGTGAGCGGCGCGGCCAGCGATTGGCCCGGCTCCGCCATCTTCGTCATCGACGAATCCTTCGGCGGCGACGCGGTCATCGGCGACGCCGACCTCGAGAACATCGACTCCCTCGACAACCCCACCGTCCGCGGAGCCTTCGTCGGCGACTCCCCGTCCGAATTTCTGCTCAAAAGCCAGACCTCCCACTTCAAGCTCGACCAACTCCGCCCCCGCCTCGCCAGCATGCGCGTCCCCACCGTCGAAGCCGCCAGCCAAGCCCTTGCCCGCGGCGACGTCGACTTCGCCGTCCTCTGGGAGCCCTTCGTCTCCCGCGCGTTGGACGAGATCGCCGGTGCCCACACCCTCGTCGACACCAAGCAGGCCCAGGGCCTCATCATCGACCTCTGCCTCGCCTCCCGCCGCGTCCTCTCCGACGACCCCCAACTCGCCGAGACCTTCACCCGCACCTACTTCGCCACGCTCCACGACCTCCTCAACCACCCCGAAAAACTCCGAGCCGTCGCCGCGAAAGACGCCGACAAAAGCCCCGAAGAAGCCGCCACCATGCTCGCCGGCATCCGCTTCGCGAGCCTCGGCGACAACGCCATCGACTGGCTCAGCCGCACCGGCACCCCCCAGCTCGTCGAGAGCATCGACTCCATTGGCACCATCCTCGCCGACAACGGCCAACGCGTCACCCTCCCCAACTCCGACCCCCTCAGCCTCCTCTACCGCAAGACCATCGCCGACGTCGCCGCCAAAGACGACGGCATTGCCCCCCTCCTCGCCCAAACCCCCAAGCCCAGCCAAAACTACCGCTCCCTCACCGAAGCCGAATGGGCCGACCTGATCCCCCAGGTCAAAGGCACCCTCCTCGACGAGCCCATCACCTTCCGCCCCGGCTCGACCACGATCCCCGCCGACTTCGAAGACGCCGTCCGAGCCGCCGCCCCAAAATTATCGCATTACCCTGACTACCGAATCATCGTCGAAGCCCACGTCGCCCCCAGCGCCGACGCCGAAGGCGACAAAGCCCTCTCGGAAAAAAGAGCCGAAGCCGTGAAGCAATTTCTCCAATGGGAGTGCGGCGTCCCCGCCACGAGAATCCACACCATCGGAGCCGGCGGCACCAACCCGCCCGAACGAATCCAAAACCAAAGCCAAACCGCCTACGAACGCCGCTCCCGCCGAGCCAGAATCACCCTGGTAGGAGAATAGATAATTCAAGGAGCGGCACCTTCCAGGTGCCGAAGTCCGGCGAATCGAGCAAAGCGAGAGAGCCGCTTCCATCTCGAGGAGCGGCGATTTGCAATCGCCGAACCAACCCAATCCCGCAAAGCGGGACACTCCCCTCCCCAGCCAACTCGCGCACTGCGCGAATCCCCGCATCCGCGATCAGAAGACGCACCGCCGCCGCCACCGGCGAACCAGCAGAAACCCGACAATCGCGAAAGCCACGAAAACGGAAATCTCCCCACCCTCAGGCACCGCCACGAACGAAAAACTCGCATCCGACGCATTCTGAAAAAGACTGAAGTTCGCCGTGCTGTCATCGACCCAAGTCAGGTCGATCAAAAATGTCTGACTGCGCGACGCGTCGGGCGTCACCGTCCAGGATTTCGCTTCGAACAGAATCGATCCTTCCCGCAGCGAAATCCCCCACCCAGCCAAACCAGCCGCGCCCAGCGATCCCGATCCAAAACTGCCCCCCGCCTCGCCGGGAGGGGCAAACATTCCAGCGAAACTCATCCCGGGACCGCTCCCGTTGGTGGACGTCCCGCCGCCACCGCCTTCCCCGCCGTCACCACCGAATCCTCCCGCGCCACCCGTTCCAGCCGCACCACCAACGCCAGCCAATCCGGCGGCGAATTGCCCACCCCGAATCGTCACGCTGGCCCCGCCCGTGATCTGCAATCCACTACCCGCGTCTCCGCCGACGCCGCCCGTCCCGCCAAGTCCGCCGACTCCCCCCTCTCCGCCGATTCCGCCGGGTGCGCCATCACCACCACGACCTTCCGGCGGAAAAAACCCATTTCCGAAAGCATTACCGCCACTCCCACCGACTCCACCGGCACCGCCGCGACCACCGCTCCCGCCGAACCCACCAACTCCGCCCGTCCCCCCGTCGCCGCCGAAGAACGATCCTCCGATCACGAGATGAGCGCCACCCACGAGATCGAATCCGCTCCCCCCGGCAACGCCGCTATCACCCATCTCGCCAGTCTCACCAATCCCCCCCCGACCCCCGTCTTCACCCGGCGCTCCATCGCCGCCGTCCGCGTCGAATTCATCGCCGTCCTGCCCATCGAAACCATTCGCTCCAGCTTCGCCCGGAGCCCCGGAAGCCCCCGTTGCAGCGCCGCCTCCATCGCCACCATTCGCTCCTGAATAACTCCCCACCGGAACCGTCGTCTGAGCGGAGAGGTCAGACAAAGCCACGACGCAAAGGCCAAAGCCGACGGCTCGCGTCAGAGCGGAAAATCGCTTGCCAGGAAAACTTTTCGGCAGGAAATGCATCACCCGATCCTAAAGCAACCCGATTCCCGAGCAATCAATTCGTTCGCTTGGATCCTGATCGCGACCGTGAAAAATATCCCAAACCCGGAGGGCGAGGCTCCCGCCGAGCCGTATTCAATCGAACCGTCGTCGGCCGAAAGCCAAAGCAAGCGGCAAGTTCGGAGTCACAACTCCTCAGGCGAATTCAACAGCTCCGCCACGCGCTTCAGTAGCCGCCCCGCCGCGCCACCGTCCAGCACGCGGTGATCGAAGCTCAACGTGAACATCGCCTCCGTCACCGGCAAAAACTCCTCCAGCTCCGCATCCCAGCTCGGCACCGTCGCTCCCGCGCCCATGCCGAGCAGAATCGTTTGCTCGGGCAGCGGAATCGGCGTCGCCAACGTCAGCCCGAACGTCCCGTAATTCGTCACCGTCGCGATGGACCCACCCAGATCCGCGGGCGGCATCCGGCGCTGACGCGCCAAATCCACGAGACGATTGTAACGATCCACCAGATCCGACAAGGAAGCCTGATCCGCGTTCCGGATCACCGGCACCATCACGCCATCCTCCGCCTCGACCGCGAACCCAATGTCCACCGACCGCGGATGCACGATCCGATCACCGACCAACCGCCCCGCCGGCGCGCTGTTCTCACCCAGCGCCATGGCGAGCGCCCGGAGCGCGTAAAGCGCCGGACCCGGCTTCGGCGTCTGCGTTTTTCGGTGCGCGAGCAGTTTGTCCATCCGCACTGGGATCACCACGGTAGCCAACGGCCGCGTCCAACTCCGCCGCATCGCATCGGCCACCGCAACGCGCATCGACGACGCGGGCGTCATCCGGTTGCGCTCGAGGTCGCCGAGGAATTTCTCCAGATCGTCGATCGTCACCCGCCCCGACGCCCCGCTCCCCGCGATCCCCGCGAGATCCGCTTGGTGGAGCCCGAGTTCCCCCATCCGCGCCTTCATCCGCGGCGAAAGATACGTCGCCCCGCCCGCCGGAGCCGGCACCGGCAGCCCGCTCACCGTTGGCGCGACCTCCTGCGAGACCGCCTTCTTCGGCGCGCGCTTCTCCGCCGCCGGTTTCTCGATTGGCTCGGCCTCGAACCCGATTCGCGCCGCTTCTTCGTCAGTCACTTCGATGTAACCCAGCACCGATCCGACCAAATAACTCTCGTCCACCGTGACCTTCAGCTCGCCCAACGTGCCGTTGCACGGAGCGGTCACGCCCATTACAGCCTTGTTCGTTTCAACCTCGATGATGTCGGAATCGGCCTCGATGGTGTCGCCCTGCGCGAAGAGCACTTTCACGACGGTCGCCTCGGCGATCGACTCGCCGAGCTGGGGCATGATGATGGGAACCTGGGGCATTTTCTTCGGGGTTAAAGTTCGAGCAGTCGCCGCGTCGCGGTCGCAATGGTGCCCGCCGTCGGGCGGTGAGTTCCCCAAAGATCGGGGTGATACGGCACGGGCGTGTCCCGCGCGTTGAGACGTTGCGGCGGCGCGTCCAGCATCCCGAACGCTTCCGTCGAAACCCGGGCGATCACTTCCGCCGTCACGCCGCCCCACGGCCAGGCCTCGCCGACGCAAAGCAACCGCCCCGTCCGGCACACGGACGCCAGCACGGTGTCGGTGTCCAGCGGCTTGATCGAACGCAGATCCACAACCTCGACGTGGTAACCGTCCTCTTCGAGTTCCTCCGCCGCCGCCAGCGATTCGTGCAGCATCGCGCTGTAGGTCACGATGGTCGCGTCCCGACCCGGCCGCGCGATTCGCGCCCGGCCGATCGGCAACGCCTCCTTCCCGACGTCGTCGGCCTTGAGGTGGTTATACAAAAATTTGTGCTCGCAGAAAATGACCGGATCGTCGATCGCGACCGCCTCGATCAACATGCTGTAGGCGTCCTCCACCGTCGCCGGAGTCAGCACGATCGTCCCGGGATAATGCGCGTAGATCGCCTCCATGCTCTGACTGTGAAACGGCCCGCCACCCGGAGTTCCGCCCGAAGGCAAGCGCACCACGATGGGACACGCGACCTCGGTCCGGTAATAGAGGGTCGCCGCCTGGTTCACGATCTGGTTGAACCCGCACGTCGAGAAGTCGGCGAACTGCATCTCGATGATCGGCCGCATCCCCTCGATGGCCGCGCCGATCGCGAGTCCCATCATCGCATCCTCACTGATCGGGGAATCGAGCACCCGCCCCGGAAATTTCTTCGCCAGCCCCTTCGTCGCCTTGAACGCCCCGCCGAATTCCCCGACGTCCTGCCCGTAAATAAACACGCGCTCGTCGTCGGCCAGCAGCTTCCCCTGCGCCTCGCAGATCGCCTGCAGATAAGTCACGACGCCACCTCCGCGAACCGGTCGGCCAAGTGATCGCTCGAAATCGCCGACCATTCCTCCTCCGCCGGATCCGGCGCGGGCTCGCGCAGCACCCGATTCGCCGTCTCGTCCACCTCCGCCTTCGCCTCGGCGCGCCACGCCTTGATCTCCTCCGCGTCCGACCAGCCCCGCTCGACCAGAGCCTCCTCGGCGACAGTCAGACAATCCCGCCCCACCGTGCTGTCCCGCAAATCCTGCGCGACGTAAGACCCGTCGTCGTGCTCCCCGTGACCAACCAGCCGCAGCAAATTCGCGACCACCAACTGAGGTCCACCGCCCCCTCGAGCCGCCTCGACCGCACCGCCGACCACCCGCAGGCAATCCGCCAAATCCGTGCCCACCGCCCGGTGCCCCGCCACGCCGTAACCCGCCGCCCGGTCCAGCAAATCCGCGCAGGCGAACTGCTTCGCCGTCGGCGTCGAATACGCGTATTGGTTGTTCGCGACCACGACGACCAGCGGCAATTTCTCGACCGCCGCCGTGTTCATCCCCTCGTGAAACGCCCCCGTCGACGTCCCGCCGTCGCCGATGCACGTCGCCCCGACCACCCCCGATTCCCCCCGAAAACGCCGCGCCATCAGACCCCCGACCACCACCGGAATCATCGCCCCCAAGTGACTGATCATCGCGTAATAACCTTCTTTCGGTCGCCCCCGGTGAATGTTCCCGTCCCGACCCCGCATCGAACCCAACTGCGACCCCAGGTAGGTCCGCAGCGTATCGAGCACGGTATCGCCAAAAGCCATCCGCCCCGCCTGATCCCGAATGAGCGGCGCGAAAATATCCCCCGGGCGCAGATTCACCCCCACCGACACGCTCAAAGCCTCCTGCCCCCGCCCGAGAAAGACGCCACCCTTGATCTTCCCACCCCGGTAGAGCGCCGCCAGCTTCTCCTCCAGCGTCCGCGCCAGCAGCGCCGTCCGGTAAGCCCGCAGAAACACGTCGCGTCCCACTTCCTTTGCATCCTGCGACATCGAGACAACTTCCGCCATGAACCGCCGAAGTTAGAAAAATTCCCCCCAGCCTGCAACCGCGAACCACCCCGAGTCCGCCAGGACTCCGATACTCCACCAGTCACCAGTCACCAGTCACGCGAAGCTCACCCCCACCACCCCACTTGCACCCGTTCACCATTCCCACTACATTCCCCGCCTCTATGAAACAGACGTTGTTGGACAAAGTGTGGGCCGCCCACGAAGTGCGGAAATTGCCGAACGGCCAGACGCAGCTCCTCATCGGCACGCACCTCATTCACGAAGTGACCAGCCCGCAGGCGTTCGGAATGCTCCGCGACCTCGGTCTCCAGGTCCTCTACCCGAACCGCACGTTCGCCACCGTCGACCACATCGTTCCCACCGACGAGCGCGAGGAGCCGTTCTCCGACTCCCTCGCCGACGACATGATCAAGGCGCTCCGCAAAAACTGCGAGGAGTCCGGCGTGACCTTTTTCGACCTTCCATCCGGCAAGCAGGGCATCGTCCACATCGTCGGCCCCGAGCAGGGCATCACCCAGCCCGGCACCACCATCGCGTGCGGCGATTCCCACACCTCGACCCACGGCGCGTTCGGCGCGATCGCCTTCGGCATCGGCACCAGCCAGGTCCGCGACGTCCTCGCGACCCAGACCATGGCCCTCCAAAAGCCGAAGGTCCGCCGCATCAACGTCGACGGCAAACTCACGCCCGGCGTCTACGCCAAGGACGTCATCCTCCACATCATCCGCAAACTCGGAGTCAACGGCGGCATCGGTTACGCCTACGAATACGGCGGCAGCACGTTTGACAACTTCACGCAGGAGGAGCGAATGACCGTCTGCAATATGTCGATCGAAGGCGGCGCGCGCGTCGGCTACGTGAATCCCGACAACACGACCTTTGAATACCTCAAAGGCCGACCCTACTCGCCAAAAGGTGCCGACTGGGACGCCGCCGTCGAGCGATGGAAGGCCACCGCCAGCGACCCCGACGCCGACTACGACGACGTCATCAACTACCGCGCCGAAGACATCGCCCCGACCGTCACCTGGGGCATCAACCCCGGCCAGGCCATTTTCATCACCGAAAACGTCCCGACCCCCGAGGAAGTTCCCGAAAAAGACCGCGCGACCGCCGAAGAGGCCATCGCCCACATGCACCTCGTCCCCGGAGCCGCGATCAAGGGCACCAAGGTCGACGTCGCCTTCCTCGGCAGTTGCACGAACGGCCGCCTCTCCGACCTTCAGGAAGTCGCGGGCTACCTGAAGGGCCGCCGGGTTTCCGAAGCCGTCAAAGCCATTGTCGTCCCCGGCTCCCAAGGCGTCGCCGCCCTCGCCGAGACGATGGGCATCGCCACGATCTTCCGCGACGCGGGCTTCGAATGGCGAGGCGCGGGCTGCTCGATGTGCCTCGGAATGAACCCCGACAAACTCGTCGGCGAAGAACTCTGCGCCAGCTCGTCGAACCGCAACTTCAAGGGCCGCCAAGGCAGCCCGACCGGCCGCACCGTCCTCATGAGCCCGCTCATGGTCGCCGCCGCCGCCATCACCGGCGTCGTCTCCGACGCCCGCGAAGTCTTCGAGCTAGCTCGATGATTGCGGATTGCGGATTGCGGATTGCGGATTGGATGAGGATCACCGCGTCCGCGCTGGTCGTGCTTGGATACGTCCATCCAATGCTGGCGGAGTCGGCAGCGAAATTCCAATCCGAAATCCGAAATCCGAAATCCGAAATTTCCACCCCTTTCCTCTGGAAAGTCACCTCCCCCACCGCGACCGCGCCGTCCTACATCTTCGGCACCATCCACCTACCCCGCCCCGACGTCGCCCGGATTCCCGCCAGCGTCGCGCCCGCCTTCGACAGCGCCGACGCCGTCTACACCGAGATCCCGATGGACACCGGGACGCTCCTCTCGATGTCGGCCGCGATGTTCCTCCCCGACGGCAAGAAACTCGAAGACGTCCTCCCCGCCGACCTCTACGCGACCGTCCTCCAAGAGCTGACCGCCATCAATCCCCGCCTGCCCCTCGCGCCCCGCGACCGCCTGAAAATCTGGGCGTTCACGGTGAGCCTCATGACCCTCGAGGACGAACTCAAACACGCGGGCGTCATCCCGCTCGACATGCTCCTCTTTCAGAAAGCCGCCATGGCTGGCAAGGAAACCGGTGGCCTCGAGACCCCCGCCGAGCAAATGGCCATCTTCGACGACATCAGCGAAGCGGACCAGATCACCCTCCTCCGCGACACCCTCACCCAACTCAAAACCGCCCGCGAATCCGGCATCAACGTCGCCGACCAGCTCGTCGCGAGCTACCTCTCCGGCGACCTGGCCCGCCTCGAAGCCGACATGAAGGAAATGGAGGCCCTCGCCGGTGACAGCGAGCTCAACGACCGCCTCATGGACCGCCTCCTCGACCAGCGCAACGAGCTCATGGCCGAGCGAATCGAAGCCAAAATCAAAGCCGATCCCGCGAAAACGTATTTCTTCGCCATGGGAGCCGCCCACCTCTACGGCGAAACCGGCCTCATCGCGCTCCTGGAAGCCGCCGGCTTCACCCTCACCCGCCAAGCTGCTAACAACTAAAAACCAATAACCAACAACATGGCTCTCGCGCAAATCACCCAAGTCAGCGGCACCGCCGTCCACGTCCCCGGCGACGACATCGACACCGACCGCATCATCCCCGCCCGCTTCATGAAGTGCGTCACCTTCGACGGACTCGGCGAATACGCCTTCATCGACGTCCGCCAGGATCCCGCCACCGGCGAAGACCGCCCGCACCCGCTCAACGACGAGCAGTTCAAGGGAGCCAGCATCCTGCTCACGGGCTCGAATTTCGGCTGCGGCTCCTCGCGCGAGCACGCCCCGCAAGCCCTCTACCGCTTCGGCTTCCGCGCCGTGATCGCCGAGAGCTTCGCCGAGATTTTCTTCGGCAATTCCATCACCCTCGGCATGCCCTGCGTCGTTATGAACGGCGGCGACATCAAATCCCTCGCCCAGCTGGTCGCCGCCGACCCGAAGGCTCCGATCACGATCGATCTCGAAGGAAAGAAGGCCCACTGCGGCGACCTCGATTTTCCCATCGAAATCCCCGACCACGCCCACGAAGCCCTGATCAGCGGCAAATGGGACGCCATCGCCGACCTCCTCGAAGGCATCCCGCAGGTCAAAGCCACCGCCGGCAATCTCGCCTACATGCGGTAAGGCGCGCAGCGCCTCCATCTAGGGTAGGGCAGCCGGGCCCCGGGTGCCGTCGCCTCCTCGCCAACGCCCGCCATCACCAGGCCACGCCAAACGTCGCTCACCCCCCACCCGCCGCCACCAGCAGAATTTTCACCGCCCCGCCGTCGACCGGTCCCGCCGGAAACACGTAAGACTGCCGAGCCTCGCGGCCATTCGTTACGTGGACCTGAAACGTCCACTCCCCGTTCAGGGCCTGCCCCACTTCACCATCGTCGCCCGCCCGCCGCTCCGTCGCCGTCACCACCGCGTCGTCCCACCGCAGAATCTCGTCGATGATCGCTTTCATTCGACCCCGAGCCGTCGCGTCGGCTCCCGCGAACTCGAAGCACCGCTCGAAGTAACCCCGATTCCCGGTCTTCAAGGCCGCGCTCACCTCGAACATCAAGTCTCCCCGCGACTCCGCGGCCCCCACCATTCCCAAACTCAAAACGAACCCAACCCATCCCACCAACCAAAAACGCATACCCCCATTTCTCATTTCACATTGAAAATTCAACCTTTCCCCAAACGTAACATTTTCGTCACAAGCCCGAAATCGGCTCATCCGCCCTTGTCCGGGTTCCCCGTCGCAATAGATTCCCGACATGCTTCACCACGCCCGCCTCAGCGCCGCCGCCCTCGCCGCGCTCGCCATTTTCCCCTCCCTCCGCGCCCAAGACACCGACGAAGGCGGCGCGACCAAGAACGCCACCGATCTGTCCGCCTTCCAAGGCAACTACTTCGGCCGAACCGTCGTCACGACCACGCAGGACAAATTCCGCGGCAACCGGCTCAAAATCCGCGCCAACATCGCGGACGACGGACTCTCGGGAGTATTCAAATTCACCAGTAACGTGAAGGTCGAGGGCGAACGCGTCCCGGTCAATAACCGCTATCGATTCCGTCCCAGCGGTCGCGTCGCCATCGACGAGATTGCCCCCGCCGTGTCGAACAATCAGAAGACCCGCGGGTTTTACGGCGCAACCGCCCGATCGATCCAGATGTCCGGCCAGTTTCGCTTGGATGGCCAAAGTGGAAAAATTGAAGGCCGTTACGACGCCACGATCCGCATCAGCGTCAAACGCATTGTCCGTATGACCTACTCGGTCACGCTCGCCGATGACACCTCGCCAAGCTTCGTTTACAAATTTCGCGCCGAGCCTAGGGACCGCTCCGACGACACCGACTCCAATTAATTAAAAATCGCGAGAGCGGCGACGCCTTCTCTATATAAAAAAAGCGGGGGCTCTACTGCCCGCCTCCGATCTCCAAGGCCGCGGTCCGTTGCTGAGCGTTGAACGCTTGCTGGCCAAACATCGCGCGGTATCGCTGGTCAGCCAACCATTGGGCCGTTTGCCACTCGGCGCGGTCGACTTCTCTCGGAATGCGCCCCGATTGATCGCGGAGGGAGTCTGCAAACTCGTTCTGAATGTCGCGGAGACGGTCCTTTTTGGCGGGTTCCGCGGCGATGGATTCATCCGTGGCCTCCAACGCCGCCGGCACGGTGGTGCCCTCGGGAGCCTCAATCGTCTCCGCTTCCACGGCCTCCGATCGCCGGGTTTCGGCGAGGCTTCGGGCGGGCTCGGTCACGCCCCCGGGTTCGCCGAGCGCCCCGGCGCCGACTCCGGCGGTGGCTCGGGGGATGATTCCAGTCGCAAACGCGGGCACGACGGTGTTCGGCGAAGTGCCATTCCGATCAGGAACGCTGGCCGCTGAGGGCCGCGGCCCCACGGTCGTGACCAACGGATCGTGCGGCTGCAGGGCGACCGGGGCAACGGCCGAATTCGAGACCACCGAGGTGGGTGCTGAACTTGGAACAACCGGGGCGCGCTGGACCCCCACAAAGACCGGTTGCGTGCCAGGCAATTGAACTGAGTCGCTCGGAGCGGACAATCGATTCGCCACGGATGGTGCCGAATCGGATCCCGGAGTCGGCAACGGTGATCCACCCGGTTTCGAAGTATTGGCTCGAACGGTCGCATCGCTCGAGATCGCCAATTCCGCCGTCGCCCTTGCCACCGGCTCCCGGAAGGAGGACCACGCAACCGCTGCGAGGAGCAGCGTCTGAGTGAGACTGAGAACAACGAGGAAGCGGAGAGTGGTTTTCATAGGATCGAATGGGGAGTCACTTGTCGGGCGGAGTTTGAGCGGCCCGTTCCGAGCGGGCTGTCGCTAGGCGCCGACGGCCTTCCGCGAGTTCAGCCTCCGACATCTCGAGTTCCAAGCCGACCAGAATTTTCGAAGCCGTGATCTCGCCCTGGTCTGCGCTGAGCGAAAGCCATTTGAAAATTTCCGAGCGATCACGTTCTCGAGCGGATTCTTCGAACAGGACTCGACCGAGATTACTTTGCGCCTTGGCGTCGCCGGCTTCAGCCGCCGCGAGGTAAAGTTCCGTTGCCCGCTCCCGGTCGACCTCACCGCCCAAGCCCTGCTCGAACAGGACACCGAGCGCGTTTTGTGACCACGCGTCGCCACCCTCAGCGGCCTTCGCAAGCCATTTGCGCGCCTTGAAATTGTCCTGCTCGAGAGCTCCGGAGCTTTCGAGATAGAGTCGCCCCAACTCGCGTTGGGCGGCGGTGTAGCCTGAGTCTCCCGCCCGCGTGTAATACGCGACGGCGGCTTCCAGATCCTGATCAATTCCGATCCCGCGTTCCGAGAGCTGCCCGAGCACGAACTGCGACAACACGGCACCGCCGTCCGCTGCCTTTTGATACCAAATCACCGCCTCGGTCTGATCGGCGGGCACCCCGCGGCCTTGGAACAGCGCCGCCGCGTAATTGTTCTGCGCCTCGACCGAGCCATTCTCCGCCGCCCGCCGAAACCACTCCGCCGCCTGGGCGTCGTCTTGCTCGACCCCGTCTCCCGCAGCATACATTTTCCCGCGTTTCAATTGCGACTCCGCATCCCCGATTCGGGCGGTCGCCTCGGGTTCGGCTGACTGGAGATCAACCGGACCTTGGCCGAGCGGGCCAAGAAGTATCCCGAAGGTCAGGGCGGAAAGCGCGTGCTTGAGGCGGAAGCGTTTCATTGTTGCTCGAGAAATACCTAGCGGGCGGCGGGTTCCGGCGTCGGCGTCGGTTCCGACGATGCGGAGACCGCCCCACCGCCGTAGCCCACGACTTCGACGACGAAGATGGACGGCGCTTCTTCACGCGGCGCCGCTGTCGGTTGGAAATTTCCGGCCGCGTCGTCGGCGCTGCTCTGCGCCGCACCCGCCGTGCCCGCCGCGCTGGTGAGACCGCCGACGTTGGGCGCGCTGACGACAGCCGGAGCGGGTGCGCCGGTCGTCGTGCCACCGGCCACGGAGTTACCGGCGTTCCGGAACTCCGTTGCCGCAACCGTCAGGTTGCCGGTCGCCCGAATTCCCGCGTCACCCGCGTCGACGACACCAACGGGAGCGATGAGATCGACGTCGCCGGGCGGAATGCCCCTGACCGTCGCCAGGACGCCAATTCCGCCGCCCGTCGCCAAGCCGGCCAGATCGGTCTGCACATCGGCGCTCGACGGATCGAGCAGCACGCGGGTTGGCGGCGCGGACTGCACCGTCTTCGCCGACGATCCGGCGGCGATGTCTCCGGTCGAGGACCAGATGATTTGATTGCCGCCGCGCAGCGTGAAGATCCGACCGATTCCGATGTCAACGCTGTCGTCGGTGAAGACCGAAATATCACCACCGCTTTCGGTCACGATCCCCGGGGGAACGAGGGCCGCGCCGAGGGTGGAATTCGCGAGCGTAAGTCCGCCGCCCGGCGCCAGGAGCTGAATCCCCCCGCCGCTCCGCGTCCGAACGTCGCGGGCGCGGGTCAGCAACTCACCGCGGTATCTCCCATTGAACAGCGCGTCGATCGCCTCAAATCCACGGTCGTAATTCTGGAACGTCGGACTCGCCGGATCGACCGCTCGGCGACCCGTGGTCCGCAGCACGTCGTAAAAGACATCGAGCGCGAGCTGATTCCGCCGGACGTTCGGAAGCGCCAGGAATTCCTCCAGCGTCAAATCGCCCAGTCCGCCCAGTCCGCCCAGTCCGCCCGCCGCGGTCGTGGCGGTCGGATCATCGACATCCTCGAAAAGGAACGCCTCGATGAACGCGTCGAAGTCGAGGTTCGATCCCGCGAGACCCTCCGCCGTCTCGCGCAATCCGGCGATCGCGATCACGCTCGAACCCGTGAAAGGCAGCGCCGCGTTGCGGGAGTTGCCCAGCGTCGTGATGCCGACGCCCGTGCCGTCGGCGTTGTTTTCTCCGGTGCCGAGATCAAGGTCGCGTCCAGCCAGAATCTCGAGCACACCGGGGCCGCCAAGCTGAATGTCACCCGCGAGCGGCACCTCGCCGAGGTTGAGCTGGTTGCCGCTCGCGACAGCCGCCGAACGCCCGGGCGAATTTGCATTGTAAAGGAGAATGTCGCGCCCCGCCGAGATCACCGTCGTGTCGGTCTCGCTGGTCTGCTGCAAATAGAACGAGACGTCCGTGATGTCCCGCCCGGCGAAGATCCGGGTGACCTTCGGACTGAATAGCGTCAAGCCTGAGATGCTCCCGTTGCTCGCGTAGAGGCGCACCGGGTCCGGGTCGTCCCGGTGGAGGAGATCGGACGAATGCAGCGCCTGCCTGGTCTGCAGGTCGAGAGTGGGAGCGCCCGTCTCGGCGAACAGCGCGTTCACGAAGAAGAGAAAATCGTCACCCGATTGGCGCGCCAAGCCCGTCGTGCCGACGAGGCTCTGATACGCAAACGGACTCTCGATCCCGGGAACGTTCGCCGGATCGGCGTCCGATACGATGATCCGGCTGGAGCCGAAGCCAACCACCGGCGCGCCGTTGACCGTCGTCACACCCTGGGGCTGGAGACCGTTGATCGCACCCCCGGCGATGAGTTCCAGCGTCCCGTTCGGCGCGGGCGCAAGCGTGAGATCGCCCGCGACGTTGATGTCACCCGAGAAGGCCGTGACTCGTAGCGTCGGCGGTTTCAAGCCAACGACGGTCGAGAACGAAGCCACGCTTGTCTCGTTCAGGCGGAGCCACGGTTGAAACGTCGAGGCCGTCGTTCGCTGGGCGTCGAAGACCAGGACATTCTGGAACCACGCGAGCAGCGTCGGCGTGCTGCCGCCGGCCCCAACGGTCGGGAGCACAACGCTCTCGCGCAGCGTCACCGACCCGCCGAGTGAAGTCACGTCGACCGCGCTCTTTGGGTCGTAGGTCGAGAAATACGACTTATACCAATACGTGTTGTTGTAACCGCCGGGCAGGAGGAACGGATTGGCGACCGGTCCGAGCAGGATGTCGCCACGGGCTCGCACGTCGAAGCTTCCCTTGCCAAGAAACAGCGTCGTCGGGAGCCACGTCAACTCGTCGAGCGGTGCTTGGTTTGCAAAGACCCCGACCGACGGCGAGCGACTCGAATTCGTCCGAATCTCGCTGCCAGCATCGAGCAATCCGCGGCCACGCTCGACGTAGTAGACGCCGCCATCGATCGCGTTGCCGGCCCGCACGGTGAGGTCGCCTCCGCCCAACTCGACGAGTGCGTCGGCGTTGGGGATTCCCTTGGGCGACCGTGCGTTGGTCGGCACAACGGCGTCGACGTTCGTCACGTTGTTCCCAGCAAGCAGCGAGACATTCCCGCCCCCGAGGGCGCCGACGCCCTCGAAGAAATTGCTGAAATCCACCCACCAACTCGTCGACAGAATTTGCGGGAAGGTCGGCCCGTCGAACCGCCCAGCCCCGAATGCCCCCGTCTCCGGATCGACGAACCCGACGCGGTAGAGCCAATTGATCGGCAACTGCCGGCTTGAATCGGTCAGCAGCGTCACGCCATCGAAGTCGAGGCGGTAGCGCGCAATGTCGCGCCCGGCCTCGAGCGTGACGTCGCCGCCGCCCATCGTGAACTGCGGCTGGTAACCCGGGTTTTGCTGCACCGCCCCGAGGAAAAACTGCCCGCCATTCGCGTTGAGGAACGGCACGTCGTAGGTGCCGCCCAGCGTCGCGTCAGCCACCTGCGTGCCGACCGTGTAGATCGACGCGATTTGATTCAGTAGTTGAATGTCCCGCCCGGCGACGATGTCGATATCGCCGCTGCCCGTGCGAATGACTTGAAAAGAGCGCGGGATCGTGTTTCGCGTCGAGGCGTTCGATCCGGAAGGAAACGCCGCCCCGGTCCCGGTCGGCTTGCCAATTTTAAACGACCCCTTGTCAGCCGCAAGCAGACCCAGCGCAAGGACCCGACTGAAATCCGCCGCGGTGAAATCCGCGCCCGCCGCCAACCGGTAGCTCCACGATTGCGCGTTGAGCGGCACCTCGGGGTTGCGCTCGACGAGGCGCGAATTGAAGGCACTCGTGAAGAACCCGTCGCTCAGCGTATTGAAGAAAACGAGATCCTCCGATGCCCGCAACGTCAGGATGCCCGGGACGCTCCGCGGGCCGAAACGGAAAGTCGCGAGATTCCAATCGTTGTTCTGCGGCGAAAATTCCGAGCCGAGCCGCAGGTCGCCCGTGCGGTTCACGATCTCGACACCGGGCCGGATGGTGAGGATCGATCCGAGAGCCCCGTCGTCTCCGACGAGCCGGGTTCTCATCGCCCCGTAGTTCGCCGATTCCGTTCCGGCCGCACCGAGGAAGGTGGCCGCGTCGCTGTTGATCGTGTTCCGCAGCCCGGTCGTGATCTCCTCACCCACCCCGGTAAGGTCGTAGAGCCGGTAACCCTCGGCGATGACGCTCGACGCGCCGCGGATTTCCCCCGCAATCGCGGCGATGGCCAGATCGTCACCTGCCGCCGTGCGCGGAGCCCGCAGGTGCAGGGTGCCCGTGAACCAACCCCGATCCTCCTGGCTATTCTCCCGCGCCTGGGCGACCCGCAAATTGATCAGCGACCCGCGAAGGATTTCGATCTGACCCGTCTCGTCGATCACACCGTCGATCTGGGAACCGGCTTCGAGCAACACCGAGCCACCCTTCCCGGCGGCGTCAAATTTTTTCCCGGACGCGTCCAACACCGCCCCGTCCGCCAGCACCACGCTCCCGGAGGCCTTCAGCTCGATGCGCCCACCCGTTACCCCCGACGCATCGATCCGCCCGGCCACGCGGATCGACCCCGCGTCGGTTGCCAAACGGTAGACCGCCGCCTTCGCTTCTCCATCAATGCGCACGTCGCCCGAGCGAATTCGATAATCCCGCAGGGCGTTGAAGTTCGCGATGTTCAGGACCTCATCCAGCCCGCCGAGATTTTCGATTTCCGACACGTCGAGTTGGAACGAACCACTCGCCCCACGTCGGCTACCCCCACCTAGCAGGGTCCCGCCCGCCACGAAATCACCCAGCCCCGCCTCGACGGCGATCCGCCCCGCGTCACCCCGCCGCGGATCCGAGGAGACGTCGATCACGCTGTCTTCGCCGAGCAACACCGAACCCCGGTCCGAGATCAACGAAACGTTCCCGGCGTCGGTGAAGCGAACGATGTCGTAGATCGAGATCCGCCGACCCGAGACGTCCAGGCGTCCTCCCACCGTCACGTCCCCCTCGGTTGCCCGTAACGTGAGCAGTCCACTGGGCAGCGAGATCGCGGAGTCGGCGCGCACGCTGGTCCCCGTGATCGACAGATTCGCCCCCAGGCCGCCCGAACCCGGGCGCGCCTTCCCGCCCGCCGCCAGGAGCGCCACGTCACCCGCCGCCGTGATCGTGCGGATTGCGGACCGTCCGCCACTGATGCTCGGCGTCGTCACCGTCAGCGTTCCGTCCGTCGTGAGGGCTCCTTCGCCCGTGAAGCGCAAACGACGGTCAGCCGTGAATTCGAGCGTCGCAAAGTCGCGGAAGGCCAGGTCGTTGGCCGCGAGTTCGATCGTGCGCCCGGTGAAGGCCAACCCGCCCCGCGGCGGCTCGGGAACCTCACCTTCCACCGCCGCGGCGGGTTCCGGCACGGTCACGTTGCCGGCGTTGCCGAGCAGAACGCTGTCCGCGAAAAAGCGAGCCGGGCGTTTCCCCGTCTGGAAGCTCCGGATCTCACCCGCATTGATGGAAAGAAAATCCCCACCCCGGAATTGCCCCGACCCGTAGACGTCGAACGTCGAATAGCTCAACAGTGACAGCGATCGGGCATCGCCGAGCTGTCGCAGCAGTCGCCCACGCAGGATGAGACCCACCGTCGGCTCGATCTTACCCGGTTTGCGGAGGGCCACCGTGATCTGACCACTGTTCAGCCCGATGGATTCGCCCTCGATGACCGCGCGACGCGCTAGCGTCGTCGAGTAGGTCGAATCCAACAACACACTCGTGCCCGAGATCACCGATCCGCGGCCCACGAAGAGCGAGGGTTCGCGGGAAGGAGTCACCCCGGTCCGCAGGGTCGTCGCGTCGAAGTCGCTGCTTACCCGCACCAGCACGCCGTCCCGCCGCAGGAGTAGCCGATCCGCTTCGCCACCCAACGATCCGCGTTGGATCACCGACGAACCCGGTGCCAGCGTGATCAAGCGATTGGCGGAAAGAACGATCTCCGGCCCGACCAATGGCGTGCCCGCGTTGTCGAGGAAGATCCCGCTCGAGAGCGTTCGCACGAACGTGCCGTTGGCGACATCGATCCGCTCCCCACCGAGGAAGAGACTCTCGGCGTCGAAGCTGTTGAGCAGTGAAGCTCGAATCCGGGCGACCGCGGTCTCCGGTTGTCCGAAGGTGCCCACGCCGAAGAGATCCGGTGGGAATTCCGCCGTGGCGGTGTCGATCCCGCGTCCCGTGACCAGGATGTTGAGGGGTGTGCTGATGTCGATCCGGGCGCCACGCCCGCCCATTGGTGCCGACCCCAGCACCCCGCCACGCACGACCAGGCGATCCAGGCCCTGTAGCACCAGGCGTCCGGCGTCGATCGGCAGTCGCGGCACGTCGACCTCGAGCGCCCGAGCGCGATTGCTCAGGAAGCGGTTCGCCGTGAGCAGACGATACTCGGCCCGATTCAGCACGTTGCCACGATCCAGGACTTCAAACGACGAGAAGACCGTCGGCACGTCGCGGTCACGATTCAACCCATTGTAGCGGTAGCCCGAGACCAGCCGCGTCCCATCCGGCTGCGCGAGGGTCTCCAGGCGCGGGTCCGTCGAGCGCGGCGTCACGAGGACGGCACCGGGAAGCAACGCGTAACGCGGCGGCAGGAGCGTGTAGTCTCCCTCCGGCAGCGCACTGCTGGCATTCAGAAACACCCGGTCGCCCGCGCTCAACGTCCGGCTCAGGTATCCCGGATCACTCGCGATGTCCGGCGCGTTCGTCGAACGGCTAAACGGCGCGAACGGCGCGACCTCACCTTGGAATTCAGGAACGACCGCAAACCGCTCCGGCACCGCCGTCCAAAACAGGTTCGGCTCCGGCGCGACGCCCATACTGTCCTGCCGCGCCGAGAAGGTTATCCCGTCGAAAGTCACCAGGTCGCCCGCCTCGTAGTCCTGACCCGCCGACCAAGCGCCGGGTGCCGTCCCCAGCAGATCCACCGATCCGCCCTGACCCGCCACGAAGCGATAGGCAAACAGATCGCCGCCCCCGCGGAGATCGATCAGCGAGTCACGCGCGGTCGCCAGACTCGACGCGCCAACGCGCACTGACTTCGTCGGCACCCCGCCCGCCGTGATGTCGAAGCCCGCCGGGTCGAAGAACGACGTGTCGTTGACGTTCAACCCATAGGGGATCAGCAAGGCTTCGCCGGTGAGCGGGTCCACCGCCGAGGTGGAAGTCGTGCTACCCCGTCCCAGCACGAGCCGCCTCGTCACCGGGACGGGCAGAGTATTTCCGGTCAGCAAATCAACCGGCACGGTCCCCGTGCCGTCGAAGCCGAGCGAGATCGAGCCAATCGGAGCCCGCAAATTGCCACCCTGCTCGATGACCGTCGCGTAGGCGTTGAGGCTGCCCCCCGCCGAGAGCGGAAGCGGCGACGTCCCGCTCGCGAAAAATTGAATGAGACCTTCCTTTGCCACCACGCGCGACGGCAGCGGCAACCTCGGCTGGTCCGGCGGGATCACGAACTCCGTCGGGATGACGTTCCGGTCTCGGCCCACGAAGTCGTAGGCGAAGATGTTGAAATCCGCTCCCGTTGTCGGGTAGATCTGGTTCGCGTTCATCACGATCCGGCCCGCGATGCTGAGCGTCCCGTTGCCCCGAATGTCGCCCCCTTCGGCGATGAAACTCGCCCGCCGAATCGTCTGGAGCGACAGGTTGCCGATGTCGATCACGCGCCCTCTCACGGTCAGCTTTCCGCTACCCGTGGTCGGAGCGAAGAAGAACGGTGAACCCAGGGAATTAAAGACACTCGTCGCCAGCGCGTCGTCGGCGCGGACCGGGGGCGCGAACGGCGTGCCAATCTCGACGTAAGGCGCCCGCAGATCGACGTCGCCATCGGCGTAGATCACGCCCCCGCTCGCCACCGTAATCCGCCGACCCGCGTCCAGCCGCACGTCCCCGCGGAATTCGACCGTCCCGTCCAGCGTGAGCGATTCGAATCCCCCCTCCTGAAAGCGATCCGCCGTGAAGCGTCCGAAGGCGTCGAGCTTGTTGCCGTTGCCGTCCCGCACGGGATTCCCGATCACCTTCCGATCATCGCTCCGCAAAAAGACGATGGGGGAGAACACCGCGTTCGGGTCGAACGCCGGGATCGCCCGGTCGCTTTGCGAGACCTGCAACGTCACGTCCGTCGGCAAACGCTCGAGGTCATTCGCATCGTAGAACCGCCCCGACGAGACGTTAACCTCACCCCCGAGGGCCGTCGGCCCGCCCCGCCGCCCGATGAGAGTCGAATCGACAAAGAGCAATTCCCCACCCTCGAGGTTGATCGTTCCCGCGTCGCTGTCGAGCTGCACCGGGACCGTCCGGAAGGCGAAGAGCGGCGAGTTCAAACCACTCGTCTGCGGGATCAACGGCCCGTCCACCGGACCCCGGCCCAATCGGGAATTCAAGCCAAGGACCGCCGGCGCGACGTCGATCGTCGTCCGCGCGCCCGACACGTCGAGCACCGACCCCGCCGCGGCGTAGACGTTGCCCGACAGATTGATCGTCCCACCCGGGAGCACGAAACCCGTCCGGTTGCCGAACGCGTTGAACGTGCGGATCGCCGTTCCCTCCGTTGAAAGCCGCGCGCCCGGCGCGATGAAAACCGTCGCAAACGCCTCGGTCGGTGCCGCGTCGCGGGACGGCAAACTGTCCGCGCCGTCGACCGTGATCGTCCCACCCGGCGCCGTGATGCCACCCCGCACCACGATCGTATCGCCCTTCAAACTCACCGACGCTCCCGGGTCGGTCCGGATCGACGCCCCCGCCCCCATCACGAGATCACCCCGCACCGACAGCGACTGCAGGAACGTGTCCCTGGCCCCCAGCGCCGTGAAGGCAAGACTCACCGGTGTGCGGTCCGACAGCCGGTCGACCTGCCGCTGCACGCGGACCGGTTCGTCCCTCACCGCGAAAGCCTGCAAGTTTTGCGCCACCGGAGCCAGCTCGGTCCCGGCCGCGATCACGACCGCCGGGCGGTAGACGATCGGCTTGTCTGGATCCCGGTCCCGCACGAAATCCTCCAGCGAAAACGTCCCAAAGTTTCCGATCGTAAACGTCGCGTCCACGCCGATGCCAGCCAGCGAGAAACTCCCGAACCCACCCTCGTCAAAGAACGACGGATCCAGCACCAGCTTCCCCGGTCGCCGCGGCTCCCGGCCGACCCGGACCAGCGTCGACCGTAGCTCCAGCGCTCCGCCTTTTGCGCCCGAGAATCCGAGAAGCTCGCCGCCAAGTCGCAGATCGCCACCGGTTACACCGGTCAGATTCGGATCGCGGCCCGCGAGGATGGCGATCCGGCCGGCATCGCCGTAGTCGATGTCCGCGTCCGCATTCACCACCAGACCGCCCGACACGTCGACCACCGACCCGCCCCGCATCCGCGCCGTGAACGCCTCGATCAGGATCTCGCCCCCATCCGTTCGCAGCGGCAACGACCGCCGACTCGCCGACTCGAGACGGTCGTCCACCAGCAAGCCCGCCGTGCTCAGGCGAGTGCCCCGCGCCAGCGTGAAGATGCCCGCCGTCGGATCGACGTCCGGCTGGGCGAAGTCCGGAGACGCCGGATCCGCGAGCAGGATCGTCGCATCGTAGGTCGACGCGTTGTAGGCGGTGAAATTCAGACTTCCGCCCGGAGCCGTGATGTCGCCCGCCAGCGTGATATTGCGGCCCAGCAAGGTGAGCGAACCTCCCACCGGACCCACGATCGCCTCGCCGCGTGGGACGATCACGTCGCCGTCGCGATTATCCACCGTCACCGAGCCGAAGCCCGCGTCGCTCAGCAACTCAGGTGACAAAATGACCGTTTCCTGCCGGTCCGACCGCAGCGAGATTTGAAACGACCCGTCCGTGTCGACAAACGGGTTGTCGTCGGGATCAAGCAGGAAGGGCGTGCCGTTCCGGGTGAGCGACAGCGGCTTGCCGTCGGCATCCACGGCGAAGGCGTCCGCCGCGGCCAGGTTTGAGTTCCGCTGGAAGACCACCGTCGGCGGCGTCGGCGAGATGAAAGGTTCCAGGATGCCCACCAGATCCGTCGGATCCTGCGAGCGGAAGGTCAGCTCGAGCTGTCCCGCCGTCGGGAGAACGGAGTCGCCCTGCGCGTCGCGGAGCTGGCGCGGCCCGATCACGGTCCGGCCCGCCAATTTTCCATCGAGCGCCATCGCCGGGGCCGTGATCGCGATCCGACCGGCGTCGGAACCCTCGATGTAGGCCTGATCGAAGAATTCTCCGTCGAACGTGAGCGGACGGCGGAAGGTCCGCGTGATGCCGTATTTTTCGTTCGTCGTCGTCGTCGTGTCCGAGAAGAAGCCGTCGTAGACCCGATCCGGCGTCGCGTCGGCGATGTCGATCACTTGCCCGCCGACGAGCAGCCGCGTCGTGCGCACGAACCCACCTTCGTTCTGGAAAAACCCGCCCGACGTGTCGACCGTCGACCCGGCTTCGAGCACCACGGAATCCCCCGCGTTCATTGTCACCGACCCGCCGAGCGTCGTGAGCTGCCCGGCGTTCCGTTGGATCAACCCGACGAAGCCCGCCGCGTCCCCCAGCGGCGTGCCAACGAAAAATTTTCCGTTGAAAACCCCGTTCCGCCGCACGTCGATCCGCAGGTCGATCCCCCGCAGGAACGAGTCCCGCTGCAAGGGCGAGTCGGCCAGCTCCGCGCCGCGCAACTGCACGTCGAGGATGGATTGCGAAAGCGGCACGAACGCATCGGGCGTGCCCGCCACGTCGATGAACGCATCCCGCGCGGCCTGAATCCGCCCGCCGAAGAAGACAAATCTCGACTGCGGAGCGAAGTCCGACGGCACGAACTTGAAAGTCCCCGCGTTCAGCGTCACGTCGGCGTTGGGCGCCAGCATCATCGAGCCACGCTCGAAATTGATCCCCTGACCCTGCGCGTTGATCTGGGAGCGCAGGGTCAATTCCGTTCCGACCACCATCTCGTCGCTGTCCAGCTCCGGCAGGATCCGGGTCACACTGTCCTCGCCGAAGCGAATCGTTCCCGTCGAGCGATAGAGCACCGGCGGGTTGCTGGCGACACTCGCCGGGTCGAAATTCGGATTGATCAGACCGTCGTAATTCGATTGCAGGTCGATGCGCCCGTTGAATGACACCGAAGTCGAACTATCGATGACCGCGAGCTGATTCACCTGGCGGCCCGCGATCGTCACGTTGCCGCGAGGTGCGGTGATCAACCCAAGGTTCGTTGCCGCCCCGCCAGTCGGCAAAGCCGAATCCACCGCGCTTGAGACCGCGCCGATGAACACGTCGAGTCCGCGGAGGCTCGGATCCGCCGCGTCGTGTCCCGCGATCCCGACCTGCAGTCCCGCCGCCAGGATCGTCTGGCCATCCTCGGTCGATATCGTCCCGGCGTTCTCGACGTTCGGGCCGACCAGCATGACCCGGCCACCGACGTTGTCCGCCGAGGTCGGACTCTTGATCCGCGCGCCGGCCCGCACTTCGACGTCCCCGGGACGACCGTCCGCCGTGAGCGGAGTCGCGGGATTGAACGCCGGCGTCCCCTTGCTCCCCGCCTCGAGCGGGATGGAGGAAAAAAGGAACTGCGCGTCGGGATTGTTCAGAAGTCCGCGCTGGACCAGTCCGTCGTTGATCGGCAGCGACGAGGCGACCAGCGTGTGCGTGTTCACCTGACTCGTCCCGCCGAAGATGATGCCGTTCTGGTTGATGACGTAAACCTGACCTTCCGCGCGGATCGATCCGAGGATTTGGCTGGGTGCACCCGACGGATCGAGGATGCGGTTGAAGGCGATCCAATTCGTGACGTTGTCGCCAGCCTTCCGCTGATTGAAAAACACGGTCGTTTTTTTCCCAACGTTAAAGGTCTTCCACGTCAGTAACGCCTGCGGGTCGGTCTGCTTGATGGTGACGATGGTCTCGCCGTCCTTCGTCCGCTTCTGGGTCGGTAATTTTGCGCCGGTGTAGAGTTCGGGATCCTCGCCGTCCTCCGGGCGACGGAGATTTTTCGGCACGCCGGGTGCCAGGTTCAACCCATTCTCCTTGAGACCGTTCGGCACGTTCTTCAGCCGCGGTGTGCCGAGGCGCTGATTCAGCCCGTTGGGCAGCGGAATGCGCTGGAAGTTCGGGTTCCTCCCGAGGTTGTTGCCCTTCTTCGCCGCGGCCGCTGCCCGGGCCGCCGCCTGCATCTGCTTGACGGACTGCATCGCCTGCGTCGTCCGCGAGAGTCGGTCCTTCGCGTTCTGCCGGGCGGCGGCCGCCGCGGCGTCACCCGCTCCGGCCGTGCCGTCCGCCGGATTCCGACGCGACGCCTGGCCACTCGCGCCGCCGCGCAGCAGATCGCCGCCAAACGCCGACGCGCCCGCCAGCACCAGGCAGGCGAGCAATCGAACGGCGAGGACCCGGCGGAGCATCGAAAAAGGGCGGTTAGTTCTTCGGCAGCAACTCGCCGAGTTTCATCTCGTTGATCGCGACCGGGTTCACCTGCAGCAGCTGCGCGACGTATTCCTGGCTGTTCTGCTCGGCCTTCGCCTGCCGCATCCGCTGGACGAGGGCGTCCCGCACCTCCGCGAGGTCGGGGGTGTAGGCCGGCTTGGTCTCAAGCACTTTGACGATGTGAAAACCATCCTCGAGCTGGATGGCGGGCGACACTTTTCCGGCGTCGAGCTGCCCGATCTCATCGCGAATCCCGGGCTGGATCTGCGCTTCGGTGAGCCAGCCGATCTCACCACCCTTCGCGGCACTCTGCGGCTCTTCGCTGCGGGCCTTGGCGATGGCGGAGAAATCCGAACCCGATTTCCCCAGGCTGGTTTGGATCTCATCGATCTTCACCTTCGCCACGGCGGTCGCCTCCTGGTCGGCGTCCCGCGGCAGCGCCACGAAGATCTGCGCGAGTCGGACCTGATCCGGCACCTTCAACGCGGATTGGTTTTCGTTGTAGGCGGCCTCGACTTCGGCGTCGCTCGGGTAGTCCTTCGCGGGTTCCGCCTTGGCTTCGAGGTAAGCTTGCGTGATGGCCCTTTCACGCAATTGCGCCAGCTCTGCCGCGATCTTGGGCGTGTCGGCGAATTCCTCCTTTGTCGCGGTCTGGAGAACGAGCTGCTGGACGACGAGCGAACGGACGAACTGGTTGAGCAACGCCGGATTTGCGGCGAGAGCCTGCTTCTCCTGGTCGCTCAGCGCCTCGATGCGCGGCTGGAGGTCGTCGACGGTGATCTCGACGTCGCCGGCTCGGGCGACCGGGTCGGCGGCGTGAAGGGAAACGGAACCCGCGATCAGGATCGCGGCGGTCAGGTGGGTGTGGATACGGATTTTCATTGTCTGATCTTTTGTTCGGCGAGGTCGTCGCCGTAGTCCTGCATGAGGTTTTGAAACTTCACCCGCGTCGTGCCGACGAAGGGCTCGCGGGTCGTGATCGCGTCGCCGAGACCGAAGCCTTCGTAGCGGTCGAGGATCTCTTTCCCGACCGCGTAGAGCTTCCGGTTCGTCGCGGCGTATTCGTCGTTGGTGCGCTGGAGCAGGATCGCCTTCGCGGCGAGCTCCGCCCGCTTGGCCTCGGTCGCCTTCGCGTAGTCGGTGAGCTGGCCGTAGGATTTCTTCCACTTCGCCAAGGCCTGGATTTGGACGGCGTTCCGAGTGTCCTGCTCGGCGACTTCCTTCTCGAGGACGGCGATCCGCTCGGCGGCGATCTCGCTGTCTTCGGTCGATTTTTTCTCGAGCTTCGCGAGCTTGGATTCAAGGGATTTGATCTGATTCTCGTTCTGAAGCTGCGTTCCCTGGAGCGCCGCGATCTGACCCTGCGCGTCGCGCAGCTGGACGAGGGTGCTCTTCAACTGGTCGCGGAGCTGGACCTCGGCCTCGGTCGGCCCCTCCTGCGCGAAACCAACCGTCACGCAGGCAAGCGCCAAGAAGATCGCGGCGCCCCGCCGACACGATCCCGAAGGGATCCCACCCCCAGCAGGTCGGGGTTGAAAACCCCGGCATTCGACCACCCAACGGCATCGATCCCGGAGGGATCGCACCCACTCGGATAAAAGCACGGCTGCGATCCCTCCGGGATCGATGCTGCTCCCGCGGGCCGATCCGGGGGTCTTCGACCCCCGGCTGCTGACGCTGGGATCCCTTCGGGATCGCGTCCCGCCGGTCGGTATTTGCGTTGCAATTTGGTTCATGAGTTAGAATTTGGCGTTGAGATCGAGTTGGAAGCGGTCTTCTCGGAGCCGCGGGCCGGCGATGCTTTCGCCGCTCAGGTAGCTGGCCGTGAACCACACGTTCTTGGACAGCGCGACGCTGCCGCTCACGGTGTAGCCCTTGAGATTCGTGCCGCCGCCGCCGAAGTTCGAGTCGTTGAATCCATCGACGACCGAGTCAGACTCGACGTAGCGGTAGCCAAACGCGACGCCCCAGTCCCACCGCTTGGCCAGCTTGGCCGTGCCGACCTCGACGCCCACGATCCACGCGTTCCCGCCGCCGATGAAGTCGCCGACGTCCGACAGATCGTCCGGGTCGATGTCCCCTCGATTGTTCACCGCGATGTCGTTGATCGCTCCCTGGTCGAACGCCAGGTTCTTGACGTAGTCGCCAAAGACGGAGATCACGACCGGCTCGAAATAGGTGAGACTCAGCCGACCCGCGAAAGCGAGATTCTGAAACTCGGTCGCGAGTCCGTAATATTGAAACTGGTTGATGGTCCCGAAGTTGTTCGCTTCGGTCGGAATGATGTTGCGGATCGGGCGGTAGGTGTTGCCCTTCTGCGCGAACATCGGGCGGCTGTTGTCGGTGCTCCCGGCGTCGTTCGAATCGAGCGGCACGTAGGGGTCCGAGAGTTGGCCCTCGATGTTGTCGAAATAAAAGTAACCGAGCGCCGTCGTCACGTTCACGTGCTTCGTGACATCCCAATCGAGGCCGCCCTGGATCGCGTAGAGGTATTTGTCGTAGCTCTCGATTTTGTCGGGCGAGTTGCTGGGGAAATCGAACGCGGTGTTGAAGATGGGAAATAGACCCGTCGTGAAAAACGGCGTGAGCCCGAAGCCGACGTCATACCGGGCGCTGGCCGCGATCCCGTCGAACGCGATGTCGTTGTCCCACATGATCTGCGACGTCCGGAAGAACGGGTTATCGAAACGCCCAACCTCGATCCCGATGCTGCGGTCGGGTCCCTGCGTCAGCTCGTATTTGATGAACGCGCGGTCGATCCAGATCGAATACTTTTGGAAGTTCCCGTCGGGCGATCCGAGAGTCTGGTTCGCCGACACGGGGGAATTGCTGTTGCCGGACGCCAACCGGAATCCGGTGGTGAAGCCGTCGCCCAGCTGGATCTCCGCGCCGAGCCGCAACCGAATCCGCAGACGACTGCGGTTGTCGCTCACGTTCAACTGCGGGGAAAATTCGTCGCCCGTCACGTCGAACGGCGCGCCACTGTTGATCGCGTCGAAGTTCGGAAACACGCCCGAATCATCGTTCCCGCTCGGAAAACGAACGCCCTCGTAGCGGAACCGCACGTCCGCGAAGGGCCGCACGTCGCGCACCCAGCTCGGCAGAAAGGAGTCATCCGCGAGCAGCTCGGCCTTCGTCGCCGCCAGCACGTCTTCCTTGATCTCATCGCGGATCTGATTTCGCACGAAGCTTGGCACGTAGGTCACCCGCACCGATTCCTCGTCCAGGGGCGGGGGCGTGTTCGCGATGAGCGTCTCCGCGGCGGCGTTCGTCTCCGAGATCGCCTGCGTCGCGAGGGCGTCCTTCGTCCGCGCGATCTCGGCGTCCATCTCGGCCTGCGCGATCAACTCGGCGGCGTCCTCGCGGGTGAGGATGCCTTTCTCGACCAGGCGGTTGATCAGATTAATCGTCACGCTGTGCGACGGCGACGGGAGATCGTTCACGTCGAGCGGCCGCTCGGGCTCGAAGTCGGGCGGCGTCAGCAAATCGGGAGCCGCCGCGAGGTCGTAATCCCCGTCGCCCATCGGCAGCGCCTCGGCGGAAACGTCGACCGTCTCGGTGCGCTCGGCGTTCACCGCTTCAATCGGGACGTTCGCGGAAGCGTTCGTGATTTCCTGCGGCGTCTGCGCGTGAAGGACGCCCGCGGCCAGGGCGGCGAAAGCGGTTCGAATGGAAGTGCTCCTCAGTTTCATCAAATTAGTCTTCAAGGTCGTTTGGCCGTGATCCGCATCACGATGGGCATGGGCATGTCTCCGGGCGGCGGACCCGCCAGACGAAGACCCGTCAAAACTTCCGCCGCCGCGCCACCGCCCGAAACACGCGTGATCCGGCCACTGGAGTCGGCCCAGACCCGCACCTCCGACGTCATCGCCGCGCTCCGTGTCCGCTTGTCGGTCCGCAGAGCCTGCGCGACTGCCGATTGCACTCCAGCGGCGTAATTGCCCCACACGGTCCCGCCAGCGCCACCGCCACCCGGACGTCCGCCACCGCCGATGCGCATGCCATTCCCGGATCCGCTCAGACCGAAGCCGTCCGGTGGGCCGTCGCCTTGCAGACTGGTTCCCATCGGTTCGTCCGGCGGCGATTCCGGTTCGGGAGCGTCGACGGGCGCCGCCTCGGCGACCGGGTCCTGCATGACCATGTCGTCCTCGGGTTCCGTTTCCTCCCGCTCCTGCTCGATGGGTTCGGGCGTCGCGGGTGCCGGCGTGGGCGGCGGAGGGGGTGGTGGCGGCGGCAGCGTCACCATCGTGATGCTCTGCTGCGCTCGCTTGGGCTTGGATTCGCCGCCGCTTCCCAGGAAGAAATACGCCGCGCCGCCCGCGACGACCAATGCCACCACGATCAAGACGCCGAACTTCGCGAAGAACCCGCGCTCGTCCTCGTCGTCGTCCTCGATCTCGTGATACTCCGCCATCGTCCGCTGATTACTGGGGGGCCTGCGTGGCCAACCCGACCTTCTCGACGCCGACGCGCCCGACGACGTCGAGCACGTTCATGATTTGCTGATACTGCGTGGCGCTGTCGCCCTTCACCACGACCGGGAAGTCGGGCGTGCGCGCCTTCTCCGCGGTCAGCCGACTCTCCAATTCCTCCAACGACACCGGCAGCGTGTTTTGAAAAATCTGCCCCTCGCTGTTGACCGTGATCGCCTGCACCTTCGACTCCGCGATCGACGGCGACTTGCTGGCCTTCGGCAGATCGACCTTCGTCCCCTGCACTCCCGCCGTCGTCATGATGATGAAGATCAGCAACAGCACGAGGTAGAGATCCACCATGGGCGTGACGTTGATGTCGTCGTAGGACTTGTTGTCTCCGGCCTGCATCGTCGGCGGTTAGTGGTCGCTCGCCCGCGCGACTTCGGCGTGGGCGGGGCGGGTCTCGGAGCGGTCGGTTGTCGGCACGGGGACGACACTCGGCGTCGGCGTGGGATAAAACTCCGCCATTTTTGCAACGAATTCGTCATTGAACACCTGCATCGACGCGAGCAAATCGCGGATGCGCGAACTCAGGAAGCTGTAGATGAACAACGCCGGGATCGCCACGAGCAGCCCGAACACCGTCGCCAGCAGAGCGCTCGCGATGCCGGGCGCGATCGAATTCACGTCGACCTCGCCGGACTTCGCGATGATCGCGAAAGTGATCATCACGCCGACCACCGTGCCGAGCAGCCCGACGTAGGGCCCACCCGCGATGCTGATCGTCAGGAAAATGAGGCCTTTGTTCATGCGGTGATTTTCGTGAACGATTCCCGTTTCGAGGCTGGCCTTGATGGCCTGAATCGAACGCGCCGACAGTCCCTTCGCGCGATTCCCGTTTCCGACGCGGTGGCGGATCTCCTCCGAGCCGATGTGGTAGAGGTGGTAGACCGGCGACTTGTGCATGAGCTTGGACATTTTCCCGCTCACGTCGGCCATGATCCCACCCTCGCGATCGAGCGCGGTCAGGTCGCTCGAGACCTTGCTCCACTGCTTCATGAAGGCCTCCGTGCCCTTCTGGATTCGGTTGAGGTAATTGTATTTCTGGATCGCGACCCACCAGCCCAGGATCATCATCAGGATGCAGACGCCGACCGCGATCCAGCCGTCAAACATCATGTTCTTCGCGATGTCGCCGAAGAGCATCACGTGCTCCATCGCGCCGCCGTGCTCGCCGGACGCGTGGCCGCTCACCTCCGACTCGCCGACCTGTAGCAACTTGGCCGCGGTCGAAGACGCGCCTTCGTTGACCGCGAGGAACTTCGCTTTGCCGAGCGGCATCGCCGCGTTCATCACCTGAAGCTCGTCGAGCTCGCCGATGAATTGCGTGTCGCCCGCGTCGACGTCTCCGCCCAGCGTGAGGCCATTGGCAAACGCCGGCAGCGCGCTCGCGATCGTGCCGTAGGTCTCCCCGTCGACGAGCAGCGTCGCGATTCCCGCGTCGACGCTCACCGCGACGTGCCGCCACGTCCCCGCCGCGATTGGCTCACCAGCCGCGGTCTTTTGCGTCGTGCCGCCGGCCTTGATTTCCAGAAACGGCACGCCGCCCTCGATCCCGAGCACGAACCCATTCGCGCCGTCGCGACGACTGAAGATCACCGCGCTCGGCTGGTCCACCACCGGTTTCACCCACGCGGCGACCCCCGCGCCGCCACCCGCGGTCCACGCGAGCGTCGGCGAGGCTGGCACGACGATCGACGTCTGACCATCGAGCCGCAGGCCGCTCCCGATCATGGCGCCGGGCACCGTTGCCCCGCCATTCTCGGCGTTGTTCCCCGCCGCCGACGCGTCCGTTGGCGGCTGGGCGGCAAAGTGGTAGACCAGAACGGTCGAGCCGCCGTAGGTGCCCGCCGGGTCCTGCACGCTTTCGACGCCCTCGGCGAGGTTGCCGTAGTAGAGCCAGAACTTCAGCGGCGCGTCGGCCTTCACGTCCTCCGCCTTCATCCACACGAACGCCTCGTTGAGCAGCGCGTCGTATTTCTCGATGTGATACGGGATCAGCGTCTCGCCGTCCTCGGCCACGAAGCGGATGTCGCTGCCGTCGGGCCGGGCCGAGGCGAAGTTGAAGTTTCCGTCGTGCAGCCGCACCAGCACCGACGTCTCCCCGACGGGATCCGCGATCGCCCCCGCTTCCGGACCCGCATCGATCGTGAAAGGCGTGCGGATCGTCCACTCCTCGTTCCACCAGCCCTCGGGTGCCGCGCTGGCCGATTGATTCAGCCCTCCGAGGAGCAGCCCGGCGAGCAGCAGCGTTTTCAAATTCAATTTTCGCATCATCGTCTTGGGTTAAAATTCTCCCCAGACCCGGAACGTCAGACGCCAATCGCCCTCCGCCGTGTTCGCCTGGCTGATTAAAGGCAGACCCGCGTCGAGCGAGCCGTAGAGGTAATCGAAAAGTTGCAGCCGACTCCCCGCGCCGACGCTCGTGAGCGTAAACTGGCTTGTCTGTTGCGGCAGCGGATCGTTGATCGTCGTCATCCCGTAATCCCAGAAGGCGTAGACCCGCCAGTCGTCGATCCCGTAGAAATCCTCCACCGCCGGCGTCCGTGCCTCGATCGTGCTCACGAACGCATTGTCTCCCAGCGCCTCGGCCTCGAGGTAGCCCCGCACCGTGTCCAAGCCGCCGATGGCGAATTGCTCGCTGTCGACGAGCGCGTCGCCGCTCGCCTGACCTTGAATCTGACCGTAGAGCTGAAAGCCGTAAGGCAGGTCCTGCGTGTGGGCCAGATCGCCACGGAAGTAGAAGAACGACCCATCCGCGTTGAAGCGGCGGTTGTCGAAATCCCGCTCGCTGCTCCCCGCGCCGGAGAACGCCCACGTCACGCCGGCATTGATCTCGGTGATCGAGAGCTCGGTCGCCTTCGCCGCGTTGTAGGAAAGCGTGAAAGGATAATAGGTGATCGGGGTCGCGATGAACTGATCGGTGAATTGCAAGTCCTGCTGGAGGTGCTTGTAATCGAGGCCGAAGCTCAACGAATGGTAGAACCCGTCGTAGCGCGAAGGCAAAGTCGCCATGAGCCGCCCGCCGATGATCTCGCCATTACCCGCGACGGCCGATCCGCCGAGCGTCGAGATGTTGCTGTTCTGCCGCGTCGCCGTGAACATCGCGCTTAGCCACGGGATCTGGGGCGCGCGAGCGATGTAGTAAAAAGAATAAACCTGCGCGTCGTCGATCTCCTCCGGCGCGATCTGAAAACTGAACCCGATCGTGTGCCCGAGCTGCCAGAGGTTGCCGTAGCTAATGCCCCCGTTCAGTCGAAGCGGCGTCGTGTTGGCGATGTAACGGTTATTGAGCTCGAAATTTCCGTGGAGCGGGAATTTGTCTTCGACCGTGAGATCGACGTCGACCGTGCCGGGATCGAACCCAGCCTTGAGCGTCGGGGCCACGCGGCGGTCGGCCAATTGGTTGATCTCGACGATCTCGCGGGCGACGTCGTTGAAGTTCGGCACGTTCCCCTCGGCCAGCGAAGGCACCCGCTTCTTGATTTCGTCGATGTCGTAAAATCGCGAGCCGCGCACCCTAAGCCGCCCGACCGGGGCCTCGACGACGTTCAGCAGGATCACGCCCCCGCGCGCGGTTTGTTCGGGGATTTCGACGGCGACGGACTGGTAGCCCTTTTCGTGATAAGCCGACTCGAGCGCCGCCCGGGCGTCCTCGACGTCCGCCTCCGATCGCCCTGGACCCATGTAGGGATAGACGGCCTCCTCGACCTCGATCGGCGGCAGTTTGGTCGACCCGTTAACTCTGTATTCCTGGATGTAGAGTGATCCCAATTCGGTTTGCGTCCGCACGGTTGCTGCGGGTTCGGACCAGCCGCGAGCAGCGGTCACCAGCAAGGCCAATCCGAGCGCCATCGGGACGCTCGCGCCCGAGCGCGAACGCCCTGACGGGACGCGGTTGAATTTGCCGAGGTTCATCGAATGAGTAATCCCTTCACAAATAGCGAAACCAGCGCGGGCATTTCACCCGCGCTGGCACGCTGATTGGCGGAGAACAATTCCTGCGGTCTTGGCAGAAACTGCTCCCGATTCATTAGAGGTAAGTCGGCAGGACGACGCCGCCATCGGTTGGGCGCGCCACGTTCATTTCGTTGAGCTGAATCTCTGCCGTGACCACGGTGATCTGGTTGCCGAGCGCGGTCGTCACAGATTTCTGCGCCGCCGACGCAGCCGGGTTGGTCAGCAGATGCTGGTAGCTCCAGAAGGTGTATTTACCTTCGACAACGTTTTCCTTGCTGAAAAAGACGCCGTTGAAGCTCAAGGCGCGGGCCGGACCGGCGAAGGTGCCGCTGGTCGTGGAAGTCGCCCGGCCGAGATCGCCGGTGCCCATGTAGCCCACGTACCACCCACCGATGCCGGGGACGGTCGTGCGCCGCAGGTTGTCGGCCAAGGTGCCGCCACTCGTGAACCCTTCGGTCGAGGCGAGTAGAGTCTGATCGGCCACGGTATTGCCGGAGAGGATCGGATTGAACTGGCTCACCGTCGAAGTGACACCAACGCCAGTCTCGGCAAACGCGATCACGCGCGTTCCGGAATCGTCGTTACGACCGATGCCGAAGATCAGGCGAGGATGCGCCCCACCGAAGTTCTCCGGCTTATCACCCCACGTGCTGTTGAAGGTCGCGGTGCGATCGATGGCCAATCCCGAGAAGAGAGCGAGCGGAACGAAGCCGACGCCGTTGTAGATCGCCTGAGCTTGGTTGCTCGTGATGTTCGTCACGCTGGCAGGTGCGCCCGTGCTCACCGCCCAGCCGAAGGCCACGATGCCGACAATCTTGTCCTGCAACGTCACCGACTGAAAGGGCGTCGACGACTGAAACGAATCCGACATGGTCGCCTGCGGGACCTCGTTGACCAACGGGAAGCCGGCGGAAGGAGCGTTCTGAACAGCCGTGGTGCCAGTCGGGTGGTTGTCCGGCAGGTATTGCGCCGTGCCGCCAGTGACGACGGCCTCGATCCCGCCGACCGATCCGCCAAACGAGGTCTTGATGGTCACGGACGCGCCTCCGATGACGAGATTGCCCTTGTAGATCGAGCGGGAAGCTCCGGTGGCGGATGTGCCGTTGTAAGCCGACGTGTAGCCAGGCTGCAAGATCTGCTGGATGGCGAGGTTGGTCTGGGTCCGGAAGGCGGTGGAGCCGGTAATCCGAACGACTGTTGTCTGGGCCGAAGCGGCCCCGATCGTCGCAAAAGCGACGGCGCAGGCGGCGAGGAGTCTAAGTGTTTTCATAAGGATGGATTGCAGGGTGTTTTTTTTGGGTTGGTTGGGTTGGTGTTTGAGGTGAGTTGTGGGGTCACGCAGTGGCAGCATTCCGCTTCCGGCGAACCCAGTAAAAGAGACCGCCGATGAGGCCAAGGCTTGCCAGCGCGAGGACCGAAGGCTCGGGGACCGCTGTGAAGGTCACGACCCCCGCATTGGAGATCGCGAAGGTCCCGAGCAGCTCGCCGGGGAGGCCGAAGGTGCCGGCTCCCGACGTGCCGGGAGGGAGTCGATAGAGATCGAGTCCGGTGGCACTGCCGACCGTGGATTCGATTCCGCCCGGAAAGTAGGAGAAATCGTCATTCGGCTGCGTGAAAAAGGTATAACTGGTGGTCGCGTCGACGGTATTGTTGATGACCGTCGCCTTACCGCTGTTGGCGGTCGCCTCGCGAGGATTTCCGAGCTGATCTTCGAGGTAGGCGTTCGCCAGAGTGATGAAGCGATTGCTCGGCTGCGATTGACCCGACGGCGAGAAGCGCGTCCAGGGCTGCGATCCTTCGGCGCGAGTCGCGTAGATCGTCTGCGACGGATCGGAAGACGACCGGATACCCGACAGGCTCCACGTCACCTGGCTGTTGGAAAACCAAGCGCCGCCGTAGTTCGCCGAGAGGTCGGCGGCGATGCCCGGGCCGCTGTTGCCAAGGTTGAGCGTCACGGTTTGGTTGGCCGAGAGACCCCGGAACTGCGAAGACGATCCCGCGTTGACAACGAGGTCGGACGGATTGCCCTGGACGCGGAACCCGATGAGCAGATCTCCGGAGTTGTAAGTGACGGGAGCCGCTGAAGCGCTTGCGGCCATTGCCATCAATGCCGCTGCGCAGCCAAGCGCCGCCGTGGAAGAAGTAATTTTCATGAGGTATAAGGTGTTGAGTTTTGGTGCGGCTTTGGTTTCTCAGACGCACCGAGGTCCAACAACGAGTGTTGTGTGAACAATTCGTCACAAACCGTGGCGATGAATTTTCGCCCCGTGAGCAAGGGAAGCCAGTCACCGACCAGCCCGCTGTGCGCTACTCGTCGGAAATGACGCTAGCCTCGACGCCAAGAAGCGCGCGCGAAGGGTGGACGTCCCGCCGCGGTGCCGCGGGACCGATGACTCGCTCCCAGCCGTCGACTCGCAGCGCGGCGCGTTCGTTCAGCGTCCGCGCAAACGCGTCCGAGTCCTCCGACCCACTGATCCAAGCGCTCATCGCCGCGAAGCTTCCCACCGCGACGTAGGAGATCGGCGCTCCGGCAACCTGAGACCGGCCTGCGAGCGCGAACCCGGGCGAGGGTGAGCCGTCCTTCGAATAATGAATGGTCCCCGACACGGGGATCGGCCAGCCGGCTACCGAGCGCACGGTAAGTTTTTCGAGCGACAACCGTCCGTCAAGTCGCGGCGCGCCGAGCGGGCCTCCCAACTTCAAATTCCCCGAAAGGGTACCGGCGTCCGCACCACGGCCAATCCGCACGTCGGGGGCAAGCGCGACGCCCGCGTTCCAGGCCCATCCGCCGGGTTCATCCCGCGGGGCATCCGCCAATTCGACGGACGACGAGGCCTCTATGGAGGGTCTCGCGTCGAAGGTAAAGACCCGGTCGGCGCGCCCGCTAAGAACCTTGATCGAGCCATCGACCGTTCCCGTTCCGAAGTCGCCGACCGCCCGAAGACGGATGGCCGCAAGCGCCTCGAGTCCGAACCCGTCGAGCGCGACATTTTCGGCGTTAAGACCAAAATCAACCTTCGGGGTTCTTCCACCCTTGACCCCGCCGAAGAATTCCACCGGTCCGCCTCCCAACTCGCCTCGGGCCTTGGTGACCCGGATTTCCGACCCGGTCAGTCGGATGCGAGCCGCCAGTCCGGTCACCTTCGGCGCCGACAAGTTCTCGAGGGCGAATTCCCCGTTTTTCACTTCCAAGTCGCCGCTCAACTCGGGAGCCAACACGCTCCCCCCAATCCCCACGACGCCCGACAGCGTCCCGCCACTGGCGTCCACCCCGGGGATCAAAGCCCCCAGGACCTTCAAATTGGTCCGAGGAATGGCGATTTGCGCCGAGATCGGTGCCGTCCGGTCGAAGAATTTCACCTGACCTCCCTCCGCGACCTCGAACGCAAACGGCATCGCGGCGTCGATCACGAGCGGCTCGAATCCAGCGGAATCCATCGCTCCCTTCGCCCGGAGCCGCGCATCCCGCGTCGAAATCGCCAGGTCCACCGCTGTCCGCGGCAGTTGGTAACCGCCCGTCGTCACGGCGAGTCCGCGCCCCGAGATCAGCCCTTCGAGCGACAGCTCCGGAAGCGGCCCGCTGGCACCGAGACGAAACGTGACCGTCCCCGCCGCCACCGCGTCCTGCCCAGCCATCGCCACGAGTTCGGCCAACGGAAGCTCGCCGGACGAAACGCGAGCGTAGACCGGCTTCTTAAGGTCGAAGACCTCCCGCTTCGGCTCACCCCGCAGGAGCGCGAAAACGTTCACCGGCATGAAGGCCTCGCCGACGAGCAATTCGAGCTGCCGCCTCCGCAGATTCAAGTCCGCCAGATTCACCCCGGCATCCGAGACCGTGAGCCGGGTGGCGAATACGAGCGGCCCGTTTTGCAGCCGCAGTCGGCTCAAATACACGTTCTCCGGCGAATACGTTCCCTCGACTTCGCCGGTGATGCCCGTCGGCGTCCACGGCGTCGCCGCGTCCGCCAGCGACGCCCGGAAGACACCCGAATGCGCCGCCGCCGTCCCGTCGCCCTGCCAGGAGAACGTGAATCCACCCGATTCGAGCCACTTCGCGGCGGCCCCGCCGAGTTTCCCGGTAAAGCGGGAGACGTCCGCCATCGCCACCGCGATTTCGCCGGAGTATCGGTGCGGGGCTTTCAGCCCGACCGCCCCCCGGGCCGTCAAGCGATCCGCGCCGCTCCAGAGTTCGACCGACCGCACCTCCAGCTCGCGGTCGTTGAGAACGGAGGACAATTTCATCGCCGTCCCGGGCAATCCCCGCAGCGTCAATCCGCTCGCCTCGGCGTTCGCGTAGCCGTCCATCCGCCCCGCGTCGCCCGAGACCGAAGCGTGCAGTGACAAACGGCCCTCGAGATCCCGCCACGAATCTCCCGCGAAGGTTGCCAATTTCCGCACGTCCTTCAATTCCACCGAGACGTTGAGCAGAAAGTTCGAATCCAACCACTCGGCGTCCCCGCGCGGGACCGCGATCTCGCCGTTGGCCGTCACCCGGTTCTCTCCCGCGATCAGTTGAAAATTCGAAAAATACAGCCGCCGCCCAATGAAGTTCGCCCCCATCACCAGCGATTCCCAACGCTCGCCCCGCCGCGTCAGCCCTTCGGCCTCGAGCCGTACCGCGATCTCGGAATCCGCCCACCTCCCCGGCGTCCCCCGCCACGTCACCCGACCCTCTTTCAGCACTCCGCCGAAGGGCTCCGCCAGTCCGCTGAGCTTCGCCACCGCTTCCAGGGGTAAATCCGCGACCGACAAGGCGAGATCGACCCGCAGCAGACCCGCCTCCCTCTTCCACGAGCCGTCGCCGCGCACCTCTCCCCCGCCCACGCCCAAATCCAGACTCACCGACATTCCTCCCGGATCGGCCACGCTCACGACCAACGTCCTCACGTCCATCGCCTCCGCCAATTCGAGGTCGCTGAAATACGCCACCCCGTCCCGCCACCCGCTCACCGCCCGCAAGTTCGACCACCCGACCACCCGACCGGCGGCCTCGGCGTCGACATTCGCGACGGTCACCTCACTCGTCGTCGACTCGCTGAGAGCGCCGCTGATCCCATCCATTCGCGCCCGCCCGTGGTCCGTCGTGAGTTCGAACGAACCGGATCGCACCGCGATTGTCTTCGGCAACAGCCGCAGCCGCATGGCCGCCCGAGCCTCCCGAGCCTCGGCACTCGTTTCGCCGTCCGTTGTCCGCAGTCCGGACTGCCGCCCCCGCAGATCGACCACCACGCTCGCACCGATGCAATCCAGCCGGTCGATCACCCTTCCATCGCCGAACAGAACTCCGAACAGCGAGCCGACCGTCACCACGACTTCGTCGGCCGCGACCACAGCCCCCGGCGACGACGGATCGATCTCGCCCGCCCGCACGTCTCGAAGCACGACGGGCCGCAGCAATCCGGCCTCGACCGATTTCGCCTCCACCCGCCAACCCCAGCGCGGAGCCAGCCGTTCCATCCCAAATCGCACGAGCCTTTCGCTGATCGGTCGGTTCCCCACGAGCGCCGCGACCACCACAACGAGAAAACCCAGAACCAAAACACCCCGAACGCGCAACTTGCGGCGGGGCTTGGAAGTTGGTGGCAGCGCGCCGTGGGAATCTTCGCTCATCGCGTCGGCAAACCTTCGAACACCCCGTAATCGCTGGAAAAAAACGCCACCCTAAAACGAATACAGCCCGCCGCAACCGAATGGCGCGACGGGCTGTTGTTCCCCCCAGAACAATCTTTCGATGAGCAAAAGGTAACCGAGTCGCCACGGACGGCAACAGAAATTCGAAGAAAATTAAAAATAGTCATGACGACCTCTCGTCAAACAGCTTGCGCTCCGATCTTGCCGCAATCCCGCTCCCAATACATCGTTTTCGAAGTCATCTCCTCCTGATCGAACTCGAAAAAGCCCCGAAACCTGCGTCCCTCCAGCACTCCCGGCAGCCAATGCACGTCGTCGGCCCACATTTCGGCGTAGGGAATCGCCTCCAGCCGGGTCCAGATCGGGAGCGCCTCGTCGGTTTCGATGAGATCACCCTCGCAATCCGTCGCGAGGTAAACCGCGCATTCCAACGAATAGCCGTCGGCAAATTGAAAGAACAACTCCCCCCGCAACGCCATCCCGAGCGGCGTCACCCCCACCTCCTCGCGCGTCTCACGAATCGCCGCTTCCAACGTCGTTTCGCCCGCCTCCAGCCGTCCACCCGGAGCGTTAATCTTCCCCGCGCCGAGCCCACGCTTTTTTCGAATGAGCAGAATCCACCCGTCCCGAACGACGAAACACAGCGTCGCCCGTTCCCGCGGCACCCACCCGTCCCAGGGCGCACCCGTCGGCCGAGCCAACCCCAAGTCACTCATCTTCTCACCGAAGCCCTACCCGAACCCCGGCAGCAATTGAGTGCTCAACGCCCGGTCCAGCGACAACCGACCGCCGCCCAGGAAAAGCAGAGCAAACGCCACCATCCCGAGAGCAAACGGATATTCATTTGCCGAGATCCCCTCACCGGCGTGCACGATCACGATCGCCCCGGCCATGATCGCCATCACCCCCAACGCCGCCGCCCGCGTGAAAAACCCGAGAAACATCGCCACCGCGACCAGCATCTCCCCGACGATCGCCGCCATGGCCACCGCGAACGGCAGGCCCAAACCCTCCACCGACGTCCACATTTTCAGAGTCTGCGTCCAACCCTCGCCGCCGAACCAGCCGAACATCTTCTGCCCGCCGTGGTAGACGAAAACCGTCGCCAGCAGCATCCGCAAAACGAAGGGTCCAAAGCTCCGCGGAGTGGAGAAAAAAGCGAAGACCGGGTTACTGGACACGGGAGCGGATATACCAGCGAACACCCGATTCCAAAATCCAAAATCTCAAATCCAAAATCCGTAGGGGCGGCGGGATTCGAACCCGCAACCAACCAGTTATGAGCCGGCTGCTCTAACCATTGAGCTACACCCCCGGTGGCGGGGGCACGTTAGGTGAGCGTCGCGCGGAAAGCACGCGAATCCGCATTGCGGACGTGTGATTGGTGACTGGTGACTGGTGATTGGTGGGAATGCAATTCAAGGAGCGGCGGGTTGACTTCGTCGGTCTCCGCTTCGCTCCGGCTCCAGCCGCCGAAGTTTCACCCACCATTCACCATTCACCAATCACGCAACCCCCACCACGCTCTCCCCCACCACCGCAAACAACCGCTCACCCGCCCGCCGCCGTTGCACCACCAAACCCGTCATCCCACCGAATGCCGGAAGGATCGTCCGCCGCTCCCCGACGATGAATCCCGGCAGCCGCAGCGTCTGCCGCCCCGCGCCGACCAACCGCACCCCCGGGTGGATGTGACCACACAGAACGTGCCCGCCATCCAGCTCGACCGGCTCGTGCGCCAGCCGCCAGGGCCCCCGCTCGACCCCACTCGGCAGGATCTCCATCCCCAGCCGCCCCGGCAATTTCGCCGCCCGCCGGTCGTGATTTCCCAGCACGATCTCGATCGTCAGCTCCGACCGCGTCTCCCGCCACGCCCGCAGCGCCTCCATCGTCCGCGACTCCGCCGAGAATTGGGAATGAAACACGTCGCCAAGAATCCAAAGCCGCGCCGCGCCGTGACGATCCAACAACTCGCCCAACCTCGTCAAATCCCCCCCCGTCGTCCCCTCCGGCACCGCCGCCAGACCCGCCCGCGCCGTGGCATCCTTCCCGAAATGCGTGTCCGCCACGATCACCGTCCGCTCCCCCGCCCAGATCATCGCCCGCCCATCCAGCTTCACCCGCTCCCCCCCGATCTCGACCTCCATCACCGCCCCGCAACTCACCGCGGATCGCCGACGATTGCAATCCCCTCGGCCACTCGTTAACATTTTCCCACACCACTCAAAAATACCATGGCCAACGTCACCCTCCGCAACATCAAGAAAATTTACCCCGGCGAGAAGAAGGGCACCGACGTCACCGCCGTCGACGACTTCAACCTCGAGATTCAAAACCGCGAGTTCATGGTCTTCGTCGGCTCCTCCGGCTGCGGGAAATCCACGACCCTGCGCATGATCGCCGGCCTCGAGGAAATTTCCAGCGGCGACCTCCTCATCGGCGACAAACGCGTGAACGACACCCCGCCCAAGGACCGCGACATCGCGATGGTCTTCCAGAACTACGCGCTCTATCCCCACATGACTGTCCGCGACAACATGGCGTTCGGGCTCAAGATTCGGAAATATCCCAAAGCCGAGATCGCCAAGCGCGTCAACGAAGCCGCCGACATCCTCGGCCTCTCCGAGCTTCTGGATCGCAAACCCAAAGCCCTCTCCGGCGGCCAGCGCCAGCGCGTCGCCGTCGGTCGCGCCATCGTTCGCCAGCCCAAGGTCTTCCTCTTCGACGAACCCCTCTCCAACCTCGACGCCAAGATGCGCGTCCAGATGCGCACCGAGCTGACAAAGCTTCATCAACGTCTCCAGGCCACGATGATCTACGTCACCCACGACCAGGTCGAAGCCATGACCATGGGCACCCGCATCGTCGTCATGAGCCACGGCGTCATCCAGCAGGTCGACACCCCGCTCAAACTCTACAACGAGCCAAAGAACCTCTTCGTCGCCGGCTTCCTCGGCAGCCCGCAGATGAACTTCGTCCAGGGCACGCTCACCGGCACCGCCGACGCCCTCGAGTTCAAGGAGATCGGCAGCGGCACGATTGCCCTCGACCTCGGAGCCAACCCCGCCGCCGCGCCCTACATCGGCCAGGAAGTCACGCTCGGCGTCCGCCCCGAGGATTGCGTCGTCGTCGAAGAGGAGATCCAGAAGAAGCCCAACCAATTCCCCGCCGTCATCGACCTCGTCGAGCCCATGGGATCGGAAACGTATTTTTACCTCACCACCGGCGAGACCAGCCTCATCAGCCGCAGCCACCAGACCGCCGATCACACCGCCAGCGCCCGCCGCATGCGCTTCGCCATCGACCCGGACCGCACCCACCTCTTCGATCCCAAGACCACCCTCCGGATCGTCTGAGCGAGCCCGTCGAATGATCCGTCCGATTCAGTTCCTGACCGTTACGTTCGCCCTCACTCATTCGGTTTTCGCCGATTTTGACGAAGACCTCGCTGCCGCGAAAGGAAAGGGCCCAGACGCCGTTGCGGAATTGCAAAGCAGCGCCGAGGACTCGGAGGCGGACAATCCCGCCTATTACGTCGCTCTGGCGAACTACTGGTTCGCGCGCAGTCAAGCGATCAGCATCTCGACCAAACCGGCGGACGACGGGGATTTCGTCATCGCCGATCAGCAGTCGGGCCAATCGATGGGCAGCCTCAGCCGCGGCGGCGTGGTCGATCCCGCGTTGGCCGACAAAGCCCCCGCCCTGCTCCAGCGAGCGACCGAACGATTCCCGGCGCGCCTCGACATTGCGCTCGGTCTCGCAACCGTCCTGGCAGAAGAAAACCGCTACGCTGACTGCCTCGAAACCTTCATTGACCTCACCGATCGATTCCACGCGAAGCCAACGTCATTCGTTGACAAGGACGATCGTCCCATGACCGCCGAAGCCACGCGCAAACTGATGGCTAACGGCATCTACGACCGAGCCGCCGATCTTTACGCCGATGAGACCGCGGCTGCGGCGGAAACCTGCCGATCGCTCGTTGATCTCGCGATCGAAGAATTTCCGCCCGACCCCCGTCCGCTCAATCTTCTGGCCGCCCTCGACATCCAATCCGGCAACCATGAGGCGGCGATCAATTCTCTAAAGAAAGCCCGCGCCATCGACGCAGCCGATCCCATCGTTGCCCTCAATCTAGCGGACCAATATCTCGCGACAGGAAACAAAGCCAAAGCCCGGGAGATCGCCAACGACCTGCTGGCCAACAATCCGGGCGAATACGAACCCGACGCGCGAGCGATCCTGGACGCGGCGAAAGACAATTAGAGTCGATCGACTCGTCGGCGCATTAGACCATTCATCGTAAATAATCCGATAACTCGCAAAATGTAGCGGCGGTCTGTGACCGCCGCAGATCTCGCGACCCGAAAATTATCGACGCTGCTCAAGACGACGGCGGCGGTCGCAGACCGCCGCTACAGGAATGGTCAGGTGAATCGTAAGATTTGGTATTGGTGGCAAGGAAGACCCGGATGCCCGCACGAAGGCGCGAAGAATCAAACGGCTATCGAATTCCTTCGCGGCCCCGCGCCTTCGCGCGAGACGCGTCACTCACGCGAACCGACGTCACTTCCGGGCCGCGACGGTCTTTAGATCACGCAGCGCGCGGTCGCCGTCGTCACGAATCTGCTCGTAGGTCACGAGGCCGTATTCCTTGGTGAGAGACGCGTCGAGCAGCGCCACTTTGGGAATGTATTTTCCCTGCGACGAGATCAGCTTCGAAACGTTCTTGGGGATGTCGGAATAATTTTTGACGTAGACGACCACCGCGGATGTCCGGAACGTCCGCAGGATCGATCCGGTGGCATTCTGACAAAGTCCGCACGTCGTATCCTTGTCGGTGTAGACGAAAGCGATCGGCTTGTTGGATTTCTCCGCCGCCGCCTGCGCCTCGGCGAGCTCGGACGCCTCGAACGAGTTCGAGGGGAATCTGATCTCGGCGAACAGAGGAGAGACGGAAATGCTTAGAATCAAAGTCGTGATGAGTGCCCGTAATTTCATAATTCGTCATTACGCTGCGCGGGCCATCGTGTCAACGAGCCCGAGCGAGCCCGACCCGTAGGGTAGGGCAGCCGCGCCGCCGGGTGCCCACTTTAGTTACCAATGGGGGTGGTTTACGAAGTGTCTTCGGTCTGCTCGGAAGCGCGCGGCAGGACGGAGCGCCGCGGGTGGTTCGCTCGACCGGCGTGAAAGTCACGGAACCCGGCGGCGCGGCTTCCCTACCCTTCTTTGACGATGCCTCGGCTTGCGCCGAGACCGCGCCTACTCCACCGTCACGCTCTTGGCCAAATTCCGCGGCTTGTCCACGTCGCACCCCAGCTCGACCGCGACGTGATACGCGAACAACTGCATCGCGATCGACGTCAGAATCGGCATGAGGAATTCCGGCGCGTCCGGCACGAGAATCACGTCGTCCGCGACTCTCGCCAACCGCTCGTCACCCTCGGTCCCAACCGCGATCACCGGTCCCTTGCGCGCCTTCACTTCCTCGATGTTGCTGAGGTTTTTCTCGAAGACGGCGTCGCGCGGCGCGATCACGACGGTCGGCGTCTCTTCGTTCACCAACGCGATCACGCCATGTTTCAACTCGGCGCTCGGGTAGCCGGACGCCGCGATGTAGCTGATCTCCTTCAACTTCAACGCGGCCTCCATCGCGACCGGGTAATTGAATTGCCGACCCATGAAGAGCATCACTTTCGCCTGCGCGTATTTCTTCGCGATCACCGCGATCCGGTCACTGAGCTCCAGCGTTCGCGCCACCTTCTCCGGCAACCGCTCGAGCTCGGCTATGATCCTCATTCCCTCGGGATGGGACAAATTCCGAATCCGCCCCATCAGCAACGCGATGAGCGCCTGAATCACGACCTGGGAAGTGAAAGATTTCGTCGCCGCCACGCCGACCTCCGGCCCGGCGTGCATGTAGACGCCACCGTCGCTCTCACGCGCGATCGTGCTGCCGACGTTGTTGCAGATTCCGAGCGTCCGGTGGCCCTTCCGCCGACTCTCCCGCAGCGCCGCCAGAGTGTCGGCGGTCTCACCGCTCTGACTGATCACGAAAACCAACGTGTCCTTCGTCGTCGGAAGATTGCGATACCGAAACTCGCTGGCGAATTCGCACTCGACCGGCATTTTTGCCAGCGTCTCGATGAGGTATTCGCCGATCATCGCCGCGTGCATCGCCGAGCCGCACCCGGCCAGGATCACCCGATCGACGTCGCGGAGGTCGGAGTTCGACATGTTCAGGCCGCCAAGGATGGCCGTTCCTTCCTCGTGGGAAAGCCGCCCGCGCATGGCGTCACGCACGGTGTTCGGCTGCTCGAAGATTTCCTTGAGCATGTAATGGGGGTAGTTGCCCTTGCTCACGTCCTTCTCGGTGAACTCGACCTTGCTGATCTCGAACCCCGCGCCGTCCCCTTGCAGCGTCGTGATCTGGAACGAATCGTCCTGCACGGCGACGATCTCGTAGTCCTTGAGGTAAACCACGTCCCGCGTGCGGCTCACCATCGCCGCCACGTCACTGGCGATCAGGTGCTCGCCCTTCGCGATCCCCAGGACGAGCGGACTGCCCCGCCTCGCTCCGACCAGCACGCCCGGCACGTCGGCGTGCAGCACCGCGATCCCGTAAGTCCCGATCACCCGCTTGAGCGCCCGCCGCACCGCGTCGACCAGATCGCCGGCCGCCGTCCCGCCTTCACGGTCGAATTCTGAACCGATCAGGTGCGCGAGCACTTCGGAGTCGGTCTGCGATTTGAATTCGTGGCCCTGCTCCTGAAATTCGGCGCGCAGGTCCTGGTAATTTTCGATCACGCCATTGTGAACCAGCGCCAGCTTACCCGATTGGTCGGAGTGCGGGTGGGCATTCTCGGCGGTCACCCCGCCATGCGTTGCCCACCGCGTGTGGCAGATCCCGATTTCCCCCGCGAGCGGCGACTCGCCGAGCAGGCGATCCAGCTCGGCGATCCGTCCGACCGCCCTGCGGCTCGCGATCCCGTCGGCAGTCTGAGTCGCGATGCCCGCCGAATCATACCCCCGGTATTCCAGGCGTCGCAGACCCTGCAACAACACGCCCGAGGCCTGCGATTTTCCGACGTAACCAACGATTCCACACATAATTTTCAGGCCTCCAAGAGGGTTTGCAGGGTGACAAAGCCCCCGCCCTCCGGCAAGGTCCATCCCACCCCAAACCCTACTCCCACATGAGTCGCAAAGTTCTCTCTCTCACTAAAGGCACCCTCGCCATCATCATGGGCGGCGGTGCCGGCACCCGCCTCTTCCCCCTCACCAAACTCCGCGCGAAGCCCGCCGTCCCGCTGGGTGGCAAATATCGGCTCGTCGACATTCCGATCAGCAATTGCCTGAACTCCGGCATCCGCGCGATGTATGTGCTGACCCAGTTCAACACCACGTCACTGCACCGCCACATCACCGACACCTACAAATTCGACGGGTTCAGCCGCAGTTTCGTCGACATTCTCGCCGCCCAGCAGACCCCCGAGGGTTCGGATTGGTATCAAGGCACCGCCGACGCCGTCCGGCAGAATCTCCGCTACTTCCTCGAGCAACCCTACGAGCACTTCATCGTCCTGAGCGGCGATCAGCTCTACCGGATGGATTACCGCGACATCATCCGACAGCACATCGAGCGTGACGCCGACATCACCCTCGGCGTCATCCCGGTCAACCGCGACGCCGTCCCTGGATTCGGCATCATGCACACCGACGAGGACAAGCGTGTGATCGAATTCGTCGAGAAACCGAAAGATCCCGCCGTCCAGGACACCCTTCGCATCCCGAAGCCCATCCTGCGTTCCCTCGGCAAGCACGAGGACGAGGAGCTCTTCCAAGCCTCGATGGGCATCTACGTCTTCAACCGCCAGGTTCTCGTCGATTGCCTCGACAACGACCTCGCCGACTTCGGCAAAAACATCATCCCGGCCGCCATCGAGCGGAACAAAGTCGACGCCTACATTTTCGAGGGTTACTGGGAGGACATCGGCACGATCCGCGCGTTCTTCGACGCGAATCTCGCCCTCGCCGACGACGAGCCAGCCTACAATTTCTACACCGGCGGCGACCCGACCTTCACGCAGCCGCGCTTCCTGCCCGCGAGCTTCATCCGGAATTCCCGCATCGACAGCGCCATCGTCTCCGACGGCAGCCACATCCTCCACTCCACCATCCAGCGCTGCTCCATCGGCATCCGGAGCATCATCCGCGAAGGCAGCACCGTGCAGAACACCGTCATGATGGGCGCCGATCACTTCGATGCCGACTTGCCGAATACCGACCCCCACCTCCCGCGCATCGGCATCGGCAAGAACTGCCACATCGATCACGCGATCCTCGACAAAAATGTCCGCATCGGCGACGGCGTCACGATCACCCGCGAAGGCAAGGAGAAGGACTTCGACGGCGATGGTTTCTACGTGCGCGACGGGATCGTCGTGATCCCGAAGAACTCCGTGATTGCCCCCGGCACTCGGATTTGACCACAGTCCGGGTTTCCGATGATTGAATCCCGAGCCGCCGAGCGACCCACCCGATTTTTGGCAAAAGCGCGCACGGCCCTCGGTATCGCGGCCCTCGCCGCCAGCCTCCTCGCGCTCGGCGGTTGTCTCTACGACACGCCGATCACCGCCAACGCGTCGACGAACATCGACACCCGCCTCCTCGGCGTCTTCGAATACAAGGAGCGCATCCCGAACGCCGAGCTCGAGGACGACACCGACGAAGCGTCGAAATTCAAGATTCACCGCGCCGCCATCATTCCGCGCGACGAGGATACCTACTGGATCTACTACAAGAACTTCAGCGAATCCCCCGCCAAGGTTTTGCGCTTCATCGGTTGGATCTCGCGCGTCGACGGCGACTATTACCTCTCGATGCAGGACGACACCGTGGACTCCCCGGCGCTCGGGAAATTTGCCTTCGTGAAATTCGATTGGAGCTTCCCCGGCAACTTCACGATCTCCGCGCCGAACATGCAGGGCGTCGAGACGGTCGAGACCCCCGAAGAGATGCGCCGCGCCCTCCGCGCCCGCCTCGCCGACGACACCCTCTTCCCCTACGAACCCACCCCGTGGGACAAAATCGCCCGCGTCTACTGGGACCGCAAAGCCGAGAATCCCACCATCGAGATCCCCCGCGAATTCGAAGAAGGCGCGACCGAAAATTTCCCCGGCCTCTAGGGAATTCTCCGCTCCCCACCAGCCAAACGGGGCGAGGACGTCTCGTCCTCGCGTTAATAAATTCAGGAGGGCGGGACGCCCTCCCACCATTTGATCCAGCCCATCGGACCTTCGGCCCGATCCACCCAGAGGCAGAAACCGAGCACCACGCCCAGAATTTCCACCCCGCCGCACCCCCGCCGAACCTTGTAAAGCCCGGCAATCCTGTCATTTTCCCCGCAATGGCATCTTACGATTTGATAGTGATTGGCGGCGGTCCCGCCGGGTATGTTGGCGCGATTCGGGCCGCTCAGTTGGGTAAAAAAGTCGCGTGCGTCGAAATGGATCGAGCCGGCGGCACCTGCCTCAACTGGGGCTGCATCCCGACCAAATCCCTCCTCAAAAACGCCGAGGTCTACCAGACGATGACCCAGCACGCCGACGATTTCGGCCTCTCGTTCGACAACCTCACCTTCGATTGGAGCAAGGTGATCGGTCGCAGCCGCAAGGTCGCCGACAAGCTGGCCGGCGGTATCGAGATGCTCTTCAAGAAGAACAAAATCGACTACATCCGCGGCGAAGGTGCCATCCCCAAGGAGGGCAGCGTCGAAGTCACCGACAAGGACGGCAAGCAGACCACCTACGAAGCGAAGAACATCCTCATCGCCACCGGCGTCGTCACCCGACAGATGCCCGGCTTCCCCTTCAACGGCAAATCCGTCATCGGCTCCAAGCAGGCCATGGTCCTGCCCGAGCAACCGAAGGACATCATCATCATCGGCGCCGGCGCGATCGGCATCGAATTCGCCTACTTCTTCAACGCCTTCGGCACGAACGTCACCGTGATCGAAATGCTGCCCAATATCCTCCCCGTCGAGGACACCGAAGTCAGCCAGACCCTCGAAAAATCCCTCACCAAGCAGGGCATCAAACTCCTCACCGGCACCAAAGTCGAGAAGGCGGAAGCGACCAACAAAGGCGTCAAAATTACCGTCTCCGGCAAGAAGGACGAGACGCTCGAAGCATCCATCGCCCTCGTCGCCATCGGCGTCTCCCCGCTGCTCCCCGGCGGAATGAAAATCGAGCTTACCGAAAAGGGCTCGATCAAGACCGGCGACCGCTACGAGACCAACGTCAAAGGCGTCTACGCCGCCGGCGACATCATCGGCCCCCCGTGGCTCGCCCACGTCGCCAGCTACGAAGCCATCCAGGCCGTCGAAGGCATGTTCGACGTCTCCGACCCAAAGCGCGTCACCCTCTTCCCGGGCTGCACCTACTGCCACCCGCAGGTCGCCAGCACCGGCCTCACCGAGCGCGCCGCCAAGGAACAAGGCATCAAATACAAGGTCGGCAAATTCCCGTTCATGGCGTCCGGCAAAGCCCTCGCCGTCGGCGACAGCGAAGGCTTCGTCAAACTCATCATCGGCGAAGAACACGGCGAGATCATCGGCGCGCACATCATCGGAGCCGACGCGACCGAGATGATCGCCGAACTCGGCCTCGCGATGAACCTCGAAGCGACCTACGAGGAGATCGGCGGCACCATCCACGCCCACCCGACCCTCAGCGAAGCCGTCATGGAAGCCGCCCACGCCACCCAGGGCCACGCCATCCACTTCTGAAGTGAACCCGGTGTCCCGGTTGGAAGTTGAGAGTTTGTAGTTGATAGCAGCTTCAAGCAGCGGCGATTTGCAATCGCCGAACCAACCCAGAGGCGAAGCCTCACCCCTTTCACCTCACCGCCACCGCGGAGCCCACCGCGGCTTGAGCCACGCCGACACCCAGAACCCCGCCCCGATCAGCACCAAAAACAGCGACAAGAACTGCCCACGCGTCAGCCCCCACGTCAGCGCCGCATCCGGCTCGCGAAACGCCTCACCCACGATCCGCAGCACGGCGTAAGCCACGAAAAACGCACCCGTCACCACCCCATCGCGCGTCTTCACCATCGTCCGCAGCACCCACAACAGCACGAAGAGCACCAAGCCCTCCAACGCCGCCTCATAGAGTTGCGAAGGATGCCGCGGCGCCAGGCCACCCGCCAGCACTTCTCTCAACGCCGCCGAAGTCCGGCTCGCTGGTTCGATCACGTCGACCGTCGTCCAATTTGGATTGATCGCCACCGCTCCGCGCACGATCTCCCGCCGCGCCGCGTCGGGCAGGTCCGCCGAATACAATTCCTTGGGAAACTGCACCGCCCACGCGACCGAAGTGATCCGCCCGTAGAGCTCGCCGTTGATGAAATTCGCCACCCGCCCGAAGAAGAGTCCGAGCGGCACGACCACCACCAGATTGTCCCCCAGATTGCGCCAGCTGACCTCGTGCCGCCGCGAATACCACAGCGTGTAGAGCGACATCCCGACGATCCCACCGTGGCTCGCCATCCCGCCGTCCCACACCTTGAAGAGGCTCATCGGATCCGCCACCAGCGCGTCGAAATTGTAGAGCAGCATGTAACCCAGCCGCCCCCCCAGCAGCACCCCGAACATCGCCCCCCAAATGATGAAATCGCTCACCTTTTCCGGCGCCAGGTCCGAGTAACCCTTCTTCGCCAGCCACCGATACACCGAGATCCCCACCACGAACGCCGCCACGTAGGCCAGCCCATACCAGCGCAGGCCAATCGAGTCGGTCAGCCGAATCAAAAACGGACTCAGATCGTGGACGTAATACGCGAGCGACATCGGGCGCGTGAGATTGCACGCCCGCCCGGGCCGGATCAACTTTCATCTCCGATCTCAGGGCGTGGTTGAAAGCGCGTCCAGAGCCGGGCCGGAAGGAGGGAGTGCAATTGCGACCAAAGCGCCAGCACGTGTCGAGCCGCAGGCGAGGCCGACGCGGGTGGCCAATGACCGCCCACGCGGCGAAGCAAACCTCCGGCTACGCTCGGCGTCTGCGACAAAGCGCCCCAGCTTCCCCGATTCCCTGTAAAATGTGACGGCCGTCACATTTTACAGGGAACGAATTGGCGGCGAAAGCCTCGGGGGGGCCGCGTCTTGCCGCTGGCAAGCCGGAGCCCGCCCGTCGGAAGGACCCCGGATCCAGGGGTCCCGGGCCGGAGAGCGGCGACCCAGCGGAAGAATCCGCTCCCGATAAAACGTAACGGCCGTTTCGTTTTATCGGTCGACGCCGCGAAGATCTGGGAGGGGAGAAGGGCCCGAAGGGCGCTCGGATGAGATGGGAGACCCGATGCCGCCGGCCGTTAAATCGCGGCGATTCCCACTCCCACGGATAAGTCGGCCGCGTCGCAATGCCCCCTCGGTCAGACGTTGCCGCCGTTCGCGAGACTCTCCTTCCGGTCAGCGCGGGCTCCCGATCACACCTCCGAGCGTTCACCCCGGGTGTTTTTGAATTTACACGACCCACGGAACCGGATTTAGCTTCCCCCGTGAAACCCGCCCTCCTCAGCCTGTCCTTCGTCACGCTCTGCCTTGCCTCCTGCACCACGCTGGAAAATCGGCGAGACCTCTACTGCGGAAGCGACGTCGTCTGCGGCCCCTACACCAAGATGCTCTGCCACGGCATCCCGGCCACCGAGGAGACCGAGATCACCGTCGTCGCGACCGACTTCAAGTCCGTCAACGGGAAGTAAGACGCCCCGGTGGAAGCCGAGGTCACGACGCTCCCCCGGTCAAGCTCCACCATTCACCATTCACGAGTCGCCAATCACGCACGAGCGCTCGCGCGCGACGTGCCACCTCACCGCCGCTGCAGTTTGCTCAAGAGCCGCAGCATTTCGAGGTAGAGCCAGATCAGCGTCACCATCAGGCCAAACGCGCAATACCACTCCATGAAGCGTGGCGCGCCCGCCGCGACACCCCGGTCGACCGAGTCGAAATCCATCACCAGATTCAGCGCCGCGATCCCGACCACCAACAAGCTGAACCCGATTCCCATCATTCCACTTCCGTGAATGAACGGCACCTGAACGCCGAAGAATCCCAGCACGAACGTCACGATGTAGACCAGGAAAACGCCGCCCGTCGCCGCGACCACGCCCATCCGGAATTTCTCGGTCACCTTGATGATTCCGCTTTGATACAGGAACAGCATCATCGCCATCACGCCGAAGGTCAGCATCACCGCCTGCAGCACGATTCCTTGGAACTGCTGATTATACATCGCCGAAATCCCGCCCAGGAAGAGCCCCTGCAGCAGCCCGTAAATCGGTGCCGTGATCGGAGCCCACTCTTTTTTGAAAATCGTGACCAGCGCCACGATCAAGCCGCCAATCGCACCGCCCCACATCAGCGGCGCCGCCAGCGGCCCCTCCAGATTCCACGTGAAGGTCGCTCCGAGGACAACCAGCGCCAGCAGAATGCCGGTCTTGGAGACCGTGCCCGAAACGGTCATCGCCGGACCCTGCCGGACGGAAATTTTTTCAAAAGTGCCACTATTGAGCGTCGGATTGCCGGAAGTCATGCGGTCTTCATAATCCACGCCCCGCCCGACGGCAAATCCGAAAGGAAAAGCAAACGGCTCGGCGGGCAGGTGCGTAACTAAAGGCGTGGACGCGACAATGACCGAGATTAACCTGCCGGACACGGTCGGCGTGATCGCGCTGCCCGGGACGATCCTCTTCCCGGGCGCTCTGCTTCCGCTCTACATTTTCGAACCCCGCTACCGCGACATGCTCGCGAATTCGCTCGAAGACGAGCGCGTTTTCGCGGTCGCCATGCAGCGCTACGGCGACGAGGAGGTCCACGGAATTGGCGGAGCCGGCCTCGTCCGCGCCTGCGTCCGCAACGTCGATGGCACTTCACACCTCATCCTCCACGGTATCGCCCGCATCCGGTTCACCGAATGGTTGCAGACCGAGCCCTACCGCGTCGCCCGCATCGAGCGCCTGGAATCCCGCAACACCCACGACCCCGAGGCCGAAGAGCTTGCCCACACCGTCCGCGACGTCTGCCGCGGCCTCTCGGACCAGGGCTACGAACTCCCCAGGCACTTCGAAGCCTTTCTGGAGCAAGCGAAGTCCCCGGAGGCCCTCAGCGACGCCGTCTGCTCGACCCTCATCCCGGACGCCGAAGCCCGCCAAGCCCTCCTTCAAGAGCTCGACGTCGTCACCCGCCTCCAAGGCTTCCTGGAGATCCTGAAGGGCCAACTCGGCGAGTAATCTTCAAGAGACGGCGCGCTTCATCCGCCGAAGCTTTTCAAGGAGCGGTAACCCCTAGGCGTTCGCCAAAGCGGCCGTCTCCTTGCAGGAACCATTCTCCGGATTCACCAGCACGATGTAGGTCGCCCGCACGACGGCATCCTCCGCGACCCGACACTCGCCCCCGTCCAGTGCCACCATCGGTGCCGTCACCCGCAGATGGTGCTCACTGTCGCCACCCTCCGTTTGAAGCATCACGGGCCCGGCCCCACACACCGTCCCGTCCTCGGCGATGTCCAGAAACTCGACGTCGAAAGACGCCACGTCCACCCTCCGCCGCACCGGCTGGTGCGGGTCGTAGACCCCAAGCGCCAAAGACCCCACTACGTATTCGCTCAGAACCTTCGCGACCAACTCTTCGTCGATTTCATCCATGGAAAAGCCGCCGTATATCGACCGATCCGACGGAAATCGCAAGGACTTTGCCCCGACCTGAATCCGACATTTCGCGTGAACCATATTTCCCAATCCACGCCGCGGCCCGGCACCAGCCAGCCGCCAGGGAAGGAACCAAAAACGCGGCCAACCCCGAACTCCCGACATGCAACGCCACACCAAAGAACCTCTCGCCAAAAATCCTCCGTCGACTCCCCTCGAAGCCCAGAACCCCGAGCGCCTCGATCCCATTTCCGAGGACCCCATCCCTCAGCGGACCGACATGTCCGCCGAGCAGAAAGCCGGTTTCAGTCAGCCCGGGGAGACCGACGAACGCGTCGAAGAGTCCCGCTCGGACGACGGACGAACCCATTGATTTGCCAAAATCGTCGCACCACAGACATCCGACGCCGCCCCCGCTTCCGATCCTCGCACACAAACTATTTTCAAAATGACTGATCCGACCACCCAATCCGACCCACTCGCCGCCGACCACGCCGCCCCCGAGATTTCCGAAAAAATCGAAGCCGCTGGTTGTTGCGTGACCGAGACCGCCAAAGACCACGTCTGGCTCATCTCCGGCACCCTTCTCCTTCTGGGCATCCTCATTGGTGCCGCCGCGACGCGGGCAACCGCCCCGCAGCCAACCCTTCGAAACGCCGCCCGCCGATCGTTCCGCTCCGCCCAGCGGAACACCAAGCAGGCGACCCGCCGCGTCGCGTCGCACTTGCCGCCCCGGATCCGCCCGGAGTTCAGCTTCGCCGATCGGTTCGCGAACGTCGCCGAACACCTCAAACTTTGGTAGCGCGAAGGCCTTCCTTCTCGGAGGGGCCTCGAGAAACCCGGTGAAATCAGGATTCCCGGCGTCCGTTTTTCTCCTCACCCGGATCGGTCGCAGCGCGACGTCGGTGGACGATTCGGAAGCCCCGCGGTCATCGACGCCGTCAACGCCGGTGATCGATAACCGCAACGTCGGCGGTGCCGAGGCCACCGAGATCTCGGACTAAGCTGCCGCGCCCCCAGGCAGCATCACGGTAAAGGTGGCGCCCTTTCCGACACCCGCGCTCGCGGCTTCGACGCTCCCACCGTGCGCCTCGACCGTGGCCTTGGCAATCGCCAAACCCAGTCCCAGGCCGCCGTATTCTTTCGTCACTTCGGCACCTCCCTGCGTGAATGGATCGAAGACGGATTCCAGAGCCGCAGGCTCGATCCCGATCCCATCGTCCCCAACCTCGATCTTCACGTCCGAAGCTCTCGCCCGTAGGGCGATTCGGATTTCACCGCCGCTCGGCGAGAACTTCGACGCGTTCTTGATGAGATTCCAGATCGCCTGCTGCAGGCGGGCCGAGTCGCCCACATAGTCCCCACGGGTCGGCTCGATTTCCACGGTCATTCGCTGGTCCTTGGCCTCGATGTCCGGTCGAGAGATTTCGATCGCCGACCGCGTCGCTTCGGCCAGATCCACCGGTTCGCGCCGGATTTCGAGCTTCCCATTCCCGATCCGAGTGACGTCGAGCAAGTCGTCGATGAAGTCCGCTTCGATCCGCACGTTCCGTTTGATCATCACAAACGCCTCGCGCACGTCGTCCGGCAAATCCTTCCGCCGCGACAAAGTCTCGACCGCCATCACGATTGGGGTCAGCGGCGTTCGTAATTCGTGCGAAAGCACCGCCAGGAAATGGTCCTTGGCTTTACCGGCCACCTCCACCTCCGTCCGCGCTTGCTCGCTGGCCACGACGGCCTCCAGCAATTCCTCCCGGCTCCGGCGCAGGGCTTCCCCCACTTCCCGCGCCTCCGTGCGGTCGCGCAGAATTTTAACGAATCCGATCAGGTGCCCGTCGCCGCGTCGCATCGGCATCAGCGACCCACTCGCCCAGAAACGCTCCCCACTCTTCCGCTCGTGCCAGCGCTCGTCGCTCGCGCAGCCGCGCTCCCGGGCCGCCTCCACCTCCCTTCCGGGAATGCCCAGCTCACAGTCCTCTTTGGTGAAGATCAGGTCGATCGGCGAACCCAGAACCTCCGCCTCCCGGTAGCCCAGGATGGTTTCCGCCCCCGCGCTCCAGCTCGTGATCCGACGCTCCGCGTCCGTCGTGAAGATCGCGTAATCCCGCGCGTTCTCGATCACGAGGCGCAACCGCTCGGCCGTCGCCCGCGTCTCCTCCTCCGCCTTCCGCCGCCCCGTGAGATCGATGAACGTCAGCACCACGCCCGAGATCCGGTCCTCCATCGTCCGATACGGCAGCACCCTCGCCAGAAACCAACGCCCATCCGCGTCCCGCACCTCCCGCTCGACCGGCGTCAATCGCTCCAGCACCTGCGCGGCGTCCCCGCTGAGGTCCGCGTAATCCAGTCGGTGCGTCAGGTCCGACAACGGCCGGTTTAAATCCCCCGGAATCAGCCGGAAAATCGACACCGCGCTTGGCGTGTAACGCTTGATCCGCAGTTCCCGGTCGAGGAAGATCGTCGCGATGTCCGTCGACGCCATCAGATTCTGCAGGTCGTTGTTCGAGCGGCCCAGCTCGTCGACCTTGCTCTTCAGTTCCTGATTCACCGTCGTCAGCTCCTCGTTGATCGACTGCAACTCCTCGCGGCCCGTCTCGAGCTCCTCGGTCGCCGACCGCAGCTCCTCGTTCATCGCCTGCAGCTCTTCGTTCGACGCTTTCAGCTCTTCGGTCTGCGCTTCATTGTTTTCCCCCGATTCGCGCAGTCGCCGCTTCACCAGCTCGACTTCTTCCTCGAGCTGACTCACCAGATCGCTTTCCCCGGACGCCGCCAGAGCCGCCCCCGGCGTATCGCCCCCCGGGTGTCCGTCCTCCCGCTCCCGAAACACCACCAAAAGAAGAGCCGCCACCAGGTCCTGCGCCGGCCTCACCCCGATGTCCACCACCCGCGTCTCCCCCGCCACCGCCATCCGCACCCCCGCGACATCCACCGAAGTCCCCGTCTTCGTGGCCTGGTAGAGCGCCACCCTCAGCTCCGCCCGCAACCCCTCGTTCACGACCCGCAGCAGATTCGCCGTCGGCTCCCCGCTCGAAAATTGCAGGAAACGCCCCACCGATTTCGACATGTGGAGGATTTCGTAATTCTCGTCCACCAACAGCGACGGCGGACCCAGACGCTCGATCAATTGAAAATGCACGTCCGCCCACTTGGCGTCCGTCATCCCATCCGGCACCACCGAAGCCGGAGCGCTCTCCCGATCCTCGTAATCCCGCCTCGACGGCAGCCCGCCACTCTGGCGTTCGAACATTTGCGACAACGTCGGCGCCCCCGTCGGCACCGGAAGATTCGTCCGGGAGATCGCCAGCCGCCGATACAGTCGATGCTTCTTGTCGAGCGGCGCGAACAGCGCCGTCGCCTCCTCCGCCGACTCCGAAATACTCAGAAACAACCGCCCCTCGCCGCGCAACGCGAAGTGGAATACGTCGAAGACCCGCTCCTGCGACCCGCGACTCAGGTAAATGAGCAGATTCCGGCACGACACCAGATCCAACTGCGAAAACGGCGCGTCCTTCAACAAATCATGCAGCGCGAAGAGCACCACCTCCCGCAGTTCCCGCTTCACCCGATACCCCCGGTGCTCGCGGACGAAAAACCGCTTTAGCCGGCCCTCCGACACGTCGGCCTGGATCGTGTCCAGATACATCGCCGCCCGCGCGGTCTCGATCGCCTGCTCGTCCAGATCCGTCGCGAACACCTGGATCCCCGGCGGCGCGTCCAGCGTCGCCGCGTGCTCACACAACAACATCGCCACGGAATAAGCCTCCTCGCCCGTCGCGCACGCCGGCACCCACACCCGCACGTGATCGCCCGGCCCCTTCCCTTCGAACAACCGCGGCAGGTCCGCCGCCAGCGCCTCGAACGCCCCCACGTCCCGGAAAAAATTCGTCACGCTGATCAGTAAATCCTGCAACAGCGCCCCCGTCTCCCCCGCGTGCTTCCGCATGAAACCCAAATAATCGTCCAGCGTCTGCACCCCGCACACCTGCATCCGCCGCCCGATCCGCCGCAGCACCGTCGCCCGTTTGTAGCCGCTGAACTCATGCCCCGTCTTCACCCGCAGATGCGCCAGCACATCCCGAAGCGCCGTCTCGTGATCCCGGTCGTCCGACGCCGCCCGCTTCGACTCCGCCACCGGCAGCGGCAACTTCACCCGCGCCGCGTTCGACCAATACTCCACCAGCCGCTCCGGCATCTCGCGCACCGGCAGCACCCAATCCACCATCCCCGTTTCGATCGCCGACCGCGGCATCCCATCCTGCTCCGCCTCCACCGGATCCTGCCCGATCGTCAACCCTCCGCGCTCCTTCACCCGCTTCAACCCATTCGCCCCATCCCCGTCCGACCCCGACAGCACGATCGCCGTCACGCGTTCCCCGTGCGTCTCGGCCAACGTTCGGAAAAAATGATCCACCACGTATCGGCGCTGACTCAGCTCGGCCCCTTCCATCAGCTGCAGGTGACCGTCCACCATCGACAGCCGCTTCCCCGGTGGAATCACGTAGACCCGGTCCGCCTCCACCCGCACCCTCCCCCGGATCTGCTCCACCGGCATCGTCGTCGACCGCTGCAGGATCTCCGCCAGGATGCTGTCGTGCTCCGGCGACAAATGCACCACCACGATGTAAGCGAAACCGCTCTCGGCCCCCGCGCACTCGAAAAATTTCTGCAAAGCCGGCAACGATCCCGCCGAACCGCCCATCCCCACGATGCGCAATCCTCCCTCCGAAGCGTTGTCCGCCTCCCGTTCATCCAGCATCTCGTCCGGCGTCATCGGTGCGAAGGTAGCACGCCCATCGCGCCGGGCGGCAATGAATTCATCACCCCCGCCCCGCCCCGCGGCGTCCACTTTGCCACCGACAGACGAATCCTTCTAACCATGAATTCACCCAACCAACGCATCGAAGTCTCCGGATCCGGCGTCGGCGAAATCAGCGACGCCGACGTCGAAAACCGCGCCCGCGAACTCGCCACCGGCGACGGTCGCACCGAGCCCAACGAAGTCGACTTCGACCACGCCCGCCGCGAACTCCACGTCCCCGCCGAGGACAGCGGCGAAACCCCCGAGCCCGGCGACGGAATTGCCGCCGAGACCGATCTCGACCCACCCGGGACCACCGGTCACAAGACGGCCAACCAATTCCTCGAGAACGAAGACCACAACGACAGCGCCGACCTCGTCCGCGAAGGCCTCGACGAAGCCGACCACGACACCCGCACCAAGTCGGGCCACCCGGAGGGCAGTTAACGTGGGTTACATCCTCACCGCCATCGCCCTCCTGCTCATCATCGCCATCGTCGTGGCCGTCCTGCCCGCTCTCTCCGGCAAAGGCACCGCCGCGGCGGGTCGCGGCGACGACCGGGACGAAGCCCCCGTCACCCGCTCCAACTTGGGCGGCCCCCAGGAGGAAAAAATCGCCGACCAAGCCCGCCCCTCACAGCCGGAAAATCCTCCGGGTTAGAGCACCTTCCAACCAGCTGGCTGATTCGATCAGTTCAGCGGCGAGAGGGCGTCACGCCCGCTCAATTCAAGCGCGGGGGCGTCCCACCCCCGTCTTCGTCGGCCTCGCGGAGGCCATCCACCCATCCGAGCCAGCCAACCCGCGCCAAAGTAACGCAGGCTCCCAGCTTGCGCGAAGGTCGGCTTGGCATCCGACGGGATGCTCACCCCACGATCGATCGCCACCGATTCACCCCACCACTCGGTCTCAGGCCACTTCACCATCGACCAAGCCCGGCTGCATCGCCGCGGGCCGATCCGCCGCCGTCGCAAGTTCGACAAACGACCCCGCGTCGCTCGAAGCCTCGAAAGCCCGCATCACTTCGAGCACGTGGTGCGCAAGTTCGCCGGAGCACCGGTGCGGTCGATCCTTCTCGATCGCATCGACCAAGTCGGCCAACCCGAGCGAACGACTGTTCGAGTCGTAGGAATGGACCGACTCGGCTTTTTCCCGTTCGCCGTTGCCAAGCTGCACCCACACCTCGCCGCCGAAAGCATTCGGGTCGGGAACGAACAGCGTCCCCTCGCTCCCGTAGATTTCGATGTGCGGCAGCGAAGCCGAGTGAATGTCGAAGCTCATGATCACGGTCGCAATCGCCCCGTTGGCGAATTCGACCGTTCCCGCGTGGTGCGTCGGAGTCTTCACCGGGAAGTCCCGCGGCTCGACGTCCGCTGCCGTCACCCGGCGCGTCTCGAAGCTCCGTCGCGTCATCCCGCAGACCCGCCGCGCCGGTCCCAGCAAATTCACGAGGCTGGTCAAATAGTAGGGCCCCATGTCGAGCATCGGCCCCCCGCCATCCAGGTAGAAGTTCTCCGGATTCGGATGCCAGTGCTCCATGCCGCGGCTCGTCATGAACGCCGTCGCCGCGACGGGAGTCCCGATCACGCCTTCGTCGATCAGTCGTCGCGCCGTCTGGCCGGAAGCTCCCAAAAACGTGTCCGGTGCCGATCCAATCCGCCGCCCCGCCGAAGCCGCCGCCTCGAGTAGACGCCCCGCCTCGCCGACGTTCAGCGCGATCGGCTTCTCGCTGTAAACGTGCTTCCCCGCTTCGAGCGCGCCACACCCCACCGTCACGTGCGCCGCCGGAATCGTGAGATTGAGAACGATGTCGATGTTCGGATCGGTCAGCAGCTCCGCCGGACTCTCCGCCGCCGCGATCCCGAATTTCTCCGCCTGAGCCTTCGCCCGCTCGGAGTCCAGATCGGCCACCGCCGCAAAGTTCAAATTCGAAAACCGCCGACCAGCTTCCAAATAGGCCGTCGAGATATTTCCGCAGCCAACAATTCCAATGTTCATAAAAAATCAGTGTCCATTCGTGTGAATCCGTAACCCATCGGTGGTTCCTCGCCCTCGGATCCAGACAAGTTACTCCGTAATGATATCCCGGTAAGTCTTCCCCGTCGGGATCATCGGCAGCACGTGCTCCGTGTAAGGCACCGTCACGTCGAGCACGTAGGCCTCGTCGGAATCGAGCATCCGCTGGATCGCGCCACGCAGGTCCTTCTTGTGACTCACCCGCTCGACCTTCACGCCGAAGCCCTCGCAGATCGTCACGTAGTCGGGGTAGATCCGCTTGGTGTCCTTCGGATCACCCAGGAACGTGTGCCCGCGGTTGCTGCCGTAGAACCGATCCTCCCACTGCACCACCATGCCAAGGTGCTGATTGTTGAGAATGATCGCCTTCGCCGCGATCCCCTCGACGTGCGCCGTCGCCAGCTCCTGCACGTTCATGAGGAAGGAACCGTCACCGTCGATGTCGATCACCTGCCGGTCCGGGCAGGCCACCTTCGCGCCGAGCGCCGCCGGATAGCCAAATCCCATCGCGCCGAGACCCGCCGAAGTCAGCAGACTGCGCGGCCGGTCGAAGTCGTAGAACTGCGCGGCCCACATCTGATGCTGGCCCACCCCGGTCGTGATGATCGCTTCACCCTTCGTCATCTCGCAGAGCAGCTTGATCACCGACTGCGGCTGGATCACGTCGGGCGTGTCCTTGAATTTGAAAGGATTGTCGGCCTTCCACTGCGCGATCTGTTTCCGCCACGCGGGGTAAAGGTGGTCCTTCTTCGAAGACCGCTTGAATCCCGCCTTGTCGAGCATCTGATTGGCCCGCCCGAGCGCGTATTTGAGATCGCTGAGGATCGGCAGCTTGACGGTCTTGTTCTTGTTCAGCTCCGAGTTGTCGATGTCGATGTGGACGATCGTCCCGTGCTCGCAGAATTTCTCGACCTTGCCGGTCACCCGGTCGTCGAAGCGCACGCCGATCGCGAGGAGAATGTCGGCCTCGTTCACCGCGTTGTTCGCGTAGACGGTCCCGTGCATCCCGAGCCACTTCAGCGACAACGGATGACTCTCCGGAAAACTCCCGATGCCCATGAGTGTCGTCGCCACCGGGATCTGCGTCCGCTCGGCGAATTCCAGCAACTCCTCGGACGCGTTGCCCGAAATCACACCGCCGCCGCAATAGATCATCGGCCGCTCCGCCGTCGTGATCATCCCGATCATCTCGTTGAGCGCCACGTCGTCGGCCCTCTTGTCCACGTCGTATCCGCGGAACGCGATCGATTTTGGATAAATCGGCTGCGCGAATCCGTTCTGAATGTTCTTCGGAATGTCCACGACCACCGGACCCGGCCGCCCGCTCTCCGCGATGTAAAACGCTTCCTTGATGATCCGCGGAATATCGTTGATGTCCATCACCAGGTAGCTGTGCTTCACCACCGGCAGCGTCATCCCGAAGAAATCCGTCTCCTGAAAAGCCCCGCGCCCGATCATCTCCTGCGGCACCTGGCCCGTCACCACGACCATCGGCACGGAGTCCATGAACGCGTCCGCGATGCCCGTCACCAGATTCGTCGCGCCCGGCCCCGACGTCGCCATGCACACACCCGCCCGCCCGGTCGCCCGACCGTAGGCCTCGGCGGCGAAAACTCCGCCCTGCTCGTGGCGCGGGAGGATGGTGCGGATTTTCTTCGACCGCGTGAGCGATTGGTGGATCGGCATCGAGCAGCCGCCGGGGTAGGCGAAAATGACGTCCACGCCCTCGCGCTCGAGGCAGCTGACGAGAATGTCGGCCCCGTTCATCTTCTCCCCCCGATCGGGAGCTGCTTTCGCCGCGCTGCGAGTCGTCGTTTTGGTAGCCATAAGAACCCGGAAAATTGCCCGCGAACCCACAAGAGATCAAGTCCGAACGGCCCGTCGGCAGGTCAAAGCGCCGACCCCGCCCGCCCGCCCGCCGCCAACGCCGCGCGCAACCGCCCCTGCGCCGCCCGCCCCAATCGCACCGGCTCGGCCATCCCCGTCAGCCAAAGCAGGCCCTCGTCCCGCGACACCCGCCGCCACCGCGCGACCGCCCCCCGGTTCACCATCAGCGACCGATCCACCCGCACGAATCGATCCACCGGTAACGCCCGTTCGTAGCGCCCCAGCACTTGACCCACCAGCAGCGGAGGTTCTCCCGCGACGAACACCCGCGTGTAATCCCCCTCAGCACGCAGCGCCACGATCCGGTCCACGGCTGCCACGACCGTCCGCCCCGGGAGCCGCAGACAGATGCGATCGTCCGCAACGTAACCGCCCGGCCAATCCCCGTCCGCCCCGCAGGCCGCCCGCAGCCGCTCCACCGCCACCCCCAGCCGCGCGACCCGAACGGGCTTCAACAAATAATCGACCGCGTCCACCACGAAAGCCCGCACCGCGTGCTCGGCGTGCGCCGTCACGAAGACGACCTTCGGCCCCTCCTTCCGCCCCTCGAGCAACCGGAACCCGTCCGCCCCCGGCATCTGCACGTCCAGAAAGATCCCGTCCGGCTTCTCCCGATCCAAAGCCTCGCCAGCCGCCGCGACCCCGTCCGCCTCCGCCACGACTTCCACGTCCGGAAACGTCGCCAACGCCCGCCGGAGCGCCTGCCGCGCCAGCCGCTCGTCATCCACCAGCATCACCCGAAGCACGGCTCGCCCTCCAAGCTCAACGAAGCTGTCACCACGCCATCGGATTGACTCAGCTCGAATCCCGACCGGCCCGGATAATGCAGTTCCAGCCGCCGCCGCAGCGTCTCCAGCCCCACCCCCTCCCGCACCTCCAACGTCGCCGGGAGCCGCCCCGGATTCGACACCTCGATCCGCAACCGCTCGCCCGCGCAACCCGCCACGACCTTCACCTCGCAGCGCTCCGCCGCCAGACCGTGCTTCACCGCGTTCTCGATCAGCGGCTGCAGTAGGAAACTCGGCACCGTCCGATCCCTCGCCGCCGTCTCGACCTCGATCACGGCCTCCATCCAATCCCCGTAGCGCGCCTGCTCGATCCGCAGAAACGCCACCATCGCGTCGATCTCCGTCGCCAGCGGGGTCACCAACCGATGGCGCTGATCCAACGAATACCGCAGATAATCAGACAGCTCGTGCACCATCTCCTCCGCGACCGCCGGTTGATTCGGGATCTCCGCCGCGATGTTGTTGAGCGAATTAAAGAGAAAATGTGGATCCAGTTGCGACCTCAGCAGATCCAGTTCCGTCCGCTCCGCCTGCTCCATCGCCCGATCCGCCAGCCGCGTCGAACGCCGCGCGAAAAACGCCAGACTCCACGCCAGAAACGCGAACCAGCTAAAGACCAACCGCAGCAGCCATTCCTCGCGCGGCGACCAGTTTGTCGGCGTCTGCCCCGTCAAATCCGACCAGATCAGTGCCAGCACCGTCACGAACAACCCGGCCGCCAGGCTCACCCCGACAATCAGTGCCGCCGTTGGCACGCCGAAGGGCTTCCGCAGCGACGACCGCCGATAGATCCTGTTCAGTGCGCCGGACAAAACAAATGCCGCCGGTTCCAGCAGCAACGTGAAGGACAGCGCCTCGCCCCAACTCTTGAACAACAACACGCGGATCAAAAACGCCGCCATCGCAAATCCACCCCAGGCCAGCGCGTTCCACCGCCAGAAATTCCCGGTTTGATCCGAACGCCACGCCAGCATCGCGCGACACTACTCACGCCCGCGGCGAACAAGCGACGTCAACGGCCCGATTCGGCGATTTTTTTGCCCGATTCGTCGAATTTAAAGATACATTCGTTTCGTTCGCTGCAACCATTGGCGAATGCGATTCGCTAACCTCCGTTCCGCCTCCTTCCTCTCGCTCGCAATTTTCTCCCTCGCGTCCATCCATTCAGCCTCGGCGCACGGCTCCATGGCCGATCCGCTCAGTCGATCCTACGCCGTCTTCCTCGGCAATCCCCAGTCCCCCGACAACCCCGCCCACGCCGCGGCCATCGCCGCCGCCGGCACCCAGGCCTTCTACGATTGGCACGAGGTCAACGGCCTGTTTCCCGGCCGCGATTACCAGACCCGCATCCCCGATGGCCAGCTCCCCGGCGTCGGTCGCGCCAAATACGCCGGCCTCAACCTCGCCCGCACCGATTGGCCGACCACCCCCGTCGCCCCCGGCCCCTACGCCTGCACGTTCTTCGCCCCCACCCCGCACGAACCTTCCACCTTCGAACTCTACCTCACCAAACCCGGCTACGATCCGACCCAGCCCATCAAGTGGTCCGACCTCCAACGGCTCCCCGACCCGACCGACCTCCGCCTTGAAGGAGCCAACTACCGCTTCACCGCCCAATTCCCGCAACGGACTGGTCATCACGTCCTCTACGTCATCTGGCAGCGCATCGACCCCGCCGGCGAAGCCTTCTTTTCCACCAGTGACCTCCTCTTCTCGGGATCCGGGACCAACCCCACGCCAACTCCCACTCCCGCCCCAACCCCCACGCCGCAGCCGACTCCACAGACGACCCTTTCGACGCTCGAAATCACCAGCGACTGGGGCAGCGGCTTCGTCGGACGCATCACGACCGAAAATCCCACTCACTCGCCGCTCAACGGCTGGACGCTGCAGTTCGATCTGCCCCGCGACATCGTCAATCTCTGGGACGCCGTGATCGTCTCCCACGTCGGCGACACCTACACGGTTCGCAACGCCAGTTGGAACGGCAACGTCGCCGCCCATGGCTCGTTTGCGTTCGGGTTCCAAGCCGCCGGCGGCGACGGGAACCTCCAACCCACCAACGTCCGACTCCTCTCCGCCGGAGCGCCCACTCCGACTCCGACGCCCGCTCCCTCTCCGAGTCCCACGCCAAACCCAACACCGGTTCCAACTCCGACTCCAACTCCCACGCCAACTCCCACGCCGACTCCAACTCCAACTCCAACTCCAACTCCCACGCCGACTCCAACTCCGACTCCAACTCCAACTCCGACTCCGACTCCAACTCCCACGCCAATTCCCGGCTCACCGAACACGACCGTCAATCTTGGGTCCGCACTCGTCACCTTCACCGTTAACAACGACTGGGGTGGCGGCTTCGAAGGACAGGTGTCCGTGAAGAACCTCACCTCGACCACACTCCGCGCTTGGAACGTCTCCTTCGACCTGCCTCGAACCATCGCGAACGTCTGGAACGCCCGCATCGCGTCCCAGTCCGGCTCCACCTTCCGCTTCAACGCCAAGACCTTTTCCTGGAACCGCGACATCCGACCCGGTGCCACCGTTTCCTTCGGGTTCATCGGCTCCGCCGGGAACCTCCGCACCTCGCCCACGAACTTCGCCTTCTCCTCCAGCGGCGCCGTTCCAAACCCAACGCCAACGCCAACGCCAACGCCAACGCCAACGCCAACTCCCACTCCCACTCCCACTCCCACTCCGACGCCAACGCCCACTCCCACTCCCACCCCAACTCCCACTCCGACGCCCACTCCGACGCCCACACCAACGCCCACACCAACGCCAACTCCCACCCCGGGCAGCTTCAACTACGGCGAAGTCCTCCAGAAATCCCTCTACTTCTACGAAGCCCAACGTTCCGGTGCTCTTCCCGCCGACACCCGCGTCGTCTGGCGCGGTGACTCCGCCCTTGGCGACGGCTCCGACGTCGGCGTCGACCTCACCGGTGGCTACTACGACGCCGGCGATCACGTCAAATTCGCCCTCCCCATGTTCGGCTCGCTCACCCTCCTCGCGTGGGGCGGCATCGAATACCCCGCTGGCTACGGCACCGAGCGCGACGCGCTCCTCGCCACCGTCCGCTGGGGCACCGACTGGATCCTCGAGGCCAACCCCGCCCCCAACGTCCTCTACGGTCAGGTCGGCAACGGCGGTCTCGACCACGCCTACTGGGGACCGGCCGAGACGATGACGATGGCCCGCCCGGCCTACGCGATCACCGCGCAAAAACCCGGCACCGAGATCGCCGGCGAAGCCGCCGCCGCCCTCGCCGCCTCCTCGATGCTCTTCCGCAATGACGATCCGACCTACGCCGCCACGCTCCTCGCCCGCGCCCGCCAGCTCTACACTTTCGCCGATACCCACCGCGGCACCTACACGGCGGCAATCCCCGACGCCGCGGCCTACTACAATTCCTACTCCGGCTACGACGACGAACTCCTCTGGGCCGCCGTCTGGCTTCACCGCGCCACCGGCGAAGCCCCCTACCTCCAGGCCGCCGAATCCCTCTTCACGCAAAAATTCGCGACCGCCACCCCGCGTTGGACCCACAACTGGGACGACAAAGGCTACGGTGCCGCCCTCCTCCTCGCCCAACTCACCGGCAAACCCGTTTACAAGACGATGACCGAGCGCTTCCTGAACTATTGGACCACCGGCGACAACGGTGCCCGCGTCACCTACACGCCCGGCGGCCTCGCCTGGCTCGCCCAGTGGGGATCCCTCCGCTACGCCACCACCACCGCCTTCCTCGCCGGCCTCTACGCCGACCGCGTCCGCGACGTCGGCACCCGCTACGCCGACTTTGCCAAGCGCCAGGTCGACTACGCCCTCGGCGACAACCCCGCCAACCGCTCCTACGTCGTCGGCTTCGGCAACAATCCTCCCATCAATCCCCACCACCGCACCGCCCACGGCTCCTGGGCGAACTCGATCACCAACCCCACCGACAACCGCCACATCCTCTACGGCGCCCTCGTCGGCGGACCCTCCTCCGCCTCCGACACCGCCTACGTCGACGACCGCACGAACTTCATCACCAACGAAGTCGCCCTCGATTACAACGCCGGCTTCACCGGCGCCCTCGCCCGACTCCGCCAAATCCACGGCGGCAACCCACTCGCGAATTTTCCGCCGACGGAACTCCCCGACGACGAGTTCTTCGTCGAGGCCAGCATCAACCAGCAGAACTCGAACTTCACCGAGATCCGCGCCCTCCTGAACAACCGCTCCGCCTTCCCGGCCGGCGCGTCCGACTTCCTCTCCTTCCGCTACTACCTCGACCTCTCGGAACTCCTCGCCACCGGCTACCAACCCACCGACCTCGTCGTCACCTCCGCCTACAACCAAGGCGCGACCGTCACCGGCCCGATCCTCCACGACGCCGCCCGCCAGCTCTACTACCTCTCGGTCGACTTCACCGGCACGCGGCTCGCCCCCGGCAGCAGCCAAACTTTCCGCAAGGAAATCCAATTCCGCATCGCCGCGCCGACGACCGCCGCGTGGAACCCCACCAACGACCCATCCTACCAAGGTCTCGCCACCGGCACCCCCCGGAAGACCGCCACCATCCCCGTCTTCCAAGGCACCGAACTCCTCGAAGGCACCGTCCCCTGAGAGTGCGCTCTGGAGCCACCCCCGGCAGGGCGAGGCTCCCGCCGAGCCGTGGCAAAATCCGCAAACCCGCCGCCGCGCACGAGAGTTGACGAATCCCCGCCAGTCTTCTACGCCTCGCCCGGATGTCACTCAAAGTCCTGCTCGCCAACAATCGCCGCTGGTCCGACGACATTCGCGCCGCCAACCCCGGGTTTTTCCCCGGCCTCGCCCGCCAGCAGAATCCCGATTACCTCTGGATCGGGTGCGCCGACAGCCGCGTGCCCGCCAACGAAATCGTCGGGCTCCCACCCGGCGAGATTTTCGTCCACCGCAACGTCGCCAACCTCGTCGGCACCACGGATTTCAATTGCCTCGCCGTCGTCGAGTTCGCCGTCCTCATCCTCAAGGTCAAACACATCATCGTCTGCGGCCACTACGGCTGCGGCGGGGTCAAGGCCGCCTTCGAGCGCCACCAGATCGGACTCATCGACAACTGGCTCCACCCCATTACGCTCATCGCCGAGAAGCACCGCCCGCTCATCGACGAAACCCCCGACCCCGAACGCCAGCTCCGCGTCCTCTGCGAGCTCAACGTCGTCGAGCAGGTCCGCACCCTCTGCACCACCTCGCTCCTCCGCGACGCCTGGCTCGCCGGTCAGGAACTCTCGATCCACGGCGTCGTCTACGGCCTCAAGGACGGTCTCCTCCACGATCTGAACACCACCGTCACCGACTCCGACGGCATCGGCCCGGGCTGCGACCGCGCCGTCGCCGGCATCGCCACCCGGCTCAGGAACGGGACGCCCACGCCACCAGACCGCTGACGAGCGCGTCCTTCGTCGCAAACGTCCGCCCGAGCTCCCCGGCGCGACCGAGCAGCCCGAAGCCCGGCCCAAACGCCGCCCCGTTCACCACGCAGGCGTCCGTCCGCGCTTCGGCCAACTGACGCCGACCCGCCGCCAGCGCGTCCTCGCGCCCACCGACCAGCTCGTATTTCCAACCCACGATCCGCGCCCGCGGGAACCAATCCCGCAACGAGACGATCACCTTCGCCGCCGGTTCCAAGCGCAGCGTGATCGCGCCGGAGCGGCTCGAGATTTTCGCGGAATCGAGCGCACGCCCCGCCGCGTCCTCGACCGCCGCGAGCACGAAATCCGCCAGCGCCGCCGCGTGAAAAACGACGTCCGCCTCGCGCCAGACGAGCGCCGCCGCCAGCTCATCGTTCGTCTCGAAATCCACCCGCTCCACGCCCACGTCGAGCGCCACCCCGGCCGTCGCCGCCACCGACCGAAAGCAAATGACCTCCCACCCAGCCGCCGCGAGCCCGTTCGCCAGCCGCATCCCCAGCTCGCCGGTCGAGAAATTCGAAATCCGCCGCACCCCGTCGATCGGCACCACCCCCGGCCCACAAGTCACCAACGCCCGCATATTTTTAATTCAAGGAGCGGCGGCTTCCAGCCGCCGAAGTTTCAAACCACCAAGCACGCCGACCTCATACCACACCCTCCCGCCCAACCTGAAGAAAGCTTTGACACGCCCCGTGCCGATATTAATTTGCGAGACCGGATTCCGGACCATTTCTCTTTCCTAAAAAATCTCATGAACCTCAATAAACTCGCATCCAGCCCCACTCCGGAACCCGCACCCATGGGTGGCTCCGGCAAGAACGTTCTCGCCAACGACGTCGAGATCAAGGGCACCATCAAATTCGACAACGAACTCATCTGCGACGGTAAAGTCGAAGGCGAGATTCTCTCCGACGGCGTCCTCGTCATCGGCAAGAACGCCGTGGTTCGCGGCGAAGTCATGACCAAGGCCGTCACCGTTCACGGCACCGTCCTCGGCAACATCACCGTCACCGAGAAGGCCGAGCTCAAAGCCAGCTCGCAGCTCACCGGCGACCTCACCGCCTCCCGCATCGTCATCGAGGAAGGTGCCACCTTCGTCGGCAAATCCGAAGTCACTCCGAACAAAAATTCGAGCCGCCCCGCACCGACCAAGCCAGCGGACTCCCCGCCGTCCTCCGATTCGAAATCCGGTTCCCCGAACCAACCCGCCTCGCAGCCGGACCGGGCCAAGGAAGTCGCCAACGCCTAACCGGCGTCTGACCACCGCTCCGCGCTCCGCCAGCGCCGGGATTTGACCAATGTTTGGCGCAATCCGAAAAATTCCGACCACGTGCCCGCACTGCGGATTCGTTCAAAACGAACCCGCGGCGCTCCTCTCCACGTTCTGCCGGAGCTGCGGCGACCACTACTCGACCACCGCCGCGCCGCCGAACCCGGCCGCCATCCCGGTCACCATCCCCGCGGCCCTCAGGGCTCAGACGAGAACTGTCGACTGCGCCGGTTGCGGCCTCGACCACACCGTCTCCGCCCAAATCCACTCGTCACGCTGCCCCACCTGCGGCACCGAGACCCACCTCTCCGACGTTCACATCACCAGCCACTTCGCCCGCCCGGTCGACACCCGTGGCACGATCCACGTCGCCCGCACCGGTTACCTCAATGCCCCCCACACCCGCTGCGCGAACGCCCGCATCGAGGGCCAATTTTCCGGACGCATCGACTGCGCCGGCACCCTGCGTATCCGAGGCGAAGGCATCTGCCGCGCCCGCATCGAGACCCGCACCCTCATCATCGACCGCGGGAGCGACTTCCGCTTCGCCTTCCCCATCCGGGCCGACGAAATCCTCATCCGCGGCCACGTCGAAGCCGACATTTTCTGCCCCGGCACCATCCGCGTCGGCCGCTACGGCTGGCTCGACGGCGACGTCCACACCCGCTCCCTCATCGTCGACAAAGGCGGCGCCTACGAAGGCTCCGTCGAGGTCGCCACCACGATCATCGACAACTACCCCCGGGCCGGCGCCATCCGCCCACCGGAAATCAAAGTCCTCCCCGCCTGGCAATCCATCTTCGCCACCGCGTAGGAAGTTGGGGAGCGCACGCGTCCCCGCGTGCGAGCGACGGCGTCCCGCCGAAGCACCCGGCAAGTCGAGCGAAGCGAGAGAGCCAAACGCATCCAACAAGACTGTCATGTTGAGCGAAGCGAAACATCTCTGGCTGACACTCATTCACAGCGCGAACTACGGAGTGTAAGTCAGAGATTCTTCACTTCGTTCAGAATGACAAAATGGGTTCCCACCGGGGGTCTCCGCTCCGCTCCGGCCTCCAGCCCGTGGCGTCGGGCTTCCAGCCCAACGCCACCAACCCAAACGCGAAGCGTCCAACTACTAACTACTCAGCATCGTCCGCTGCGGAAGGCGCCCTCATCCCAGCCGGAGTCGCCATCGCCTCCAGCTCTCGGAAGACCGGCTCCGCACTCTGCGCCGCCACCGACCGGGGATACTGATCCGCCAGTCGCTGATACGTCTTCAAAGCCTCGTTGCGATCCCCTTCCGCCAGCAACAGCTCCGCTTTGAACAACATCGCCACCGGAGCCGCGAACGAATCCCCGGTCACGTCCACCACCGATTGGAGTTCGCCTTCCGCGTCGCCCGACTTCCCGACCAGCGCCAGATTCTCCGCCAACGCCACCTTCGCCAGTGGTGCGAATGGATGGCCCGGCTGCGCCTCCACGAATTTCGTCAGCGTCGCATTCGCTGCCTCGAGATCATCCGCATCCCGCTGCATCAGCGCCAGCAGCATCGCCGCGTTCCCGGCGACCACCTTGCCGCCGCGCTCGTCGATCACCGCCCGCAATTCCTCCGCCGTCTTCGCGTTCGCAAACGCCGTCTCAGCCGCAATCCGAGCTGATCGCGCGACCGCGAACCAACTCGCCGCCACCACGAGCACCACCAACAACGCAATCGCGCCGATGATCAGCCGCCCCTTGTGCTTCGCCCAGAAAACCTCGAAATCGTCGAGGTTCGAGTCGTAAATCGGTTCATCCGTCGCTTCGGACGGAAGGTTAGTTTGGTTTGCCATGATAAAGAATCCTACGCCGACACCGCCGCCCGCGCCTCGTCGGCCAGCGGCGTGCTCAGGTAGCGCTCGCCCGTCGAGCAGGCCACCGTGACGATGAGCTTGCCGGCATTCTCGGGCCGCTTCGCCAGTTCGACCGCCGCGTGCACGTTCGCCCCTGAGCTGATCCCGCCGAGGATTCCCTCCTCCTTGGCCAGCCGCCGCGCCATCGCGAAGGCGTCGTCGTTCGAAACTTGAAAAACCTCATCCACCACGTCGAGGTGAAGGTTGTTCGGCACGAACCCCGCGCCGGCACCCTGAATCTTGTGCGGCCCCGGCTTGAGCGGTTCGCCCGCCCGCGTCTGCGTGATCACCGGCGATGCGTCCGGCTCGACCACCACGACCTGGAAGCCCGGCTTGCGCGACTTGAGCACCTCGCCCACGCCCGTCGCCGTCCCGCCCGTCCCGACCGCCGCGACGAAGATGTCGATCCCGCCGTCCGTGTCGTCCCACAGCTCCTCGGCCGTCGTTTTCTGGTGAATCGCCGGGTTCGCCGGGTTGTTGAACTGCTGCGGCATCCACGAGTTCGGCGTCTCCTCCACGATGGCCTCGGCGCGCGCGATCGCCCCCTTCATGCCCTCCGGCCCCGGCGTCAGCACGAGTTTCGCCCCCAGCATCGCCAGCAGAGTCCGCCGCTCGACGCTCATCGTCTCCGGCATCGTCAGGATCAATTTATAGCCCCTCGCCGCCGCCACGAAGGCCAGAGCAATCCCGGTATTCCCACTCGTCGGCTCGACGATCGTCGTCTCGGCGTCGATCAACCCCCGCTCCTCGGCGTCCTGGATCATCGCCATACCGATCCGGTCCTTCACGCTGCCCAACGGATTGAAAAATTCGCACTTCACGGCGATCGTCGCCGGCAGTCCCTTCGTGATGCGGTTCAGTCGAACGAGCGGCGTGCAGCCCACCGTTTCGACGATGTCGTTGTAGATTTTACCCATGGAGATCGCCCTTGTGAGGAAGTGGGAAGCTACCCAAGGCCCCTTGTCAGCGCAAAAGAATTCTCCTAACCTGACCCATGGCCACTCTCCTCACCGATTCCCAGATCTCCGACCACCTCGCCACCCTCACCGATTGGAAACTCGAGGAAAAATCCATCACGCAGACCTTTGAATTCAAGAGCTTCACGACCGCCATGGAGTTCGTCAACGAAGTCGCCGACCTCGCCGAAGACGCCAATCACCACCCCGACATCGACATCCGCTGGAACAAGGTCACCCTCACCCTCTCGACCCACAGCGACGGCGGCCTCACCAAAGCCGACACCGACCTCGCCGCGCAAATCGACGACCTGTAACGCCAGCATCCCGCTGGCAGGATCCCAGCGAGCGAAGCGCCCGCGCCACGACGAGCCCCTCGTCCCGGACTTGACGCCCACCCCGCGTGCGCTACGTATTCCCAAAGCGGGCCATCCCCGCCATCGATCTTTTTCACCAATCCGTCGGCCTAGGAAAGCAAGGGTGGAAGTCCCTCACTGTCGCGCAAAGGTCATAGTCCGGTTTCGAACCGACGGAGAAAACCGCACCGCCCTGCGATGGGCAACGGCGCCGCGTAAGCGTCCGTGCGGGGGGAGTCCTTTCTGATTTTTCGGGGGAAAGGCTGTCCTAACACATCCCCGTGTCTCAAATCAGAAAAACTCATGATAAAGTCACTTCTTCGGAAGCTCCTCGTCGCGTCGACCCTTGCCGCCGCCGCACTCACCACGTCCCTTCAATCGGCCCCGATCACGGGATTCGACGACATCCAACTCTGGTATGGCACCGGCACCAACCGCGCCGGCTTAGTTATCGACTGGAACGACGGCAAATCCTCCAACAGCCTCGCGTGGGGCTTTCGCTGGAACGGCACCGCCACCGGCGAGGACATGTTCACCGCCGTCGCCGGAGCCATCGCCACATTCGCCAGCGGCACTCCGGCACCCCCACCTTCCCCCGACGGTTTGGGCGACCCAAGTCTCGCGCTCTACCAGCGCCAGTTCTCGTCCGGAAATTCCGTCGACCGCATCACCTTCGATCTCAACGGCAACGGTGCGCTGGACGCGGGTGACAACGACCAGAACAGCGATGGGTTCATGAATGGGTTTTGGAGCTATTGGAACGACGAAGGCACCGGCGACTACCCGACAAGCTGGACGGACGCACCAGTCGGTTTCTCGGACCGCGACCTCGTAAACGGAAGCTGGGACGCCTGGAGCTACGTTCCAGATTTCGACGGAATCCCACCCCGCGCCGCCATCGCGGCGGTCCCTGAACCCAGATCCATCTGGCTCCTGATCACCGCCGTCAGCACAGCCATCGTAATCGCCGTCACCCGCCACCGCCGTGCAAAACTCTGATGCGGCCGCATCGAAGTTTTGCAAGGTTTGGGGGTTTTCGTGCGTTCACGCTGATCGAGATTTTGGTGACCCTCGCGGTGGTAGTTGCTCTCGCGGCGCTCACTACCCAAGTCGCGCGCGCCGTCTACCTGCGATCTTCGCTGGCCGTGTCAGCGGCCAACATTCGGGCCCTGTCCGTGGGCGCGGCGCAATACCTGGCCGAGAATAACCATCGCTTCTGGAAATTTCGCGAAGACTCCTCCGACGGGACAACTTGGTGGTGGGGGTTCGAGACAACAGCCAGTCGGGCTCGCCCGGAAGGTGATCGCACCTACGATCCAAGTCGCGGACCCCTCCGCGAATTCATCCCCGCAGGCACTCGTCCGGACCCCAGCTTCGCGTTGAGCGGCTCGGCGTTTAAACCAAAGTTCCAAAGTGGCTACGTCGGTGCCGGCTACAACGTCCTCCTCTGCGGCGGATTCGCCGGCACCCGGACCAATCCCCTCGCCGGTCGAAGCTACTGGGAACTCAGCGACCCTTCGAAAGTCGTCGTCTTCACCACCTCCGCTCAGGTCTACCCCTTCGGTTCCGCCAGCAAACCCCGGATCGAGGAGTTTTACGGCATCGACCAACGCGAGACGACCGTCCACTTCCGGCACGGAGGATCGGCCATGGTCGCCTACGCCAGCGGCGCCAGCGGCTTCCTCCCGCCCGACGAATCCACCCTCGACAAACGGGCACCCGAAGCGAAAATCGGTCGCTTCGCACCCGTCGGCAGCCGAAAATACCTGGAATGAAAACACCATCCGCCCGCCTCACCACCCCGATTCTCGCCCTCGCGCTCGGCCTTCTCCTCGTCGGAGCCTTCTTCCGCGTCATCCGACTCGAAGCCCTCCCCGCCCTCCCGAATTTCGCCCCCCTCATGGCCATCGCCCTCTGCGGTGCCCTCGTCCTCCCCGGTGCCGTCGCCATCCTCGTCCCGCTCACCGCCCTGATCGTCTCGGACGTCCTCCTCAACTTCCACTACGGCTACCCCGCCGTCGGCTCCGACGAGCTGCTCCGCTACGCCATTTACGGCATCGGCATCGCCTCCGGCATCGCCCTCCGCGGCCGCCGCGCCCCGATGATCTTTGGTGCCGTTGCCGCAAACTCGTTCCTCTTCTACCTCGTCTCGAACACCGCGTCCTGGTTCGGCAACTTCGGCTACGCGCAGACCGCCGCCGGCTGGGTTCAAGCCCTCACCGTCGGCCTCCCCGGATTCCCGCCCACCTGGGTCTTCTTCCGCAACTCCCTCGCCAGCGACCTCCTCTTCGCGGGCATCTTCCTCGGAGCGCTCGCCCTCGTGCGCCAGTCTCGCCAGACGCAATCGCCTCAGCTGGCAAAAGTTTAACTCTTCGCCGCGGAGTAGAGTTCTTCCAAAGAACTCAACAAAGCCGCCTCGGAGAATGCTTCCCGAACCGTCGCGGCACCCGCCCGCGCAACCCGCTCGAATAACGCCGGATCGCCCACCAGCCGCTCGACGGCCCGCGCCAGACCCGCCGCATCTCGCTCATCGACGAGCAGCCCATTTTCGCCGTCGATAACCACCTCAGGAATTCCCCCGTGCTGCGTCGCCACAACCGGCAGACCGCTCGCCATCGCTTCCAGCAGCGAATTCGGCACCCCCTCGGAGTCCCCCGCCGCCCCCTCACTCGGATGAATGAAAACGTGCGCCCGAGCCATGATCTCCTGCAAGCGCCCCTGATCCACGAAGCCCGCAAAATCCACGCGATCCGCCACCCCAAGGTCCTCCGCCAGAGCCCTCAACTCCCCCTCCATCGGTCCCGATCCGACGATCGCCAGTTCCGCGTTCGGCAAATCCATCCGCGCAAACGACCTCAGCGTGGTCGCCAGTCCCTTTTTCGCAATCAGCCGCGACGCCTGCACCAGCCGAATCCCACCGTCGTCCGGCAGCCACCGCTCGACGAACTCGACCTCTGGCACCACCGTCCGCACCACCCGCACTTTCCCGCGCGGACAACCCATCGCCACCAACCGCTCGACCAAAGCCTCCGACCGGCAAGCCACCCACGCCGCCCGCGCGAACAACTCCGCCCGGGCCGCCGCGTAACCCTCCGAGGCAATCGCCCCCGTCACGTCCGCCCCGTGAAACGACACGACGAACGGGATCGGCAGCCGCCGCAGCAGCGGCAGCAAATGCACCGCCACATTGCCAAAGAAAACGTGCAGCACGTCGACCGATTCCTCCCGCAACAGGTTCAGCACCGCGTCGCCCTCCCTTCCGCTAAGCTGCCACGGATGCCCGGTGAGATACCGCTCCACCGCCCGACCCCAGAACCGGAACGCCGTCCGCCGAACGAGGTGCAACCGCTCCGTCGGAAAAACGTCCGCGTTCTCGATCTTCTGAGCGATCACGATCGGCCGAAAAATCGCCGAAGCCACAATCTGCCGCCACACGTGGTGCATTTCCGGCTTGAGATACGTCGCGCAGAAAAACGCGACCCGCGGCGGCCTAGAAATCAAGCGCGAACAGGATAAACCCGCGAGGCTTACCGGGCTGCTCCGGATTCTCCGAGACCGTGCCATTCGTCCGTCCGTTCCCCGCCGACTTCGGAGCCGCCGGATTCACCAATTGCCACGGGCGGGTCTCGTTGAAGATTTTCGCAACGATCCCACCCACCGCCGGATCCGGTGCCACCGTGATCTGCTCGGTCGCTGGCTGAACCGGAATCTCCTCCTCCCCCTGAAAAACCACGAACTCCTGCCCCCAACTCCCAAACGAAGCAAACATCCCAAAAGCCAAAGCCAGCAAAAGCGTCTTCATAGCAAATGAGTAACCGTCAAGGAGCGGCGATTTGCAATCGCCGAACCAAGCAAACCGGCGAAGCCGGCAACAAAAACGAGGCAACCCGCGCCAGCGGGAGCCGCCCGCATCCCCTTCCCGCATCCTTCGCTACCTTCTGTTCAAAAGCTGCATCTGCATTCGATCGCTCAGGGTTGACTCGCTCGCCCCCGGTCGCCCGTCGAGTCAGCCAGCCGCCAGCGGTCACCCCCCAAATTCACGTCGGCTCGCCGCCACCAATTCCGCATACGTCTCCGACGGTCGGTCCCCCAAATGATCCTCCACCGACCGGTCCGAACCCGCCGCGTAGTCCACCGAAAACAGCCCAAACCGCGCCGTGTAGGAACCCCACTCGTAGTTATCCGTCATCGACCAATGCAAATAACCCACCACAGGACACCCCTCCCGCCGCAGCTTGGCGACCTCCGCCAAATGGATCCGCAGGAACTCGCTCCGAGTCATTGAATCCGACCTCCGATCCGCGTCGCGATTGTCCCGCCGCCGCCGGTGCGCCATCCCATTCTCCGCGATGAGCAGCGGGCGGTCGTAAAACTTCGTGTAGTAATCGCAGAAAAAGTGCAGCCCCTCCGGCAGCATCCGCCAGTCCCACCACTTGCTCGTCATCCCATCCATCAACCAAGCCTTGAGCCCCTTGGTTTTGAACTCCAGATCGCGGAAGTTCGGAGGCCGAAAGACGTGTCCCCCGAAAGGGTCGTAGTAATCGAGACCGATAAAATCCATCACCCGCGCCCGCTTGGAGGCCGCCAATTCATCAAGGTAGAACCGAAAATTCTCCGCCGTAAAATACCGCGGTGCCAGCCACCCAATGAACCCCGCCAGCACCCGCCCCAAAGTCACAAAAAATCCCCCCCGCAAAGGCAACCGAGCCGCCTTCAAAGCCAACCGCAAAGTCTCGTTATTTTGCGCAAAGAGCTTCGCAAGCCCCGTAGAATCGACATCCTCTCGATCACCAACCCCGACGCGCGAAGCGCCACTCCGACCTTCGACCTTCCGACCTTCCGACCTTGGACCCTCAGCCATCACCCCGCCCGACTCCCGCAAAGTCAGCAAGTCCAGAATCACCTGATCCGACCAATACACGTCGCTGCAGAACGTGTTCGTCGTCACTTGCACGCCGCCCCATCCCTGATCCTCGTAAAGATCCTTGATCACGTTGTAAGCCCGCACGTGCGCCGCCAGCATGCGATTGAGAACGCCCACTCCGGCCATCAAGCCCCGCTGCTTCCCTGGGAAATGCGGCGCAAGGTAGGTATTCTGGATCAGAATGTTCGGTTCGTTCAGAGTGATGATCCACCGGAGCGGCTCCGTCCCATGCTCGCCGACCAACCGAGCGTTGATCCGCTCAACGGCGACGCGCGTGTATTCCGAAAACAGCCCGACCGTCCGATCGTCCAGCCACGCGTCCACTCCCAGCCACGCCGGATGCGTGAAATGCTGCAGCGTCACCACCGGCTCCAGCCCGCGCACCCGCGCCGCCGCGATCCGGTCCGCGTAAGCATCGATCGCCTCGAAATCGAACGCCGGAGCCTGATCCAATCGCGTCATCGACGTCGAAGGCTGAATCCGCGGCCACTCCAACCCCAGCCGAAACGCGTTGAGACCCATGGCCCGCGCCCGGTCGAAATCCTCCTCGTAGCGCGACCAAAACTCCGCCGCCCGCCCCGTCGTCTCCACCCGCCCCGACCGCTCCGCCGCCGCCCAGTTATTCTGCGGCTCCCCGGCCCCGTTGTATCCACCCTCGCTCTGATACCCCGAGGTCGAAACCCCCCACAAAAAATCCCTGTCGCTCATCAACCGACGGACTCTAATCCCATTCCACGTCGAGCCGCAAGCCGCCGGAAGAGCGGCAAACATTTCTTGACGGACGACTGACAGCCCAGACAAATCAGGGTCTGCGGGGACGATAAGGGTCTCCGAGTCCCCAAATCAGCGGATGGGAAAATGAACGAAGGTCATGGATTACGCTTTGTCGGTGGAGACCGCGTTTGGGGGAAGCCTTCGACGTCGATGGACTCGAGCATTTCGCCGAACGTGGCTTCCCGCACCTGACTCCTCAGCGCCAAGTCGCGGAACAGCTACTTCTCAAAATTTTTCACGCCGAAGAGGTTCGCGAGAGCGTGCTGGCGTCAGCTTGGTGTCGAATTCTTAACAATTCGCGGTTCGAATGCATCGCCGCCTTCGCTATTCTCCGCTCGGAAAACATCATCGGCAGTCGAATTGGCCCGATCTGTGCTCCATGCTTGAACACAGTGTCCGATGGACAGTTCCAAAGCAGCAGCAAACTACCCTACCAAAATCCGCACAAACCCATGAAAAAGACACTCCTTGCCTCTACCTTCGCTCTATCTGCCGCCCTCGTCGGGCAAGCTCAGGTGCTCTTCAACGAAATCAGCGCGAGCACCACTAGTACCGATCTCGAATTCGTCGAATTTTACTCGACCATTGCTAACGCCGACCTCTCGGGATTCACTTGGCTCCGGATTGAGAGTGGCGACACCGGTCAATTTGGCGACGTGACGAACGGAGCCAACCTTGGAACCGCCACCGGAAATCTTTTCTTTTCGAGCACCTTTGCCGGCGGTGCGCTGGAGAATGGGGCATCCACCTTCCTGCTCGTATCGAACTACACTGGAACATTCACGTCGACAGATCTCGACACCAACGACGACGGAACCTTCGACGTGACGCCATGGGATGCGATCATTGATTCTGTTGCTATCAACATCGACAATGATGACACCGTGTTTTTCTACAGCCCTGTCATCCTCGGCCCTGGAATCGATGGCGCGACAAGCACGTTCGGTCCGGGGGGCGCGGCACTAAAGGCGGATGGCGTCGGCGGAAATGCTTCCAATTGGGTCCGTCTGGACTTCAGCCAAAACACCAACGGATCGACACCGAACACGCCGTATGCGCTTAATCCTGGGGTCGACTACGACCCGACCGGCGGTACTCTCAATGCGGTTCCCGAACCCAGCACCATTGCCATGCTCATCTTGGGAATCGGCTCTGGATTGCTCGCCCTGCGTCGCCGACGCGCAGCCTAGGCCGCTTTCCATCAAGTGGCCCCTGGATGGTGAAATTCAGCAAACCCGGGTGAGATTCCGACTCGCCCGGGTTTTTGCTGCCGCGATCTAAAAAGTTCAGCTGTCGCCTAGACCAATCGACCCACCGGTATGAACCGAGGACATAGGTGACAGATTGACCGAGGACATGGGTGACAGTTCAGGGTGGTGAATGCCCTGGCAAAACGAGTCACCGATGGAACAGAAACAGAGATTTGTAAGTTTGCTGACGAGCGACCGGTTCACGATGGTGGAGCTGTGCGAAAGTTTCGGCATCTCGCGCAAGACGGGTCACAAGTGGAAGGCGCGATACGAGGCCCACGGGATGGGCGGACTAGAGGATTGGAGCCGGGCCCCGAAGACGGTGACGAGCAGGACAGAAGAAGCGGTGGAGCGGCTGATTGTGGCCGAAAAGCGGTTACATCCGACGTGGGGGCCGAAGAAGATCCAGCGAGTGCTCGAAGTGAAGCACGAAGTGGATCGTTTACCGGTCGTAAGCACGGTGGGAGAGGTTCTCAAGCGGCACGGGCTGGTGAAGGCGCGCAAGCGGCGAGGAGGCCTCTTCACGGTGGAACGAGGGACGCTGACGCCGCCGGAACGCTGTAACCACGTGCTCGGAGTGGACTACAAGGGATGGTTCCTGCTGGGTGACGGCGAGCGTTGCGATCCGTTGACGGTGAGCGATCTGCACAGTCGATACCTGATGAAAGCGGAGGCGATGCCGGACATGACGGTAAAGTGGACGCAGCGCGAGTTCCGCAGTGTATTCAAGCGCTACGGGCTGCCGGAGATCATTCGCGTGGACAATGGCTCCCCGTTCGCGTCGATGGGACCAGCGGGATTGAGCAGACTGAGCGTGTGGTGGATCGGATTGGGTATCGAAGTGCAGTTCAGCCGACCTGGCTGTCCGCAGGACAACGGCTGCCACGAACGGATGCATCGCACGATGAAGGCCGAATGCTGTCAGCCGGGAAGCGCGAACCGTTGGGCCCAACAGCAACGTTTTGACCGGTGGCGCAGAGTCTTTAACGACGAGCGTCCGCACGAGGGCATCGGCATGAGGACACCGGCGCAAGCCTATCAACCCTCCCTGCGCCGGTTGGACGAACGCATCAAACCTGCGCTCTACGAGGCAGGGGTGGAAACCAAGCGGGTGAACAAAGCAGGCTTCATCTCCTTGAATGGAAACAACTGCTTCGTCGGCGAGTCACTGATCGGCGTCGATGTGGCCGTGGAGGAATCGCCGGAGACAGGGCTGCTGGCCGTTCGATATGCCAATGTGAAGCTCGGGTGGCTGGATCGGACTCCCAACGCTCGGCTCCGGCCTACGGCCTACGCCGAGCGTTGGGAGTCGAAGCTTGCTCCCGCAAGCCATGAAAACTAACCCTCTAAGTGTTACCTATGTGGTCGGTTTATCTGTAACCAATGTTCCCGTTCATACCACCAAAGAGGGGCTGCACGCCGCAGGGGTCATGCACGCCGCAGGGGTCAGTCCGTTCATTGGTTCAAAACCCTCTTCCCCGCTCACCGACTCACAACAACTCCGCGATCTGGACCGCATTCAGCGCCGCCCCCTTGAGCACCTGGTCGCCGCAAACCCAGAAGCTCAGCGCGTTGTCCCACGCGCAATCCAGCCGGAGCCGCCCCACTTCGCAATCGTCTCTCCCGGCGACGTTTAGGGGCATCGGGTATTCGCCCTTGCCGGGTTGATCCACCACGCGGACGCCGTCGAATCGGTCGATCACCTCCCGCGCCTCGCGGACGTTCACCGGCTTCTCGAACTCCGCCGTCACCGCCACCGAGTGCGCCCGGTAGACCGGCACCCGCACGCACGTCACCGACGCCCGAAACATCGACAAATGCAGGATCCGCCGCCCTTCGTTCTGCATTTTCATTTCTTCGCGGGTGTAACCGCTTTCGAGAAACGAATCGACCTGCGGGATCACGTTGAACGCGATCGGGTGCGCGAAAACCGACGGTGTGGGCGAATCGCCGCAACCGACTGTTGCAATTTGTTCGCGTAGCTCCCCGATCCCCTGGGCTCCGGCACCGGACACGGCCTGATAGCTCGAAGCGACCACGCGCTTCACGCGAAAGCGCTGATGCAGCGGAAAGAGCCCCATCAGCGTCACGATGGTCGTGCAATTCGGGTTCGCGATGATGCCTTGGTGATCCTTCACGTCCGCGCCGTTGATCTCGGGCACGACGAGCGGCACCCCGTCGTCCATCCGGAAGGCGGAGGAATTGTCGACCACCACCGCGCCCGCGTCCACGGCGTGACGGGCGTATTCCCTCGAAATTCCCGATCCCGCGCTGAAAAGCGCCACGTCGACTCCACGGAACGAATCCGCCGTCAATTCCTGGACCACCACATCCTCGCCGCCGAACGAAAGGGTCTTCCCTGCTGACCGCGCCGACGCCAGCAGCTTCAACTTCCCGACCGGAAACTCGCGCCGCCGCAGCACGTCGAGCATTTCGACTCCGACCGCTCCCGTTGCTCCGACGATGGCCACGTGATATTGCTTGCTACTCATACCCTTGGAAAAAAATGGAGCAGACCACTACCCCACAAATCCAGCCCGTCCAATCCCCATTTTTACCCGCGCTCCGAGTCTCCGTGTCCGCCCAGCGGCTCGACCTGCTCCACGGCTCCGACGCGATGCGATCCTACCCAATCTCGACTTCGAAATACGGCCTTGGTTCCGAACCCAACAGCTACCGCACTCCGCTCGGCCGCTTTCGGATCGACGAGATGATCGGCGGCGGCGCCCCGGCGGGTGCCGTTTTCGTCGGGCGGCGTCCGACCGGCGCGATCGCGCCACCCGGCGGGACCGAGGATTACGTCCTCACCCGCATTCTCTGGCTCACCGGACTCGACGACTCCAACGCAAACACCCGCTACCGATACATCTACATTCACGGCACCAATCAAGAAGACCTCATCGGATCCGCCGCCAGCCACGGCTGCGTGCGGATGCGCAACTCCGACGTCATCGATCTCTTCGACCGCGTCGCACCCGGCACTTCCGTCGAGATCGTCGCATAATTTCGTTGTGTCCCCCCGGGGATCTGACTAAATGCCCCCAGCATCTCGCTAAGAAAGGAGGGGAAATTATCTAATGAAACTCGTTAAAATCGCAGCAGTTGTCGCCATGGCGGCAATCTCGTTCGCCATGACCGCGTGCGAAACAGCTCCGGAGCCAGCTCCGCCGCCAGTCAGCATGGGCATGTCCAAGTAATTTAATCCTCGCAAGAGGACCAACCGGGGCCGGGAGCGTTCGAAAGGACGCCCCCGGTTCTTTTGTGCCCCGCCGTCGACGAGGTGGGAGCGCCCGCGTCCCCGCGGGCGAGATGCGGCGTCCCGCCGCATCAACCAGGCAAGTCGAGCGAAGCGAGAGAGCCGATCGCGTAAAACCTTCTCCCGCTCGCCGCAGGGGTTGCCAAGCCGCCTCTCCAGGTCCAGCCACTCGACAAGCGCCGTTTTTTCGACCTCACCCCGCTCCGCCCAAGACCGCCTTCCGGCTCACAAACCGACTCCCCGCCAGCGAAAATCGCCAGGGCAGCTCCGCCCCCCGCGAGATCCCGATCCGCCCGTCCGCCACCAGCTTCGGGCGCCCGACCCCAGCGTGAAAGCCGTGCGCGGGATCCGCGCACAGATCCATCCCATGCTCCGCCGGACCGATCCCGACCGCCTGCGTCAGCTTCCCCGGCCCCGAACACAGATCCTTCACCGCACCTCGACCGCGCCGCTCCGCCATCCGATCCAGACCCGCCACCGGCTCCAAAGCCCGGATGAGCACAAACCCCGTCCGTCGCCCCTTCACCAACACGTTGAGCAACCAGTGCACGCCGTAGTTCAGGTAAATGTAAGCCGTCCCCGCCACCTCCCGCTCGACGAACGCCACCGCACTCGGCCGAAAAAACGTGTGGCACGCCGGATCCCCCACCGCATCGTAAGCCTCCGTCTCCACGATCACTCCGCGGCAATCCCCCCAAACCAACGAAGCCCCGACTAACTCCCGGGCACAAACCAGGGGCTCCCGCTCGAAAAAAGCCCGCTCGATCACGAGACCAAAATCCGAAATCCGAAATCCGAAATCACAAATTCACAGCCCCGTTGGGTGGTCAAGAAACTCCCACGGCAATTCCCACCGCCGCGCCACCTCGGCCGCCAGCGCCTTCACGCCGAAAGTCTCGGTCGCGTAGTGCCCCGCGTAGATCAGATTGACGCCAAGCTCCTCCGCCAGCGAATACGTGTGGTTCGCCCCCTCCCCCGTGACCAGCGTATCCACGCCCTCCGCCGCAACCTTGGCAATCAGCTCACCGCCACCACCCGTCACGACCCCAATCCGCCTCACCCGGTCCGGTCCACCCGGCGCGAGGTGCACCGGCGATCCCACCGCCCGCTCGACCCGGTCGATCAGGTCCTCGATCCTAAAATCGACTGCGGCCCGCAGCCCGTATTTCACGAACGGCTCCGTCTCCTCGATCCCGAGCGCCCGCGCGAGCAACGCGTTGTTTCCCAGCGTCGGATGTTGATCCAGCGGCAGGTGGGAACTGTAAACCGCCAACCCGCCCTCCATCGCGACCCGCAGCTTCCGAAACGCCGCCCCTTCCAGCCGCCGCGCCCCGCCCCACATCATCCCGTGGTGCACGATGAGCAAATCCGCCCCGGCATCCACCGCCAATTCGAACACGGCCTCGCAACCATCCACCGCCGCCGCCACCCGAGTCACCCGACCGGACGCATTCTCCAGCTGCAAGCCATTGTGCGCGTTCGGGTAATCCTCGATCTCCGCCACGCGCAGCTCCGAGTTCATCCAATTCACGATCTCTGTCAGAGTCCCTTCCATCTCCAAGAACATGGAGAGCCAGAAAAATAATGAAATTCATTTTCACCCCTTCCACTCCTCCCCCCCTGCACGGCCCCCCGCATCAATCCTGAAAATCCTGTCAATCCTGTCCCATTCTCCTAACTTTCCCGACCCATGTTAAAAGCCGGAATCGTCGGCCTACCCAACGTAGGCAAGTCCACCCTCTTCAACGCCCTCACGCGAACGCGCAAAGCCGCCGCGGCCAATTTTCCTTTCTGCACCATCGAGCCAAACGTCGGCATGGTCACCGTCCCCGACCCCCGACTCGACGCCCTCGCCAAGCTCTCGAACTCGGAAAAAATCCTCCCCGCCGCCATCGAGTTCGTCGACATCGCCGGCCTCGTCCGCGGCGCCTCCGAGGGTGAAGGCCTCGGCAATCAATTTCTCTCCCACATCCGCGAAGTCGACGCCATCGTTCAGGTCGTCCGCTGCTTCGACGACGAAGACATCCACCACGTCGCCGGCAGCGTCGACCCCGTCCGCGACATCGAAGTCATCAACACCGAACTCATCCTCGCCGACATGGCGTCGCTGAATAAACAGAAGAACCGCCTCGAGAAATCCGCCCGCTCGGGCGACAAGCAGGCCAAAGCCGAGCTCGCCCTCCTCGAGCGGCTTCTCCCCCACCTCGACTCCGGCAAACCCGCCTCCGTCTTCGAACTCGAGCCCCACGAGAAGCCCACCCTCGCCGGCCTTTTCCTCCTCAGCGCCAAACCCAGCCTCTTCGCCTGCAACGTCAAGGAGGACGACCTCGCCACCGTCGAATCCGGCGAATCTCCGGCTGGCAAATTCGTCGCCGCGGTCCGCACCTACGCCCGCGAACACCTCGCCTGCGAATCCGTCGTCATCTCCGCCCAGATCGAATCCGAGCTGGCGGAACTCCCCCCCGAGGAAGCGCTGGAATTCCTCACCGGTCTCGGCGTCACCGATTCCGGAGTCTCCCAACTCATCCGCGCCGCCTACGCTCTCCTCGGCCTCCGCACCTACCTCACCACCGGCCCGAAAGAGACCCGCGCCTGGACGATCCACGACGGCGACAAAGCCCCCGCCGCCGCCGGCGTCATCCACAGCGACTTCGAGCGCGGCTTCATCGCCGCCGAGACCATCGCCTTCGACGACCTGATGACATTTGGCTCCCAAGCCAAAGCCCGCGAAGCCGGCAAGCTCCGCATCGAAGGCAAAGACTACACCGTCAAAGACGGCGACGTTCTCGAATTCCGCTTCAACGTCTAAAGGACAGCGGGCGAAACCGCCCATCCCCCAAACTGTCAGTCTGAGGACCACGAAGGCGCAAGCGCGTCCAGAAGCCCTGGATGAGAAGGCGGTGCCAGCCGACCCCATCTGGCATGTGGAGGGCAGCCGGAGCGAAGCGGAGACAGTCGGGATACTTCCGAAAACGCTCTGCCGAGCCGTGGCTTTCTCGTTGGATTTTGCGCCACAGAAGACGATGTCATTCTGAGCGAAGCGAAGAGCCATCGACAGCCTCTCACTTCGAAACTCATGAACAGAGGCAATCTCTGGCTCACACTGTTTCAGACGACTCCGCTTCCCCGGCATCCCCCCGACTCCTCCCTCCACCAAGCCCAGAGAAACCAGAGATGTTTCGCACCGCTCAAAGTGACAGATTTGTTCAAAATCCCACCCACCCCCGACCAGCCAAGCCCCGTCCCCCGAAACTTCCCCCCAACCGCCCTCCCAAGCACGCACGATCTGAGACCATGAGATCCCACTTTTTCCTCGCCCTCCTCAGTCTCCCCGTCCTCGCCAGCGCCCAAGTCTCACCCTCCACTTCGCTTCCAGCGTCCGGCGCGGCATCCGGCACCGTCGAGGGCGCCCGCAACCGCACGACGCAAGTCGTGCCGAACGGCTACATTTCCCAGGGCGAAAAAACCTATGTCCTCCGGGACGGCCGGGTTTTTCAGCTCAAAGAAGCCATTTCGTTGCAAATCCGACCCAACGGGACCCTCGTCAATTTCGACGGCGAAGAAACGGTAATTCCCGCCGGAATGATGCTCACGTCGGACGGAAGGATCGTCGAAGCGCCCGACCTTCCCACGCTCTCGGACGACTCATCGGCGGTGACCTACTCGATGGATCGGTCCACCGACAGCGAGACCAAACCCATGGCGGCTGACTCCATCGAGGAGAAGCAGCCTCTCGCGGACGAGGACTCCGACTTGAACACCGGCGTCGGCCCGCAGGGATCGCAGGAAAATATCGACAACGACAACCTGAACTCAGAAACCACCGCGACCAGCGGCGTGGGCCAGGACGGCCTGAGCGGCGGAACGACGAGCACTGATGTGCCTGACTGAAGAAGTCGAGCGGCGGCACCCGGCCAATCCGCGGATCAGACCAGCACCGTGTCAAAGAGTGGAAAATCCGCTGAGGGGGCACGAAATGTCCGGAAAGCGAGAGAAAAACTGCACCGGGCGGGGGTCGAACCCACAACCTCTGCCTTCGGAGGGCAGCACTCTATCCAATTGAGCTACCGGTGCGCTGAACTGCCGAATATCCCCAACGTCGACCCCGATTGCAAGTCCCACCTCGAGGTTTCCGCCTCGACTTTGCCCCCCACCGCCGACGAAATCTGCCAACCGCCCCGCTTTCCAAATTGACACCGCCGAGCAAACCGCTACTCTCCACGGTTCCTGTCATTGCAGCTGTAGCTCAATTGGATAGAGCACCTGACTACGGATCAGGAGGTTCGGGGTTCGAATCCCTGCAGCTGCACGACCGGGACTCATCCACGCGCAACGCGTGATCGTCCGGACAGGGTTATCCGGACTCCATGGCACTCGAGGCGCAACAAATCCCGCGTTCGCTGATGAATCCGCTCGAAGAGCGGATCGGCTACAAATTTCGCAACTCGCTCCTGCTCGCGGAAGCCCTCACGCACGCCAGCATCTCGCTCGAACGCAAGAACTACCCGTTTGACAACCAGCGGCTGGAATTCCTCGGCGACGCCGTCCTCCAGCTCGTCGTCACCGAGCACCTTTACCAGATGTTCCCCGACTTCCCCGAAGGCCAGCTCACCAAGCTCCGCACCCGCATCGTCTCCCGCAACGGCCTCAAAATCCACGGAGCCGAAGTCGGCCTCGGCGGCCACCTCATGATGGGACGCGGCGAGGATGCCAGCGGCGGCCGCATCCGCCCCTCGACTCTCGCCGACGCCTTCGAGGCCCTCATCGGCGCCATGTATCTCGATGGTGGCTACGACGTCGTCCGCGATTTTCTCCTTCGCGAAGCCGCCGCCGAATTCGCGGAAATGAAGTCCCAGCCCGAGGAAATCAACCCCAAAGGCCGCCTCCAGGAAATCCTCCAAGCCATCTCCCCCAGCGCGCCGCACTACGAGGTCCTCGCCCAGACCGGACCCGAGCATCAGAAGCAATTCGACTGCCGCGTCGTCTGGAACGACCTCGTTCTCGCGACCGGCTCCGGTCGCAGCAAAAAACAGGCCGAGGTCGAAGCCGCCACCCTCGCTCTGGAATCGAGAAAGTGGATCCCCGCCGCGAAACCCGTCGCCCAGCCAAAACCAAAAAAGTCGCGTCAGTCGAAAAATCCGGCTCGACCTACCCCCAGCCAACCGCTGGAAGTGTCGCCATGATCTACCCCTTTTCGCTCGCTTTCGTCGGCATCGTCGTGGGCCTGCTCCTCATCGGATCACACGTCTTCGCCCTCACATCGCCCGACATCGTTCGCCCTTTCCTGAAAACGTTCCCGCGCTCCCGTGCGGCCGGCACCGTCCTGCTCGCGATCGCGGCCATCTGGTCCTTCTGGCTCGTCAGCACGATGGACCTCGGCGAGTTCGCCCGTCTCCGGCGATTCCTCGTCATCGCCGTCCCCGTCGGTGCCGTCCTGACTTGGATGTTCGTCGACGAATTCCTCGCCGTCCGCAGCCTCGGCATCCTCGCCCTCCTCGCCGCCGGCCCCGTCCTCGAGGCCGCCTTCCTCCGCCCCGAGTTCACCCGCCTCCTCATCGTCAGTCTCGCCTACCTCTGGATCTTCACCGGCCTCTTCCTCGTCGGCATGCCCTTTCTTCTCCGAGACCTCCTGGCGTGGCTCCTCCCCAGCGCCAAACTCTTCCGCCAAGTCAGCTGGGCCGGCGTCATCTACGGAGCCACCATCCTCCTCTGCGCCCTGACTCTCTGGCATTGACGCGGGGGAACGCACGCGTCCCGCGTGCGAGAGGCACCGTCCCGGTGCCTCACCCGGCAAATCGAGCGAAGCGAGAGAGCCGAACTTCCAGGAGCGGCGATTCGTAATCGCCGAACCAACCCAAAGCGCACAGCGCTCCAACTCCCCAACGAAACCCGCGGACCACCCAACGAAACCCGCGGGCGCGATGAAGGCTGAGAAAGAAAATCAGACAGGATTTAGAGCAATCTCGAAGGCAATGGCGACCTCAGCAAGAACGGACAAAATGGAGCGGAGACGTCTCGTTCTCGTGTTTGGATCAGGAGGGCACCCTCCCCCCGCTTGCCGGATCAAATCGTCCAAGCAAGTTGAAAGTGCTCTAGTATCCTGTAACGACTAAAGCTGCGGATATAACCGTCTCAATTTGACCCGCGCGTCGGCGGTGGTGAAGCGCCACGAAGTGGTGCGGGCGGCTTCGTTCCGGGCGGCCTCCCAAGCCGCGACTTCCGAGCGCAGCGTTTCAATGTTAGGAATGCGACGATTCAGGCATTGGGACTGAAGGACACTGAACTCGATCTCGGCGACATTGAGCCAACTGCCATGTTTTGGGGTGTAGTGGATCTCAAGGCGTTGGGCCAGTCGGCGAGCTTCCTGGGGAGGGAAGGCTTCGTAGAGCGAAGCGATGTTGTGCGTATTGAGGTTGTCCATGACCAAGCGCACCTTGGTCGCGTGGGGATAGCGTTCGTCGAGCATGCTGCGAATGAACTGAGCCCATTGGATGCGGGTGCGGCGCTCGGTGATTTCCAGATGTCTGCGTCCGCCCAGCGGCTCGACTTCGAGGAAGATTTCGGCCACGCCGTTGCGGACGTATTCGTGGTCTTCGATCCGCGCCCTGCCGGGAGCGCTGGCGATGGGCGCGTGGACTTCGCCAACGAGTTGCTTGCTCGACTCATCCATACAGACGAGGGGGAAGCGCGCATCGTAGGGTGCGTGATAGAGTTCGAGAACGTCCTCCATGCAAGCAACGAAAGCGGCGCTGCCGTCTGGAGGGATCTTCCAATATTTGCTCAGATGAGGGCGTAATTCGTTTTTTTTAGAGACCGCTGAATGGTCATCGTCGAAACGCTGGGGGCAATCTTGAGTTCCACGACTTTGTCGGCGAGAAGACGGACGGTCCACCGGGCGCGTCCATCGGGAGGATCGGAGCACGCCAAGGCGGTCACCCTCGCGTCAAAGGCTCCATCGAAGGTAATCCTCGGAGGACCGGTTCTCGGCTTGCGTCCAAGCGCTGCCTCCAACCCATCCTCCACGAAGCGCTCCTTGATGTGTTCGACGGTGCGAACGCCGATCCCCAGAGCACTGGCGACATCCGCCACCCTCCACACTGTTCTACCTGGCGCGTGCTCGCCAACGTCGCAAAGTAAAAGTGTTCGAGCATGCACATATCGCCTGGCGTCGGTTTTGGAAGTCCGGCCCAGCGCGCTCAAATACTCACGTTCGGACTCGGTTAAAGTGATGCGGTATCGATTTGCCATCCACCCACATACCGCTCCGATGAGCGCGACTCAATACGCAATATAGCGCGTTACAGGATACTAGCGCCCGTCTGATCTTCAAACCATATCGTCTCCCGAGGCCGAGGCTCCCACCGAGCCGTTACCTTTCGAGCGAACCTCACGCGCTTCCGCCCGCTCCAGACGCGAAAAGACCCACTCCGAAACCGGAGCGGGCCTTCCCGATTAAATCGAAGTCGCTGGATTAGTAACGGCCGCCACGGTCGCCACCACGGCCACCACGATCCCGGTCGCCGCCGCGACCACCGCCGCCGCCTCCGCCACCCTTGTAGCCGCCACCGCCGCCGCCCGGAGGACGGTCCTCGCGGGGACGAGCCTCGCTCACGCGAAGGGGACGTCCGTCCATGTCTTCGCCGTCGAGCTTCTCGACCGCGGCTCCCGCCTCGGCGTCGGAGCCCATGGTGATGAAGCCAAAACCGCGCGAGCGGCCGGTTTCACGATCGGTGACGATCTGCACGGAAGAGACCGTGCCGCATTGTTGAAAGATTTCTTCCAGCTCGGACTCGGTGGTCTGATAGGAAAGGTTTGCTACGTAAAGTCGGTTGCCCATTGCTGAATAAGTGATGTGTGTTTGTGTTCGGTCCCGATCGCTCGGGCTTCACATCGGTTGATTCATTCAACGGTGACGGTCGGCCTGGGAACTGGAGTTGAGGGTTGGAGATAGTGAGGATTCGATCTGATTGCAATAGAAAAATCGCGCTCTTCGGAATGAATTTCGCTTCCGCCGGTCAACACACCAGGATTGATCCGCCACCAACTCCCGATCATCCTCCACCGCCCATGCCGGATCCCACCGCCACCGCCTTCCTCCTGCGAGGCGACCAATTCGAACCCACCACCGGGATTCCGCCGACGGATCGCGGCTTCCGCTACGGCATGTCGGTCTTCGAAACCATCGCGATCCACCGGGGCAAGCCGCTCTTCCTGGAGGCACATTTCGAACGCTTCGAACGGTCCGCGGCTTCGTTCGCACCGGACCCAGTCTGGCGCGAGGCCGCGGCCCAGCTGCTCGCCAGCCCACCCGCCACCGAGGGCGTCATCCGCCTCTACATCACCGCGGGTAACGGATTTCCCAGCGATCCAATCACCGCCCCCCGCATCCTCGCGCTGGCCGAAACCCAATCCCTCGAACCCGGCCCACCCACCACCTGCCGCACGATCGCCTTCGATCCCCAACCCCTCCCCGCTGTCAAAACGGGAAACTACTGGCCGCACATCGCCGCCCTCCAGCGAGCCCGCCTCGCCGGAGCCGACGAGGCCATCCTCACCACCCGCGAAGGACGTATGATCTCCGCCAGCATGGGCAACGTCTTCTTCATCACCAACGACACCCTCGTCACGCCGCCGCTCGCCGACGGCCCGCGCGATGGGGTGGTCCGTGCCTGGATCTCCGAAAAATTCCCCACCGCCGAACGAACGATCACCCGCGCCGACCTCCCCACCCTCGATGCCGCCTTCATCACGAACAGCCGCGTCGGCATCCGCGAGATCGCCCGCATCGACGACCGCCCCTTCCCCCCGTTGCCCCTCGTCGCCCGAATCGCCGCAACCTACCGCTCCGAGATCCTCCGTGCGTAAAGAAACCACCGACCCCCTTGCCGCCATCGACGCCGCTCTCGGATCGAAAATCGAAAATCGAGAATCGAGAATCGGCCAAGTCGTCCCCGCGGCCCAACCCGCCGTCGCCGCCGTCCTCATCCGCCGCCACCCGAAGACCACCGTCTGGATCGTCTGCCCCGACGCCCGACGTCAGGAGGAAGTCGCCGCCGACTTCCTCGCCTGGGGCGCCGACCCGGTCCTCTTCCCCGAACTCGAACAAATCACCGACACCGAAGGCCTCGCCGACCCCGAAATTCTCTCCGAGCGCCTCGAAATCCTCGGCCGCCTCGCCACCGGCGAGAAGCTCCGCCTCGTCCTGACCGCCGACCAGCTCGAAGCCCCCGTCCCCGCCCCCGACACCTTCCGCCGCCACGCCCTCACCCTCGCCGTCGGCCAGCGCCACGACGTCCCCGCCCTCGAAGCCACCCTCGCCAAAGACGGCTACGAATCCGTTCCAAAAATCTTCAGCCGCGGCCAATTCGCCCGCCGCGGCGGCATCCTCGACGTCTTCTCCTGGCAGCACAGCCAGCCAATCCGCGTCGAATTCTTCGACGAAGACATCGAATCCATCCGTAGCTTCCACCTCGACAGCCAGGTCTCGATCGAAAACCACCAAACCTGCGAAATCCTCACCGGCGACACCGAGAAAAAGCACGTCCCCCTCGCCACCTACCAAAAACCAAAAGACCTAACCATCCACCTCGACCCGGAAAACGAAGCTGCCGAAGGCATCATCATCACCCAATCCGAAATCCGAAATCCGAAATCCAAAATCGAATTCCACCCCCCCGGCATCGACGTCTTCGAGGCCGGCGATCTCGTCATCAACGAAGCCAAGCGCCGCCGCTTCTTCGATCAGATCAACGAGTGGACCCGCGCCAAATGGACCGTCGTCCTCGTCTGCAACAACGAAGGCGAGTGGGAACGCTTCTCCGAACTCGCGCGCGACAACGGCGTCGACCCCAAGACCCTCCACTTCCGCGAAGGCAGCCTCATCGCCGGCTTCACCTGCCCCGCAGCCCGCCTCGCCATCCTCTCCGACGCCGAGATCTTCGGTCGTTCCGCCAGCCAGCGCTCCCGCCGCCAATGGATCCGCCGCGAGCGAGCCGCCGCCGCCCGCGGCGGCATGGACTACACCGAGTTCGAACCCGGCGACCTCGTCGTCCACCTCGACCACGGCATCGGCCGCTTCGAAGGCATCACCACCAATCACCAATCACCAGTCACTGATCACACGCAACCGGCCGAAACAGCGCTGATCATCGAGTTCGCCAACGACAGCAAACTCTACGTCCCCCTCGACCAAGCCTGGCAGGTCTCCCGTTACGTCGGCCTCGGCAAACGCAACCCCGCCCTCTCCGTCCTCGGCGACGGCAAATGGCAGCGCGCCATGAAGAAAGCCGAGCGCTCCATCTTCGAATACGCCACCACCATGCTCCGCCTCCAGGCCGAGCGCGACACCAGCGTCGGCCACGCCTTCGGACCCGACACCCAGTGGCAGCACGAGTTCGAGAACGCCTTCGTCTACCAGCCCACCGTCGACCAACTCCGCGCCATCGAAGAGACCAAGCTCGACCTCGAAGCCGAGCGCCCCACCGATCGCCTCATCTGCGGCGACGTCGGGTTCGGCAAAACCGAAGTCGCCATCCGCGCCATCTTCAAAGCCGTCATGGGCGGCAAACAAGCCGCCTTCCTCGCCCCCACGACCGTCCTCGCCCAGCAGCACGCGCAGACCCTCCGCGAGCGCATGAGCGAGTATCCCGTCACCGTCGAATCCCTCCACCGCTTCCGCACGAAAGCCGAGCAAACCGCCACCGTCCGCGGCCTCGCCAACGGCACCGTCGACGTCGTCGTCGGCACCCACCGCCTCCTGAGCGAGGACGTCATCTTCAAAGACCTCGGCCTCGTCGTCGTCGACGAAGAGCAGCGCTTCGGCGTCCGGCACAAGGAGATTCTCAAGGACCGCTTCCGCCTCATCGACGTCCTCACCCTCTCCGCCACCCCCATCCCCCGCACCCTCTACCTCGCCCTCATGGGCGCGCGCGACATGTCCCTTATCGAGACACCGCCGCCGAATCGCCAGCCCGTCGAGACCACCATCTGCGCCTACGACGAACGCATCATGCGCGACGCCATCGTCCGCGAACTCAAGCGCGGCGGCCAGGTCTACCTCCTCCACAACCGCGTCCGCACCATCGACAAACTCGCCGCCCGCATCGTCGAACTCGTCCCCCACGCCCGCGTCGCCGTCGGCCACGGCCAGATGGGCGAGCACGAACTCGAACCCATCATGCGCAGCTTCATCGCCGGCGACATCGACGTCCTCGTCTCCACCACCATCATCGAATCCGGCCTCGATATCCCGAACGCCAACACCATCCTCATCGACCGCGCCGACCGCTTCGGCCTCGCGGACCTCTACCAACTCCGCGGCCGCGTCGGCCGCTCCCACCACAAAGCCTACGCCTACCTCCTCCTCCCGCGGGAACTCATGACCGCCACCGGCGACGCCCGCAAGCGCGTCCAGGCCATCAAGCAATACAGCGAACTCGGAGCCGGCTTCAAAATCGCCATGCGCGACCTCGAGATCCGCGGCGCCGGCAACATCCTCGGCACCGCGCAGTCCGGTCACATCCTCGCCGTCGGCTTCGATCTCTACTGCAAAATGCTCAAGCGCTCCGTCGCGACCCTCCAAGGCACCAAATCCGGATCCGCCACCCTCGCCACCGCCCGCCTAGACTTCGTAGCCACCTCGGAGTCCGAGTTCCTCGCCGACCCGCCGCCGAAGGCGACCACCTCACCCACCAATCACCAGTCACCAGTCACCAATCACGTCACCAAACTCCCCGCCTTCCTCCCCACCCGCTTCATCACCGAGCCCCACGCCCGCATCGAGGCCTACAGGAAGCTCGCCGACGCCCCCGACCGTCCCGGCCTTTCTGCCCTCCGCGCCGAATGGGCCGACCGCTACGGCCCCCCGCCCCCCGCCGTCGACCACCTCCTCACCCTCCACCACATCCGCTTCGCCGCCGCCACCGCCCGCATTCGCTCCGTCGAGACCCGCGACGACAAGCTCATGCTCATGCCCAAAGGCCAATCCGGCGACTACGTCCTCTTCGGCAAAAAGTTCCCCCGCTTGACTTCGACCACCCCCGAAAATAAGTTGCGCGAGGTTTTGACGTTCCTGGAAAAACGCCTCTCCGCATGAAAAAATTCCTCGCCGCCATGGCCCTGACGGCAGCCATTTTCGCCCCCGAGACCGTCCGCGCCCAAGCCGAGGTCGTCGACGGCATCGCCGCCGTCGTCAACGGCGAGGTCATCACCTACTCCCAGGTCCGCGAGCTCATCGGGACCCGCGAACGCGCCCTCCGCGACGCCTACTCCGGCGAAGAACTCGAGAACAAGATCAAGGAAACCCGCCTCGCCGCGCTGAAAGACCTCATCGACCGCCAGCTCATCCTCCAGGAGTTCAAAGGCAAGGAACTCAACATCCCCGACTACCTCATCGACGACCGCGTGAAGACCATCGTCCGCGAGGAATTCGGCGGCGACCGGGCCGCCTTCGTCCGCACCCTCAAGAGCCAGGGCTACACCGTCACGAAGTTCAAAGAGGTCGAGAAAGACAAGATCATCGTCCAGGCCATGCGCCAGACGTTCGTCAAAGACGACTTCGTCATCTCGCCGAACCAAATCCAAGGCTACTACGACAAAAACAAGGAGGGCTACTCCACCCCCGAGCAAATCAAGCTCCGCATGATCGTCCTCCGCGAAGGCGGCGGCGACGGCCTCCCCGGCGGCGAGCAGGCCATGGCCGAAGAAATCCGCACCAAACTCGTCGACGGCACCAGCTTCGACACCCTCGCCCAAATGTATTCCGAAGACGAAGTCACGAGAGACACCGGCGGCGACTGGGGCTGGATCGACAAAAAGACGCTCAGCGAACCCCTGACCAACGCCGCCTTCGCCCTCCGCGCCGGCGAGATCAGCGACGTTCTCAATCTCGGCAACAGCTACTACATCATGATGGTCGAAGCCCGAAAAAACAGCTCCGTCAAATCCATCAGCGACGTCCGCGACGAGATCGAGCAAAACCTCATCCAGCAGGAAAAAGGCAAACGGGTGCAGCAGTGGCTCGACACCCTAAGGGAGCAAGCCTACATCAAAATTTTCAGCTAGGGGAGCGCGCGCGTCCCGCGTGCGAGATGCGGCGTCCCGCCGCATACCATCGGCAATTCGAGCGAAGCGAGAGAGCCGACCGCATTCCACCACTCACAATTCACCAGTCACGAATCACCCCTCAGTGCTCCGCATCGCCCTCACCCTCGGCGACCCCGCCGGCATCGGCCCCGAGATCATCGCCGCCGCCCTGGCGACCGACCCGTTCCCTCTCGGCGGAGTCACCCTCGAAGTCATCGGCACCACCGAAGGCCACACCCCCGGCGAACCCACCGCCGCCAGCGCCGCCGCCTCCCGCGACGCCCTCGAAGAAGCCGTCACCCGCGCCCTCGCCGGAGAATTCCAAGCCGTCGTCACCGGCCCCGTCAGCAAGCACCACCTCCACGAGATCGGCTTCGAATTCCCCGGCCAGACCGAATTCTTCGCAGCGCGCACGAACACCCCCGATCACGCCATGTGTCTCACCGGCGGCGCCCTCACCGTCGCCCTCGTCACCGCCCACCTCCCGCTCGCCGAAGTTCCCGCCGCCCTCACCACCCGCGAAATCATCCGCGTCGGCACCCTCCTCGCGCACCACTGTCACCAGCGCGGCCTCGCCCACCCCCGAATAGCAGTAGCCGGCCTCAACCCCCACGCCGGAGAATCCGGCGACCTCGGCCGCGAAGAAATCGACCTCATCGCCCCAGCGATCTCCGCTCTCACCACAAGCGGCCTCGCCGCCGACTTCGCTGGCCCCCTTCCCCCCGACACCGTCTTCTTCCGAGCGGTCGAAGGCGACTTCGACGCCGTCCTCTGCATGTATCACGACCAAGGCCTCATTCCCCTCAAGCTCCACGCCTTCCACGAAGGAGTGAACGTCACCCTCGGCCTCCCCTTCCCGAGAACGTCCCCCGACCACGGCACCGCCTTCGACATCGCCGGCAAAGGAATCGCCCGCCCCGACAGCATGCTGGCCGCCATCCGCCTAGCCGCCGAGCTCGCCACCAGCGCGGAAAAACCATGAAAGTGAGACGAAAAACAAGGACTGCATTGTATTTTCACCCCCTTCCATTCCTACCCCCCTTCATGGTCTAAAAATCAAGCCGCCACCCGCACCACCTCGACCTCGCGGAACCGAAACCGCTCCGCATACTTCCCACCGTTGAGCTTCCGGCAGCACTTCAGGCACGCGATCCGCCCCTTCGGACGCCGCACCCGCGCGATCACCGCCAGGCAAGCCGGACATTGATACGCATACTTCCGCGTCATCCGCCGTGGCTTAAACGGCAGGGTGTGACACCGAGCCTCCCCAACGATCCCGAGATCCGCGCACGCCGCCCGCCATTCCGGTCCGTGCGGTGAGATCCGCCGCCGTCCCACCCGCTCCTGCGCCACGAGATGGGCCAACTCGTGACGCAACGTCGTCTGCACCTCCGCCGCCGAGACTTCGATCAGCTTCGGATTGAGCGTCACCCGCCGCGTTCGCCAGCACGCCGTCCCCGCCGTCGTCCGCATCCGCGGGTTCCAGCAGACGCTCACCACCTTCGCCAAAGCCGGACACCCCACCTGCCGCAACAAGACCCGCGAAACCTCCTCCAGGATCGGGTCACTCCGCAGAGCAGCCTCCCGGGCCCGAGCCAGCGGACTCGCGGGCCTTTCGCGAAGCGCCTCGATCTTCGTCAGCAGATTGCGCCCGAATTCGAACGCCATCTGCTTCGTCGCCACCTTCACGCCGCCACCTCCTGCCGCTCCAGCACCCGGCCCAACGCCCCCACCGCCCGCTCGATCTCCATTTCCGTCGTCATTTTTCCGAGCGAGAATCGCACCGTCGCCTGCGCCACGTCCATCGGCACTCCCATCGCGAGAAGCACGTGCGACGGCATCACCGATCCCACCATGCACGCCGACCCGCTCGACACCGCCACGCCCTCGAGGTCCAACCCAATGAGCAACGTCTCGCCGTCCGCCCCCGGGAAACTCACGTTCAGCGTGTTTCCCAGCGTCTCCGCCCCCGACCCATTCCACCGTGCCCCGGGCGCAATCTCCCGAATCCCCGCCCAGAGCCGATCCCGCAGCCCCGCCTCCCGCCGCTGCTCCACCTCGAAATCCCGCACCGCCAGCTCCGCCGCCACGACCATCCCGACGATCGCCGCCACGTTCTCCGTCCCGGGTCGCCGCTGATTCTCGTGAAATCCGCCGAAATGCAGCGTCGTCAACGGCACCCCCGCTTCCAGAAACAGCACACCCGCCCCCTTCGGCCCGTAAAATTTATGCCCCGCGAAGCTCGCCGCCGTCAAACCCCGCACCGCCACCGGCAATTTCCCAAACGACTGCACCATGTCGCTGTGAAACGCCACCCCCGCCCCCCCAGCCCCGCGCACGATCTCGGCAATCTCAGCCACCGGCTGGATCGTCCCCGTCTCGTTGTTGGCCGACATCACGCTCACCAACGTCGTGTCCGACCGCAACGCCGCCCGCACGTCCGCCGGATCGACCAAGCCCTCCGCGTCCACCCGCAACCGCGTCACCTCATACCCCTCGTGCTTCTCCAGGTAGTCGAACGCGTGCAGCACCGCGTGGTGCTCCGTCGCGACGGTCACCACGTGCTTACCCTCGGCCGCCCGACTCCGCGCGAGACCCAGAATCGCCAGATTGTCCGATTCCGTCCCGCCGCCCGTGAAGATCACCTCGTGCGGCTTCACGCCCAGCAGCCCCGCGAAGCGATCCCGCGCGTCGTCCACCGCCGACCGCGCCCGTCGACCGATCCCGTGAATGCTCGACGCGTTTCCGTATTCCGCCCCCAGAAACGGCAGCATCGCCTCGAGCGCCTCGGGCGCGAGCGGCGTCGTCGCGTTGCAGTCTAGATAACCCATACCAAGGCATCCTCGCCCCTCGGCTCGTGTTTTTCCAAAATTTTGAGCTGCTTCTCCTCGTAACTCACCAGCGACCGCGGCGGCACGCTGTGCGTGAGAAAAACGTTCGCCCCGATCGTGCTCCCGGCCCCCACCACGGTGTCGCCGCCCATGATCGTCGTCCCGGCGTAAATCGTCACCCCGTTCTCCACCGTCGGATGCCGCCGCTTCCCCCGCAACGCCTGCCCGCCCGCCAGCGACCGTCCGATGAGCGCCACGCCCTGATACAATTTCACTCGATCCCCAAGCACGCTCGTCTCGCCAATCACGACGCCGGTCCCGTGATCGATGAAGAAGTGCGTCCCAATCTGCGCGCCCGGATGAATGTCGATCCCGGTCCGCCCGTGCGCCCACTCCGTCATCATCCGCGGCAGCAGCGGCACCCCCGCCGCGTAGAGCCGGTGAACCGACCGCTGGATCGCGATCGTCTCCACGAATGGATACGAGAGAATGATCTCCTCCAGATTGAGCGCCGCCGGATCCCCCTCGAACGCCGCCTCGATGTCCGTCTGCAGCAACCGCCGAATCTCCGGCAATTCGCTCAAAAAGCCCGCCGTGATCCGATGCGCGCGCGCCCTCGGGCAATCCGGATCGTCCGTCCGCATGCTCTTGCACACCTCCTCCCCCAGCCGCTCGGCCAGACTCTCCACCCGCCCCGCCGTCAGCTCCCGCAGCCGGTCGCCCGCCACCGGATTCTCATCGTGAAAGCCCGGAAAAAGGATCTGCAAAAGATCCTCGCAGATCGAAGCCACCGCCCGCTTCGACGGCAGATTCAGCCCGTCCGTGTTGTTGAGCCCCCCGACCTCCGCGTAGGAAGCCAGCACACTCTCAACGACGCTCTCGACCGACGGCTCCATAACTCAGTCCCCACTATCGACACCCGCCCGCCCCTGTCCAGCCCGGGGGGCAGGCATCCTGCCTGCGCCACCAAACTCACCGAAGCCGCATTCCCTCACCCCGCCGGCACCGCCCCCCGCCCAATCCGGCACCGGAACCCCTCCGTCTCGATTCCCGTCCGCGCCTGGTATTCGAGCAAAATCCCCTGCCGGACCGCCTCCACCCGATCCGCCACGACCAACGACACCGTCGCGCCGCCAAAGCCACCGCCCGTCAGCCGCGATCCCAGCACCCCTTCCTGCAACAACGCCACCTCCACCAGCACGTCCAGCTCCGGCGTGCTGTTCTCGAAATTCTCCATCGAACTCCGATGCGACGCCGACAGCAACCGCCCGAATCCCGCCACGTCCCGCGCCTCCAGCATCGCCACCCCCGCCTCGACCCGCTCGATCTCGCCGATCACGTGAGCCGCCCGCCGCCGCGTCACGTCCGGCAGATCCGCCGCCGCCAGCATCGCCGAATCCGCCTCCCGCAGCGAATCCACCCCCATCCCCCGCGCCGCCGCGATGCACTGCTCCCGCCGCTCGTTGTATTCCCCGCCGCTCAACTCGTGGTGCGCCCCCGAGTTCACCACCAGCAGCTCGACCCCCTCCGGAAACGAAATCGTCCGCACCGACTCATCCCGGCAATCCAAATGAATCGCCCGCCCCTCCTCGCCAAAAACCGAGGAGACCTGATCCAATAGCCCACAATTCACGCCCACGAACTCGTTTTCCGCCCGCCGGCATAGCTTAGCCACCTCCATCCGCCCCAGCTCCAGTCCGAAAAGTTCCCGCAACAACACCGCCGTCGCCACCTCCATCGCCGCCGAACTCGAAAGCCCCGCCCCGACCGGTAGGTTCGAAGAATACCTCGCCGAAAACCCGGAAACGGCCAACCCCTCCCGCCGCATCACCTCCGCCACCCCAACCGCGTAATCGCTCCAATCCCCCCGTTTGGAAAGGTCGTCCCCCAGCGAAACCGCAACCTCCCCAAACCCCGCACTGGCAACCCTCACTTCGTCCGTATCCAGCCGCTCCCCGGTAACAGTTACCCCCAGATCAAGAGCCGCCGAGAGCACCACCCCTTGGTTGTAGTCAGTATGATTCCCCAACAACTCAACCCGACCCGGAGCAAAACAAGTCAACATAAAGAGAGACGTATCATCGGAGCGCACCGCGCTTCAAGGAGCGGCGGCTTCCAGCCGCCGAATTCGACCAAACAACCTCATTGTCATGTTGAGCCAAAGCGAAACATCTCTGGCTCGTCACCTCACTGCATTCGCACCGTTCCCGAGAAAGCCACGGCTCGGCAGGAGCCTCGCCCTCCGAAATCACCAACGACGGGGAACGCACGCGTCCCGCGTGCGAGATGCGGCGTCCCGCCGCATCAACCCGGCAACCCCGGCAGAGCCGGGGAGCCGACCGCATTCCCACCATTGACTCGCTCGCTCCCGCTCGTCTCGCCCTTCGGGCTGCATCGCAGAGCCGACGCAGTCTGCCCCGCGGCTTCCCAGCCGCCGGTGCTCACCGATCACCAACCAAAACCCGCCGCCCCACCGAATTCCCCCGCACCTCCGGCGCATACATCGCGTGCCCCACCGCCGGCAGCGCCGAGAAATCCCCCGCCGTCTCGGCGCGCAAATCGTATTCCACCGTCCAAATCCCCTGCTTCAGCTTGCTCGCGAACAGCGCCACCTTCCGGTCCCGCAGTTCGCAATAAACCGGCACCGTCGTTCCGTCCGCGTGCTCCGCCGAGAGCGACATCCCGCTCTTCGCCTGCACCGCCTCCAACCCCGCCGGCTTGAGATCCTCGATCACGACGTATTCCAGATCGTTCTTCGCCTCCAGCGTGAGCACCACCTCGACCCGGTCATTCAACGCCGCCCGCCGGTCCGCCGTCCACGCCACCCGGTCGTAGCGATACCCGTCCAGAAGCGTCACCTTCGGCTGCAGCAACGCATACTCTCGCTTCACGAACAACTCGTTCCCCCGCGCCGGAATCGGCTCCTCCAACGAAAAGAAGACCGCCTCCGCCGCCACGTAGAGCGGCCCGTCCCCCGCCGTCCGCCGAATCGTCACCTCGTTCACCCCATCCCGAATGAGATCCCGGTCGATCTCGACGTTCATCACCCCGTCCAGCGCCGTCGCGTCCCGCACCTCCGCGACCCGCTTCCCGTTCAGCGCCACCTCGAACGACACCGCCCGCCCGAGTTCCTTCGTCGTCGCCAGATATCGGTTCATCGCCAGCACGACCATCGCCGTGTCCCGCGTGTTCGACCACCGCCCGCCCCGCCGGTTTTTCACGAGCCAATTCATCGCCGACTCCACGAGATCATTCCCCGGATCCACCACCAGAAGCGCCTGCAAGGCAAACGCCGTCGCCTCCACCCCGCCATCCTGCCACCGCCAGAAAATCCCCTCCGATCCCCATCGCGCCGTCGGGATCGCGTTCGCCGAAGGCGTCCCCGCCCCCGCCATCGCCGACACCCCGGGCTGGTCCTCCACCGCCACCCCGTCCCGCAAATTCCGCACCATCACCGCCGCCTTCGCCTCGTCGCCAAATCCACTCACCGCCAGCGTGAACAACGCCCGCCCGTAAGCCGTCAACCCATCCCGCTTCGCCCACACGTTCTCCACCGCCGCCCTCTCCTCCTTCGACCACTTCGATCCGTCCGAATGGACCGCCGCCAACGCGTGCAAGATCCAACTCTGCAAATCGACGTCGCGCTTCGCGTTCACCACGTGCAGCCGCAACCAGTCCGCCCCCCGCTCGATCATCTTCCCTTCCACCGGCACCCCCGCAATTTCGGCCTGCCGCAACCCCCACACCACGTAAGCCGTCATGAATTCGTCACTCTCACCCCCGCCCCACCAGGGCCACGACCCATCCTCCCGCTGCATCGCCCGCAACCGATCCAACCCGATCCGCACGACCGCGTCCAACTGCTCGATTCCCGGCTGACCCGACACCGTCTTCGGCAGATAGCCCGGGTCGATCCCGCCAAACATCCGCCCGACCACCGCGTCCTCGTCCAACCCCAGATCGCGCAACGTCCGTGCCGTCACCGCCGCCGGCAGGAAGCGGCTCATCGTCTGCTCCACGCAGCCGTAAGGATACTCGATCAAATACGGGATCGCGTCCAACGCCGCCGCCGCCAGGCTCGGCGTCACCGACACCGTGAACGTCTCCGACCCCTCCCGCCGTTCCGCCGGGATCTCGAGCGCAAACGTCGTCTCCGCCCCGTCCGCCTTCCCCGCCGCGTAGGCGCTCACCTCGATCCCGTTCTCCTCGACCGGCAGCGTCTTCGCCAGCCCGTCGTTGAACTCCCCGCCGACCGCCGTGAGCGTCAACTTCGCCCGCCCCACCGCCGCCGCCTTCACCGTCCAATCCGCCCGCGCGCTCGCTTCCGCGCCGACCTCGAGGTCCTTTACCTCCGGCTTCCCCTCGAGCCCCTCGAGCTTGAGCTCCACCCGCGCTTTCACCGGTTTCCCGGTCCGATCATTCACCACCCCGCCGACCACCGCCGTATCGCCCGCCACCAAAAACCGCGGCGTCTGCAAACGCGCAATCAGCGGCTTGGTCGTCACCGTCGTCACCTCCCCGATCCCAAATTCCGCGCCCTTCGACGTCGCCCGCGCCTTCGCCACCCACGTCGTCAGCGATTCCGGATACCGCACCGCCACCGAAGCCGTCCCGTCCGCGCCCGTCACCACGCTCGGCTTCCAGAACGCCACCGCGCGAAAGTCACTCCGGACGACCACCGACGGCTCCGAATCCTTCTCGCGACGCCCTCCGGGTTCCCCCCCGAAGCCGTCCCGCGCGCCATCGCCATCGGAGCCGACCGTGCGGCCATGGTCGCCGCGCCTGGCGGCGTGGCCACGGAATAATCCACCATCATCTCGTTCGCCATCCCGCCGAACCCATACGCCGACGAGGAACTCGGCCCCCCAAAGCCTCCCCCAAAGCCGCCGCCGAAACTCCCCGCCGAAACGTCCTCCCGCCAGTATCGCAAGCCACTCACCGAGCTCTCCATTCGCGCGTAATCGCTCCGCTCCTCCCCGAAAAAAAACTCCACCGGATCCCCCGCGTAATCCTCCTGAATCGCCGACACCGCCTCGTCGACGACCCCCAACGAAAGTTCCCCCACCACCGGCTTCCCCGCCGAGTCCGTCAACCGCACCCCGATCGTCCCGTCCCCACCCGGCAGCACCGTCCCCGGCTCCGCGAGCAGCTCCACGTTCAGCTCCCGCTCATAGGGCGGCACCTCGACCATCTCGGTCGATTCGTGGACTTCCAGATTTTGCACCAGTGCCGCCGTCACGAAGACGTTCGGGACGAGCCGCGACTCGATTGGTAGCTCGATCAAAGCGGCGCGCCCCTCGACGCGCACCACCTTCGCCCAAAACAATTCCCGCCCCGAGTGAACCGTCACCAGCACGTCCCGCCCCGAAGCCTCCGTCGCCACCAACACCGGCAGCGTCCGCTGTCCCGCCTCCACTCGCGCATCCACCACGATCTCGACCCCGTCGGCGTGATACCCCGTCAGCTCCGCGGCCCGCGACGCCGCCCACACGTTCGCCTCCGCCGTCACCGGCGGCCCGTCCCCATCCCGCCCCTGCCAGCTCACCCGGTAAAACCCCTCCGTCTCCGGCGTAAACTCCACCGTCCCCTCGCCGTCCGCCGCCAGCGCGACCTCGATCCGCTTCACCTCCTCACCCACGTATTCCCGCCGCTTCAACCGCCACCCCGCCACCCCGCTCGGCGGAAAAACCCCGCGCCGCAACTCCGCCAGCTCGTTCCCCGTCACCTCGCGCCCTTTGGGATCCAGCCACACCTCGACCCACCGCTCCCGCGACACCGTCACCGTCCCCTTCGCCACCACCGCCCCGCCATTCGCATCCTCCGCCGAGATTTCCACCGTCACCGGATCCGCCGGAGAAACCACCCGCCGCCCCGCCGTCAGGTCCACGAAATACCCCTGCCGCGCCACGACGACCGAAGCCGTCCCCACGACCTCACGCCCCGTCGCGTCCACCACCCGCGCCTCGACCGTGTATTCCAATCCCGTCGGCGAATCGATCGGCGTCGCGATCTCGATCCGCGCCTTCCCGTCCGGACCCGTCCGCAAAGTCTCCTCGCGAATCACCCGCCCCGGCCGGGGGTTCGGTCGCGAGACGTACCTGCCGCCCCGCCGCCCCCGCAAGCCTCGGCGGGGGACCCAGCGATCCCACGAACTCTCCCGCACCACCACCTTCACTTCCGCGTCCGACACCGCCCCGCCAAAATAATACTCCGCCCCAATCTCCACCCCGACCGCATCCCCGAGCCGCACCGCCCCGGACTTCGCCGGGATCGCGACCGCAACCTTGTATTCCGGCAGCCGGTATTCTTCCAACCGGAAGAGAACGTCCCCACCCACCACCTGATCCGCATCCGAAAACCGCACCGAATATTCCCCCAACGGCATCTCCGCGGTCGGCCGAAACTCCCCCCAGGCCGTCCCATAATCCGTCAACTTCACCTCGCCATCCGACACCGTCTCGCCCATCGGATCGACCACCTCGAACCGCACCGTCGCCCCGCCCGGCGTCACCAACTCACCCCCGTCCCGTTTCCGCCCAATCAATTTCCACCGCACGATTTCCCCCGGTCGCGTCGCCGACCGGTCCGCGTAGACCATGATCGCCCAAGGCGCGGCGTCCCCGCCCGAATAGCTCCCGCCCCGGTTCACCACGACCGGCTGACCATCCGCCACCCCCAACAAAATCAACCGCGTCCGCCCATCGCCGTCCTTCGCGCCCAAATCAAACCGCACCGGAGCGCCCTCCGCCGCATCCAACGCGGGCACCTTCGTCCACCGCCAATCCCGCTGCACCGTCCGTCCCCGCCACAGCGTGAGACCTTCGGCGGGCAACTCCGTTCCCACCCGCGAATCGGCGACCATCACCACCGCGGCGTCCCCGACCGTTTGCATCAGCGCCGTCGCCCCGCTCACCGTGACCAACGCCCGGTCCGTCAATTTCCCGCCCGCCGCCACCACCAGATACGTCCCCGCCTCGCCCGCCCCCGGCACCACCGACTCCGTCCGCTCGTTCACCCGCGATGCCTTGCCCCCGACCGTCCACCGCCCCACCTCCGCCGCCCCATCCAGACTCACTGCATTCAACCACCCGTCGGCGTCCGTCCTTTTCGTCGGCCGAAACGCCGACCCGAGATCGACCCGGTAGGCCACGAGCTCCACCTTCCCGACGTTCCGCCAGCTCACCGTCACCCGCGGCTCGTCGCCCGGCAGGTAGAGGTAACTCGTCTCCACGTTCAGCGTAGCCCGCGTGATCTCATCGATCTTCCGCTCCGCCTGCTCGGTGAACTCCGATTTTCCCTTCGGAAATTCCTTCACGAACTGCCGATAGAGCTCGAGCGCCCGGTCGTAATCCGGCGACACCACCAACCCGCCGTCATCCGTCCATTCACTCTTCCCCGCCCGCTCGTTCCACTCCGCCAACTGAAACAGCGCCGCCTCGTAAACCGCCGTCGTCGGCCCGTCCGCCAACGCCGCCTCCCACTCCGCCCCCGCCCGTCGCTGCGAAAACGGATCCCCGCTCTGCCGCCAGTAGTGTTCACCCAAAAAATAATGCGCCCGCGCCCGGTTCTCCGGCGTCACCGCGATCTCCAACGCGTTGGCCAGCACGTCCAACGGCACGTTCCACCCGTAATTCCGCTCCATCGGCGGCCCCGTCGCCTTCCACACGATCCCCAGATAGCGCCCACGCGCCACGTCCAGATCCGTCGCCGCCGACCACTTCGCCAACGCCCGCTCATAGAACGGCCACGCCGCCGACCAATTCGCCCCGCCCGGACCCGGCACCAACCACGAATCCCCCAGCGACTCGAGCGCCTCCACCGCGTAAGCGTCATCCGGGTCCGCCTCCACGAGCGCCGCCAATTGCTCCCGCGACGCCGTCACCGCCGCCGCGTCCGGCCCGCTGCGCCACCGCGAATCCGCCAAGTAAAAATCCAGCGTCCGCCGCTCCCCCGGCGGCACGTCCATCGCCGCCGCCTTCGACCAGGCCTCGTAAGCCAACCCGTAGGATTTTTCGGAGTAAAACTTCGCCCCCGCGAGCTTCAGATCCTCGAACGAATCCTGACCCCACCCGACCCCCGCCGAACCCAGAAAAACAACCCAAACAACGAGAAATCCAAGGAAAAGCCGCGCCATGACAGCATCCTAACGGACAACCAGCCCAACCGACTCAAAAAAAGATCAACAAAAACGCGGCAAAGCCGCGCCCTCGTCCAAAACCAGGTAGGGTAGCCGCGCCGCCGGGTTCCGTGACATTCTCCACCGCCCGCCCGAAAAACCCCGGCACCCCGCCACGCCACGCACCCCCGAGCATACCGAAACCGCCCCAAAAGCCCTCCACAACCCATAACCAAAGTCGAAACCCGGCGGCGCGGCCTCCCTACCCTCCCCCAACGACGACGCTCACGCGCCAGGTGCCGCCGCGCTACTTCTTCTCTTCCGCGAGGATCGCCTTCACCTTCGCCTCGATCTCCGCCGTCAGCGCCTCGTCCTCACGCAACGCCTGCTTCGCCGCGTCGCGACCCTGCGCCAGCTGCGTCCCGTTGTAACTCAACCACGACCCACGTTTCTCCAGCACGTTCTTCTCGATGGCCAGATCCAGCAACGACCCAATACTCGAGATCCCCTCGCTATACATGATGTCGAACTCCGCTTCCGTGAACGGCGGTGCCACCTTGTTCTTCACGATCTTGAGCCGCGTTCGGTTCCCCGTGACCGTGCCATCGCTCGTTTTGATCGCGCCAATGCGCCGGATGTCGCACCGCACACTCGAGTAAAATTTCAGCGCCCGACCGCCCGGCTGCGTCTCCGGGTTGCCAAACATCACGCCGATTTTCTCACGAATCTGATTCGTAAAGATCACGACCGTCTGAGCCTTCGCGATGAACGAAGTCAATTTCCGCATCGCCGCGCTCATCAACCGAGCCTGCGCGCCAACGGTGGAATCGCCGATCTCGCCTTCCAGTTCCGCCTTCGTCACCAAAGCCGCCACCGAATCCAGCACGATCACGTCCAAAGCGTTCGAGCGCACCAATGTCTCCACGATCCGCAACGCCTCCTCGCCCGAACTCGGCTGCGAGACCAGCAAATCGTCCAGATTGACCCCCAATTTCCGCGCGTATTCCGGATCGAGCGCGTGCTCCACGTCCACGAAACCCGCCAGCCCACCGCGCTTCTGCGCCTGAGCGATCACGGTCAGGGTCAGCGTCGTCTTACCCGAGGATTCCGGCCCGTAAACTTCCACGATCCGCCCGCGCGGAAACCCCCCCACGCCAAGCGCCCGGTCGATGAGAATATTGCCCGTCGGAATGACGTCCACCTCCGAGCGTTTCGAGTCGCCCAGTCGCCGAATCGCCTCGTCCCCGTAGTCCTTGGCGATCTGTTGGATGGCCAAATCCAGGTTCCTATGCTTCGCGGCCATGACCTTCTCCATCGCCTTATCATCCACCGTCGCCACTGCCGTTTCCGCTTTAGCCATAAGCTTGGCAAGCTAGGACCCCCCGGTAATCACGGGAAGCAATTTCGAACCGCGAATGGACGCCAATGAACGCGAATCATTCATTCCTGCCGTTCATTCGCGTCCATTCGCGGTTCCTAACCCTCACATCACCCACCGCTCCCCATCCTCCGCCAATCGCACCCCCAGCCGCTCGACCGCCATCCGAGCCTCCGAGTCCATCCTCAAAACGGGATTCGTGTTGTTCACGTGCAGGTAAGCGCATTCCCCCGGCAACCCCGCCAGCACCGCCAAGCTCCCGTCCACCCCACTCATCGGCACGTGCCCCATCGCCGCGGCATCCCGGTCCGAAAACCCCAGCGCCACCATCTCATCCGCCGTCCAGAACGTCCCGTCGAAGAAAACCCGGTCGCACCCCCGCAACACCTCGACCAGCTCCGAGTCGACCACCGCCACGTCCGGAAAAACCCCCGCCACGGCCCCGTCGGCACCCTCGCGAAACAAATACCCAACCGCGTGAGCTCCCGCCGCCGCGTCCTCGCCAGCCCACCGCGGCGCATCCGTCCCCCGCAAAGCCACCACCCGCACCTGCAAACCTCCCCCCAGATCCATCCAATCGTCACCCGCCTCGCACCAGCGCACGCCGCCGAAAGACGCGAGCACGCGCTCGATCCCGATCCCCTCGACGACCGACCGCCGCACGTCGGATGGAGCCCACACCACCAGTTCCTCCGCCCCCTCCCGGAGCGCGAAGAGCCCCAGGCAATGATCCAAATCCGCGTTCGTCAGCAGCACCCCGGCAACCGGCGAATTCCGCCCGCCGCCCGCCGCATCAGCGCCGGCTCCGCACCGCAGGAACCGCTCGATCTGCCGCCCCGCGTCCGGCGAAGCGTTCACCAAAAACCAACGTCGGCCATCCGCCGACACCGCCAGCGAACTCTGCAACCGCGGCTCCACGCCCGAGCCCGGCGTCCGAGCCAGCCCGCAATTCACGCACCCGCAATTCCACTGCGGAAACCCACCCCCCGCGGCCGTCCCGAGAACAACGACCTCCACGTCGACCGGTCAGTCGAACCGATCTACCGCAACGCCGCGTAGAGCGAGACTTCGAAGAAAATCGGCACGTCCTTGAGCTTCGGAGTCGTCCAGACCCGCTTCACCTTCGTCGCAGTGGGAATCGCTTTCATGCCGGGAACCATACGCCAATCCGGACCCGGCGCCACCCGAATTTCACCGGCTCCGCGTCAGCGCAGCCACGCCCCGAGATCCAACTCCTCCATCGAACCCAACAACAGATCCGCCTCGCTCAGATCCAGGTGCCGTGTCATCTCATTCGGAATCGCCACGCAGAAAAGCCCCGCCGCCCGCGCCGCCCGCAAGCCATTCAACGAATCTTCCAGCGCCATCGCGTCCCCCGGCGCCACCCCCAACGCCGCCACCGCCCGTTGGTAAAGCTCAGGGTGCGGTTTCACTTCGGCAACCAAATCCCCAGTCTGAATCGTCTCGAAAAAGTCCGCCACCCCCAGTCGACGCAGATTCGGCCCGACCCATTCCGCCGACGAGCTCGAAGCCAGGCCGATCCGAAGTCCCAGCCGCCGCGCCTCCTCGAATGTGGCAAGAACACCCGGCCGGAGCGTCTCCCGCGCGATCATCTCCCGGTTACGAATTTTCCGGGCCGCCGCGACGTCGGCGCGGTCGAGCGCCGCTCCGATCAGCTCCTCCAAGTGACCATGCGGATCGAAGACCGACCCCGTCCCGATGCAAGGCAACCAATCCTCGAGCGCCAACTCCACGCCATGCCTGCGATAAACCTCCTGCCAGGCGAGGAACTCCGGCGTCTCCGTGTCCAGAATCAACCCATCGAAATCAAAAACCACCGCTCGTAAATTCACCCATCGACCCTAAGTCCTAAAAGCGAGACTTGGGAATCCCGCTCAACCGGCTCGATTTCGGGATCAATCAGTCTAGACTCCGCAAGACCACCCGATGCCGAAGGCATAAAAGCTTGGTAGCCGGGGGTCGAGCGAGGAACGAGCGACACCCCCGGTCACCATCCCTAATGAGCATCGCACCCCGAATGGGGTGCCAGCCGGTCAACCATCCTCGAGAATTTCCGATCGCTCACTCGCGCGGCTGCGACTCCTCCGGAGTCGATCATCTTCTGATCAAGGTCCGGGGATAGTCACTCGTTCCTCGCTCACCTCCCGGCTACCGGCTTTCATGCCTCCGGCATAAAATTCGGGCGCACCGCCAAGCCTCATCAATTTTCCCCGTAACGTTCCCGCCCCGTTGCTTCTGAGGTAGGAGTATGAACGAACACCGATCCGCGATGAACGATGGACCCTCCTGCCCCCGCTGCGGCACCCCGACCACCCCCGGCGCTCTCGCCGGGATGTGTCCCGCCTGCCTCCTCGAGCAGGGCGCGGCGGCGGACACGTTCGCCAATCGCGGCGACCGCCGCGGGTTCGTGCCGCCGACCGTCGAAGAATTGGCGGAGCATTTTCCGCAGCTCGATCAACTCGCCTTCGTCGGCAAAGGCGGGATGGGCGCGGTCTACAAAGCCCGCCAGAAGGAACTCGACCGCGTCGTTGCCGTCAAAATCCTCCCGCCCGCCATCGGCGAAGACCCCGCCTTCGCCGATCGCTTCACCCGCGAAGCCCGCGCGCTCGCCCGCCTCGATCACCCGAACATCGTCACCATCCACGACTTCGGACGCACCGGCGGGTTCTACTTTTTCATCATGGAATTCGTCGACGGCATGAATCTTCGCCAGCTCCTCGACCGCGGACGCGTCGCGCCGCGCGAAGCCCTCGCCATCGTGCCCGAGATCTGCGACGCCCTGCAATTCGCCCACGACCACGGCATCGTCCACCGCGACATCAAGCCGGAGAACATCCTCCTCGACCGCCGCGGTCGCGTGAAAGTCGCCGACTTCGGCCTGGCCAAACTCGTCGGCCAAGCGGATGCCGCCGATGAATTCGATTCCACCGAAGCCGGACAAACCCTGGGGACGCCGCAATACATGGCCCCCGAGCAACGGACCCATCCCGCCGAGATCGACCACCGGGCCGACATCTATTCCCTCGGCGTCGTCCTCTACCAAATGCTCACCGGCGAACTGCCCGGCGCGGACCTCCGCGGCCCATCCACCAAGGTCCAGATCGACGTCCGCCTCGACGAGGTCGTCCTGCGTGCGCTCGAAGCGCAGCCGGCCCGGCGCTACGGCGACGTCACGGAGTTCAAGACCCGCGTGGCGGAACTCCGCGTTCCACCTCGCCGCACGACACCCCCCTCCCGATCCCGTCGCGCGGTTGCCGCTTGCGCCGCCGCCGCTGCCTTGGTTGCGATGATCGGTGTGCTCTACCTGGTCGTTACCGACGCCATCGCCGACGAGCTGCCACGGGACGGGTTGACCCAGCGAACCCCCAGGTCAGCCGACGAAGCGGTCGCCCTTGCCGCCGCCGAAGCCTGGCTGGCCGGGATCGACGATGGCAAATACGGCGAGAGCTGGGATGCCGCCGCACCAAGCTCTCGGGACGCAATCTCCCGACAGGATTGGATCGCCGAACTGAAAAGAGTCCGGGAACCCCTCGGCACCGTGATTCAGCGGAAGCTCATTTCATCGCGGATCCAGGACACGCGAGCGGGTTTTCCCCGGGGTTCCTACTTGGTTGCAAAGTTCACCACGAAGTTTGCGAAATTTCCGTCCACCCTCGAGACCCTCGAATTCTCGTGCGGCGACGACGGACAATGGCGGGCCATTCTCTACACCATCGTTCCGGAATCGGCAGACGTTCCCGACGAGGCGGAGGCAGCGATCGTCGAGGCGGCAAAGCGGTGGTTGGCCGAGATCGACGAAGGCGACTACGCCGCGAGCTGGCGGCACGCCGCGCCCATTTTCCGCAGCCTCGTCACCGAGGAGAAATGGGACTCCTCGCTCGACTCCGTCCGCCGCCCGCTCGGGAAGGTTCTCTCGCGAACGTTGAAATCCGCGGAGACCACGACCTCCCTCCCCGGCGTGCCGGATGGGAACCACGTCGTGATGCAATTCGATTCCACTTTCGAAAAGATGGCGGCCGCCACGGAGACGGTCGTCTTCTCCGAGGACGAAAACGGCGCGATGGCAGCCTCCGGCTACTTCATTAAATGAAAACCTTCGCCGCCCCGTGGAGCCGTTCGCTCAAAATTACCTCGCTCGTGTCCGCGCTGCTTTGCCTGATGTTCGGCTTGATCCTCCCGTTTCTGTCGGGAGTCCATCATCCCCCCATCACGTGGATCGGGTGGGCAGGGTGGCTCGTGCCGGGGCTCGTCCTGATTTGCCCGCTCTTCATCGTGCGAGGCTACGCCATCACGCCCGACACCATCCTCGTTCGCCGACCCTTCTGGACAACGCGTCTCCCGCGCACCGGACTCGTCAGCGCCACGTCCACGCCGAAGGCGATGACCCGCAGCCTGCGGACCTGCGGCAACGGCGGCTTCTTTTCCTACACCGGCTGGTATTGGAGCCAATCGCTGAGCACCCACCGCGCCTTCGTCACCGACCCCGCGCGAACGGTCGTCCTGCGCTACGCGCGACGCACGGTCGTCGTCTCGCCCGGCGATCCCGAAGCATTCACCCACGCTCTACAGTCGTGAAGTCGACCCGTCCCGACGACATTTTCGCCACCACGCGATGGTCCGTCGTGGTCGCGGCGCGCGGCGACGACCACGCCCCGGCCGCGCGCGCTCTCGAGGAATTGTGCGGCGCGTATTGGTATCCCCTCTACGCCTACGTCCGGCGGCGCGGCCACTCCCGCGAGGACGCCGAGGACCTCACCCAATCCTTCTTCGCGAAATTCCTGGAGGGAAAAAACCTCTCGGGCCTCGACGCCCAACGCGGCCGATTCCGAGCCTTCCTCCTCGCCGCGCTCAAGCATTTCCTGGCGAATGAATGGGATAAAACCCAACGCCAAAAGCGCGGCGGCGGCGTCCCTCACCTCTCGCTCGACTGGGGCACGGCCGACTCGCAATTCCAGCTCGCCGCCAAGGCCACCGTCAGCCCCGACCTGGCGTTCGACCGCGAATGGGCCGTCACCCTCCTCGCCCGCACCCTCGACGATCTCCGCGCGCAAAGCGTCACCGAGGGAAACGCCGCGCAGTTCGACCTGCTCAAGCCCTACCTCACCGCCGACGGCGGCGAAGCGCCCCAGGCCGACATCGCCGCCCAGCTCGGGATGGAGCCGGGGGCGGTCCGCGCCGCCCTCCACCGCCTCCGCCGGCGCTACCGCCAAATCCTCCGCCACGAAGTCGCCGAAACCCTCGCCGACCCCGCGCAAGCCGACGAAGAATTGCGGGCCTTGTTCGCGGCGTTTCGAGAGAATTGAATCGAGCCGAAACCAAGAGAGCGCCATGTCGCAATTCATTCCGAAGCGGCCAAACAACGACAGCATTCTCCGGGCCATCTGTTCCAACGACGTCGCCCACGCCCGCACGATCCTCGACTCCGAAGGTGGCTCCGCCGCCACGGCGTCTCGGACAAAAACTCATCGACCGACGCCGAGGCAAAGTCATGAAAGCACCTTCGGCTCCACGGGAAATCCGTTCCCTCTGCGCTCGCAGGGAGCTCACCGAACTACGTCGAGCGTTGGCCGCCAACCCGAACCTTGCCGCCGATCCACGAAAATCGATACAGCCCTTCCAATCCGGAACCGATCCGGACGCCGGCTTGGAAAAACTACGCTCTCGCCGAAGTCCTCCTCGAGCGCGGCTGCGATCCCGATTCCGGTGCCCCCCCTGGACGTTACCCAATGGAAACGGCGCTCGAAGCTGGTCGCCCTGCTCGCACTTTGAAAAGACGCAATCCACCCTACGCCGCCCGCCCAGGAACCGAGCCGTCAATCCCGCCAGCCCGTACCCGTAAAATGTAACGGCCGTCACATTTTACGGGTACGGGCTGGCGGGGGAGGAAAAGTTGGGAATTCCGGCGGCACGCCCCTATCTGACATGGGATTGGCTCTTCGACGGCTGGAGATCCTGGCGCGTGAAACCGGAGAATCCGGCCAAGCGGACGAAGACCGCTACCGATAAAACGTAACGGCCGTTACGTTTTATCGGTAGGAGTCGAGGTGGCTCCCGGCAGACCCATCGGGCCGGGCGGGGGTTGGGTGAGGGCGGACCGTAAGCGGGGATGCGAGACGGGTTGCGGCCATCGAGCGTGATCCGTTTCGGTGCGCCCCGAGACTCCCGGGTGACACCTCTTTGGCGATAGTGGTTGATCCTCCGCAACACGAACGCACTCCGAATGACCCACCACGATCACCAGTTTCCGCCTCTCGGCTTGTCCAGTTCCGGCGGGACGCTTATCCTTTCAATGTGGCACCGGACCTCCCAACCACACCGGCGGCGGGAAGCCGGTTGACCCTCGGTTTCGCGTTCTTTTTGGCGTTCCTGACCGCGATCGACCCCGCGGCGTCCAGCGCGTCGACACTCTACGCGCCGGACGCCGGGCATTCCTGGAATCGCCTTTACTCAGCTCTATTGGTCCGAACGTTGCCCGACGGCAATCGGCTGGACGATCTGCTCGATCCTCCGCTTTGGGCCACCTCGCGGCACTTGCTGTCCGGCGACTCCCACCGTGAAGTGGTGCGGCGGCTGGAGGAGTTTAGCGCTGACGACGCGGCCGTTGACACCGCGACGCCACTTCAGCGCGCCGTTATGCAGCGTGATCTTCTCGGCGTCTTTCACTGGCTCGTGGCCTACCCGCGCACCGAGTGGACACCCGTCCATCGCGAACTCGCGGCGGCGCTCGCCCGGGCGATCCGCAAGGTCGCCCTCACCGGGGACGAGATTCGGAACCTGCCAAGCAACTACGCGATGGCCAGCAGCCGCGCGGAGGTGCCAATCGCCCACGACCCGGAAAATCCCGAACGCGCTTTTCTTCCGGACGACCTGCTCGACGACGACGGCGAGTGGATCGCGCTGGGAAGCGGCTATTTGCTCCCTGCCCCCACTCACTTTCGAGTCTTCGGAGGCCGCTCCGCCTTCGCGGTCCGAATGCGCCACCCCTCTGGCCGCGCCGCGGGGAAGGATTATCTGCAAACGCTCGCCGGGATGCCCGCGCCTTTCCTCTTCGAACGACCTGCCGAATCCGATCGGGGCGACCTCATGCCGCATCGAGATCCGGACCGCGGCCCGTGGGTGAATCCCGCGACACCGCAGCTTCCGGTCGGCACGGCCTGGGCTCTGGTCCGCCAGGCCGTGCTCGCCGACGTCGTGGGCCGCCCCGTGCTCGCCCCCCTCGTCGAGAGCGTCCAGATTCGCGTCTACTTCGCGATGGAACGCGACGCCCTCGGGGCGCAGCATTTTTTCGAGTGGGAAATGAGCCGCCATCTTCTCTTCGACGGGGGTGGCTTCCACCTGACCTCGGCTCCCGACCAGCGGTTCTCGCACTTTCTGACGCACGAGACCGACCCGTTCGAAGCGGATCCGGCCCCTCGGATCACAGGACACAAACCACCCACCCGACTCAACTGCTTCACCTGCCACGGCGGCGTCGGCATTCACTCCGTGTTGAGCCGCGCCCGGTTGTTCGAACCGCTGCAGGCTCGACCGCCCGAGTTCCGAAGCGTCACCGCCGAGCGCATCGCCCAGGTGACCGAGACCGCCGCGACGGAAATGACGGGCTGGGAATTGCTCGCCTGGCTGTGGCCGGATCAACCGCCGCCGACCGCGGAGCTCCCCGCCGGGAACGACTGACATTCGCCGGGCGAAGCGAACGATTCCGCCGACAGGACCCCGCTCCAACCGACGTCGGCTGGCCCGTCGAAAATTACGACGCGTTCGCCGCTGTTTTCTGAACGATCAAATAGAGGTGCATCTCGGGGTGCTGATCGTATTCCAAATGCCGGCAGACGCAGCTGTGCCCAGCGACCACTTCCAGCAGCCGCGGGATTCCCGGTGCGGCGTGGTAGAGCGGCTGGCCATGAAACGGATTGCAGACCTCGCCGGGAGCATCGACGCCGCCGCTGGTGAAGATCAGCACCCCGCCGTCGGTCAGACCACGGCAGAGCTTGGCCAGGACGGCCTCCTGGCATTCCAACGGAACGTGCCAGACGCTGTCCCAAGCCGAGATGAAGTCGTAACCCCGGGGGTAGAGTGGGCGGAAGCTCCGCGGCCCAGCACATTGAGTCGTGTCCGTCCGCGTTTTCGAACTTCCGATTTCGCGGCCTCCCCGTTACCACCGATCCGATGATGAGGGAGGACGTTTTCGATGAATGATCTTCGCGCCGCCGCGGACTCGGTTTTTTCCTACGTCGCCCGCACAGCCGAGAAGGTCGACGGCGGCTACCGCTGGAGGACCCTCGATTACTCGGACGAGCCTCACCATCATTTCAGCCTCTTCAACGGCGTCGCCGGGATCTCGCTCTTCCTTCGCGACTACCATCTGCTGACAAAAAATCCCGACGCCCTCGAACTGGCCTGGGGTGCCCTGCGGTGGTGTGAACGGTCGAACCCGGAGGAGGGCGACTTTGAGCGCGGCCTCTACCTCGGTCGCACGGGTGTGGCCTACGCCTACCTCCACCTCGCTGAGTTGACTCCAAACGATCCACTCCCGAGCCTCTGCCGGTCCAACGCCGACCACATCCTGAGCGAACCACCGGGACCCGTGACCGATTTTCTCGGCGGGGAAGCGTCGAATGGTTGGTATCTGCTCGAGCTTTGGAAAAAGACCGCCGATCGGCGATACCTGAACGGAGCGGTCCGGTGCGGACGGTGGATCTCCGACCATTCGACGCGCGATGAGTTCGGATCGCGCTGCCTCATCCGTCCGGACGGCGAGATGGGAACCACAGCTTACCTCGGACTGAGTCACGGGATCGCCGGAGTGGCGTATTTCTATTCGCTTCTCTACCGCCAAACGCGCGACGAGCAGTGGCTGAGCCTCGCCCGGGAGCTTCTCGACACGCTGATTCGCCACGCCATTCCGGCGAAGGGAGGACTCAACTGGACTCCGCGAATCGGCGGAACCGAACTGACCCGCTGTCAATACAGCCATGGCGCGGTCGGGATCGGACTGGTCTTCTGTCTGCTATCAACCGTCTTGGAAGACCCCCGCCTTCTGGCCGTGGCCGAGGAGGCGGCGGAAGCGTCGTATCGATACGGTGATCTTCGGCGGAACCCGACCCTCTGCACGGGTCTCGCGGGCAGCGGGCAGCTCTTCGTCGAGATGTATCGCGTCACCGACGACGTCCGCTGGTGGGATCGAGCGCGGGAATTCGCCCGAATGGCGATCTCCTACCGATCAGCCTCGAGCGACGGCGACAGTTGGCCCACCGACACCGCCGGCCGCTTCTCCCCCGACTACACCTACGGTGCGGCCGGCACGGGACACTTTCTGCTCCGCACCCTGAGTCCGCACGAATTCAGTCTGCCGCTTTTCTGAGCTTCAGGCATTCACTCGTCTCCCGAGGCCACTCGATCCTCGAGCGCCAGCTCCGCCCCGTGTCGCCGATCGATCTCCCGCCTGGCTGTCGGCTCACTCGTCGACCCCTCGATCTAAATCTAGGAATGGACAGGATTTTCGGGATTGAAAGGATTGAATTTCAGTGACTTCGAACAAAATCACCGCTCGCTCACAGGGCGACCGATCCCCGCCTCACAAGCCATTCCTTATCATCCTGTTAATCCTGTAAATCCTGTCTCAATTTCCTTTCGAGGCTCGTTCTTTCGTTCGGCGGCGATCCCAGATAGGAACGCGGCTCGGCGGGAGCCTTGCCCTCCGGGTTTGGATTTGCGCCTTCGAAATCTCGCTTGCCAATTCGCGGCGCTCGGCTAGTTTTTCAGCTCCCAATTCGCGGGGTCTTAGCTCAGTTGGTAGAGCGCCTCAATGGCATTGAGGAGGTCAGCGGTTCGATCCCGCTAGGCTCCACTCCCCCGAAATCGTCGCGGTGCGACAATCGGTTTTGGTGACTTCGGTCAGCCGCCAACCGGGGTCCTACATTGGGACGGCTTTCCAAATCAGGAAACCGATCGTCGCCAGAATGAGGCAGAGAATCAAAAACTGCGCCCGCGCCAGATTGCGCTCGGACCGCCGGGCGCGCTTCCGTTTCGGAACGTCCCGGGAACTGCCGTATTTGTCGCGCAAGCCGGCTCCGCCCCGGGACATCGTGCCGGCCGAAGCCACGTCGATCCGGATCGGATCGCGTTGCTTTTTTTTCCGCGCGGCCTCGCGTGCCGGTGCCTGCTGGATCATTTGCTCGAGCCTCGCGGCCTTGCGCTTGAGCTTTTCCTGATCCTCGAGCAACCGCCGATGCTCGGCGCTCACCGCGTCGTCCCGCTTGCCAGCCGCGGGCCGACTCGTCTTCGCACGTCGGACTGGACGCTTTTCAGCGGAATCTCGTGAGGTGGGCTTCCTTGGCATAACTTCGCGCTACCGCCCTCCTCCGCTCTGCGACAGGAAGAGGATCGCAACCAGGATGACTGCCAGCACCATCAGCGGGAGCGTGAAAGCAAAACCCGCCGTCAACCAGTAGGTGAATCCCTTCTCGGCCCCGCCGTAATATTCGTCGTATTCCCCACCCGCCGAAGCCACGTGCTCTTCGCCGATCTCGGCGGCGATCTTGGCGTTCAGTTTGAGGTGCTCCGCCCGGGCGTCGTCGACCGAGCTGAGTGCCTTGCTCAATTCCTTGGAAAGTTCCTGACCGGTCCAGAGCTTCGGGTTGATGTCCTCCATCGTCTGGAGGTGGGATCCGAAGGTCTCGTGAATGAGATTCAACTGCTCGAGGCGCTTCTGCGATTCCTCGGTCTCGCGCTCGATCACGACCACCGACCGCGTCAGCTTGTCGATCATCTCGGCCCGACCGTCTTCGAGGTCCTCCTGCCGACGGCTCAGCTCTTCCAGCCGCGCCTTGTCCTTTTCGATCTGCTCCGAGCGACGCTTCAGCTCGCCCAACTCGGCCTGCGCACGCTGGACCTGGGATTCCAATTCCTCCGTCGACTCGTCGCCGTCGAAATCCAAATCATCGTCGTCCTCGTCTCGTCCTCTGGTCGGCATGCTTGAAAGCTTTACCGGCGAAGGATAGCGCGACCAAATCCAAATTCCAAAATCCAAATTCCAAAATTTGCATCACCGCCCCGGCATCAACTCAAGCAGGTAACCCTTGAGGTAGGCGGTCTCCGGCAAATGCAGCACCGCCGGGTGATCCGCCGCCTGGTCGAACGTCGCAACGAGCCGGGCCGATCGCCGCGCATCGAGCAGTCCGGCCCGCGCGGAGTCCAGAAACGCCTCGGGCGAGACGTGATGCGAGCAGGAAAATGTCGCCAGCAACCCGCCCGGTTCCAGCAAAAGCGACGCCTGCCGGTGCAGGTCGCGGTAACCCCGCATCGCGTCGTTGACCTTGCCCTTGCCCTTGGTGAAGGACGGCGGGTCGAGAATCACGAAATCGTGGCGCTCCTTCGCCGAATCGGCCTTCCGGAGAAAATGGAACACGTCGGCGCGCTCCGCCCGCACGTCGAGGTCGTTCGCCGCCGCGTTGGCGACCAATTGGGCGTGACTTTCCTCCCCGGACTCGACCGCCACGACCCCCGCGGCCCCCGCTTTCGCGCAGGCCAGGGCGAATCCACCCTGATTCGCAAAACAGTCCAGCACCCGTCGCCCGGTGGCGTGCTTCGCCACGTCGGCGTAGTTTTCCACCTGATCGAGGTAGAATCCCGTTTTCTGGCCAGCCAGCAAATCGACCGCAAACCGCACGCCGCCGATCTCGACCGACTGGGACGCCTCCGGCTCGCCTGCCAGCACGCCAACCGCACTTTCCATCCCTTCGAGGCTTCGCACGGGCGCGTCGTTTCGCTCGATCACGCCCCGCGCCCCGGTCAGCGCCATGAGCACCTCGGCGATCTCGGTCTTCCGATTGTCCATCGCCAGCGTCAGAGTCTGGAGCACGACCGTCGTCCCGTATTGGTCGGCAATCACCCCGGGCAGCCCGTCGCTTTCACTCCAAACCAACCGCCGAAGATCGGCCCTGCACCCCCGCCGGTCCCGCACCTCGATGGCCTGCGTGATCCGCCGCTCGAAGAAATCCCGGTCCAAATCCTGCCGCCGCCGCGAGATCCGCCGCACGGTGATCTGCGATTTCGAGTTGTAAATCCCCACGCCGAGCAGTTTGTCGCGCCCGTCCTTGATCGAGACCACATCGCCATCGGCTGGCGACCCGAACGTCTTGAGAATTTCGGTCCCGTAAACCCAATCGTGCCCAACGAGAACCCGCGACCGAGGCCGCACCACCACACCCGCCATTACGCCACTCCCCTTCTCTTACTCATAATCCTAATCCTTGTCCTTCTCCCCGGCACTGACGCCGTGGGCCCAATGAAAGAATGAGTAAGACGAAGATTAGGATTAAGAGAAAGAGAACAATCGCTACGCGTCGCAGGTTTCCGCCGCCGGAACTTCCGAAGGCGTCGCCCTTGCTTCCGCGTTCCCCGGCTCAGGGTATTCGAAAATCTTCCCCTCGTAGTTTCGAATCACGACTTTCTCCTCGTCGTGGTAGAGCACGTATCCCGGATTGATCGGCACCTTTCCGCCCCCGCCCGGCGCGTCGATCACGAACTGCGGCACGGCGTAACCCGTCGTGTGCCCACGGAGCGCTTCGATGATCTCGACGCCCTTTGCCACGGAACTCCTCAAGTGCGCCGACCCCTTGATGAGATCACACTGGTAGAGGTAATACGGGCGCACCCGGCAGCGCAGGAGCTTGTGGATGAGGTCGCGCATCGTGTCGACGTCGTCGTTCACGCCCTTGAGGAGCACGCTCTGGTTCCCCAGCGGCACACCGTGATCCGCCAACCGGCCGAGCGCCTCTTGCACCTCGGTCGTCAGCTCACGCGGATGGTTCACGTGGATGCTCATCCAGAGCGGATGATACTTCTGCAGCATTTTGCAGAGCTCCGGCGTGATTCGTTGCGGCAGAAAAATGGGCACCCGGCTGCCGATGCGCAGGAACTCGATGTGCTTGATCGACCGCAGCCGTTTGAGGATGAACTCGAGCTTGTCGTCGGAAAAAAGCAGCGCGTCGCCGCCGGAGAGCAACACGTCCCGCACCTCGGTGTGCCGCTCGAGATACGCGAAGGCCTCTTCGAAATTCGTGTGCAGTTCCTGCTCACCCGCGCCGCTCACCACCCGCGCCCGCGTGCAATACCGGCAATAGGACGCGCACCGATCCGTCACCAGAAAGAGCACCCGGTCCGGATACCGATGGACGAGTCCCGGCACCGGCATGTGCCCGTCCTCGCCGCACGGGTCGGCCATCTCCCACGGAGCGGTCTGCGATTCCCCCACGTTCGGGATGACCTGGCGACGGATCGGGCAGTCCGGGTCGTTCGGGTCGATGAGGTTGAAAAAGTGCGGCGTCACCGCGAAAGCCAGCTTGCTGCCGGAGAGGATCACGCCCGCTCGCTCGTCGGCGCTCAGTTTCAGATGCCCCTCGAGTTGATCGAGCTTCGTGACGCGATTGCGCAGCTGCCACTTCCAGTCGTTCCACTTCTCCGCCTCCACCTCCGGCCAGAAACCGGGTGCGTGGGATTGAAAATCCGTGGGAGGGGAAGCGAGCTCAGATTGCATGGTCAGAAATACGAATTGAAAACGGTAGGCAGCCGTCAACAAATGTCAAAGATCGAATTTGATCGAACAAAGTCCCTTGATCTTCGCGAGACCCGCGACGAAACTTCAACTCGCGCCATTTGGCGCAACCAAAACCCACAATCCATGGACCTCACAAAAACCGCACCTCGCAAACCCAGCACCCGTCTGGGCAACTACGTCATCCTCGCCCGCGCCATCGACAAAGGTCACGCCGAGATCAACGGCAACGTCGGCGATTACCACTTCGACTGCCCGCTCGACAACCTGCTCTTCGACTTCAAGGAAGTGAAGGGATCCGACATCCGCGAGCTGCTCGAAAATGGCGGCACCGACGAAGAGATCGTCGCCTGGCTCGACACCCACGGCACCAGCAAGACGCCCGAAGAAGTTGCCGCCTGGTCCGACCAGATGGACGCCGTCAATCCCTACAACGATCCCGAGAAAAAGGAATGGTTCGCCGAGCAGGTCGCGCCCCTCGGCCTCGACCCCGCCACAACCACACTCTTCGAGTGGCTCGAAGCCGATGACAAGGCGAGCTACGCGAACGCGTAGTCGATTGAACGTCGCGCGGCCTCTCTGACCCGATCACGGAGACCGCGCCGCCGACGGGCGGCTCCGCTTGCCGGAAGATTGCTTGGTCTCGACGGACCGTCTTCCGCCACCTCGTGCGACGCCCGTTCCCCCGGTAGGATCTCGCCGACTTCAATTCTTTACCCGCGACGCCGCGAGCTTCGCGGCCGTGGACTCCACTCGGATCACTCCCAGCGCCCGGCCCGCCAATACCGTTGGCCATCCCGCACCGTCAGCTGCGGGGCGACGTAGATCGACTTGTCCGCGGGCCGGTCCGCCCAGCCTCCGCTGAACCACACCCATCCGCCCCGCCTCCAGACGTAGTGCCCGTCGATGTGGACCGGGTCCAACATGTCCTCCGGCACTTCGGCGCGCTCGGTTGGAACGCGGGGTGGCGGCGGATCGCTCGGCACCGCCACCGGCCGCGCCTGGAGATACGCGGACGCTTCCTTGAGGCCATCGACGGTGTTCGAACCGACTGGCGGGACCGATTCGAACCGTTTGGTTTGCCGATTGTAGGCGCAGCCCGTGAGGAGCGAGAAGACGAGGGTGCCTATGAAAAACCGAATCATACCGCGGTCATACCGACGGCCCCCCGGCAGCGACGAGGAGTAAATTGTCAAAATTTCGACGCTTTCAGAGCCGCTTCGGCGACCGCGACATCCGCGGGAGTGTCCACCCCGACCGCCCGGTTGTCCGTGGGGATCACCCGGATCCTCGCCCCGTGCTCGAGCGCACGGAGTTGCTCCAGTTTCTCGCAGGTCTCCAACGCCGTCGGCGGCCATTTCACGTAATCGAGCAGGAACGTCCGCCGATAGCCGTAGACGCCGAGGTGATGAAGAGGGATCACCGGAGAATCCCGGTCCCGATCAAATGGGATCCGGCTCCGCGAGAAATACAGCGCGTTTCCGGCCAGATTGATCACCACCTTCACGTTGTTCGGGTCGTTGGCCGCTTCCGGATCCCGGAAGGGGGTCGCCGCCGTGATCATCTCCAAATCCTCATCCGCCTCGATCGCTTCAATGAGCTGATCGACCAACCGCGGCGAGATCGTCGGTTCGTCTCCCTGCACGTTGATCACGTGCGAGAATTCCGTGAGCCCGGCGGCCACTTCCGCCAACCGGTCCGACCCGGTCGGGTGCGTCGGCGACGTCATCACCGCTTCCGCCCCAAATCGCACGGCCGCCTCCCGAATCCGCTCATCATCCGTCGCGATGATCACCCGCCCGGCCCGCCCGCTCGCGACGCAGCGCTCCCACGTCTGCTGAACGAGCGGCTTCCCGCAGATTTCCGCAAGCGGCTTGCCCGGGAATCGGGTCGATCCCCAGCGGGCCGGGATGATGATGACCGTCCGATTCACGCCCGAGACCTTTCCCGTTCCAGGATCCAGTCGATCGCCTCGTTGACGTCCCGCGCCACGAAATCGGCCCCGCAATCCCGGTGCTTCCCGCCGTGTCCCGTGAGGACCAGGATGCCCGGCATCCCGGCATTGTGACCGCAGGCGACGTCCATCGCCTTGTCCCCGACGAAGTAGGCCCGCGACAGGTCGACGCTCAAATCGCGGGCGGCTTCTTCAAGCATCCCGACGCCGGGCTTGCGGCGGGGCGACGCCGAAGTCGGCAGATCCGCGCTGAAATACGCGCCATCGATCTCGCCGCCGAGCTGACTCAACAGCTCGTCGTGAACGGAGTGATACTGATCGAGCGAGATGCGGCCCCGCGGGATTCCGCTTTGGTTCGTGATGATCACTCGCGCCCAGCCCAACTCGCGAAGCCGGGCCAGTCGGCCGGCGACTCCGGGCACGGCCCGCACGTCGGCCGGGTCGTTGCAGTAGTCGACCTCGTCCATGAGGGTCCCGTCGCGATCGAAGAAGACGACCGGGCGGAAAGATTTTCGATTTCCGATTTCCGATTTCCGATTCACGTGGCGACGGGAGTTGACCCACGATCCGACGTCCAGAATCTCGATTCCAAAATCAACTCACCAGTAACTGAACCCGAGGTCCGAGCGGAACAATCCGGCGCGTGGCTCGAAGAAGAAGCGAGCGTAGATGCTCGCAAATCCTTCGTTGTAGTCCGCCGTCACCGAGTAGGAGAGTTTCGAGCCGACCATGAAGTTCGGCGTCACGAGCACGCCGGCTTCCGCGTTGACCAGAAAGATGCCCGTCGTCGAATCGGTGCCTTCGTATTCCCGACCATCGTCGTCGAGCGGAAGCACCGCCGCGGACGACTGCTTGTTCTGCTGGAGACCACCGCCGATGCTGCCCGACAAGAGGAAATTCTGGCCCTCGGCCGTCAGGAACTGCGCGTCGAGGATACCCTGCACGATGTATTCCGGGCTGAAGTATCCGCCGTGGCCGTAGGTGAAGAAATTCTGGTTGTTGTCGAAGGTCTCGTACGAGACGGCGGGTCCGATCGAGATGTATTCGAAGCCCCGGGGCTTGAAGATCCGGGAGGCGGACGCCACGAGCGACAGGTGGTTGTTGCTCTTGGTGTTCACACCCGTGATCTCGCCGTACTTCACCTTGCCGAAGACGGTGTAGTCCTTCAGGAAGCCCTGGAAAACTTCGAACGATCCACCCGTCTCCTGCACGCGGCCCCATTCGCGGTCGGTGTAGGGATCCTGGGAGCCGACGTAACTCGTGACCGACTCACGGATCGACTGCGAGTAGAACTCACCCTTGATGTATCCCGTGTTGTAGCGGTATTCCAACCCAGCGCGTCCGATGGGACTCGCGTCGAGGTCGGCGTTGAGCGGAGTCGTGCCGATCTCGAGGTAGGGCGTGAGGAAGCCTTGGTATTCGACCCGGATCTTGGCTTCGAACAAATCGTTGTAACCCGTGGCGACGTTGCGCTCGAAGCGGGAGAATTCCAACGGCACCGTGCCGACGAATGCGCCGTTCGTCCGGCTGCCCGACTGGAGCATCAGCAGCGCGGCTTTCGCGGTGACGAGAACCCGCTCGTAGGGCGAGAATTTCCCCTCGATGACGGGCGTCCGAGCGGTCTGCAAACGGGACTCACCCCGTTGGCCGGACTTCTGGGAGTACTCGAATCCGACGGCGATGCTCGGCGAATCGAAGTTCGCGAGCGCCGGATTGTTCCGCTCGTTGGCTTCGTAAGCGGCGAGGTAGAGTCCGGCGCGCTCGTAGGCATTCGTTTGGTAGGTGGCCAGGATCTCGGTGAGTGGTCCCGGGCATCGGGCGGCGACGTCGGCGAGGCGGTCGAAATCCTTGAGTCGACTCAAGGCCGCGTAGAGCCCCTCGGCGCTCGGGCGGTCGGGGCTGACGCGGTAGAGGTCCTGAAAAATGTTCGCCGATGAGTTGTAGTCCCGCAGGTAGTAGTAGGACCAACCGCGGATGATCTGTTCGTTGCGACCGAGCTTGCGGTATTTCGCCGCGCGGTCCAGCGCGTTGATCGCGCGGGCGTATTGGCGGTCCTCGTAGTCCTCGGTGGCGCGGCGAACGAGAATGTCGCCGAGGAGCGTCTTCATCTTCGGATGGGAATTCACACGGTATCCCGCGATGGCCTCCGCCTGCGACAGGTCACCCTGGGTGAACTTCGTGAGCGCGAGGCCGTAGTAGGAAGCGCCCAGATCGGTGTCCCACGCGATGGACTGCTCGAACCACAGGGCCGCCGATGGGTAGTCCTTGCGGTTGAAATTCGCCCAGCCGATCTGCTGGGCGAGGTCGGCATCGCGATTGGCGCGGGCGCGGGCCATGGCCTGCGCGAGACGCTCGCCGGAGAGGGCGGTATTGACGGCTGGCTCCGGGCGGGGGCGCGGACGGGTCGAAGTCGCCGTGCTCGTGCGGCGGGTCGCGGTGGACTGATAGGTCCGCGTCGGAGCCGGGGTCGGTGTCGGGCGCGGGGCCGAGGTGACTTCGAGTTCCTCGGACTCATCCTCGATGATGACGGGAGTGACGGATGTCGCGGAACGAATCGGCGTCGACGGCCGGGTATCCGGGAAATCGAGGGTCTCCTCATCTTCGAAAATGTCCACCGTTTCGGGAGTCGAGCGGATCGTCGGGGGTTCGATTTCGGCCGGCTCGAAGGTCGTCGGAGCGACGGCGGGACGCAGGACCGGAGTTGGTGCCGGGGTCGGGGAGGAGCCGGGAACGACCGGAACGAAGAGCGAATCCGGGGCTGGCGTCGTGCCCGGGGTGCCGGCTGGCAGTGGGATCGTCCCCGGAGGATCGTTCGTGAGGATGTCGTCGGTCGCATCGACGAGCGGATCCTGCTGCGCGATCTGCGCCTCGGTCGACCGAACACCTCCAACCCAGCCCGCGGCCACGCACAAAATCAGGGTGTAGGTTTTTAGTCTTCCGTCAAACAAGCTGGGAATGTCTCGGCGTTTCATGATCCTGGGTCAATGCTTTTCTGCCGCCGCCCGGTCGCGGATGGCGAGTTTGGTGAGCAGCTTCAAGCTTGCCGAATAGTAGACTTCATCCGCGAGCACGGGCGGGATGTCCCGCACCGTAATCGAGGCATTCCGAGCGCTTGCCAGCGTGAAGCGGGCGATGGCGTCCATGCCGGGAAGCATGGGATGCGGCCCCGGCTCGCCGTCGCGGAGATTCACTTCGGCCGGGAGCGGATTCGTGGCGGAACGCCCACCCCAATACTCCGCGTAACGTTCCAGGAGCGACGGATTGGGCCCCGCCCAAGCGACGTGGAGCGGGACGCGGATGGCGTCGTATCCGGTGAGCGGATCCTTGTCGATGGGGAGTTTGACCGCGAGCGGCCCGACGGTCGCCCAGTTGGGATTGAGGGCGACCTCGCCGAAGCGGGCCACCCCGAGGAGCCGCCGACCGCCCGCGTCGAGGTCGTCCCAGCGCTCGGAGGGGAACACGCGCTCGAGTTCCTGGTAAGCGGGGAAAACCACGTAGGACGGGTTGAGCAGCAACCCATCCTCCCGCTGGAAACCCATCAGGCCCGGCAGCATCTGGAGACCCAGGTCGGAATCGACCACCGCCAGTCGAAAGAAATCGGTGATGATCTGGGCGGCCGAAGCCTGGTAGGGATAATGGTCCCAACGCTGCGCGGCCCGCACCAACGCCCAGGCGATGAGGAGATCGCCGTCGCTGGCGTTGTTCGGATCGTCCACCTTCCCGCCGTCTTCCGGCTGGTAGCGCCAACTGAAAAGATGGTCGTCGGAGCGGCGGAGCGTCTCCTGGGTCCACTTCCACATCCGATCGAAGGCCACCCGGTCATCGAACGCTTCGGCGAGAAGCATTCCGTAGCCCTGACCTTCGGAGTGGGAGACGTCGGCGTTGCCCGTGTCGACCACGCGGCCACTCTCGTCGAGGAAGCGTTTCTTGAAGAGCTGCCAGTCGGCGCTCGGGAGGGCGTTGGGGTCTCGCGGCCAGAAAACGACCAGCAGAACGACCGCCGCGACTCCGGCCAGCAAAAGCCAGAGCCGAAAGCGTCGACCTTTCGCGGCCGCGGGTGTCGCGTCGCGATCGGGGTGGGCTTTTCGCCGACTCATGGGCTGGTCACCGGACGTCGAGCCGCAACGCTACGACTTGGCGGTTGGTTTTTCGCGCTTGCTCAGGAGGACCTTCAGCAGGAGAGCCAGGAGTCCCAGCGCGCCGAAGACGATGATCGTGAAGAGCAGCGGATTCCGATTGAAGCGATTGGTCGCCTGGAAGACCGCGGAACTGACGCCGTAGACGAACTCCGGCCCAACGCTCGCGACCGCCAGGGTCTTCGAGCTCTTGTTGTTCCAGACCATCAAATTGCCGGCGAGATTGTCCCAATAGCGGCGATCCTGCAGGTTGTAGAGACCGCGGTAGAGGGTCTCGGACGTCGGCGCGGTGAAGACCGCGGCGGCGTATCCCGTGTGGTAGGGGTTCTCGTAGGAGAAGGCGATCGAGTCATCCTTCGCTTCCGATTGCATGACCATCGAGACGGTCTCGGGCTGCCCGGGTTCGCCGCGCTCGATGTCGGTGCCGCGGACCTTGGCGAGGAATTCCTCGACCGGCCCAACGGCGCTGGCTTCCGGCTTCGGACTCACGCTCACGACGTAGCGGGCGCGACCGAGCTTCTGCGGCGAGACGGGAGCGTTCTGCATGAGCTCGTCCGGCAGCGTGTCGATGGTGCCGACAACGACGATGTTCTTCTCGCTCTTGGGAACCTGGAACGTCATCTCGGCCCGGTTGAGGATCGACCCGTTGATCTGCGCCAGTTTGCCCATCAGCATCCAGGCGGCGCAAATCGTCGTGTTGTCACGCTCGGTCACCATCATCGCGAGGTCGAAACCGTCCGGTGCGGCGGTGAAGGGATAGCCCGTCTGCGAGAAGAGGGTAAAATTCGGCAGTCGCGTCTTCTTCGCGAGGCGCGGGATCACCATGTCGGAGTCGTTGTAGAGAGTGAAGAGCAGGTTCTCGACTTGCTGGAGTTCGCATTGATCCGTGATGAGCGGGACCATCCGGGGCGCGATGTCGACGACGTTTCGACCCGGCTGGAAGGCCTTGACCGGGAGATAAACCCGGAAGTCGTCGTGGACGTCACCCCGGATCTGATCCAGGCGGATCGCGTATTGGAATTCCTGGTTGACGAAGATGTTCAGCACCGAATCCGAGCGCAGGGCCGCGCCGTAGACGAAGTGCAGGCGGAGCTCGACGTTGCTCGAATCCTCACCCGACAGACTGCCGGGCATGTAGGCTTCGATCTGGTACGATCCGGTGTTGAAACCCTTGATCGTGCGCATCTTCTTGTAACCCAACTGGCGGAAACTGTAGATGCCGGGATCCATGATTGGAGCGTTCTTGACGTAGAACGGTTTCTCCGGGAAATCGATCTGGTCGATCTGCGCGTATTGCGAATCCGGCAGCGGGAAGTTGATGAGCGAGAAGGCGTAGGCCGCCTGGGCCACTTCTTCGTAGCTCCGACCGCTGATGAGCAGCATGAAGTGCTCCGGATCTCCGGGCAGCGGCTTCACGGCGATGAAACTTCCGGCGATCGAACCCTGCTCGGCCGACGTGAGGTAGGGGGTCAGCTCGCTGGCGGTCCCGACCACGATGTTGTCGACGCCGGCGGCCAGCGCGTTGCCGGTCGTCACGACGGCGGGGCGGTAATCGAGATTGAGCGTCGCACCCTGCGTGATGACGGACCCGAGGGACAGGGATTCTTCGGTCATTCCCGAGCCGGTGCCACCGGGCATGCAGATGTTGAACTTGTAGGGGTCCCAGAGCTTCTGATCGATCAAGTCGCGGATCAGCGAGAGTTTCGGGTAGATCTCGTTCATCGCGACGACCGCTTCGAAGTAGCTCTCGTCGGGCAGGATCTCGGTGTAGAGCTCCGGCGCGGCGGGCTCCTCGCACTCGAGGGTGTAGTGCTGGGCGACGATGAACTGGAGTTCGTTCGAGGCGAGGTTGAAATACTCGAGCGGGACTTCGATATCGACGTTGTGGTTCGGCTGGTCGCGGGTGAGGTAAAACTGCCCGATGATCTTGTCGTTCAAGACGACCCGCAGCACGGAGCGTTCGCTCAGCAGGGCGATCGAGTTCGTGAAACGCAGGTGGAGCTTGACGCTCTTGAGGTCGTAGCGCGGGGAGAGTGGCACGTAGACCGTGTAGGTGCTGGTCGAGTTCCGCAGAAAGATCGGCTCCTCCGCGCCGATGAGCTGGCGGAGGGGAAGGCGGATGATCGAAGACTCCCCGGCGACGCGCTGGTCGGACTGAGCGGCGACTCCGACCGACCGCTGCGGCCCGGCGGGCACCGCCGGCGGCGTGGGTGGAGTGGTGCGCTGAGCTGACGATTCCGACAACGGCGCGAGCCAAAGCAGGGGTAGTATGATGGCGAGCCATCCCCGGTTGAGTCGTTCCTGGTTTTTCATAAGTGTGAGGTTGCTGTTCGGCGGGCCGAAGGGTTCACGAGATGGGTTTGGCACCGGAATTCATGGTGCGGCTCGAGCGTTCCTTCCGCATGGACCCGAGCAGGAGGAGGCCAAGGTGCTCGATCGTGTAGCGGACACCGGCCGACATCAGGTAGAGCGCGCTTCCACCCACGCCCTTGCCGCCGCGGCGGGACTCGAGGAAGTCGACCCAGCGCTGGCTGCTGCCGTTCACGAAAGCGATCTTGCGTTTGAGTTCGTCGATGCCGTCGTGCTTGAAATTACACCCGAGCATGAGGGTGCGGTCGCGGTAACGGAGATTGCGAATCACCATGTTGAACTCGCCGGGATCGATGTCGTGGGTGATGTCGGGTCGTAGCGTGATGCGGTGCTCGGGCCGCAGCATCGGCTCGTAGGCGGCGTCGATGGCGAGGCTGAATCCGCCGTTCGACATGTCGCGGATCTCGACCGGAAACTGGCGTTCACCCAAGAACATGTTCGCGGGGATGCTGCACGCGATGCGCGCCCAGGAGCGCATCTGCCTGCGCTCGAGCAACGCGCCGAGGCAGGCCAGGAGAATGAAGATATTGAAGAGCGCCCAGAACATCGTGATGCCCGTCGCGAATTCCTGCGTCCCGGTGGGCGACAGCGCGTAGCGGTAGGCACCGGCGGCGAAAGCGAGGACGTTGAGCAGCAGAAAGATGTAGAAGGGCTTGGCCAGGGGACTGATGAAATCCCGGTCGAGAATCTCGCCCTTGGCGGTCACGTTGAACGACGGAGCCCGCGGGTTCAGGAAGACCTTCACGATGGCCGGGAAGGTGTACATCGACTGCATCAGCTCGTAGAGCTCGGAGACGAACGTCCAGCGCACCTTGCCGAACATGAAGTTCGACACCAGGGTCACGGCGACAAGGTGGGGACCGGCGAACGCCAGGAAGTCGATGAAGTTGGAGTCGTAGATCTTGAGGGAGAAGAACAGGAACGCCAGCGGCGACAGCATGAACGTCAGCCGCGCGAACGGGAAGAACCAGAAGAAACTGCTGCTCAGGTAGCACAGTCGCTGCGGCGGCGTGAGACCGCGGACGAGCATGGGATTTTTCAGCAGGAAAATCTGGACCATGCCCTGCGCCCAACGGATCCGCTGCGTCACGAAGCCGCCGAGGGTCTCGGGCGACAGGCCCGAGATCATCGGGCGGTCGATGTAGGCGCTGTGGTAGCCGAGCGAATGCAGGGTGAGCGCGGTCTCGGCATCCTCGGTGATCGTCTCGCCGACCACACCGCCGACCTTCTGCAGGAACTCGCGCCGCATGACGGCCGCCGATCCGCAGAAGAACGCGGAATTCCAGAAATCGAGACCCCGCTGGATCTCGGCGTAGAACATCTCGTTCTCACTCGGCATCGAGCGCCACGTCTTGAGGTTTTTCTCGATCGGATCCGGGTTCGTGAAGAAATGGGGCGACTGCACGAGGAACATCTTCGGATCCCGCAGGAACCAGCCGCACGTGTTGCGGGCGATGTCGACGGTGGGGATGTGATCGGCGTCGAGGATGAGGATGAGGGCGCCGTCGCTGACCTCCATCGCGTTGTTCAGATTACCCGCCTTGGCGTGGAGGTTCTTGGCGCGGGTGACGTAGTGGGCCCCGGACGCTTCGCAGAGTTGCTTGAGATTCTTCCGGCGATCGCGGGCCTGCGCGGCCTTGGCGGGGTCGCTCATGTTGCAGCGCTGGTCGGTGCCGCCGTCGTCGCAGAGGTAGACGTTCAGCTTGTCCGCCGGATATTCGATCGCGAGGGCGGCGAGCAGGGTGACCTCGAGGATCTCGCGCTCTTCGTTGTAGGTCGGGATCAGGACGTCGAGCGTCGGCCAATCGGCTTCGTCCTCCGGCAGCGGCTCGATCTCGCGCTTGAGCGGGTCGATGTTTACGAAAATACTGAGGCCGTAGATGATGAAGCCGTAGAGCTCCGCGAGGTAGAGGATGATCGCGAGCGAGAAACTGATCAGATCGTAATAGGTGAGCGTCGTGAACGTCCGCCAGAAGACGTAGTCGATCGACAGAAACGCGCCGATGCTCAGGTAGACGACCCGGACGTTTTCCGAACGCTTGAAGAAGCTGAGGACGATCAGAATGACCAATCCGACGGTGCCAACCGCGAGCTGGGTCGACGTCGTGATGTTCGCCGCGAAGAACAACATCACGAGGACCATCAATCCGATGGCCGCCGCACGGTAGGGCGCTTTGTTTTCGATCGAGTCGAAGTTGAAATTGAAACCCTTCAAATCAGCAGCGTCTTGGTCGAATCAGCTCCGCGGACAAATCACGTGGTAAAATGGAAATCGGTCCGCTCACGAATCCCTAAAACATCACCCCGAGCACGTAACCGAAGCCGCCCGCCGCCAGCATGAGCACCAGCACGGCGCCGCGCGAAACGGGGTTGATCGAGTTGGCCACCTTGTTCAGCTGGACGACGATGGCGTCGGACTCCTTCTTCACGACGTCGAGCTTCTTGGTGCAGTAATCGATGCCTTCGTGATACGTGGCGACCTGCTCGGCGAAGCCATCCAGGTGCATGGCGTCGAGCTTCTGCTTGAGCTCCTGGGTCTGGAAGCCGAGCCGCTCGATGCCCGGGGCGAGTTCCGACCGGATCTGATCGACGATGGCTTCGTCGAAACCTTCGATCTGGACCTTCTGCGGCGTGCCGTCGGCGGACACCGGTGCCGCGGACGCCGCCGGGCGGCCGTAGAATTCCAGCAGCTCGAGCAGGGCCATGGCGGGATCCCCGTCCTGAATGTTGTGGCGGCGCTGCCAGTCGAGAATCTTGGCTTTGAGTTCGTTGTCTTCGGTCATGGTAATAGGATGTCGCGGTGGGCGTCGAATTGGCGAAAGATTTCGCGGCGGTAGTTGACCATGCGCTGGCGGTCGATCAGGAACAATCCGTTGCTCTCGAGGGCTCCGCTGATGGTGACCGAGTGCTGCTGGAGGTGCAGCACGAGGTGGTCGGGCAGTTTCGGGATCGTGATTTCACGCGCTCCGGCGTCATCGAGCTCCTGGCGCGCCCGGCTCTGATCGTAGATCCGGCAGCTCGACATCGTCTTGTGATTTTTCACCACGAGCCAGTCGACGGTGTTGCCGATCCGGGTGACGGCTTCGCCCGCCTGATGCACGGTGTCCTTGTCCTCCTCGACGATGACGACGAGCGTGAGCTCGAGCTTCATCCCCTCACGCAGCGTGAGGAGGTTCGTCTCTTCGAGCCAATCCAGGAAAATGCGTTGCTGCGATCCGACGCCGTCGACGATGACGAGTGACGAATCCGACATGACCTCGATGATGCGGTCGAGATTTTCCGAGTGCCGGATGTCGAGGAAATGGGCTTCGGGAACGAATCGGGTAAGGGTCGAATTCTGATAATCCGGATCGAAGGCGAGGAAGTCCTTGTGGTTTTCCTCGAGCCACTGGACGAAAAGGATCGAAAAAAACGACTTCCCGACACCGCCCTTGTCCATCGCGACGAGGACGAGGCGTTTGCTTTCCTCCTGATGCGTGGAGGGGATCGACGGCGATGGGGCGGCGGTCATGGGGGATTAAACGTCCTGCGGCGGGATTCGGGGCCGCGCGACCGCGACCGGCGGCTTGATTTTTTCGACTTGGGGAACGCTCTCCGGCTCCGATTCGTCGGCAACAGCCTCCGGTTCCGGCGCGGGCGCGGGCGTGGACGCGGCTTCCTCGACCGCCGCGAGGCTCGAATCCGGGAGCAACACGTCGCGAGCACCGGTGAATTCCTCGAAGAGCCGGTGCTGATAGGACCGCAGACGCTGACGCTCGAGAAAGAAAACGCTCTCGTCCTGGATGAGGCCATTGATGCTCTTGCTGGACTTCTGGAGCATGCTGTTGAGATTCCACGGCAGGCGCTCGATGGTGATCTCGCGGGCCCCGAGGGCGAGGAGTTCCTTGCGGGCATTGCTGCCGTCGTAGATCTCGGTCACCGGCGAAGTCTTGAGATTGCGAACGACGATCCAGTTGGCGTTCTTGCCGACGCGCTTCGCCACTTGGCCGGCCTGAAAGACGGTCTCCTTGTCCTCCTCGATGATCACGACCAGCGTGATCTCGAGCCCAAGCTGCTCGCGCAGCTCGAAGACCCGGGCCTCCTCGAGCCAGTCGATAAATTTCGTCTGCAACGACCCGACCCCATCCGCGATGACCAGATCCGTCCGTTCGAAGGCCCGGATCACGTTGTCCAAATGCACCTCTTCGCTGATGTCGATGAACTCGGCCTCGCCGTGAAAGCGCGTGAGCGTCGAATTGCACCAATCGGGATCGAAGGCGATGAACGGGACTTCCAGGGATTGCAGCCACTCGATCAGGTTGATCGTGACGTAGGATTTCCCTACGCCGCCTTTGCTGGTGGCGGAGAGAATGAGGCGCTTGGTGCCGGTGCTCGCCGGGGCAGAGGTTGATTCCGTCGCTTCGGGGATCGGCGTCATTTTGGAAGTTGAGGATGATTTTTCGGTCACGGGGCTGGGATCGGTTTCCTGACGCTCGTGCGCCTTTTTGAGGAACTGACTAAATACTTTCGAACGATCATCCATGGCGAACACCCGCTTGCCACGACGGCGCTTCGCACGCCCGGGAGCCGGTTTCTGTCGGAGATAATCAGAGTAGCAATTCCCGCGCAAGCCGAGATGTCGTATTTTATTCACTCGGTATACAGACCGACCCTCCCGGCGATTTCCTCTCTTGTCATCGGAGGTCGGATTGCTACGTTTCCCGACACCGCACCTCTGCGGGGATCTCTATCGAGTATGATGTTGGCCAACCTCCTCTCCGCCGGGCAAATCATCCCGGAAATGCAATCCGACGAGCGCTGGGAAGCCATCGAGGAGATTGTGAAGCGGCTCGTGACCGCCGGCCGCATCGAGGAGAAGGACACCGAAACGATCCTCTCCTCGCTCAAGCAACGCGAGGAGACGATGAGCACGGGCATCGGATTCGGCATCGCCATTCCCCACGCTTCGTCCGATCACGTGGAGGACGTCGTCGCCGGATTCGGCCGATCTAAGGCGGGGATCGAGTTCGACTCGCTCGACAACGAGCCGGTGCACTTCATCGTCCTGTTCATCGTCCCACGCGACCAATTTCAAACCCACCTCCGGACGCTCGCCGCGATCGCGAAATTTCTGAACGACCGCACCGTGCGCGACGAACTCGCTCAGGCCACGGACGCGGAATCGATCCTCGCGGTCTTCACCAACCGCGCCCAGAGCGCCTAAGGGCTCCGCCGATGAAAACCGCCCGCTCCCTGCTCGAGGAGCGCCTTCGCACCGCGCTCGCCCAGCTTGACTTCGATCCCGCCGCCGCGGAAGTCACGCCGACCGCCGACGCCCGCTTCGGCGACTATCAGACCAACGCCGCGATGGTCCTCGCCAAGCCCCAACGCCGCAATCCGCGCGAGCTCGCCGCCGCGATCGCCGAGGCCATCGACCTCTCCACCCTCGCCGAAGCGCCCACGCTGGCCGGCCCGGGATTCATCAATTTCCGCCTCACCGACGATTACCTGAGCGCCGCCGCCGCCCGGCTCGCCGCCGATCCCCGCGTCGGCGTCGATCCGACCGAGACACCCCAACGCATCGTCATCGACTTCAGCGCGCCAAACGTCGCCAAGCCCATGCACGTCGGCCACATCCGCAGCACGTTCATCGGCGACGCGCTCGCCCGCGTCGCCCGATTCCTCGGCCACCACGTCGTTACCGACAACCACATCGGCGACTGGGGCACGCAATTTGGCAAGGTCATCCACGGCTGGAAACACTTCCTCGACCGCCCCGCGCTCGAGGCCGATCCCATCCCGGAACTCCTCCGCCTCTACCGCCACGTCAACACCCTCGAAGCCACCGACGAAGCCCTCGCCCGCACCGTCCGCGAAGAGCTCGTGAAGCTCCAATCCGGCGACGTCGAGAACCTCGCGATCTGGCGGCAGGTCGTCGATTTCTCGTGGGTCGGGTTCGAAAAATTCTACACGCTCCTCGACATCCGCTTCGACGAGCACCTCGGTGAGAGCCACTACCGCGACGCCCTCGGCCCGCTCGTCGACCGACTCCTCGCCGACGGCACCGCCCGCATCAGCGAAGGCGCGGCCTGCATTTTCTTCCCCAACGACGCCGATCTGGCGGAGAAACCCTGCCTCATCCGCAAGACGGACGGGGGATTCCTCTACGCCACGACCGACCTCGCCACGATCGAATCCCGCGTCGACCGCCACGCCCCCGACGCCATCTGGTACGTGACCGGCGCGCCGCAGGCCCTGCATTTTCAGCAGGTCTTCGCCGCCGCCGCGCTCACGGGCATCGCCGTCGACGCCCGCCACGTCCCCTTCGGCAGCATCCTCGGCGAGGACCGCAAGATCATGCGCACCCGCTCCGGCGAGAACGTCCAGCTCGCCGACGTTCTCACCGAAGCCATCGACCGCGCCCGCGCCATCGTCGCGGAAAAAAACCCCGACCTCCCCGCCGACGAGACCGAATCCATCGCCCGCACCGTCGGCCTCGGAGCCGTCAAATACGCCGAACTCTCCCAGAATCGCCTCACGGACTACGTCTTCGCCTGGGACAAAATGCTCTCCTTCCAAGGCAACACCGCGCCCTACCTGCAGAACGCTTACGTCCGCATCCAATCGATCTTCCGCAAAGCGGGCACCTCACCCACCACTCACCAGTCACCAGCCACCATTCACCTCCCCGCCGTCACCGAACGCGCCCTAGCCCTCAAGCTCACGCAGTTCGCGGAAATCCTCCCGCTCGTTCTCGCCGACTTCCGGCCCAACCTCCTCGCGAACTACCTCTACGAGCTCGCCACCAGCTTCCACGCCTTCTACGAAGCCTGCCCCATCCTGAAATCCGACGGCGACACCCGCGACTCCCGCCTCGCCCTCTGCGACGCCACCGCCCGCACGCTCCGCACCGGTCTCGACCTCCTCGGCATCGGCGTGCCCGAGCGCATGTAAACTCCTCGCGCGAAAAAACTTTCGGCTTCCTTACACGCGCCCCCCGACCCATCATCGTAAGCCACATCATGCACAGCGTATTCTACATCATCGGAGTCATTGTCGTCGTCGTCGTTATCCTCAAGGTTCTTGGCTTGTTCTAAGTAACCCGCGGATCCTGGATTCGGCCGGCGCGTGATCGCGCCAGTCGTAAACCAGACCACGAAATCCCGCCGCTTCAGCGGCCGCGACATTCTCCGGAAGGTCGTCGATAAAAAGTGTCCGCGTCGGTTCGACGCGGCATTTTTGTGCCGCGATCTCGTAAATTTCCGCGGACGGCTTGAGCGCTCCGGCCTCGAAGGAATACACGCCCGCGCGGAAGGTCCGAAAGACCGGATACGTCTCGAAGATGTGCTCCACGTGAATGCACGAGATGTTCGAAAGCAGGAACGTCGGCACCCCCGCCGCCGCCAGCTCGGTCGCCAGCGCCGTCATCGGCACGTTCTCCTCGAAGATCCGCTGCCACACCGCGACGAACTCCGCGTCCGTCCCCCGGTGACAAAAAACCGGCCGCACCCGCCGCAGAAACTCCACCCGGTCGATCTCCCCACCCTCCAGCGCCACCTGCGCCGCCGCCACCGGCTCCCGCTCCGGCATCTCGTCCAGCCCGCCCAACTCCATCAGCCGCCGGGCCGCCACCAGGTAGTCGAACTTCAGCAGAACGTTCCCGATGTCGAAAATCACCGCATCGACCTCACCCTCACCCCATTTCTTTTTTCCCATTTCCCATTTCGAATTTCGAATTTTCCTAAAGCCAGTGTTTCCGTTTCGCGATCGTCACCGTGATCGCCACAATCACCGCCGACACCGCCCAGAAGAACAAATACCCATACCGCCAATCCAATTCCGGCATGTTAAAGGGGCTGTCCGTATTGAAATTCATCCCGTAAACCCCCGCCACGAACGTCAACGGAATGAAAATCGTCGAGACCACCGTGAGCACGCGCATGATCTCGTTCGTCCGGAATCCCAGGCTCGACAGATAAACGTCCATCAACCCCGCCGACAGATCGCGGTAGCTCTCGATGATGTCGATGATCTGCGTGATGTGATCGTAGCAATCGCGCAGGAAGACCGCCGTCCCGTCCGCCAGCCGCCCCGAATCGTCCCGCATGAGCGCTGAAAAGATCTCCCGATGCGGCCACGCCGCCCGCCGGAGCTGAATGAGAAGCCGCTTCACCTCGTAGAGCCGCCGCAGCGTATCCTTCGTCGGTTTCGCCAGCAGCTCCTCCTCCAGATCCTCCACCCCGTCGCCGAGCGATTCGAGCACCGGAAAAAACTGATCCGCGATCGTGTCGAGCAGCGCGTAGAGCAGGTAATCCTCCTTCCGCTTCCGCGCAAACCCCCGCCCGTTCCGCAGCCGAGCCCGCACCGGCTCGAACGTGTCGCACCCCCGCACCTCCTGCAGCGTCAGCACGAACGAATCCCCCAAAAACAAGCTCACCTGCTCCACCGCCAACCGCTCCTTCGTCTCGAAGTAGACCATCTCGCTCACCACGAACAGATGATCGTCAAACGTCTCCACCTTCGGCCGCTGCGTCGTGTTGAGCACGTCCTCCAGCGTCAACGGATGCAGCCCAAACCGCTCGCCGATCGCCCGCAACACCGCCACGTCCTCGAGCCCATCGACGTTGATCCAATTCACCTTCGCCGGATCGAACCGCGCCATCAGCTCGTCGAAAGTCGCGAACTCCTCCTCCGTCACCGACCCCTCGTCGTATTGAATGAGCGTGAGCGTCGGCGCCTCGCCGTGGCCATCCTCCCTCGGCAGCAACGTCGCCGGAGCCGTCCCGGGAAGGTGGTAATTCAGACGGATCACAACCGCAAAACTAGGATCGGCCCCCGCCGCTGGCAAGCCGCCCGGACTCCCGACTTTCGCATCGCCCAACCTGCGCTAAAGTCACCCCCAAGCCACCGCCATGACCGCCATCATCGAGTTTTTCAAACAGCAGCTGCAGGGCGAGAAGCCACTCCACCCCATCGACCGCGCCGCCGCGAAATTCTACGTCAAACAGCGCCTCGCCCACATCTTCCCCGAGCTCCGCGGCAACCCCGAAGCCCTCGAGCAAGCCTACCGCGACCTCGATCTCCGGGCCCACCCCGGCACCGGAGAAGGCGGAGCCACCGTCTTCGAAACCATCTTCACCGGAAAGCTATAAAGCAGCCGTGGAATCGGCTTCCAGCCGATCACCAACCAAAAATCGGCAAAGCCGATTCAAATCCCCCACCACCAAACGCCCCAAGTCACCAACCCGATTCTCAAACACCAAAATCCCCCGCACACGAATCCCCCCTTTTGCGCCCTATCTGCGCCTCTTCGCGGCCAAAAAAAACTCACCCGGCTTCACCCGAAGCCGCCCGCCGCCGATTCCGCAGCACGGTCGCCGCCCCCTTCATCCGCGTGAGGATGTAATACACCGTCTGGCTCCGCTGCCGAACCAGATCCGCGCCGACAATCTTCGGCACGAAATCCGCCGGCACCGCCAGCACCTCCTCGATCGTGCAACCCTCCAGCCCCTTGCACAGAATCGAAGTCATCGCCTTCGTCAGCGTCTGCACCTGCGGCCCGAGGGTGATCCGATAGTGCGACCCACCCGCCTCGCCGACCTTCAGAAAAACCCCCACTTCATCGGTGCATTCCTCATCCTTCCGAACGTCCTCGAGGTCGAAAGTCTCCCCTTCCCGCGGCCCCTGATTCGCAGACTGATCCGCGTAGAGAATCAGCATATCGCGCTTCTCCGCATCGGGCAGCACCTCGAAGAGCCCCACAATCTTCGCCAAATTAGCCGGATACTCACTCATCGCACTCACCGCATTCAAAATCCGAAATCCGAAATCCGAAATCCGAAATCCGAAATCCATCAAGCTCCCTTGGCGATCGGGGCCCGCACGCGGTTCCCCCATTCCGTCCACGACCCGTCGTAATTCCGCACCTTCTCGTAACCCAGCAGGTATTTCAGCACGAACCACGTGTGGCTCGAGCGCTCCCCGATCCGGCAATACGCGACCACGTCCTCGCCCGGCTTCAGCCCGGTCTCGTCTTCGTAGAGCGCCTTCAATTCGTCCGCGCTCTTGAACGTCGCGTCGTCGTTCGTCGCCTTCTTCCAAGGCACGCTCTTCGCCCCCGGGATGTGCCCGCCGCGCAGCACCCCCTCCTGCGGATACTCCGGCATGTGCGTCACCTCGCCAACGAACTCCCCCGGCGACCGCACGTCGATCAGCGGCTTCCCCGCCTCGCTCTGCGCCAGCGCATCCTCGTAGAACGCCCGAATCTCCGCGTCCCGCCGCTCCGTCGGCACGGGGTAATCCACCGGCTCCGACTTCGGCACATCCCGCGTCAGCTCCCGACCCTCCGCTTTCCACTTGTCCCGACCGCCGTCCATGATCCGCACGCTCTCGTGACCGAATAACTGAAACGCCCACAGCGCGTAGCACGCCCACCAATTCGACTTGTCGCCGTAGAAGACGACCGTGGTATCCGGCCCGATCCCGTGCCGCGAGCACATCTCGGCGAATTCCGCCGGCGCGATGTAATCCCGCACCGTCTGATCCTGCAGGTCACCCCGCCAATCGATGTGCACCGCCCCCGGCACGTGTCCCGTGCTGTAAAGGAGGACGTCTTCGTTGCTTTCGACGATGCGAATCGAAGGGTCGGCTAGATGTTCAGCCACCCAATCAGTCGACACGAGGGCTTCGGGATGTGCATAGTTCGTCATAAGGTATAAAAAATGGAGGTCGACCCGCACCTTCCGACGCCTTGCCATCCGGCTCAAGTCCTTTCCCGCCGCACCCATGCCAAGCCCGCATCCGCCCCCCGCCGCCCCGGAGCCGCCCCGGCCCGTCCGTTCCCTCACCGTCTACTACGTCGCCGCCCTCACGCTCGTCGCCGGGCTCCTCATCGCTGGTCACGTCTTCATCCGCGTCCACCTCGAAGACCAACGCGAGACCGGTGCCATCATCAACCTCGCCGGCCGCCAGCGGATGCTCAGCCAGCGCATCGCCAAGAGCGCCCTCACCCTCGAGCGCGCCGCCCGCCCCGCCGATGCCGAGGCCGCCCGCGCCCAGCTCGCCACCAGCGCCGACGAATGGGCCAAAGCCCAGCGCGCCCTCCTCGACGGCGACCCGGCCCTCCACGTCCCCGGCACCAACAACCCCGCCATCCGCGAACAATTCGAGCAGGTCGCGGCAGCGCAGGACGCGATGCTCGCCGCGATCAATCGCATCCTCGACTCCCCCGATCCCGACCCAGCCGACCTCGAAATCCTCCTCACCAACGAAGGCCCATTCCTCGCGGGCATGGAAGAAATCGTGGCCGCCTTCCAGCGGACCCACGAGGCCCAGGTCCGCCGACTCATCGAGATCGAGACCATCCTCCTCGTCCTCGCCCTCCTCACCCTGCTCGCCGAAGGCCTCTTCATCTTCCGCCCCATCACCCGAGCCATCCACCAGAAGGTCGACGAGCTGTCCCAAGCCCACGCCGCGCTCGAAGTCCGCAACACCGAACTTGCCGAAGCCCTCGTCGCCGCCGAAGCCGCCACCCGCGCCAAATCCGCCTTCCTCGCCACCATGAGCCACGAGATCCGCACGCCGATGAATGGCGTCGTCGGCATGACCGGCCTTCTCGTCGACACCTCGCTTGATCCCGAGCAACGCAGCTTCGTAGAGACGATCCGCGCCAGCAGCGACGCCCTTCTCAGCCTCATCGACGACATCCTGGATTTTTCCAAGATCGAATCCGGTCGAATGGACCTCGAAAAAATCCCCTTCGACCTCCGCGAATGCCTCGAGGAAAGCCTCGACGTCATCTCGCTTGCCGCCGCCGATAAGGGCATCGAGATCGTCCACGTCTTCGACCAATCCCTCCCCGCCAGCCTTCAGGGCGACCCCAACCGCCTCCGCCAGATTCTGCTCAATCTCCTGAGCAACGCGGTCAAATTCACGCAGCGCGGCGAGGTCGTTGTCTCCGTCGACGCCGAACCCGCCACCCACCGCGGCAGCAACGACGCCACCCACCTCATCCGCATTTCCATCCGCGACACCGGCATCGGCATCCCCGCCGACCGCGTCGACCGCCTCTTCAAATCCTTCTCCCAAGTCGATTCCTCCACCACCCGCCACTACGGCGGCAGCGGCCTCGGCCTCGTCATCAGTCAGCGCCTCGTCACCCTCATGGGCGGCGAGATCAGCGTCGAAACCGAAAAAGACGTTGGCTCCACCTTCACCTTCACGATCCTCGCCGCACCCGCCCCCACTTCCGCCCGCCCCCCCATCGACGAGCACATCCAATCCTTCCGTGGCAAAACAGTCACCATCGTCGACGACAATCCCACCAACCGCCTCGTCTTTGAAAAACTCGTCCGCCGCTGGGGCATGCGACCCACCGTCTTCCCGGGTGCCCAGGTCGCACTCGACGCCCTGGGCGTTGCGCCCCCGCCCGACCTCATCCTTTCCGACATGATCATGCCCGGCATCGATGGCCTCGACTTCGCCCTCGCCTACCGCGACCTCGAGACCCGCCGCCACGATTCCATCCACCCCGTCCCCATCATCATCGCCTCCACCGGAGGCTTCCGACCCGACGACCCCCGCGCGCCGGACGCCAACCTCTCCGCACACCTCCCGAAGCCCGTCCGCTACGAGAGCCTCGTTCTCGCCATCGCCCGGGCCCTCCAGCCCGGCACCGCGCCCACCCTCCCAGCGGCCCGCCCCGATCCCGCCCCCTTCGCCGAGCGACACCCCCGCCGCATCCTCGTCGCCGAAGACAACCTCATCAATCAGAAGGTCGTCCGCCGCATCCTCGAATCCCTCGGCTACCGACCCGAGATCGTCGGCGACGGGTCCGCCGCCGTGTCCGCCGCCCGCGGCGGTGCCTTCGACGTCATCTTCATGGACATCCAGATGCCCGAGCTCGACGGCCTGAGCGCCACGCGCGAACTCCGCTTCCGACCCCCGGCCCGCCGCCCCCACATCATCGCCCTCACCGCCAACGCCACCCTCGACGACCGCACCGAATGCCTCGCCGCCGGCATGGACGACTACCTCGCCAAACCCATCCGCACCGAAGACCTCGAACGCGTCCTCGCCGCCAGCCCCGATCCGACCACCCCCGCCACGACCAACGAAACAATCACCACATGAAAACCCTCGCCCTCGCACTCGCAGCCATCGCCCTCATCGCCACCCTCGGCGCTTGTTCCACCGGAGCCCGCGTCGACACCCCCATTCTCGACGTCGGAGTCGGTGGAGAAGTCGGATGACCGACCACGAAAGCCCAAAACCGAAAACGGTCGGCGAGCAGCCCGATGACCGCCCCCTACCCAGGGAAACCACCAATACCCCCACCACCACCGAGACCATCGCCGACAATTAATCAGGGGGAGCGCACGCGTCCCCGCGTGCGAGATGCGGCGTCCCGCCGCATCGACCGGCAAATCGAGCCAAGCGAGAGAGCCGGACCTCAAGGAGCCGCGATTTGCCAATGGCTTCGCCTCTCTGCGCTTCGCTCCGGCTGCCGAACCAAGCCAAAAGCGAAGCCTCATTCTCCAAGGTCCAAGCCTGACTCGAGAACGAAACAACCCTAATGAAATACCCAAGACTCGCCATCAACCTCCGAGTCCCCGACCCCGCCGCCGCTCTTGAATTCTACGCCGCCGCCTTCGGAGCCACCGAGCGCTGCCGCCTCACCAACCCCCGCACCGGCACCATCGGCCACGCCGAAATCCTCATCGACGACGCCCTCGTCACCCTCTCACCCGGACCGGATGCCGATCCAACCTCAACCCCCGCCTCCCAAATCCTCCTGAACTGCCCCGACGTCGAAGCCGCCTTCGCCCGAGCCACCGCAGCCGGAGCCGAGACCGTTCGCCCACTCGAGACCGAATTCCACGGCCACCGCTGCGGCGCAATCCGCGACCCCTTCGGCCACGAGTGGATGCTTTTCCAGGATCTCGAAAGTCTCACCGCCGACCAGATGCAAGAGCGCTGGGTCTAAAGCCTCCGTCGCTGAGGGTATGAACCGAGGACATAGGTGACAGATTGACCGAGGACATGGGTGACAGTTCAGGGTGGTGAATGCCCTGGCAAAACGAGTCACCGATGGAACAGAAACAGAGATTTGTAAGTTTGCTGACGAGCGACCGGTTCACGATGGTGGAGCTGTGCGAAAGTTTCGGCATCTCGCGCAAGACGGGTCACAAGTGGAAGGCGCGATACGAGGCCCACGGGATGGGCGGACTAGAGGATTGGAGCCGGGCCCCGAAGACGGTGACGAGCAGGACAGAAGAAGCGGTGGAGCGGCTGATTGTGGCCGAAAAGCGGTTACATCCGACGTGGGGGCCGAAGAAGATCCAGCGAGTGCTCGAAGTGAAGCACGAAGTGGATCGTTTACCGGTCGTAAGCACGGTGGGAGAGGTTCTCAAGCGGCACGGGCTGGTGAAGGCGCGCAAGCGGCGAGGAGGCCTCTTCACGGTGGAACGAGGGACGCTGACGCCGCCGGAACGCTGTAACCACGTGCTCGGAGTGGACTACAAGGGATGGTTCCTGCTGGGTGACGGCGAGCGTTGCGATCCGTTGACGGTGAGCGATCTGCACAGTCGATACCTGATGAAAGCGGAGGCGATGCCGGACATGACGGTAAAGTGGACGCAGCGCGAGTTCCGCAGTGTATTCAAGCGCTACGGGCTGCCGGAGATCATTCGCGTGGACAATGGCTCCCCGTTCGCGTCGATGGGACCAGCGGGATTGAGCAGACTGAGCGTGTGGTGGATCGGATTGGGTATCGAAGTGCAGTTCAGCCGACCTGGCTGTCCGCAGGACAACGGCTGCCACGAACGGATGCATCGCACGATGAAGGCCGAATGCTGTCAGCCGGGAAGCGCGAACCGTTGGGCCCAACAGCAACGTTTTGACCGGTGGCGCAGAGTCTTTAACGACGAGCGTCCGCACGAGGGCATCGGCATGAGGACACCGGCGCAAGCCTATCAACCCTCCCTGCGCCGGTTGGACGAACGCATCAAACCTGCGCTCTACGAGGCAGGGGTGGAAACCAAGCGGGTGAACAAAGCAGGCTTCATCTCCTTGAATGGAAACAACTGCTTCGTCGGCGAGTCACTGATCGGCGTCGATGTGGCCGTGGAGGAATCGCCGGAGACAGGGCTGCTGGCCGTTCGATATGCCAATGTGAAGCTCGGGTGGCTGGATCGGACTCCCAACGCTCGGCTCCGGCCTACGGCCTACGCCGAGCGTTGGGAGTCGAAGCTTGCTCCCGCAAGCCATGAAAACTAACCCTCTAAGTGTTACCTATGTGGTCGGTTTATCTGTAACCAATGTTCCCGTTCATACCGAGGGGTCGGTCATTCATCGCTGAGGGGTCGGTCATTCATATTGACACATTTGGTTTACTGAGCGCATTGGCAAGCGTTCGCCAATTTCCGGCGTGCAACAGCGCAGCCACGTCTTTCAACGTCAGCGTTGTCGCCCGCCGCAATTCGCGGGCAATCTCGATCTTCAAAGGCAAGCCTTTCGGAAGATCGGACAACTCCTTCTCATCGACTCCGGCAAGCAAAAGCCTCTCGTGAAGAATCTGCGTTGCTCGCCCAGTCATTGACTGACGAACCGCCTCGGGCTCCTGGCGGTCGCGTACCGCAGGAGTCATCCGGTCTCGCAGACGGTCCAAGAAATCCTCACCTCCAAGCCACCAACCCCGTCGGATTTTCGAATCAGCGTCCGTATGGACGGGATCCAACCGCCGATCCTCCATGCGCCGCGAGAATTCCCTCCTCCCGCGGGCGTCATCCGATTGAATCCCGTGCTCGCCCAAGAGCCGGTCGACCCTCAACCACGGGATTCGCTTGCCGGATGTCGCGAGATAACTCGGGTAACTGCTCCACGTAAACGTTTCAAGGCGGGAGGCCTCCGGCACCAAACCGGCGCGTAATGGGTTGAGGTGAACGTAGTCGCAGACCGTCCGAAGGTAGGCGTCATTGGATTCATCCACGTTCAGCGCCTTGTATCGCCCCGCAAAGAGGTGACCTCTCACCCGGTGACGCGCATTGAAGCGCTGAGTGTAGGTCCCCAACATCCACTTCATCCCTGCAACCAACGTCGGCGACGGCGTTTCCACGACCAAATGGAAATGGTTCCGCATCAAGCAGTAGGCATGAACCTGCCAGTCCGTCTTCCCGCACGCCTCACCAAGTGTCTCGAGGAACAGGTGCCGATCCTCATCACCGAGGAAAACGTCGCTCGTTCCATTTCCACGATTCATCACGTGGTAAATCGCTCCTGAATACTCGATCCTCAACGCTCTCGGCATCCTCCACCAATTTCAAAACCGATCGAATGTGTCAATATGAATGACCGACCCCTTTCCGCGTTTCATCCAATGAGTTGAGAATTCGAGGCTGATACCGTAGCTTGGTAAGAGCGATTGGCATTCGCGATTCGATGGACAATTGGGCTGAGCAATCAAATAATACTCGCCATTTTTTCTTTGAAGGGTATCAGTTCGCCCAACATCAAACATGACAATATCCAAATTCAATCTCCCCATGAATTCGATAACACTTGATAATTCCACCACAGCCGCTGGCGCTGTTGCCTACGGGGAATTGGAATGCGCAAATATCGGATCTTTCAAGTTCGGTGAGTTCATTTCCGAACTTGAAGATTTTGTCCCTACAGTTTCGAGCGACTCAAGCAACCACAGGTTCACACAGAGAGATCGAGCATAATCAGTGGCGACTTGGTCTGATATTCTTGCCGAAGTCACGGCAAGCGGTGATTTCGACGCCGTCCGGAGAAAACATCTCCAACGCCTCCATACGGTCACTGATCGAAATGTAATTGCCTACTATTCCGGCTGGCTCCAAAAGCCGGGTTTGCGGGCCAGTGACTTCAGCATCACTGACGCCGTCATGACCGGTTTCATGACAGCGGTGCATGGCCTCGATCGCTCCAAAGGCTTGGATCTCATACTTCACACTCCAGGTGGAGAGATCAATGCAACCGAAGCTTTGGTAACTTATTTGCGTTATGCATTTGGTGGGGATATTCGCGCACTAGTTCCCCACCAAGCCATGTCGGCTGGAACCATGATCGCTCTAGCGTGCAAGACTGTTTGTATGGGAATGCATTCCAGTTTGGGACCAATTGATCCACAAGTCGGCGGCGCACAGCCCGCACCGGCTCATGGAATAATTGAGGAGTTCAATAAGGCGGAAGAAGCCTTCAAGAATAACCCTCAAGAGGCTCAAGTGTGGATTCCAATTCTTCAAAAGTACACGCCAACCTTGCTTGGTAAATGTGAGCGAGCGGTAGAAATGGCCGAAAAGATCGTGGGCGACTGGCTAGTCACCGGGATGTTCAAGGATGACGAAAACCGAGAAGCGGTTCGGGATGCAATACTCGGAGAATTGGGCTCTCACAAAAGGAGTCTCGATCATTCTCGCCACTACAGCTTCGAAAAGGTCAGAGAATTGGGTATTTGCGTCGAGCGACTCGAAGACAACCAAGATTTGCAGGATGCTCTATTGTCGGTTCACCACGCATTCACCGTTACCCTCAGTAGCACAGGCGCAACTTCGATCATCGAAAATCACGTGGGTGCTGCATACCTGAACCACGTGACTGTCAAATAGCGTCCTTCAATTGGCGTGGTAGGATGTGCGGCCGCTACATCAACAAGCTGACCGAGGAGGGGTCGGTCATTCATATGGGCATATCGGGAGGCTTGATCTGTGATCCATTGCGGGGTAAATGTGTCAATATGAATGACCGACCCCTTTCTGACCGACCCCTTTCCGTTTTGGTTTCTCGGTGAGTCTCTCGGGGAACGCTGGGTTGATTGGTGCCTACGGGAACAACGACAGCGGCAGTTTTAGCGGGTCAGCATATGTGTTTCGCCATTTGGACACTGCGGACGGAGTGGTCACGGAAGACGCCAAACTCACCGCATCCGATGCGGCGGCCGGCGATCTGTTCGGCATTTCGGCAAGCCTGGCAGGGAGTATCGGCTTGGTCGGGGCTTACGGCGATGATGATGCCGGCAGCTTAAGCGGTTCGGCGTATGTCTTTCGAAATCTGGACATGGCAGGGGGAGCGGTCACGGAAAGTGTCAAACTCACCGCCTCGGACGCCGCGACGGAAGACCGATTTGGTCAGTCGGTGAGCGTGTCCGGGACCATTGGGCTCGTTGGGGCCTACTATGACGATGACGGCGGAAACAATAGCGGGTCGGCCTATTTGTTTTGCAATCTGGACAACGCGAGTGGGACGGTAATCGAGGATATCAAACTCACGGCATCGGACGGTAGCGAGAACGATCAGTTCGGCGTTTCGGTGAGCCTCGATGGCGATCAATTCGTCATCGGCACCGTCGCCGATTCCGGCAAGGCCTACACGGGCAGCGTCAGCTCGGTAACGACGTTGGACGCGGGTGGGGCGAGCCGGGTGGTCGACGGGATCAGCTTCGCTTCAAGGACGGATTGGGTGATCGGCGAGACGACGGACTCGAATACGGTGACGCTCACGAGCGGGGACACGGCGAACGTGGTGTCGCTGGGGATGGGAGTCTACGTCGGCAAGGACGCGGGGTCGGATTTCAACACGCTCGTGATCGCGGGGACGTTCGAGGCGACGGAGGTGTTCATCGGGTCGGTGGACGGGAACGAAGGGAACACGCTGCGGCTGGAGAGCACGGCGGCTTTCACGATCGGCGACTTCCGGCTGGCACCCGGCAGCTTCCTTGCGGTCGCGGGGGATGTGACGGACTCGGGGGACTTCTTCGCGTATCTCGGGGCGGCGGAGTTATCGGTGTGGGACGGGGCGATGTGGCAGACGGTGACGGCGGGGAACTACGGCGACGTGCTGGACGCGTCGTTCGCGGGTGGGTTCAGCAGTTTCTCGTCGGTGACGGCGGTGCCGGAGCCGGCGGAATACGCGGTGGCGGTGCTCGTGGCACTCGGGCTGGTGATCGTGATGCGGCGGCGGCGCGGCGGGCCGTGGCATTGGGCTTCCAGGCGATGACCCAGTCTTCGGCGGTTGCGGTGGGTGCATCCGGTCACCGCCTTCGGCGATCAGGTTGGTGATCGGCTGGAAGCCGATGCTACGGAGGGAGCCTGCCCCCGCCTTCAGGGCCGACGCATCAAAAAAGATCGCGATGGAGGAAGTTTGGGCTGGTACTATATTTTCCCGTGCGTAGATGGAGGAGATGCCCGAAACGCATCCCATCCAAAAAAGCCTGATCGAAGAGTTCAAACGCATAGAAGATCCGCGAGTATCGCGCACTCGCTACCATGAGTTGAGCGACATTCTAGTGATCGCGATCTCGACGCTTTTGTGCGCGGGCACGTCTTTCTACGACATGGAAGAGTTCGGTCGGGCCAAGGAAAAATGGTTCCGAACGTTTCTGAAGTTGCCCAACGGCATCCCCAGCCACGACACGTTCAATCGCGTGTTTTCGCTGATCAATCCGGCGAGTTTTCACGAGTGCTTCATGAGGTGGACGCAGAGCGTGCGCGAACACATCGACCGGGAAATCGTCGCCGTCGACGGCAAAGCCCTCCGCGCAGCCTGCCAGGACGGCGGGAATGTGCGCTTCATCGTCAATGCTTGGGCAACCAGCAATCGACTTGTCCTGGGGCAGCTCGAAGTGCCCGACAAAACCAACGAAATCACGGCGGTTCCCACGCTGCTGCGAGCGTTGGAACTGCGTGGCTGCATCGTGAGCACCGACGCGATGGGGTGCCAGAAAGAGATCGCCCGAGAAATCATCGAGGCCGACGCCGATTACGTTCTCGCTCTCAAAGGCAATCACCAAACCGTCCATGAGGAAGTCAAAAGCTTCCTCGATGCCGAATTTGATCGCGAGCTCCAGAGCCCTCCAGTGCCCAAACCATCCACGAAGAAACCACCAAGCGCTCCCACTTTCGCATTCCTGGAAACCGTCGACAAAGGCCACGGGCGCTTGGAAATCCGGCGCTATTTCCAAAGCGTCGCCATCGACTGGTTCGCAGACATCAGCCAATGGGAAGGGCTGCAGAGCGTCGGAATGGTCGAATCCAGCCGCGAAATCAAAGGTCAAATCAGCGTGGAAAGACGCTACTTCCTGAGCAGCCTGCCCCTCGACGTCGGACTTTTCGCTCAAGCCGTCCGTGGACATTGGGGCGTGGAAAACTCCTGCCACTGGGTCTTGGACGTCATCCTGCGCGAAGATGGTTCCCGCGCTCGAACCGCTCACGCCGCCGAGAATCTCGCCACCCTGCGCCGCCTCGCCCTAAACCTGCTCTCTCGCGAAAAGTCCAAAAAACGCAGCATCAAGACCAAACAACTCGTCGCAGCCTGGGATCACGACTTCCTCCTGCACCTCCTCAATTTTTAGATGCGTCGGCCCTGCCCCCGCCTTCCCTTGAGGTTGCCGGGTCGAAGTTGGCACGATATTGTGCTGGCGAAAAATATGGCGGAACACGAACGATTTGGCCCGGCGGGCGGGGCCTTGCCAGCGGAGGATGTGCGGCGGGTGGTGCGGCTGCTCGGCGAGGTGAGCGCGCTGCGGGGCAGCGTGATCGAGCGGAAGCGGGCTCTGCTCGACGGAATGGCGGAGCTGGTCAACGCGGATTACGTGGCGTGGGTGCTGGCGGCGGCGACGGTCGCGGGGGAACAGCCGATCTACGTCGGCTTCGAAACGCGTGGGATTTCGGCGGATCAGATGACGAAATTCCTGCGCATCCAGGCGCATCCGGCGCTGGCGGCCTACTCGGAGACGTTGCTGACGGCTCTACGGGAGACGGGAGCGCAGGTGACGGGGAACGTGCAGGACGCGTTCAATTACGAGGAGTTTCATCGCTCGGAGTGGGGCCAAATGTGGGAGGAAGCCGACATCCTGCCGCGCTGCATCGTCCATCGTCCGCTGGCCGGCGGGGGCGTGAGCGGGATCGGCTGCTACCGCCGTCGCGGAACGCCGCTATTTACCGAGCGGGAGCGGTTACTCGTGCATCTGCTGCTTTCCGAGATCTCGTGGCTGCACGAGATGGGTTGGCCGGAGGATCGGGGGGCGAAGGTGCCGGACCTGCCGCCGCGGTGCTGGCTGGTCCACGAAATGATGCTGCAGGGCATGAACCGCTCGCTCATTGCCGCTCGGCTCGGCATCTCGGAGCACACCGTCGGCGGATACTCGAAGCAGATCTTCCGGAGTCTCGAAGTCAGCTCCCAGTCGGAATTGATGGCGCGTTTCTTCGTCAGGGCTCCGAATCCACCCGGAAAACGTCCGACTTGGCTCGGGTCTCGCGTGGAAGGTCGCGGCGATTCGGCCCCTGACCCCGAAGACGTTTGACTCTCGGGTTCTTTTCCCGAACCTGTCTGCCGTCGGTCCCCCCAGCGACGTTCACCGCTTCGCTTCGCTATGGGATTTAAACTCGAGACTCACCGCATCTCCCTGCTCGTTGGCCTGGCCCTGATCGGGTTCCCGGGGGGCGTTGCCGCCTCCGACGCTTCGCCGACACCCGCCCCGGCCGAGGCGGCGTCGACGCCGAATCTGGCCACGCCCCTCGTCGAGACCGCGCTCGCCGCTCCCAACACCGCGGAGCTCGCCCGGGACGGCATCGTCCACGTCGAGCAACTGATCATGGACGCCGCCCGTGGCGCTTCCGAAGATTTCCTGCCGACCGCGGCGAACAAGACCCTCACCACGCCCTTCGCCGACGGTCTCACGCCGCTGCGCATCCTCGTCTCGCTCGGCATCCTGGCCGCGGTCGTCGCCATTCGGTTTCTCCTGCACGCGCTCTTCCGCCGCTACCTTCGCCGGCACGACCCCTCGAAGCCGCGGCCACCGGTCAACATCGCGGTGCGGGCGCTGCACCGTCCGGTCTTGCTCGCGCTCTGGTCCTACGGTCTCTACGCGGCCGCCTCCCCGCTGCTCGCCCCGATCCGCGACGGCAACGGTCAGCCGTTTCTCCTCGAAGGCGCTGGCGTGATCGCGGACGTCATCGGCATCTGGGCGCTGTGCGGATTCGTCTTCCGCCTCGTCAATCTCATCCACGCCCGGGTTACGCACTGGGCGGCTCGCTCGAAGAACCGCTTCGAACGCGTCCTCCTGCCGCTTGCCGCCAGCTACGCCCGCGTCCTCATCCCGATCGTCGCCATTCTGCTCACGCTGCCGGTCCTCAAGATCGCGCCGAGGTTCGAAAATCTCATCACAACCGCCGCGTCCCTCATCATCATCGGCGTCATCGTCTGGATTCTCATCCGCGCCACGAATGCCATCGAAGACCTCATCCTCGCCGGTTACAAAATGGACGAGGCCGACAACCTCAAAGCCCGCCGCGTCTACACCCAGGTTCACGTCCTCAAAAAGGTGGTCATCACGGGCCTCGTCCTTCTCGGCCTTGCGTCGATGCTGATGGTCTTCCCCTCGGTCCGCCAATTCGGCACCAGCATCCTGGCCTCCGCCGGCATCGCGGGCATCATTCTCGGCATCGCCGCCCAGAAGAGCCTGGCAAATTTCATCGCCGGCTTCCAGATCGCCATCACCCAGCCGATCCGCATCGAGGATGCCGTCGTCGTCGAAGGCGAGTGGGGCTGGATCGAGGAGGTCACGCTGTCCTACGTCGTTGTCCGCATCTGGGATTGGCGGCGACTCGTTCTGCCGATCACGTATTTCGTCGAAAAGCCGTTCCAAAACTGGACCCGCACCTCCGGTAACATTCTGGGATCGGTCTTTCTCTACGTCGACTACTCGATCCCACTCGACGCCCTCCGCGTGGAACTCGACAAAATTCTCGACGCCACCGACCTCTGGGACCGCCGCGCGAAGGTCCTGCAGGTGACCGATTCACGCGAACACGACATCGAACTCCGCATCCTCTGCAGCGGCAAGGACAGCCCGACCACGTGGGATCTCCGCTGTCACGTCCGCGAAAAACTCATCGAGTTCATCCGCGAAAACTACCCCGACAGCCTGCCGAGGGTCCGCGCCCAATTCGAAAAATCCCCCAACGGCGAAGGGTCCCGCGGCGCTCTAGGCGAAGCGTAAGCGAGCAAATCCAAAGCCGGAGGGCGAGGCTCCCGCCGAGCCGTGACCGCATTGAACCGTCGTCGAGCGAGAGGTCGGTCGGTCGTCTACCGCCGGACGAAAAAGCTCACTCGCCCCTGACCGCATTCTCCATCGCCGCGCGGTAGGCCGCGCCGGCTTCCTTGCGTTCGGCCGGCGTCTTCGCCCGGTCCAGCGCCTCCCTGGCGGCGACGACTTCGGGTTCATCCTTCACCGCCTCGCGCTTGGCGAGCAGCTCTTTCCGCTGCTCGGGCTGCAACCCGGCGATGCCGTCGGGCTGCCGTTTGGTCTCGTTCCCGAGTTTCGCATTCGGCATCTCGGCCCGGATCGCCACTTCCAAACCGGGATCGATCTCGAACATCGATTTGCGAACCCGCTCGCGGAGCTCGGCGACTTCCAGCGCGATTTTCTCGCGCGCTTCGCGAATGCCGGGTTCTGCCATCGCCTTTTTCTGGGCGGCCTCGACCCGTTCGCGGAGCCCGTCGGGCAGCTTTTTGAAGGGGCCACCGGTCAGGGGCGGGCGACCATCCAACAAGCTCGGAGGAGGCTGCGGCTTGGCGTAAGCGGTGGTGGCGCAGAGGAGAACGAGGGCGATGCGGAGGGTGGACTTCATGGCGGATTCAACCTCGGGCGGACGATGGAGTTGCGTCCGACTTTTCCCGAGTTGGCGAATCACTCGAGCTCGGCAGCCACCGCCGTTTTACCAAGCGCGGCGAGGAGGATCTCGCGGGCGAGCGGGGCGGCGATTCGAGCGCCGGATTTCGCGCCCTGCACCAGAACGACGACGGCGAACTTCGGGTCGTCGTAGGGAGCGAACGCCAGGAACCACGTGTGGTTATCCTTCACCACCTTCCCGTCCGGAGTGCGCCGCAGATTCTGCGCCGTGCCGGTGCGTCCGGCGACCTCGATTCCCTCAATGCGGGCGCGGACACGGGGGCCCGAGCCATTGACCGTCTCCCACATGCCGCGCCGCACCTGCTCGAAGGCCTCGGCGGTGAGCTTGTCGTCGAGGAGGTTTTCGCCGGGCACGACCAGTTCCGTCGCCACCAAGCGCGGCGGACAAACCGTCCCGCCATTCGCGAGAGTGGCCGCGACGGCGGCCATCTGCAGGGGCGTCACGAGCACGAAGCCCTGCCCGATCGACACATTCGCCGTGTAACCATCGCGCCACGTGTCGCGGGGATAGTTGATCGCCAACCACTCCGGCCCGGGGAGGATCCCAGCCGATTCGTCGGCGAGGGGGACACCGGTCATCCGCCCGAGGCCGAGACGTTCGCCGAACGAAACCAAAGCGTCGATTCCGGCGGCGTTCCCCCACTGAAAGAAGAACGGCCCGCACGAATCCGTGAGCGCCTTGGTCAGGGAAAGTCGTCCGTGCGTGCCTTTTCCGGAGATCCAACACTTCATGAACGTGTTTCCGTAGGTCACGCCGCCTTTGCAGCTGAATTCTTCCCCGTCGAGACCAGCCGCGAGACCCGCCAGACCGATGACCGGGAGGAAGGCCGCGCCGGGCGCGTAGGAATTGGTGGCTCGATTGAGCAGCGGGCTGTCCGACTCGTCGGCGAGGGCGTCGAGATCGGCGGCGTCCGGGTCGAAGGCCGGGACGGACGCCATCGCGAGGATGTCGCCGGTTGCGGGGTCGATGATGACCGCCGCTCCCCGTTCGACCGAACTCAGGATTCGTTCGACGGCTTCCTGAAGATCGGCGTCGAGGGTGAGTCGCGTCGAGCCGATGGAACGATCGAGCTGATGCAAAACGTGCGCCGCGAGCGGGCCGCGGGTGAAATTTCCTTCGGCGTCGACGAGGACCGCACCGTGTCGGTCCGTGATTTCGCCGGCCAGATCAGCCGCGAAGAGCGGGCCGGTCGTCGCACCGATGGAGAGCGCGACGATCAACGCATTCATTCCTGGGGAGCGCGGTTAGCGCTGCGGAAAGGGTGTCGGGGTCGGAATGGGCGTCGGGGTCGGCGGGGGGCCGGTGCGCATGGCGCGGCGGCGGACGGTCACCTTGACCGGCTTCGAAACGCTTTCGGCGAAGTCGATGGCGCGGATGAAAAACCGGGTCTGGCCACGATCGAGGATGGTCGTGAACGACCAGCGGTCGGTGCCCTGCACGGCTTCGTAGGGTCCATTTCGGTTCGGCGAAATCTGCACGATCCGGACGGTATTCTCGTCGGTGGCGGACCCGGACAGCGTGTAGCGGCGCTTGCGGGTCTTCTTCTTCAGGCTGTTGCCAAACACCTTGACCGTCGGCGGCCCAAGATCGGGCGGGTTCTGGATGATGTCGCCCGCGACCGTCAGATCCTGAAAACGGAGCGACTGACCCTGCCGGTCGCTGTAGGCGTAGAGGCGGAAGGTCACCGAATCGCCGAAGACGGGCGGCTGGTCGAACTTCACGGAGAAAGTTTTGAAGTCGAGCGGGCCATTGCTCACTGATACGTTGCCCAGATCGCTCTTGTAGCCGTCGAAGCTCCAGCGGAGGGCGAGACCGTTGCCGTCGTAGCCCTTCTGGCCCGCGCTGGCCGCCTTGAAACTCACGCTGAAGATGCGGGCCTGGAACCCGAATTTCTTCGTGAGCGTGAACTGCCCGTATTGCTGATTGTTGCGGCTCGAGTTGGAGTTCGTCGAGCGCTCGCGGAGCAGGATGTAACCGTATTTGGTGCCTTCCATCACCCCGATGCCGACCTGGGCTTCGGAGCCGAATTTGCCGAAGGGTCCCGCCGTGATGCTGGGATCGACGTTCGATGGGTCGAAGCTCCCGTCGAATTTGTAGGTCGCCAAGGTCTGGGCCGACAGGTTGGAAACGGCACCCAGCGCGAGGGTCGCGAGGGCGAGGACGCAAGCGGTTTGGAACTTCATAACGGGTTCCTCAATAAGACGGGGTGCGCAGACCGTCAATGATGTTTCGTTGGCGCTGTCAACCGAGAAACCGGGAATTTTTTGCGATCACCTAATCGCTTGCGCGCCCGCCACGGCGCGGCGAGGGTCCCGGCTCGCGCGCATGGGGGAGAGATTTTGGAACGCGGATTTTCCGTTTCGGCCGGAGCGATTTCCGATTTTTTACGGCTGGGTGATCGTGGTCGCGGCGACCATCGGGATCGTCGTGAGCCTGCCGGGACAGACGATGGGGGTGAGCGTCTTCACCGAGTCGCTCATGGCGAATCTCGGCCTCACGCGAACCCAGCTCAGTCTCGCCTATTTGATCGGGACCACGGGCAGCGGCCTCCTGCTGCCGCGCGCCGGGATGCTGCTCGACCGCTTCGGGGCGAGGCGGACGATGACGGTGTCGACGCTGCTCTTCGGCGCGGTCGTGGCGATGCTGGCCGGGAGCGACGGCGTGGCGCGGGCGGTTCGGAGTCTGCCGGGTCTGGGCGACGCGTGGCAGGTGTCGCTGGTCGTGATCGCGGTCGGTTTTTTTCTGATTCGATTTCTCGGCCAGGGCATGGTGACGGTCACCTCGCGGGCGATGCTGGGGAAGTGGTTCGACCGGCGGCGCGGCATGGTTCTGGCGATCAGCGGGGTGGCGGTGTCGTTCGCGTTTTCGTCCGCACCACAGCCGCTCAATTCGCTCATCGAATCCGTCGGCTGGCGCGGAGCCTACCTCTGGATGGGCGGCGGGCTCGCGCTCGGCGTCGCGGCCATGGCGTGGCTGGTCTTTCGTGACAACCCGGAGGAATGCGGTCTCGAAATGGACGGCGGCCCGGGAACGGGCGACCCGGGTCGCGAGAATCCCGACCGCGTGATCGTGCGGGACCTCACGCGGGCCGAGGCAATGCGGACGTTTTCGTTCTGGGCGTTCAATTTCGGCACGGCCTGGCAGGCGCTCGCGATCACGGCCTACACCTTTCACGTCGTGTCGATCGGAGCCGAGGCCGGCTCGGACAAGGCGCACGTGCTGGGGCTCTTCCTCCCGATGGCGATGGTCGGCGTGTTCACGAATTTCCTCTCCGGCTGGGTCGGCGACAAGACGCGGGCGAAATACGTCCTCATGCTCCTCACGTCCGGCCTCACCATCGCGGGTCTCGGCATGGCTTGGTTGGCGGAGCCCGTCGGCCGCCTCCTGCTCATCGCGGGTCTCGGGATCTCGGGCGGCGCGTTTCAGACGACGATCGGGCTCGTCTGGCCGCGCTACTACGGGCGCACGCACCTTGGCGCGATCAGCGGGGCGAACATGGCGACCATCGTGCTGGCGAGCGCGCTGGGACCCTACGTTTTCAGCCTCTCGAAGGAGTTCCTCGGCAGCTACCACGTCGGGTTTCTCATCACGGCCATCGTCCCGGCGTCGCTGACGGTTGCCGCGTTTTTCGCCGATAATCCGCAGCGGCGAATGGCGGAGCGGGCGTAGATTTTTCGCGTTTTCGAGACCTCGAGAGATTTGCGAATGCCCGTTTCCCGGTCCGCGAAACTTCTGCTACGTTCCGCCGATGCTGACGATTCGTGATCTCAAAAAGAGCCATGGCGGCCGCGTTCTCTTCGAGAAAGCCTCCATGCAAGTGAACTACGGCGAGCGGGTGGCGCTCGTCGGGCCCAACGGCGCCGGGAAATCCACCCTCTTCTCGATCATCCTGAAAAACGACAGTCCCGACTCCGGCACCGTCGACCGCGACGAGTGGACCATGGTCGGCTACCTCCCGCAGGAGGGCGAAGCCGCCGGGGAAGAGACCGTCATGGACATCGCCACCGGCCGCGCGGGCGAGATCGCCGCCCTCGACAAAAAACTCCGCGCCTTCGAGCAGGACGGCAACGTCGACAGCCCGGAATACAACGAGGCCAACATGCAGTTCGAAGCCCTCAACGACCCCCAGGTCGAGGCCAAGGCGAAGTCCATCCTCGCGGGCCTCGGCTACAGCGAAGCCGGCTTCACCCGCCCGGCCAAGGAGCTGAGCGGCGGCTGGGTGATGCGCGCCCACCTCGCCCGCCTCCTCGTCATGCAGCCCGACCTGCTCCTCCTCGACGAGCCGACCAACCACCTCGACCTCAACTCCCTCCTCTGGCTCCAGGAATACCTCAAGACCTACTCCGGCGCCGTCCTCATGATCTCGCACGATCGCTACTTCATGGACGAGCTCGCGCAGACGGTCTACGAGATCTCGAACCAGCGCCTCGTCACCTACAAGTCGAATTACACGCAGTTCCTCGAGCAACGCCTCGCGAACTACGAAAACAACATCGCCGCCTACAAAAATCAGCAGAAGCAAATCAAGGCGCTCACCGAATTCATCGACAAATTCCGCTCCGTCTCCTCGAAAGCCGCCCAAGCCCAAAGCCGCCAGAAGGAACTCGAGCGCATGGAGCTCGTCGAGAAGCCGCTCCCGCCGAAGAAGCCGTTCAAGTTCCAAATCCCCCAACCCGAACGCGGCGGCCAGCGCGCGATCTCGCTCGAGCACGTCGACTTCGCCTACGGAAAACACGTCGTCTACGAAGACCTCGACCTCTCCGTCGAACGCGGCGAGCGCACCGTCCTCGTCGGCCCCAACGGCGCGGGCAAATCGACCCTCCTCAAGCTCCTCGCCGGCGTCCTCCAGCCCCAGAGCGGCCGCGTCAACGAAGGCCACAACGCCAAGATCGGCTACTTCAGCCAGCACCGCGCCGACACGCTCGACCCGGAAAAAACCGTCCTCGAAGAAGTCCTCGAAGCCGGCAACGGGATCCGCGAAGAGGACGCCCGCGGCATCCTCGGCACCTTCCTCTTCCGCAAGGACGCCATCTACAAGAAGACCGCCGTCCTCAGCGGAGGCGAGAAAAGCCGCCTGAACCTCATCAAATTCCTCGTCGACCCGCCGAATCTCCTCCTCATGGACGAGCCCACGACCCACTTGGACATCCACACCGTGGAATCCCTGATCCTTGCGCTCCAGGACTACGACGGCACCCTCGTCTTCATCTCCCACGACGTCCACTTCATCCGCCAGCTCGCCAACAAAGTCCTCCACGTCAACAACGGTCAGATCATCCCGTATCCCGGCGGCTACGACTACTTCCTCGAGAAGTCCGCTGCCATGGACGACCGAGCCGCCGTCACGATGGCGTAGGACCACGGAGCGGCAAAAGCGGACAGCCGCCGCCGAGTCTTAAGCGAGTTGGCAGGCAGCCGAAGGCTGCCCCATCCAACCCCGCTGTCATGCTGAGCGAAGCGAAGCATCTCTGGCTTCTCACCGCATTCCACGGATGAACCAATCCGGTCCCAGCACGAATCTTTATTAACGCGGCTCGCTAATAAAGTTTTCGTCCATTTTCTTTACTTAAGCACTTTACTGATAAAGTTTTTCAGCTATTCCAAGATCGTGGCGGCTTTTGAATCAGGAAATTGGGTGAAAAGGACCGAATACAGCAGCTTCGAGCCATCGCGGATCAACCATGCGTGGCAGATCGACGAGCCTCGCATCTGGGAAGCCCTCAGCCGGGCGGACCGCCACCTTGGGCGGCTCGACATGTTCTCCGAATACGTCCCGAATCTCGACCTCTTCGTGCGAATGCACGTCGTGAAAGAAGCCACGCAATCGAGCAAGATCGAAGACACTCTCACCGAAATGGAGGAAGCCGTCCTTCCAGAGGAAGAGGTTGAACCCGAGCGTCGCGACGACTGGCGGGAGGTCAACAGACTCATCGATGCGATGCGCGGTGCCACGGCGCGGCTCGAGACGCTCCCCTTCTCGATGCGGCTGCTCTGCGAAGCCCACGCAACCCTCATGGCGGGCGTGCGCGGCGAGCGGAAAACGCCCGGAGAATTCCGCCGGAGTCAGAATTGGATCGGAGGATCCAACCCCGGTAACGCGCGCTTCGTCCCGCCCGTCCACGAGAACGTCCCCGACCTCATGGGTGACCTCGAGCTGTTCGCCCACAATCGAGACCTTCACCTTCCGCCGCTCCTGAAAGCCGCGATCATGCACTATCAGTTCGAGACGATTCATCCGTTTTTGGACGGCAACGGACGCATCGGTCGGCTCATGATTCCCCTCTATTTTCTCTCCGAGCAAATCCTCAAGCAACCCGTGCTCTATTTGTCGGACTACTTCGAACGCAACCGGGAAGAATATTACCACCGGCTGACGCGGGTCCGGCACGACGGCGCGATGAACGAATGGCTGCACTTCTTCCTGGATGGCATCACCGAGACCGCCAGCCTCGGTGTGAAAACTTTTGACCGCATCCTCCAATTTCAGCGCGACTGGGAGAGCGAAATCCACCAATGGAAACCCCGGGGTTCCGCTGGCCTGGCCCTGTTTCGCCACCTCTTCATCCACCCGACGGTGAACGCCCAGCAAGTCGCCGAGGTGACCTCCGTCTCGCTGCCGACGGCGTATAAGCTGATCGAGCGATTCGTCGCGCGCGGCTTGCTCAAGGAAGTCACCGGGGCGAAGCGCGGTCGGCTCTTCCTCTTCGAGCCCTACCTCGCGCTGTTTCGCTGAACCCGAGGCCGGCAACCCGCCCCGTCCGACCCCGTCGTCATGCCGAGCGAAGCGAAGTATCTCCGGCTCCTCACCGCATCGCACTTCCGCACGGAGGTCCGCCTTCGGAGACCCAAACCACCTTCTAAAACGTCACCGAGTAATTGAGAATCACCCGGAAATCCTCCGCCGTCACCCCCGCCCCCGGCCCCATTTGGTCGAGCACCCCGTAGCGCACCCGAAACCAGACCCCGTCGAGATTCGCCACCTTCGGCCGGTAGTCCAGATTCACGTCGAACTCCCGCTGATTCGGCGAAGCCGTCGGGCCGGCATTCGGCGTCGCCCCGCCCACCCACGTCGTCGAAGCCGCCACGCCTTCAAGGCCCAAGCCGCTGAAATCGTAAGACAGCGCGACCCGCAGGGACTTCTCGCCCGCCCGGTCGAAGTCCGCGATCAAGGCGGAATTGAAACTCGGCGACCCACCCCACGGCTTCCGGATGCCCGCCGTGTCCGAAGTCCACGTCCCGGACACCGACGCGATCAGCGATTCGTAACCAACCGACGCGACCACACCGCCCGATTGCACGTCGAATCCGCCGACCAACTCCCGACCCACGCTCCGCTGATCCGCGAACTGCGCGCCCACGCTCAAAGTCATCGCCTCGCCGATCCGGTGCAGATACTCGCCCTCCGCGTAGAACGTATTGAACGTGTCCCACCCGACCTCGTTCACCACGCTGAGAAACGTCTCCTCGCCAAAATCATACCGCGCCCCCGCGATCGTCACACCCAGGTCCGTCCCGTCCGCACCCGCGACGTCGGACATCGCGTCGAAGGCCGTCGCCGTCCGCGGCTTGATCGCCGACACGTGCGCGGCCCCGAAACGGAGATGCTCCCAATCCCGCGATTCGACGCCGACGGCTTCAAACGTATTCGGCGTCATCCGCGAGTCGTTCGCGTTGATGAACGGAAGATCGATCCGCTGCCGCCCCACCCGCAGCGTCGTCTTCCGAACCCGCAGATCCGCGTAAGCGACGCCCAATGCCGTGTAGCCACGCTGCCCCGAAGCCAGCAACCCCGATCCATCCCGGTCGGCCGGACCGTCAAGCCGCTGCGAAGTGTAGCCGGTCAATCCGATCCGAAAAAAGTCCCGCCACCAACCCGTCCGCAAACCGAACGCCCCACCGTAAGCCGCCGCCTCCGACCGCGAGCCATCCAGATTCCGGGCGTTCCGAAAATACCACCTCGGCGCGATGGCGAATTTCAGATCCCGGGCAAACGGGTTGACCCCCGCAAAATAGCGTCGCCGCAGATTCGCCAGCACCTGACTCGGCAAGACTCCCCCGTCGAGCGCCGACCATTCATGGATCGACCCGATGCCATCCCCCGCCGAAGGCGACCGCGTCAGCGAAGGCGGCGTCCCACTCTCCGCCGTCGACACCTCCGGCGGAGCCGCGAGGACCCCGCCGATCCCAATCAACACGATCAAAGCCGCGACGAGTGCCCGGCGGAAACGCGCCCATCTCACCCACCTCGATTTGCCGCTCCCTACCATCCGGGGAGCGAATACCAGACATCACGCCCGGGATCGAGGCCGAGAAGGCGGATAGCGGGGGGGCAAACATCTTCCGCCAATCCTTCGGCCAAATCCTTTGGTCGCATCCACCGCACCCACGCCGCCCCGACGTCCAACACCCCATCTCCCCCCCTCGCCGCCGCCTACCGCGCCGGATCCGCGCCCGCCGCCGCCGAAATTCAGCGATCCGCGGCGTCATCCCGCGCCGCCTCGTTCACGAGCATCTGCCACGACGGAAACCGTCCGGCGTCGGCCCCGAGCAAATGGCGGACCACCCGCTCCAAGTCGGGATTGAAATAGCTGGCTTCCTGCATCACCGACAGCGACCTCCGCGGATCGTAGAGGCGGCCCGGGCGGTATTCCTCGAGTCCCGCCTCGGCGCGGCGTCGGTCGAGGTCCACCCGCGAATTCGTCCACTCTTCCCGCGTCTTTTCGCCCATCGCGTAGGGGACGAGGTAATCGACGGACTTCGCGATGGAGCCACCCTCCGGCGACTCCCAGCGGTAAAGGCCGGCCCCGTCCTCACCCGACAGCATCGCCAATTCGATCACCGGTCGCAACGCGCTGGCGTGGTAGGTGAGCGTGTCGCGGGTCTCGAGGTCCAGGCTGGTCCCGTCCGCGCGCAGGCTCGCCGAAACGAAACGCTTCAGTCCCTCCTCCGCACTCCGCCGCCACGCGTTCTCGTCGAGAATGCCGCCGATCAGCGACAGCAGCCGCACGTGTTTGGTGTAGCGGTTCGAGAAGTGCGTGGACTCCGCGACCGCCCGGGCGTGAAGTTCACCGAGACTTCGCAACCACGCGTCGATGCGCTCGCGGTCCCCCGGCTCGAACGTCCCGCGCAGGTGGTGGTAGGCCACCAGCAACGGATATAGTTTATTCTCGTTCACGTCGTTGCCGGTCGGGCGGTAGGTCGCCGCCCAAGCGGTCAGAAAATCCCGCAACGTCTCCTCGGCGCGCGGATCGCCCGACACCTGCCAGTCCCGCACGAGCACCGCGACGTCGTCCATCTCGCGCAGCTTCGCGACCGTCGCGATCCGCTTCGCGTCGGTGTTCACCAACCCCTCGTAATCGATGCGCGCCAGTGGCTGCGGCGTCGCGCCAAACAGGGGCCGGGCCTCCGTCCGCACCTCCTCCGCCAACGCCGAGGCCTCCGCGTCCCCCGCGACCAGTTCGCGCAACCGCTCGACCTGCTCCACGCCGAGTGGAACCACCGGCCGGATCGAAAACTCGCCCACGTCGGCCGCCCCCGTCAACGAGGGCAGGATCAACAAAACAACAAAACCGGGGAGGCAACGACGGATCACCCCCGGACTCTCCCGCGATCCCGTTCGGCCAACGAGACATTTTTGCCGCAAGCCGTTGCCCGCCCCATCCACCCCCAACCCCCACAATTTCCCAACCCCGCGACTTGTGAACCCTCACCCCGCCGCGCTACGTTCGCCTCCATGGCAGCGGTATTGGCACTCGAGGACGGACGGGTTTTTCGCGGGGACGCCTTTGGCGCGACCGCCACGACGGTCGGCGAAATTTGTTTCAACACGGCGATGACCGGATACCAGGAGATCCTCACCGATCCCTCCTACCGCGGCCAGATCGTCGCCATGACCGCGCCCCAGATCGGCAACTACGGGTCCAACGACCTCGACGTCGAGAGCGACACGCCGCACGTCCGCGGGTTCGTCATCGAAGAACTCAGCCGCATCCCGAGCAACTGGCGGTCGCAGGCGAGCCTCGAGGATTTCCTCGAGAAAAATGGCATCCCCGGCATCGAGTCCATCGACACCCGCGCCCTCACCCGCCACCTGCGGACGCGCGGCGCGATGCGGGCCTGCGTGTCGACCGAGGACCTCACCGACGAGCAGGCGGTCGAGCGCGCCCGCGCCGCGACCTACTCCGAAGTCGATTTCGTCGCCGAAGTCACGCCATCCGAGACCTACGAATGGGACGCCGCCGGCGAACGGAGCCGCCGCTGGGTGCAGGCGAAGGAAGTCGCCGCCAGCACGGGCGACGCCGACGAGATGGGCAACGTCTTCCAGCCCGCCGTCCCGGTCGAGCGCCGCATCGTGGCCTACGACTTCGGGATGAAGAAAAATATCCTGCGCCTCCTGCGCGGCGCGGGCTTCGGCGTCACGGTCGTTCCCGCCCGCACGCCCGCCGCCGACGTGCTGGCGCTCGAGCCGGAAGGCGTTTTCCTCTCGAACGGCCCCGGCGACCCCGCCGTCCTCGACTACGCCCACGCCACCGCCCGCGGACTCATCGGCAAGGTCCCCATTTTCGGCATCTGCCTCGGCCACCAGGTCCTCGGCTACGCCTTCGGCGGCAAGACGTTTAAACTCAAGTTCGGCCACCGCGGCGCGAACCAACCGGTGAAGGATCTGCGCACGGGCCGCATCTCCATCACGTCGCAGAACCACGGCTACGCGATCGACCCCGATTCGCTGCCCGACGACGTTGAGGTCACGCACGTCAACCTCAACGACAACACCGTCGCCGGCATCGCGCACAAGACGCACCCGGTTTTCAGCGTTCAGCATCATCCCGAAGCGTCGCCCGGGCCGCGGGACGCCGGATATTTCTTTGACCAGTTTGCGAAAACGGTCGATGAATACCGCAAATCCTCCTGACCGCATGAACAAGCTTCGCATTACCCTCCCGGACGGCACCCCCGCCACCCACGACCTCGGCGAAGACCGCGTCTCCGTCGGCCGCCTCCCCGACAACGACCTCCAGATCGAGGACGATTCCGTCTCCAGCCACCACGCCGAGATCACCTACGACGGGTCCGCCCACCAGCTCAAGGACCTCGGCTCGACCAACGGCACCTTCGTCAATGGCAAGCAGGTGACCGAAGCCACTCTCGTGGCTTCCGATCAGGTTCGTTTCGGCCAGATCGATTGCGCCTTCGAAGGCGACACAGCCGCCCCCGGCTCCGAGCCACTTCCCACCTCGGGTCCAGCCCAGGTCGCCCTCGGCGAAGGCAGCGCCCGCCCAGCGGGATTCGTGAACGCCTCGCCTTTCCCGAAACTCGTCGAGCAGTCCGGCCCCATCGCCAAAGTTGCGGTCACCTTCGCCGTCCTCGGCGCGCTGGCATTCGCTGCAGCCGTCGCGCTTACCTTGCAAATGCAGGCCCCGGTCTAAAGCGGGGCGAAAGCTCCGTGCCCATCGGCTTCCAGCCGATCACCACCCAGCAATCGGCACCCAGCCGATTCAAAACCATCCGCGAAACGCCGGGACAACCCGCGAAGCAAGAAATTCCCCGCCCGCCGGATTTCCCCCCGGCGAGGTTGACACCAGCCGGGAAGGCGGGAAAGTCTGTTCGTCCATGCCGAGCTCCTCGTATTCCGTCTTTGTCGAAGGGGCTTTCACGCCCGATGCCGTCCGGACGGCGGCCGTTTCATTACGGGAGCATCTCGGCGCACCCGCGACGCTGGCGTTCGCTTTCGTGACGCCGGACTACCTCGGCAACCTCGATGAATTCATCGACACCGTCCGCGTCGACGGCCACGTGGCCGAAGTCGTCGGCTGCACCGCCTCCACGCTCATCGCCGACGGCGGCGAGAAGGAAGGTGCTTCCGGATTCGTCCTCATGGGCCTGCTCGCACCCGAATCCACCGTGCGGATCGTCGACCTGCCGACCGAAGCGATGGAGGAAGCGGTCGGCCCGGAGACTTGGAAGGAAGCCGCCTCCGGCGTCAACGGCTGGCTCGTGCTCGGCAATCCCTACGGCTTCCCAGCCGACGAATGGCTCACGGAGTGGAGCGGCGTCGCTCCCGAGGTCCCGGTGATCGGCGGGATTGCCAGTGGCGGCGAATCCGAAGGCGAAATCGCGGTTTTTCACAACTCGGACCTGATCTCCGGTGCCGTCGCCATCGGATTCTCCGGATCGCTGCAGATCGTCGCGGCGGTCAGCCAAGGCTGCCGCCCCATCGGCGAAGCGCTGCCCGTCACGAAAGCCGAAGACAACGTCGTCTTCTCGCTCGGATCCCGCCCCGCCTACCAGGCGCTCGAGACCGCGTTCGAATCGCTCTCCGAGGACGAGCGCTCCCACGCTCAAGGCAACCTCTTCGCAGGCCTCGCGAACAACGAATACGTCGACGAATTCCGCTCCGGCGATTTCCTCATCCGCAACATTATCGGTGCCGACCCGAATTCCGGCGCCGTCGTGATCGGCGGCATTCCGCGAGTCGGCCAGACGCTGCAATACCAACTCCGCGACGGTGCCGCCGCCGACGCCGACCTCCGCAGCGTCCTCGGCGGAGTCACTTCGGTGCATCACGACACGCCGGTCGCGTCGCTCGTGTTCAGCTGCCTCGGCCGCGGCACCCGGCTCTTCGACGAGCCAAACCACGACGCCGGCCTCGTGCAAAAAGCGCTGCAAGCCCACCCGTCGGCGGGCTTCTTCGGCAACGGCGAGATTGGTCCCATCGGCGGTCGGAATTGCGTCCACGGCTACACGGCCTCCTGCGCGCTCTTCTACGACAAACGGTTCTAAGCGATGGCGAAAAAATCGAAGACCGGGCTGATTTTCTTCCTGCTCGCAATCGCCGCCGCGGTGGGCGGAGCGGGCTGGTATTTTCTCCAAGGTGACCTGCTGGAATCCGAAGACGAAGTGCCGGGCAACCTCATCACCCAGGCCGAGCGCCGCGACATCGAATCGAAACTTCTGCTCTCCGGCGAAGTCATCCCCGCCTTTCAGGTCGACGTCAAACCCGAGGTCGGCGGCAAGGTCAAATCCCTCGACGTCGAGACCGGGCAGGCCGTGAAAAAGGGCGACCTCCTCGCCGTGATCGACGACACCGACCTCCTCACGGAAAAGTCCGCCGCGCTCACCGAGATCGCGGGCGCCCAACTCTCCGTCGACAAAAACCGCGGCAACTACCAGCGTGCCAAATCGCTCTTCGACGAAAAACTCATCAGCAAGGAAGTCTACGCCAACCTCGAAGCCGACCTCCTCATCTCCGAAAACTCGTTCAAGAAAGCCGAAAGCCGCCTCCGCTCCGTCGAAGACCGCCTCAGCAAAACCCGCATCCTCGCCCCCGCCGACGGCACCATCCTCAACATCCCCGTCAACGAAGGCCAGGTCGTCACCGCCGCCGCGAGCGTGAATTCCGGCACGCTCCTCATGACGTTCGCCGACCTCACGCGGCTCCTCATCGACACCCACGTCAACCAGATGGACGTCGCCAAGGTGAAGTCGAAGCAGGAGGTCGAAATCGAAATGCAGGGAGCCGATTCGCGCACCATCCAGGCCCGCGTCGAGTTCGTCGCCCCCCTCGCCACCGTCAAAAACAACATCAAAGGCTTCCAGGTCCAGGCTCTCATCCTCGACAACGAAGGCCGCCTCAAACCCGGCATGTCCGTCAGCATGACAGTCCCCATCGGCGCCGCCAAATCCGCGGTCAGCGTCCCGATCGCGGCGGTCTTCAGCGAGGACGACGAAAACGTCGTCTACGTGAAATCTTCGAAGGAGGGCCAGATCGCCGACCGCCGCAAGGTCACCGTGGGCCTGTCGAACCTCTCTTTCGCCGAGATCACGTCCGGCCTCGAGGAGGGCGAAGAGATCCTCCTCGTGAACCCAAGGCTCCTCGAGTCGAGCTGACGTCGTGGCCGCCGTCCTCGTCGACCTCGAAAACGTCCGCAAGACGTATCGCCTCGGCGACCAGGAGATCCACGCCCTCGGCGGCGTCACGCTCCAGATCCGCGAAGGCGAATTCGTCGCCATCACCGGCCCCAGCGGCAGCGGCAAATCCACCCTCATGCACCTCCTCGGTTGCCTCGACACCCCCACCTCGGGTCGCATGGAAATCTGCGGCCACGACATCGTCGCCGCCTCGTCCGACCGGCTCTCGATGATCCGCAACCGCGAAATCGGCTTCGTTTTCCAATCGTTCAATCTCCTCCCCCGCCTCGACGTCGTCGAAAACGTCGCCATGCCGATGATCTACGCCGGCGTCGGTCAGCGAAAGCGCCGCGCCCGCGCCCTCGAACTCGTCGAGCGAGTGGGGCTGAAAGACCGCGCCGCCAACCGTCCCACCCAGCTCAGCGGCGGCCAATGCCAGCGCGTCGCCATCGCCCGCGCCCTCGTGAACGACCCGAAAATCCTCTTCGGCGACGAGCCGACCGGCAACCTCGACAGCACCACGGGCAAAATGATCCTCGGAATGTTCCGCGAGCTCCACGACTCCGGTCGCACGGTCGTCCTCGTCACCCACGACCCGACCGTCGCCGCGACGACTGATCGCGTGATCGAAATTCGCGACGGCGTCGTCCACCGCGTTTACGATCCACGCGAGGAAGCGAGGGCGGCGGCATGATGTTCTGGATCACCGTCGAGACCGGCGTGCGGGAGATTTTTTCGCACAAATTCCGGAGTTTTCTCTCGATGCTCGGCATCGTCCTCGGAGTCAGCAGCCTCATCGCGACGCTGGCGCTCACCGACGGCATCGAACGCAGCTCCCGCGCCTTCATGCAGCAAATGGGGGGCATTGAAATGGTCAAAGTCGTCGACAAGGACATCTCCACCGAGAACCTCGACTTCTGGAATCTCTCGCCCGGTCGCACCCTTCAGGATGCCGAAGCCATCCGCCGCTCCGCCCCCCTCGTCTCCTACGTCTCACCCGAATTCGACGAGGGCATGCCCGTCTCCGTCGGCGGCCAGCAGTTGCGAACCCGCGTGAGCGGCGTCTGGCCGGAATACGTCGAGGCCACCGACACCCAGCTCCAGGTCGGACGCACCATCTCCGACCTCGACGTCGAACGCGCCACCCGGACGGTCGCCATCGGAGCCACGGTCGCGGCAGAAATGTGGCCCTACCTCGCCCCGGAACAAACGATCGGAAAAACCATTTTCCTCCGCCAAACCCCGTTCGAAGTCATCGGCGTCTTCCAGCTCTACGAGCGCGAGCGCGACAAGAAGGAGGACAAGGACAAGGAAGCCCGTCGCGCGGCCCGCGGTGCCGGCAACCGCGGCTGGGATCCCTTTCGCTGGAAGAACGAAGCCGTCATCATCCCGATCACCACGATGTTCTACGAGTTCCAGTCCGGCAAATTCCCCGAGGACTCCATCGACACCGTTCGAATCAAGGACCTCACGTTCCGCGTCGGCAACCTCGACAACTTCGAAGCCACCCTCGAGCAGGTCCGCGCCGCCCTCGTGAAAACCCACCGGGGCGTCGACGATTTCGGCTTCGATACCCGCGAAGATTGGTTCGACAACATGAACTCCCAGATCGCCGCGACCCGCACGAGCGGCGGACTCATCGCCGGCATCAGCCTCCTGGTCGGCGGCATCGGGATCGCGAACATCATGCTCGCCAGCATCTCCGAGCGCGTCCGCGAGATCGGCATCCGCCGAGCCGTCGGCGCCCGGGGGCGCGACATCTTCCTCCAAATCATCATCGAAAGCGTCTCGACCGCGCTGATGGGCGGCGTGCTCGGAGTCTTCGTTGGCTTCGGGCTCATCGAGCTCATCGGCATTCTCGCTCCCAGCGACAGTCCGCCCTTTGTGAAAGCGGGCAGCATCGTGCTTAGCGTCGTCTTCGCCGCCGTCGCCGGAATCCTCTCCGGCATCTATCCCGCCATGCAAGCCTCCCGCCTCGATCCCATCCAAGCCCTCCGCTACGAGTAGAACGGCCTCCCGCCGTCCGTGCCCATCGGCTTCCAGCCGATCACCAAACCCTCATCGACTGGAAGCCGCACTCACTCGATCGGCCGGAAGCCGGGTCCCCGGGAACGCCGACCTTCCCCCGACGCTAATCCGCCAGGTGCGAGAAATCGTGGTCCACGAACTCCCCAATCCGCCCCAGCGTAATATCGGCCGCCGGGAACCTGTCTTCCACCCCCGCCTCGGTCGCATAGTGCCCCTGTTTCACGAAGACCGTCGTCAGCCGATCGCCCCAGATCTCCTTCATCGCCGTAAGAATCCGCAGTTTGTCGTCGAGCATTACGTAATGATCCGCCGGATGCACCGACTCGACGTATTCCAGACTCTGCTCCTTGTGGATGAGAATGATCACGCTCCGGCGGACCGCCTCGAAGATCCCGGAGCGCTCGACCTTCCTGGGCTGAAACACCGCGTCACCGTCTGACAGAACGACGGCTTTTCCAAAAGACTGCGCGTGCTCGATCGCATCGAGCGAACCCGGATAAAGCCGATTCGCGAAGGGGTAGTCCACCAGGTAGCTCGACATCCGGAGCAGCCGCGCATCGTGCAGCTCCTCGAGGCGGTAGCGCTGAAGCGTCTGGAGGTAATCCGCGTAACCCTGCTCGGCGCGAAGTTCCTCGAAAATCTCCCAGTAGCGGTCGCAAACCTCCCCGCCGAAGTGATCGAGATACTTGTGCAGGTCGGCGGTAACCTTGTCGTTGTCGAGGAGGGTATTGTCGACGTCGAAGAAGAAGACGACCTTTTCGCGGGGCTTGCTCATATTTGAATCCTATTCGGACGCATCATCCGTGTGAATCCGCGTTCATCCGTATTAATCCGTATTAATCCGTGGTTGAAATCACCCCGCCGCGAAGGCGGTCGCCAGAATCTCCTGAGCCTCGGTTTGGATGCGTTTGAGGTGGTCCGCATCGCGGAAACTTTCGCCGTAGATTTTGTAAACTTCCTCGGTGCCGGACGGGCGGGCGGCGAACCAGCCGGACTCCGTCTCGACCTTGAGCCCACCGATCGCCGCTCCGTTGCCCGGCGCTTCGGTGAGCCGGCGGGTGATCGGCTCGCCCGCGAGTTCCGTCGCCGGGACCTGGTCGGGCGTGAGGTTTTTGAGGATCTTCTTCTGCGCGGCATTCGCCGGGGCGTCGATCCGCTCGTAAACGGGTGCGCCGAATTCCCGGGTGAGATCGGCGTAGTGCTCGCCGGGGTCGCGCCCGGTCTTCGCCGTAATCTCGGCCGCCAGCAAACCGAGAATGAGCCCGTCCTTATCGGTCGTCCAAACCCCGCCTTCGCGCCGCAGGAACGAAGCCCCCGCGCTCTCCTCGCCGCCGAAGCCAAGGCTGCCGTCGAAGAGCCCGTCGACGAACCACTTGAACCCAACCGGCACCTCACGAAGCGGACGACCCAGCTTCGCCGCGACCCGGTCGATCATCGAACTGCTGACCGCCGTCTTGCCGATTCCCGCGTTCGCAGGCCAATTCGGGCGGTTGGAGAAGAGGTAGGAGATCGCCACGGCGAGAAAGTGGTTGGGGTTCATCAGCCCCGCGCTCGGCGTCACGATCCCGTGGCGATCCGCGTCGGTATCGTTCGCGAAGGCGACGTCGAATTTGTCCTTGAGACCGATCAGCCCCGCCATCGCGGACGGCGACGAGCAATCCATCCGAATCTTCCCGTCCCAATCCACGGTCATGAATCGAAACGTCGGATCAACGTCGCCGTTTTGAATGGTGAGGTCCAATCCATACTTTTCGGCTATGGGACCCCAGTAGGCCACCGACGCGTTCCCCAAGCAATCCACGCCGATCTTGAGACCAGCGTTCTTGATGACGTCCAAATCGATCACCGCGCCAAGGTCGCCGACGTAGGCCGCCACGTAATCGAACTTCTCCGTGGTGTCGGCGGCAAGGGCCTTGGTGAGAGAGATGCGCTTCACGCCGGCGCGACCGGCGGCGAGCAGTTCGTTCGCGCGGTTCTGGACCCAACCGGTGATGTCGGTGTCGGCGGGGCCGCCGTTCGGCGGATTGTATTTGAACCCACCATCGCCCGGAGGATTGTGCGACGGCGTGATGACGATGCCGTCAGCGAGGCCGGAGGTGCGCCCGGCGTTGTGCGCGAGAATCGCGTGGGAAATCGCGGGGGTCGGCACGTAACCGTCGGCGGCGTCGATGCGGATGCTCACGCCGTTGGCAGCAAGCACCTCGAGCGCCGTCGCGTGGGCGGCCTCGGAAAGCGGGTGGGTGTCCATCCCGAGGTAAAGCGGGCCGTCGATGCCGTTGGTGGCGCGGTATTCACAGATAGCCTGAGTCGTCGCCAGGATGTGGTCCTCGTTGAACGTCCGCCGCGTCGCGGTCCCGCGGTGGCCGGAGGTGCCGAAGCTCACTCGCGCCGCGGGATTGCCGGGATCAGGCTGATCGGAAAAGTAGGCCGTGAGAAGGCGCGGAACGTTCGTGAGGATCGAAGCGGGAGCGGGTTGACCAGCGAGCGGCGAGTTCATGGGACCGAGCCTAGCAAAGTCGCGCCGTCCGCCAATTCCCGAGTTTTGGCTGATTCCTCGGTGACGCGAACGAACTCACGATTCGATTACAATTTTTCTGAAATCATTACGAAATTCCGGAAGTAGAAAATAATCATTACGTTGCTTGCCCTCCCGAGACCCCCGCGACGACCGATTCTAGGGCAGCGATTTCCTGGTCCGTCAGTCGTTCGAACTCCACGGACTGCCGCTTTCGCGCTGAAAGACGGCCACCATTCTGTCGACAGAGCTTCACGAACAGATCGGCGATCCGGTTCGGCAGGTCGACGATGTCTCGCATCCTCTGTCGAATTTCGTCGTTTGCTGCCAGGTAACCAAGTTCGGTCGGTAATTCTTCCTCGATGGTCTCGCGGATGAAATCGATTCCGATGCGGGTCAGGTCGGTGCAGTCGATGTAGCGGTAGAAGTCGATGGTCTCGTTGGTGACGGTCATCCGCTGCCGATCATCGAGCGTGTATTCCACCCGCTTCATGAGAGGCCGCGAGAAGCTCTCGAGTGCCTGATCGTAGAGCGACGGGCGATTGAGAATCACGGCGGATACCGGCAGGATAATCCCTTCGGGTCCAAAGCCATTCCTGGCCAGAACGTGGTGCAGGAGGAATCGATGAATTCGACCATTTCCGTCGCTGAACGGATGAAGAAAATCGAATGCGAAGGAAATGACGACCGCCGCGACCAAGGTCGGGACTTCCGATCGGATGACCGCCTCCTTCTCCCGGAGCCGGATGCGCCGCGTGGTAATTTGTTTGGCCATCATCAAGAAACCATTCATGAGTTCGTCGAGATCGTCGGGTTTGGGCGCGGCATAGTGAATCCGCTCCAAGCCCGACGCGAGCGTCTCTCCCACGTAAACCTGACGATCATCGTCCTCCCGATCGCTTCGCCAACCAGGGTCGGCGTAGCGCGCATCGACGATGGCTTGGTGCAGCTCGACCAGAGATTCCTTCTTCAGGAAACTTCGGTGCCAAGCCTGCTCCAAGAGACTGATGAAGACCTCGGCTCGCCGGTGCGCTGGAGTCTCGCGTTCGATCTCGTGGCTACTGCGACTCTCCTTCGCGTAGAGGAAGCGGACCGCTCGCTGGAAGATATCTGGCGGGTATTTTCCCACGATTTCCTGACAGCGCGCCTTGAGCGTTTGCTCGTCCTGCGACCGGAACCCAGCGCAGCGGACCATCGGTGAGAACGTCAGACTTCCCAAAAGGTTCACGTTGATCCGTTGGCGTTTCGCTCTCCGGACGGGACCGGTCACGTAAAGGGCGGAATCGAGCAGATCCACGTAGTTTCCCTGCGATAGATTCGGGATCGGCAGGTCCTGGTTTGTAAACGACTCGAACAGCCACCAAATCACGCGCGCATACCGCCCGGTCGGGCGGCTCTTGACGAACTCGGTGAGTTCCTCTGGTGACAGAAGCGGAAGCAGTTTCCGGAGGAGTTCCAGGTGTAAACCCTCTCGGCGGAGAGCGAACTCGAGTTGAGAAAAGGTGTCCTCGCCCGGATGCTGAGAAGCGTTGAGATACTCGATCACCCGGCCTTCCTTTTCGACGGTCCGACGGGCACCGCGGCGAAGCGCGCGGCTTTCCACCCAATGCGGCATCACTTTGATTCGGAAGGTTTCTGCCAACCAAAGGTAGCCGAGCGGGTTACTTTTTGGCGTTGCCACTATTCCGAGATTACAAACCTTCCGAAATCATTACAATAGAGGGTTTATTTTCAAATTGATTTACGCCTTTCGTCGTATACGGCGGCCGCGAACTTAAAAAAACGGCGATCCTTGGAGGATCGCCGTTTTGAAATTGGGAATGGTGACGAAATTACGCGTGAGCGGCTTCGGCGTTGACGCCGCTGGAGAGAAATCCCCCCTGGGCGATCTTGTCGAGCTTCTCGTCGGCCGAGTATTCTTCGTCGAGTGTCTTCTGGAGCAGATCGGCGATGTCGCCGAGGTCGAGTTGCTTGGCGAGGGTCCGGGCGGTGCCGTAGCCAGCGATCTCGTAGTGCTCCACCCGCTGGGCGGCACCGATGAGCGCGGCGTCGATGACGGCTGGATCGCCGGTGGCAGCGATGATCTGCTCGCCTTCCTTCACGAGACCCTGGGTGGCCTCGCACGTCTCTCCGTCGTAGCGGGCACCGAGCTTGGAGTAGACCTCGTCGAGGCGGCGCTGTTGTTCGAGTGTCTCGTCGAGGTGCGCGGCGAAAGCGTCCTTGAGATCGGGGTGAGTGGCGGCGATTTGCATCTTCGGCAGAAGCTCGGCGATGCGGCGTTCGGCGTCGTAGAGGTCGTTGATTTCGGCGAGGAGGAGATCGTTGAGGGTATTGAGTTGCATGGTATTGAATCGGTTGGTGGGTTTGAAGTGACGCGGTTGGATCGCATCCGACCCTGGGATCGCGCGGGTGCGGGGAAGGAATTTGAGGACGAACATCGGAGCGTCGGGAGGACAAGGGGTCGACGCCCTGAGACCCATCGGGAGGGCAGGATGCCCTCCCCCCCTCACGTTCTGGTCTTCGAAGAGATCCCCGATCTATGATGCGCGCCAGGATGTAGAAGGCAAAACTCGCCCGAGGTCTGCGCCTGAACGTCTCAGCTGACGAAGGCGAAAAGCGCTTCCACAACAGGATCCGAAAGAACGTTCGGACCAGCGGCATCATCGCGCCTGAATTCGCCGCCAGTTGGAACAGATCATACCTAATCTTGCAATGTCACCTGGTCACACCGCGTTGCGTGTCAGCGCTTACCGCGAATTACCACGCTTCCCTTCTTTTTCGTGGATACCGTTGCGTTGGAAGCATTGACGACTGTGAGGGTGGTCCGGATCTTCCGCTCACGGCCGGGGCGGCGGCGAGTTTTGACGCGGAAGACGACCCGGGCGGATTCACCCGGTCCAAGATTCGGAGTGGCGGCGTTGTTGTTCAGAAGCGACCGCGTGATTTCCCGCCCATTGAGCTTGAAAACACGTTCAAGTTGCCGCGGGGGGGTGGACCGTTCGCCGTTGGCCTCCCCCTCCCGGGGTTGTGTCGTCCGCCCGCGGAACAAATAGGTCTCCGCGGAGGCGGACCGATTGGTGATCACGAAGGTCGCGCGGGTCCGGGGGCGGTTGCTGACCACGCGAACGGAAGCGGGGATTTGACCATCGACGTTGGGGACGGGCCTCGGCTAAGGACTTGCAAACGGTTGGTTGAGGGCGGTTTCGATAGGCGCGAGTCCATCGGTAAGGAATGCGGTATTCACGTTGCCAGCTGGATCGAGAATGACGGTCGTTATGTCGCTCAAGGCGTCGGCCGGCGTGCCTCGCCCACCGCCGCTCCCGGCAATATTGCGCGCCGTGGAGAAGTAAACCAAGCTTGCGGTGGCTCCCGGCTCGATCGAGAAATTCGCTCCGCTGGCCACGCTCTCCGGGACGACGGTCAGAGTGGGAAGGACGGTCGCAGCGGCGCTCGCGACAATCGTTCCCAGCGCGGGATCGTTGTTGCTCGTCGGGCTGTCGGCGCTCACGGCCCAACGAATCAGGGGCGCGGAAGCAAAAACAAAGTTATTATCATCGTCAGCGCCCACGCCGCCGCCGAATGACGTCGAGACCGGCACGGCGGTCGCGTTGTTGTTCGTGAGTCTAATCCACCAACGAACAAACCGAAAATCGGTGTTGCCGCCAAACGTGCCGAGCGACTGGTAACCCGTCAGTCGGACCGAGACATCGATGCCGCCGATGTCCTGGGTAGCGGTATTTTAGATTGGATCACTTCCCGTGACCGCCCCGCGGAAAAAAGTCCCGTTGACGGCCAGTCGACCCCAGTCGTCGAAGATGTCACCTCCCCCATCCCGGATGACCGCCCCGGCTTCGACCTGGCCGTTGAGGACAATGGCGGACGCGGTTGAGACGACGGAGAAAGTGACCAAACAGGAGAGAAGAGCAATTAGTTTCATAACTTCGGGGGGACGGAACTTCGTGGATCAGAACACAATTGCAACCACAGATCATTCCCAGTCGTGCCGCTCTTGATCTGCGACCGATGGGAAACCGGGTTCCTAGCCGCGCCCGGAAACAGCGGGCCGCCGCTGCTCAAATGTGACAACGTGAACGAACAAACCCTCCTTTGGCTATTGGAGCCGTAATGCGTGGGTGTGCGGCGCGCTGCTCGACAATGCGTCCGCGTTACGGGAAAATCTTTGGATGCATCACCCGGACAGGACGTTTGCCGAGTTTTTCGCGGGAATCGGGTTGATGAGGATCGGTTTGGAGCAGGCAGGGTGGAACATTCGGTTCGCCAACGACATCGACGAGGACAAGTGCGGAATGTATCGGGATCATTTCGGGGATACCGATGAACTAGTCGTTGGCGACGTCCACGATTTGACCCCCGACTCCGTTCCTACGGTTGATCTGGCAACCGCTTCATTCCCGTGCAACGACCTTTCTTTGGCCGGATCTCGGAAGGGGCTTGCCGGGGCCCAATCCTCGGCTTTTTGGGGATTTGTGGAGGTTCTGTCTGGATTGGGAGACCGACGCCCTCCTCTGGTCTTGCTCGAAAACGTCACCGGTTTTTTGACGTCCCACGATGGCCAGGACCTTCGCGACGCTCTGCTGGGACTCAATCGACTCGGTTACTCGGTCGACGCGTTCATCGTCGATGCGTCGCGGTTCGTGCCGCAGAGCCGACAGCGGCTGTTCGTGGTCGGAACGAAGTCGGATCTCGTCTCCACGGTCGAAGAGACACCGAAGTTCTTCGAAGAGGACTGCCGTCCAGCCGCACTGGCGGACTTCATCCTCTGGAATCCGGAGATTGATTGGAAGATCCGGCAACTCCCAAGCCTACCAAGGCGGGAGACAACGCTTTCGGATTTGCTCGAGGATCTGCCGATGAACTCTCCAGCTTGGTGGAGTCGGGAACGCTGCGACTATCTCCTGAACCAAATGAGTGAGAAGCATAGAGCCATCGCCGACAAAATGATCGGTGGCGCGGAGACGACTTTCGGGACGGTTTTCAGGCGGGTGAGAAAAGGGAAATCCATGGCGGAACTTCGGACCGACGGGACAGCGGGTTGCCTGCGAACTCCCCGGGGAGGGAGCGGGCGGCAAATCCTGTTCGCCGGGGGGCGCGGCCACTTCGCCGTGAGACTGCTGACCGCACGTGAATGTGCGCGTCTCATGGGCGCGGATGATTTCGCGATCAACGTTCCATTGAATCAGGCGCTTTTCGGATTCGGTGACGCGGTTTGCGTTCCAGTGATCGAATGGATTGCTCGCAACTACTTGAATCCGATGCTGGAAAAGCTGTCTTTGCATCCAGCGAATCATGCGAAGCAGCCGCGCAGGGTCGAGAGCAAGACGAGCTACCGATAGGGCGAGCCAATGGGTGCCACAACCGCTGCGCTGCGCAACCTTTGCAAGGTTCATCCGAAGCTCCTTCGGAAGGGAGGACTCTGCGTGGCGCTCGTCATGTCGGAAACAGCCAAGCGACGCGGACTTCCGCTCTCGCCGGAATCGTTGAGGACCGCAGAGGGTGGATAGGTCGTCGGACTCGGCAAGGCGGCGGTGCAAAAGATTCTCGCGGAATACGGAGTGACCAAGGTCCTTGCGGAAGAAGGGGGCCGGACCAGCCGCGGCAGTCTTGGGCTGATGAACGCTTACGTCGAGACCCTGAACGACCTGCATCGTCGGAAAGCAGTCGATTTGGACGAGGCCATGACTTGGTGGATCGAGAAAGTGCGGGCGCACTTCGCGTCCGAGGGTCCGAAGTTTCATTTTGATCCCGGAAAATCCCTCCGCGCCAACATCGAAGATCTACTCCGACAAGCCCACGACGTCCAAACCGAGGGCGGCGGAACGAATTACGTCGGGGCCATGCTCCAACACTTGGTTGGGGCGAAACTCGACGTCGTTCTGGGCGATGGGCAGATCGACCATCACGGATTCTCCGTTGCCGACCATTCGACCGACCGTCAGGGAGACTTCCAAATCGAAACGGTCGCGATCCACGTGACGACCCATCCGACCGAGGCTCTCATCCGGAAGTGCGATGCGAACCTCCGATCAGGATTGAAGCCCTTGATCATCAGTCTTGGCGAAGGCGTTCTCGGAGCTGCCTTCCTGTTGAAGAACTCGTCCATCGAGGATCGCGTCGACGTTCTCGACGCCATCCAATTCCTGACCGCCAACCTCTACGAACGCAGCTTCTTCAAAACCGCCGACTGCAAGGTGACCCTTCTGAAATTGCTGACCCGCTACAACGAGATCGTTCGTGATTGCGAGACGGATCCGACGTTGTCCGTTCGCCTACCGTGACGAGGAAAACTGCAACCATCGGCGTCCGTGGCAAGCGCCCCTCCATCCTCGGAACCGAAGCCGTTTGTGCAATGTCTCGAAATTATCGAGCGCGTCGCGCGCGGCGAGTCCCCATAACGAAAGACCCTGCGCCGACGAGCTAGTCTTCGTAGCTGTCGCGATACGAAGCGACGGTGAGAAGCCGCCTTACCCGGGTCAGCGTCAGCGCCTTGATTGGACGCAGCACCACCATGCAAACCTCGCCTGGGAAGACGTCGAAATAGTTGTCGCTCAGCCGATATTCGACGCCCTCCGCTAGATTAAGAAAGACCTGATAAGCAATCCGGTCACTCGTCACGCGGATCTCGAACGTCCCCTTGACGGCTCCGACCGCCACCTTAGCCTCGACCCGCGCCCTCGCAAACTCCACCCGCCGAGGCGGGACCAGAAACGTGGTGCTATCACTCGCCTCGTGGCCCGCCGCCTCCAGCCGACACCGGACGGCCAAGTCGTCGCGGCCATTCTTCTCGATCCAGTCACCGAGCTTCAGCACCTGACGACGGCGCGCCTCCCCGTTCGCGAGCCGCACCGCCTTCCGGCCCGTCTCCAGCACCACATTCCCGCGCACCGACCACACCGCCCACGAAAGCTCCCCCTTCACCGCCGTCGGCCCGTCGAAGACCGTATGAACCTCCACACCATCGACGTCGCTCAGCACCGTGTTCGTGCTCGTGTGGATCGTCTCACTCCCCAGCCGCTTCACCGACACCAGCGCCGGAGCGAAAAACCGCTTCGCCGCGTAGTGCAGCGCCTTCCACCGCCCGCCGAAGTCGACGCTCGACCACGACGCCACCGGCCAGCAGTCGTTCAACTGCCAATACACCGCCCCCATCGTCTGCGGCAGGTTCCGCCGCATGTGCTCGATGCCGAACCGCAACGTGAACGCCTGCATGATCTGCGAAAGGTAGACGCACGACTCGTAATCCTTCGGAAACCGGAACAGCTCCGAGATGTAGTGAAAAATGATCTGATTCCCTCCGCCATTCTTCTGGTGGTTATCCATCTCCGGCCCGAAGAGATTTCGGCTCTCGGTAAAAGTCCGCGCCGTCTCCACGCACGGATAAGCCTGCATCCCGAACTCCGAGAAAAATCGGTGAAACTGCTTCTCGTAGTCCGAGATCGGAGCCCGCTCGTGCCAGACGCCCCAGTAATGCGCGTCGCCGGAATCCGGGTTCTGCGTATTGCTAAAACGATCGTCCGGATTGTGCTCCGAACTCGAAATGTAAGCCGCCCCCGGCAACAGCTTCTCCAGAGTCCGAGGCAGCAGCTCGACGAAGATCTTCTCGTAATCCCGCCGCAGCTTGCGGTCCGCCCGGATTTCCGGCCCGTAAATCTGCTCGTTCTCGTTGTTCCCGCACCACAGCGCGATGTGGCTGTAATTCCGCAATCGCCGCACCTGATACTCCGCCTCCGCCTTCACCTCCCGCACGAAATCCGCGTCACCCGGATAGATCGCGCAGGCAAACATGAAGTCCTGCCACACCAGCAACCCCCGCTCCAGACACTCCTCGTAGAACTCTTCGACCTCGTAAATCCCCCCACCCCACACCCGCAGCAGGTTCATGTTCGCCGCCACCGCCGAATCCAGCAGATCGGGAATGAGCGCCACGCCCTCGTTCACAAAACTGTGCGCCGGGATCCAGTTCGCCCCCTTCGCGAAGACCGGACGACCATTGACCACAAAACGAAACGCCGCTCCCCACTCGTCCCGACCCCGGTCCAGCTCGATCCGGCAAAGCCCGATCCGCTGATCCCGACGATCGAGCACCACGTCGCCGTCCAGCAACTCCGCCGACACCTCGTAGAGCGGCTGAGCCCCCTGCCCGTTCGGCCACCAAAGCTCCGGCTTCGCGACGATCAGATCGACGGACTCCCCCAAGGCACCCTCCGCCGTCGCGACCACCTCGCCGTCAAAACTCAGGACCGCCCGCGTCAGATACCGCCGCCCCGCCCGTGCCCCCGCGACCACGACCTCCACCGCGCACTCGCCGCCACCGTGCCGCTGCCGCACGGACCAATCTTGAATACGATTCCCCGACCAACCTTCCAGCCGGATCGGTCGCCAGATCCCGCTCGTCGTCAACCGCGGACCCCAATCCCAACCCGAAGCGCACTGTTCCTTCCGCAACTCCGTCCGCCCGCCCAGGTAGTCCGAAGGCACCGGCTTCCGCTCCGTCGTCCGACGCGCGATGGCGGCATCCACGCTGAGAAAGCGCACCTCGATCGTGTTTGCTCCCGCCCGCAGAAGCTCCTTCACCGCAACCCGGTATCCCACGAACATGTTAGCCGTCTCCGCCACGAGCGAGCCGTTGATCCAGACCGACGCCACCGTATCCAATCCCTTCAGAACGAGATCCACGCAATCGAGCGCTAGCAATTCGTCGCCAACCTCGAACTCCGCCCGATACTCCCAATCCACCCGCTCCAACCAAAGCAGATCCAATTCGTTCCGCCCATGGAACGGATCTGGAATCATCCCATTCCGGAGCAGGTCGGAATGAACGCACCCCGGCACGGTCGCCGACTTCCAAACATCCGCCCCCGCTTGGCGAAATTCCCAGCCCGAATCCAACTCAAATTTACACACAGGGTCCTTCATAATTCCGCCCGAGTTCACCCAACGCCTTACCCGCCAATGGAGCGCGCTCGGTGGGGGCAATAATCTCGGTGATATCAACTGCTAAGCGAACTCCGTGGTTCGGAAAAGCGAAACGATGAGGCAAACGAGGATGACGAACACCTTGGCTGGGTCTCCTCACGTCGACCACCACTGTGGCACCTCGCGAAGCGGCCATTCACCGGAGAAGCGGACGTCCCGACGTCCAAACTGGGGGTCAAACTGGGGGTCAGTGTGCAAAATGAAATTTTTCGAGCCCCAAGGCCTTACTCCACGATCATGATCGGGAAAACTTGCTCTCATCCGGGGCCGTCGTTTGAGAATACGGATGTGCCGCGACAGAGCCAGTTTTCCACTCGCAACCCCTCTACCCGGCTGAATTCCGCTTCGTTTGCTGTGACCACGGTCATATCGAGGGCCTTCGCGTGGGCGGCGATCCAGAGATCGTTTGGGCCTATCGGCGTTCCTGCCTTTTCCAGCGCCCAGCGAATCGCTGCGTAATGCACCTCCGTAGGAGATTTTATTTCCACCGTCCGAATCGCACGGAGGATGCGTTCGGCCTGCCGGGCGAGTTTGTCTGATCTGCGTTTGAGCACTCCAAAGCGGATCTCGCCCGCGACCACTGGATTCACGCAAACAGCGTCCTCGCCTACTCGCTTGATCTGGTCGGCGACACGGCCCTGCGGATTCCGAATCAGATCCGAAACGATGTTGGTATCGAGCAGGAACTTCGGCGTCACGGCGATCTTCCGACTCAAATCGCGATCTCGTCCGTCGGGAGTAAGGTTTCGTCGATGTCGGGGAAGCTCTCCTCGATCTGACTCAGGCCTCGAAGTGTCTCCAAGAGTCCACCTGGTGTCTCGACTTCCTCCACGATGAGTTGCCGCCCCTCTCGTCGCAGCAGAACCTCGCCACCGGCAAACTCAAACTCTCTCGGAATCCGCACCGCTTGATTGCGCCCGTTCCGAAAAAGCCGCGCAATTCGCCCTGTCGTCGTTGCCTGCTGTGGCATAGGCCTCAACCTAGGTCGGAAACCTCAGACATCAAGCTGAGAAATGGCTCAGCCCCACCCCGCCGCGATTCCGCCGCAGCACGACAATCAGGCCGGATAGGCTCGCGAGGATGAGAAACAAGCTCGACGGCTCGGGCACGGGGGCACCGTGGCGGGGTCAGTCCGTGGTGGCGGGGTCAGTCCGTGCATTGGTTCAGTTTCGAGAGGTCACGCACAGGCGATTCATCAGACGAGGGTCAGTCAATTCACATTGACACATTTCCAACTTTTTTTCTGACGAGCCGCGGCGATCTCAATGTGAATTGAATTCGCTGCCTCGTTCGACTCGCTGGCGAATCCGAGTGGACAACGGGAAGCGTGTATTCCGGAAGACGTGCGGTGAAAATTTTGTTCCTTCGCGTCTTCGACCTGATCTCGGAGCACTCTTCGGCATCTTCATCAAGCAGCCCCATCTTCAAACTCGCTCGCGTCGCGAGCCGCGCTACACTCTCCTTCTCATGCCAATCGCCGACCAAATCACCGTTCGCAGACTGGACTGGTCGGTCGCTAGTATACTGTAACGCGCTATCTTGCGTATTGAGTCGCGCTCATCGGAGCGGTATGTGGGTGGATGGCAAATCGATATCGCATCACTTTAACCGAGTCCGAACGTGAGTATTTGAGCGCGCTGGGCCGGACTTCCAAAACCGACGCCAAGCGATGTGTGCATGCTCGAACGCTTTTACTTTGCGACGTTGGCGAGCACGCGCCAGGTAGAACAGTGTGGAGGGTGGCGGATGTCGCCAGTGCTCTGGGGATCGGCGTTCGCACCGTCGAACACATCAAGGAGCGCTTCGTGGAGGATGGGTTGGAGGCAGCGCTTGGACGCAAGCCGAGAACCGGTCCTCCGAGGATTACCTTCGATGGAGCCTTTGACGCGAGGGTGACCGCCTTGGCGTGCTCCGATCCTCCCGATGGACGCGCCCGGTGGACCGTCCGTCTTCTCGCCGACAAAGTCGTGGAACTCAAGATTGCCCCCAGCGTTTCGACGATGACCATTCAGCGGTCTCTAAAAAAAACGAATTACGCCCTCATCTGAGCAAATATTGGAAGATCCCTCCAGACGGCAGCGCCGCTTTCGTTGCTTGCATGGAGGACGTTCTCGAACTCTATCACGCACCCTACGATGCGCTCTTCCCCCTCGTCTGTATGGATGAGTCGAGCAAGCAACTCGTTGGCGAAGTCCACGCGCCCATCGCCAGCGCTCCCGGCAGGGCGCGGATCGAAGACCACGAATACGTCCGCAACGGCGTGGCCGAAATTTTCCTCGAAGTCGAGCCGCTGGGCGGACGCAGACATCTGGAAATCACCGAACGCCGCACCCGCAACTAATGGGCCCAGTTCATTCGCAGCATGCTCGACGAACGCTATCCCCACGCGACCAAGGTGCGCTTGGTCATGGACAACCTCAATACGCACAACATCGCTTCGCTCCACGAAGCCTTCCCTCCCCAAGAAGCTCGCCGATTGGCCGAACGCCTTGAAATCCACTACACCCCAAAACATGGCAGTTGGCTCAATGTCGCCGAGATCGAGTTCAGTGTCCTTCAGTCCCAATGCCTGAATCGTCGCATTCCTAACATTGAAACGCTGCGCTCGGAAGTCGCGGCTTGGGAGGCCGCCCGGAACGAAGCCGCCCGCACCACTTCGTGGCGCTTCACCACCGCCGACGCGCGGGTCAAATTGAGACGGTTATATCCGCAGCTTTAGTCGTTACAGGATACTAGCAAGGAGGGCACTAAAGCCTGATGCCTTCTGACGGCGATATTGAATTGCCGCTCTTCAAGGCTTCGGATGCGGCGAATTCCGACGATAGTGCAGGAATCAAGCTAGCCACCCGTGACGACCGCGGCGACACATTCGGAAAATACATTGTTTACGTCGATGAAAGTGGTGATCACGGAATGCAATCGATCGACGAGCAATATCCGTTGTTCGTTCTAGCTTTCTGCGTCTTTCACAAAGTCCATTACAGTCGAAAGGTCGTCCCGGCGCTTGAGACCTTCAAGTTCAAGCATTTTGGCCACGACCAGGTTGTGCTGCACGAGCAGGAAATTCGGAAAGAGAAAGGAGCCTTCACAATTTTCCGGACGCGCGAGCACAAGGAGCAGTTCCTGGGCGAACTGACCTCGATCATTGAGGAGAGTCGCTTTATTCTGATCAGCTGCGTCATCGACAAGCGGCGGTTGCAGCAACAGCAAGAAAAGCCGTCAAATCCCTATCACATTGCCCTCCGCTTTTGCTTGGAGACACTCTATGAGTTTCTCGAGGAGAAGGGTGAGCAAGGCCACCTGACCCACGTTGTCGTCGAGCAACGCGGACGCAAGGAAGATGACGAATTGGAGTTGGGATTCCGCCGGATCTGCGACGGGAACAATGGCTGCGAGAAGACTCTCCCCTTCAAAATTCTCTTTTCGGACAAAAAGGTAATGTCATCCGGTCTGCAACTGGCTGATCTGGTCGCACGACCGATCGGTCTTTCCGTCTTTCGCGGGGATCAGCCGAACCGGGCATTCGACGTTCTGAAGCAGAAGTTCTTCTGTGCGGGCGGTCGGGAGAAGGTTGGTGAGGACTATCAGGATTGGGGTTTGAAAATTTATCCACCCCATGAAAGCGAAAGGCCTCGATGAAACTCACCGAGGCACAGACGCCGACCGGGTTCTCCCAATCCACTTGAGGGAGTCTAGTAGACCATCGTGCACCGGGCAACAAGTGGTAAATGAATCCGAGTCGGGTGGAATTGGGTATGAACCGAGGACATAGGTGACAGATTGACCGAGGACATGGGTGACAGTTCAGGGTGGTGAATGCCCTGGCAAAACGAGTCACCGATGGAACAGAAACAGAGATTTGTAAGTTTGCTGACGAGCGACCGGTTCACGATGGTGGAGCTGTGCGAAAGTTTCGGCATCTCGCGCAAGACGGGTCACAAGTGGAAGGCGCGATACGAGGCCCACGGGATGGGCGGACTAGAGGATTGGAGCCGGGCCCCGAAGACGGTGACGAGCAGGACAGAAGAAGCGGTGGAGCGGCTGATTGTGGCCGAAAAGCGGTTACATCCGACGTGGGGGCCGAAGAAGATCCAGCGAGTGCTCGAAGTGAAGCACGAAGTGGATCGTTTACCGGTCGTAAGCACGGTGGGAGAGGTTCTCAAGCGGCACGGGCTGGTGAAGGCGCGCAAGCGGCGAGGAGGCCTCTTCACGGTGGAACGAGGGACGCTGACGCCGCCGGAACGCTGTAACCACGTGCTCGGAGTGGACTACAAGGGATGGTTCCTGCTGGGTGACGGCGAGCGTTGCGATCCGTTGACGGTGAGCGATCTGCACAGTCGATACCTGATGAAAGCGGAGGCGATGCCGGACATGACGGTAAAGTGGACGCAGCGCGAGTTCCGCAGTGTATTCAAGCGCTACGGGCTGCCGGAGATCATTCGCGTGGACAATGGCTCCCCGTTCGCGTCGATGGGACCAGCGGGATTGAGCAGACTGAGCGTGTGGTGGATCGGATTGGGTATCGAAGTGCAGTTCAGCCGACCTGGCTGTCCGCAGGACAACGGCTGCCACGAACGGATGCATCGCACGATGAAGGCCGAATGCTGTCAGCCGGGAAGCGCGAACCGTTGGGCCCAACAGCAACGTTTTGACCGGTGGCGCAGAGTCTTTAACGACGAGCGTCCGCACGAGGGCATCGGCATGAGGACACCGGCGCAAGCCTATCAACCCTCCCTGCGCCGGTTGGACGAACGCATCAAACCTGCGCTCTACGAGGCAGGGGTGGAAACCAAGCGGGTGAACAAAGCAGGCTTCATCTCCTTGAATGGAAACAACTGCTTCGTCGGCGAGTCACTGATCGGCGTCGATGTGGCCGTGGAGGAATCGCCGGAGACAGGGCTGCTGGCCGTTCGATATGCCAATGTGAAGCTCGGGTGGCTGGATCGGACTCCCAACGCTCGGCTCCGGCCTACGGCCTACGCCGAGCGTTGGGAGTCGAAGCTTGCTCCCGCAAGCCATGAAAACTAACCCTCTAAGTGTTACCTATGTGGTCGGTTTATCTGTAACCAATGTTCCCGTTCATACCGAGGGGTCGGTCATTCATCGCTGAGGGGTCGGTCATTCATATTGGCACATTTGGAGACGAGGGCATCAGTGTATAAAATGCTCGTGGCCGTGCTGATCCGGGCAGCATGCAGACGGATGGAGTGGTTCCACTTTGAGCGATTCACGCGGCGAGCGCTGCACAGCGCTCAATCTGTGGGCGGCTAGCTGCGTCTCGGGCTAGGCGGCGGAGGTCGTATTGGGATTGGGCGTTCATCCAGAATTGCGCGGTCATGCCGAAGTAAGTACCCAGACGGAGCGCGGTGTCGGGGGTGAGCGAGCGGGTGCCAGCCACGATTTGACCGACAGCCGTGGGGCTGATTCCGATGTCTTTGGCGACTCGGTAGTTCGTGAGTCCCAACGGGACCATGAATTCTTCCTTGAGGATCTCGCCGGGAGTGACCGGCGACAGCTTGGTGTCGGGTGCTTTGGTTTTCATTCTGTTGATCAGTGGTAATCGACGATCTCGACTTCCGCCGGACCCGCGTCGGTCCAGCGAAAGCAGACGCGCCATTGTTGGTTGACTCGGATGCTGTGTTGCCCCTTGCGGTCACCTTTGAGCGCTTCGAGGCGGTTCCCGGGTGGCACTCGGAGGTCGTCGACTGCCGCGGCGATATCGAGCATCACGAGCTTGCGCAGCATCATCGGCTGCAGATTCCCGGGTAGCTTGCGGGAGCGAGTTTCTCCGAAGATTTTTTTCGCCTCCTTGCACGCGAATCCTTGAATCACGAGATACGTTAACGCGAAGCGTTAATATGGTCAACAACGATCATCACGCGCGGCGTTATTGTGGAGGGACTGCCGACGTCGCCTAGGAATTAAACGAATTCATGACGGTCGTGGCGGTGGCGGTCCGGCGGTCACCGAGCGACCATCGGCTGGAAGCCGATGCCACTTGATTGGGACGTTGCTGTTCAATCTCTAAGTCTGAATCTATTCGGGACGGTAGGGTGATGTCCCCCCGTCAAATTCGGGGAAATTGAATTTTTTAGCGTGTTTAGCGTGTTTAGCGGGCAAAATCAGGGGGGTTCAGCGCTCGGGGACTTCGATGATGGTTTCGGTATCGGGGGTTGGGGGGGCGTCCTGATTCTCGATCAAGTCCCAGATTTTGCGGAGGGTTTCCGGATTGATGGCGACTCGTTTGCTGGTGGTCGGCGCCGCTGGGGCGGGTTGGCGGGTGCTGGTTTCGATGGTTTCGCGGATGCTGGCGAGTTGACGGACGACTTGGGTGACCGGGTCGTTTCCGTCGCCGCCTTGGACGAGGAGGTTGCGGGTGAAGGTCTTCTTAATGTCGTTCCAGCGCTGGCTGTCCTCGGGCGTGAGTTGGCCGAGGAGTTCGCGGAGTTTGAGGAGGTTGGACTCGGCTCCGGTGGTGAGGGTCTGGGCTTCGTTGCGGTAGTGGTCGGCGATGAGGTCGGTGAGTTCGGCGTCGTTCATGACGGGGACGACCTTTTCCGCCAGGCGGTTCAGGTTGCGGTAGCTACCTTGGAGGAGGAACGGGGGTTCGGTGCGGTAGGCGTCCGCCTGGCCGGCGGAGCGGATGTATTCGGCGTTGACGGTGAGGATGACGTCCCGGATGCGGATGAGCTTGCGCATGACCGCCACCAAGTCCTCGAGTTCGCGGGCGGAGTAGCTGCCTTCGAGTTCGATTCCCTCCGATTCGTCGCCGGAGGCCATTGCGATGATGCCGAGGATGTCGGTGCGGGAGCGGGTCGCGAGGGGGTTGAGGAGGGCGTTGGAGGTGAGGGCGTTTTCGAGGTAGCTGAGTTTGAAGGCGTCAAGGTTGGCGCCGGTGGCGAGGTCGCCGAGATTGTAGGTGTCGGCGCGGTTGGCGAGCATGTCGGGGATGCGGAACTTTTCGCCGCTCTCGGTGTAGGGGTTGCCGGCCATGACGACGGCGACTTTGCGTCCGCGCAGGTCGTAGGTGCGAGCCTCTCCATTGTGGACGCCTTCGATGCGGCGCTGGCCGTCGCAGAGGGAGATGAACTTCTGGAGGAACTCCGGGGCGCAGTGCTGGATGTCGTCGAGGTAGATCATGACGTTGTCGCCCATCTCGAAGGCGAGGTTCAATTTGATCAATTCCTCGCGCGACGCGGCGTTCGGGGCTTCGGCGGGATCGAGGGAGGTGACGGCGTGGCCGATGGACGGGCCGTTGATCTTCATGAAGACGACGCCGAGGCGGTTGGCGACGTATTCCATGAGGGTCGTCTTGCCGTAGCCGGGGGGCGAGACGAGGAGGAGGAGGCCCATGCGGTCGGTCCGGGTGTTCTCCCCGGCGGTGCCCATCTGTTTGGCGAGGTTCGCGCCGATGAGCGGGAGGAAGACGCGGTCGACGAGCTGGTTGCGGACGAAGGACGAGAGGACGCGGGCGGCAAATTGCTCGGGGCGGAGGCGGCGCCTGGCGTCGTCGACGGCGCGGCGCTTGGCGGCCTGGAAGCGCTCGAAGGCGGGGACGGTCTCGTCGGCGTGACGGCCGAGGCGGTCGATGAAGTCGAGGTAATCGAGGCGGATGGTGCCGTTCTCGACGGTGGGGTGCTGGCCGAGGATGGGGGCGATCTGAGCCTCGAGCGTGACGTCGACGATCTCGGCGTTGTCGCGTTGGAGGAGGAGGACGATTTCGTCGCGGTAGCGGTTCTCTGGCCCGGCGGACGCGACGCGAGAGGGCGACGGACCCTTCGGCGAAGGGTCCCTACCGTGGGTGGGGGCTGCCAGGAATCCGCCCACCCAATCGCGCAGTATCTCAAAATCGTCGTCCACCGAAGCCCGGAGCGCGGCGAAGCGGTCGTCGGCCTTTTGCTCGGCGAGCGACTTGACGAACTGGCCGCGCAGCGATGCGGCGTCCTGACTGAAACGGAAGGTTTTGTCGCCGGTGAGGACGTCGAACAGATACGCGGCCGCGGCTGGCGCGGTCGTGGTGTCGAAGTGGGGGGCTTCGCGGCAGATGGCATCGAGGCGGGCGAGGTAGTCGGTCGGTCGGTTGCTCGTCGGGTAGAGCGCGCGCATGGCGCCGAAGCTGGCGAGCTGCTGGCGGAGCGTTTCGTCGGGGTGCGCTTCCCACGCGACGACTCCGTGGGCGCGGGCGGGCGGGGCGTGGCGGAGGGTGCCGATGGACGCGTGAATTTCGGTTAATGCGGTGAGGATGAGGGTGGCGTCGTGGTCGTGGACGCCCTTGACGTAGCCTTCGGCGTAGCGGGGGGCCATGAAGTCGGCGACCCATTCGGGGGACACGGTCGAGGGGGCGGGACGCCCCCTCCCCTCTTGATCCAGTGCGCGGAGGCACTGGTAGGCGAGGTATTCCGCGCGGTAGACGGTGGGGGATTCGGAGGGGACTTCGAGGTCCCAGTGGGGTTCGAGGGCGGTGAGTTCGGGGTCGGTGATGGGCGCGAAGTAACGGGTGCCGGTGAGGTGGATGGCGAGGTGGTCGGCGCGGCGGAGGACGGTGAGTTCGACGGGCTGGACGTTGACGTTGAAGTGGTGGGGGCCGAAGGCGATGACGTTGTCGCCGCCGACGAACAGTTCCCTTCTGTCGCGGAGTTGGCGGACGGCGTTTTCGCGGATTGTTTTGAGTTCGCTCTGGATGCCGTCGGCTTTAATGGGGTCGCCGAGGTCGAGGAGCTGGGTGACGACGTCGCGGAGGCGGTCGACCATTTGGTCGGAGGCGTAGAAGCCGTTGATCTCGGGGACGCCGGGGAGCGAATCGACGCGGTGGGCGATGCTGTTGAGGAGCCGGTCGGCGACGGATTGGAGGGCGGTGGCGCGGCGGTTGCGGGCGTCGACGAGGGCGAGCTTCCGGGCCTCGAAGGCGCTCTGGATCTCGGTGCGCTTCTCGGTGAGCTGGATGAGGTATTCGTCGGTGTCGGCGAAGCGGCTCTCGAGTTCTTCGACCTGGACGAGGAGGCGGTTGAGGAGGTCGTCGCACTTGTCGGGGGTGTCGCAGCGCTCGATGGAATTTGCGACGGCCTGGCCGATGAGGCGGAGCTGGGCGGCGAATTGGGCGGCGTCTTCGGTGGCTCGGAGGTCGCGCAGGCGCTGGCGGAGGCGGGCGAGGATCTGGTTGAGGGTGGCGTAGATGGCCGAGATGCTCTCGACGATGCGGGTGGTCTGGGTGGCGTCGTCGATGCGGAGATTGCTGACGATCTCGATGAGGAGTTCGAGGTCGACGCCGGCTTGCTCGATGCAGGTCTCGAGGTCGCGGCCCTGGACGACCTTTTCGACGGTGGCGGACTCGGCCGCGAGGGTGGCGGTTTTCTCGCGGTAGGGTTCGAGGGCTTCGTCGCGGAGGAGGAATTGGACGCAGTCCGCGGCGAGGGCGTCGGATTTTTCGGCTACGGCGGATTCGAACTCGGCGATGGAGTCGAGGTCGACGTAGCGGACGTCGCGGAGGGTGATGAGCTCGGCGCGGACGGTGCGGAGGTCGATGAGGGCGGCGACGTAGGCGTCGATGGACTGGAGGCTGCCGGGGATGAGGCCGTCGACGAGGGTGCGGGCGCGGGTGCCGAGGCGGTCGACCTCGGCGGCGGCGTGGCGGCGGAGCTCGAGGACTTTTTCGAATTCGTCGACGGTGCGGGCGGCGGCTTCGCGGAGGGCGGTGAGGGGCGCGGCCAGGTCGTGGGCCTCGGGGCTGTCGAGCCAGAAGTAGGCGTCGAGGAGGTCGCCAGCGCGCTTGCGGAGGTCGAGGTAGAGGCCGGCGTAGCTGTCGTCGCGGTGGAGGAGGGCGAGGATTTCGTGGGCCTCGGCCATGCAGCGGACGAGGGGGGCGTGGCCGATTTTGTAGAGGTAGGAGTCGGTGCGGGTGGCGGTCTCGTAGCCGGAGCCGGTGAAGGGGGTCTGCCAGATCTGGACGGTGTGGTGCTTCTGCGGCTCGGGGTCAGAGCGGAAGAGGGCGAGCTGGCCGTTGGCGAAGGTCGAGAAGCCGTTGCAGTGGATGGGGGTGTCGACGCGCTGGGTGATGACGTTGTAGGCCATGAGGACGTAGTCGCCGCGCTCACGGTTGTAGAAGACGTAGAGGAAATCTTCGCGATTCGGCGACTGGATGCGGCGCTCGAAGAGCATGTCGGTCGAGTTGGCGTCGAAGAGTTTCAGCTCGCCGTTGCGGAGGTAGTAGCCGCGCGAGAAGATGATGCCGTGGTCGTCGGGGAGGAGGACGCAGGATTCCTCGATGGCGTCGACGCGGTGGATCTCGTCGAGCTTGTCGTTGAAGACGAAGTAGCGCCACGCCTTCTCCTGGTAGGGGCGGATCCGGAGGAGGATGAGGTTGCCGAGGCTGGCGTAGAAGATTTCGGCGTCGTCGAGGGTCTGGTCGGGGTCGTCGACGGGTTCGCGGTAGAGGCCTTCGCCGGAGGTGGTGTTGTCCTCGATCTTGATCGTGAGGTCGCCGCCGATGCACTCGACGAAGAGGCGGTCGTCGACGGCGATGTGCGGGTGGACGCCGCCGCGGTGAAAGTCGCGGTGGGTGCGGGTCCACGTGAATTCGTGCTGGGGCGGGAAGATGAATTCGTGGTCGCTGCGGTTGCCGAGGTAGGTGAATTTGCCGTGGTCGAGCGCCCACTTGAAGGTCTTGATGTCGGTGATGCGGCCGCCGACGCGGAAGACCATGAAGAGGTGCGGGCCGATGAGGCCGAACTTCGCGAAGACGGTCTCGCGGTAGAATTTGAAGAGGCTCCGGAAGTCGTTCTGGAACTCGGGGTCGGCGAGGAAGTCGAGCGGGAGGGGGTGGAAGGTCTCGCCGGCCCATTCGAAGGCGGAGAAGACGTCGGCGAGTTGGGTCTCGGTGCGGAGGCCGAGGTGGACGTTGTAGCCGAGGAGGAAACGGTTGTCGCCGATGGCGACAAGGTCGCGGGGCAGGCAGTTGTTGTCGGTGGTGACGCGGTCGGTGGCGACGAGGGCGGTCTCGATGGAGCCGAAGACGGCCTGGCGGTCGGCGTTGAGGGCGTCGAGGCGGGTGCGGAGGTCGCGGCCGCAGTCGGTGAGGCGTTGGCGGAGGATCTCGTAGGTGCCGGTTTCGAGGGTTGGGGCCTCGGGTGGGGTTGGTGCCGGCATTTTCAAAAGGAGTGGTGGGGTGACGGTGCGGTGAGGTGCGATCCCTTCGGGATCGATGATCGCGCATTCACCCGCCGTGTCCCCGGGGTGTCGTGGCCTAGCGGCCGACTCAACCCCGTGCTCCTGTGGATGCCATCCCTTCGGGATGAGACGATCCCGGAGGGATCTGAGCCGCAGGAGCGCGGGATTGTGGCCCTTCGGGATGATGTGATCCCGGAGGGATTCCACCTGCGGGAGGCGGTGGTTGAGCGGAGCGACACCACCGTGATACGGTCCGCCTCGAAAGGAATGCACCCCGGAGGGGTGCCAGCCCCGTGTCCACCTACCTGAGCCTCCATTACCACATCGTGTTTTCGACGAAAGGGCGGAAGCCCTGGCTCGCACCTTCGGTTCGCGTGCGGATGCACGAATACCTTGGCGGCACCGTGAAGGGACTCGGCGCCGAGACGCACGGGGTTGGCGGGACCGGGGATCACGTGCATTTGCTCGTTTCTTTGCGCGCGACTCATCGGTTGGCGGATTTCATGCGGGAGTTGAAGAAGGCGTCTTCCGCTTTCGCGAAGGAGGAATGCCGCCTGCCGGGATTCGCCTGGCAGGAGGGGTATTGCGCGATCACGGTGAGTCCGTCGGCGCGGCCTGCGGTTCACGATTACATCTCGCGGCAGGAGGAACATCACCGGACGCGGACGTTTCGCGAGGAGTTGGTCGAGGTGCTCGAGAAGGCGGGGGTGGCGTATGAGGATCGGTTTTTGGAGTGAACGGGCGGTGGGTGCGATCCCTTCGGGATCGATGATTGGGTTGCGACGGTTTGCGTCCCCGGGGTGTCGTGGCCTAGCGGCCGACTCAACCCCGCGCTCCTGTGGGTGGGATGCCTTCGGCATCGTTTAGAGTTTGGTTGATTCCACGCCGAGGGTCTTGGCCTGGTGGAGGAGGTTTCCCAAGAAGGTGCGCTGCTCGAGGTCGTCGGTTTGGGCGATGAGCTTGCCAAGGGCGGCGGCGATGGTGAGGTTTTTCACGTCTTCGGTCTTGATGCCGAACTTTTTGATCAGGCCGTCGAGTTGGGCGCGGAAGTCGTCGGGGTCACCGGTGAGGAAGGTGTCTCGCACGTTGGTTAAGGTGCGGCTGTTGTCGACGAGGCGGTCGATGGCTTTGCCGTTCGTGATCGCGCTGGTGATGCGGTCGAAGAATTGGGCTTCGCCTCCGACGATGTCGATTTTGGCGTATTTGAGGGCTTCGCCCAGGACGTAGGCCTGGTGCTCGGCGATGTCTTTGCGGACGTGGATGTTCGCCAGCTCGATCTCTTTTTCCTTTTCGAGTTCGAGTTTGAATTCCTCGTGCTCGCGGCCGACTCCGTCGAGGGCCTTCATGGACTCGGCTTTCTCGGCGATGCCTTTGGCCTCGGCGGCGTATTGCTTCTCGGCGGCGGCGGCTTTGGCCTCCATGACCTCGGCCTCCGCCAGGCCGCGGGCGGCTTCTTCGGCGCGGATGGCCTGGGTGAGGGTGCGGCGGGCTTCGGCTTGCTTGGTGGCGGCGGCTTGCTCCGCTTCGGCGGTGATGAGGATCTCCTCGGCGTGCAGGGCGGCGGCTTGCTTGGAGGCTTCGGCGGCTTTGATGTCCTTGACGAGGGCTTGCTCGGCCAGCATCTCGGCGGCGGTGATCTCGACCTTTTTCTTTCGGTCGGCGGCGGCGAAGGCTTCGGTGTCGTTGATTCGCTCCTGCTCTTCGACGGCGGCCTTTTCGACGACGAGGCGCTCGCGGATGACGTCCTGGATGATCTTCTGCTCGGCTTCGACGGCTTTGTTCTTCTCGATGACCGCCAACTCGACGATGCGCTCGCGCTCGGTGACTTCGATGAGGCGGTCGCGCTCGACGCGCTCGGTCTCGATGGCGTCGGTGCGCTCCTTGTTCTTGCGGGCGACGATGACCTGGCGGGCTTTGTTTTCCTCGGCGATGGCGATTTCTTCCTCGGACTGGATGCGGGCTTGCTCGGAGCGGAGGAGTTGCTCGGCCTGGACCTTCTTGGATTCGGCCTGTTCGCGAGCGGTGACGATGGCGACTTCGCGGGCTTGTTTTTCCTCGGCTTCTTTTTGTTGGCGCTCGAGTTCGAGGATGGCTTCGCGGGCTTCGACGTCCTGCTGCTTGATGGTCTTCTCACGGTCGCGGTCGATGCGGTTGGCGAGGACCTTTTGGGCGGCCGTCAGCTCGGTGATCTTCTTGATGCCCTCGGAGTCGAGGATGTTGTCGGGGTTGAGGAGGTTGAGGGGGTCTGCTCGAGGTAATCGATGGCGACGTCTTCGAGGACGAAGCCGTTGAGGTCGTTGCCGATGAGCTTGATGATGTCGTCCTTGAGGAGCTCGCGGGAGTTATAGAGTTCGACGAACTCGAACTGGCGGCCGACCGTTTTGAGAGCTTCCGAGAAATTGGCGTCAAAGAGTTCGATCATGGCCTCCTGACTGGAGGCGCGGACGCAGCCGATGGATTGGGCGACTTTGAGGACGTCCTGGCTGGTCTGGTTGACGCGGACGAAGAAGGCGACCTTGATGTCGGCGCGCATGTTGTCCTTGCAGATGAGTCCGAACTGGCCGTGGCGGTCGATTTCGACGCGCTTGACGGAGATGTCGATGAACTCGGCCTTGTGAATGACCGGGAGGACGACGATGCCAGAGAACGCGACCTTGGTGCCGCCGAGGCAGTTGCGGACGAGGGCCTGGCCGTGGTCGACCTTCCGGTAGCACCGGACGATCATGATGATGAATCCGAAGAGGACTAAGAGGACGAATGCGCCGATGAGGACGCCGAGTGAAGTGATCATGGTGAGTGGAAGGGTTATTGGTTGGTGGTTATTGGTCTAGGCTGGATGCGGTGACGGGGCGGACGAGGTAAGTGCTGGTCGCCGGGTCGCCGCTGACGATGAGGGCGGTGGTGCCGAGGGGGAGGCTGGTGCCGTCGTGGGTGCGGATCTGGACGGTGAGCGGCGCGCCGTCGGAGGCGACTTCGCCCTGGCCGTAGGTGGCGTTGGCTTCGCGGGTGCGGACGACGCAGGTCTGGCCGACGAGGGTGCGGTCGGTGGGATTCGGGGCGTTGAGGAGGCGGAAGACGCCGCGCAGGGGCATCGTGGCGTAGCGGGTGACGACGGTGCTGATGAGGAAGGCGGGGACGAGGTAGCCGAGTCCGAGGAGGATGGAGGCGGACGGGTTGAGGTAGGTATTCGCCAGGATGCCGCAGACCCACGTGGTGAGGTTGAGGGTGGAGAGGATGACGAGGAGTGGGACTTCGCCGACGTTGAGGAAATGGAGGTAGCTGCCGAGGGGGCCGGGGGTGGCGTCGAGTTCGGCGTCGGCGTCGGAGAGGTCGAAGATGCCGAAGCTGACGAGGATCCAATAGCCGGCCAGGCCGAGGAGGATGACGGTGAACGGGAGGGTCACCGGGAAGAGGGAGGCGGTGAGGAGTTCGGTCTTAGCGTTTTCGGTTTTAAGCGGGATAGGTGGTTTGTGCTTTTTAAATTTTCGTGTTTTTTTTCAGCACTTTTGGGGTGGGGCGTGGAGGGTGAGGGGTTTGACGCTTCGCGTTTGGGGAGGAGGCTCCGAGCTGGAAGCTCGAAGCGGCGGGCTGGAAGCCCGCGGTCCCCGGCGCTGCGCGCTTGTGAAGGTGAGGATTTTGTGGGTTTGCTGACCTTTATGCAGGATTCGCACGTGGTGCTGAGGGAGGCTTTCGAGGTCGTGGGGCCGAAGGCGATTGCGGCGGAACTCGGGGTGTCGCTTTCCATCGTTTATAAATGGATGCAGGTGGCTGGGGAGGGGCAGAGCGGGACGAAGAATCCGCTGGATCGGATTGCCGTCGTGATGCGGCTGACGAAGGATCCGACGATCGTTCAGTGGCTCTGTCACCAGGCGGGGGGGGTTTACGTGGAGGATCCGAATGGGGGTGGCGTTTGCCAGGAGCTGATTCCGGCGACGACGGAGATCATTCAGAAATTTGCCGACATGATGTCGGTCATCGCGACGGCGGCGGCGGACGGGCAGATTTCGGAGGTGGAATCGCGCGGGGTGCGTCAGCGTTGGGTGGAGCTGAAGACGGTGACGGAGGGGTTCGTGCGGTGCTGCGAGCAGGGGCACTTCGGACCGCTGCGGGAGGCGACGCGGAAGCCGCTGAAGGAGATCGAGGGGGAGTTGTGCTAGGCGGCGGGCGCGGCGGAGGGGGACTCCTTTGAATAAGCGCTAAACTGGCGGGCTCGATCGTTGAGAAGCTCGATGACGGCGATTTTTTTCGCAAAGGGAAGGGCGCGAAATTTGCGGTGTTGATCGAGGCGCGCTCCCTCGAACGTGCAGGTCGACCAGTCGATGGTGGGGTCCGTGAAAAGATCAGCGTCGGTTTTCATAGCTTCCGTCTCGAATGAACTCCAATTCCTCGACGTCGGCAAGGTCGCGCTGGCGACCGGCGGAGCGCTTCATCGCGAGAAGTGAATCGAATTGGAGGAAGCGCACCGGGATGTCGGTGTCGACCTGTTGGATGAAGGCGGCGGTGTATTCCGCTTCGAAGTCGAATGGCTCGGTGACGAAAATATCAAGCGGACTGTGTTGGTGCCGATCGCTCCAGAATTTGAGCACGATCATGTGCTTTTCGAGTCGGAGACGCTCGCGGGTTTCCGCGTTGCCAAATTGCTCGGCGCTGACCGGAACAGCGGGATGGTAGTCGACGGAATCGAGGGCGGCGAATGCTCGCGCGACAGTTTCGGAATCGAGTCGGATGACCACGTCGGATGTCGTCGGTGAGGCGTCCGTAGCCATGAGCCACAACGGCTAAACCGCCGACGACTATGAATCGAACGTCGGCGTCGTGAAGCGCTCTGGCGACGGCATAAAAAGCGTTCGTGATCATCGGTGATCAATGCGCCATCAGATCGCCGATGGTGTCGGCCCAGGCGTGGTGGAGGTCGGCGAGGGGCCAGACGTGCGGCGTGTCGCCGACGGTGATCTCGAGGGTGTTGGCGGCGGTGACGGTGCCGATTTTTTGGGCGGGGACACCGGTGGTGGCGAGGTGCGCGAGGGCTTCGTCGGCGTGGGTGGGGTCGACGGAGATGACGATGCGGGATTGGGTTTCGCTGAAGAGGGTGACGAGGGGCGGGTGGCTGGTGGCGAGGGCGAGGCTCGCACCGAGGGGCGCGGGGGCGGCGCTGAAGCAGCTTTCGGCGAGCGTGACGGCGAGGCCGCCTTCGCTGCAATCGTGGGCGCTGGCGACCAGGCCCTTTTGGATGAGGTCGCGGAGGGCGTCGTGCAAAGCGATTTCTTTGGCGTAGTCCATCGCGGGAGGTGGCCCCATTTTTTCGCCGTGGAGAACTTTGAGGTAGTGGCTCGCGCCCATGCCTTGGGCGGGGGTGTCTTCGATGAGGTCGCCGAGGAGGAGGATGAGGTCGCCGGGCTTTTTGAAGGCTTGGGTGGTGACGTGGGCGGGGTCGGCGATGAGGCCGACCATGCCGACGGTGGGCGTGGGGTCGATGGCCCCGGCGGGGTTTTCGTTGTAGAGGCTGACGTTGCCGCCGGTGACGGGGACGTCGAAGGCGTGACAACCTTCGGCGAGGCCTTCGACGGCTTCGCGGAGTTGGAAGAAATTCTCGGGTTTGTGGGGGTTGCCGAAGTTGAGATTGTCGGTGACCGCGAGCGGGACGGCGCCGGAGCAGGCGAGGTTGCGGGCGGCTTCGGCGATGGCGATGCGGGCGCCTTCGCGGGGATCTTGGCGGCAGTAAATCGCGTTGCAGTCGGTGGTGGCGGCGAGGATTTTGTCGCACTCGCGGACGTGGAAGACGGCAGCGTCGGAGCCGGGGAGGACGGTGCCGCCGAGGCGGACCATGTGGTCGTATTGACGCCAGACCCAGCGCTTGCTGGCGATACTGGGATCGGCGAGTAATGCGGTGAGGGTTTTAACCGCGGATGGCGCGGATGGTGCGGATGTGAGGGAATGCAATTCATCCGCGAAATCTGCGTAATCCGCGGTTCCCTTGGATGCTTCCCTCGAATACAGCGGTGCTTCGTCGGCGAGTTGGCGGGCGGGGATTTCGACGACCGTTTCGGTGCCGACTTTGACGCGCATCATCCTGTCGTCCTTGACTTCGCCGACCTGGGCGTAGGGGAGGTCCCACTTTTCGAAGATGTCGCGGACCGTCTGTTCTTCGCCTTTGTTGACGATGACGAGCATGCGCTCCTGGCTTTCGCTGAGGAGGATTTCGTAGGGGGTCATTCCGGTCTCGCGCTTGGGGACGAGGTCGAGGTCGATCTCGACGCCGGTGCCGCCGCGGCTGGCGGTCTCGCACGTCGAGCAAGTGAGGCCGGCGGCTCCCATGTCCTGAATACCGGCGACGCAGCCGCTGGCGAGGAGTTCGAGGCAGGCTTCGAGGAGGAGCTTCTCGCGGAAGGGGTCGCCGACCTGGACGGCGGGGCGGTCCTGCTTGGATTCTTCGGTGAGTTCGCGGCTTGCAAAGGCGGCTCCGGCGAGGCCGTCGCGACCGGTTTCGGCGCCGACGTAAAAGACGGGGTTGCCGATGCCGACGGCACCGCCGCGGGCGATCTGGTCGTGGCGGAGGACGCCGAGGTTGAAGACGTTGACGAGGGGGTTGCCGGCGTAGGATTCGTCGAAGTAGATCTCGCCGCCGACGGTGGGGATGCCGATACAGTTGCCATAGTGGGCGATGCCGCTCACCACTCCGGCGAATAGGCGGCGGTTGGCGGCGGCGGAGGATGTGATTGGTGACTGGTGATTGGTGATGGGTGGGTTGTTGATGGGGCCGAACCGGAGGGAGTTCATGGAGAAGACCGGGCGGGCTCCCATGGTGAAGATATCGCGGATGATGCCGCCGACGCCGGTGGCCGCGCCTTGGAAGGGTTCGACGGCGCTGGGGTGGTTGTGACTCTCCATTTTGAACGCGATGGCCCAGCCATCGCCGATGTCGATGACGCCGGCGTTTTCCTCGCCAGCTTTGACGAGGACGCGGTCGCCGGTGGTGGGGAACTTCTTCAGCTCGAGCTTCGAGTTTTTGTAGGAGCAATGCTCGCTCCACATGACGGAGAAGACGCCGAGTTCCGTGAAGTTCGGGGCGCGACCGAGGATGGACTCGATGCGGTCGTATTCTTCGGGCGTGATGCCGTGCTTGGCGATGATCTCGGGAGTGATTTTCAACGAATTGGAAATTTGAAATGCGGACTGAGAAATGGCGATCAGGCCAGGAGGCTTTCGAAGATGTTGCGGCCGTCGGTGCCGCCGAGATCGGCGTGGCAGGCTCGCTCGGGGTGGGGCATGAGGCCGAAGACGTTGCGGGCTTCGTTCGTGATGCCGGCGATGTGGCGGCGGGAGCCGTTGGGGTTGGCGTCGTCGGTGGTGCGTCCGCGTTCGTCGCAGTAGCGGAGGACGACCTGGCTGTGGTGGTCGAGGTCGTCGAGGGTGGCCTCGTCGGCGAAGTAACAGCCTTCGCCGTGGGCGATGGGGAGGCGGAGGACCTGGCCGGTTTTACAGGTCTTCGTGAATGGGGTGTCGTAGAGTTCGACGCGGACGTGGCGGTGCTCGCAGATGAAGTGGAGGTCGCGGTTGCGGACGAGGGCACCGGGGAGGAGGCCGGCTTCGCAGAGGATCTGGAAGCCGTTGCAGATGCCGATGACAAGGCCGCCGGCTTCGGCGTGCGTCTTGACGGCGGCCATGATGGGGGAGAAGCGGGCGATGGCTCCGCAGCGGAGGTAATCGCCGTAGGAGAAGCCGCCGGGGACGATGACCGCGTCGGCGTCGCCGAGGCTGGTTTCCTTGTGCCAGCGGAGGTCGGCGGCGAGGCCGGGGACCGTGGGGATGGCGCGGAGGACGTCCTGGTCGCAGTTCGAGCCGGGGAATTGGAGAACGGCTAGTTTCATGAGGTTTGAACCGCGAATGGACGCGAATGGACGCGAATGGTGAGTCTCATTTAGCTGATGATTTCCAACGTGTAGTCCTCAATGACTGGGTTGGAGAGGAGGTCTCGGGCGATTTCGTGGAGTTTGGCTTCGTCGGCTGCTCCGATGTCGATTTCGATGATGCGGCCGACGCGGACCCGGCCGACGCCGGGGAGGCCGAGGTGTTCCATCGCGGGGACGAGGGCGGCGCCCTGCGGATCGAGGACGGTGGGCTTGGGTAGGACGGTGACGAGAGCTTTCATCGGGTGGAGTGTGGTGGGTCGGCGCTCGGAAGACGAGTTAGAGGTTTGCGGTGCCGGACGAGCCGGGTGCGGAGGGAGAGGATGGTGACGAAGAGACAGCCGATTGAAAAGATTTCGCCGTAGCGACTGTAGAACGTGAGGGGTGGCTTGATCGGGACCTGGATTTCGTTGGCGAGGACGCCCTCGATGAAGGTGCTGCCGGAGACGGGGTCGGCGAGGATACTGGTGACGCGGCCGAGGCGGTCGATGAAGCAGGTGACGCCGGTGTTGGCGGCCCGGACGAGCGGGAGCTTGGTCTCGACGGCGCGGAAGACGGCGTTGGCGAGGTGCTGGTGGGAGCCGGCGCTTTGGCGGAACCAGCCGTCGTTCGTGATGGTGACGAGGAGTTCGGCTCCGCGGATGGCGAATTGGCGGGTGAGGTCGCCGACGGTGTCTTCGAAGCAAATGAGCGGCGCGACTTTGATCGGCCACGAGCGGAGGGTGAAAACGACGGGCTCGGTGCCGGCGGTGAAATCGCTGGGGACGAGGTCGCCGACGATCCACGCGAAGAGCGGGAAGGTGTGGCGGAAGGGGACGTATTCGCCGAACGGGACGAGGTGGATCTTGTGGTAGAGCTGGATCGAGCCGGAGGGTGCGAGGGACACAGCGGAGTTGTAGCCGCCCTCGTGGTCGTAGTGAATGGTGCCGAGGAGGAAGTCGCCGTGGAATTTGGTCAGCGTGGCGGCGGCCATTTGTTTCATGTCCTCGTCGAGCAGGAGCGGTCGCGGCGTCGAGGCTTCGGGCCAGATGAGGAGGTTGGGCTGGCCGAGGACGGCGACGTCGGTGAGTCGCTCGTAGGTGTCGAGGATGTGGTTCTCGAACTCGTCGTCCCATTTCTGGTCCTGCGGGATGTTCGCCTGGACGGCGGCGATCTTGACGGCGACTTTTTCGCCGGGGGCCGGGGTGTAGTAATGGTGGACGCCGTAGGCGAAGGCGGCGGCGATGAGACCGACGGTGAGCGTGAAGTCGTAGTGCGGTCGGAGGCGGGTGCGCCCGACTTCGAGCTGGATGCGGCGAACGGTGATGACGGCCATGACGTTGGCCGCCATGACGAGAAACGAGACGCCGCCGACGCCGGTGATGTCGGCGATCTGGATGAGGGCGGTTTGTTCGTGGAGCGCGGTGCCGAGGTTGTTCCAGCCCCAGCCGGTAAACAGGACGCCGCGGATCCATTCCAGGCCGACCCAGGCGGCGGACGCGCCGACCGTCACACGAAGATTTCGGAAGGAATCCAGGAACGGCGATGGCTCGGTCGGGCTTGGCGGCGCGATGGGCCGACCGATGAAGGCGAGATACGTCGCCCAGCACGCGGGGTAAAGTGCGAAGTAGAGGGAAACGAGGACCCAGCCGCCGACGGTGACATTCGTCAGCCAACTGAAGGCGATCACGAAGAACGTGACTCCGAAGGTGAAGCCGAGGAGGAAGGGCTGGAGCCCGGCGCGGCGGGCGGGACGGGGGCCGAACCAGACGGCGACGATGAGCGGGATGAGCGCGAGCCAGGCGAGCCACGCCTGGTCGAAGGGCGGGAACGCGAGGGCGAGGAGCAGGCCGCCGAGGGCTGCGGCCAGGTAGGGCCAGAGGCGGCGGAGAACGGTCACGAGGTGCGGATTTGAGGCTTCGCCTTGGGGTTGGTGATCGGCTGGAAGCCCGATGCCACCGGGTTTATTTCGGTGCGGTGGCGGAGTCGATGCTTACGGCGGCCGGGGCCGACGTTTCCGCGGTGTCTTCGGGCGGGGTGTGGTCGAGGACGATGACCACGGAGTCGTCCGGGTTGACTGTCTCGATCATTCCGGTCATCCGCAGGCCAGGGAAGCTCGTGCTCGACACGATCGCGCCGGTGCCGACGACGAACGGGGTCGACCGCTCGTCGCGGTCGGGGAATTTTGCTTGGACGATCCATTGACCCTCGCGTCGGGAGAGCGTGGCGTCGGTCGTCGTTGGGTTGTCGGCGGAATAGAACCACCACGTTCCGGCACCGAAGGCGACGGCGATGAGGACGATGAGGACAACGAGATTGGAGCCGGAGGATTTCATTCTAGGTCGGTCGGGGTTTGGGTGAGCAGCGCGACGAGCCGCTGACCGGAGTCGGAGAGGACCGGGCTGCCCGCCGATCCGGTGATGATGTTTTTTGTCGCCCGGGAATACGGGACGCGGGAATCGCGGACGAAGAGGACTTGCGGTTCGGTGATGCGGACGGCGTAGGGTTCCACGCGGACGGGCGCGCCCTCGCGAGTGAAGGAGACGACCCAGGTGGGCGGGTTCGGGTTGACGCCTTCGAGCATCCACGGGTAGCGCTTCGCGAGCGTGAAGCCGGGGGCGGCCGGGATGGCGATCTTGTAGTAGATGGGCTGGGCGCGCAGGTAGTCGCCGAGGTTGAAGGTGGTGGGGTTCTCGCGGATGGCGAGCAGCAGGTCCGCGGGGTTGAAGCCGGCGAGGTTCTGGCCGTTGAAGTTCCCGTGCGGGTTCGCGTCGCCGCGATAAACGACGTCGTGCCATCCGTCGAAAAATTCCGACATCATGATGGCGAACTCGAAGTGGACGTGGGCGCGGGTGCGGTCGAGGCCGCGTCCGGAGTAACCCATGATCCCGAGCGTCTGGCCTTGGGCGACGCGTTCACCGTCGGCAACGGCGATGGACGCGAGGTGCGCGTAGAGAGTGTAGTATTTCGACCCATCGGCGACGTGCTCGACGACGACGTAGCGGCCGTAATTCGACCCACTGGGCGAGCTGCTGGCGTAGACGACCGTGCCGGTGGCGGCGGCCAGCACGGGGTCGAGCGGATTGCCGGACGGGTCGCGGCGGAGCGGCTTGATGTCGATCCCCTCGTGGACGCGGGTGTAGACGACGGTGCCATCGGATTGGCTGGGATTCCGCACGAAGCCGTAGGAACCGCCCTCCCAAGGCTGCGACGTTTTTCCACCGAAGGTCCGGTCGACGTATTGATAGAACGCGTCGGGGCGCCCGGCGGTCAGCGCGCGGTTCTCCGTGGGGAAATCCAGCAGCAACCCGGCGCGGGCGGACAGGGTGACGGCGAGCAGGAGGACGATCGTGAGCCTCACGAGGGCAGCGGGGTCGGGGCGGGATCTTTTTCCTTTTTCACCTTCTCGATCTTCGGGCGTTTCGGGAGCTTCTCACCCTCTTTTCCGATGACGGGGAAATCGTATTGAAGCAGGTCGGCTTCCATCGGCAGGAGCCCACGCGGGATGGCGAAGAGGCCGTCCCGCACGGGCTGGTCGATGAAGAGATCCGTGACGTGCCGACCATTGAAAAAGACGAGCAGGTAGGTGCCGCGCTTGGAGAGCGTTTGTTGTTCCAGCAGCTTCGCGCCGTGGGGCTCGAGTTGAAAATACGCGCCGAATGTGCCGCTCCCGGCGGGGTCCGGGAAGGCGTAGGCCGCGCTGACGTCCTTCTCGTTGAGCATCGGCATGGTTGCCATGTTCACGGTTTTTTTCGGGTAGATGAGTTCGACGGGTTTGGAGAATTGCCCACCCTCGGTGCCGCCTTCGGGGTAGACCCGCAGCGAGACGGCATTCTGTTTTTTGGCTCCGGCGGTCAGCGAGACGCACGCGACCGCGACGAGGAGCAGGGTGAGACGATGCATGGTCGCGGTGTAGCCCACGAGGATAGGATTTGCAACCGCCCGCGCACTGGGATAACCGAGGGGGGACCATGTTGTGCCGCCAATTTCTCATCCTCGCGCTGGCGACCGGCTCCCTCACGGCCTCGGCGCAGTCCGAGCAATCCGTCATCCCGGTCATCCCCGATGAGGAGAGTCCGTTCTTCGTCGTCCGCGATCCGGACTCCGAGCCGGGGACCCGTCGGAGCCAGCGTCAGAAGGGCGCGCAGGAATCCTTCCCGCGGAACAAGGGCTCGGATCGCAGCGCCGGCGAGACGTTTACCGGGTTTTTCACCGAGATGTTTGCGTCCGTCACGTTGCCCGGCGAAAAGAAAAGCTCCGGCAGCAAACTCGTGGTCGAGCCGTCCGAATTTTCGCTCGACGACCGTCGCGAGGTCGCGGTCGATTTCACGATCTACAACAAGACGAAGAAGCTCCTCCGGCTGGAATTTCCCACCAGTCAGCGCATTGAAATCGTGATTAAAGACCCCGCCGGTGCCGTGATCGAGCGCTGGTCCGACGACCGCGCCTTCGACGATCAGGAAGGCATCGTGATGATCAATCCAGACGAGCGCGTCGAGTATCAGGAAAAAATCGCGACCCGCGAAATGGTCCCGGGCACGACCTACGTGATCGAAGCCTCCGTTGCGAACAACGAGGAATTCACCCGCACGACGACGGTCACTCCGACCGGCAAGCTCGAGCTACCGCCGACGCCGACGGCTCCGACCGAAGGCGAACAGCCCGGCGACGACAGCGCCGAAGGCCAGACCGCGACCTAGGATGCCCCCCACCCGGCTCGTCGTCGACGGGATCGGATCCGGCATCACCGACCCGTCGAAGTAGTCGCGAGTCGCCTTGTGCCGCGCGACGAAGGTCACGCCGAAGACCGCCCGCAGGACGGTCTCGCTCACGAGCCAGCCCAGCACGCCACCGGGCAACGCATATTCCACCCGGTCGGTCATGCGCGTCCGCGCCCCGATCTCGATGGACTCGAATTCGTGCCGGTGCTGGAAGCTCGCGAAGGGCGATTCGAGAGCCCGGTCCCACAGCGCGACCGGATGCTCGGCCCGGTCCCAGACACCCTCCCAGCGGATCGGCACGAAGAATTGCGAAGCCTCGACACGGAAGGTCTCGCCGGCCACCGCTTCGGCGTTGGCCTCGATGTGGTGGACCCGGAGCGACGAAGGGCTGATCTTCACGAGGTTGTGCGGGTTCTCGTGGAAGGCGTAGACGGCTTCGATCGGGGCGTCGAGAATGGTGGATTTTTGGAAGACGGAGGTTTTCATGGTTGGAAATTCGCTTGACCCATTTTGCAGAACGCGTTTTCTGCCCTGCCAACAAATAATTGTTGCCAACGCGGGATGGCGATCCTATCTGCTACCCCACCGCACTAACCAAACCCAAACAAATGTCCGAAAAATCCATCGAAGAAAAAGTCAAAGATATCATCGTCGAGCAGCTCGGCGTCACGCCCGAGCAGGTCACACCAGCCGCTTCGTTCATCGAAGACCTCGGTGCCGACTCGCTTGACACCGTCGAACTCGTGATGGCTTTCGAAGAAGAATTCAGCGTTGAAGTCCCCGACGAAGACGCGGAGAAGCTCCAGACCGTTGGCGACGTGAACAAATACATCGAAGAGCGCGTCAGCAAGTAAGTGCCTCTTCGGTCGAACGACCGATTTTGGAACGGGCCGCGCCGCGAGGTGCGGCCCGTTTTGCGATTTGGTGAAGGGGCCTCGCGCAGAGACGCAGATGCGCAGAGGTGAAAATGCGAAGCATTGCCGCGTCCTCCGAAATGTCATTCTGAGCGAAGCGAAGAATCTCTGGCTTCTCACCCTCGCCGCGCGCAAATGCGGTGTCAGTCAGAGATTGCCTTTGGATTTGGAGCTTCGGAAATGAAAGGCGGTCGGTGTCTCTTCGCTTCGCTCAGAATGACCGTAGGGGGCTGGGAAAAGCTGCGCTTTCCCATTCTCTCCCAACCTTTTCCTCTCCGCGCCTCCGCGTGAGGAAAAATCCTCCCCTATTCGTCCGTCGCGCTCAACTTCGCGAGGACGCTGAAGTCCTCCATCGTCGTCGTGTCGCCGGTCACGTCGTCGCCGGCCGCGAGCTGCTTGAGGACCCGACGCATGATCTTGCCGCTTCGCGTCTTCGGGAGCGCTTCGGCGAAGCGGACTTCGTCCGGCTTCGCGATGGGTCCGATGATCTCGCCCACGTGCTTGCGGAGCGCTTCCTTGAGCACCTTCGTGGGCTTTTGACCCTCCTTGAGCGTGATGAACGCAACGACGCCCTGCCCCTTGATCTCGTCCGGACGACCGACGACCGCAGCCTCCGCGACCGACGCGTGGGAGACGAGCGCACTTTCGACTTCGGCGGTGCCGAGACGGTGACCCGCGACGTTGAGCACGTCGTCGATGCGACCCACGATCCAGAAGTATCCGTCCTTGTCGCGCCGCGCGCCGTCGCCGGTGAAGTAAGCGCCCGGGACTTCGCTCCAGTAGGTTTTCTTATAGCGGCCCTTCGCGCCGTAGATCCCGCGCAGCATCGATGGCCACGGCTTGCGGATCACGAGTTTACCGCCCTGATTCGCGGCGACTTCGTTGCCGTCGTCGTCGACGATGGCCGCGTCGACTCCGAAGAACGGGAGCGTCGCGGTGCCGGGCTTGAGCGGCGTCGCGCCGGGAAGCGGCGTGATCATGTGGCCGCCCGTTTCGGTCTGCCACCAAGTGTCGACGATCGGACAGCGACCGCCGCCGATTTTTTCGTGATACCACATCCACGCCTCGGGATTGATCGGTTCGCCGACCGTGCCGAGTAGGCGAAGACTGGAGAGATCGTGTTTGGCGGGCCATTCGTCGCCCCACTTGATGAAGGCGCGGATCGCCGTCGGCGCGGTGTAGAGGATCGTCACGCCATACTCGGCGACGAGTTGCCAGAAACGATCCGGCTCGGGCCAATTCGGCGCGCCTTCGTAGAGCAGGCAGGTCGCGCCGTTCGCGAGCGGACCGTAGACCAAATAGCTGTGACCGGTGATCCAGCCCACGTCGGCGGTGCACCAGAAGACGTCTTCTTCCTTGAGATCGAAGACGTATTTCGTGCTCGTCGTCGTGCCGGTCAGGTAGCCGCCGGTCGTGTGAAGGATGCCCTTCGGCTTCCCGGTCGAGCCGCTCGTGTAGAGAATGAAGAGCGGGTTCTCGCTGTCGAATCCCTCGGCCGGACATTCGGTATTCACGTATTCCATCTCGCGGTGCCACCAGACGTCGCGACCTTCTTCGATGTGCGTGGGCGTGTTCGTGCGGCGAAAGACGATGACGCGACGCACCGACTTGTTACCCTTGAGCGCGTTGTCGACGTTCTGCTTGAGCGTCACGGTCTGGCCGCGCCGGTAGCCGCCGTCGGCGGTGATGACGAGCTTCGCTCCGCAATCGTGCACCCGGTCCTTGATGCTCTCCGAACTGAACCCGCCGAAGATCACGGAATGCACCGCCCCGATCCGCGCGCACGCCAGCATGGCGATCACCGCTTCCGGGATGAGCGGCATGTAAATGATCACGCGGTCGCCGCGCTTGACCTTGTTGCGCTTGAGGACGTTCGCGAATTTGCAGACCTCGCGGTGCAACTGGTGGTAGGTGAGCGTGCGCTTCTCGCCGGGTTCCCCTTCCCAAATGATCGCCGCCTTGTTGCGGCGCGGCCCGTCGAGGTGCCGGTCGAGGCAATTCTCCGCCGCGTTGATCTTCCCGCCGACGAACCACTTCGCGTCGGGGCACTTCCAATCCAGCACCTTTGTCCACTTTTTCTGCCAGTGGAGTTCCTTCGCCTGCGCGGCCCAGAATTTGTCCGGCTTGGCGATCGACTCGTCGTGGAGACGTTTGTATTCGGCCATGCTGCCGACGTGCGCGGCTTTGGCGAAGGCCTTGGAGGGTTTGAAGATGCGTTTCTCGACGAGGTGCGATTCGATGTTCTGGCTCATGGGGAATTAAGCTCGGCAGCTTGCCCGAATGCGGCTCGGCGGGAAAGTCGGAAGTGCGTTTGACGGGACCCGGGCGCTTTGTCATCGTGCGCGTCCGGCGGAGTCCCGCCCCATTCGCTTTATGTCCACGCCCACCATCATCTACACCAAGACCGACGAAGCCCCCGCCCTCGCGACCTACTCGCTTCTGCCGATCATCGAAGCCTTCACGAAGCCCGCCGGGATCGCGGTCGAATGGCGGGACATCTCGCTCGCGGGCCGCCTCATCGCCAGCTTCCCGGAGGTCCTTAGCGACGACCAGAAGATCGGCGACGCCCTCGCCGAACTCGGCCAAATGGCCACCCAGCCCGACGCCAACATCATCAAGCTGCCGAACATCAGCGCCTCGGTCTCGCAGCTCCAGGCCGCCATCACCGAGCTCCAGGCTCAGGGTTACCAACTCCCCGACTACCCCGCCGACCCCACCACCGAAGCCGAGAAGGAAGCCCGCGCCCGCTACGACAAGGTCAAGGGCAGCGCCGTGAATCCCGTCCTCCGCGAGGGCAACAGCGACCGCCGCGCCCCAAAGGCCGTCAAGGAATACGCCCGCCAGAATCCCCACTCGATGGGCGCGTGGTCGAAGGATTCGAAGACGAAAGTCGGCACCATGGGCGCGAACGATTTCTTCTCGAACGAAAAATCACTCACCCTCCAAGCCGCGACGACGGCCCGCATCGAATTCGTCGCCGCCGACGGCACCGTCACCGTTCTCAAGGAAAAGACCCCGCTGCTCGCGGGCGAGATCCTTGACGCCACGGTCATGCGCAAAGCCGCGCTTCTCGATTTTCTCGAGAGCCAGATCGCCGAAGCGAAGGAGCTCGGCGTGCTCTTTTCGCTTCACCTCAAGGCGACCATGATGAAGGTCTCCGACCCGATCATCTTCGGCCACGCCGTGCGCGTGTTTTTCAAAGACGTCCTCGCCAAGCACGCCGACGTCCTCGCCGGTCTCGGCGTCGACCTGAACAACGGCTTCGGCGACCTCGTCGCGAAAATTGCGACCCTTCCCGCCGACCAGCGCGCCGCCATCGAGGCCGACATTCAGGCGACCTACGCCGACCGGCCCGCCGTCGCGATGGTGAATTCCGACAAGGGCATCACGAACCTCCACGTCACCAGCGACGTCATCGTCGACGCCTCGATGCCCGCGATGATCCGGACCTCCGGCCAGATGTGGAACGCCGCCGGCGATCAGCAGGACACCCTGGCCGTCATTCCCGACAGCAGCTACGCCGGCGTCTACCAGACCACCATCGACTTTTGCCGCGAGCACGGCGCGTTCGATCCGAAGACGATGGGCAGCGTCCCGAACGTCGGCCTCATGGCGCAAAAAGCCGAGGAATACGGCTCCCACGACAAAACCTTCGAGATTCCCGCCGCCGGCACCGTCCGCGTCGTCGACTCCGCCGACCAGACGCTCCTCGAGCACTCCGTCGAAGCCGGCGACATCTGGCGCGCCTGCCAGACGAAGGACGCACCGGTCCAGGATTGGGTGAAGCTCGCCGTGAACCGCGCCCGCGCCACCGGAGTGCCCGCCATCTTCTGGCTCGACGCCGCCCGCGCCCACGACGCCGAGATCATCAACAAGGTCGATGCCGCCCTCGCCGACCACGACACCGACGGCCTCGATATCCGGATCCTCCCACCCGCCAAGGCCACGCAATTCAGCCTCGAACGCATGAAGAACGGCGAGGACACCATCTCGGTCACCGGCAACGTGCTCCGCGATTACCTCACCGATCTCTTCCCGATTCTCGAACTCGGCACCAGCGCCAAAATGCTTTCCATCGTCCCGCTCATGAACGGCGGCGGCCTCTTCGAGACGGGCGCGGGCGGTTCCGCGCCGAAGCACGTCCAGCAGTTTGTCGGCGAGAATTACCTCCGCTGGGATTCCCTCGGCGAATTCCTCGCCCTCGCCGTGTCGCTGGAACACCTCGCCACCACCTTCGACAACCCCCGCGCCAAAGTCCTCGCCGACACCCTCGACGCCGCGACCGGCAAATTCCTCGCCAACGACAAATCCCCCGCCCGCAAGGTCGGCGGCATCGACAACCGCGGCAGCCACTACTACCTCGCCATGTATTGGGCCGAGGCCCTCGCCGAGCAGGACCACGACGCCGAACTCCGTGCCACCTTCGAGCCCATCGCCGCAAAGCTCGCCGAAGCCGAGCCGGTCATCATCGACGAACTCGCCGCGGTCCAGGGACAGCCCGTCGAAATCGGCGGCTACTTCAAGCCCGACGACGCCCGCGCGTCCAAGGCGATGCGCCCGAGCGCCACGCTCAACGGCATCCTGGAAAGCTTGTAATCAAGCGACGACGCTCGCGGCGCGAAGCGCCCTAGCCTTGGATGGTAGGGACGGTCGCGCCGCGCCATCCGTCGCCATTTCGTGACGTCCTCGATCCTCCGATCAGCGCCGCCACGCCGCCCAATCGCCCAACCCCGATCAAGCCACCGTCACGCCGTCGCACAGATACACGTCCTGCACGGCGTTGAGAATCTTCACGCCCTCGTCCATCGGTCGCTGAAACGCCTTCCGCCCCGTGATGAGACCCATCCCGCCGGCGCGCTTGTTGATCACCGCCGTCGTCACCGCCTGTTTGAAATCGTCCTCCCCCGACGCGCCACCGCTGTTGATCAGACCCGCGCGCCCCAGGTAGGAATTCACCACCTGATACCGGCAAAGGTCGATCGGATGGTCGGTCGTCAGCTCGGTGTAGATCCGTTCGTCCAGCTTCCCGTAGCTGGAATCCCCCGAGTTCAGCGCCTTGTAGCCGCCGTTATTTTCCGGAAGTTTCTGCTTCACGATGTCCGCCTGGATCGTGCTGCCAACGTGGTTCGCCTGCCCCGTGAGATCAGCCGACACGTGGTAATCCTTATCCTGCTTGAAAGCCGGATTCCGCAGATAGCACCACAGCACGGTCGCCATCCCGAGATCGTGCGCGTGCGCGAACGCCTCCGCGACCTCGACGATCTCGCGCGCCGCGTCGTCCGAACCGAAGTAAATCGTGGCCCCGACCGCCGCCGCCCCCATGTCGTGCGCCTGCTCGATTGTTCCGAAGAGGATCTCCTGATGCTGATTCGGATAAGTCAGCAGTTCGTTGTGATTGATCTTCACGAGGAACGGGATCTTGTGCGCGTATCTCCGCGAGACCGCCCCCAGCACGCCGAACGTCGAGGCCACGGCATTGCACCCGCCCTCCATCGCCAGCTTCACGATATTCTCCGGATCGAAGTAGATCGGGTTTTTCGCGAAGCTCGCCCCCGCCGAATGTTCGATCCCCTGATCGACCGGCAGGATCGAAACGTAACCCGTCCCGGCCAACCGTCCGGAATTCAGAATCCAGTTCAGGTTGTTGAGAACCCGCTGATTCCGATTCGTCGGAGCAAAGATCCGATCCACCCAATCGCCACCCGGCAGGTGCAACAGATCCTTGGAAACGGTCCCGCAAGAATGCCGAAGCAACGAATCCGCCGAATCACCAAGAGTCTCAACGATCGAATCAATCATGGAGCGAATTTCATACAGTTTGTCCGCAAATTAAACAGATTAACGCAGGTTTCTATTCCTCTTCAGGTCATTCAGAACTCGAATTCAATCTGCGTCCCTCTGTTTAATCTGCGGACAACCTCACCTCAGTTCCGCCCCACGCAATTCAAATCCTCGAACGAAACCAGCAGCCGCTTCGTGAACGCCGCCTCCGCCGCACCGAGCCAGACCCGCGGATCGTATTGCTTCTTGTTCGGCGCGTCCGGCCCCTTCGGGTTCCCGATCTGCCCCTGCAAATAATCGTGATTCGCCGCCTCGTATTCGCGAATCCCGTCCCAGAATGCCCACTGCAGATCCGTGTCCAAATTCATCTTGATCGCCCCGTAGCCGATCGCCTCGCGAATCTCCGCCCGCGATGACCCCGACCCGCCGTGAAACACGAAATTCACCGGCTTCGGCCCCGTCCCGAACTTCTTCTCGATGTAGTCCTGCGAGTCCTTGAGGATCGTCGGCTTCAGCTTCACGTTCCCCGGTTTGTAGACGCCGTGCACGTTGCCGAACGCCGCCGCGACGGTGAAGTTCGGACTCACCTTGCTGAGCGCCTCATACATCGCCGCGACTTCTTCCGGCTGCGTGTAGAGCCGCGCTTCGTCGACGTCGGAATTGTCCACGCCGTCCTCCTCGCCGCCGGTCACGCCCAACTCGATCTCGAGCGTCATTCCCATCTTCGCCATCCGCTCGAGGTAGCGGCAGCACGTCTCGACATTTTCCTCCAGCGGCTCCTCCGAGAGGTCGATCATGTGCGAGCTGTAGAGCGGCTGCCCCGTCCCAGCGAACGCCTTCTCGCTCGCGTCGAGCAGCCCGTCGATCCACGGCAGCAACTTCTTCGCGCAGTGGTCGGTATTCAAAATCACCGGAATCCCGTAGGCCTTCGCCGCCTGATCGACGTAGGTCGCGCCCGCGATTCCGCCCAGCACCGGCCCCAGCTGATTGTCGCCCTTGATCGTCTTCCCGATGAAAAATTGCGCCCCGCCGTTGGAGAACTGAATCATCATCGGCGAATTCACCTCGCGCCCCGCGGCCAGCGCCGCGTTCACGGAACTCGTCCCGATGCAGTTCACCGCCGGCAGCGCGAATTGCTCCGCCTTCGCCGTATCCAGCAATTCCTTCACCTCATCACCAAACAACACACCGGCCCGAAAACGTTTTTCGCTCATGCCAATCGGTTTAGCACACCGTCCCGTCTTGCGCCCGACGAAAATTCATCGCATCACAGTCCCTTCACCATTCACCCCTCACCAATCACCAACTCCCATGGGAAGACAATGGCTCCACGCCAAAAAAGAAGTCGCGCACCTGAAAAAAGGCCAGGCCGTCGGTAAGCTCGTCAAAGAAATCATGGTCGCCGCCAAGACCGGCGGCCCCGACCCCGAGTCGAACGCCCGCCTCTTCGCCGCCTGCGAGAAGGCCCGCAAACAAAGCGTCACCCGCGACGCCATCGAGCGCGCCATCAACAAAGGAGCCGGCATCGGCGACGACAAAGCCGTCTTCGATCACGTCGTCTTCGAAGGCTACGCGCCGCACAAAGTCCCCGTCATCGTCGAGGTCCTCACCGACAACATGAACCGGACCGCCCCCGAGATCCGCGTACTTTTCAAAGCCGCCCAACTCGGCGCGCCCGGCAGCAACAAATTTCTTTTCGAATACGTCGGCCTCGTCGAAGCCCACCACCCCGACATCTCCATCGACCGCGAAGAAGCGGCCATCGAAGCCGGCGCCAACGAAGTCGAACCCCTCACCGCCGACGAGAACGACGACATCCCCGCCGACGCCGCCGGAGCCCGGTTCATCACCGAACGCACCGCGACGGCCGAAGCGTCGAAATGGCTAACCGACCACGGCTGGACGGTCGTCACCAGCGAACTCGGCTACGTCCCAAAGCAGTTCCCCGAATTAACCGAAGACCAAAGCACCGAAGCCGCGGAGTTCCTCGAAGCGGTGGAAAGCCACGACGACGTCCACCGAGTCTGGGCCGCACTCAAATAAACGGGGGGGCGCAGCCCGCCGGGGGACCGCGACCTTCCAGGTCGCCGCTCCGGGCTTCCAGCCCGGAGCCACGTCCAAAACCGGCGAAGCCGCACTTCCCTCACCCCGCCAAAACCCGCTCCGCCTCCGCCAGCGCCTCGCGCAATTTCGTCACATCCTTCCCGCCCCCACGCGCCGCTTCCGGTCGTCCGCCCCCCTTGCCTCCGACGACCGGCGCGATCGCTTTGATCACATCGCCAGCCCGAACCACCCCGACGAACTCCAGCGACACCGTCGCCACCAAGGCCACAACCCCATCCGCCGCCCCCGCAAGCACCAACGCCCCCTCGAACCGCCCCTTCAGCGAGTCCGCCATCGCCTGCAACTCATCACCCGAAGCCCCCTCGATCTCCTCGATGATCGCGGGCACGAGCAACCCCGCGCTTCGCACCCTGTCGAGCAGCGCACCCGCCGCCGCGGCCGCCTGTTTCTGGCGCAGCGCCGTCACCTGTTTTTCGAGATCCTTCTGTCGAGCCAACGTCGCCTCCAGCTTGCGCTCCAGCTCCACGACCGGCGCGCCCACCATCGCGGCCAGCGCCCCGAGCTGCCCGGCATCCGCCGCCCCGCGATCCAGCGCGACGAAACCCGCCACCGCCTCGATCCGCCGCACGCCCGCCGCGATCGCCGACTCCGCCAGAATCCGGAACGGCCCGATTTCGCCCGTCGCCCGCACGTGCGTTCCGCCGCACAACTCCATGGAATACCCGTCCAGCTCGCCCGCCGCCCCGCCAATCTGCACGACCCGCACGACGTCGCCGTATTTATCCCCGAAGAACTGCATCACGTCCGCGCGCCCCGCCACGTCGGCGTGCGGCACCTCGGTCCAACTTACCGGCGCGTTCTCGAGAATCCGTTCGTTCACCAGCCGCTCGACGTCGCGCACCTGCTGATCGCTCAGCGCCGCGCCGTTGAAATCGAACGTCAGCTTTTCCGCCCCCACGTAGGACCCCTTCTGCGAAGCCTCGCGGTTCACGACCTCGTGGATCGCCCAGTGCAGCAGGTGCGTGACCGTGTGGTGCCGCGCCACCGCCGCCCGCCGCTCGCAGTCGATCACCACCGAGACCCGCGAGCCCGTTTCCGGCGCGTCGTCGCCGTCGATGAAGTGTAAAAACGTCGCGCCCGCCTTGCGCACGTCAGTCACCGACCAACTCGCCGCCCCGTGCGAGATAAGACCCCAGTCGCCGACCTGCCCGCCCATCTCCGCGTAGCAAACCGTCGCGTCAAGGACCACCGCCGTCCGGTCTTTCACCGCCACGACATCCAGCACCTCGGCGTCCATTTCGTCCGTCTCGAACCCTTCGAACCGCGTCACCCCCGACCCGTCGAAACTGGCCAGACTGATCACCTCCTTCTTCTGAGCCGCCCGAGCCCGGCTGCGCTGCGCCTCCATCAACGTTTCGAAACCCGCCGTATTCACCGAGAGCCCCCGCTCCCGCGCCATCAGCTCCGTCAGATCCAGCGGGAACCCCTGCTCGTCATAGAGCTTGAACGCAAACTCCCCGGAAATCACCCCGGGAGCGCCAGCACCCCGGGGACCGCGACCTTCCAGGTCGCCGCTTCGAGCTTCCAGCTCGGAGCCACGTTCCAATCCCGGCGAAGCCGCACTTCCCGCACCCGCAGCCTCCGCCCGCCCCCGAAACCAAATCCACGAATAATCCTCCTCCGGTCCCACGACGTCCGACCGCCAGGGATTCGAAAGCACGTAGTGAAACTTTTCCTCCACGTCGGCATCCGACCGCATGAGCCGGTCGTGATATTCGTTCTCCCAGAGTTGCTCCCCTTCTCGACCCTCCAGCTTGTTGACCTCATTCGCGGTGAACGATTTCAGCGAATGGAAAATCTCCGCCAGTCCAAAGAAGCTCGGCTCTCCAACGGCATCCCCGCCGTTGACCATAGGCTGAAGCAAAACGTGCACGTGGTCCGGCATCACGCAAGCCGCGTAGAGTTCGTAGCGTCGGCCATCGAAGTGCCGAAGCGAGTTCATGACGACGTCGCGCGCCGGCTCGGTCAGGATGCGATGGTCCCGTGTCGAAAAAGTCACGTGGTAGATGCCGTGCGGACGTTCGTAGTGCGGGAGGCGGCGTTTCCAGTAGCGAGCGCCCGCGGCGGGCGATTGGGGGGAAGCTCCGAGCTGGAAGCTCGAAGCAGCGACCTGGAAGGTCGCGCTCCCCAGCCTTTCGGCTTCGCTTTCGAACATCGCGATCCCGCGATCCAGCGTCCGATTGAACGCCTCCTCCTCCATGTGCAGCACCTCGCGAATGTGCCCCTGCTGCCGCCGCAACTCCGGAAAGACATCGCCCATCGATCGCACGACCACGTCCGACAATTTGTAGAAAAACGGCTCGTGAAACCCCAGCTCCCGCCCGTATTTCACCGCCCGCCGCAGGATTCGCCGCAGGACGTAATTTCGGTCCGAGTTCCCCGGCTGAATCCCATCCGCGATGGAAAACGTCAACGTCCGGATGTGATCCGCGATCACCCGAAACGCCACGTCACCCCGCTCCTGGTCCGATTCACCCGCCGACCCCGCCATCGGCAGAGTCGACCCGTATTTCCGCCCGCTCATCGTCTCCAGCTCGTCGAAGATCGGCCGGAAGATATCCGTTTCGTAATTCGAGATCTTCGCGTTCGCAAAATCCGTGAACCCCCGTGTCCCCTGAATGATCGAAGTCACCCGCTCGAACCCCATCCCCGTATCCACGTGCTGCGCCGGCAGCGGCACGAACGACCCGTCCGGATTCGCGTTGAACTGAATGAACACGAGATTCCAAATCTCGATGCACCGCGCGTCCCCCGCGTTCACCAGCGACCCCCGCGTATCCCCGGCGGGCGTCAAATCGACGTGCAGCTCCGAGCAAGGCCCGCACGGCCCCGTCTCGCCCATCATCCAGAAATTATCCGCCTTGTTCCCGTTGACGATTTGCACCGCCGGATCGAGTCCCACCGCGCGAAAAAGCTCCGCCCAAAGATCCCACGCCTCCTGGTCGAACTCGCTCGGATCCCCTTCCCCCGGGGCGTAAACCGTCGCGTAAAGCCGCTCCGCCGGGAATCCCCACCGCTCCACCACCAGCTCCCAAGCCCACCGGATCGCCTCCGCTTTGAAGTAATCGCCGAAGCTCCAATTTCCCAGCATCTCGAAGAACGTCTGGTGGTAGGTATCCAGCCCAACATCCTCGAGGTCGTTGTGTTTCCCGCCCGCGCGAATGCACTTCTGCGTGTCCGTCGCCCGCGTGTCGCGCCCCGGCACGCCCCCCGCCCAGCGGCTCACGTCCGGTGCCTTCTGACCCAGGAAGATCGGGACAAATTGGTTCATCCCCGCGTTCGTGAAGAGCAGGTTCGGCGAGTCCGGCATCAGGCTGGACGACGGCACCACCGAGTGCCCCTTCGAAGCGAAAAAATCCAAATACGACTGCCGAATCTCAGAACTGGTCATCACGTAAAACACCGTCCCCAAAACCAAAAAGAAAAGCAAGGGGACCGCGACCTTCCAGGTCGCCGCTTCGAGCTTCCAGCTCGAAGCCCCCCAAACCCGGCGAAGCCGCACTCCAGCCTCTTAAATCTCCGGAATCAGATCCACCACTTCCCCCCGCGAGAACCGCACCCCGCTCCCCGCCAACCCCTCACCCTCCACGCGCAGCTCCATCCGCTCCACCCCGTCCAGCTCCCCCGCCCCACCCGATATCACCTCGACCCGCCGCCCCCGCCACACCGCGCCCCCGTCCTCCGTCGGCGACACGCCCCCCACGAACCGCGCCGCCGCCCGCGGCGTCCCCGACGTCGTCACGACCGCCATCACCTCCGCGTCCCGATCGACCCCACGCGAGATCACCATCCGCACCGCCTCGCCACCCAAAGTCCCCGGATAAGCCAACCCCGTCGCCAACCGCTCCCGCAAAGCCGCCTCCGCCTCCGCCGCCCGCCGCGCAAAAGCCGCCTCCCAGTCCGCCCGCAACGCCTCCAACCCAGCGACGACCACGCCCACCTCCGCCAAAGCCCGCCCCGCCGCCTCCGTCCCGACGACCGGAATCTCGGGCCGCACCACCGTCTCGCCCGTCAGCTCGAGCGTGTTCCCCGATTCCTCGATCACCCAGCCGCCCTCCACCGTCGGCCGAAGTTCCAAGGTCACCAGCGCCGGCAGCTCCGACCCCGCCGAATGCTCGACCCGCTTGAGCAAAAATCCATACCGCGCCTGCTGCCACGTCCGCTCGATCGACGTCCGCAACGCCGCCCCCTCCGGCAAACGTCCCGCCGCCCAATCTCTTACCGCGTCCAGCCTCGCCGCCAGCGCCCCGGCACTCTCCACCCCAAACCCATCGAAGATCGTCACCATCTCCCGCCGCGTCCGATACCGCACCGGCACGGACGTCCGAAAGCGCCCGTCGCCGATGGCCTCGAGCGGAAACTCCCCCGTCACCTCGACCAGCGAAGCGTTCTCCGGCGGATTCCCCGCCACGAATTCCCGCACCAGATCACCCCGCCGATCCGAGCACCCAACGACCGCCCCCAGCACGACCGCCACCGCGGCCCATCGCACCCATTGCCGAACCATCATCCGAGAACCCATCGCAGCCCGCTCTCCGCCCGGTCGTCGCCGCGTTAGTTGCCGAGCAGACCCTGCTTGAGCGACTCCGCCGCCGGCTTCGGCCCAAAGAACAAACTCAGAAACGCCTGCTGGAAATCCTTCCCCTCCACCGAGCCTTTGTAAGACCCACCATCGTAGACCTTCGTCTCATCGCCCACCAACACGACCCGCTGCGTCTCCAGCTTCCCGATCGGATCGAACATCGCCACGAACGCCTTCCGGTCCGCCTCGAACCCGTCGTAGGGATCGGTCACGCTGAAATCGAACTGCTTGTTCCAACCATCGTCGACCTGCCCCTGATTCGCCGATCGCAGGAACGTGAAATGGAACTCGAGCGGCCCCTCGGAGCCCATCACCGCGCCCGCCGATCCCAATTGGGAAGGCGCAAAGAACGCCGCCACGTAAACCTTGATCGGAATGAACGCCAACTTGATCGACCGCACCCCCGTGCCGTTCAGTTTCAATGAAGTCCCCGCGACCGTCACCGACCCCGGCACATCCACCCCCTCGACCGATTTCGCGCTCAGCGTCCCCATCGCCACCAATCCACAGATCGTCACCGCACTGAAAAAATTTCTCATCCGAAATCAGTATCTGTCCGCCGCGACGACCGCAATCCACGAGATCCCAGCGGAAACTCGCCGAGTCCACCGATTCCGTGTAACCTCCAAACCGTGATCAATAACCTCCCGCGCCTCGCGGCCATCCCCGTCCTCGCCCTCCTCGCCAGCTGCGCCTCCGTCACCGCCGTCAAGACCGACGCCGTCCCGATGGAGAATCCCGACAGTCTCCCCGAGCGCATCTACGTCCGCGACTTCGCGACACCCGCCGAGAATATCCGCGCCGACCGCGACGGCGAGCGGCTTGCCGCCTTCCAGCGCGACATCGCCGACAAGCTCACCGCCCAGCTCGTCAAGAAGATCGACCGCAGTCTCACCGCCGCCGAGCCCCTCGCCGCCGACGCCGACCTCCCCCGCGGCAACGCCTGGCTCATCACCGGCGAGTTCGACCGGGTCAACCAAGGCAGCCGCGCCCTGCGCACCATCTTCGGCTTCGGCTCCGGCGGCACCAAGGTCGTGACCACCGCCAGCGTCTACGACCTCTCGACCAACCCACCCACCCCACTCTTCGCGGTCCGCACCAGCGGCGGATCGAACGCCATGCCCGGCGTCATCGTCAGCGCAAATCCGTTCACCGTCGTCGGCCCCATCATCTTCGGCGTTGGGGGAGTCGTCGCCGGCGCGGGAGCCGGTATCCTCCCCGGTCTCACCGACGACATCCGCCGCACCGCCCGCGAGATCACCGCCACCCTCTCCGCCTACTCCGCCCAACAAGGCTGGATCCCCGAAGATCAAGCAATGAACCCCAAAAAGCCCGGCACCGGAGCCATCCGCATCTCCGACCCCAAGCGGCGCTAGCCCCGCCGGGGATCGCGACCCGCAGGGGGACCGCGAGCTTCCAGCTCGCCGCTTCGGGCTTCCAGCCCGAAGCCCCCCAACCCGGCGAAGCCGCACTCCCCCCCGCTACATCACCCGATCCACCAACCCCTCCCCCGCCTCGAAACGCCGCAGATTCGCCACGAAATGCTCGACCAGAGCGAGCGTCTCATCCCCCCGCCCGCCCGCGATGTGAGGCGTAACGAAGCAATTCCCCAAAGCCCGCAGCGCATGATTCGCCGGCAGCGGCTCCGGCTCCGTCACGTCCAACCAAGCCGCCCCCAGCGCACCCGACCCCAACGCCGCCCCCAGCGCGTCCTGATCCACCGTTGTCCCCCGCCCGATGTTGTAGAGCACCGCCCCGCGTTTCATCCCACCGATCCGCTTCGCGTCGAAAAACCCGCCCGTTTCCGCGCTCGCCGGCAGGATATTGATCACGTGATCCGCCCGCGCCAATTCCGCGTCGACCTCCCCGGCCGTCTCGACCACCGGCACCCCCTCATCCCCCCGCCGCTTCCGCCGATAAGCCACCACCTCCGCACCGAACGGAACCAATAATTCCGTCAATCGCCGCCCGATCGCGCCGAATCCCAGAATAAGAATCCGGTCCCCGCGCAACGTCCCACAATCCGCCCGTAGCGCCTTCCATTCCTCCGACCCGTTCGCGCACGCGTTCCCGAGGGCCAAGGGCAAAGTCCGCACCTGCGCCAGTATGAATCCCAGCACGTGCACCGCGCACGCCTCCGCGTAGACCGCCGAGCTGTTCGACACCACCACGCCCGCCGCCTCCATCGCCCCACGAAACTCCGCGTTGTCATACCGAGTGATCCCGGCCGAACTCAGTTGCACGAACCGCAGCCGATCCGAAGTCACCAGCGCCCCCGCGTCCGGCTGACCGAACACCACCTCCGCCTCGCCCACCCCCGGGTCGACCGCGCCGGCCGCCAGGACCGACGTCGACAACTTCGACCCAAATTGAAGGTCGTGCCCCACCGTCCCGGCCCGCAAAGCCTCCGCCGCCCGCTCCGAAATCTCGAAATCCACAAAAATCCGCATCCGCCGCTATAAGCCTCCCCTCACCGACGATCAACCCCGACCCGCACCTCCGCCCGCCCTCCGACCCCGGAATCACCCACCCCCCGCTCGATCAACCTCTGCGCGAACCGAAATTTCCCCATCGCCACGCCCCAAAATTCCCGCCCCGACAGCCCCGCCAACCGCATCACCCGCCCGTGCCCCACCCAAACGGCGCCGCACACCATCAAATAAAACGCCATTTCGACCAAACCGATCCCGCGCCGAATCCACGGCGACAGCCCCCGCCGCGTCACCGCCAGATGCTCGCACTGAAACTGAATGTGCCGCACCTCCTCCCGCAGAATCCGGTCACAGTCCGCCCGCAGCCGTGGACAATGCGTGATCCGCCGAACCGCCGCGTAATAAATCTCCGCCATCGACTCCACCATCACGACCACCGAGGCCCACACCGCGTAATTCGGAATCGCGTATCGGCACGCGCGAAACAATCCGTCACCCAGATCCCGCGACTTCCTCGGAATCCCCACCCGGTCCAGCCAATCCCCCAGCGCCGCCCCGTGCCGCTGCTCCTCCTTGATGAAAAGGTCCACCGCCTCCAGAAATTCCGCATCCCCGTGCGCCAGGGCGAATTGCCGCGCCGCCGCCCGCAGGTGCCGCCCATCCGAAGTCTCCCCGAGCTGCCACGCCGGCAACGACCCCGCCAAAGCCCGCCGCACCTCCGTCGGCATGATCCGATCCGCCCCCGGCTTGAAATCCTCGCTCGTCACCGAAAGCGCGTTCTTCCGAAAGTATGCGATCCACTCACGCGACGACAGCAGCCGAATCCGGTTCGTTTCCATGCGTCGACCCTCCCACCTCCCCATGAACGCCCGACGAACCGACCGTGAAAAGAAGGTGAAAAATCGGACTCCATCACCCTTCGAATTCTTTGCGACCTTTGCGACCTTTTGTTCAAAAAGCATCCGCATTGTATTCCTCCCTCCATTACCTTTTGTTCAGACCCGCATGCCGCCCGCGATCCACACCGAAAATCTCAGCCGCGTCTTCGACGGCACGCGCGCCGTGGACGACCTCACGCTCTCCGTCGCCCCCGGCACGTTCTACGGCTTCCTCGGCCCGAACGGAGCCGGCAAGTCGACCACGATCAAAATGCTCACCGGCCTCCTCGCGCCGACCAGCGGCACGATCCAGCTCCTCGGCCACGACCTCGCCGACCCCGCCGCCGCCAAGGCCGTCAAATCTCGCATCGGCGTCGTCCCGGAGAACCTCGCGCTCTTCGACAACCTCACCGGCGGCGAATACCTCACCTTCGTCGGCCGCATGCACCGCCTCCCCGCCGACACCCTCCGCACCCGCCGCGAAGAGCTCCTCGCCGTCATGCAGCTCGACACCCAGAAGGGCAAGCTGACCGTCGAATACAGCCACGGCATGAAGAAAAAACTCTCCCTCGCCGCCGCCCTCATCGCCCGTCCCGACCTTCTCTTCCTCGACGAACCCTTCGAAGGCGTCGACGCCGTGAGTGCCCGCATCCTCCGCGACATGCTCCGCCGAGCCTGCGCCAGAGGAGCCACCGTCTTCGTCACCTCCCACGTCCTCGAGATCGTGGAAAAACTCTGCACCACCGTGGGAATCATCGCCCAAGGCAAACTCGTCTACGAAGCCACCATGGAGACCATCGCCGCCACCGGCTCCCTCGAAGACCGCTTCCTCGCCGCCGTAGGCGACGAGTCCGCCGACCTCGGTCGCCTCAGCTGGCTGGAGGACTAAAACCCCTGGAACCCGCCGTAGTGGTCGACGTAAGGAAACCCGACGCCGACGCGATCACCTCGTCCAGCAGAGCGACCAAAGAGTCCTCGAATTGCTTCAATCCCCAAGGCAACCCGCGCCAGCGGGAGCCCAAGAAATCCCCTTTCACCCCTTTGCGTTCTTCGCGCCCTTCTGTTCAAAAACTGTATTGTATCCCCCTCGCCAGCCTTCCGTTTCAAACCACCCGATGGATACCGCCCAATTCCGCACCATTCTCTGGCTCCGCTGGCGGTTGGCCGTCAACCAGTGGACCCGCAACAGCGGCCTCGGCGCCATCGTCGCCACCCTCCTCGGAGCCGGCGCCACCCTCTCCGCGCTCTCCGCCTTCGCCACCGGCATCCTCGTCGGCTCGACCGCCCTCACCAAAGCCTCCCCCGACATGCTCCTCCTCGTCTGGGACATCGTCGTCGTCGTGTTCCTCTTCTTCTGGATCATCGGGATCGCCAGCGAGCTTCAGCGCTCCGAGATCGTCGACCTCCCCCGGCTCATGCACCTGCCGGTCTCCCTGCGCGAAGCCTTCTTCATCAACTACCTCGCGTCCCACGTCACCCTCAGTCTCATCCTCGTCGCCCCCGCCATGGCGGGCCTCGTCGCCGGCCTCGTCGTCGGCCGCGGTTGGGAATTCGCCCTCATCGCGCTCCCCGCGTTCGGCCTCCTCTTCGCCGTCACCGCCTGGACCTACTGCCTCCGCGGCTGGCTCTCCGCCCTCATGATCAACGCCCGGCGCAAACGCTCCGTCATCGTCTGGGTCACCGTCGCCGTCATGCTCGTCGCGCAGGCGCCCAATCTCTACTTCAACCTCATGCGCGACCCCGACGCCGCCCCGACGTCCTGGGCCGGTGAGGCCAGCCTCCCGGCCACGCTCGAGACCGCCCACCGCTTCGCCCCGCCCCTCTGGGTCGGATTCTCCGCCCGCTCCATCGCGTCGGCCGAAGTCAACGTCCTCCCCGCCCTTTTCGCCGGCGGAAGCCTCTTCCTCCTCGCCCTCCTCGGCTTCAACCAAGCCTACCGCTCCACGGCCCGCTTCTACGCCGGCTCCAACGACGGTTCCAAAAAATCCAACCCCCGCGCCGCCTCCGAATCCGTCGCCTTCCTCGAACGCACCCTCCCCGGCGTCACCGACGAAGTCGCCGCCATCGCCACCGCCACCCTCCGTTGCATCGGTCGCGCCCCCGAGCTCAAGATGGCCCTCGGCAGCGCCGCCGCCATGGTCGTCATCTTCGCCATCCTCTTCCTGCGACCCGGCCCCGAGGTCCTGCCCGATTCCCTGCGCCCCTGGTCCCTCTTCGGCGGCATCACGCTCGCGCTCATGATCGTCAATCAGCTCTACGCCAACCAATTCGGAGCCGACCGCGACGGCTTCCGCACCTTCGTCCTCTCGCCCCTCGCCGGACGCGACATCCTCCTGGGCAAAAACCTCGCCCTCTTCCCGCTCGTCCTCGGACTCGTCGCGACCCTGCTCGGCCTCCTCGCCCTCGTCTGGGACGTCACGCCGCTCGCCCTCGTCGAGGCCTTGTTCCAAGGCGCCGCCGCGACCCTGCTCGTGCTCGTCGCCGGCAACGCCACGTCGATCTACCTCCCCTACCACGTCCAACCCGGCACCCTCAAACCCTCCCAGACCTCCCCCCAGGTCATGGTCGCCCTGCTCGTTTTCACCTTCACCCTTCCCATCCTCCTCCTCCCGGTCGCCGCCCCCCTCATCGCCGAAACCCTGGCCGGCGTCATCCTCGGCCGACCCGCCCCCTGGATCGGCATCATCGGCTCGCCCTTGATCCTCCTGATCGTCGCCGCCCTCTACTGGCTCACCCTCACCCCACTCGGAAACGCCCTCGAGCAACGCCAGCTCAAGATCCTCCAAGCGGTCACAAGGGCCGTCGAGTGAGGATCTTCCAGAGCATCAACTCAAGGGGCGCAAGCCCTCGTTCGCAAACGGGGTGAGGACGTCTCGTCCTCACAACCCTGAATCGAGAAGGCGGGACGCCCTCCCCCCCTCCCTAATTCGAAACGAACACCGCCATCTTCCGGCCCTTGAACTTCAACCCGTTGCACTCCGCGATCACGTCCTGCACCGCTTCGTCCGCGACGTCGACCGTCGTGTGTTTCTCCGCCAGCACGATCGCCCCGATCTTCTCTTTGCCGAAGCTCGTCTGCCCCGTGATCATCCCGACGATGTCCGCCGGACGCATGCTGCTCAACTTCCCGGCCATGAACACCAACCGCGTCATCCCCGCCTCGACCGCCTCGTCGGCCCGCCCGCGCGGTCCCCGCGCCGGGCGCGAATCCCGGTCGCCGTAGCTGCCCCGGTCGTCCCGGTCCCGCGGACCCCGGGATTTTCGATCACCCCGATCCCCCCGGTCACCCCGATCCTGATACTCGCGGCCCATCGGAATGTCCTCGTTGGCCGCCCCCGATTTCGTCTCGGCGACCAGCAGATGCAAAGCCGCGCTCGCGATGTCGGTCGGCGAGAAATCCTGACTCAACAACCGGTCGATCAGATCCTCCTGCTTCGGAAAATCCCCCTTCTCGAGCGTCTCGCGCAATGATTCGAACGTCACGTTCGCCCGCTTCTCCTCGAGTTGCTCGAGGGTCGGCACCCGCTCGCGACGGATCTTGCCGCCAGTGTATCGGATCATGCTCTCGAGCTTCCGCACCTCCCGCCCAGCCACGAACGTGATGGCCCGCCCACTGCGACCCGCCCGGCCCGTCCGACCGATGCGGTGAACGTAATCCTCGCCGTCGTGCGGCAGGTCATAGTTGAACACGACCTCGATGTCGTCCACGTCGAGGCCGCGAGCCGCCACGTCCGTGGCGACCAGGAATTCGATCCGGTGCTCCTTGAACCGTTTCATCACCCGCTCGCGCGCCGATTGCGTGATGTCGCCGTGCAATTTGTCCGCGACGTATCCCCGCGCCGCCAGGTGCTCGGTGAGCTGATCGCACATCATCTTCGTCGCGCAGAAAACGATCGAACACCTCACGTCTTCGAGATCGATGATCCGGCACAGCGCCTCGAGCTTCGAGCGGCGGTCGACTTCGTAATAAATTTGATCGATGTCCGGAGCGGTCGTCCCCTTCGACTCGATCCGCAGCATCACCGGATCGTTCGTGTAGCGTTTGACGAGTTCCTGAATCCCCCGCGGCATCGTCGCCGAGAAGAAAACCGTCTGCCGATCCTCCGGCGTTTGGTCGAGAATAGTTTGAATGTCGTCGCGGAAGCCCATGTCGAGCATCCGGTCGGCCTCGTCGAGCACCATGGTGGACAGTTGATCCAGCTTGAGCGTCCCGCGATCCAGGTGATCCATCACTCGCCCCGGCGTGCCAATGATGATCTGCGCCCCATCGCGAAGGCCGCGATTCTGCCGCTCATACGAGGCGCCACCGTAAATCGGCAGCTCGCTCACGCCGCGCTTGCCGGCGGCGAGTTTCGCCACTTCCTCGGCGACCTGCACCGCAAGCTCCCGCGTCGGGCACAGGATCAAAGCCTGCGGCACCTTGTTCGCCGCGTCCACGCGCTCGATCACCGGGATCGCGAATGCCGCCGTCTTGCCGGAGCCGGTCTGCGATTGCCCCACCACGTCGCGTCCCTCGAGCAAAATTGGGATCGCCTCCGTCTGAATGGGCGAAGCCTCCTCGAACCCCATCTTCTCCACCGCCTTGAGCACCTCGGGCGAAAGACCCAGCTCCGAAAATTTCTTCTTCTCCATCGCAGCTTGTAGGCAGGTCCCCCAGGCCACGGCGAGCAAGAAGGCGTCTTCGTATGAGGGAGTCCCCTTATACCCGGCTCGGGTGGCGGCTTCCGCCCAATCCCGACATCCTGCCCCCATGACCAACGACGAAATCCTCAAAGTTCTCGATGACCTCACCCAGACCGCCAAAGACGGGGCGGAAGGCTACCGACTCGCCGCCGATTCGACCGAAGACGCCGATCTCTCGGCGATCTTCACGACCTTCAGCTCCCGGCGCCAGGCCTTCGTCTCCGAACTCCAGGGCCTCTCCGCCGGATTTGGCGGCGACCCGTCGGCATCCTCCAGTGTCGTTGCCACGCTCCACCGTGGCTGGATCAACCTCAAGCAGGCCATCAGCTCCAACGACCGCGCCGCCATCCTCGCCGAGTGCCAGCGAGGCGACGAACACGCCGTGGAATCCTACAGCGACGCCCTCGACACGCCACTACCCATGTCGATTCTGGAGATCCTGCGCTCGCAGCTCGCCCTCATCAACGAAACACTGCAAAAGATCACCCACCTCGCCGACCTGGGTCGCGAAGCGAGCTGACCTCGGGATCCGCTGGAACATCTTCAACTGTTCCAGACGATTCGATCAGCCAAACGGGGGGAGGGCGTCCCGCCCTCCCGATCCAAACCCGAGGACGAGACGTCCTCGCCCCGTTTTCATCGGCTCCCGCGGAGACCGCCAGATCCTCTAGAAATGCTCTAAGCCGCAATCGGAGCGGACTCGACGCGCAGCGACTCGGCGACGCCACCAAACTTCGGATAAACGAACCTCGCCGCCGGCGATACGGTCGGAATCAGGCCCCGTGCGACCTCCAATCCCTCATCCCGCAACCGGCTGAGCGACGCCTGCAGTAGGACCGATCCGATGCCGCGGCTGCGGTATTCGTGCAGGACGCTGGGGCCGGTCAGCAGATGATTCGCGGCGTCGGGTGCCGCACTCAGCAACGAAGCCGCAATGATCCGCGCCCCGTGCTGGATCACGATGCAAAGCGCGGGATCGACCGAAAACGCCGTCGCGCACTTCGCCTCCAAACCCTCGAGGTAAACGCGGGAATCCTCGCTCCACCCCAAATCCTGCGAAAACGCAGTCAGAATCGTCCGGGCAACCACCGACGCCTCGTCCGGCTCCGCTCCGCGGATCGTGAACGGATCGAGCGAAGGCTCGGTCGCCGGTAAGTCCGCCAATCGCCAGCGGAAAGTTTTCCAATTATCGCGCATTCATCCGTGCGCGGTCGCCTTCTTCGATCCCCACCCGGATCGCCGGCGTCCGCGTTGCTAGGAGACGTCCTCGTCGTTGCGGCAGACCCACCACACACACCCGAGCAGAGTGCTCGCCATCACCGTAAACGCCGTCAAAGTAAACATAATCGCAGGCAGACTCTTGATTCTCCGCGCCCCGTCAAACTTATTTGCATTAACGCGACAACAAATTCGCCGAAACGTTCAGATTTCGATGCCAAAAAAATCACGGAGCACCTCGCGATACACCCCGCGCTTGAACTCCGGCACCCATTCGAGCCGGAATTCCCCCGGCTCGATCCACCGCACCGCCCGGAACTCCGGCGTCTCCGGATCCCTCATAATTCGCGCCTCGTTTCCCACCAGCTCCGCCAGAAAATAAGTCTGCTCCTGCCCGCCAAACCCATGCTTCGTCCGCCCCCCCGCAAACTCGTAGCGGTAGGGCCCCTTCCGATCCACCACCCGGTAATCCGCCGCACCGAGCGAGATTTCCTCCCGCACCTCCCGCTCCAGCGCCACCTCCACCGACTCCCCCGCGTCGACGCCGCCCTGCGGAAACTGCCACGCCCCCGCCACGTCGATCCGCTCGCCAATGAGAATCCTCCCCTCGGCATCGCGTAATATGAGCGCCACGTTCGGTCGGTATCGGATCATTGACCGAGTGTTGAACAAAAACGCCCACACCAGCAAACCAATCACCCCTTCAAGGAGCGGCGATTTGCAATCGCCGACCCAACCCAAGTGGCGAAGCCACCACTTCCCCAGCGAGAAGCGCCCCCAATAAAACCTGTCATGCTGAGCGAAGCGAAGCATCTCTGGCTTCTCACCTCACCCGCAACCAGCTACGAGCCACCCACCACCACCACCTCACCCACCACCATGACCCGCAAAACCATCCTCCTCGCCGCCTCCATCCTCGCACTCCTCGCCGCAGCGTGGTGCGTCTTCGAATTCCAACCCCGCCGTCAGATCCAAAAGGCCACCGAACGTCTCCTCACCGACGTCGAGAACCGCGATTGGGACGACGTCCGCGACACCCTCTCGCCCGACTACGCCGACGCCTGGGGCCTCGATCGCTCCGGCATCATCGAACTCGCCTCCCAGGGCTTCAGCCAATTTTTCTACCTCGAAATCACCCCCACCGACTGGCAAATCGCCCTCACCGGCGACGACTCACCCCGCGCCACGGTCAGCGTGAAACTCGCCTTCCAAGGGAACGGCACCGGCCTCGCCCAGCTCGCCCTCGGTCGCCTCCAAGCCATCGACGAGCCCTTCGTCTTCCACTGGCGCAAGGAAAGCTGGCAACCGTGGTCGTGGCATTTATATTCCGCCGGACAGCCGGAACTTCGCCTCTCGCGTGACCTGCTGCCACTCTGATCCGACCATGATCCGCCGACTCCTGATCCCGTCCGCCGTCCTCCTCAGCGTTGCGATTCAATCCGCGAGCGCCCAGATCCCCGGCGGCAACCCACCCACGCCCACCCCCACCCCCGAAGGCCAGGACGACACGCCCGAGCCCACGAATTACGACACGATCACCTACTGGAAGGCCGACCTCCCCGGTGGCACCTACCTCGTCGCCCACGACTCGATCAACTCCGTCAGCTCCCAGGAATACGTCCTCGATGGCGCCGCCCGCGTCACCGAGGTGAACGTCAGCACCTCCGGCGTCTTCCAGCCCCGTTTCTACTTCATCGAGCCCATCAGCGCCCCCGGCCCCGTCGGCCAGACCGCCGAGCGCGCCCTCACCGCCGCCCAGGCCGCCGCCACCCGCGTCATCCCCGGCGATCCCATCTGGGCCAAGGTCATCAAGGAATATCCGACCACCACCCACTCGGGCACCATCGAATACCGCCTCGAAACCAAGGCCCAACTCGAAGCCCTTCACACGAGCCTCGAAGACTCCTGGCTCAAGGGGCGCAGCATCGTTTTCACCCCCGCCGGCTCCTCGGAATTCGACACGGAGAAAAAGTCCGACGACGACTCCGAAGACGGCGATTCCGAAGACGATTCGACCGATCCTTCGATCGGTCCCATGAACCCATGACCCGCGAAAGCCCACAACCGCCCGCCGCCGAGCCCGAATCCGACGGCCGCCCCCGCCACGAGTGCGGCGTCTTCGCCGTCTTCAATCACCCGAACGCCTCGACGCTCAACTACTACGGCCTCTTTGCCCTCCAGCACCGCGGCCAGGAGAGCGCCGGCATCGCCTCCACCGTCGGTTCCGGAGCGCCCTTCCTCACCCACAAAGGCATGGGCCTCGTCTCCGGCGTTTTCGGCAACGACGCCCTCGACCACATTCAAGGCACCCGCGCCATCGGCCACGTCCGCTACTCCACCACCGGTTCCAGCAACCTTAAAAACGCCCAACCCCTCGTCGTCGACACCGCCCGCGGTCAGCTCGCCGTCGCCCACAACGGCAACCTCGTCAACGCCGCCCAACTCCGCCTCGAACTCGAAAGCGAAGGCTCCATTTTCCAGACCACCGTCGACAGCGAGATCGTCCTCCACCTCCTCGCCAAGCCCGACAAAACCGCCAGCCCCCTCGCCGCCCTCCGCCGCCTCGAAGGCGCCTTCTCCATGGTCATCATGGGCGAGCACGAGATCATCGGCGTCCGCGATCCCCACGGCTTCCGCCCCCTCTCGCTCGCCAAACTCGACGGCGCCTACGTCCTGTCCTCCGAGACCTGCGCCTTCGATCTGATCCACGCCGAATTCATCCGCGAGATCGAGCCCGGCGAAGTCGTCATCATCGACGAGAAGGGCATCCGCTCCGAGTGGCCCTTCCGCCGAGCGCGCAAATCCTTCTGCATCTTCGAATACGTCTACTTCGCCCGCCCCGACAGCACCATCGACGACATGAACGTCAAGGAAGTCCGCGTCCAGATGGGCCGCGAACTCGCCCGCCTCCACCCCGTCGACGCCGACATCGTCGTCCCCGTCCCCGACTCCGGCATCTACGCCGCCCTCGGCTTCTCCAACGAACTCAACATCCCCTTCGACCTCGCCTTCGTCCGCAACCACTACATCGGCCGCACCTTCATCCAGCCCACCCAGCTCATCCGCGACTTCAACGTCCGGGTCAAGTTGAACCTCATCGGCGAAGCCGTCCGCGGCAAACGCGTCGTCGTCGTCGACGACTCCGTCGTCCGCGGCACCACCGCCCGGGCCCGCGTCGTGAATCTCCGCGAAGCCGGCGCCACCGAAGTCCACCTCCGAGTCTCCTGCCCCCCCCACAAACACGCCTGTTACTACGGCATCGACTTCCCCGACCCCGAGAAGCTGATCGCGAATCAAATGACGATCGAGCAGATCCGCGACTACCTCGGAGCCGACAGCATCGGCTACCTCGACGTCGACAGCATGGTCGCCGCCACCGGCCTACCCGAGTCCAACTTCTGCATCGCCTGTTTCAACGGCCAATACCCGCTCCCCTACGACGAATCCTTCGACAAGCTATTCATGGAAAAGCGCCGCCACCAAGCCCGCCTCTTGGAACCCGAAACCAACCAACCCCCCCTCTTCCCAGAAAGACTCTCCTAGACCCCAACGCAACCAACCCACCCGAAGCGCCCCAAACGCCCCCCCCTCCAAACCCTGTCATTCTGAGCGAAGCGAAGAGCCATCGACAGCCTCTCACTTTGAAACCCGTCACTGAGAGGCAATCTCTGGCTTACACTAAAACACCAAGCGCCACCGTCCCCAGCCGCATCCGAATACCAATCCGGCCATTCAGATCAGGGCAGATCGCAACCAAGCACCCGCCACGCCCCACGCACCGCCACTCCGATGCCGAAAAATCCGAAATCCGAAATCCGAAATCCGAAATCGAAAAAGGCCTACGCCACCGCCGGCGTCGACGTCGACTTGGGTAACAAGGTCAAACGCGGCATCCAGCGCCAGGTCCGCTCCACCCACGGCCCCGAAGTCCTCGGTCAGATCGGCGGTTTCGGCGGCCTCTTCCAGCCTGACCTCACCGGCATGGCCGAGCCCGTTCTCGTCTCCAGCGTCGACGGTGTCGGCACCAAGCTCAAGGTCGCCTTCCTCACCGGCCGCCACGACACCATCGGCCAGGACCTCGTTAATCACTGCATCAACGACATCGCCGTCATCGGAGCCAAGCCCCTCTTCTTCCTCGACTACCTCGCCAGCGCCAGCCTCGACCCCGCCATCTTCTCCGAGATCCTCAAGGGCTTCGCCAAAGCCTGCCGCGAAGGCGGCTGCGCCCTCATCGGCGGCGAAACCGCCCAGATGCCCGGCATGTATCAGGCTGGCGAATACGACGTCGCCGGCACCATCGTCGGCATCGTCGACCGGCCTAAAATGCTCGACGGCTCCCGCGTCACCCCCGGCGACGTCCTCCTCGGCCTCCCGTCGAACGGCCTCCACACCAACGGCTACTCCCTCGCCCGCGACGTCCTCTTCCGCCAGCTCAAGCTCAAGCCCGAGTCCATGGTCGAAGGCATCAACGGCACGTTGGCGAGCGAACTCCTGAAAGTTCACAAAAACTATCAACCCCTCATGGCCAGCCTCCCCGAGGGCACGCTCAAAGCCGCCGCCCACATCACCGGCGGCGGCCTCGTCGACAACCTCCCCCGCGTCCTGCCGCGCAAGTGCAACGCCGTCGTCGACACGACGACCTGGACCGTCCCCCCCATCTTCACCCTCATCGGTGAAGGCGGCAAAGTCCCCACCGACGAGATGCACCAAGTCTTCAACATGGGCATCGGCATGGTCCTCATCGTCTCCGAAAAGGACGCCCCCGCCATCGCCAAAAAGACGAGAGCCAAACCCATCGGCCACATCACCAAAGGCACCGGCAAAGTCCGCCTTGTCGCTGGCTCCTGACCGCTCTAGCGTCCCGCCATGGCAAAAAAAAAGCTGATCCCAGCTCTGCCAGCGGCAAAAAACCGAACCCGCCTCAGCGAAGCCGAGAGGATCCTCTTCGAACGAAGCCTCGCCGCCACCCCCGACGAGCGGTGGGCGCTCCACGAAAACTTCCTCCGCTCGCACGGCTTGTTCGAGCACTCGAAGCGGAAGGCATTCGGTTTCAGATAGCCGGCATGTCGGCCGCGATCCTGCAAGGGACTCCCGCCACCACCCTCGACACCGACATCTGGGTCGACCTTCCCGAGCGCCAATACGTTCGCCTCCTCGACCTCGCTCAGAAGCTCGATGCCACCATCCTCGCCCGCACCGTCATCGCTCTCAGCGACGACTCACTCGTGAATTTTCTCTACCGCGTCGACGGACTCCAAACCTTCGACGCTGAATGGAAACGCGCCGTCCGACTCACTTGGAACGGCACCGAAGTCGCCGTTCTCCCGCTCACCCGCATCATCAAAAGCAAAGTCTTCTGCGCCCGCCCCAAAGACACCGCGCACCTTCCCCTTCTGCGAACCACCCTCCGACTCCTCCGCGCCCGCAAACAGGGCGCAACCATTCCCCCAAAGCTGTCATGCTGAGCAAAGCGAAGCATCTCTGATTTACACCTTCTCACCATCCGCCCCGCATCCTCATTTCGCGTATCCTCCGCGCCTCAGCGGAGAATCCTCACCCTCCACCCGCAATTGTATTGCCTTCGTTCCCCGCGATACTTTTTGTTCAAAGCCCGTAGTCCTATTCCCATCGGCGGTGTTGACTCGGTCGCTCCCGCTCCTCTCGCCCTTCGGGCTGCATTCCAGAGCCAATGCAGTCTGCCCCGAGGCTTCCCAGCCTCCGGTGCTCTGTTCAAATCCAACCGTCCAATCCGCGTTGCGCCTCCCGTTGAAAAAGAAACCCGCCCTTGGCCTCGGTCTCGGCGTCGGCCTCCTCGGCACCGTCGCCCTCGCCGTCCGCTACCGCATGCAGCGCGCGATGCGGCAGCCGATCCCCGAGACGATTTCCCCCGCCATCTTCGCCACCCGCGTCGTTCCGACCTCCGTCGGCGAGATCGTCTACCACGTCTCCGGCTCCGGCGAGCCCATCATCTTCATCCACGGCACCTACCTCGGAGCTTCCTCCTTCGAATGGTCCCGCGTCTACCCCGACTTCGCCGCCAACCACACCGTCATCGCCCCCGATTTGATTGGGTTCGGTGAATCCGAACGCCCCGCCCCCGGCCTCGACGCCGACGACCACGCCCTCGCCCTCGCCGAGCTCATCCGCGAACTCCTCCCCGGCCGCCGCCCCACCCTCGTCGCTTCTGGTGTCGGCGCCGCCGTCGCGCTCAAGCTCGCCGTCCAGCACCCCGAGCTCCCCCGCCAGCTCATCCTCTACGCCCCCGTCGGCCTCGACGCCACCCTCCGCCGCCTCCCGATGGGCATCGCCACCCTCGCCCGCATCCCCGGCCTCAACGCCTTCGTTTACAAAAACTACTTCGCCCGCCGCCCCTTTATCCAATCCTGGTTGCAAAAAGTCGGATTCGCCGACCCCACCCTTCCCGCCGACGATATCGTCGACCTGCTCACCACCTGCGCCGCCCAATACGGAGCCGAGCACGCCCTCGTCGCCTTCCTCCGCGGCCGCGTCCTCTACGACGTCCGCACCCAGCTCACCCGGGTCGCCACCCCCGTCACCGTCCTCTGGCCCGACCTCCCCGACCGCTTCCCGACCGATTTCCCCGAGACCCTCCGCGCCGCCATCCCCCGCTGCGAAATCGTCCCCGCCGACCCCCTCGGAGCCCTCGGAGCCCTCGAGAACCCCGCCCACCTCCGCGAACTGATCGAAAGCCGACTCTCCGGATCAACCCCCGGAACCGCTGCGTTATCCAACTGATAGCTAATCGCGGCATCGGAACGCTGCGGAAGGACTAGCCGCGGACCGTTGGAATCATAGTGAAAAAAAGTCGCGATGCGTGGTAACCATATCACCCGGGGACGACCACCAAATGAGCAAACACGTTGAATCATCGATCAAAGTCGGATCAAAAATGGTCCACTACGAGCCAACTGGAACTGGTGAGTCCACCAACGGAGGTGCTGTCAAATGGCGAGTGATCAATTCTGGCGGGAGATTGAAGATGCGGGCACCGAAAGCGGCGGACTGGGTGACCTCGTGCGGCGGCTGGGAGGGATTCGAGAAGAGGGTTCACCAGTCGATTGGGCAGGACCTCGGGAGCGGACTGGTAACATACTCGAAAAAGTCCGTCTGCACTGCGGGCAAAGCTCAGAAATTGAGCGACGACTGACGGGGCTGCGATTCAAGCGCGGCGGAGCGGAACACGATCTCGTCAGGCTCGCTGACGAACCGGGCCGGATTTTCAAGATGACCCATTCCGACTCGTTTGGGATTGTTTCCGAACTCTTCCGCGAAGACCCCGAGTTCTCCGGACGGCATTTCCACGCCGGAGTCAATCCCGATCCTGTCCTCTATCTTCAGCGTTGGATGTTGCTCAACAGCCTGAGCGAATATCAAACCCGCTACGAGGGGATGTTACCTCCCGCGGCCAATTGCCACATTCCGAGAATCTGCGTCAGCCAACCGTTTGTCGGAGGGCCGGACGCCAACCCTCTTCTCATCCAAGATGGCTTCGCGACCTTGGAATTTTTCCAGGTCAGCCAGGATACTTTTCTGCGAGCCCCGGACCGCATCCTTCTATCCGACGCCGCCCCACGAAACGTTAAAGTCGCGGATCAGGTCCTGGTCCCGTTCGACGTTGTCGCCCAGATCGCGACGGAGGAGGTTATCGATTGGGCGACCCAACACCTATCCGCCGAGACCCCTTGGCGATCTTAGCGTCCTTCGCGCGAACCCTCACCCCGGATTTCCCTGCATCATTGCAATTCCGCGCCCCGCGACCCATAAACGCGCCTCGACCGTGAACGTCTCCGACCTCCGCGAAATTCTCCAATACGTCCCGCGCTTCCGCGAACGCACCTTCGTCATCGCCGTCGACGGCGACATCGCCGCGTCCCCGAATTTCCCGAACATCCTCCTCGACCTCGCCGTCCTTCGCTCGCTCAGCATCCGCGCCGTCCTCGTCCACGGAGCGGGCAAACAGATCACCGAACTCGCCGCCGTCCGCGGCGTCGCGATCACCAACGCCGACGGCACCGGCCTCACCGACGAACCCACCCTCGCCCTCGGCGTCGAAGCGTCCATCGGCCTCACCAACCGCATCATGGAGGGCCTCTCCGCCGTCGACCTCCGCGCCGCCTATCTCAACGCCATCATTGCCCACCCCGCCGGCATCCTGGCGGGCAAAGACCAGCTCTTCACGGGCAAGGTCGAGCGCGTCGACTCGAAAGCCCTCGAGCTCCTCCTCGAGGAAGGTATCGTCCCCGTCGTCCCCCCCCTCGGCTTCGACGGCGAAGGCCGCACCTATCGCGTGAACTCCGACGCCATCGCGGTCGAGATCGCCGAGGCCCTCCACGCCGCCAAGCTCATTTTCCTCACGACCGCCACCAACCTCGACGCCGCCACCTGGCTGCCCCACCAGCTCTCCATCGCCGAGACCACCACCCTCGTCCAGCGGCACCGCGCCACCACGCCACCCGCCCCCGCCGGCCTCCTTTCGAAACTCGAAAACGCCGCCCGCGCCTGTCGCCAGGGCATCTCCCGCGCCCACCTCCTCGACGGCACCGTCAACGAAGCCCTCCTCACCGAGATCTTCAGCCACGAAGGCTTCGGCACGATGGTCTATTCGAACGAATACCAACAAATCCGCCGCATCTTCAAAAAGGACGTCCGCGGCATCATGACCCTCATCCGCCAGTCCGTGGACAACGAGGAACTCGTCCGCCGCACCCGCAACGAGATCCTCGAGAACCTCGAGGACTACTGGGTCCTCGAAATCGACCGCCAGCTCGTCGCCTGCGTCGCCCTCCACGTCCACGCCGCCGAGGCCAGCGGCGAGCTCGCCTGCCTCTACGTCAGCAAACACCACGAAAACCAAGGCTACGGGCGCAAACTGATGGCCTTCACCGAGACGCTCGCCCGGCAAAAGAAACTCACCAGCCTCTTCGCGCTCTCGACCCAGGCCTACAGCTACCTCCAGCAAAAAGGCGGATTCCTCGAAGCCACCGCCGACGACCTCCCCCCCGCCCGCCGCGCCCGCTACGACCAGAGCAACCGCAACAGCAAGGTCCTCCAAAAACGCCTCCCCCCCGCCAACGCGTGAACCGCAAGCCAACGGGAGTGAGGACGGGACGTCCTAGCGAATGCATCCACGAGGACGGGACATCCCCGCTCCGCCGCGCGGCCAATCCGCAATCCGCAATCCGCAATCCGCAATTCACCTGATGGACCCCATCCACACGAACTTCACTCTCCTCGACTGGGGCATCCTCATTGGCTACCTCGCGCTCACCACGCTCGTCGGCCACCTCATGCGCGGCAAGCAGGCGACCATCAAAGATTTCTTCCTGGCCGGCCGCTCGCTCCCGTGGCCGGCCGTCAGCGCCTCCATTATCGCCACCGAGATCAGCGCCCTCACGTTCATCGGCGTCCCCGGCATCGTCTTCGCCCTCGACGGCAACTTCACCTACCTCCAATGGGCCATCGGCTCAATCGTCGCCCGACTCATCGTCGGCATCTGGCTCACCAAGGTCTACTACGAGCGCGAAATTTTCAGCCCCTACGACTACATGGCCCACCGCCTCGGCCCCGGCGTCAAGGTCCTCACCACCGCCATGTTCACGCTCGGCACCATCCTCGGCCAAAGCGTCCGCGTCCTCGTCACCGCTCTCATTCTTAAAACCGTCACGCCCCTCGGCATGACCGAATCCATCCTCGCGATTACCGCCTTCGCCATCGCCTGGACCCTCATGGGCGGCATGACGACCGTCATCTGGACGGACGCCATGCAGTTCGTCCTCTTCCTCTTCAGCGGCCTCCTCGCGCTCGGCTGGATCGTCGGCCACCTCGACGGCGGCTTCGACCAACTCCTCACCGTCGCCGGCGACGAGGGCAAAATGACGCTCTGGGATTTCTCCACCGATCCCGACGTCCAGTTCACCCTCTGGGTCGCCCTCATCGCGATGCCGTTCCAGAACCTCGCCGCCTTCGGCACCGACCAGCTCAACGCCCAGCGCATGTTCTGCTGCAAGAACGCCTCCGACGCCCGCAAAGCCATCATCTGCTCCTGCTTCTCGCAGGTCATCACCGTCCTCATGCTCATGGTCGGAGCCGGTCTCTTCGTTTGGTATCAGCAATTCGTCCCGACCCCCGCCGAGGCCGCCACGTTTGCCGAAGACGCTGACAACGTCTTCCCCGTCTGGATCACCACCGTCCTCCCACCCGGCCTCACCGGCCTCGTCCTCGCCGGAGCCTTCGCCGCCGCCATCTCCAGCCTTGACTCCGCCCTCGCGGCCCTCTCGCAGACCTCCATGTCCGTCATCCACGGCGGAAAAGCCCTGGAAAGCGGCGACACGAAACGCCTCCTCCGCGACTCCCGGATCGCCGTCGTCGTCTGGGGCATCTTTCTGGCCGGAGCCGCCTTCGTCCTCTACGCGATCAAGAACTACGGCAACATCGACATCCTCAGCCTCGCCTTCGGAATGGTCGCCTACACCTACGGCCCCATGCTCGGCATCCTCGCCCTCGCCCTCGCCCGCGTCCCCGCCCGCATCGAAGGCCTCTGGCTCGGCGTCGGCCTGAGTTTGCTCCTCACCGCCGTCGTCCGCCCCGACTTCTACGTCATCTTCCGCAGTTTCGGCTGGATGTCCGCGGAGACGATGACCGCCGTCCGCCCCGCCATCAGCTTCGTCTGGCTCTACCCCATCACCTGCCTCCTCACCGTCACCTGCGGCGCCCTCATCAGCCGCCAGCCTCCCGCGGAGAAGACGGTTTCCGACGTTCAGTAGCCGCAGACGGAAGCGGGGCGGGGACGTCTCGTCCCCGCGTTCGAATCGGGCGGGCGGGACGCCCCCGCCCCGTTTAGCCGATCTAATTATCCGGCTGGCGTCGAAATGCTCTCACCGATATTCCACGCCTCGTGGGATGAAAATCGATCTCCGCCACCCACCGCAGACCCCCATAAAAGCGGCCCACCTTCCACGGTTTCGACCGGAAACCCCGAAGAAATCAGGTCCCCGACATCCGCTTCGTGCGGACACCCCCGAGCGCTCTTGATCTCCGCGTTGGTCAAGCCATTTTGCCCCGAAAAAGCGTCTTAAATTAAGGCGTTTTCGTCACTTTATCCTTGAGCCAATACCCCCCCATTTTTAGCCTCTCGGCGTCGTCCGGAAGGGACCGAAGGTCATTGTGAATAACTTGTGAAGTGTTCCTCTACTAAAACTCACGACTGTTCCACGCCGCAAATCCTCACGGTCGACCCGCCACAACCCTCTCCCACCGCTCCCCAGCCCCACATTCCACGAATTCTTTCAAATCATGCTCGCAATCAACACTTTACGCAATCCGCTTGCGCCCAACCGAGCGGGTCGTCTAGCGTCGGCAGCCGTGAATTTCGCCAAACGTGACGGAAACGTAACCCAAATCGAGTCCACTCGAGCCTCGGACCACCGAGTTTCCTGACTGTGCATAAGTCACTTATGAATGGGGATTTTCAGCAACTTTGGGGTGCCATCTCCATCGTTGTGGCGCAACGCGTCAGCGAAGATGGATTCACCCGATGGTTCAGTGACGTAGCGGTCACCGCGGACGATGGCGTCACGCTCTCCATCGCGGTCCCCAATCCGATCCACAAATTCTTCATCGAGAGCAATTACCTGTCCCTACTTCAGGAAGCCGTGGCCGACGTCGTCGACGGCGACCGCCGGGTCGAGATCGTCGCCCGGCAGTCCGAGGATTCCGACGCCATGCCGCCCGTCGTCGAAGACGAAACCCCCGCGCCGACCCGCACCCAACGCCCGGTGCGCGCCACCGCCGGCATCATCTCGCACGGGATGAACCCGCGGAATACCTTCAATAACTTCGTCGTCGGCACGAACAACGACTTCGCCTACGCCGCCGCGCAAGCCGTCGCCCAAGCCCCCGCCAAGACCTACAACCCGCTCTTCATCTACGGCGGCAGCGGCCTCGGGAAGACCCACCTGCTCCAGGCCATCGGCCACCACGTCCTCGCCGCCCGCAAGAGCGCGAAGGTTTTTTACATCTCGAGCGAACAGTTCGCCAACGAGTTCATCGACGGTATCCAGCACGGGAGTCTCTTCAAATTCCGGAAGAAATACCGCCAGGCCGATGTCCTCATGATCGACGACATCCAGTTCCTCGGCGGCAAGGAACGTTCGCAGGAGGAGTTCTTCCACACCTTCAATTCCCTCCACGACGGTCACAAACAAATCATCCTCTCGAGCGACCGACCCGCCAGCGAGATCGAAAAACTCGAGCACCGGCTCGTCACCCGCTTCGAATGGGGAATGACCGCCGAGCTGCAGCCGCCCGAGATGGAGACGCGCATCGCCATTCTCCAGAGCAAGGCCGCGACGCTCAACATCAAGCTCGAGAGCTGGGTCATCGAATTCCTCGCCGACCGCATCCGCAACAACGTCCGCCGCCTCGAAGGTGCGCTCATGCGGGTCGCGTCCTATTCGTCCCTCAGCGGCCGCCAGCTCGGCCGCGACGACATCGAGAATCTCCTCCGTGACATCTTCCAGGAGCAGGCCCGCCGCGCCGTCACGATCGACCAGATCCAGCGCAAAGTCGCCGAGACCTTCGACCTCCGCCTCGCGGACATGACGTCCAAGCGCCGCCTCGCCAGCATCGCCTTCCCTCGCCAGATCGCCATGTATCTCGCCCGGGAAATGACGACCTCCACCCTCGCCGACATCGGCGATAGCTTCGGCGGCAAGGACCACGGCACCGTCATCCACGCGGTCAAACTCATCAAAAAGCGGATTGAATCCGACGAGCGCACCCGCCACCAGATTCGCTCCTTGGAGACCCAACTCTCACGGTAAAGCACCCACGGGCCGCCCCGCCCCAAGAATGGATGCCGAAGGCATTCGACCCACAGCAGCGCGGGGTTGAGCGAAGCGACACCCCGGGTGAGCAAATCGTGATCCCAAGAGACCCGATCCCGACGGGATCGCACCCCCCGGGGCACTCCATTCCAAACAAGCCCGGGAGCCACTTTGTTTTGACACGCCCGCACCCCCCCGATAAACCCCAACCGAACGCCGCGTCGCGCTGGCGGAAGCCAACCGATTCATGAAGTTCAGCGTCACCAAAGAAAGTCTCCTCGAGGGTTTGTCCCGCACCCAGAACGTCGTCAGCACCCGCACGACGCTCCCCGTCCTCTCCAACGTTCTCCTCGAGACGACCGAGACCGGAATTCGTCTTAGCACGACCGACATGGAGGTTGCCCTCCGGTGCGAGATCGACGCCACCGTCGAGAAGCAGGGTGCCACCACACTCCCCGCCCGCCGCCTCCTCACGATCATTCGCGAACTCCCCGCCGACGACATTCAGATCGAGACCGATTCAAAAAACATTTCGTCCATCCGCAGCGGCCAGAGTTTTTTTAAAATCTACGGCCTGGCCCGCGACGAATTCCCCGCCTTTCCCGAGTCGAAGCAGGCCAAGTCCGTCACCATCAAGCAGAGCGTCCTCAAGGACGGCCTCCGCAAGACCTCCTACGCGATCTCGATGGACGAGACCCGCTATGTCCTCAACGGCATCCTCTTCTCCTTCAAAGAGAGCATGCTCAAGCTCGTCGCCACCGATGGCCGCCGCCTCGCGATGTTCGAGGAAGCCATCGACGCCGAGATCGACGGCACCCTCGAAGCCGACTTCATCGTTCCGACCAAGGCGATCAACGAACTCCAGCGGCTCCTCGGCGGCGACGGCGACGTCACCCTCTCGGTCGGCGACAGCCTCGTCTCCTTCGAGCTCAACGGCTCCCTGCTCGTCTCCAAGCTCGTCGACGGCAACTACCCGAACTACAAGCAGGTCATCCCAAACACCGAAGACGTCAAAGAGATCATCACCCTCGAGCGCGAACCCTTCGCAACCTGCGTCAAGCGCGTCTCGCTGCTCTCCAGCGACAAGACCAGCTCGATCCGCCTGAACTTCACCAAGAACAACATCGAGGTCACCTCGAACACCCCGGAAGTCGGCGAAGCCCGGGAATCCATCGCCGTCGCCTACAAGGGCCGCGACCTCTCGATCGCCTTCAATCCGGAATACCTCATGGATCCGCTCAAGGCTCTGCCAAACGACGAGATCAAGCTCCGCCTCATCGACGAAATGAGCCCCGGCGTGATCGAGCTCAACGGCGGCTTCCTCTACGTCATCATGCCCATGCGCGTCAGCGCGTAAGGTTTCCGAAACGCAGGCGCAAGTTGGATGCAACCGCCACCGGCGGACATCCATCCCCCCGCAGATTGTCACGTTGAGCGAAGCGAGACATCCTTGCTGACAAGGCCGCACGATCAACCTGACCGTGGCTGTAGCGGCGGTCTATGACCGCCGGTGGCCTGGCAAGAGGGGAAGATTGAATTGTCGCGGAAATCAGCGGCGGTCACAGACTCGCCGCTTCAATCGGCAGAAGTCCGCCGATCTTCGAGATTTGGGATGACTTTCCCTCCGGGACGCCCGTCTCCATCGAATAGACGACGACTCTTCGCTTCGCTGCCAATGACACCCGTCTCCCTGGCGCGGAATCCAAACGTGAAGGCCACGGCTCGGCGGGAGCCTCGCCCTCCGGATGCCCGACGCAGTCCGCCGTCGCCGTCCGAAGGCCCTCCGCGCCCCCGCCCCTCGTCCTGAATACGTCCAACTCTACCCGGTCCGTCCGCAGCAATTCTTGAACTTCTTCCCGCTCCCGCACGGGCACGGATCATTACGACCCACGCGAGGCTGCTCACGCTTGGGCGGCGCGAGATCAAGCTTCGGACGCTCCGCCTCCTGCGCTTCGTCCTCGTCCTGATTCGCTTGCTCGGCCGCGGAACCCCCCAAGGTCAGATCGCCGGACAGCATCCCGTGACGCAGGCTCTGCGGCAGCGTCGACAGCAGCTTCTCGAAGGCCTGCAGGTTCGTCGTGCTGCGGAAGAGGTTGTTGAGAACCTCGCCGCGGATGTTGTCCATGAGGTCGACAAACATCGCGTAGCCGTCGTTCTTGTATTCGACGAGAGGATCCTTCTGGCCGAAGGCGCGCAACGACACGGCCTCGCGCAAACCGTCCATCGCGTAGAGGTGCTCCTGCCACAAACGGTCGATCGCGTTGAGGATGATGTAACGCTCCAAGCCCTTGAGGGCCGCTGGCTCTTCGATGGCGGCTTTCTGCTCGTAGGCGTTTTTGATGGTCTCGATCAGATACTTCGAATTCTCGTCTAGGCTTCGACCGTCCAGGCTCGCCTTGTCGGCGGAGAGACCCAGCGGGAATGTCGTGTTCAGCCAGTTGAGCAATCCGGCGTAGTCCGCCTCGGTCTCGGCCTCGCGCACCTCCAAGTGCTCGGCGACCTTCTTCGGCACCACCTCGTCGACGACCTCGTAGATCATCGAGCGCGGATCCTCGGTGTCCATCACCTCGTTGCGGTAACCGTAAACGACTTCGCGCTGCTGATTCATCACGTCGTCGAACTCGAGGGTCCGACGGCGAACCATGTAGTTCCGCTGCTCGACCCGCTTCTGGGCCGTCTCGACGCTCTTGTTGAGCCACGGGTGCTCGAGCTCCTCGCCTTCCTTCATTCCGAAGGTCTCCATGATCTTCGTCATGCGATCACTCGCGCCAAAGTTGCGCATCAGATCGTCCTCGAAGCTGACGTAAAACTTGGACAACCCCGGGTCGCCCTGGCGCGCGCAACGTCCGCGCAGCTGCCGATCGATCCGCCGCGACTCGTGCCGCTCGGTGCCGATCACGTAGAGCCCGCCCGAGCCGATGACGCCGTCGCCGAGTTTGATGTCGGTGCCGCGGCCGGCCATGTTCGTCGAGATCGTGACCGATCCCGGGAGGCCGGCACGCTGGACGATCTCGGCTTCCTGAAGGTGGAACTTCGCGTTGAGAACCGTGTGCGGAATCTTCTCACGCTTGAGCATTCGGCTCATCAGCTCGGAGGATTCGACGCTGGCCGTGCCGACGAGCACGGGCTGCGCGCGGGCGTGGGCGACTTTGATCTCTTCGATGACGGCGTTGTATTTCTCGCGCCGCGTTTTGAAGATGATGTCGTTGCTGTCCTTGCGGGCCACCGGGCGGTTCGTCGGAATGACGTTCACGTCGAGGCCGTAGATGTCGCTGAACTCGTTGGCCTCGGTCTCGGCGGTTCCGGTCATGCCTGCGAGTTTGTCGTAGAGCCGGAAGTAATTCTGGATCGTGATCGTCGCCAGCGTCTGGGTCTCGCGATCGATCTGGACGCCTTCCTTGGCCTCGACGGCTTGGTGGAGTCCGTCGCTCCAGCGGCGGCCGGACATTTTACGGCCCGTGAAGGTGTCGACGATGATGACTTTGTTCTCCTCGACGACGTATTCGACGTCTTTCTCGTAGAGGCAGTAGGCCTTGAGCAGCTGCGTGATATTGTGGATCCGCTCGCTCTGCGCGTCGCAGAAGGCCTGACGCTTCGCCTTCTCCTCGGCCTTCTGCGCGTCGGTGTAGGCAGCGTTTGTCTCGATGTCGGCAAACTCGGTCAGCAGATCCGGCAGCACGAAGGCGTCCGGATCGTCGGGATTGAGGAACGAGCGGCCCTGCTCGGTGAGATCCGCGTCGTGCTGACGCTCGTCGACCGTGAAGAAGAGTTCCTCCTTCAGCTCGATCAGCTGCTCCTTGGTCGAGTTGTCCTGGAAAAAATACAACTCCGCCTTGTCCATCATTCGGCGGACATCCGGGTCCTCCATCGCGCGATTGAGCGGCTTGTTGCGCGGTTGGCCGAATTTGACCTTGAGCAGCTGCCGCGCACCGGCCTCCTTGTCCTCCTTCGTCCCCTTCGCGATCAATTCGCGACCCTCCGTGACCAGACGGCTGCAGAGCTGGGCCTGCCGTTTGACCAACTGATCGACCAACGGCTTGAACCGGTCGTATTGGTGCGTCGAAACGGTCGCGGGTCCGCTGATGATGAGCGGCGTGCGAGCCTCGTCGATCAGGATGGAGTCGACCTCATCGACGATGGCGTAGTAGTGGCGCCGCTGCACCTGCTGCTCGCGCGAGGAGGCCATGCCGTTGTCGCGCAGGTAGTCGAAGCCGAACTGCGCGTTCGTTCCGTAGGTGATGTCGGCGTTGTATTGCTCGCGGCGCTTCGTCGGGTCCTGGTCCTCCTGGATGCAACCGACGGTGAGGCCGAGGAAGGTGTAGAGCTGCGCCATCCACTCGGAGTCGCGGAGGGCGAGGTAGTCATTGACCGTGACAACGTGAACGCCGCGTCCGGAGAGAGCGTTCAAATAGACGGGCGCGGTCGCGACCAACGTCTTGCCTTCGCCCGTCGCCATCTCGGCGATCCGACCGCGATGGAGCACCATCCCGCCGACGAGCTGCACGTCGAATTGCACCATGTTCCACGTGATCGGCTGACCGCAGGCGACAAACTGCCGACCGCACAAACGGCGCGCGCCATTTTTCACCACCGCGAAGGCCTCGGGCAGAATCTCGTCGAGGCGCCGCTGGAGTTCGTCGTTGTCCTCGATCCGGGAGAGTTCCGCTTTCCAATTCGCCGTCTTCTGGCGCAGGCCGTCGTCGGAGAGGGACTGATATTCGACTTCGAGTTCGTTGATTCGCTCGACGAGCGGGCGCATCGACTTGAGCTCCCGGGTGTTCTTAGAGCCGACGATCGCTTTGATGATCCAATTTAACATGCCAATGGGTGCCCGGCCTCATGCCCGGGAGAGGAAGAATCAAAGACGGAATCCCCCGATTGTAAATGGCAAAACCCCCCGCCGCCACGGGCTCACCCTCCGCCACGCGGGCCGCCCGCCATCAGTGGGAACCACGCTGGATCATCGGACGCGAAACCCCCGTCAGCACCGCCTCGGCATCGACTTCCACCTCGCGCTCGCTCCCGAGGATCTCCAGTAGGATGCTGACCCGCTGCCGCGCCGGCATGATCCGCGTCACCACCGTCTGAATCCCGGCGTAGGGCCCGGACACGATCTTCACCTCGTCTCCCGGCTGGACCGAATCGGGGATCATGATGATCTCCTCGCTTGTCGGCATGCTGTCCCGCACGGCTTGGATCACCTCCTTTGGCACAACCGCGGGGTAGCCGCCGAACCCGAGGATCTTCGTCACCCCGCGCGTCGACTGCACGTGCCGCATCTGCTCGACGTAATCGAATTTTGCAAAGACGTATCCTGGGAACAGCGCCTCCGTTACCCACATCGTCCCCTTCCCGCGCGCCCGCTTGAACCGCACGAACGGACTGAAAACTTCCACCCCCACATCGCTGCGCAGCGTTTGCGCGGAGATTTTTTCCTGCTTCGGCCGCGTGCGGACGCAGAACCAAGCGGGCTCTTCCGGCAACGGCGGCGGTGAGGTCGGGGCGAAAGCGGACATCAGCCGATCACCCTGCCGAACTCCCACCATCCGGTCGAACGAAAATCCCTCGCCCCCTCACCAAATCCGTCGCAACCCGTAGCGATCGAACATCGGATCCCGACTGATCACGCGCAGCCCGCGCTCGAGCGCCTGCACCGCCATCATTCGGTCGAACGGATCGCCGTGGATTCGCTCGAGATCCCGCACGGCGAGGGCGTCGGTCTGAGCAATTCCAAGAGTCTCGAACCCATTCTGATCCAGCAAATCAGGCAGCTCGGTCCTCAGATCGTAGGGCAGCTTCAGCTTCCCAAGACTAACCTTGATCGCCGCCTCCCAGATGCTGGCCACGCTCACAACGCATTCCTCCGACCGCTCCACCATCAAGCGCTTCGCCTCCTTTCCGAAACGCGGGTCCCCTTCGAGAAATCCAATCCACGCGTTAGTATCGACGAGGTAAGTCACATGTAATCTTTGAAATCTTCGAGCGGCGCGTCGAAATCCTCAGCCATGTAAAACCCAGGACCCTTGGCGCATCCAAACTTGGCCCGCTTCCGTTCGACAACGACCGGCGACAGCTTCGCGACCTTCCTCCCGTGCTTCGTAATGTAAACCGTCTCCCCCGCCGCAACCTCGTCCAACAGCCTGGAAAGATGCGTCTTCGCGGCAAACGCCCCGACTTCGCGCTCAGGCATCTCGTTGATCACGTCGCTCGATCCGTTCATACGATTAAACTAGTCTAACCAGAACCGAATCCGCAACCGACTTTCCCATATCTCGAAAACGTAACACTTGACGACTCGGCAGACTGGTATTCGTCAACTAATCGCAAACCCATCACGCATCATGGCTGAATATCGAACCGGTTGGATCTCCGACGTGCACCTCGGCACCCGAGGCTGCCAGGCCGAAGCGCTCCTCGAATTCCTGCGCGACAACGAATTCGAGACCCTCTACCTCGTCGGCGACCTCATCGACATCTGGGCGCTCCGCCGCGCCCGCTATTGGCCGCAGGAGCACAGCGACGTCATCCAAAAGCTTCTCCGCAAAGGCCGCAAGGGCGCCGAAGTCATCTACATCATCGGCAACCACGACGAATTCCTCGGCGGCTTCCTCGGGAATTTTGCCAGCGTCGATCTCCGCAAGAACGCGATCCACACCACCGCCGACGGCCGCCGCATCCTCGTCATCCACGGGCACGAACTCGACACCGTCGTCCAGAACATGGGCTGGCTCGCGCACGTCGGCGACGTCGGCTACCACGCCCTCATGCGGATCAACGTCGTCGTGAATTTCGTCCGTCGCCGCTTCGGCCTCGGCTACTGGTCGCTCAGCAAATACGTCAAAGCCGAAGTCAAAAATGTCGTGAGTTTCATCGGCGACTACGAGGACTCCGTCGTCCGCTACGCCGCCGACTACGAAGTCGACGCCGTCCTCTGCGGCCACATCCACACCGCCGCCATCAACGAAGACCAGCCCGTCCCCTACTACAACACCGGCGACTGGGTCGAAAACTGCACCGCCATCGTCGAGCACCACGACGGCCGAATGGAACTCCTCCACCACGACACCGGAGCAGCTGCAACAACAGCGGCAACCCCCGAACCAGCCACCGCGTAATTCAGGACAAGTCAAGGAGCGGCGGCTCCCAGCCGCCGGAGCTGGGGAGCGCACGCGTCCCCGCGTGCGAGCAGCGGCGTCCCGCCGCTGCACTCCGGCAATTCGAGCGAAGCGAGAGAGCCGAACTCAAGGAGCGGCCATTTGCAATCGCCGACCCAACCCAATCCGGCGCAGCCGGAAGCTCCCCCCCGCCCGCACCTCACCGAGTCTTCACCCGCCCATCCGCGTAAAGCCGGTTCATGTGCTCCCCCGGAGCCCGCTCGAAATCCAGCGCCAGACTGATCCGCGAAGGCGGCGGGACGAATTGCCCGTGGTGCGTGTAGATCTTCACGCCACCATCGATCTCATCGTCGACGATCGGCTTCCAATCGTAGCTCGACCCCTCTTTCGCGAACCAATTATGATCCGCCACGTCCGACGGACACCGCAGCGCCGCCGCCGTCAGGCCGTAGGGTTCCAGCGTCTCCAACAATGGCTTCACGTCCGGATCGTCCGGATAGATCGGGCCGCTGTTCGGCCGCGATTCGATGGTCGGATACCGGTTGTCGTTATCGACCACGTAATTCTTCACCGCGATCCCGAGCGATCGCAGGTTCGCCACGCAAGCCGTCGTCCGTGCCTTCGCCAACGATTTCCCGATCACGGGAGTCAGCAGCGTCGCCAGCATCGCGATGATCGAGATCGTCACCAGAAGTTCGATGAGCGTGAATCCCCGCCGGGTCGGGACTTGCATCAGCTTTCGGGAGAATTTTTAGCCGCCGCCTTGCGATCCACGTAGCGCCGGTAGCGATCCGCTCGTTTCTCCGGCCCCTGCTTTTCATCGCGGCGCGCCCGCCGTTCCTCCATCCGATCCTGCACCTTCGGGTCGCTGAAATACGCCTCCATCGCCGCGCGCCGCTCCTCCTGAGGCAAATCCCGAACCCGCCGGAAGAGATCCCGCGCCGACTCGTAAGCCTCCTTCGCCTCCGCCTGCTCCGCCGTCGGCAGCATCGCGATTTGCGCCCGCGCCCGCTCCTCGGCCCACTTCGGATTCACCTCCCGGCGCTCGCGACGCTCGGGACGATCACCCCCCTGCCGCGACGCCTGCTGGCCACCATTCCCTTCGCCCCCGCGATTCTGATTGTCCGAGCCCGCCTGCTGACCGTCGCCACCGCCCCGGCCCCAATCCCGCCGCGACTCCGCCAGCACGAAAACTTCCTCGACCCGGCCGCCGCTCGACTTCACGAGCTTCACGATCGCGCCGCCCGCCTCGCCGCTCGCCGGCGTCCGTGCGACCGCCGGATTCCAGGCCACCGGCACGACCGTCGTCACACCCGTCTTCTGAGCCGCCTGGTCCAGGTAGCTCGCCATCACGGCCTCATCCGAAGCCGAGACCGACCACGCGATTTCCCGCGGGTCCGGCACCATCTCGGAATCCACCCCCATGCCCCACGTCGGGTAATTGAAGACGGTGAACTCCTCATTCCGGCCGCCCGCCATCAAAGCGTCCACGCCACCCCGCACCTCCTCCTTCGTGCTCCCCGCCACGTAGGCCACCGACCACCGAGCGTCGATCCGAGCCGCGAGATAGTCGATCGCCTCCGCCGCCGGCACCTCGTGGACCGCCATGGTCACCGACGTCTCCGGATCGACGTTCGACGAAATCGTCACCCCACCCTGCCGCTCGATCGACCGGATCACCTTCGCCAGCGTCGCGCCGTCGACGTCCACCGTGACGAGTCCCCAACCCGCGATCCACTTCCAGACCAGCACCGCCGCGACCGCCACCGCGACCCCCAACAAGATTTTCAATCGACTCGAATTCATAACCGCTTCAACCGGGACTCATCGCAGAAGTTGCACCAATTCGCGCAAAAATCTTCACCCACCCCTTACAAAACTTTGATGCGGCCGCACCAAAGTTTTGTAAGGGGTGGGGTGGTCGATGGAGGGCCTCCTGCGGATCAAGCTTGAAATCGCGGAAAGTCCCGCCATTAATCCTATTCGATACAGGTGTTTTTTGTTCCGTGCCCGGCGACTCCCACATCTTCGTAACCCTCGCCTCGTGCCTTCGCCACGCTGTCCGAACGGTTTCGATGCTGTTGCGAAGAGGAAGTCCCCCCGAGCCGATCAGATCCACCGCGTCGCCTGACTCATCACGGTCCCAGACCACGAGCATCCGACGCACCACACCCGACAGCCAACCGCCGTCGCCAGGTGCCCCGGCCGGGGAAACGTTTTCCGTCACAGCGGAAATTCCCGCCGCGAGTCCCGTGCGACATTACCTAAAACAACATGTCTACAAATTACGTTCCAGAATCCGACAACTCCTCCTCCGGAGACAACTCATCCCGCCGCGGCCCACGCCGCGGAGGCCGCTCCAATGGCGGCGGCGGCGGACGCCGCTCCTCGGGCGGTAGCCGCAACTCCGGCAGCCGCTCCAACGGCGGCGGCAGCAGCGAATCCCGCAGCCGCAAACCCGAGCCCGAGCCCCAATCCATCGTCGAAAAGATCGCCTCTTTCCTCGGCTTCGGATCCAAGGAGCCCAAGTCCATCCCCGCCTCCCGCCCACCCCGGTCCGCCGAAGAGCTGGCCGCCACCGGCAGCGGCGGACGCCGCTCCCCCGAACGTGATCGCGGCGAGCGCGGCGGACGGGGCGAACGCAGTGACCGCGGCGACCGCGGTGGTCGCAGCGACGAAAACGACAACGGAGGCGACCGCGCCCCCCGCGAACGCTCCAGCCGCAGCCGCGGCACCGGCATGCGCTCGCCCGAGATCGTCGAGGTCACCACGCCCCGGCTCTACATCGGCAACCTTTCGTTCGACGCGACCGAGAGCGATCTCACCGAGCTCTTCAAGGGTGCCGGCATCGTCCAGAACGTCGAGATCGTGACCAACCGTCAGACCGAGCGCCCCAAGGGATTCGCTTTCGTTCAAATGGAAACCGTCGACGAAGCCAAGCGCGCCGTCACCGAGCTCCACGACAAGGAATTCCTCGGCCGCAAGCTCGTCGTCAGCGGAGCCAAAGCCTCCGAACGCCGTGACGAAAAGGTCCGCGAAGTCGTCACCGAAGAAGCACCCCAACAGGTCGCCGATTCCAACGAGCCCATCGAGTCGAACGATCTGACCGAGTCGAACGAGTCCCCGGAATCCACCCGCGGCTCGAACGCCTGAGACCCGCCGCCCAAAATCCAAACCCTGTCATGTTGAGCGAAGCGAAACATCTCTGGCTTCTCACCCAAACGTGAAAATCACGACGGGCACCCGGGACCCATCGCAACGCTCAAAATGACAGAAACCGACGGAAAGTAATCAACACCGTCAACCAGCCACTTCCGGGCCGACCACTCTTCGTGGTCGGCCCGACTGGCGTCGGGAAGACCGCTTTCGCCGTCGCTCTCGCCCAGAGCCTCGGAGCCGAGATCGTCGGAGCCGACGCCTTCCAGATTTATCACGAAATCCCGGTCCTCACCGCGGCCCCGACCGCCGCCGATCGCGCCATCGTTCCCCACCACCTCGTCGGCACCGTCCCGGTCGCGACCGCCTTCGACTCTGCCGCCTACGCCCACGCCGCCCGCGCCGCCCTCGCCGACATTCACCGCCGCGGCAAGCGAGCCCTGATCGTCGGCGGCACCGGTCTCTACGTCCGCGCCCTCACCACCGGCCTCGACCCCACACCACCCGTCGATCCCGCCCTTCGCACCGAACTCAACTCCCTCCCGCTCCCCGCCCTCGTCGCCCGCCTCCGCGACCTCGACCCCGCCGCCCCCGATCAGGTCGAAATCGCCAACCCCCGCCGCGTCCAGCGCGCCATCGAAATCTGCGAGACCTCCGGCCGCCCCCTCGCCGACTTCCGCACCGCCACCGCCGCCCCAAAGCCAACGAACGGAATCCTCCTCACGCGCGACCGCGCCGACCTCCTCACCCGTATTGAAGGCAACGTGACATCCCTCTTCACCGCCAACGTCGAATCCGAGATCCGCGCCCTCGGCCCCGTCGGCCCGACCGCCGCCCGCGCCCTCGGACTGTGCGAAATCCAAGCCCTCCTCCGCGGCGAAACCACCCGCGCCGAAGCCACCGTCGCCATCTCGCTCGCGACCCGCCAATACGCCAAACGGCAATTGACTTGGTTCCGCAACCAGCTCAATTTCGCGCCGTTGGATCTCACGACGTTTCCCCACCTCCGCGACGCGGTTGACCACGCCGCGATCAACCTCGCTCACCGCCTGCCCGACCTCGCATGATCGAGTTCGCTCCCTCCGCCACCGAGAAGGCCATTCTCGTCGGCCTCGAGCAGCAGGGAGTCAGCCACTGGGACCTCGAGGATTCCCTCGCCGAGCTCGAACAACTCGCCGCCACCGCCGGAGCCGAAGTCGTCGACACCTTCGTGCAAAAGCTCGATAAACCGACCGCCCCCTATTACATCGGCAAAGGTAAAGCCGAGGAGGTCCGCGTCGCCTGTCGCGGCAAGCGCGCGAATTCCATCATCTTCGACGACGAACTCTCACCCGCCCAGGGCCGCAACCTCGAGAAGCTCACCGACCGGAAGGTCCTCGACCGCACCCAGCTCATTCTCGACATCTTCGCCAAGCGCGCCCGCACCAGGGAAGGCCGCCTCCAGATCGAGCTCGCCCAGCTCCAATACCTCCTCCCCCGCCTCACCCGCATGTGGACCCACCTTTCGCGCCAAAACGGCGGCATCGGCACCCGCGGCCCCGGCGAGACCCAGCTCGAAGTCGACCGCCGCCGCGTGCAGGACCGCATCGGCAAACTCGAACGCGACCTCCGCGAAGTGCGAAAAAATCGCACCGTCCAGCGCGAAGGCCGCCTCCGCCACAACTGGCCGGTCTGCGCCGTGATCGGCTACACCAACGCCGGCAAATCCTCCCTCCTCAACCGCCTCACCGGCTCCCACGTCCTCGCCGAGAACAAGCTCTTCGCCACCCTCGACCCCACGACCCGCCAGTTCGTCCTCCCCAACAACCAGAAGACGCTCCTCACCGACACCGTCGGCTTCATCCGCAAGCTCCCGACCACCGTCATCGAATCCTTCAAAGCCACGCTCGAAGAGGTCGCTCTCGCCGACATCCTCCTCCACGTCATCGATGTCAGCCACCCCCACTTCCACGAGCAAATGGCCGCCGTCGACGCGACCCTCGCCGAGCTGGGTGCCAACGGCAAACAGACCGTCCTCATTTTCAACAAAATCGATCAGGTCCGTGATCAGGCCATCGTCGACAACGCGCTCGACCACCATCCGGGCAGCGTCGCCGTCTCCGCAAAGACCGGCGAAGGCATCGAAATCTTCCTCGACGAACTCGTCATCCGCCTCGCCGCCTGGCGCCTGAAAGCCGAGTTCCACATCCCGGCCACCGCCTCCGCCGCCGTCGCCGAACTCCACCGCGTCGGCCACGTCCTCAGCACCCGCTACGACGGCGACACCATCATCGTCCGAGCCCACATCCCACCGGAACTGAAAAGCCGCTTCGCCGAATTCGAGCCGCGAAGTGAAGTGACTGCCCGCTAAACACGCGAAACGACGCAAATGGGATGAGGGGAAAATGCATTTCCTCCAGTATCCATTCGCGTAAATTCGCGTGTTTAGCGGGCAACTCATCCAACCCCTCCGCGGGCACGTTAAACTTCCATGATTTACGCTGACTCACCGGTCGCCCGCGCCCACCGCGCCACCCGCCTCGGCGGGCTCGAGCTCCTCGAACGCTTCCTCCCCCGCGCCGCCGACTACACCGACCGCCGCAACTACGACCTCGGCCCCGACGACCGCACGAACGTCTCCCGCCTCTCGCCCTACCTCACCACCCGGCTCCTCAGTCAGCGCGACCTCCTCCAAGCCGTCCTCGCCCACCACCCCCAGGCCGACGTCACCAGCTTCATCCACCAGACCTGCTGGCGCACCTACTTCAAAGGCTGGCTCGAAATGCGCCCCGCCGTCTGGGACGACTGGCGCGCCGACTGCGAAGCGCTCGCCGGCAACGAGGCCGCCGCCCGCGCCCTGGCCTTCGTCGACTCGCCGACCGGCATCGATTGCTTCGACGCCTGGGCCGCCGAACTCATCGAGACCGGCTGGCTCCACAACCACGCCCGCATGTGGTTTGCCAGCATCTGGATCTTCACGCTCGGCCTCCCCTGGCAGCTCGGCGCGAAGTTTTTCTACACCCACCTCCTCGACGGCGACCCCGCCAGCAATACCCTCTCCTGGCGCTGGGTCGCCGGCATCCAGACGAAGGGCAAACACTACCTCGCCCGGTCCGAGAACATCGCGAAGTTCACCGAAGGCCGCTTCACCGGCGGCGACCGCCTCGACGAAAACGCCGCCCCCATCACCGACGACCGCGACTATCCGCCGCAAAATCTCGCCCTCCCCGACCCGGCCACGTTCCCGACCGAAGGCCGCATCGGCGTGCTCCTCCACGGCAAGGATTGCTCGTTCGAACTCACGCTCAGCCCAGCGGTCCAACCCGTCGCGGTCGCGGTCGGTTGGCCCTACGGATTCAATCAGCTCACCGGCTGGTCGCCCGCCGTCACGGAGTTCCGCAAGGAGGCGCTGCACGACGCCACCGAGCGCGCGATCCGCCGCTGGAATTGTCGACACGTCGACCTCTCCGCCGTCGAGGATTGGAGCAAAACCATCAACGAGTGGGCCGCCGCCGAGCGCCTCGACGCCATCATCACGCCCTACCTCACGGTCGGCCCGTGGCGCGACTTCCTCCGCCCCCGGCTCGCCGAAATCGACGTTCCCGTCCACGAAATCGTCCGCGACTGGGACCGCACCCTCTGGCCCCACGCCACCAAGGGCTTCTTCCCCTTCCGCAAACACATCCCCCCCGCCTTGAAAACCTTTGCGGCATAGCCGCAAACACGTGGAATCGGCTTCCAGCCGATCACCACCTCAAAGATCGGCCTCGAGCCGATCTCACTTCCCCCCAACGCTCCGACCCACCGGACCACCCACCGGCACCGAAGGCGCCCACTTCAACCAAGCCCCCTTCGGCTTCTCGTAAAGCGGAAACCGGCTCCCGTCCCCCACGCGCTCGCCGAGATCCGCGTCGTCCGGCGTGGCGAACGCGATGCCGCCCAACGTGAGCGTCGTCAGCGGCGTCGGCTCGACCTTCAAAAACAAAAACCCAAGCGACGCCTTGAGACCGCCCACGTCCCAGAACCGCGTATTCGTCCGCACGAGCGGTGCGTATCGCGGCTCGATCTCCACCACGAGATCCACCTTCCCCGCCTCCGGCGACAACGCCTTCCGCAGCACCTTCCCGACCGTCACCCCGCGGTAAAACACCGGCGCGTTCACGCCGATCTTCGTCGTCTCCGCCGCCAACACGACCTGCAAGCCAGACTCGACGACGGCCTGCAAGTCCTCGGCCGCCTCCTCGGCGACCTCCGTCGATTGCGCGACGAATTCCTCCGCCGGCTCGTCGCCCGTCCCCGGCACGCAATCGATGTAAACCCCGCTCACCAAAGTCTCCAACCCCGTCACCCCCTCGAGCGACACCTCCGGTCGAACCATCGTGAATACGCTCCCCCTCCGCCGCAGCATCGGATACCCGGCCTCGAACCGCGCCACGACGCGCACCCCGTCCTCCTCGACCGTCACCGATTCCACCAAACCCACCGGCAACCCGCGGAACCGCATTTGAGTCCGGCCCGCGACCAATCCCTGACCATCCGCAAACGAGATCCGAATCGGCGGCGACACCGCCCGCGCCGCCGCCTCCGTCTCGAACAACGAATACGCCGCGCCGTCCGCCGCCGACCCCGCCGCTTCACCGAAGACGTCGAACTCCACCCCACCTTGCAACAGCGAATCCAGCCCATCGACCGCCAGCTGTAGTCCCCCCGGCCCCACGCCCACCGTGATCGCCGACGAAGCCCAGAAGCGCGCATTTTCCCGCACCGTCGACGCGGAGTCCGGCTCGATCACGATCTTCAGCTCCGCCGTCCCGTTCTCCCCGATTCCCTTGCCGATCACCCGACCGACCACGACGCCCCGCCGCATCACCGGAGCCCCCACCCCAAGCGCCCCGATCCGCCGCGCCGCCACCGTGATCGCCAACCCCTGATCGCTCGTCGGCAGCGTCAGCCAATCCGTGCCCGGCGTCCGCCCCTCGAAGGTCTCCCCCATCACCGTCCCGTCGCCCGGCTCGCAGGCGATGTAGTTTCCGTTGAGCAGCGTATCCAGCCCCGACACGCCCTCGAGCGTCACCCGCGCCCGCACCAGCGTGAACCCCGCCCCGTCGCTACGAAACCGGTCGAACTCCGGCTCCAGGTGCGCGACCACGTCGACCTTGCCACTTTCGAGATTCAACTCCGCCGAGGCCACGATCCCGATCGTGACGTCGAGGTAACGCAATTCCGTCTCGCCCGCGACCAAGCCCAGACCACTGTCGAACGTGATGTGGATCGGCGGCGACGTCGCTCGTGCCGCCGCCTCGGTGGCGAACAGTTGGAACTCCGCCTCGTCCTCGACCGGCTCACCCCGGTCGCCGAAGGAATCGAACTCGATCCCGCCCTGCACCAACGCCGCCACGCTCGGCACCGCCAGACTCACGCCGGACGCACCCGTCTTGAGCGACGCCAACGGCATCTGCCAGAACCGCGAATTCTTCCCCACCAGATCGCTGAATTCTTCCCCCACCACGACCTCGAGCAGCGGATCCCCCGCCTCGTCCAGCTTCGCCTCGTTCACCGCGCCCACCGCCACCCCGCGGTGGAAGACCGGCGCGCCCCGCACGATCCGGGGCATCGTTTGCGGCCGCAGACTCAGCACCACCGACGGCGCTTCCAACGGCTCGATCGGCATCTGACTCAATCCCTCGAAATGCGTCGCCCGTTCGCCGCCCCCGAGCCGGGCTTGCAGAGAATTCCCCTGGATGATCGATTCCAACCCCGACAATTGCACCAACGACACGACCGGTTTATCGATCCAGAAGATCGTCTTCTCCCGCGCAAGCTCCTCCGCAAACGCCTGCAGCAGCACCGTCACCCGCACCCCCCCGAGGTTCGGCCGCAACTCGACCTTCGTCACCTTCCCGGCCTCCGCCCCCCGGTAGAGCAGCACCGTCTTCCCCGCCTGCAGCCCCGGCGCCGCGTCGAAATCGATCTCGATCTCCGGCCCCCGCGACCTCCAATTCGAAAAAAACAGCCAGCCCGCCGCCGTGATCGCGAGCACCGGAAAGATCCACGCCCCCGAGACCCGCCAACGCCCCCCGCGCACGACCTCGCCGTGATCCTCCCGTTCCGGGCCGGGCGTGGGTTCGTCGGAGTTCGTCATGTCGCCGGAGCCGCGTCGTTCTGCCAGATCCACTTCGATTCGTAAACCTCCGCCGCAACCAACGTGGCCACCAGCACCGCCGCGAAAAAGAACGCCCCCGGCCCGGCCTCGACGCTCGCGAGAATCCCCAACTGCCCCACCCCCACCAGGATCGACAACAAAAACAGGTCGATCATCGACCAATTCCCGATCTTGTGCAGAAACCGCAGCAACTTCGTCCTCTCCCGCCGCCACTCCGGCCGCCCGTGCATGAGCAGCAGCCAGCTCAAGCTCGCCAGTTTGCCAAATGGCACCACGATGCTCGCCAGAAAAACGATCCCCGCCACCAACACCAAACCCGAATGATACAGCTCCAGCACCCCACCGATGATCGTGAGCACCTCGACCTGACCCGTCACCGTGATCGTCATCACCGGCAGCACGTTCGCCGGCACGTAGAGCACCAACCCCGCCGCCACCAGCGCCGCCGCCCGCTGCCACCCTACCCCGCGGTCCACCCCAGCCCGCTCAGTCATCGCAGTCCCCCCAGCCCCCCCCAGTCATCGCAGTTCCGCCACCCGACGCTCCGCCGCCACCCGGTCGAACGTCCCGATCACCGCCCACGAACACACCGAGAGCAGCACGATCCACAACGACCCCCGCCGCCACACCACCTCACCCAGCAACTCCAGCCGCACCACCGCGACCAGGATCCCCACCGCGTAGACCATCACGAGATTCCAAGGCGCCAACCGCTCGATCATCCCCGCCAACGACTCGACCCCCGGCCACCGCCGCCCCGCCCCGCACGCCGCCGCGACGTAGCCCGCCGCCCCCAGGTGCATCACCGGCCCCGCGATCGCCGCAAAAGCCACCAACACCGCCACCGGCCAGTAACCCTGCGCGATCAACCCGATCACGCCGGTCAGGATCTCGTTCGACTGCCGGTTCCCCGCCACGTTCAGCGTGAGAATCGGATCCAGATTTGCCAGCACCACCAGCACCAACCCCGTCACCGCCAAAGCCAGCAAAGACTGCCACGTCCCTTCCCTTCGCCACGACCGCAACCGGCCGCCACACCGCCGACACCGGATCCCATCCCCCCGCGAAAGCGCCCGATCCCGGCACCCCGCCCCACAATCCGGACAAATCAACCACCCCAACGTGGAATCGGCTTCCAGCCGATCACCAACCCGCCGCGAAGCGCACTCCGAACTCATCGCCGAACCCCCCGCACCCCCGCCACGCCTCACACCCCCAACCGCGCAAACAACTCGTTCAGCGGCAGTTGAATCCCGATGTAAAACTCTCCGAAGTCCGCGTAATCCGCGCTCACCGGATCGAACCGCATCTCATACACGATCGCCTTGATCTCGCTCGTCGTGTGCGCAAAGAGCGTCACCCCCCACTCCGCGTCATCCAGCCCCGTCGACCCAGTGATCAACTGCCGCACCCGCCCCGCATACGTCCGCCCCACCTTCGCGTGGCCCGCCATCAGCCTCTTCCGCTCCGCGAAATCCAGCGCATACCAATTCTGCCCCACCGCGCGCCGCTTCGCCATCGGGTAGAAACAAAAGACCGGCCAATCCGCGAGATTCGGCTCCAGCCGGTCTTTCGCGTATTTCGTCATCCGCTCGCGGAACTCGACCAACTTCGCGTCCGACTCCGCCGACCCGACCTTCAGGCCATCCTCCGCCTCCAACGACGCCGCGTAATCCGCCTCGCTCGTCGTGTATTCGCTCCGCTCCGTCATCGACAAATAACTGAACTCCGGCGTGAGAATCCCCGGCCCCAGCGACAGCGTCAGTTGCTTGCCGATCCGGTCCAGCGCTTGAAGATCCGGACACACCAGCATGAACCCCACGTCCGCCCGCGGCGTCACCATGCTCAGCGTGAGAAGCTGCGTGTCGTCCTCCGCCCGCACGTCCTTCACCAGATTCGCCAGATCCGTCTTCGCCGCCAGCCGGTCCTCGTTGCTCAGCAATTCCCACGACCCGTAGTCGACTCGGTAAAAGACGTGGAGGACGTGGCGTCCCTCCGTGGGCAAAATCGGGGTGGTCTCGGATTCCATGAGCCCACGAAAATCGGGCATTCCGCCGAAAAAACAATTGCAATCCCCAGCGTCGTTCCTAGTTTGCGTCGTCTCAAAGGACTCACAACATGGCCGACGTAGAAAATAAATACTCAGAGAACAAAGACGGCGCATACTACTGCGACGATCAGTGCATCGATTGCGACCTCTGCCGCGAGACCGCTCCGGCGAATTTCACCCGCAACGACGACGGCGGCTACTCCTACGTCTACAAGCAGCCCGAGACCGACGAAGAGAAAGCCCTTTGCGACGAGGCCATGGAAGGCTGCCCCGTCGAGGCCATCGGCGCCGACGGCGCCGCCGCGTGATCCGTAGCGCCACCCGGCGCTTCATTCGTCCATGACCAAATCCCTCCACCGCCTGGTCCTCCAGGAATGGAGGGGTCTCCCGGAAACGACCCGGCCCGATCGCACCATCGCGGTCGCGGACTCGATCCAGACCCTCGTCAGCCGCCTCGGCCTCACCGAGCGCATCGACGAAGGCGACATCCTCGCCGCCTGGCAGGAAGTCGTCGGCGACTTCATCGCCCAACATTCCAAACCCATCCGCCTCGTCGACGGCATCCTCCACGTCCAGGTCCTCCAACCCAGCGTCCGCTACGAGCTCGACCGAACCTGGCGACCCAAGATCCTGGAAAAGCTGAGATCCCAATTCGGAGCCAAAACGGTCAAAGACCTCCGCTTCCGAACCTGAGTCAGGGGCCAAAACCGCCCGCTCGAGGAGCGGCGATTTGCAATCGCCGAACCAACAAAAAGGCGAAGCCTCAAAATTCCCTCACCGGCTCAGCTCACAATGAAGCGTTGATATTGGAAAACATCACTAGTTCAAGGAGCGGCGGCTTCCAGCCTCCGAACCAAGGCGAAGCCTCAAACCATTTCTCATTCCGCATTTCAAATTTCCCATTCTCATTGATTAAAAACGTTCTCCTCGACTGGTCCGGCACGCTCGTCGACGACCTCGGCCCCGTCATCGTCGCCACCAACCTCATCTTCGCCGAATACGGCCGCGCCGCCCTCACCCGCGACGAATTCCGCCATCACTTCCGGCTCCCCTTTTCCGGCTTTTACGCGGAGCTCCTCCCCGAAGCCACCGCCGAAGGCCTCGACGAACTCTACGAACACCACTTCGCCGGCCTCCAGGACGACGTCACCCTCCTCCCCGGCACCCTCGACTTCCTCGATTTCTGCACCCGCACCCACCGCCGCACCTTCCTCCTCAGCAGCATCCAACCCAGTCATTTCGAAACCCAGGCCTCCCGCCTCGGCGTCCGCGACCGCTTCGAGCACGCCTACGTCGGCGTGATCGACAAACGCGAGAAAATCAAAGAAATCCTCGCCACCCACGACCTCGACCCGGCCGAAACCATGTTCGTCGGCGACATGGTCCACGACATCGAAACCGCCCGCCACGGCGGAGTCCTCGGAGTCGCCGTCACCACCGGCTTCGACCCCATCGAAAAGCTCCTCCCCGCCAACCCCGCCGTCATCGTCGAGAACCTCACCGCCCTCCAACGCCTCCTGGCGGCCTGACCGCCACCAAAGCAGCGCAGCTGCCAACCACCCCCCGGAGGGCGAGGCTCCCGCCGAGCCGTAGCAAAACCACCAAGCGCCCAACTCCACCCAGCCACGCCGCATCGCAACAAACCCCACGCCAAATGTCCCCACCCGACACCATCGAGATCCGAGGCCTCCGCCTCCCCACCCACATCGGGGTCCCCGCCGACGAGCGCGCCACCGCCCAAACCGTCCTCGCCGACCTCGTCCTCACCCCGGCCACGTCCTTCTCCGACCTCGCCGACCGCATCGACGCCACCGTCGACTACGCCGCCGTCACCACCCGCATCGAGACCCTCGCCGCCGACCACCCCCGCCACCTCATCGAAACGTTGGCCGAAGAAGTCGCCCGATCGATCCTCACCGAGTTCGACGTCACGCAAGTCACCGTCACCATCCGCAAACACATCCTCCCGAACACGGAACACGTCGCCGTCACCTGCACCCGAGCCAGCGCTGGAAAAAGGTAGGGCAGCCGGGCCCCGGGTGCCGTGACCATCTCCCAGAGCCCCCGATCCACCGCAACCCGCCGCCCAGCCGATGGACGCCTCGGCAAGCCGCGCCAGCGGGAGCCGATCGCGTCTCATTTCCTGAATCTTTCGCTACCTTCTGTTCAAAAACGCATCCGTCGCCCTATCCTCCCACCCGCACCATGGAATCCCCGCAACCCATCACCTTCGAACCCATCCCAATGGAACGTGTCTGGGGCGGCCGCCGCCTCGAGAGCACCCTTGGCAAAAACCTCCCGCCCGGCGCGCCCTTCGGCGAATCGTGGGAAGTCGTCGACCGCGCCGACGCCCAGAGCGTCGTCCATTCCGGCCCCCACGCCGGGGCCACCCTCCACGACCTTTGGTCCACCCACCGAGCCGACATCTTCGGCGAAGCCTACGCCGGGCACCCGTCGGACCGATTTCCCATGCTCATCAAGCTCCTCGACGCCCGGGAGCGACTCTCCGTCCAGGTTCATCCTCCCGCCCACGCCGCCGCCGCGCTCAACGGCGAACCCAAGACCGAGGCCTGGTATTTCCTCGATTGCCTGCCCGGCGCCTCGATCTACGCCGGCCTGAAACGCGGCACGACGCGCCAGGCCTTCGACAACGCCCTCGCGACCGGCCGCGTCGAGGACGTGATCGCCCGTCGACCCGTGAATTCCGGCGAAAGCATCTTCATCCCCAGCGGTCGCCTCCACGCCATCGGCGAAGGCTGCCTCATCGTCGAGATCCAGCAAAACAGCGACACCACCTACCGCGTCTTCGACTGGAACCGCTCCGGCCTCGACGGCAAACCCCGCCAGCTCCACCTCGACGAATCGCTGGCCTCCATCGACTTCGACGACTTCGAGCCCGAACTCAATCCCGCCACCAGCGACATCATCGCCGTTTGCGAGCATTTCGTGATCGAGAATTGGAAACTTGATTCTCCCCGACGCGCGCTCGACTCCGCGGCGTTCGCCATCTTCGCCGTCGTCGTGGGCGACGTCTCCTGTGGAGGCCACGTTTTCCCGACCGGATCGTTCTTCCTCGTCCCCGCGTCGATGACCGACGCCCGGATCTCACCCGTCGGTGATCACGCGACCGTCCTCCGCTCCACTTTGCCAATCAATGGCAAAAATCGGTGACCCGGGGCTAGAATCCTCTTGACCCGCTGCTCTCAAAATGAAATCTCATCCGCAAACAAAGACTATGAAACTCCCCATCCTCTCTTCGCTCGTCGCCCTGGTCTCCATGGGTGTTTCTCAGGCCGGATCCTTCGGTGGCCCGGGTCCCTTCACCAACCTCTCGCCGCTCCAGAGCGGCATCGACGGCAGCTACCAGGCCACCGCCCGCGGCGATAATCTGACCGGAGTCATTCGCTTCGCTTACCAGGGCGGCGTGCAAACCCAGCTCCCCGGAGCTAACACCTACGTCTTCTTTGTAAACGGCAACGTCGTCACCGGAGGCACCACAGCTTCCATCACCGGCAAGGACCTCGCAGGCGTTCTCGGTGGGCAGGATTTCGTGGTCCCGACTAACGAACAGGGATCGACTGAACTCCCCCTCGTCTTCATCGTCCGCGGAAACCGTGCAAACGGATTCTTCGAAGGCAGTCTTGATCTTGAAGATCGTCTCTCCTCCTTCGGCGGCGATGGTGAGATCACTAGCGCTGCATCCGAGACCAACACCGTTATCTTCATTCCGGACTCCCAAGGCGGCCTCACCAGCATTATTCAAACGAACCAATTTGTCATTCCCAGCGGTTCGCTCGATCCTGACCCAACTGTCGTTCCGAATCCATTCACCTTCCAAGGTGTCCGCACCAGCGTGGTCGCTCAGGGCTCGTTCAACAGCTCCGCCTCGACCGACACTGGCGGCGGCACCGGTCTCTAAGACCGGACGAGCTCTGCTCACTCCAGGTCCAGGACTTTCCAGAAGCTCCGCGGGGTTGACCCTCGTGGAGCTTCTTGCCGTTCTTGGCATCATCGCGATCATCGCGACTCTGCTCGTCGGTGTCTTCAGCCGCATGCACGGCGTCGGCGACCGGGCGGCCTGCACCGCCAACCTCCGCGTCCTCTACATCGGCCTCGACGCCCACCTCAAGGATGTCGGCCAGTGGCCCCAACAGCCTAAATTCGACTATAGCGACGAGGAAGCCCGGGGCGAATGGTGGGTCGACAAACTCAAACCCTACGATGTCGTCGATGCCGCCTGGAAATGTCCCGGCATCACCCGCCTCGGTTCGATCACCAAGGACGGTGGATCACCCTTCATCCACTACTCGCCGACCATGTTCGACGGCAACCCGATCACGCCAATGAAGTGGTCGAACATGCCTTGGCTGGTCGAAATCGGGAACATCCACGGCCACGGTGCCCTCATGATTTTCCCCGACGGCTCCGTCCGCGACCTCGACAACGTCCTCGTCGACAGCGCGCGCTAACGACCCGCCGAAGCCCCCCCCGGAGGGCGAGGCTCCCACCGAGCCGAGTTCGCATCGCACCGTCGCCACGCGAGAAATCGACCGGGTCGGGAGCGAGGCCGTGCTCACCCTCACACGCTCCCGGGCTTGACCGCCGGGATGTCCCGCAAATCCTCGGGCACGGCGTCCGCCGCGAAAGTCTCCGGCGTCATCCGAACCAGCCCAACGAACGGACACCCAAAGTCGGGCAGATTCCCGCCGCTCCGATCGACGATACTTCCGATGGCCACCACGACGCCCCCCTGCGCCCGAACGATGTCGAGCGTCTCCTGGACCCGCCCACCCCGCGTCACCACGTCCTCGGCGATGATCACGCGCTCACCCGGCGCGATTTTGAATCCGCGCTTCAGAACGAGTCCACCCTCCCCGTCCTTATCCACGAAAATGTGCCGCCGCCCCAGGTGCCGTGCGACCTCCTGACCCACGATGATCCCCCCCACCGCCGGCGAGACCACGGTCGGCGCCTCATACTTTCGAAGCCGGTCGGCCAGTTCGCCGCACACCCGGGTCGCCACCGCCGTATCCTGCAACAGCAGCGCGCACTGGAAAAACTCCCGACTGTGCAACCCACTCCGCAGCAAAAAATGCCCGTTCAGCAACGCCCCCGTCTGCCGAAAGAGATAGAGAATGTCATCCATCCCCCAACCGTAACATCGGCTTCCAGCCGATCACCAACCAAACCCGAAGGGCCATCTCTTCAGCCGCAAAATGGCGCAGAAGTCGCAGAAGAAGGCCCGGCATTTTCCAGCCCCCTCCTCCATGTCATCTTGAACGAAGTGAAAGATCTCTGATTTCTCACAACCCCCAAACCCAGATGCACCCCCCGCCCACTAGCCCACCCCCGCCCACCCTCCCCCCTTCTGAGCCTCTTTGCGGCCTAAAAATCAACCAGCCACACGGCCCGCCGGACTCACGAACCGCGTGCCCGCACTCTGCCGGGCCAGAAATTCATCCGCCAGCGCCGCGTAGGCCGCGGCCCCCACCCCACTCGGATCGTGTTCGAAGATCGTGCGGCCAAAGCTCGGGGCCTCGCCGAAGCGCACCGACCGCGGAATTGCCACGTCGTAGACGACCTCCTCGAAATGCTCGCGCACATCGCGCATCACGGCCTGATTCAAATTCGTCCGCGAGTCGTACATCGTCATCACCATGCCGGAAATCGCCAACTCGGGATTGGCCACTTCGCGGATTTGATTGATCACCATCATCAGCGTCGAGAGTCCCTCGAGCGCATAATATTCGCACTGGATCGGCATGAGAATCTCGTCCGCCGCGACGAGAGCATTCGTCATGATCAGGCCCAACGACGGCGGGCAATCCAACAGCGCGTAGTCGAAATTCCCGGAAGCCTCGAGCCCCGCAAAGGCGTCACGCAGCTGCGTCATGTGCGAATCCGACCGCGCGACGACCATCTCCGAGCCGGCCAAATCGAGGTCGGCCGGGATCACCGAGAGATTTTCCAGCCGCGTCTTCAGCACGAGATCGGCGGCGGGTTTCTCGCCCGTCAGCGAGTAATACAAGCTTCCCTGCGACTCCTCGGCCACGCCCATCGCGCTGGTCGCGTTGCCCTGCGAATCGAGATCGATCAGCAAAACTCGGGACCCCCGCGCCGCGAGAGCCGCCGCGAGGTTCACCGACGTCGTCGTTTTCCCGACCCCGCCCTTCTGGTTCGCTATCGCTATCGTCTTCATTGCTTTTCGGAGTAGTAGTCGACGAGCCCCCGCACGATGCCCCGGGCGTATTCCCGGTAAATGCTCTCCTGCAAACGACCGTCGACCACCCGTTTACCGGAAAAATCCCCGGCCTGCACGCGCGCGAACACCGCTTTGCTGTTCATCACGTAGGGCTCGACGTAAACGACCGGGCACTCGAACAACCGATTCGCCAACAGGTTGCGGCCCCACACGTAGGGACTCGATCCGACTTTCACGGCGTTCGTGCCGCGGTAGACGTAGGGCGGCAGCCCGGTCGCTTCGCGCATGGATGCCGCAATCGATTCCGTCACCGCCAGCTCTTCGCGGTAGGCTCCCGAGAGCAATTTCACGAGCAGGTCGAAGCGCTGATCGTCGTAGTCCAACTCCTTCGCGCTGAAGGCGCCGGTCACCAGAAAGTGGAGGTGATTCTCGTCCACTAGCTTCGGTCGGTCCGGGTTACCCCAGGCTTCGGCGTTGAAGTGGAGGCAGAGCACCAGATCGGGCTTGAATTTTTCGTTCACCAGCTCCGCGCGCTTTCGAATTTCGCCAACGCGGTAGAAAAGCCGCTCCGCCTCGGTCGCGAGCTCGGGTTTCGTCGCGGTCGCACCGCGGTCGTCCAACGAATCGCGTGCTTCGTCCTTCAAACGGCTGGGCCGCAGCGACGTCACCGGACCGTCCTTTGATCGGGTCAAAAACACCTCGGCCCCCAGCGCTTTCAGCTGTGGCTCCATCAGTTTCGCGACCGCCAGGGTCATGTCGCCTTCGGTCACCGGCTTCGACTTCCCGATCTGGAACCAACGCTCCTCCATCTTGGCGTATTTCCCGCCGAGATGGCCGGGATCGATGCCGATTTTCAGTCCCAACAACGGCTTCGCTTTCGTTCGCGGCCCGAGCTGCGACCGCCGCCGCCACGTCCGCGTGATCGGCTGAACGGCCCTCCCCGACGGGGCGAACCGCAGGACAAACGGTTCGCGGCCCCGCGACGTCCGGATCGATGCCGTCGAGTCATCCACCTCGATCACTTCCTTCCAGGCCCCCCGCGGGGCGTAGACTTCGTCGAGGAGATACAGAAAATCTTCCCGCGTGATCGATTGCTGATACTTGTTGAGTTCCGACCACTTCGGCGCCGGTGCCATGGGGCTCAGCTTCTGCGCGTGCGCGACGCCGGCCAGGCCGAATGCGAGAGCGAGGAGGACCGGAACGAACTTCACCGCCGTCAGGTTGCCCAACCGGGACCGGACGCGATACCCTTAATTTCTAAAATGATTCGGATTCTTTTTCTCGGCGACATCGTCGGCGAACCCGGCCGCCAGGCGGTCATCAAGCAAGTCCCACTGCTGCGCCAAAACCGCCAGATCGACTTCGTCATTGTCAACGGCGAGAACGCCGCTCAGGGCCGCGGCATCACGCCCAAGATCGCCATCGACCTGCTCCGTTGCGGCGTCGCCGTCATCACGACCGGCGACCACGTCTGGGACCAGAAAGAACTCGCCGATTGGATCCCGACCGAACCCCGGCTCCTGCGCCCCGCGAATTTCCCGCCCGGAGCGCCCGGCTCCGGCAGCGTCGTCCTCCAGACCTCCAAGGGCAAAGTCGCCGTCCTCAATCTCATGGGCCGCACCTTCATGCCCAACGCCCTCGACAACCCGTTCCTCGTCGCGGAGGAGGAAGTCGCCCGCCTGTCGTCGGAAACGAAGGTCATCTTCGTCGATATGCACTGCGAGACCACCAGCGAAAAGGTCGCCATGGGTCGCCACCTCGACGGGCGCGTCTCCGCCGTCGTCGGCACCCACACGCACGTCCAGACCGCCGACGAACGCATCTTCCCCAAGGGCACGGCCTTCCTCTGCGACGCCGGGATGTGCGGCCCCGCGAACTCCGTGATCGGCCGCGATTACGAACCCGTCCTCCATCGCTTCAAGACCAATCTGCCGATCCCGTTCCCAATCGCGAAGGGCCCCGTGCGCCTCTGCGGCCTCCAGGTCGACATCGACGAAACCTCGGGCCGCGCGCTGGCCCTCGAACGCGTCGCGATCCAGGAATAAGCCAATCTTCTCTTCGTGAAGCTGGCGGCGCTCTTCCTCGACACCCCCGAGCGTCCGGCGTCGCGCGCGGTCCGCTTCGCGACCTTCGCTCTGCTCGGCCTGGCGGTTGCCGCTATCTGCACGGCCCTCCTCGCCGCGACCCTCGGCGGCTCCGACGTCGTCTGGCGCTACCGCGCCGTCTTCTGGAAGGGCTTCCTGCTCACAATCCAAATCTCCGCGGTCAGCCTCGTCCTCAGCGCCGTCCTCGGCCTCCTTCTTGCCCTCGCCCGGCGGTCCCCCGTTCTCATCGTTCGCACGCTGGCCACGCTCCACGTCGAGCTCATCCGCGGCTCCCCGCTGCTGGTCCAGATTCTTTTCGGATTCTACGTGATCGCGGATTCCGTCCACCTCTCCGACCGCTTCGTCTTCGGCGTCATCGTCCTGTCGAACTTCAGCGCCGCCTACATTGCCGAAATGATCCGCTCCGGCCTCGAGAGCGTCGGATCTTCGCAGATCGACAGCGCCCGGGCCATCGGCCTCTCCCCCTGGCAGACCCTGCGTTTCGTCGTCTTCCCCCAAGCTTTTCGGCAGACGCTTCCGCCGCTCACGGGTCAATTCGCCACGCTCATCAAGGATTCCTCCCTACTCTCGATCATCGGGCTCTCGGAGTTCACCTACGCCGCCAATCAGGTCAACTCCGCCACCTACAGCACGCTCGCCGCCTACTCGCCGCTCCTCTTCGGCTACCTCGCCCTCACCCTCACCATCTCGCTCGCCGCCCGCTGGCTGGAACGCCGCTTTCGCTATGACACTTGAGTTCGACGATGTCTCCAAGGCCTTCGGCGGACACACGGTTATCGAGCGGCTGACGGGCCGCTTCGAATTCGACCACGTCCTCGCCTTCGTGGGTCCTTCCGGCGGCGGCAAGTCGACCCTCCTCCGCCTCGTCGCCGGTCTCACGGTGCCGGAGTCCGGCTCGATCCGCGTGAATGGCGAACCGGTCCCCACGACGGAATCCGACCTACGGGCCTACCGGGCCCGCATCGGCATGGTCTTCCAAGCCTACAACCTCTTCCCGCACCTCGATGCGACGGAGAACATCGTTCTGCCTCTTGTCCGGGTCCACGGTCGATCCAGCCGGGACGCACGCGCCGCCGCCGCGGCGATCCTCGACCGCTTCCAACTCGCCGAACACTCGCACAAGCGTCCCGCCGAACTCTCCGGGGGTCAGCGCCAGCGGGTCGCCATCGCCCGAGCCATCGCCATCGACGCCCGCTTCGTTATCCTCGACGAACCCACCTCCGCCCTCGACCCCGAAATGACCGGCGAAGTCCTCGACCTCATCGAAGAGCTGCGCTCGGAAGACCGCTCCCTCCTGCTCGTGTCACACGAGATGAGCTTCGTCCGACACGCCGCCGACCTCGTCGCGTTCGTCGCCGACGGCACGATCACCGAATCCGCCCCCGGTCCGGATTTCTTCAAAAATGCGACCCAGCCCGATACTCAAAGATTTCTATCGCGGGTCTTCAAATACTGACATCGACACCAATCGGAGAGAGGCCATTCCCCCCATCCACAACCAGGCCGCGCCTGCTAACCGATCATTCCCAAAAATCCAAGTCCGGTAATCGGTTCAGTTCCAAGATCCGTGTTGAGGACAGCCAACAAAACCAGCATTTTTGACCCAAAAATGGACTGGTCCTTTTTGATCGGAAAGGGATGTCGGGAGGGCTTTCTGAACCAACGAACGGACTGATGCCATCGACCCATCGAGACCCCATCGACGGACACACGGAATTCGCGAGCAAGATATCGTTTGCCGAGCGCGTCGATACGGCCATAAGTTACAAATTATGGCCATAACATCCATCAAGAGCACTTACTCGCTCGACATCGACACGACCTCCGCCATTGAAATGCTGGCAAAACGCTGGAGCATTCCCAAATCGCAGGTCATCCGACGGGCAATCCGAGCCCAAGCGCAAGCCGAGTCGGATTGGGCTCCACCGACCCCCGTATCCCCCGAGGCCGCGGACCGGCTGGCGGCGTTCCAAGCGTTGAGTCGCTCGACCCGCGAGCGCGGAGTCGATTTCCAACGGTGGGGACAGGACATCCTCGCAACCCGGCGATGATCTCACTCGACGCGAACTACCTCGTTGCCGCGATCGATCCAGCAACGTCTCAGCATTTGGAAGTCATCGCCCTGCTTGCAGCTGGCGAAATGTTCTCGATGTCGGCGGTGGCCTGGGCCGAATTCCGATGTGGTAGTCAGGAGGGACTCACCTCCGAGGAAGAGGCGGCGGCCCACGCGATGCTGACTTCCATCGAGCCACTGACTACCGACGACGCCGAGACCGGAGCAGAACTTTTCAACGCAACCGGACGTCGGCAACGCTCACTCGCGGATTGTCTTGTCGCTGCCACCGCCATGCGTCTGGATCTCGCGTTGGCGACGTTCAATCAGCAGGATTTTTCGAGATTCACAACCCATGGTCTAGTGATCCACGAGCCGAGCGGAAAATTTTGACCCATCGCCTTTCGCACTCGGAACCCTTAATCCGATCCTTCGCAGGCGACGTGGGCGATCAACCGTCGATTGCGAAGCCGCGGCCTGGATTGGCTTCATCATCATCCGGAGAAATGGGGAAATGGGGGGTCAGGCGAGATCGCTCGAATGGCGAGTGGCGGTTGGATTTGCATCCGACGCGACGGCACGGTCGAACGATGCGGACCGGCGGGAAGCTCGGGGATAATTGGACGTGGCCAACGAGTGCAAGGAGGGCTTTCTGAACCAATGAACGGACTGACCCCGGCGAGACCTTTTCCTCGGTTCCTACCGGCGCGGCTTGCGAGGGCGTTCGTCCACCGAGACCAACCGGGGGGTCAAAATCCGACTTAGGTCGAGAACCCGGACGGCCCGCGCGTTTGGCGGCGGCGGCGCATCCAGATCATCAAGCCAAGAGAACCGGAGATGACAAACGCGATCGTCGCCGGCTCGGGAACCGCGGTGAACGTGTGCAACCCGGACGTGAAAAACAAATCGTCGACCTTGCCATCGAAGGAGCTGTTATACGGGAAAACGGAACGTTCTCCCACGTGGAGCTTCCGCCGAGCATTCGAGATTGCGATGCTCTCGGAGAAAGCAACGGTGGCTAGCTTGGAGCCGTTCAAATAGAGCGTCGCCAGATTTTCACCGGGGTTTTCCGCGTAGTCGTAGGCAAACCCGAAGTGATTCCATTCGCCGACGTTGATGGTTCCGACCGGAAGGAAGGCCGAATAGCGGGTCTCGTTGCCCTCGTTGGAGGCGCTATTGCCCCCGACTTGGATCTCGACCCGCCACTGGTAGGCATTTCCATTCCCGGCGTTCAGCGTTTTCAACAGCCCCAGACCAAACGAGTATCCAGCCGAATACGTGCCGCGATCCATCACGACGACGCGCTGCTCGGCGGGATCGATGAGGTTAAAATTGATCCAGGCTCCGCCAGTGAAATCTTCACCGACGAGATCAAGGGCGTCGTCCGAGGTGTCGTCTGCGTTCCAATAAACGGACGAATTGTCGACCGCGCTCGATCCGCCGGTGGGCAGGTTCACTGAGTTTCCGTATCCCGAAGTGCCCGGTCGGTCGACCCCGGGAACGAAGCTTGGAGAATTCCCGGCGGACCCGGTCGCGAGTTCGCCGTCGTAGGTTGCTCCCGAGGCGGCCGAGTTGGCGACGGTCTCACCGGAGGTCTCGTCGAACTTCCAATTCAATTTATCCACCGCGATGCTGTCCGAGACGGGGCGCGCCAAATTGATGGCGGCGGCGCGGCAGACCAGAGGGTTCGTCAGCAAAGAAAAAGCCGCGACGGCGGAGAAGATGGTCGACTTGGGGTTCATTTAAATTTCGCTGATTGTCGACACGGCACCGCAGCCGATCCGTCGAGCCGTTTATCCAAAGTTCAGGCGACAGACCGTTGATCCATAAGCTCGTCCCTGCGGGTTTCCTGACCGAAGGATGCGTGAAACATTGCTACCCTGTCAAGACTTCGTCGAGCCGTCGCAATGCGGCCGAATCAAATGCCGCAATCCCGGTGAAAGCTGGGTTTAAGAAGCGGATCGGAAAGGTGAAGGGTGAAGGGTCAGGGTGAAGGGTCAGTCCATACTTTTGACCTATCTCCCGAAAGGTGAAGGGTCAGTCCATACTTTTGACCTATCTCCCGAAAGATGCCGGGGATCTCACGATTCAATCTCGCGCTTTTTCCGCCGAGCTTGCAGGAGGTTGCGCACCGTCCGCCACGACCCCATTTTCAACTCCCGCGCGATCCAGTCGATCGTCATCGGCGTCTGCGCTCGAAGAACCTCGGCAATCCCTGCTTTGACCGGATGCCCCTTGTTCTCCCGATTCAAACGGGCCTCGTCCCAACCCACTTTAGCGAGCTCGCCATCGATGAGAGTCTTTGCGCGAGCCTCATCGCTTTCACGACGCTCGCTAGCCACGTGATTCCGAGCCGACGGCTTCGCTCGGGAGATCCATTCATCGATTCGATCCCGAAAATCCTCCGCCCCGTAGCGCCATCCAGTCCGAATCTGACGCCATTCGCTCGACTCTCCATCCGCGCGCCTTGCCTCAATTCGAGCAGAAAACTCCCGCCGCCCCTGGCGATCATCTTTCTCAATTCCGTGCTCGCCGAGCAGACGCGTCACCCTCAACCACGTCGGTCGCTGGTCAGGATTTGCCAAATACTTCGGAAAACTGCTCCACGAATACGAATCCAACCGCTCGTCATCGGGGATTAGCCCCGCACGATCTGGATTGAGATGCACGTAGTCGCAGACCACTCGTAGATAATGATCACTGCTTTCATCGACCAGGATCGATTTATACCTCCCGGCAAACAAATGCCCGCTCTGCTTGTGGCGAACGTTGAATCGGATGGTGTAGGTGCCCAGTAGCCACTTCATCCCAAGCACGAGATTCGGCTGTGGTGTCTCAACGACCAAATGAAAATGATTCTGCATCAGGCAGTAGGCATCGACGATCCAGCCACACTTCTTGCAAGTCGTCGCCAGCGTCTCAATGAACTGCTCGCGATCCTTCTCATCCCAAAAAGTACTCTCCCTTCGATCTCCGCGGCTCATCAAATGATACCGCGCACCTCCGTATTCAACCCGCAATGGTCTCGCCATTCCCGATCATTTCCCACCGGAGTCAGACCTGTCAATAGTATGGACTGACCCCTCTAACTCTAACCTCTAACTGACCCCTCTACTCTCACATCTCCCCCCTGTCTGCCGGCACCCCAAAATGAGAACTGCTGCGTTGGCGCGGGACTTGAGTCGGATTACGCACCGAGGAAAGCGCCGTTGCAGGCTCGGAATCACGTTGCGAGTTGCGTAAAACAAAACTTTGCGATACGGTTTGGAGATGGCTCGAGCTATCGCTATCGTTCTCGGGTTGCTCGTCGTTCCGCTGACAGCTCTGGACGCGATCTCCCAAACTGTTCCGGGCGTCTACGTGACGGAGGTCGGTCCCCCGCCGTCGGTCGTCGGATTGTCGACGTCGCAGACCGCCATCGTCGGGCGCTTCGCGAAGGGTCCCGTGAACGTATCCGTAAACGTGACTTCAGCTGAGTTTCTGACGGAATTTGGTTCGGGCGGGAGTGCGGGCGAGTTGGCGACGTATCCGGCAGAGGTGCAGGCTAGGCTCTATTTTGCCAACGGCGGGAGCGAACTTCAGGTCGTCCGGCTGCCTCCCAAGATGCCGCTGCCGGAAGCGCTGCTGGGCGAGGCGGAGAAGTTGACCGGACTCTACGCGCTGGAGCCGAGCAGTGATTTGCGGATCTTGCTGGCACCCGAGATCAGCACTCTTGGCGCGGTAAATTTTGCGACGGTGTTCCCGATTTACCTCCAGTTTGCCACGGAGCGCGGTGTGTTTTTCATCGTGGACCCGCCACCGACGGCGACCACGGTGGACGCGGCGATCGACTGGGCGAGCGCCTCGATCCCGGTCGATGCTGCGGCGTGTGCGGCGTATTTCCCATCTCTGTTGGTGACCTTTCCGGGACTGGACGTGCCGCACATCACCGCGCCAACGAGCGGGTCGATGGCCGGGATTTTTGTGACCAACGACGCGAACGTCGGCATCTGGAACCAACCGGCGGGAACGTCGCTGTCAACGAATGCGCTGGGAGTGACACTGACCTTGGACGCGGCAGACGGGGCGAGATTGAACGACGGGGCGATCAATTGGATCCGAGACATCGAGGGATTTGGGGTCGTCCCGTGGGGTTCCCGCACGCTGGACCGGTCGAATCTCGCAAACCGCGAAATCGGCGCCGTCCGTTTCCTGGGCTGGACGATGGCTTCGATCCAACGCTCTTTGGCCTTTGCCGCTTACGAAGAAAACGATGTTGCGCTCTGGCTCGATATCCGCAGTTCGGTAAGCGCCTTCTTCAACGATCTCTGGCAGTCCGGAGCCTTGGAGGGGGAGACGGCGGAAGAATCCTACACCGTGACCTGCGACGCAACCACAACGTCTCCGGCTGACGTCGCAGCCCACCGCGTGAATCTCGACTACGAACTCCAGTTGGACGGCCCGGTGAGCCGATCGCTGACGGCGATGACGCTGGACCCCGACGCGCCGGTGCCGCGACCGCAGGTTTATCTGATCGGATTCCCGTCGGTGCCTCGGCTGACCTTCGACACGGTGCCGGGATTTAAATACACGGTCGAAACCGACGAGGGGATGTCGACCGAAGAATGGGAACCCCTCGCCCCCGTCTTCTCCGGGTATGACGGCTGGCGGCACGTAACCATCCCCGCATTGGCAACGGCGGAGTTCTACCGAGTGCAAGTCGCAACTGGGAATCCCTGACGACAAAATGCCATCACTCCGACGACCAGCGGAGCGATGACGGATTGTGCCGTCGGAGTACTGGGAATACTTAGTACTGGGACTACTGGGGGTGAGTGTGCAAAAGCAAATTTTTAGTTCTCAACATCTACGCTACGCACCCACTTGACGAATTCTTCCGGCACCTTGCGCAATCTCGTCACTGCATCCGAAATTCCATGCTGCTGTCCGGCGTTTGCCGCGCTTTTCATTTCCATTCGATCGCGATCCACCCGGCTAATGGGAAGCGCGCCTGTATCCCGAAGAGATTCTATCCTGTCACGCTGATACAACCGTCTTCGGGGTTGGTTCTTTCGTTGGCTCCCATCCCAGGGTAGCCCGCGCGACGGGCAACCCTGAGCTGAACGATTCAACGCCGGTTGCGTTGGCGTTCCCTCGGTCGAATTCCCGACCAGCTTTCCATCACTCCCGCCATCGCGAGGGAGCGATTTTAAGCGTAAGAGAGAAGTGATTACGCCGATAGATGCAGGAAGTTCAGGCCGGGGAAGCGGGTGAAGTCGGCGTCGAAGGAGACGAGGCGGCAACCGCCGGCGAGGGCGAAGGCGGCGAGGTAAGCGTCCGTCCAGAGGCGATGGGGAAAATGCGGGACGGTTGTCAGGTTGTAGAATTGGTTTTGAAGACCAGTGGGTTCATCCAGATAGAGATGATGGGGATGTTTCAAAAATTGGTGATAGATGTCCCAAATTTCCGGGTTGGATAGCGGGCCATGTAAGACTCCCGGCACGGTGCCGATGCGCAGGAAACCCATCATGGTCACACGACAAAACGCCTTTTTGGTTCCCGGATTTTTCTCCCAATAATCCACAGCGCCCGCGTGGAGGCTGTGATTTTCATCAATAACGGCGAGCCAAAGGTTGATGTCCGGCAAATCCATTCAGGATTTCCTTTGGGATTCTTCGATCACCCGCCGATGTCCGGCGAGGTCTTCTTCCTCGAGCATGGCGAAGAGTTCCGCATTCGTCCGATAAGGAGTCGGAGGCGCGCCGGGTACGCGCTCAAAGGCTACGGGGAGCGGATATGGATTTTCAGGCGGAATCGCCCTTGCTGGCTGGTCCAGGGAACCCCGCAAACCGGCTTCGATGTAGGTCGCAAAAAGGTCTTTGAGCGTGACCCCTTGCTGGACGGCGCGGGTTTTCACTTTTTTGAAGAGCGCGTCCGGTAAATCAAGGGTCGTTCTCATCATTGAGATGATAGCGTGAAAATGCGGAAATGGAAAGATGCGTTTACGCGAATAGGAGGCTGGAGCCGCCCGGGAAAGGGTCAAGGGCAAGGGTCAGTCCGTTCATTGGTTCGGAATCGCCCGCCCGAAGGACCCACAGATTCCGCAGCACGCCCTTTCGAACCAAGCCACGGCTTGACACCAAGGTCTATTTTTCTGTGGGCGTGAGCCGTTGAGCAGGAGGAGAGCTGGTTTTTGGTAAACAAAAAGAGCGAATGCCGATGGGATGGAGTGGGATGAAAGACACCCCACCATCGAAGAAGCGGCAGAAGTTGGAAGCACGAGTGGCCACGGCGCAAGAAGTGGCCAGTTTTGACGAGAGTCTAAGGGAGCATCATTATTTGGGGGCGGGGCGGGCGGTGGGTGATAGCCGGCGGCTGATTGTGGAGATCGAAGGCCGGGCGGTGGCCCTGCTGGTGTGGGGACCGAGCTGCTACGCGCTCAAGGATCGGGATCTGTGGATTGGCTGGAGCGCGCCGCAGCGCGTGGAACGGCTCAAGTTGATCGTGCAGAACCGCCGCTTTCTGGTGCTCGCGGCCAAGGGCTAGGAGCCCAATCTGGCCAGCGCGGCGATGGGAGCGGCGTTGCGGGCCTTGCCAGGACAATGGCTGGAGCGCTTTGGCTACCGGCCACTTTTGGCGGAAAGTTTCACCGACCCGGAGAGCCACGCGGGCACCTGTTATCGTGGCCAGCAACTGGGCGGCGGTGGGAATGAGGGAGGGATACAGTCGGCACCGGGCGGATTTTTACATCCCCAACGAACGGCCCAAGAAATTCTGGCTGCGAGAGTTGGAGGTCGGTGACCGCGCGCGGCTGCGGGCCTGCGAGTTGCCGCCCGAGTGCCGGGGTGCGCTCATCGCCGCGCCGGGTGGACTGACCCTCGCCCAGCACGAAGACGGCTCCCCCCAAGCCATCGCCGTCTACGACCAGAAAGAAGGCACCCAGCGCTGCGAGCAAAGCGCCGCCCTGGCCCTGCTCGAAAGCCTGCCCGCCTTGGGCGGAAAAATCGTCACCGCCGACCCCCTTCACTGCCAGAAGAAAACCGCTCGGGCCATCGTGGAAAAAAGCGGCGACTACCTCTTCGGCATCGAAGGCAATCAACCCACCCTGCTGGCCCACGCCGAAGGCTTCGACGCCTTGGAGAGCCCCCCCTTTTAACCCACACCCAAGCCGGACGCGGCCGCATCGAAGTGCGTTCCCTCCACGCCTTCACCTTCGAAGCCACCACCGCCGACTTCCCCTTCGCCCCCACCCTCATTGTCCTGCGCTCCGAGCGATTCCAGACCGGGGAATTTGCCCTCCGGATGGACCTTTCGAAGCTATCATCGGACCGGCTCCGGATCCGCGTTCTGACTCGCGTCAGCATCGGGAGCAATCTCGCCGCGTCTGGCCGGTGGGCCGAACGCGTTGGATTGGTGGAATCGGATCGAACCGGAAAGCCCCAATCGAAGACGATTCCGAGTCATGGAGGGCGCGTCGCTCCTGACTTATCCACACTCTTATGGATTAATTTTTTGGATGGGTCCGATTTCTTAATAATCTTAATGCTGTGAACAAGTCGGGAAAACCCTGTTCCCCACCCCAACCAAGCCTGTTCCACGGCCATTTTGCCATGTGAATGAATTTCGATCCATCCGTCGGGCTTGGGCAAAACCGAGGGTCGCGGCGGCTTTCGGCTCATTCGTTCAGACCGACTCCCGAGTTGTTCACAAACCATTCACCCGGCGGGAAGGTCACTCTACTTCACGTATTGCGCGACAATGAGGGTCGAGAAATTGGTGCTCATGACCTTCGTCTGTCCCTTGATCGCACTGGTCGTCTTGCCCTTGCTGGCCTTGATGCCGATGATCGTGGCCTGGCCGCCGGAGAGGGCGCCGGATGCCGAGTAGTTGAAGCGGCGGAACTTGCGCAGGCCGATGTCGACGCCTTCCTGGACCGCGATCTCGACGGTCACGTTCGATCCTGAGAACGAACCTGAGACGTCGGCGCGGGAATCGTCGATGCGGGTCGAATGGGCGAAGGAGGATCCCGGCGAGATCCCGATGCTCTGGGCGAAGACGACCTTGCCGCCGCGAATGGCGGAATCCTTGGACTCGACGCTGTCGGAGTCGGTGATTTTGAAGAGGTCGGCTCCGGCGAAGGCGGTGGCCTGCTCGTTGGCGTCGCGGGCGTCGCCGTATTGAATGACCGCGATGTCGAGGCGTCCAGCGGAGGCGTTCGATGGAACGAGGGCGGCGGTGGCGAGGAGGAGGCAGCTGAGGAAGGAGATTCGCATGAGCAAAGGCTTTCCAGAAGGCTCCGAACCATGCAACTGAATTCCCCGTGCCATTCTCCCGCTTCGCCCAAGGCTTCGAAACCCGCACCGGCGATCGGTTCGACTGGGGGGAATGGGTGCCGACGGGTGAGCCCGGGGCGATCGTGGTCGCGATGCACGGACTCGGCAGCCGATTGGAACACTTTGCGCCGCTTGGGGAGCGATTGGAGGCGGTCGGAGTGGTCACGGCAGCCTGGAATCTGCGCGGTCAGGGTCTCGACCCGGTGGAGCGTCGGCGTGGAGCCAGCCTCGAAGTCGATCAGCTTCTGCGGGATCTGGATGATTTTTTAACGATCATTCGAGACGCGCATCCGGGGATTCCGATCTTCCTCGCGGGCGACAGCATGGGGGCTCAATTGGCGATCCTGGCGGCGACGACGCGGGGCGAGTGGCTTGCCGGGACGTTGCTTTACGTCCCCGTCGTGGCGCTTCGGCAGCGGACCCCGGAATGGGTTCGTGCGTTGCTGGGAGGGGTCGGAGCGATCCTGCCCTGGCTGCGGCTCAGTCCGAAGTGGTTCGTCGATCGCGGACCGGAAACCATCCCGCTCACGAGGGTTCCCGAGCGGCAGCGGGAACTCGACGAAGCGCCCTATCGATTGCGGCAATTCTCGCTGAGGTTTCTGAGTGACATGGGCGAACTCATCGCCCGGACTGAGAAGGCGGGGCCCCGGATCGGGATTCCGGTAGCCGTCTTCTCGGTCGGTGTGGATCTCTTCATCAGCAGTGAACAGTCGGCAGCGTTCGTGGCGGATTTGGCTACGCATTTGGCCACGCACTTCCATTACCCGGAGGCCTACCACGACCTCCTGCACGATCCCGATCGGGCGCAGGTGATCGATGACACGGTCGGATGGCTGGAGGCGCGGCTCGCGTAAGCGAGCTCATCGTCCAATGTTGTCAATCCGAGCGAAGCGAAGAGCCATCGGCTGCCTTTCATATCAATTCTAGAAAAAATCTGGCTTCTCACGCGAAGCCGCGTGGGCGCTAAGAATAAGATGGATGCGGGCCCCCGTCGCGTCTTCGCGCGAGTCTAAGCCTTGAAACGCGAATGGACAGGATCCACAGGATTTTAAGGATTGAAATGCAGTCACTTCCAGAAAATTGCCCATTCTCTCAGTGAGTGAGGGATTCGATAGGCCCCACCCCCTCTTCATCATCCTGTTAATCTCGTAAATTCTGTCTCAATTTCCTTTTCAATCTAAGTATTTACTGGAGCCGGTTTCACCGCATTCTGGCGATAGGTAAGGTGAAAAAGTGTAAATTTGAGATTCTTCGCTTCACTCAGAATGACAAATGGGGGACACGCTTCGCGGCTTGGCCCACCGCGCCGCCAACGCCGCTACAGCAACAACGGAGCCGGCGCCCGATAGACCGATCGCCCGCGCACGAACGTCTCGGCAACCGTCGCCGCCGACCCGCGATACACGAGCAGCGTGATGATTTCCTCGGCGGAAAGATCCGCGTGCGAATTCCCCCGCCGTCCGTAGGGCAACGCCTGGGTCAGATCCAGGACGACGAGGTCGGCTTCCTTGCCGATTTCGATCGAGCCAATTTCGTCGGCCTTTCCCAGAGCCGAGGCTCCGCCGAGCGTGGCCAAATAAAACAACTCCGCTTCCGTCGGCACCCGCGTTCCCTCCTCGAAAAACGAACGCGCCTTCTGCCCTTCGATGGACGTACGCATCACCTGCCAGAGATTCAGCTCCGGCCCTCCGGCGACGTCGCTACCGAGTCCAACCCGCGCGCCGGCGTCGAGGAACTTGCCCAGCGGCATGATGCCGCTGTTGAGGAAGAAATTCGAAGTTGGGCAATGCGCGATCACGGACCGTGAACGCACGAGAATTGCGAGCTCATCGTCGGAAACGTGGATGCAATGGCCGAACACCGAACGTTCGCCGAGCAGGCCGCACCGCTCGTAGACGCCCGTGTAGTGGGGGTCTTCGGGGAATTTCCCGCGCACGACCGCAATCTCGCCGTGGTTTTCGGAGAGGTGGGTCTGAACGTAGGCGGTGTATTTTTCCGCCAGCCGACCGGCCGCAATCATCATATCACTCGTGCACGTGACGGCGAAGCGGGGGCTGAACGCGTATCCCAACCGCCCCTCGTCGTGGCCGTGCCACTTGCGGCAAAGGCGTTCGCTTTGCTGAAGCGACAACGGGAGGATTTGGTCGGCGGGAAGGTTCCCGTAGCTGCCATCGTCCATCATGACCTTGCCCAGGATCACGCGCAGACCGCTGGCGGCGGCGGCTTCGAAAGCGGCGTCGCAGCTTTCCTCGTAAATCGTCGCGTAGAGCATCGCGGTGGTCGTTCCGTGGCGCGCAAGGGCATCGAAGAACAACGGCGCCTCGTCGCGCGCGGTCGCGGCGTTGAATTCCCGCTCGAGCGGGAAGACGTGGCGCCGCAACCAGGGAAGAAGCGCGGACTCGACCCGGGCGACGGCGGGAAACTGCGGGAGGTGCGCGTGGACGTCGATCAAGCCCGGGATGATGACGGCTTCGGGCGATTGCGAAAATTGCAGGCCCTCCGCTTCGGGCGCGCGCCGCACGTCGGCGTAGGGTCCGGCCCGCGCGATGCGACCGTCTTCGATGATGACCGCACCGTCACGCACACCCCGAATCGACCCCGGCGTCGGGGCATCGATCAGGTAACCGCGCAGGCCTTTGAGAGGATTTTTCGTCATGGGTGCTCAGCTCCGCGGCGGAGCGGTGATGGGCAGGACGACGCGGAAGTTCGATCCGGCCCCCGGAGTGCTTCGCACGCTCACGTGGCCACCGTGTGCCATGACGACGTTCTTGACAATGGAAAGCCCGAGCCCCGTGCCACCCGCGTCCCGGGACCGATCCTTGTGCACGCGGTAGAACCTTTCGAAAACGTGGGGCTGGTCCTCGTAGGGAATGCCCGGGCCGTCGTCCGCGAAGTTGATTTCAATCTCGCCGCCACGTCGCCGCGTCCAGACCCGCAATTCCCCTTCTTCCCGCGCGCCGTATTGCAGCGCGTTCGCGAGCAGATTGACGAAGACCTGCTCGATCCGCTTCGCGTCGACTTCGGCGATCTCCGCGTCGGGATCGAACCGGATGTCGATGGTCATCTTCCTTTCGCGGATCCGCTCTTCGTGCTGATCGATCACGCGCCCGAGGATCTCGCGCAGACTGGTGGCCTGGCGTTCCATCTCGACGGCCCGGTTTTCCATTCGCGAAATGGTCAGAAGATCATCGATGAGAAAATTCAGCCGCGCCGCGTGTTTCTGCATCACCGCCAGCGACCGCTCCGCCATCGCCCGGTCGTCGAGCGCACCGTCGAGCAGCGTCTCGACGTAGCCGTGAATGATCGCCAAAGGCGTGCGGAATTCGTGCGATACGTTGGCCACGAATTCCCGCCGCACCGCCTCGAGGGTTCGCACCTCCGTTACGTCGTTGAAGACGACCAACGCTCCGACCGGATGCGAGCCGCCGGATGGCAGCAGCGGGGCGACGTTGACGCGAAAATGCCGCTCCGGGTGTCCGGCCCCGGCCCGTGGCGGCGTCTGAAACTCCAGAATCAACGGCCGGCACTCGGCGATGGACCGCTCCACTCCGGTGAGCAGGCCGTGCTCGCGAAAGACCTCGATCACCGTCCGGTTGATCGGCGACTGCGTCAGGTCGAACATCGAAAACAGCGCGTCGTTCGCAAGCCGGATGCGCAGGCCCGGATCGACGATCAGAATCCCCTCCACCATGCTGGAGAGGATCGAGCGCAGCGAAAAAACTTCGTCCGCGAGTTGCCGCCGTTGCTCCCGGACCTGTTCGGACACGAGGCCGAGGTCGCGCGAGATGTCCCGGAAGACCGGCCGGGCCGAACGAATGATCGGAACGTTCGTCTCCTGCGCCCGCACCGCCGCCAGGGCCGCCCGCACGTCGCCGACGGGCCGCACCCACGCCCGCCACACCCACGCGGCTCCGATCACCAGCGCTCCGAGCGCCAGTCCCCAAGCGAACCAGGCCATCAAGTGTCCGCGACGCAGAAGCGATAGCCCTCGCCGCGCACGGTCGCGAGCCGGGCCGCGGCGTCACCGAGTTTCTCGCGCAATCGCCGCACGTGTGTATCGACCGTGCGGGTATCGATCGCGTTCTGGTAGCCCCAGACGTCGTAGAGCAGCGTCTCGCGGGATTGCGTCTTCCCGCGCCGGTCGATGAGCAGCGTGAGGAGCTTGAATTCCGTCGTCGTCAGGTCGAGCCGCTCCCCCGCGAGCCGAATCTCGAAGGCGCTTCGGTCCACCAAAAAATCCCCCACTTCCACCTGCTCGGATTTACCGGAAGCGTGGAGGCGCCGCAGGACGGCCTGCACGCGCAGCACGAGCTCCTTCGGGCTGAATGGTTTCGTCACGTAGTCGTCGACCCCCAGCTCCAGCCCCTGCACGCGCTGCTCGGTCTCGTGTTTGGCCGTCAGCATGATGACCGGGATCCCCGCCGTTTCGGGATCATCCTTCAGCGCGCGGCAGATTTTTTCCCCCGTCATTCCCGGCAGCATCAGATCGAGCAGGACGACATCCGGACGTTGCTCACGCGCCAGCCGCAGTCCTTCGATCCCGTCGAGAGCGATGAGGACCTTGAACCCCGCCCGGTTCAGATTATAGCGAAGCAGATCGACGACGTCCTGCTCATCTTCGACTACGAGGATCGTATCCGCCATGGTTCGGTCCTTCTACCCGCTGACCCGAAGCGGCGCAAGCTCCGCAAAATGACGGTTTCGCCTCGAAAACCCCCAAGCGTAAAAATGATTCGGGCCACGTCGCGGAAATCCAGAAAACAAAGAAAAACTGAACCGCGGTGGCCCGAATCGCTGCCTTAACCGAGATGATAGACCCGCTGGCGAGGGCGGTGTTCAAAATATTTGCCGGATTTTGTGATTTTTTCGGATGGAGCGCTGGGGTAGATGAGCCGGGTTGAAAACCGTAACCCGCACCGTGAGCAAGCATGTTTAAGAAAATTGGGGTCATGACCTCCGGTGGCGACTCGCCCGGCATGAATCCCGCCGTCCGGGCCGTCGTCCGCACCGCCGCCTCGAAGGGCGTGAAGGTCGTCGGCATCCGCAATGGCTACGAGGGCCTCTACTCGGGCGACCTCGTCAGCCTCGACGACCGCTCGATGTCGGCCATCCTCGAGCGGGGCGGCACGATCCTACAGTCCAGCCGCTGCAAGCGCTTCTACACCCCCGAAGGCCGGGCGGAAGCTCTGGACAACGTGGGCTCCTACGGTCTCGGAGGACTCATCGTCATCGGCGGCGACGGATCGCTCACCGGTGCCCGCGAGTTGTCCCGCATGGGACTTCCGACCATCGGCATTCCCGGCAGCATCGACAACGATCTCTACGGCACCGACATGAGCATCGGGGCGGACACGGCCGCCAACACGATCATGCAGAATGTCGACAAGATCAAAGACACGGCGCGTTCCCACCGGCGCTGCTTTCTGGTGGAAGTGATGGGCCGCAGCTCGGGCTACCTCGCGCTCACGACGGCCATCAGCGCGGGGGCCGAGGTCGCGGTCATTCCCGAGTTCCGCGTGAACGTCGAACGCATCCTCGACGTCCTCCACGGGCGCTACGAATCCAGCCGGGACAACAGCATCATCATCCTCGCGGAGGGCGTCTGCGAGGCTCACGAATTCGAGGCTCGTCTCCACGCGGCCACCGGGGATCGCGAGATTCTGCAGGAGGTGCGCAAGACCGTCCTCGGCCACGTCCAGCGTGGCGGCGTCCCGACGCACTTCGACCGTCTCCTCGCCAGCCGCATGGGCGAACTGGCCGTCATCAGCCTGCTCCAGGGCGAGACCGGATCGATGGTCGCCCTGCAGAAGAGCCGTATGACCGTTGTCGATCTCGACACCGTGATCGGCCGCAAGAAGCACCCCGCCCCCGAGTTGATCCGCCTTGCCCGCCATCTTCAGATCGAATTCGGAGACGTCGTCGAGGCGTGACGGCACCGGCCATCACGGCGGCATGACTCCGACCGATCCAAAGACCCACGGACTCCCGCATCGGGAACCCTTCGTTTTCGTCGACGAAATCACCACCGTTCAAGCGGGCGAGTCCGCGGCGGGGACGAAAACGTTCGGCCCCGGGACGGACTTCTTCCGCGGACACTTTCCGGGCGATCCCATCGTTCCCGGGGTGATCCTCACCGAGGCGCTCGCGCAGATCGCCGGCATCGCGGCGGGCGCGGCGGACCGTTCCGCGCGTTACCTGCTCTCGGGCGTGCGGGTGATGAAGTTCCCCGCGCCCGCCCGCCCGGGAGACCACATCGATCTCCGGGCCACCAAGGTTGGCGGAATGGCGGGCCTGCTCAACTTTGAAGTCGAGGCCACGGTCGGTGGTACCCGCGTCGCGCACGGCCAGATCGTGCTGAGCCAGCGCCCGTAGGCAGAGCGAGCGATCCGCGCACGCTGGCGGAGGACACCGCCCGAAACCACAGCGGGCCAGCCCCCTTCAACCAGCTTCGTCGCCAGCGTCCGGTGCCGGAGCCGCTTCCTGCTGCGACTGGACCTCCTTCTCCAGGAGTTCCCCCACTCGGTCGACCCACTTCGACGCGTCGGGATGTTCGGGATTCGCCCGAATGAGGGTCAACATCTCGACCATCGCTCCACCCCGGTCATCCAGCACGTAGCGATCGTTCGCCCGCGACCAGTTCAGCCGTGGGAGCCGTTTGCGATTGAAATCCGATTCGGGATCCTCGCGCTCGCGGTCGGACAGCAAGTTCTTCTCCATTTCGAGCTGGAGATCCCAAGTGTCGGTGAGGCGCGCATCCTGATTCTCGCGGAGAATGGGCCGGATGGTTTTGTCGAGGATGGACTCCAGTTTGCCGGGTGCCATTTCCCAACCCGGCAGATCGGCGAAGAGTGGCTCGATTCGGTAGGCCTTCGCGAAGGGCGCGCTGCTCAATGGCTCTTCGGTCAGCTGCTTGATCCGCTCTTGAAGCTGCTTTTTTTCGTCTCTCTCTAGCCGGTCGTAATCCGGACTTGAATACAGCGCCTTGGCCGCAGCCGCCTCGCGGAGGTAGGCGACGATGGCCTCGAGGTTGGGTTCTCCCTCGGGTCTGGCCGCGCGTTCGAGGGTCAATTGCAGGTATTTGAGGTGAAGTTGAGCCGCAGCCCGGAACGCGGTGTGACTGAGAATATTGGAAGCCGATTTGCGCCAGTCCTGAAATCTCGAGGCGGCTCCGGGGCCGTTGCCGAATTGGTCGATGCGGACGGCGTCCACGTAGGCGTTTGAAGCCGCCAAGGGCGAGGCGGAGGCGGCCACGAGCTGCGACAGCGAGCGATTGAGCGCCGTCGTCCTTGCGGTGTCCTGGGATTCCCGGAGCGCGGTGAGTTGCTGGCGCAAGGAGTCCAGTTCGTTTGGAGTGAGCGGAGCCGATCCGGCCTGTGGCGAAGTCGCGACTGTCAGGAACAGGAATCCAAGGGCGGGGAATGCACGGGGGAACATGCGACCACGCTGACTCCGTTTCTCCGAATTGTCCAGAGGTCGGCGGCTAGGCAGTCAAATCGAAGATCGATCATAAAAAATTGAATTTACGGACTGTTAGAATATAAAATATGTATGGATAGCCGACAACTCAGGTATTTTTTGGCGATTTGCGACGAGGGAACGTTCTCCGCCGCGGCCAGGCGGTTGGGTATTTCGCAGCCACCACTCAGTTTTCAGATCAAGGCGTTCGAGCAGTCGATGGGAGTCCGATTATTCGACCGAAGTCACCGTAAGGCGACGCTGACGGCAGCGGGGTCCCAACTCCTCCCCGAAGCTCGCGAAATCATGCGGAGGATCGAATCCGCCGAGATGGCTTTGCGCGACGCGGGGGCGGGGCGGCAGGGCAACGTAAGCGTTGGTGTGGAGGACGGAGTACGATCAGAACTGTTGACCAAGCGCCTCCGAAAGTTTGCGCGGCGGCACCGCGGCGTTCGGCTCATAATTTCGATGCTAGACCGCAGCGTTATCCAGGCTGGCGGCGATCGCTTCGACCTCATGATCGCGGGGTGCGTGGCCGGGGTCGACACTGGCGTTGGAAGAGTCATGGAATCGGTGGGCCTCGGATTGGCCCTTCCTCGCAAGCATCGGCTGGCTGGCCGGTCCAGCGTAGCCGCGACGGATCTGACCGGAGAGACGTTCATCCTGGAGTCGGCGGACGGATCCAGCTCGATCGACCGGGTTCTTCGAAAAGCCCTCCCGGGCGACGGCTTCACCTTCGACGATACTCAGATCCGCAGTCTCGAACAGCGTCTCTGGGCCGTGGGCGTGGGCTTGGGATTGAGTATCTGTAGCCGCGAAGAAGCCGAGGGAAGTCGTTGGCGGCTTCGATGGGTGCCGATCGAGCCAGCGCTGCCGCGCTGGGAAACGCGGTTGATCGCAGGAAAGGCCAGCCGCGAAGCCGTCGTTCCTCTCCTGATTGACGAGCTCAGCAGCTCGCACGATTGATCCGAGCCATTGCAAAATTAATCGAGTTAAAGCACTTCCATTCCAAAAAGGGAAAACCCCCCACTTGATTCGAATCTGCGCTACGAGCATGAATTCGAGGGCTCTCCCGCTGCGATTTCCTGTCGGCGAGCGCGTTCGATCCAAACGGCGAGCAACGCGAGATCGGCGGGAGTTACCCCGCTGATCCGGCCCGCCTGGCCCAGAGACCGAGGTTGAACGTCGGCCAACTTGTGGGCCGCCTCTCCTCTTAGACCTGGAAGGGCGGAGTAGTCGAAGCCAGGCGGGATCAGATCGTTTTCCGAGCGAGCCGCTCGGTCGATTTGTTCGCGTTGACGTCGGAGGTAACCGGCGTATTTCGTATCGTTTTGGACGGTAACCCAGACTTCTGCTGGAAATTTTCCTGAAAGTTCGCCTGGTAGGGCCTTCCAGTCGTTCTCCGGTCTTTTAAGCCAGGTTTCCAACGGGATCTGATCGAACCGGGTCGCCGTGAGTAACTGATCGAGTTCGCCAATCTGCGCGATTTTTCTCCGGAAGGCGGCGGCTCGATCGGATGGCAGAAGCCCGGCGGCTTCGGCGATGCCGCTGAGCCGTCGATCCGCATTATCGTGCCGGAGGAGGAGGCGATGTTCCGCGCGGCTGGTGAACATCCGGTAGGGTTCCGGGGCACCCCGGGTCACGAGGTCGTCGATGAGGACTCCGATGTAGGCTTCGGAACGCCGGAGGATGATCGGGGACTCGCCCCGCGCGGCGGCGGCGGCGTTGACGCCGGCCATCAGTCCCTGGGCCGCGGCCTCTTCGTAACCGGAAGTCCCGTTGATCTGTCCGGCGAAGTAAAGTCCCGGGACGCGTTTGGTCTCCAAGGTGCCGTGGAGCTGGGTCGGCGGGCAGTAATCGTATTCAACCGCGTAGCCTGGTCGCAGGATCTCCGCATCCTCGAGTCCTGGGACGCTGCGGATGAAGGCCAGCTGGACTTCGTAAGGGAGGCTGGTCGAAACGCCGTTGACGTAAATCTCGTCCGAATGGCGGCCTTCCGGCTCCAAAAAGAGTTGATGACTCGATTTTTCGGCGAAACGGACCACTTTGTCCTCAATCGAAGGGCAGTAGCGGGGCCCGACTCCTTCAATGATCCCGGAATACATGGGTGAGAGATGGAGATTTTCTCGGATGATGTCGTGGGTTCGCTCGGTCGTGTGGGTCATCCAGCACGGGATTTGTTCCACGTGGAACTCGTCGTCTCGCCACTCATTCAGCGTGAACAGTTCCTCCGAACGGCGATTGAATTTTGAGAAGCCGAAGACCTGGGGACGCTCATCCCCGTCCTGACGCAAACACTGTCCGAAATCGATGCTGCTCGCAAGAAGCCGACACGGCGTGCCGGTCTTGAACCGCCCCACCTCGAACCCAAGCTCTCGCAAGGAATCGCTGAACGTTGAAACCGAATCGCCAAGCCGGCCCCCAGCTTGGTTCCGCATCCCGACGTGGAGGAGTCCTCGCATGAACGTTCCCGTGGTGACAATCACGGTCTTCCCGCGGAAGATCACGCCCATCGTCGTCTCGACCCCGACGACCCGGTCGGCCTCGACGAGCAAACCGCCGACGTTCGCCTGCTTGACGTCCAGATTTTGGTAGCGTTCGAGCGTTGTCTTAAGACGGAATTGATAGGCTTTCTTGTCGCACTGGGCTCGCGGTGCCTGGACGCTCGGGCCCTTGCGGGCGTTCAAAAGACGGAATTGAATGCCGGTCGCGTCGGTGTTTTCACCCATGAGACCGCCGAGTGCGTCGATTTCGCGGACCATGTGCCCCTTTGCCAGCCCGCCAATCGCGGGGTTACAGGACATCTGACCAATGGTGTCGGCATTTTGGGTGAGCATGAGAGTTGCCGCGCCCTTTCGCGCCGCCGCCGCCGCCGCTTCGGCACCGGCGTGGCCCGCTCCAATGACGATCACGTCGAAATTCTTCGGATAACGAAACGAATTCATGGTCGAAGTTCCACGTGGAACAAATCAGGTCCGATCCAGAATCCCGGTGGAAGCCCGCGGCAGGAGTTGGTCCAGACGGAACTCCTCGCTCCTCCCGTCCACCGTTACCAGAACGACCCGCAGATTGGGGGCGAATTCCGCGAGAACCTGCCGACAGGCCCCGCACGGACTGACCGGCAACTCGGTGTCAGCGACAACCACAATGCAGTCGAAGTCGGTCTCTCCAGCGGCCACGGCGCTTCCGACCGCCACTCGTTCGGCGCAAATCGTGAGCCCGAAACTCAAGTTTTCGACGTTGGCCCCGGTGAACGTTCGCCCGGACGCCGTTCGCAGCACAGCCCCGACGCGAAACTTCGAATACGGTGCGTAAGCGTGCTCCCGGGCCGCCAAGGCAAATTCGGTCAGTTGTTGGTCGTTCATGGCATAAAATTTAGACGGCTCGGCGCTTTTCAGGATATCGGATGCGGCGGCTGCGACCGGACCCATGATCCGAAAGGGTAGCCTAATCCACCGCTCGCGTCGAAGGAGAGAATCGAGGCCGACAAATCAAGCGGATTCCAGTCGAGAATTGCCGCAGCGACACCGAGTTTGCTTCGACGCCTGGATTGATGGGAAAATTGAGAGCGAGATGTCCAGATTTGGCACCAGAGCACGGTGACGGCGAGGCGAGCCGGGGGAAGAGAACTCGTCCCAGCCTCGAAATCGGCGGAGGAGACGTCCCGATGGCTTATTTGCCGGCATGCGGCATAAATTTAAAACACTGACCCGCAACGAGTTACAAAGCATTCACGATAATTTGAAAATCCTCGCGGAAACCTCCCGCATCTGTCGCTCGGTCGGAGTCAATCCGTCTTCCGCCCGGGGAAAGGGTCTCGGAGGACCACGGCGACCATCCGTAACGGGAACTGAGCGAGTTGGGCGCGCGGATCCCATCAGTCTAAATCCGGGAATGGACACGATTTGCAAGATTGAAAGGATTGAATTTCAGTCACTTCGAACCAGTCCCCGAGTCTGCCGCTACCCCAAAATGAGAACTGCTGGGAAACGCTCCGGTGAGGTTTTGCTGTTAATCTTTTAAATCCTGTCTCAATTTTCTTCCAAGGATGGGTCGATCAGGGCGAAGCGACCCTCGTTCGGCGGGGCAACTTGCGGAGCCGTTGAAAAACTCGGCAGCAAGCCGAGCGGCGCAATCTGGTCCGCCTGCATTCCAAGTCCGGTCGAGCCGGGCTCCGAATCGCGGGTCTCCGGCGCATTCCTCGAGCCTCGGGCCTCGACCGATGAAGGAGAAGCCTCGGAGTCTGTCGCGGTTTTGGTTTCCGGACCTAGAACAACATCAAGGCCGGGTTCTCGACCAGGCGGCGGAGGGAGGTCATGAACTCGGCTCCGACGGCTCCGTCGACGACGCGGTGATCGCCAGAGAGCGAGATACTCATCCGCTGGCCTACGACGATCTCGTCCTTCCCGTTGACGACGGGCTTTTTCACGATGGCTCCAACGGCGAGGATCGCCGACTGCGGCGGGTTCACGATGGCGTAGAATTGCTCGATGCCGTAGCTACCGAGGTTGGAGACGGTGACCGTGCCGCCGGTGTAGTCTTCGGGCTTGAGCTTTTTGCTTCGTGCCTTGCCGGCGAGGTCTTTCACCAGAGCGCTGATCTCGCGCAGCGAGAGTTTGTCGGCTCCACGAAGGACGGGCGTGATCAGACCGTCGTCGACGGCCACGGCCACGGCGACGTTCACACTGTCGTACTGCATGACGTGGTCGCCACCCCAAGCGGCGTTGACCTTCGGGTTCTGCGCGGCGGCGTGGGCGACGGCGAGGAGGATGAAATCGTTGACCGTTGTCTTCGGGAGATCGGCCGCTTCGTTGGCGGTGTTCACCTCCTTGCGCAGACGCATGAGCGGACCGGCGTCGACTTCGATGGTGAGGTAGAAATGCGGAATCTGCGTTTTGCTCGCGAGGAGGCGCTCGGCGATGACGCGGCGCATGCCGGAGAGTTCGATTCGTTTTTCGTCGCCTCCGGTGGATTCGAGTTTAATGGCAGCCGCGGCTGGCGCGGATGGTGAAGCGCCCGCGGTGCTGGTCGAGTCCGGGCCTTTCTTCGCATGTTCATCGACGTCTTTGGCAACGATGCGACCACCTGGGCCGGTGCCGGTCACTTCCGCGAGATCGACACCTTTGGCGGCGGCGATCTTCTTCGCCAGTGGAGAGGCTTTGACGCGGTCACCGGATTTTTTTCCCTTCTCGGTTTTGACGGCCTCAGGTTCAGCACCCTCGGGAGTCTTCGCGGAGTATTCGCGGTCTTCCTTGCCCGACTTTTCGTCGGTTGCTTTCGGAGTATCCTCCTCAGATTTCTTCGGCTGTTTGGATTCGACCGGTTTCTCGTCCTTCGATTTGGCTGAATCGTTAGCGGCGTCACCTTCCTCGTCTTCGTCGTCCTCCGACGCGATCTGCGCGATTTTGTCACCGATTTTGACCTTGTCGCCTTCCTTGACGAAGAGCTTGGAGAGCGTGCCTTCGTCGAAGGCCTCCATTTCCATGGTCGCTTTGTCGGTTTCGATTTCGGCAAGGATGTCGCCCATTTCGATGGCGTCGCCTTCTTTCTTGAGCCACTTGACGAGGGTTCCCTCGGTCATCGTGTCGCTCAACTTGGGCATGTTGATTACGGGCATCTTTTCGGAAAATTAGAAATTTGAAATGGGGAATGAGAAATGGTGAGAGCGCTTTCGCCCTTAGAGGATCGAGAGGGCTTTTTCGACCATGCGCTCGATGGTGGGGATTTGTTGTTCTTCGACGGGCATGCTGTAGATCGCCGGAGCGTCGAGGGTGCAGACGCGGCGGATCGGGGCGTCGAGTTCGTCGAAGACCTTTTCCTGAATCATGGTCGCAATCTGGGCCGATGTCCCGCAGAACGGTTTGTTCTCGTCGACGAGGACGACCCGGTGCGTTTTCGTCACGGAATCCAGAATGGCCTGCTCGTCGAGCGGGCGCAGGGAACGGAGGTCGATGACGTCGGCCTGGATGCCGTGTTCGGACTCGAGCTGCTCGGCGGCGGCGAGCGCGGTCAGGATCGATCGACCATGGCCGATGAAGGAGAGGTCGGATCCTTCACGCTTCCGGTCCGCAACGCCGAGCGGGATGAGATATTCCTCTTCGGGGACCTCGCCCTTGTGACCGTAGAGCACGGTGTTTTCCATGAACATGACCGGATCATTGTCGCGGATGGCCGTCTTCATGAGGCCCTTGGCGTCGTAGGCCGTCGCGGCGCTCACGACTTTGAGACCGGGGACGCCGGCGAGCCAGTTTTCCGGGGTGTGCGAGTGGGTGGCACCCACGTTCGTTCCGGCGTTGGCCGGGCCGCGGATGACGATGGGGCAATTGATGAGGCCGCCGCTCATGTAGCGGACCTGGGCGGCGTTGTTGACGATCTGATCCCACGCGACGGTCGAGAAGCTCCAAAACATGAGCTCCATCACGGGGCGGATGCCGAGCATGCTGGCACCGACACCCATGCCGATGAAGGCCGCTTCACTGATGGGGGTGTCGACGACGCGTTTGTCGCCGAATCGTTCCCACAGACCACGGGTCACTTTGTAGGCACCGTCGTATTCGGCCACTTCCTCACCAATGAGCACGACGTTCTCGTCGCGCTCGAGTTCTTCGGCGAAGGCTTGGTTGAGGGCGTCGCGGTATTCGATGAGTGCCATGGTGGGTTGGTCGGAAGGTCTGTGGGTCGATGGTTGGAAGATCTCGAAGTGGGAAGGTCGAAGTGGGGAATGCCCGCCTCAATCGCACCAGCGATTCTGAACTGACTTCCCGACTTTGGACTTTGGGCCCATCGCTTCAGTCGTTGAAGAAGTGTCGGCCGGTCTTTCCGGCTTCGGTGCCGTGGTCGACTTCGTAGTAAACGTCTTCGAAGAGATTATCGAGGGTCGGGAAGTCACTCTTTTCGGCGAATTTCACCGCGGCCATCGCTTCCTTCCGGGAGGCCTTGTCCATGGCGTCGGCTTCTTCTTCGGTGAGGTGTCCCTCTTCGATGATGCGGTTGCGCCAGAGTTGGATCGGGTCGTGGGATTCCTTGTATTGGTCGATCTCGTCGGACGAGCGGTAGCCGCCCTTGTGTTTGGCGTCGGCAACTGAGTGTCCGTAGTAGCGGTAGGTGTCGACCTCGAGGACGGTCGGCCGGCTCTCGGCGTGGGCGCGGTCGATGGCGATCTGCGTCTTGGCGCGGAGTTCGTAGATGTCCTGGCCATTCGCGATGTCCCAGATGATCCCGTAAGCGTCGGCCCGCTCGGCGAGGCAATTCTTGATGGCCGAAGAGCGCTCGAGGCTCGTTCCCATGGAGTACCGGTTGTTTTCGATCACGTAGATCACGGGAAGATCCCAGAGGGCCGCCAGGTTGAGGGACTCGTGGTAGACGCCTTGATTGATCGCGCCGTCTCCCAGAAAACAAAGGCAACATCCGCGCTGCTCCTTGTATTTGACCGCGTAGGCGAGACCGAGGCCGAGGGGCGTCTGACCGGCAACGATCCCGTGGCCGCCCCAGTAATTTTTATCCGGCGCGAAGAAGTGCATCGATCCACCCTTCCCCTTGGAGCAACCCGTGATCTTGCCGAAGAGCTCGGCCATGCATTCGTCCATCGTCATGCCGACGGCGAGGGCGTGGCCGTGGTCGCGGTAGGCGGTGATGAGGTGGTCGTGCTCGCCCATGAGCGATGCGGTGGCGACGGCGACGGACTCCTGGCCAACGTAAAGGTGGAGAAACCCACCCATCTTGCCCTCGTTGTAGTATTTGAGGGCCATCCGCTCGAAACTGCGGATGCGGAACATTTCGCGGAGGAACCCGACCTTGTCTTCCGGCGAGAGAGAAGCGTTGATTCGCGCGGAGGCGTAGTCAATCGGGCTGACTTCAGTTTCGACGTCGGACTCGGTCATGCGCGGCTCAAAGGAAAGGATCAGGTGTCGGGATGAATCGGCCAAGCCTGGTCGCCCGGCTTAGTCGGATGATTCGAAATACTCCACGAGCCTTCCAGCGTTGGCAATGGTGAAAATGTCGCGGGAATCCGGTGACTCCCCGTCATCCAGAGCCTCGCGGGCCGAGTCCACGCGGGCCGTGGCCGGGTCCGACCCGTCAGCGGAGAGAAATCACCACTTCTCCACGAGGAGGGTGAGATCGCCGACCAGCGAGTCGATCTTCTTGAGATCCTTACGGCGGCCTTTTTCCGGATTGATCGCGAGTTTCCGCAGCAGGGTGGTCATGTCACGGAGGTCGTGCAGTTTGGCCGTTGGAACTTTTTTCCGGTTCGACTGCTTGTCGACCGTCGCCCGGACGTCTTCGATCTCCGATTCCAGACGTTGCGAATAGGCCCCAATCACCGTGCGAAGATTGTTTTTGAGGGTCTCGAGCTCTTCGGCGACCGCTTTCATCGGCGACGCCTCCACGGGTGGTTTGGATTTCATCCTGTCACTAATGAACCACGGCGGCCGCCGAGACGCAAGGTCACCAGGACGGGGTCGCTTGGAGTCTTACCCTCAAAAGAATCGTGAGACGGGATTTACACGAGTAACGGGATGATCGGGGGATGATCGGGTATGACCTACCAGGCGGCGATCGGTCACCCTGTCAGTGAGCGGGGGCTGGGTGAGCGTGGGATGCGATCACGACACCTCCGAATTTGCCGCGGAAAGCATCCGGCGTTGGTGGCGCAAGATGGGCTCGGCCCGATATCCCGCAGCCCACCGTCTCCTCATCACCGCCGACGGAGGGGGCGGCAAAAGTTTCCGATGCCACCTTTGGAAGTGGTGCCTGGCGCGGTTGAGCGCGGAGATCGGAGTGGAGATCAGCGTCTACCACTTCCCTCCGGCCACCAGCAAGTGGAACAAGATCGAGCATCGGCCTTTCTGTCACATCACCCAGAACTGGCGGGGCAAAGCCCTCGTCAGCCACGAAGTCGTCGTCGAACTCATTGCTGCGAAACCACCCGGGCTGGCCTCGAAGTCAGGGCCGAGGCCGATCAATCGCACTATCAAACCAAGCTCAAACCCACCCCCGAGCAAATGGCCTCCATCCGCATGACCCGCAATGATTTTCACGGGGAATGGTATTACACCATCAGCCCTCCACCCTGACCCAAGGTGCGCCGACAACGGTGTTGAACGCACTGAGGAAGACGAGCCCGTAGCGGGGCAATGGAGAAAGGAGGAAGGCGCAGGTGGGGTCGAGTATCCGGGGGTTCCGAAATGATTCGCTGGGCGCGCGGAGAAGAAAGAGGTGGCAAAGAGAAAGAAAGACTTGACATCTGGCAGGGAAGGTGGGCGAAAATTTACATGCCTAATCATATTGATTCATCCGCTGCCTTCGCCACCTCGCTGATCGACTCGTCCGCCGGAGAGGAGTTCTTCAGGCCGTTGCAAACCATCCTCAGCCAGTGCGAGAAAACGCGGGCGTGCCCGGACTTGAGCGACGCGGATTGGTTTGGTCTGGGAATCTTGCGAGTCTTCCACGAGGTCAAAAGCGGGAGGGGATTTTTGCAGGAGATCGTGCCGCATCTGCCGAGTGCCCCCGACTACAATCAATTTTTTGCGACCTTGCGCAGTCCCCGGCGGCTGGCCGCGTGCCAGGAGGCCGACAGCCTGCTGGCGGGGGAAGCGGCCCGCATTCTCCCGGACGCCTTGGCCGGGGAGCCGGAACTTGAGAAGTTCGACGTTTACGCCGGAGACGGTCACTGGCACGGAGCGGCGGCCCACGACAAAGCGCCTTTTGCCAACAGCCGCTCCAAGAGCGCTTGCGGACACCTTTTCGCTCAGGACCTGCGTCGTGGCCTGCTGCGCCACATCACCACCGCCGACGGGATCGAGCGCGAACACGAACACGACTTGCGTGCGCTCAAACGCCAGACCCGAACGGCCTTGCGCCAAGGTGCGCCCAAAGGCCGCAAAGTCCTCTACATCTGGGACCGCGCCGGGATCGACTATCAGGCGTGGCAGGACTGGAAGATCAATGGCGGCATCTACTTTGTTTCCCGCGAAAAAACCGGTTCCGCCTTTGTGGCTCATTCCAACAAGCTCTGGGAGCGCGCCGACCCGCGTAACGCCGGCATCCTCAGTGACGAACGCGGCCACAGCAGCGCCGGCATCCCGCTTCGCCGCGTCAGTGTCGTCGATGCGCTCACCGGCACGACCTACGTCTTCATCACCAACGAAATGACCCTGCCTCCAGGTCTCATCGCCGAACTCTACCGCCGCCGCTGGGACATCGAGAAATCCTTCGACACGCTCAAAAACAAATTCGGCGAAACCCGCGCTTGGGCGACCTCTCCCACAGCCAAAACCATGCAAGCGCTCTTCATCTGCATGACTCATCAACTCCTGCTCGTGCTCAGTCATCACCTCGACCGTGATCACGACATCACACCCAAAGCCGAACTCCAACGCCGCCGCCAACGCATCGACTCCCAGATCGCCTTTGCCACCGCCGCCGGTCGGGCTTTCCCTTCCCTGCGCGCAGCCGCCAAGAACCTCTCCCAGTTCACCGTCAAGTTCCTGCGCTGGCTACGCCATGCTTTGCGATCAAACGCTCTCTGGCATCATCTTCTGGACTCCCTCCGCCTGTCCTATGCCAAACTATAGTTTCATACTTTCAACTCCGTTGATCCCCAAGTTCGTTCTTTGGCTCAAAGATGCTGGCGACCCGCTCCCACGCGAATTCTCCGCCGGAGGGTCTTGACCAGTTCGGCGCCGAGGCGCAGCGCTGGATTTGCTCGTCGGGCCTCAGCTTCACCCGACCCCGACGCTTCGCAACCCGGCGCTCCGTTCTCCATACACGAGAATTCCCGACGAACGAGATTTCGGAAATTGCGCTTTACCGGACTACGCCGTGCTTCCCGTCGACGCCGAAGTCAGCCCCGGAATGTACAGATTTGCATTCTGCGGTTTGTCCTGGCGGGTTTCAACGGTTTCGCCGCCCGGCGAGCGTAATGCAACGTGACGCCGCACCTCCTTTGGTCACGTTGCCTTACCCGCGGACGCGCGCGTCCATGATCCAACGCAACGGAATCGCGCCGTGCCCGAGCATCCAGTCGTTGAATTCCTTGAGCGTCCATCCCTCGCCGACGACGAAGTGGTGGTGCAGCCGCTCGACTTCGAGCCGCCCGAGCAGATAGCTCATCGGCACGGTTGGCGACGACGTGTACCAGTTCACGTCGCCCTGCGCGCGGCGGCGGGTGAATCCAACGCCGTTCATGAGCAGATTGCAGGCGGCCCCGTAGGATAATTTTCCGGTGTGCAGACCGCAATCGATCACGATCCGGTAAGCCCGCCAGAGCGCATCCTGGAGCTGGATTAGCTTCGCTTCAGGCAACGTCACGAGCCGCTGCTCGACGCACATTTTCTCGCACCAGAGCGTCCAGCCTTCGTAAAAAATCGCGTGCGCAAACAATCGCCTCAGCTTGCTCGGATGCCGGTTCTGAATCGCAAATTGCAGGTGGTGGCCCGGATACGCCTCGTGCGCGGCGGTGAGTTCCAGGCCGAAGTGCTGTTGAATTTCCGCCCGCTTCTTTGCCGCGGAATTCACCGTGAGGCTCAGGTCGTTGAGCCAAAAAATCCCGACCTGCCGCCGCGAGAAGGCGGGCGGCTGGTTGTAGGCCGCCGTCGGGAAGTGGTGCCGGAGAAATTCCGGCACCGGCAACACGTCGAGCGACTCGCCCTTCGGCAGCGTCACGAGATCAAGTTCGCCCAGCCGCCGAAGAATCGCCGCGGTCGTCTCGCGATATTCGTCGATCAAAGGCCGCTCGGGCACCCACTTGGCCGCCGCCGCGTCGATCGTCTTCCGCGCGTCCTTCGACCCCACGCGTTTCGCTTCGGCTTTCAGTTCGCTCTTCAGCTGCGCAATCAGCTCCCAGCCATCCGCCTCGATCTCGGCGATGGATTGATCGAATCCCATCCGCTCGCGAATGAGAACGCCCAGCGCGTCCGCACCAACCGCAAACCCTCCCGCCGGGCCGGGGCTTTTCCGGACGATCGTCTTCCCGTAATCCGCCAGCGCCGCCGACGCCCGCGCAATCCCTTCCCGCGTTCCCTCGGGATGACCCGAAGCGGCGACCAACGTCTCCTCGAGACCACGCAGAAATTCCATCCCGCCGTCGCAAGCCTGGGTCGCCAGCTGCGTCCAAAGCGGGATGGGTTTTTTGAGGCAGGCCGCGCCGTTGCGGAGGTATTTCGGGATCTGATTCAGCCGCGAGTCGATCGCCGGCAGCACCTTTTCCAAATTCCCGGCGTTCCGAATCACGAGGTCGAAGATCGAGCCAATCGCCGCGTCCACGTGGATCTGCGGGTTCTTCCGCCAGCGCTCGAACTCCCCGTCCAGCACCGCGCTCGTCCGCAGATCGGCCAGCATCCCGCGTCGATCCAAATAGTCGTCCCCGCGAAAAACCGCTTCCGGCAGAGCCTCGATCTCGTCGGTCGCGCGGATCGTCAGCGCGTTTTGCGCCCGGTAGTCCGCCGCTGAGTTTCGACTCAGCCGGGAATCGAATTGATCCAATCCGAGCGGGCTGGCCCCCTCGGGGAAGCGCTCGTAACTCTCCTCGAGAAACGCTTTGCTCGCCTTTTGAAATCGGGTGATCGCGGGGTGTTTTTTTGCCGCTCATTCCGTGGCGTTGAGCAGATTCCCCGAGTCATCGACCTTCGAGAGCGCCAGCGATTCCATTTCGTTGGCCAAGTCGCGCATCTCCTCGACTTCCGTCTGCGAAGGCGGACGCTCACCGATACCGTCCACCTCGGATTTGAGGATCTTCATGTTCGCCGTGAGCTGAGTGACCAACTCGGTCTTGCGAAGCCGCGGATTCAGCGTCTCCAGCCGGTCGATGAAGTAGCTGATCACGTCAGGCCGCTTGAGGCCCTCGGCGCGCGTCGGCGTATAATTCGCCGCCGTCGCGTTGGCCGCCAATTGAAATCCCCGCAACCACCCGCCGAAGCTGATCACGTGCGCCATCTCCTCGTCGCGCAGCGCCATCATCGAAGCCTCGATGTCGCCCTGCGTCGCGATTAATTCCTCTCGCAGCGCCATCCAATTCCCCGCCTTCCCTTGGTCCACCAGACTCTTCGCCCGCGTGAGCAAACTGCTCCCCACACCCAGGCTCTGCGACTGCCGGATCAACGCCCGCCCGATGTCCTCGATGTCCTGCGGCCGCTGCGCGATCACGATCACGAACCCATCCGCGACGAGAGCCCCGAAATGCAAACCCGTCTGGAACCGATTGGGAAAAGTCGCCTCGCGATCATTCTCGTCGAGGATCTCCATCGGGATCGGGCGAAACGCGTCCAAATCGAGCAGCAGCTTCTGGATGTCCGGAGCCGTCACCTCGTTCACCCCCAACTCCTCGCGCATGTGATCGTCCGATCCCTCCTCGAAATCCCCGCCTTGCCCGCGGACGCCCGACAACGTCAAAGCCAGCAACAGGATCGAAAGCGCGCGACAATTCATAGCCAACTCCGCGAACGTGACAGATCACCCACTGGATGTCCAACGTCGCAGCCACAATCTCCTTCCGTTCGCCAAAGGAAGTTCGATACTCGCGCCCATGATCATTGGCGTCCCCAAGGAAATCAAAGAACAGGAATACCGCGTCGCCCTCCTCCCCGCCGCCGCCTACCAACTCACCAAGCGCGGCCACCAAGTCCTCGTCGAGACCGACGCCGGAGCCGGCTGCGGCTACCTCGACGACGAATACACCAAGGCCGGAGCCGAGATCATCCCCGATCACGCCACCGTCTTCGCCCGCGCCGACCTCATCGTGAAGGTCAAGGAACCGCTCGCCGCCGAATACGACCTCCTGCGCCCCGGCCAACTCCTCTTCACCTACCTCCACCTCGCCGCCAACCGCCCCCTCACCGAGGCCCTCCTGCGCACCGGCGCGACCTGCATCGCCTACGAAACCATCGAGGTCAACCGCCGCCTCCCCCTCCTCGAACCCATGAGCGAGATCGCCGGCCGCATGTCCGTCATCGTCGGCGGCCACCACCTCGCCAAGCACCACGGCGGCAAAGGCATCCTCCTCGGCGGCGTCCCCGGCGTCCTCCCGGGCAAGGTCGTCGTCATCGGCGGCGGCACCTCCGGCGTCAACGCCGCCCGCATGGCCATGGGCCTCGGCGCCGACGTCACCATCCTCGAAGTCGACCTCGAGCGCATGCGCTTCCTCGACATCACCATGCACAACGCCCACACCCTCTTCTCCAGCGAAGCCAGCCTCACCGACCTCCTCCCCACCGTCGACCTCCTCATCGGCGCCGTCCTCGTCCCCGGCGCCCGCGCCCCCAAGCTCATCAACCGCGAAATGCTCCGCGCGATGAAGCCCGGCAGCGTCCTCGTCGACATCGCCATCGACCAAGGCGGCTGCGCCGAGACCTCCCACCCCACCACCCACCACGACCCCACCTACTACGAAGAGGAAATCCTCCACTACTGCGTCGCCAACATGCCCGGTGCCTACGCCCGCACCGCCACCCAGGCCCTCACCAACGTCACCTACCGCTACGTCGAAATCCTCGCCGACCTCGGCCTCGAAGCCGCTCTCGAAAAAATCCCCGCCCTCCGTGGCGGCATCAACGTCCAGAACGGCCACGTCACCTGCCGCCCCGTCGCCGAAGCCCTCGACCTCCCCTTCACCGAACCCGATTGACACCCAACCGTTAGACGGTAGCGTCTAACCCATGCAAACGGTCACGACCCGCGAGTTCTATCACAACGCCAAGTTGGTTGACGCCCTTCCGCTTGGCGGCAAACTCCTGGTCACCTCGCGCGGAAAACCGAAGTTCACCGTAACCCGCTCCGGGGATGGCGAAAAAATGACAACCGAACTGGCGGAGAAGCTCGCAATGTCCACCGGGATGGCCACCGTGATCGATTCAACGGCATTGCTGCGCGACCTTCGAGATTGAAAGCCTACGGAGATTCGTCGTGGTGGCTGGCGTATAAAATCAACGAGGATGTCCACCATGGAGCCGCGATTCAGATCTTCAATCAGGTCGACGGGTGCAAAGTTGCCTGGACCCCATGGCAGCGCTTGGAGATTTTCAATAGTTTGCATCAGTTCGAGCGCCGTGGCGACTTGGGCACGAACCGCGCCCGCGATTTCATCCGCCAACTCGAGAACGAAGTCCGTTTAGGCTATTGGCCTCACGTCGAGTTCAGTTGGACCAACGCCGTCCGCCGGGCCAACGAAATCAGCGCCGCCCACGGCCCCAACCTCCCGATCCGCGGCATGGACCTCTTCCACATCGCCATCGCCCTCGAGATCGACACCGACCTCCTCCTCACCTTCGACGCCGACCAAGCCGCCCTCGCCGAAGCCGTCGGCATCCCGGTCCACCCCTGGCCCCCAAAACCCGAATCAGAAAATCTGCGTCCTTCTGCGTAATCTGCGGACAAAAAGCATGAATCTCGAAGATCTCACCCACCAGATCGGTCGCCAGGCCCGCGTCGCCTCCCGCGCCCTCGCCAACCTCCCGACCGCCACCAAGAACGCCATCCTCCACGCGATGGCCGACGAACTCCTCGCCCGCACCGACCTCGTCACCGCCGAGAACGCCCAGGACGTCGCCAACGCCGAAGCCGCCGGCCTCACCCGCGCCTCCGTCGACCGCCTCCGCCTCGACCCCGACCGCGTCGCCGCCATCGCCGCCGGCATCCGCCAGGTCGCCACCCTCCCCGACCCCGTCAACGAAACCCTCCGCGACTGGACCCGCCCGAACGGCCTCCGCATCACCAAGATCCGCAAGCCCATCGGCGTCATCGGCATCATCTACGAATCCCGGCCCAACGTCACCAGCGACGCCGCCGTCCTCTGCATCAAGACCGGCAACGCCGTCATCCTCCGCGGCGGCAGCGAATCCCTCCGCTCCAACCTCGCCATCGCCGACGCCCTCCAGACCGGCGGCGCCCGCGCCGGCCTCCCCGACCACGCCGTCCAGCTCATCCCCGTCACCGACCGCGACGCCGTCCGCCTCATGTGCCAGATGGACGACTGCATCGACGTGATCGTCCCGCGCGGAGGCCACGGCCTCATCGAAACGGTCGTCACCCACGCCCGCATGCCCGTCATCAAACACTACGACGGCGTCTGCCACGTCTACGTCGACGAACACGCCGACCTCGCCATGGCCGAATCCATCGTCCTCAACGCCAAAACCCAACGCCCCGGAGTCTGCAACGCCTTGGAAACCCTCCTCCTCCACGAAAAAATCGCCGAAGACTTCCTCCGCCAAGCCACCCCCGCCCTGGCAACCGCGCAGGTCGAACTCCGAGCCGAAGGCGAAACTTTCACTCAACTCTCAACTCTCAACTATCAACCCCTCGCCGCGGCGGAGAACTGGTCCACCGAATACCTCGACTTGATTCTAGCCGTAAAGACCGTCCCCTCCCTCGACGCCGCCATCGACCACGTCAACCTCCACGGCAGCCACCACAGCGACGCCATCGTCACCACCGACGAATCCGCCGCCGACCGCTTCCTCAACGAAGTCGACTCGGCGACCATCTACCACAACGCCTCCACCCGCTTCACCGACGGCGAAGAGTTCGGTTTCGGAGCCGAGATCGGCATCAGCACCGACAAACTCCACGCCAGAGGACCCATGGCCCTGGAGGAACTAACCACCTACCGCTACCAAATAAGAGGAGCCGGCCAAATCAAAGGATAGCCCCCCTCAAGGAGCGGCGATTTGCAATCGCCGACCCAACCAAAAGGCGAAGCCTCAAACCAATCCCCCGCATGCCCGCCCACCAAATCCACTACGAAGGCCGAGTCCAAGGCGTCGGCTTCCGCTACACCGTCAAGAGTCTCGCCAAAGGCTACGAGGTCACCGGCACCATCCGCAACCTCCCCGACGGCCGAGTCGAACTCCGAGCCCAATCCGACGAAGCCGAAGAGCTCACCGACTTCCTCACCGCCATCCGCGAAAGCACCCTCGCCGGCCACATCCAAAACGAAACCGCAACCACCACCCAACCCGACCCGACCCTCCGAGGCTTCGCAATCGTCGCGTAGCGCCGCGGGGGACCGCGACCTTCCAGGTCGCCGGTCCCGGCTTCCAGCCGGGACCCCCAACCAAACCGGCGAAGCCGCACTTCCAAAACCTCCCACCAAGTGCGATAAGAACCCCGCCATGCCAACCGCCGTCTCCCTCCAGAATCTCACCAAAGTCTACCCCGTCCCGCTCCGCCGCGAGCGCCTCGTCGCCGTCCGCGACCTCAGCCTCACCATCCCCGAAGGCGAAGTCTTCGGCCTCCTCGGCCCCAACGGCTCCGGCAAGAGCACCACGCTCAAAATGCTCCTCGGCCTCGCCCGCCCCACCTCCGGCACCGCCGAAGTCTTCGGCCACGCCAGCGGCAGTTTCCCCGCCCGCTCCGAAGTCGGCTTCCTCCCCGAAAACCCCTACTTCTACAAATTCCTCACCGGCGCCGAGACCCTCGCCTTCTACGGCAAACTCAGCGGCCTCGGCGGCAAACCGCTCAAAGCCCGCACCGACGAACTCCTCGACCTCGTCGGCCTCCAATCCGCCCGCGACCGCCGCGTCGGCGGCTACTCCAAGGGCATGCTCCAGCGCATCGGACTCGCCCAAGCCATCATCCAGGACCCCCGCCTCGTTGTCCTCGACGAACCCACCGCCGGAGTCGATCCCGCCGGCTCCCGTCAGATTCGCGACCTCATCCTGGAGCTCAAAAACCGCGGCACCACCGTCCTCCTCACCTCCCACCTCCTCGAGCAGGTCCAGGACGTCTGCGATCGCGTCGGCATCATGGCCAAAGGTCAAATGGTCCGCCTCGGCCCGTTGGAAGAATTGGTCGCCGTCGACAACCAAACCCAGTTCATCGTCGAAAACGCCGACCCCACCCTCACCGAAAAAATCACCGCCCTCATCCAGGAGTCGAAATCCGCCACCCTCCTGGAAACCCGCCAACCCCAACGCTCCCTCGAACGAGTCTTCCTCGAAGTCACCCAGGAAGAAAAAAATCCCGTCAATCCTGTGAATCCAGTCAATCCCGTTTAGTTGGCTAAAAACCGCCGCCAAGCACCCATGACCTACTTCATCACCGGCACCGACACCGAAGTCGGCAAAACCTACTTCACCAACCTCCTCATCCGCGCCCTCCGCGAAGCCGGCAAAGACGCCGTCGGCATGAAGCCCATCGCTTGCGGCTCCAACGAAGACACCGGCATCCTCGTCGCCGCCTCCGGCAACGACGTCTCCCTCTCCGACCTCAACCCCGAGTATTTCGAGCATCCCGTCGCCCCCCTCACCGCCGCCAATCTCGCGGGCCGCGCCATCGATGTCGACCGCATCCTCGCCGCGCACCACCGCCTCACCGAAGCCCACGAGATCGTCATCGTCGAAGGAGCCGGCGGCTGGCAGACCCCCATTCTCGCCGATTTCACCATGGGCGACCTCGCCCGCTCCATGGACGCAACCGTCGTCGTCGTCGTCGCCAACAAACTCGGCGCCCTCAACCACACCCTCCTCACCCTCGCGAGCATCAAGCACTTCGGCCTCCCCTGCGCCGGCATCGTTTTCAATCACATTGGCAGCTGCGAAGACATCGCCGCCCAGACGAACCGCAGGATCCTCGATCAAATCACCGCCGTCCCCATCCTCTGGGAACTCGCCGCCGACCAAACCAAACTGGACGATGTAGCGGCGGTTCTATGAACCGCTCACCCTGCCGCCCCGCACGTCGATGTGTGGAATAGCCGGATTCGTCGGACGCGGAGACCGGAACGTCCTCCGGGCGATGACCGATTCCATCGCCCACCGCGGCCCCGACGCTGACGGATTCTGGGTCGATCAAAAAACGAGCGTCCACCTCGGCCACCGCCGCCTCGCCATCGTCGACCTCGCCGGCGGAGCCCAGCCCATGTGGACCGCCGACGAGCGCCTCGGCATCGTCTTCAACGGCGAGATCTACAACCACGCCGAGCTCCGCGACCGCCTCAAAGACCTCGGTCGCGTCTTCCAGACCGACCATTCCGACACCGAAGTCCTCCTTCACGCCTACCGCGAATGGGGCGACGCCTTCGTCCACGAACTCAACGGCATGTGGGCCTTCGCGATCCACGACCGCGACCGCAACCGCCTCTTCCTCAGCCGCGACCGCTTCGGCAAAAAGCCCCTCTTCTGGTTCCACCAATCCGGCACCGTCGCCTTCGCCTCCGAGCTCACCGCCCTCCGCGCCCACCCCGCCTGCCCGACCGCCACCTCCACCCGCGCCCTTCAGAAATTCTTCGCCTACGCCTTCATCCCCGCCCCCCTCACCATTCTCGAAGGCGTCCACCAGCTCCCCGCCGGCCACAACCTCACCGTCGACCTCTCCGACCCGACACCCCGCCTCACCCGTTACTGGGAATACCTCCTCGAACCCACCGAACCCACCCGCTCCGATGACGACCTCGCCGACGAACTCCTCGCCCTCGTCGACGCCGCCGTCCAGCGCCGCCTCATGGCCGACGTCCCCCTCGGCATCTTCCTCAGCGGAGGCGTCGACTCCTCCCTCGTCACCGCCCTCGCCGCCCGCCACGTCCCCGCCGACCAACTCAAAACGTTCAGCATCGGCTTCACCGAACCCACCTTCGACGAACTCCCCTTCGCCAACCAGGTCGCTCAGCTCATCGGCACCGACCACCGCACCGAAACCCTCGACCTCGACAAAGCCCTCGACTGCCTGCCCGAGATTTTCGCCAAGCTCGACCAGCCCCAGGGCGACGGCTCCCTCCTCCCGACCTGGCTCCTCTCCCGCTTCACCCGCCGCCACGTCACCGTGGCCCTCGGCGGCGACGGCGGCGACGAACTCTTCGCCGGCTACGACCCCTTCCTCGCCCTCCGCCGGGCCGAACTCTACGCCAAAACCGTCCCCCGCCCCGTCCACGCCGCCCTGCGCCACCTCGCCGCCTTCCTCCCCACCAGCCACGCCAACATCAGCCTCGATTTCAAAATCAAGCGCACCCTCCGCGGCCTCTCCCACCCCGCCGCCCTCTGGAATCCCGTCTGGCTCGGAGCCCTCGAACCCAAAGAAATCGCCGACTTCGTGGTTCAGCCCATCGACCCCGAAGACCTCTACTCCGAGGCCATCACCGCCTGGGAATCCGCCCCCACCGGCGACATCGTCGACCGCAGCCTCCAATTCTACACCCGCCTCTACCTCGCCGACGGCATCCTCGCGAAAGTCGACCGCGCCAGCATGCTGAACTCGCTCGAAGTCCGCGCCCCCCTCCTCGACATCGAGGTCGCCAATTTCGCCCGCCGCCTCCCCAACCGATTCAAACTCCGCGGCAACACCACCAAATACCTCCTCAAGCTCGCCGCCACCCGCGTTCTTCCCCCCGAGATCGTCCACCGAACGAAAAAGGGCTTCGGCAGCCCGCTGGGAGCCTGGCTCAAAACCGGCCGCCTAGCCCCGCAATCCCCCGCTCCCTTCGTCCAAACCCGCCTGGCCGCTCACCGATCCGGCGAATCCGACGAACGTCTCTTCCTCTACTGCCAACACGCCCTCGAGCAATGGCAACGGAAATGAAAAATCCGCAATCCGAGATCCGCAATCCGCAATCCCTCCGGGTTCTCTGCCTCAACTACGAATACCCCCCCGTCGGCGGAGGCGGTGGCCGGGCCGCCACCCAGATCAACGCCGGCCTCGTCGCCCGAGGTCACCAGGTCCGAGTCCAAACCGCGGGCCTAAGTCACCTCCCAACCCACGAAACCGTCGACGGAGTCGAAATCCACCGCACCCGATCGTTCCGCCAACGCGAAGACACCTGCACGGTCCCCGAGATGGCGCTCTTCCTCGTCACCAGTTTCCTCCCCACCCTCCGCCACGTCCGCGAGTGGCGGCCCGACGTCATCCACGTCCACTTCGCCGTCCCCACTGGAGCCCTCGCTCTCGCCGTCCACCTCCTCACCCGCGTCCCCTACGTCCTCACCGCGCACCTCGGCGACGTCCCCGGCGGCGTCCCCCAACAAACCGCCGGTCTCTTCCGCCTGGTTCAGCCCTTCACCGTCCCCATCTGGAAACAAGCCGCCGCCATCACCGCCGTCAGCACCTTCGTCGCCGACCTCGCGGAGGCAGCCTACCACCGCCGCCCCCAGGTCATCCCCAACGGCCTCCGCCTCTCCCCCCGTCCCACGATCGAAGTCCACAACCCCGTCCGCATTCAACTCGTCGGTCGCCTCAGCGAACAAAAGAACCCCCTCCTCGCGCTGGCCGCCCTAGCCCAACTTGCGGAAAAAAACTGGACCCTCGAAGTCATCGGCGACGGCCCCCTCCGACAAAACTTCGATGCGGCCGCATCGAAGTTTTGCATTCGGGATCAAGTGACGATGTCCGGCTGGCTCGGCGCCGACGAAGTCGCCGCCCGGATGGCCACCGCCGACATCCTCCTCATCACCTCCCACACCGAAGGCCTCCCCATGGCCGCGCTGGAAGCCCTGAACCATGGCCTCGCCATCGTCTCCACCCGAATCGGCGGAGTCGCCGACGTCGTCGAAGACGGAGTCAACGGCACCCTCGCCGAACCCAATCCATCCGCAATCGCTGCCGCGCTCCGCCCCTACCTCGAAGCCCCCGCCATCCTCCATCAGGCCCGCCAAGCCTCATCAGATAAAGCCAAAGCCTTCGACCTTCCAAACATCGTCACCGCCTACGAAAAAACCCTCGAGGCCACCCAGCGCGAAGCGCCCCAACCAAGGTAGGGCAGCCGGGCCCCGGGTGCCGTGACCCTCTCCCAGCGTCCCCGCACCACGCCCAACCCCCGCCGCGCCAATCACCCCGGCACCGCCAACCCCCAACGCCCCGCGACCCCACGCAACTCTTCATCCACCCCCCACCGATCCGCCGTTGCCTCCCCTTCAAAATCCGCGCTCGCGCCCTTGAGGGCCATGCAACCCGTATTGTCCCCGATCTCACGAATCAGCGCCAGATCCTCATCCGTCAGCGTCACGTCCGGAATCGCCGCCAGCTCCTCCGCCTTCGTTCGAATCGTCTTCGCATCATCGCCCGGTTCTTGAATCAAACTCGGAGCCACGCACGCGACCGCCGGTTGCTGCAAGTCCCACACGCAAGCCAACTGAAGCATCGTCAGCCCATGCCGGTTCGCGATCGGCCGCAGCCGCTCGAGCTTCTCGTTGCCCGCCTCGACCCAACCCGCCGGTCGAAAGGTCCGGTGATCCCGCGGCGCAAATTCATGATTCGGCTTCACGTCGTCGTGAAAAAGTCCGCCGTAATCCACCACGCGCGTCAGGATTTTCGTCCCCGTCGCCTCCGCCGCCTTCAAGCACAAGCTCCCCGGCCAAGGCTCCAGCGGATTGAGAATGACCATCGCCCAGTCGATCAAATCCGGAAACCGCTCGAGGCATCGCACGAGATCCAGCGTGAACCCATTCGCCGGCCCCGGCGCGATCCCTAGCTGATCCGTCAACCCCGCCGCCTTCACCGCCGCCATCCCTTCCCACACCACCTCGCTCGTGTAACCGACCGCGTCCGGGTTGTGCAGCAGCAGCAGATCGAAACGCTCTACGCCGCACCGCTTCAGCGACTGCTCCGTCGCCGTCCGTAGATACTCCGCGTATTCGCCTTCGCCCCGCAGCGCCGAATTCGTAAACCGCGGAAACCCCTTCGACCCCTCCCGCTCGCCCCTGATGAAATCGTGCCCCACCGCACCGACGAGGCTGAAACTGTCCCGCGGCACCTCAGCCAAGGCCCGCCCCAGCAGCGAATCGGCCTCCCCCGCCCCGTAGACATCGGCCGTGATAAAAGTCCGCAGCCCGGCCTCATAAGAATGGCGAATGAGTTCGATGTAGGCGTCGTCGTCGAGCGGCACCCCGTAGTGCATGAAGCGCCCGCCGCTCCACATCCCGAAGGCAGATTGAGTCAATTGCATCCTCCAATCCTACCCGGTCCCGCGTCCCATTCGACAACTTTGAGAAGGCGGATCTGCGTGAGAAAAAATCACCCCCCCAGCAGGTCCTTCATCCGCGCAAAACTGTTCGCGAACTGCTCGTCGTCCAGTGGCTCGTTCACGATGTCTTCGAAGTTCCGCCGCTCGACACCCGCGCCGTCGATTTCGTCCAAAAACCGGCTCGGCTCGCAGAAAACCGGTGCTCCCCAGCGCATCCGGTTGCGGCAATGCGTGATCGTGAGCGACGTCATCGCCCGCGTCACGCCCACGTAAAAAAGCCGCCGCTCCTCGTCCACGGTGTCCTCGGCCTTCGACCGCTCGTGCGGCAGTAATCCTTCCTCGGCACCGATCAACGTGACGTGCGGGAACTCCAGCCCCTTCGCCGCGTGCAGCGTGATGAGCGTGACCCCGTCGCTCTCGTCCGCCTTCTTCTCCTGCCGGTCGCGGTCAAGAGTCACCTCGTCCAGAAACCCCCGCAGTCCCTTGTTGGCGCGCTTCTGGTAGTCCTGCAAGCTGATCAGAAATTCGCGCACGTTCGACTCCCGCTTGTCGGCCTCGGTCGGCGTCTTGCACGACCGCCGCAGGTCGTCGAAGTAACCCGACTCGTCCAGCAGCTTCTGCACGATCGCCGCCGCGTCCTCGCCCGGCGTCGCGATCTCGATGCGCGCCGCCGCGATCGTCTCGGAAAATTCCCGCACCTTGTTCGAAGTCCGCGTCGGCACGTAAGCCATGAACTCGGCGCTCGTCATCTCGTCGAAAAGACTTCGCTCACTCCCGATACTCCGCTCCAACGCCAGATCCACCGTCGTCGCGCCGATGCCGCGCGGCGGCGTGTTGATGATCCGCAACAACGCCTGATCGTCACCCGGATTGATGAGCACCGTCATCGTCGCCATCACGTCCTTCACCTCGCGCCGATCATAGAAACTCTTCCCGCCGACAACCCGATACGGAATCCGCAAACGCCGCAAATTCTCCTCGAACCCGCGCGACTGCGCGTTCATCCGGTAGAGAATCGCGAAGCTCTCCCACGGCGCGCCCTCGGAGTGCTGGCGCGCCGCGATTTCGTTCACGATGAACTCCGCCTCCTCCTTGTCGTCCGGCACGGCGATGATTTGCACCGACTCGCCGCCCTCGCGGGGACTCCAGAGATTTTTTCCTCGGCGTCGCGTGTTGTGGGCGATCACGCGGTTCGCCGCCTGCAGGATCTCGTTCGTGCTCCGGTAGTTCTGCTCCAGCTTCACGACCGTCGGATCGGGGAAGTGTTTCTCGAATTCCAGGATGTTCGTCACCTCCGCCCCGCGCCACCCGTAGATGCTCTGATCGTCGTCGCCGACGACGCAGACGTCCGGAGGATCGCCCGCCGCCAGCATCGACACCAGATCGAGTTGCAGCTTGTTCGTATCCTGGAATTCATCGACCAGCAGGTGCCGGTAAAGCGACCGCCAGCGCTCCCGCACCTCGGGAAAATCCGCCAGCAACCGCACCGCATTCACGAGTAAGTCGTCGAAATCCATCGCGTTCTGCGCGCGCAAATCATTCTCGTAGCGCCGATAAACGGCACCCACCACCGTCTCCTCATCCTGCGGCGGGCCCCAGCCGTTGTTCTTCGCCTTGCTGATCGCCGCCCGCGCCGCGCCCGGCTCCAGCGATTCCCCCTCGGCGCACACGCGGTTGATGATCTTCTTCACGAGGCTCTGCTGATCGCCGTCGTCGAAGATCGAGAAATTCTTCTTATACCCGAGGCACTCCGCGTCCGTCCGCAGGATCCGCATGCACAGCGAGTGGAAGGTCGAAATCGAAACCTCCGCCCCCGCCTCCGGGTCGACCATCCCCATCGCCCGCTCCCGCATCTCGCGAGCCGCCTTGTTGGTAAACGTCACCGCCAGAATCGACGAAGGCCGCGCCCCCTGCGCGATCAACCACGCGATCCGCGAGGTAATCACCCGAGTCTTCCCCGTCCCCGCCCCCGCCAGAATCAGCAGAGGCCCACCCGTATGAGTCACCGCCGCCTTCTGCTCGTCATTGAGGTCCCAAAGCCGAAAACGACTCATTCCTCCGCCCCCATCCCGCCGAGGGGTCGGCCGAGGGGTCGGTCATTCATTTTGACATATTTCCCCACCAGCCGCTCCAGCACCGCGGGATACAGCGCGTGCTCCGCGACCTGAATCCGCGCGTGCAGCGACTCCGGCGTGTCGTCCGCCAGCACCGCCACTTCCGTCCGTCCCAAGATCTCCCCCGTATCCACCCCGCTGTCGACGTAATGCACCGTGCAGCCCGACCGGGTCGCCCCATCCTCGACCGCCTGGCGCCAAGCCTCCAACCCCCGGTAAGCGGGCAGCAGCGACGGATGAATGTTCACGATCCGCCGCGGAAACGCCTCGAGCAACGGAGCCTTCACCACCCTCATGTAACCCGCCAGCACCACGAGATCGACCCGCGCCGCCCGCAATCGCTCGACCAGCCCCACCTCGACCTCCGGCGAGAGCCGTGTCCGATAGCGCGGCTCGTCCAACGCAAAACTCTCGATCCCAGCCTCCTCCGCCAGCCGCAACACTCCCGCCGCCGCCGAATCCGCCCCGACGACCACGACGTCGGCCGTCAATTCCCCCGCCCGAATCGCCCGCAAAATCGCGGCAAGATTCGACCCCTTCCCGGACCCCAATACCCCCAATCGCAAACGCCTCATCGACCGCCGATCATGCACGCCCACCGCCCCCGCGCAAGTCGGGGACGGGATTCCCGATTGTCAGATCACCGCCGCTTCCTCCAGCATCAGTCGTTCACCGATGGACGCCGCCAAACTCTCAGCCCTGCACGACGCCTTGGAGTCCTTCGACGCCCAGACCTTGGATCGCGGGTTCGATTATTTCGATGCCGAGCACCTGAGCCTGATCGAGATCACGACCGCGTCGATCTCCTGTGTTTCGAAAGGGAGCTCCCTCTACGACACGATCTGGAGATACCATCGGGGGGCCTGGAGCAGCGAATGCTCGTGCCCGGTTGGAATGGATTGCAAACACTCCGCCGCTCTGGCGATGGCAGCGATCGCCCGCCTCGAGTCGGCCGCCGCGGAGGAATCGCCGCCCAAATCCGCCCGCCCGCCAGCGGCGACTCCCGCCACTCTGGGTGCCCACCTGGAAGCCACCCTTGGCCGGAAGCTTCGTCAGACCGAGCAAAAGCGGGTCCGCCACCTCCTCGCGCTTCACGCCGAGCTCCGGACGCGATCGCAGAACACCGTTTACGACGACGAACTCGCCCGCGTCGGCATTTCCACCGGTCGCCGGGAACCCAGCTGGATCCAGGGACCCGCCTTCGCCGATTGGTGGGGCACCCCGCCCGCCACCCCGCTCGATCTCTGGCAATACCTCGCCTTCTACGCCGAAGAGCACGACCTGAAGATCCCCCCGCTCTTCCGTCCGGTCACCGAGACGTCCGGCGTCCGGGAAGCCCTGGAAAAGCGGCTTCTCGACGCTTCCATCGCGGAGTGGGAACAAAATCTCGCCGACTTCGCGCCCCCCATCGGCCCGCCCGCCACGGCCCGCACCCAGCGACTGCGCCTCCGACTGGACGCCAACCGCATCCGCTGGGAACAAAGCTTTCTCCCGGATCAATGGCGGGCCCTCAACGCGCAGGAGGTCCGCTCGCTGGCCGAAGGTGGCACCGACGAAGACGACGACTCCGTCAGCCTGCGCGATCCCGCCGCGATCCTGCTGCTTGAGTTCGCTCGCCGCATTCACGGCCCCTTCGACTACCAGCGGACCAATTACGCCCTCTCGCTTGACCGGGACGAAGACGCCGCCCTCCTCGGTTCCGCCCTCCGCCACCCGCTCACCCGGCCCTCCGTCGTCAACCGTTCCGGCGATCCCCTCGGCATCGCCGCTGAAGCCCTGCATTGGACGCTGCGAGCGGACGACTCCGCGCCCGATCAGCGGCTCGTCGCCACCCTCGTCGAACCCAGCGGTCGACCCGTCGAGGGCGGGACCCTCCTCCCCGGCAAGCAGGCTCTCCTCCTCCTCGGCGAGATGGCCCACCGGCTCCCGCCCCCGCTCGATCCTGACGCCAAGGCCCCCTACGGCCCGACCCGCATCCCCCGTGAAGCCCTCGTCCGCAACCCCCGCGCCGCCGCCGCGCTCGTCGCCGCCGGAGCCGATCTCCCCGCCGACCTCGTCCCGCGCGTCCGCGCGCTCGCGCTTGCGCCCCGCCTCGAATTCGAACTCACCGGCCCGCCCAATTCTCCCCATTCCCGCGACCTCCGCGTCAAACTCCTCGCCACCCACGACGACGTCCAACTCGCCTGGTGCGGACGCGATGGGTGGCTGGCCGACGGCAAAACCCCACCCGCCACCGACGCCGACGGCACCGTGCGCGACTATGCCATTGCCGCCGCCGACGAACTCATCGACCACCTCGCCGCCCTCGGCCTCGGCTACTACGAGCGCGAGGACTGCTGGGGCCGCGCCTTCACCCGCAAAGCCGCCGACCGGCTCCTCGACTGGGCGCAAGGTCTTCCAGCCGGACTCGACATTCGAGCCAGTCAGGACCTCGCCCCGTTTTTCGCGCCCGTCGTCCGGGTCACCGCCGAATTTCACATCGAGGAAAACCCCAATTCTCCCGACTGGTTCGACCTCCGCGTCCAGCTCGCCGCCGGGGAGATCGAACTCACCCCCGCCGAACTGAAAGAACTCGCCCGTTCCGGCGGCAAGCTCGTCCAGCTCAAGAGCGGCCGTTGGATCCGGGCGGAATTCCAATCCGACCCCGCGCTCGAGGAGACCGCCCGCCGCCTCGGCCTCGGCGACCTCGACTCACTCGGCGGCGAGACCGTCACCTGCCACGCCCTCCAACTCGCCGCCCAACCCCTCGACCACCTCCTCGACGAACGCGCCGCCGCCCGTCTCAGACGTCGCGCCGACGAGATCACGGCGCACCCGCCGCCACCCATCCCCGCCGATCTCCGCGCCGACCTGCGACCCTACCAGCGCGACGGCTTCGCCTTCCTCGCCTTCCTCGCCCGCAACGGCTTCGGCGGCATCCTCGCCGACGACATGGGCCTCGGCAAAACCGTCCAAGGCCTCGCCTGGCTCCTCTGGCTCCGGTCCCGCCTCCCCGAGCCGGACGCCTTCCGCGTCCTCGTCGTGTGTCCGAAATCCGTCGTCTTCAACTGGAGCACCGAGCGTGACCGCTTCGCCCCCACCCTGCCCGGGCGCAGCTTCGCCCCCGCCGCGACGACCGCCGGGGCCGAGCCCGGTCTCACCGTCGCGAACTACGCGCAGCTCCGGCTCAACGCCGATTGGTTCACCGCCCAGCGTTGGGACGCCCTCATCCTCGACGAAGGCCAGAACATCAAAAATCCCACCGCCACCACGACCCGCACCGCCTGCTCCCTCCTGGCGCCCCACCGCATCATTCTCACCGGCACCCCGGTCGAGAATCGTCCCCTTGATCTCTGGAGCCTCTTCCAATTCGCCCAACCCGGACTCCTCGGCTCCCAAGCCTCGTTCCGCCGCATCTACGAGAACGCCACCACCGTCGAGCCCCTCCAACGCCTCCAGGCCCGCGTCCGCCACTTCATGCTCCGCCGCACCAAGACCCAGGTCGCCCCCGACCTGCCCGCCCGGATCGAGGAGGATATCCTCGTCGAGCTCGACGGCCCCCAGCTCGCGCTCTACCGCGCCGAACTCAAACGCGCCCGCCAGCTCGCCCTCGGCATCGAGAGCAAAAGTGACTTCGACCAAGCCCGCTTCAACGTCCTCCAATCCCTCCTCCGCCTCCGCCAGATCTGCTGCGACCCCCGCCTCGGAGCCAAGGGCAACGCCACGGCCAAACCCGGTGCCAAGATCGCCCAGCTCCTCGAACAAATCGAGCCCATCCTCAGCGAAGGCCACCGCGTTCTCGTCTTCTCCCAATTCGTCGAAATGCTCGGCTTCATCGGCGAAGCCCTCCGCGACCGCGGCATCGACCACCTCCAGCTCACCGGCCAGACCAACGACCGCCAGGCCCTCGTCGAGCGCTTCCAGTCCGCCGACGGTCCGCCCGTGTTCCTCCTCTCGCTCAAAGCCGCCGGAGCCGGCCTCAACCTCACCGCCGCCAGCTACGTCGTCCTCTTCGACCCTTGGTGGAACCCCGCCGTCGAGGCCCAGGCCATCGACCGCACCCACCGCATCGGCCAGGCAAAAACCGTCATCGCCTACCGCCTCATCGCCAAGGACACCATCGAGGAAAAAATCCGCGCCCTCCAGAACGCCAAAGCCGAAGTTGCCAACGCCATCGTTCTGGAGGAATCCCTCGCCAAAGTCCTCGACCTCGACAGCCTCCGCTACCTCCTCGCGGAATAGATCCTCGCCGCGCCCAGTCGCTCGCCGCAACCCGCACACCCCCCCGCACGCCCCGCACCCCCCCGGTTCGCTCCGCTCAGGATAACGCACTTGCGCCGCCCCGCCCTCAACCAAACCCACCGATAAAATGTAACGGCCGTTACGTTTTATCGGTCAAACTCGCTGGGGGCGGCGGCGGGTCGGCGGCGGGTTGGGGGCGGTGGTGATGTGGGCTTTCAAACGGCGCGACGATCTGCCACCCTCCGCCCGCCATGGAGTTGGAGCCCTACCTGCGCAATCGCATCCGCCGCGTCGACTCCGCGCTCGACCGATTTCTGCCCCCGGCGAAAACGAAGCCCGTCACCCTCCACGGGGCCATGCGCTACAGCCTTTTCGCGGGCGGAAAACGCCTGCGCCCCGTCTTCGCCCTCGCCGCCGCCGAGGCCTGCGGCGGTCCGCTCGAAGCCGCCCTCCCCGCCGCCTGCTCCGTCGAGTGCGTCCACACCTATTCGCTCGTCCACGACGACCTCCCGTGCATGGACGACGACGATTTCCGCCGCGGCCGTCCCACCGCGCACAAGGTCTACGGCGACGCCGTCGCCGTCCTCGCCGGCGACGCCCTGCTCACCATCGCGTTCGAAATCCTCACCCACGCCACCCCCACCCCGCGCTACCCGATCGCCGACCAACTCCGCGAACTCACCGCCGCCGCCGGCAGCCGTCAGCTCATCGCCGGCCAGATTGCCGACCTCGAAGGCGAGGGCCGCGATTCCACGAAGGCCGAACTCCGCTTCATCCACGAGCGCAAGACCGCCGCCATGATCGAGGTCAGCCTCCGCCTCGGCGCGATGTCGGCCAACGCCACCCCCGCCCGCCTCGCCGCCCTCACCACGTTCGGAAAAAATCTCGGCCTCGCTTTCCAAGTCATCGACGACATCCTCGACGTCACGCAGACGAGCGAACAACTCGGCAAAAGCGCCGGCAAAGACCTCGCGTCCGGCAAGACAACCTACCCATCCGTCATAGGCCTCGAAGCGTCGAAAAAAGAAGCGCGCCGCCTCACCCGCGCGGCCCACCGACCCTTGGAAGTTTTCGGCAAAAAGGCCGACCTCCTCCGAGCCCTCGCCGACCACCTCCTAGCCCGCGAATTCTGACCCACTCGATGTCGCGTCGGTCTATGACCGCCGCTGACTTCCACGACAATTTTGCACCGAATAAATTTCCCCAAGCTCCCGGCGCTCACAGAGACGCCGCTACGGAAACGTTCACGTCACTGCCAGCGCCAGCGCCAGCGACACCACTGACAGCAGCGTGCTCAGCGCGATCGAGCCCGCCGCCAGCGATTCGTCACCACCCATCTGTTTCGACATGATGAACGCCGCCGCCGCCGTCGGACACGCCGCGAACACCAGCAGAATCCGCATCTCCACCCCCACGATCCCCGCCCAACTTCCGATCGCATAAGCGATCACCGGTCCCACGAAGACCTTCACGATCGACGTCGCCACGATCGCCCGCCGATTCCCCACGAGCCGCAGCGAGTGCAGCGACCCGCCGATGCACAGCAGCGCGACCGGCACCGCCGCCCCACCCAGAGCCTCCAACGAACGTCCGATAAACACCGGCACCGACCACCCCGCCGCCATGAAAACCAACCCCGCGAGGCAGGCGATGATCAGCGGATTTCGCGCCATCGAAAGCCCCATCAGCACGAAACTCCCACGCCCCAACCGGTGGCGGCTCGCCTGCAGCACGATCACCGCCAGCACGTTGTAGAGCGCCATGATCGGCGTGATCGCCAGGAAGATCGTCGCCATCGCCCGCTCCCGCTCGGCCCCGCCCAGATCGGCCAGCGCGTAGGTCAAAATCGGCAGTCCAACGAAGAGAAAATTTCCCCGAAACGCGCTCTGAACAAAAGTCCCCACCACCGCCCCCGGCAGCCGCAGCACCCCCACCGCTAGAACCCACGCCAGCGCCGCCGCCAATAAAGTCGTCGCCGCCAGCACCCCGATCAGCCGCACCGTGTCGTCCGCCGGTTCCTCCGCCGAAGCGATGCTCATGAAAATCAAACTCGGCAGCGCGAGGTAGAAAACGAGCCGGTTCAGATCGATCATGAACTCCCGCCCGAGGAACCGCCCGCGCGCCAAAGCCGCCCCCAGCGCGAGCAGCAAAATAATGGGCGCCAGCGTCTCGACGATTTGCATGCGATTTTCCGGGCTAGAGAACAATCAAGTTCGAGCTCTCCGCTCCAACGACTGCGGCCAGCGAAATCCCTTGATCGAAGGTCACCAAGCAACCCTCGTGATGCGTCGCCACGGCGAGAAGATAGACGTCCGTGATCTGGCGCGATCCCAGGACACGGGCCAATTCGAAAGTCTCGGGATCACAGAACGAAACGGCGTTCGGCCAAAATTCGTGGTTGGTCTGATTTCGGAAATCCCGCAATCGCGCCCCAACGTCCGCGACCGAAAGCCGCCGGTCGGGGGAATAGTTCGGGTTAGCCAGGATGCGAATCAGCCCGTTTTCGGTCAAAGCCGTGCTGGACCACTCATCGCCGTCGGTCGAAAACCAATCGTGAGCGCGCTGATGAAAGGCGTGATCCTCGTCGAAAAGAGCGAGCAGAACGTTCACGTCCAGGAGGTGCCGTCTCAAACCCCCTCTTCCTCCATGATCCGTCGGACGTGTTCCATCGTCACGACCCGTCCCGTCGCCGGAAGCACCGGGACGCCATTTCGAACTTTCCTTCCAGCGCCGACCGGCGAAACAAGCCCCTGCCGGGCAAGTCTCGACAGAACCGCACCGGTGCTCAGCCGCTCCCGAGCCGCGATTTCTTTCGCTGCCTGCAAAATGTCACCCTCGATGTCCAATGTTGTCCGCATGCGATGATGTTGCCGCATCACCGCATCATCCGCAACTCCGATCAATACGTCCCCTGCGTCACCCCGAGTTGCGGTTGGGCGCGGAGGTGGCGCCAGAGGTTTTCGCCGGTCGTTTGGCCGTCGAGGAGCGCGCGGTAGGTTTCGAGGATCCGGCGCGTCTCGTCCGGCGACTCCTCGAGCAGCTCGACGCGGAAATTCCGCAGCCCCGCCGCCACGAGCGGTTCGAAAAATTTCGCGCCCGTCTGCGCCTTCGCGTTGAAGAGCGTGTTCCGGCAGCCCACGTCCGCCCGCAGCGGATGCTCGACGCCGACGCGGTCCCGCAGATGGACCCGGTGCGTGTCGCAGGGCCGTCCGCAATTCGTGTGGTCCGTCCCGTCCGACAGGAACGCCGCAAAGACGCAGTGCTCCATGTGAAACATCGGCATGTGCTGGTGAATCGTCAGCTCGAACCACTCCGCCGGCGCGCCCGCGAGCAACGCCAGCACCTGACCAATCGTCAAATCATACGAAATCGTCAGGCGCTCGAGTTCGTGGTCTTTGAAAACCCGCGCCGTCAGCGGATTCGCCACGTTGAGCGAAAAATCCCCGATCCGCCGCCGCGAACTCCCGCGAAAATACTCGATCGCCCCGACGTTGCGAATGAGCACCCCGTCGGGCGCGGCGTTTTCGATCAGTTTGAAAAACCCCCGCTCGCCCGCCTTCTGAATCCGCGGCGTCGCGAGGAAAATCGGCGCGCTCAAACCCGAAGCCCGCACCAGCGCGACCGCGTCCCGGTAGCGCCGCACGTCCTCGAAATCCACGAGCAGAACGTCCGCGTCGAAGGCGGCCTCGAGCTGCTCCATCGTCCGACAAAGCACCGACAAAGCCGCGCCAGGCTCCGGCTCTGCAGTCGCGGGCACACTCAGCGGCACCTCGATCCGAGGCGGAGCCGTCCGCTCGGTCACGCGATAGATCAGCTCCCGCCGCAAGCGATTCAGCTCGCTGATCGGCACGATCACTTCGCCCTCGATCGCGTTGTCCACGACGCCGAGCGAAAACGGCGTCTCGTCCAACTTCCCGAGCTGCGCCGCCAACCGCTCCGTCGTGAGCGGCTGATTCCGAGCCGCCTCCAGCCCCTTCGCCGACTCGACCGTCACCCCCCGCGCCGAGATCCGCAGCGGCTCGCCGACCCGCCCGCTGACGCAAAAATCAAGCGCCGCCTTCCGTCGCGAAGGCAAGTGCCCCGCGTAAGTCCCACGCAGATCCCGCCCCAGCGACGGGTCGTCCGTTTTCCACACCCGGTCGCCCACCGTGACGCCCTCCAGATCCGTGCGCTTGGGATCGAATTCTACCCGCCGCCCCGTCACCCGCACGATCCGCCCACCACTCTCCGCGTCCGTGTCCCCGCCGCTATCGAAGACCACCCCATCACCCACGCTCAGCGCCAATTCCCCGTCGACGTCCACCCAGGAACGCCCGACCCGCGTGACCCGACCGACGAACGGCCCCCGCTTCTTCCCGAACCGCGCCGGCACCAACCGCTGATGATTCACCCCGTGCATCCAGCCCGAAAACAGCCCGCGCGAAAACGTCATCTCCAGCCGATACCAATCGTTCGCCGTCACGTCGTGCGCCCGCGCGTCGATCGCGGCATCCAGCGCCATCCGGTAGACGCTCGTCACCGCCGCCACGTATTCCGGCGACTTCAGCCGACCCTCGATCTTGAAACTCCGCACCCCCAGCGCGACCAGCTTCGGAATCTCCTCCACCGCCGCCAGATCCTGCGGCGAAAGCAAATACCGCCGGTCGCCCAGATCCCGCGTCGCCCCATCGACCACCAATTCGTAAGGCATCCGGCACGCCTGCGCGCACTCCCCGCGATTCGCACTCCGCTGACCCAACGACTCGCTGGTCAAACACTGACCCGAATACGCGACGCACAGCGCCCCGTGAACGAACACCTCGAGCGGCACCGCCCCCGGGTCGAATTTCGCCAGCTCCCGCATCGAAAGCTCCCGCGCCAGCACGACCTGCCGCACCCCGAGGTCGCGCGCAAACGCCACGCCCTCCGGCGAAGTGATCGTCATTTGCGTCGAAGCGTGCACCCGTAATCCCGGCGTGATCCGCCGCGCCAGGTCCGCGAGTCCCACGTCCTGAATGATCACCGCGTCCACCCCCGCGTCCTGGAGTTCCCGCAACTGATCCGCCGCCGCCGCGAGTTCTTCGGTGAAGACCAGCACGTTGAACGTCACGTAAGCCTTCACCCCGTGATTGTGCAGGAACGTCACGACCGCCGGCAGATCGTCGAAATTCTCCGCCCGCATCCGCGCGTTGAACGTCGGCATCCCGAAGAACACCGCGTCCGCCCCGTTCGCCACCGCCGCCCGCACGCAATCCCAGTCACCGGCGGGCGCGAGGAGTTCGGGTGGATTCGTCATGGCCGGCCTAGAATCCGCGCAACCCGCCTTGTTGTCCACCGTGCGCCGCCGTTAATCTCGGTAAATGCCCACCCCGCTCGCGCCCACCGTCGTCAACCGCATCGGCAACGAACTCGCCATCGCCTGGACGGACGGAGCCGAAACCTACTTCGAACTCGAGCGCCTCCGCCGAGCCTGCCCCTGCGCCGCCTGCGGGGGCGAGCCCGACGTCCTCGGCCGCGTCATCCGCCCGGACGTCGAATATTCGCCCACCAGTTTCGACCTGGCCGGCTGGGAATTCGTCGGAGGCTACGGCCTCCAACCCCGCTGGACCGACGGCCACCGCACCGGCATCTACTCGTATAGTTACCTCCGCCGCCTGGCGTAAGCCCAACGGTCCACAGGACCGCCATCCATCAACCGCTGTCCCACCTCAGTCCGAAGGACTGCCCTCCAACAAACCCTGTCATTCTGAGCGAAGCGAAGAATCTCTGGAATACACTCCGTTGCGCGTCCGCAGTCGGGAAACGCTGACTCTATCGCGCCCCGATCGCTGACAAGAAGCAAGAGATTGCCTCTTCGGTTCCGGATAAAAGTGAGAGGCGGTCGATGGCTCTTCGCTTCGCTCAGAATGCCAGTCGGGAAAGGGAAACCCCCTCCAGCCGAACAACCTCACCCCACCACCAGCGCCACCACCGGCGTCAGCAGCGCCAGATCCGCCCAGGCACAAGTCGCGTCCGCCCCGATCCGCCGTTCCAGCCAAGGCCCCATCGCGATCAACAACGCCGACGCCAACAGCGACCCACCCGTCGCCTCCAACCCGGTCACCGCCAGAATCGCCACCAGCACCACCGCCACCCCCAGCGCCACCACCCGCCCCGGTCGCGCCCGCTCCCCGAATCGCACCGCGATCGACGATTCCCCCCGCGCCAAATCCCGATCCCGCTCCAGCCGAGCGATCAGCAAACAATTCGCGAAGCAAACCACCGCAAACCCGACCACCTCCACCGCCACCACCCACGAAAACGCGTTCACCAACGGCACCAACGCCGCACCCCCCGCGAAGACCACGCTCACCACCACCTCCTTCAACCACCCCCGCCCGAACCGCGCCCCCGCCAGCTGATTCCAGACAAAATACCCCACCACCAATCCCCCCAACGCCAATCCGCCCACGAGCACGCCCCCCGGCAATCGCGTCAGCGCCAACCCCGCCCCCCCCACCGCCGCCACCCCGATCCCGATCGACAAAGCCCCCGCGTGCCTCCGCCCAAACCGGTGCCGAGCCGCCGTCGTCGGCCCGACCGAAAGCCGATAGCCGTCGAGCACCCGGTCCCCCGCGTAAATGATCCAAACCGCCAGGAAAAGGACCACCCGCTCACTCACCGTCACCGCGCACCCCGCCGTCCGAGCAAAGAGCTCCTGCCAAACCACGGTGATCAGCGGCGCGTCCAAGTTGAGAACGTTCAGCCACAAATACCAAGGCGTCCGCGCCCCCGAAGAATCCCCCGTCATCGATCGACTCAGACATTTGTAGCGGCGGGTCTATGACCGCCGCTGACTTCCTCGAACAAACGCCGCCCGCAAGCTCGACGGCCCCGACGGTCACAGACCGCCGCTACAAAATCCATCGCGTTCGTTTCCTTGAAAATCATCCTCGGAGCACAATCAGGTCACAACGGTTTGTTTGGCGATTCGGCACGGCTGTGGTAATCCCGACCCATCGGCATGGCGGAAACGGTTCGTTTTGAACACTACGAAGTGCGCCGGCGCGAGGACGGCACCCTGTGGGAACTCGGCCGCGGCGCCATGGGCATCACCTACCGCGCCTTCGACACCAACCTCCGCACCGACGTCGCGCTCAAGGTCATCAACGCCGCCCAGCTCGCCAGCCCCTCCGCCCGCGAGCGCTTCCTCCGCGAAGCCCGCGCCGCCGCCGCCATCCGCCACGCCAACGTCGCCACCGTCTACCACCTCGGCCAAGCCGACGACGCGTTCTTCTACGCGATGGAATTCATCGACGGCGAGACGCTCGAAGACCTCATGGACCGCGAAGGAGCCCTCCCCACGCTCCTCGCCCTCGACGTCACCGACCAGGTCGCCCGCGCCCTCGGCACCGCCGAAAAACGCGGCCTCGTCCACCGCGACATCAAACCCGCGAATCTCATGCTCACCCGCGACGAGGACGACGACCTCCGCGTCCGCGTCATCGACTTCGGACTCGCCAAAGCCGCCGACCGCCACTCCGGCTTCGACGCCGCGACCATCACCCAGGGCGGATTCCTCGGCACCCCCCACTTCGCCAGCCCCGAGCAACTCGACGAAGCCGAGCTCGACGTCCGCTCCGACATCTACTCCCTCGGCGTCACCCTCTACTACCTGCTCGCCGGCAAGGCCCCCTTCAGCGGCTCCGTCGCGCAGGTCATGAGCCAGCACCTCCACCGCGACCCGCCACTCACCGCCGTCGCCGACCGCCCCACTCCCGTTCTCGCCCTGCTGAAAACCATGCTGGCCAAGGCCCCGTCAGCCCGCCCCCCGTCCGCCTCCGCCCTCCGCACCCTCATCGGCGACTGCATCGCCCAGGTCCGCGACGTCCGTCACGCCTCCATCACGACTTTGCCGGACGCGGAATGGTCCGCCGCCCCGTCGCTCGCCGACCACGGATTCCTCCCGTCCGCCGAGGCCATGACGATCCTCACTTCCATCGCCGGCGGCCTCGAAGCCCTCCAGAGAGCGGGCCTCCCCGTCCCAAAACTCACGACCGCCAAGATCAAACTCCTCCCCGGTCCCGCCGACACCACCCAGCCGCGATTCCTCGCCGCCACCGACGCCACGACCCCGGACCCCGCCCCCGTCCGCTCCCTCGCCGCCATCGCCTACGAGCTCTTCGACGGCTCCCTGCGCGATCCCGCCGCGATCGAATTCGCCCCCATCCCCGACCTCCCGGCCGCCGCCAACCGCGTCCTCCGCCGCGCGTTCGATCCCACCAAAGGCTACCCGTCGCCCATCGCCTTCGTCGCCGATCTCGGCGATGCCGTCGGCGACCCGTGCGGAGTCGTCAGCGCTCCCGCCGCCAGCGAGGTCACCATCCCGCCGCCCGAGGACCACACGCCGCCGATCGACCGCGTCGCCCTGGCCCGCGCCCCCCGCCGCCGCGTCCCCGCCTGGGTCGGAGCCCTCGGCGGCCTCCTGGCACTCGCCCTCCTCGCCCTCCTCGCCCTCTTCTACTCACTCCGCCTCCCCCCCGAACTCCGCTTCCCACCCGAGACCACGCCGCCACCCCCCACTCCTACCCCATCGCTCTCACCCCCGCCCGAGCCAACCCCCGATCCGACTCCCACCCTCGTCCCATTCCAAGCCCCCAGCGCGACGCCCAGCCCGATCGACCCCGTCGTCCGCCGAGCCGCGAGCCTCGCCGCCGCCAACCGCCCCGGCGTCGCCCTCGACATCCTCGCCCAAGCCTGGGAACGCGACCGCGCGAACGAGGCCATCCCCGCCGAAATGGAGCGCATCGCCGCGACCCTCCGCGACCAGCCGCTCGCCGACGAATCCTTCGCCGACCTCGAAGACGCTCTCCAGCGAGCCGCCGAAGCCCACTCCGAATCCGCCCAACTCCTTCTCGCCGAGCGCTACCGCGAAGCCGACCCCGCCCTCTTCATCAAATACGCCACCATCGCCGAGAACGACGGCAGCCCCGCCGGAGCCCGCCTCATGGCCGAGGCCTACGAACTCGGCATCGGCGTCGATCCCGACCCCACCCGCGCCCTCGAATACCGCCGCCGCGCCGGCGAATTTCTCCCACCAACGCCGTCGCCGTCTCCCACGCCAAACCAGCCACCAGCAACCGCTCCGACCTTGCCAACCCCCGCCCCACCCGATAACCCCTAACGTCCGCCCGCTCGCCGGGGACCCGGCGCGGCGCTTCGATCCATGAATATTCACGAATACCAAGCGAGAGAACTCTTCGCGAAATACGGCGTCGCCACCCAGCCCGGCTCCGTCGCCTCCACCCCCGAAGACGCCGAACGCGTCGCCGCCGACCTCGGCGGAGGCATCGTCGTCAAAGCCCAGATCCACGCCGGCGGCCGCGGCAAAGGCACCTTCAAAAGCGGTTATCAAGGAGGCGTCCACCTCTGCAAAACCCCCGCCGAGGCCAAAGAAATCTCCGCCGCCATGCTCGGCGAGGTCCTCGTCACCCACCAGACCGGCCCCGAGGGCAAGGAGGTCGGCAAGGTCTTCGTAGGCGAAGCCGTCGACATCGAACGCGAACTCTACTTCGCCATCCTGCTCGACCGCGCCACGTCGTCCCCCATCGTCATCGCCAGCACCGAAGGCGGCGTCGACATCGAAGCCGTCGCCGAGAACACCCCCGAAAAAATTCTTCGCCTCCCCATCGACCCCTCCCTCGGGCTCCAGCCCTACCAGACCCGCGTCATCGCCTCCTCCCTCGGTCTCACCGGCAAGCTCATCGGCCAGGCCTCCAAGCTCTTCACGAATCTCTACACGCTCTTCATCGGCAGCGATTGCTCGATGGTCGAGGTCAACCCGCTCGTCGTCACCGCCGACGGCAAGCTCCTCGCCCTCGACGCGAAGTTCAACTTCGACGACAACGCCCTCTACCGCCAGCCCGACGTCGTCGCCATGCGCGACGAGACCGAGGAAGACCCGCGTGAAGTCGAAGCCTCGAAGTTCGGCCTCAATTACATCGGCCTCGACGGCAATATCGCCTGCCTCGTCAACGGAGCCGGCCTCGCCATGGCCACCATGGACATCATCCAATACGCCGGCGGCAGCCCCGCGAACTTCCTCGACGTCGGGGGTGGCGCGACCAAGGAGCAGGTCGCCTCGGCCTTCCGCATCATCCTCGCCGACCCGAAGGTCGAAGGCATTCTCGTCAACATCTTCGGCGGCATTATGGACTGCGACATCATCGCCAACGGCATCGTCGAAGCCGCCCGCGAGACCGACCTCAGCATCCCGCTCGTCGTCCGTCTCGAGGGCAACAACGTCGCCGCCGGGAAAAAAACTCTCGCCGCCAGCGGCCTCGACCTCATCGGAGCCGACGACATCCTCGACGCCGCGAAGAAGATCGTCGCCGCCGTGAAAGACGCCCCCGTCGCGGCATGAGGATTCAGGAAATCGCCTTCTCCTGCTACCCGGTCACCGACGTGCCCCGGGCCAAATCCTTCTACGAAGGAATCCTCGGCCTCACGCCCACGATGGATCACGAGATGGAAGGCGGCCACTGGGTCGAATACGACATCGGCCCCGCCACCCTCGCCATCGGCAAAGCCCCCGGCTGGACCCCTTCCAGCGACGGCTGCTCCGTCGGTCTGGAGGTCGAGGATTTCGAATCTGCCATCACCGAACTCAAGGCCGCGAACGTCCCTTTTGGGATGGAAGCCTTCGAAACCCCCGTCTGCCACATGGCGATGATCAAAGACCCCGACGGCAACATCGTCATCATCCACAAACGCAAGGCCTGAGTCGCCTCACCCATTTCCAATTCAGCATTCCAAATTTCTAATTTAAAAGAAGATGGCCATTCTCGTCACACCAGACACCAAAGTTCTCGTCCAAGGCATCACCGGTAGTTTCGGTGGCCGCCACGCGCAACTCAGCCTCGACTACGGCACGCAAATCGTCGCTGGAGTCACTCCCGGTAAGGGCGGCCAGACGTTCGCCGACACCGTCCCGATCTACGACACCGTCCGCGAAGCCGCCACCCAGACCGGCGCGACCGTCTCCGTCATTTTCGTCCCGCCACCCTTCGCCGCCGACGCCATCTTCGAAGCCATGGACGCCGGCCTCGACCTCGCCGTCTGCATCACCGAGGGCATCCCGGTCAACGACATGGTCCGCGTCAAACAAGCCCTCAAAGGCTCCAGGACCCGCCTCATCGGCCCGAACTGCCCCGGCCTCGTCACCCCCGGCACCGGCGAGAATTCCCACGGCGGCTGCCGCATCGGCATCGCCCCCGGCTACATCCACAAGCGCGGCAACGTCGGCGTCGTCTCCCGCTCCGGCACCCTCACCTACGAGGCCGTCTGGCAATTGACCACCCGCGGCCTTGGCCAGAGCACCTGCGTCGGCATCGGCGGCGACCCCGTCAACGGCACGTCCCACCTCGACGTCCTCGAGATGTTCAACGACGACCCCGAGACCGAAGCCATCATCATGATCGGCGAAATCGGCGGCACCGCCGAAGAAGAAGCCGCCGCCTGGGCCAAGGAAAACTGCAAGAAACCGATCGCCGCTTTCATCGCCGGAGCGACCGCCCCCCCCGGCCGCCGGATGGGCCACGCCGGGGCCATCGTCAGCGGAGGCGAAGGCACGGCCGCCGCCAAAACCGAAGCCATGAGAAACGCCGGCATCGCGGTCGCCGACACCCCAGCCGACATGGCCGACACCCTCATCCGCCACATGCGGTAGGGAAGCCGCGCCGCCGGGTTCCCAAACCATCTCCCAGAGCTCCGCAACCACAAGAGCGAGCCACCCACTCCCCAACCGCACTTAACTCGCTCCCCGCACCCTCACTTGCACCCCCGCGCGTCGCTCCCCACGCCACCCGAGCCACCCCGAGCCGCGCAAGCCGTCACCGCATCAGGTAAACCACCTGAGTCCCCGAAGTCGCCACCGGCGGACTCATCTCTCCCAACCGCTCGCGCCAAAACTCCGACCGCCCCGCCTCGGTCACCAGCGCCACGCCCGCCCCCTCGCGCCAAAGCCCCGCGAACTCCCCGACCGTCAGATATCGGTCGCGCCCCAGACCCTCCGTCCGCGTCAGAAAATCCTCCTCGGGATTCTGCCCGATGAGCGTCACCTCATCCCCGACGTAGAACAGCAGGCTGCTTCCCGTATCGACCCCACCGTCGTAAGCGATCCGCACCCCGCGACGCGCCAGCTCCCGCAAAGTCGGAGCCATCTCCGCGACCGAAAAATACGGCGCCACCCGCGCGTATCCCGCCATCGCGCCGAAGCTCAAACTCGCCGCCGCCAGCATCACCGCCCGCATCGCCATCATCCGCCGCCCCCCGGCCAGCATCGCCAGCGCCCCAACCAGCGCCACCAGCGCAAATCCCAGACTCAGCCGCCCCAAGTGCGCCAGCGAACCCCAGAGCTCCCCGTCGAGTCCCACCATCGTCGTCCAAGCCGTCGCCCGCTCCGCCACCGCCGCCGAATCCCCACCCCCCACCATCGGCAGCACCACCAACGCCCCGGCGCAAACCCCACCAAACGCCACCACCCCGACCCACGAAATCCCCCGCTCGACCACCGCCGCCACCGCCAGCGCCAAAGCCGGCCAAGCGACCATCGCGTAATAATCCTGCCGCTGACCCGCCACCAGCACCGCCAAAAAGACCACCCCCACCCAAACCGCGACAAAAACCGCCGCCCGCGAAATCTCCCGCCCACAAAACTTCGATGCGGCCGCATCGAAGTTTTGTAACGGCGTCCGCGTGTCCACCTGCGGAGTCTTCAACCCCAGCCGCACCGCCTCCGCGATCCCGATCACCGACCATGGAAAAAGCCACGCCAGGTGCAGTAGCAAAAATTGCCCACGCGGCACGTTCGTGTAGCTCGTCGCCGGCGCCGCGCTCCCCGCCACGTGCCCCCACTGTTCGACCCAGAACAGATTCGCCAGCACCCCCGGGTACCGTGACTCGATGAACCAATACCAAGGCACGTTGATCAGCAAAAAGATCCCCACCCCCACCACCGAAGCCAGCCGCCACGCCCGCGCCCGCCATTCCGCGACCACCAATGCCGACATCCCCACGATCACCAGCGGAAACACCAGCCCGTGCAATCCCTTCGTGAAAACCGCCAACCCGGCGAGCACCCAGAACCCCACCACCCATCGCCGCCAAGCCGCGTCGCCGACCATCACCGCCCGCAACCCGCAATAAATCGCCCACGCGATGAACGCGCAGAAAACCGGTTCCGGCATCACGATCCGAGCCAGTGTCGCCGTCCCCAGACTCGTCAACAGCACGATCCCCGCCACGAATCCCCGCCACGCCCCACCCAGCAACCCGCCGATCGCAAAGGTCGCCAGCACCCAGGCCGTCACCCCGATCGCGTTTGGTAACCGTGCCGCGAATTCGTCGATCCCAAACACTCGCATCGACCCAGCGATCATCCAGTAAAGCAGCGGCGGCTTCACCAGCCGGGGCACCCCATTGTTCTGCGGAATCAGCCAATCCCCCCAGTCGCCACCCTCCGCCATCACCCGCGCCGCACCCGCGTATTGACCATCCGTCTCGTTGTAAAGCGCCCCCCAGCCCGCCGACTGAATCTGCATCACCGCGCACAGCACGAAGAGAATGACCGCGAACCCCGCGGCGGCGGACCATTTCACGAAAGCTCGAGCGAGAAATTATCGGGGAACCCCTTCGGCAGCCGCATCGGCCGCCCTTCCGGCATCCGCACCAACGCCAACGCCTGACGACAGGTCACGAGCAGCGCCTCGTCGCGCGGACGCACGACCTCGAATTCGCAGAAAAACCGTACCTTCGACGACTCGGCGATCCTCCCATCGATCCGCACCACGTCCCCCAGCAACGCCGGCCGCCGGTAGTCGATCTCCGTCCGCGTCACGACCGGATGCACCTGAGTCCGCGCAATTTCCTCGAAGCTCATCCCCATTTGAATGGCCAGCTGCGTCCGCGCGATCTCGATGAACCGCAGGTAATTGATGTTGTGCACCACCCCCGCCGCGTCCGTGTCGAAATACATCACCTGCATCTCCGTGCGGATCCGCGTCTTCGGATTGTCGTCCATCGCCCCAAGTATGCGACCCACCCCCGCAACCTGTCCACCCCACAAGCAACCCATGGAGGGCGAGGCTCCCGCCAAGCCAAGGCGGCAAACAGGAATCACGATCTTCCAAACCCCGCCGCATCGGCAATCTCTCTGCGAGTGAGATTGAAAGTGCTTCCAAGGCTGAGCCTAAAGGTGCGAGCGAGATTGGGATCAGCGCGCCAGCCCGCGTCGAGCCGCGATTAAACCCTCCCTCGGGTGGCCGTGATACCACCCGCGCGGAGAAGCAAATCTCCGGCTAACCTCGATGTTGGCGGCGGAGCGCCCCAACCAATCCATTACCTGGAAAATGTGACGGCCGTCACATTTTCCAGGTAATGGATTGGTGGTCAGGTCCTCGGAAGAGCCCGGGCCTTACCGCTGGCGAGCCGGAGCTTGCCCGTCGGAAGGCCGCGGATCCGGGGGTCCCCGGACGGGGAGTGGCGAGCGAACGAATGAACGAACGAACGAATGAATCCGCTCCCGATAAAACGTAACGGCCGTTACGTTTTATCGGTCGACTCCGCGGGAATTGGGGGGGGTGTTTGGATGAGGCGGGAGACCCGATGCTGCGAGGCCTTGGACCGTGGCGATCTCCCACGGACTCGTCGCCAGCCTCCTGGCGTCCCCTCGGTCAGGCGTTCGTGGCGGTTACGAGATTCTTCTTCCGATCAGGACGCGCTTTCGATCACACCTTCTCTCCTCACCCCCCAATTCCCCAATTGGGTGCAGGACAAAAATCTCTGAAAAAGCATTTAAGCGAGGTATTTTTACTGCCAAAGTATATGCGTTTACATATACGTTTGATTGATGAACCCAAATACCGCACCTCGTGCCATCCTTGATCAAATCGCGGCCATCGACCGCATGGAGCGAGGAAAGCTCTCGGTGATCCGTCAAGGCCAGAGCGGATCTTACTTCAATCTCCAGCGTAGGGAGGGTGGGCGAAACGTGACCGAATACGTCCCGGCCGATCAGGTGGCCCAAGCCCAGGAGAACATTGATGCCCATCATCGCTTCCAGTCTCTTGTCGGCGAGTATGCGGACTTGATCACCGCGCAGAGCAGGCAGGATCGCAAGGCCGGGGCTAAAAAAAAACGCCCGACCCAAACATCTGCCTCGCCCAGGAAGCGGAAATCCAAGACCTGATCGCCGCGTTCCGCAGCAAAGAGCCAGCCGGAACTGCCGTCGCCGAGTTGGAAGTCCTCGTGCGCACAGCCATCTTCAAACCAGCCAACGAACTGGTGGCCATGCTCCTGCAGCAAGCCGCCGAGCGCATTGACGCGGCCTACCTCCCCAAGCCCGGCGAACAAGCCAAGGGGCGCGAGGTTCTCATGGTCCAGGGCATGTTCGGCTCCTTCGCGCTGCTGCGCCAATACTACTACCATCCCGGGAAAAAATGCGGCCACTTCCCGGCCGATTCGGCCCTCGGTCTGGAAGGGGCCTACACCCCCGCCCTGGCCCGGCTCATCTGCTTGGAGGGAGCGGATGAAAGCAGCTTCCAGCAGGCTTGCTTCCACCTCGCGGAAACTGGCGGCATCTCCGTCTCCGAGCGCCAGATCCAGCGTGTGGTTGGCCGCACGGGCGAGTGCGCCGTGGCGTGGCAAAAACGAGAATCGGCCCCCGGCCCCTGCGAGGCCAGGATCCTCTACGTCAGCGCGGACGCCACCGGAGTGCCCATGCGCCGGGAAGAGCTCGCTGGCCGCAAAGGCAAAGCCCCCGACGCAAAAGCCAAAACCCGCATGGCCACGCTCGGTTGCGTCTTCACCCAGACCAAAGAAGATGACCAAGGTCGCCCCCTGCGCGACCACGACTCCACCACCTACCTCTCCGCCTTCCAGAGCCCCTCGGACTTTGGAATCAGCCTGCGTCGCGAGGCCATTCGGCGCGGCTTGTTCTCGGCCCCGGAAACCGTCCTGCTCATCGACGGAGCCCCCGGCTTGGAAAAACTCGGGCACGATTACTTTCCGGATGCCGTCCAAATCGTGGACTTCTACCACGCCATGGAACACCTCCAGACCCTGATCGAAACCCTCTGGGGCAAAGCGGAGCAGGCCCGCAACAAGCGCCGCAGACATCACTGGAAAAAACTCCTCGCTCACGACGGGGTCGAGCGCATCATCAAGCAGGCGCGCCAGGAAGCCCTCCTTCGCGGCAATGTGGCACAGGTGGAAACCACTTTGGGCTACTTCGTGAACAACATCCCGCGCATGCAATACGGAACCTTCCGGGCCAGAAAATACTTCATCGGCTCCGGAGTCGTCGAAGCCGGCTGCCGCTCACTCATCGGAAAGCGATGCAAGCAATCGGGCATGTTCTGGGGCGAGCCTGGCGCGGACAAAGTCCTCGCCTTCCGGTGCATCCATGCCAGCCGCAGAACGAACTCGTTCTGGAAATACCGCCTCAACTCACGCGCCGCTGAGAACGACACGCTCCCCCTCGCCGCATGATTTGAAGAATTTTGTCCTGCACCCTCCCCAATTCCACCCCCCAATTCCGCCGTTGACAACCCCTCCCCGCTCTGGAATCGTCCCCAACCCACGAATTCCCGAATCTCATGAAACGCACCTACCAACCATCCAAGCGCACCCGCAAGCAACAGTTCGGCTTCCGTGCCCGGATGGCCACCAAAGGCGGTCGCGCCATTCTCTCCCGTCGTCGTCAGAAGGGCCGCAAGCGCCTCCTGCCGAAGGGCGTCGAGCTTCACTTCAAACGTCACACCGCTGCCTGATTCGCGCCCGCTCCGGTTTCTCCGGGCGGCTCGATTAAATCAGAGCCACGAATTTTCCGCCGTGCGCGAGTGCGGCGAGACCACCCAAGGCCGTTACTTCCGGGTGACGGTCCTTCGCTTTCCCGGCGAGGACTTCCCCGCCCGCATCGGCTTCATCACCTCCCGCCGCGTGGGCCCCGCCGTCGCCCGCAACCGGGTCCGCCGCCAACTCCGCGAGCTTTACCGCGTCCAACAACCCGACCTCGCCACCGGCGTCTGGATCGTCGTCGTCGGCAAGCGCGCCGCCACCGAAGCCGACTTCGCCACCCTGCGAGACGAATGGTTGCGTCTCGGCAGACGCCTTTCTATTGTCCCCAACCGCGAATGAAACACCTGCTCCTGGCCCTCATCTACGGATACCGCATCGTGGTTGTTCCGGCGCTGCGGTTCATCGTGGGACCCGGCGGCTCCTGCCGCTACCAGCCCACGTGCTCGCGCTACGCCATCGAGGCCATCGAGCTCCACGGCGCCGCGCGGGGCGGTTGGCTCGCGCTCAAACGAATCTGCCGCTGCCACCCTTGGGGTGGAATCGGCCCCGACCCGGTGCCACCGGTCGCCCCCGTCGATCACCGCCCCCTCCGGCAGGGCTAAACTCCTCTTCACCAAATGGATCGCAAAACCCTGGTCGCCATCGGCCTGTCAATTCTCGCCTTCATCGCCTGGCAGTATTACTACAACGCCACCTATGGCGAATACCTCGACCAGCAGACCGCCGAGCGCGCCCGCCAAGCCGAGCAACAAGCCGCTCAGGCCGCCTCCGCCACCCCACCGCCCTCGGTCGCAGCGACGACCCCCGGGGTTCCCGCGACCAGCGCCACCGCCACTCCAACCCCCTCGGCCCCCAGGTCGACGATGGCCGCCCAGCGCGAGATCGTCAGCGCCGGCCCCGGTGCCGACTTCGAATTCAACAACGACCTCGGCGGCATCGACACGGCCATCCTGCTCCTCCACCTCGGCGAGAATCAGGAATCCGTTGGCATTAATCGTAACCTGCCGATTCCCATCGGCGCACTCGGTTTCGAGCCCGGCCAGCCCCTCGGCGGCTTCGAGATGAAAGTCGACCGCGTCATGCGGCGGGTCGTCTTCACCAACCAGCAACCCGACGGCCTCGAGATCAGCAAAACCTTCACCGTCTCCGATGGCAACGCCGAAGTCTACGACGAGGAAGTCGCCTCCGATGACACCGCCCCCCGCAACGACCCCTACGTCGTCGACCTCGCCGTCACCTTCCGGAATACCGGCACCACTCCCATCGCCCGCGATTCGTTCTATCTGAGCACCGGTGGTTCCGAGCCCATCCACGTCAAGGACCTCCCGACCTTCACCCGTTTCGACTGGTCGAAGGATGGCGAAATGGAGGACATCGACGTGAATTGGTTCGGCGGCTCCAGCATCCCGCTCGTCGGCATCTCGCTCCGCGAAGCCTCACCCCTCTACACCGGCGAGGCCGAGGCCATCCGCTGGGCCGCGGTCACGAGCCAGTATTTCTGCACGATCCTCACCGTCAACGGCGACACGGCCGGCAAGACCGTCACCGCCGAGCGCTTCGCGGTCCCGAACGACGAGGGCAAGACCATCTACGGCATGCGTGGTGCCCTCGGGATGCCTGGCTTCGAACTCGCCGCCGGCGAATCGACCACCAGCAAGTTCGAGATTTACACCGGTCCGAAGGATCTGACCCGTCTCCGCACCCTCGGCGGCACCCAGGAAGAGGTCATGAACTTCGGCATGTTCGGGTTCGTGAGCAAATTCCTGCTCTGGGCCATGAACCTTCTCCACGGCCTCTTCAACAGTTACGCCGCCGCGATCATCGTCCTCACGCTCTGCATCAAATCCGCCCTCTGGCCGCTCCAGAACAAGGCGACGAATTCGATGAAACGCATGTCGCTCCTCTCGCCGAAGATGACCGAGCTGCGCGAGAAGTATAAGGACGACCCGACCAAGATGAACACGGAGCTCATGGGGCTCTACAAAAAGTATGGGGTCAATCCGTTCAGCGGCTGCCTTCCCATGCTCGTTCAGATCCCAATTTTCTTCGGTTTCTACTCGATGCTCGGCTCCGCCATCGAGCTCCGCAACAGCTCGTTCCTCTGGATCAACGATCTCTCCCAGCCCGACACCGTCGGGCACTTCCTCGGATTCCCGATAAACCTTCTCCCGCTCCTGATGGCGGGATCCATGGTCTGGCAGATGGCCATCACGCCGAAGACCGGCGACAAGAACCAACAGCGCATGATGATGTTCATGCCGGTCATTTTTGTCGTCTTCGCCTACAACTACGCGTCCGGTCTCTCGCTGTATTGGACAACGCAGAACATCTTTTCTATCGTCCAACTCTACCTCACGCGAAACCAAGCCCTGCCGACCCTGGAGCCAAAGCCGCCCGCCGCCAAGCGCGGTCAGCCCGCTCCGGTTAAGAAAAAACGCCAGAAACGCTTCCTGCAATGATCCAGACACCCAAGGAAATCCTCGACACGATCCTGGGCTACCTTGGTTTCGTCGCCGAAATCAAAGAAATGGACCGCGACGGCAGCCCCGTCCTCCAGGTTTACACCCAGGAAGCCGAGGCCCTCATCGGTCGGCAGGACCAGACCCTCGGCGACCTCCAATTCATCGTGAACCGGATCCTGCACATCCAGCAGCCCGATTCCCCCAAGGTCATCGTCGACGTCGAGCACCACCGCGACATGCGCGACGACGCCCTCATTCACAAGGTCCAGCAGCTCGCCGAAGGCGTTCGCCAGGGCGGCCACGCCGCCCAGACCGAGCCGCTCAACTCCTACGACCGCCGGATCGTTCACCAGGCCTTCGCCGAGGACCCCGACATCGAAACGTCCAGCCCAAAGGACGCCTCGAGAGTCAAGCGAGTCACCATCCGCCGAAGCCGCCCAGCGCCCTAAGCGCGCAGCGCTTCCGAAAAAGGTAGGGCAGCCGGGCCCCGGGTGCCGTGATCCTCTCACAGCGGCAACGCATCCCCGCTGGATTCCAGTTCACGAAAGACCTAACGTCACCCGATGCGCATCCTCCCCCTCCTCGCAATCTGCCTCGCCCTCGGCGGCTGCCTCGCCACCCCGGTCGGCAAATCCGGCGGCATGGGATCCGTCACCGTCCCGAACACCAACCGCCTCGCCATCGTCGACGCCGCGCAGGACATTTTCCCGGATTACGGCTACACCACCGGCCCCGCGAGCTTCCCGGAGAGCATCTCCTTCGACAAACCCGCCGGCACTGCCGGCCAGATCGCCTACGGCTCCTACGACGACCCGGCCACGATGCGGGTCCGCCTCACCCTCTCTCCGATCCCCGGCACCAACGACGTCCGCGTCAGCCCGACGGTCTTCAGCGTGAGCGACGCCAACGAAGCCGGCTTCGACGACCCCACCCGCCGCTCCCAACTCTTCGCCCTCGAGTTCAAACCAATCCTGAATCGAATCAAAGCCCAGGCCGCCGACGCCGGGCCGATGTGACGCAGTGAAATCGATTTTACGCCAGCTTTTCGCCGTTTCACTGTTGATCGGCGGCAGTGGTGCGGCGACCGCCGCACCGGGCGGCTACTTCGAGACCTCGTTCGAATCGAAAGAATCCTACCCGGGTGGCCCGCTCGCCAACCCCGACCTCCCCTGGCGCGTCCTCACGGGATCCGCCGAGATCGTCGAAGGCTCGCCGAGCGACGGCGCCCAATCACTCCGCCTCCCGCCCTCCGACCCGCTGGCCCGCCTGCGACTTCAGTCCCGCACCCTGGCCGCGTCGCCGACTCTCTTCCTCGACTTCTGGATTCGTCCTCCGGCCACCGACGTCGACGCCGAGTTCCTCGATTTCGACGGCGCGCTCGTCTCGTTTCGCCGCGTCACCGGCCCGGACCCGACGGGTGAAATCAGCGTCTTCCACGCCACCTCCGACACAGAGGGCTCCTGGATCGCCACCGGCCAAAGCTTCCCGCTCGCCGCCGACGGCCAGTCGAAAGATTGGATCCGCGTGACCGTCCTGCGGGACCACACGACCGGCAGCTGGCACCTCTACCTCGACGGGATCATCGCCTTCCAAAACGTCCGCGCGCTCCCAACCGACGATTCGTCCGTCCGCTCCATCTGGATTCTCGGCGACGAAGCCGCCCCGCTGGACCTCGACGATTTTTACCTCGGAGCAGCCAGCCCGTTTCTCCACCGTCCCGCGATCACCGCCAATCCGCCCCCAACCCTCCCCTCCCGCTCGACACTCCCCCAGACCATCGGGCCACGGGTGCGCCCGAACCGGGTCGATTGGAACCCGAAAAACCAACCACCCAGCATCCTCACCGAACCCGAACTTCGTGGCTACACCTTCGAAGGCAAACAGGGCGACGACGTCAACGTCGCCAAGCGGGTCGTCAACTTCCTCGACGGCTCCGACAAACTCCACGTCGCCGCCTTCGGCCTCCGCCGCGACGAGGAAGGCAATCCGCTCCCCATGGACCTCACCTTCACCGCCGACGTCCAGCTCCGCCCCGGCACCGACCTCCGCCGCATCTTCTGGGAAGTCCGCACGCTCCCAAAAAGCTTCACCGAACCCCGCATCGAAGGCGACCTCCTCCAGCGGGGCAACTTCGACGGAACTCTCGCCCGCGTCGTGACCGTCCCCGGCGAAGACGTCGCCAAAGGCCTGTCGGTCAACGTGACCGTCGATTGAGAATCGAGGGCAAGCGCCCCAGCGCCCCAACCGTCAAAAGGTAGGGCAGCCGGGCCCCGGGAGCCGTGACATCCTCTCAGCGGGTCCAACCCCACGCCCACCCGTTGGCACGCCACCCAACTCGAACCCAAGCGCCCTTCGCGCCCCCGCGTCACCAATCAGCTCAGCCGGTAAACCTGAAAAGAAAATGAGACAGGATTAACAGGATTAACGGGATGATCAGGAATGACTGATGAGGCGGGGATTGTTCACCCTCTGAGTGAGCGGGGACTTTGTTCGAAGTCACTGAAATTCAATCCCTTCAATCCTGGAAATCCTGTCCATTCCGGGATTTAGGTTAAAACGGAGGCCAGCCTTGACGATGCGGTGCGCAATCACCCGGTCACCGAAGGGATCATGAGGGCGAACAGGAAGGTTGCGAGAACCGAAACGCCGAGACACCAATACCCCAACCGACGTTCCGGTCTCTGCTGAATTCGCAGAGCGACGATGGTCGCGACAAGCAGAACGAATCCAGTCAGACCGACGCTCGGATAGATCCAGCCGTATCCGTCGACGAACTCCAGATCCGCCCGAAGCATCCAGCAGCCGAGCAGGATCGGGAAATCCAACATCGTCGTCGCGGCGAGCAAAAGAATCCGCGGCCCCAGGTCCGAGCCAAATCCCCGGTCGACGGGCGTGATGAGTTCGTCTTCGATCACGAAGCAATTTAGACATGGTTTTCGGCAAATGAGAAACAAGTCGGATATTCGAGGAAGGGGTCAGTCCGTTCAAGAGGAAGGGGTCGAGGAAGGGGTCAGTCCGGAATGGCACTGCTTTAAGCCAGTTTTCGGGGAGAAAGATGGAGGGAGATCCGCTGATTTGGTAGATTAAAGTGTGAGCAGCAACCAACCATTTCTCAGCGGATTCCCAACTCAAATATGTGGCAAAATGCGGCGGCGTCTGCAAGCGGTCATCGCGGAGCGACGGAGCGCATTGGCAGAGTCATCCATAGCGACCTACGCGCTGCAGTTTTCCCACATCCTGCCGGCCGATTTTTTGGAGTCACTCTCGCTCACGCAACGGGTTCGGCAGTATTGCAATGTGGTCGTCTTCTGGGTGTGGCTAAGGAAGGGGTCAGTCCGTTCAATGGTTCAGAATCGCCCAACGGACGGGCCCAGAGATCCCGCAGCATGTGTTTTGAACCAATGAACGGACTAACCCCTTTGAGACCCCTTTGACGGCGTGACGGCGCGGTCGGACGCGGGGACTGACGGGCAATTTCGGACGACCGATCGGACTTAGCAGCCGAGCGTTGGGCGGCAATTTCTGAACCAATGCACGGACTGACCCCTTTGACGGACTGACCCCTTTGACGGACTTGAACCAATGCACGGACTGACCCCTTTGATGAACCAATGCACGGACTGACCCCTTTGAAAAGACATGCTCGACGCGCACGCGAATCTTGCTGATGGCGTGGTTGGATTTGCGGGTGGCCTCGTCCAGCGGGCGATTGCGGTTGGCTTTTCGCATCATGAACTCCTGCGCGTCGCAGCGCTCGAGGACATGGACTTCGCTTTCCGCTGAATAATTGGCGCTGGCGGCTAGCGCCGCCTGATCAGTTTCATCCACGAGTTGGGCGAAGACTTGGCTGTCATGCACGTTGGCAGGTGTCGTGGCGTGCGTGTCGATGAGCTTGGTCTTGGCGTCGATTTTCGCGTGGTTCTTGTAGCCAAAATGGGTCTCCGCGTTCTTTTTCGTCCAACACGCGTCGCAATCCTTTTGGCGACCCCGGGCCGTTCCCGCTTCGAAACCAGCGGGACGTTCGCCTTTTTTGATCTGCGCATTCTCCTCAGCGGTTCTCATTTTGGTATTGTTGAAGTGCCGGAGGGCGGTCGGTTGACTCGATGGGGAAGTGAATTGGAGCGCGGACTTGTACTTTTTGGGCAGTACCGGCATGGCTTGGACCCATGAAAACCACGCCGCCCGGATTGGCCCGCATTATCGGGAAGTTCCGTGCCGTGGCGGGGGGACTTCCCGATCCGCGCAAGGGTAAGAGCACGAGTTTTTCGATGGCGGACATCGCGCTGAGCGCGTTTTCGGTATTCTTCACGCAGAGCGCGTCGCCTTCGTCAACTGGCATCCTCGCGCATGCACGGGGCGTGACAGCGCCCCGGCTCTGCGGGGGTGTTGGCGCGAGCCGTGCGCGCCCGCTCGATGCGAGGATGATCGGCTCTCCGATCACCGGAACGATCCGGAGCGGCTGGCTTACACTCGGGAGCGGACCACGCGGGGGCGGGGCCGCTCTGGGTCCCGTCCCGGCGTGGGCTGCAGGGCTGGTGAACCGGGCATTGCCGTATGGCGTCGCTTCTGTGTTGCGGCCTGGCGCGGGACCTGCCCGACCCCGCGCTCTGGCGGGGTCGGAGGCATTATATCACCCAACTCGCGGCAACGTATTAGCCGAGGGAGCGCTCTGGCGACCGGTGCCGCGGAGGGCCCCTTTAGGGAGGCACCGCGTCAGGCACGGCTATACGGTGCCGCTGTTGGGCGATGTCATGCCGCGCAGGTCCCGTGCCCCGAAGGGCGAGCGAAGCGAAGCAGGCCGCAATCGTAACCCAACCGGAGCGCTCTGGCGCAGGGTCGAATTTGCAGGACGGGGGCGGGCGGGATGGTGAGGGATCGAGTTACGAGAGGCGAGCGGCGGCGCGTCGGATGCCGGGTGGCAGGGGCATTAGCATCCGGCGTGACGGCGCGGTCGGACGCGGGAGCTGGCAAACAATTGAGAGAGCAAATGTGTCATTATGAATGACCGACCCCTCAGCGATGAATGACCGACCCCTCGGTATGAACGGGAACATTGGTTACAGATAAACCGACCACATAGGTAACACTTAGAGGGTTAGTTTTCATGGCTTGCGGGAGCAAGCTTCGACTCCCAACGCTCGGCGTAGGCCGTAGGCCGGAGCCGAGCGTTGGGAGTCCGATCCAGCCACCCGAGCTTCACATTGGCATATCGAACGGCCAGCAGCCCTGTCTCCGGCGATTCCTCCACGGCCACATCGACGCCGATCAGTGACTCGCCGACGAAGCAGTTGTTTCCATTCAAGGAGATGAAGCCTGCTTTGTTCACCCGCTTGGTTTCCACCCCTGCCTCGTAGAGCGCAGGTTTGATGCGTTCGTCCAACCGGCGCAGGGAGGGTTGATAGGCTTGCGCCGGTGTCCTCATGCCGATGCCCTCGTGCGGACGCTCGTCGTTAAAGACTCTGCGCCACCGGTCAAAACGTTGCTGTTGGGCCCAACGGTTCGCGCTTCCCGGCTGACAGCATTCGGCCTTCATCGTGCGATGCATCCGTTCGTGGCAGCCGTTGTCCTGCGGACAGCCAGGTCGGCTGAACTGCACTTCGATACCCAATCCGATCCACCACACGCTCAGTCTGCTCAATCCCGCTGGTCCCATCGACGCGAACGGGGAGCCATTGTCCACGCGAATGATCTCCGGCAGCCCGTAGCGCTTGAATACACTGCGGAACTCGCGCTGCGTCCACTTTACCGTCATGTCCGGCATCGCCTCCGCTTTCATCAGGTATCGACTGTGCAGATCGCTCACCGTCAACGGATCGCAACGCTCGCCGTCACCCAGCAGGAACCATCCCTTGTAGTCCACTCCGAGCACGTGGTTACAGCGTTCCGGCGGCGTCAGCGTCCCTCGTTCCACCGTGAAGAGGCCTCCTCGCCGCTTGCGCGCCTTCACCAGCCCGTGCCGCTTGAGAACCTCTCCCACCGTGCTTACGACCGGTAAACGATCCACTTCGTGCTTCACTTCGAGCACTCGCTGGATCTTCTTCGGCCCCCACGTCGGATGTAACCGCTTTTCGGCCACAATCAGCCGCTCCACCGCTTCTTCTGTCCTGCTCGTCACCGTCTTCGGGGCCCGGCTCCAATCCTCTAGTCCGCCCATCCCGTGGGCCTCGTATCGCGCCTTCCACTTGTGACCCGTCTTGCGCGAGATGCCGAAACTTTCGCACAGCTCCACCATCGTGAACCGGTCGCTCGTCAGCAAACTTACAAATCTCTGTTTCTGTTCCATCGGTGACTCGTTTTGCCAGGGCATTCACCACCCTGAACTGTCACCCATGTCCTCGGTCAATCTGTCACCTATGTCCTCGGTTCATACCCCCCTTTTTGACCGACCCCTTTTCGTTCTCCACAAACCCCACCGGTTACCCAAGGGCGTTCTCACCAACGAGCAAGTGTTGCGGCTGCTCGCGCAGCCTGAGCTTGCCACCCCCAACGGCTACCGCGACCGCACCATCCTCGAACTGCTCTACTCAAGCGGCTTGCGCGGCCTCGAACTCGCCCGGCTCACGATTTACGACGTGGACTTCAAGGACGGCACCGCCCGCGTCGTCCAGGGCAAAGGCAACAAGGATCGCATCGTCCCGCTCGGCCGCACCGCCGCCGGATACCTCCGCGAATACCTGGCCCACATCCGCCCGATCCTGCTCGGCCGGGCCGTCCGCCAGAAAGCCGTCGAGCGTCTGTTCCTCACCGGCCGCGGCGGCGCGTTCAACTCCAACGTGCTGCGGCGCTTGGTCCGCCGCCATGCCAAGGCCGCGGGCCTGCCGCCTACCACCGCCGCCCACGGCCTCCGGCACGCGTGCGCGACTGAAATGCTCAAAGGCGGAGCGAACGTCCGTCACGTCAAGGAACTCCTCGGCCACGCGACGTTGACGACCACGCAGGTTTACACCCGCGTCATCCCCGTCGATCTCCAGAAAGTCCACGCCGCCACGTCCCCCAGCGAACGCCGCCGCAAGCTCGACGTTCCCGAGTTCGAGCTGGTCCGGTTCCGCGACCGGAAAAACAAGACCAGCCTCTCCCAAACCCCGTGGAAACGGCGCTGAACGGGATCGCCACGGCTCCGCCAGCTGCCGTATGATCCCCGACGTGCGCACGACTCCGGTCCTCTACCTCGATACCTCCGTTCTCGGCGGCTACTACGACGACAAATGGGAGGAAGACACGGTTGCGCTCTGGCAGCAGATGGAGGCCGGACAATGGCGGTTCGTCAGCTCCGACATCACCACCAAGGAAATTGAAGGCGCTCCTGAAAATGTCCGCGATCTTTTTGCCCGGACGTTCCCGCTTGGCACGCTGCTCGAAGTCACCGACGAAATGGAAGACCTCGCCGCCGCCTACATCGCCCAGGGCGTCGTCACCCAAAAATACGAGGACGACGCCCTCCACGTCGCCGTCTGCACCGTCGCCCGGATCGACTTCCTCGTGAGTTGGAACTTCCGGCACATGGTCAGCGCCCACCGCAAAGCCGGGTTCAACGGCGTCAATCTGTTGAAAGGATACCCGCACGTCACTATCGTGAACCCACTGGAACTCATCTATGAAAACCGCAACAAAAACCTTTGATGGCGTGGAGATGTCCCGGCGGCTGCGCGAGGACACCAGCCGTCTGCTTCACTCCATGAACCGAGAGCAACGGCGTGAATGTCTGCGCGAGGCCCGCGAACGCTACGCCGCCGAGCTTGCCGCCCGCCAATCCAGGCAGCCGCTCGAAACCGCCTCTTCTTCCTAGCCGTTGCTTCGTTCCCGCCGTGGTCGCCTTCCTCAAAAACGCGCCTCCGCTCCGCGTCCGCCGTTCCCGTTCCGGGATCGCGCGCCCGCACGCGCGAAGCTTTGGGGAGTGGCCGCGAATAAAGTTGGTTCCCGTGGAAATGGAATGGAAAGCTAAATAGAGCCTGTCCGAAAAGAGCGGATCAAGCATTGAAAGGAGTAATCAAAGGGGTCAGTCCGGAATGGCACTAAGATAAGGGGGATTTGGGAGGATTTTCGACCCCGGATTTTCGGTGAGGGAGCGGTCCCATTTGGCGGCGGGGCTTGGTCAAGAGGCGATAGTTTTTGGGGCGGCGTTTTCTGACTCTGGGTTCGGATCGGTCTGGGCGCAGCGGAACGAGATCGCTGGCGATGGCAGAGAGCATGGCGTCGAGGATGGCGGAGATGGTGCGGGGTTTAGCGTTGGCCCCACTGGTGGCGTTGGCGAACTGACGGACGGTATCGAGAGTGCCCTTGAAGGAGACGCGATCCAGGTCGAGTTCGTGAATCAGGGCGGCTTTCTGCATGACGCTGCGGACGAGGTTGTAGGCGATGAAGTGCATGAGGAGTTCGCGCTCGATGAGGGCCGGGGATTTGCAGCGCAAGACGTCCATGTTGAGAGCGATCTTGATCTCGCGAAAATGGAGTTCGACGCTCCAGCGGCGGAAGTAGAGGGAGGCGAGATCATCGGCGGGAATGGCCGTCTCGGAGAGCAGCAGGGTGGTCACCAAGGTCACGGTCTGGGTGCGGAAGCCGGGTTGGGCGATGGTGTAGCGCACGACGCGCACTGGAATATCCGCGGGCCAGAGCGCGAACTCCTCGGGCGTCATCCCGCGTGGTCGCTGCGCGGGGCGCTTCCAGACAATGTTCACATCGAAATTTGCCGACTTGGGAAGCTGAGCACCAATGGCCTTGCGGATCCGTTTTTCGGGCAAGCGCATCAACGAGTCCACGCCCAGGGAGAGCAGACCGGCAATAGCCCCGAAGGAACAAAATCCCCGGTCGGTGAGAACGAGATCGCCACGATTGAAAATGCTCCAAAGGTTGCGAAAAAGCCGGGTCTCATGGGTGAGACGATCGCCCCAATCCGCCTTGAGAAGAGCTCCGGTGAGAAGGCAGAAAACGCCAACCAGATTGATTGCGGGAAAGCCACACCCCGGCTTCTGACTGCTGCTCTGCGGCCAACGATCTTGATTGGCTTCGGTGTCGGGCATGGAGACACCCGTGCCGTCCACGAGCCGTACCTGGCGACCATGCCAGAGAGCGCCGCTGGGAATATTGGCTTCCATGCGCACGGCCAGATGGGTGTTGATTCCTTCCAGTGTCGCCACCGGGAGCTTGGCTCGCGCCTGGCAATAAGCGCTGGTATTGCCACTCATGACCTCGGTCTCTGTAGTGCCAGACGGTTTGGATTTTCTGCTCACCAAAGCCATGACCTTGCACACGGCTTCGCGACAGGAACCGTTCGGGGTTTGCACCTGATCCAGGAAGCTCCAGAAGACACGTTCGAGCGAGAAAATGCGCTTGCGGCTGTGAGCACAGCTGGGCGTTGAGCTAAGTAACTTCCGTGAAATGTAGGAGCCAAAGACGTTGACCAACACCGAGAGCGAACCGCTCTGCCTGAGCTTGGCAAGGGCCTGCGTCAGGGGTGAGACTGGCGGTCGTCCAAAAAGCCGCGAACTAAAATTTGGGAAAAACGGGTTGAAAGAACGCATCCAATACAAGTATATATACTTAATCGAAGCCGCCAGTGAATTATGCCGAAAACCGCTAAAAAATCCGACCTCACCGCCCGGGAAATCCGTCGACTCGAAGCACGCTACAGCACCCTGGCCTCGGAGCTGGGAAGCTTCCCCGAATTGAGTCAGGGAAGCGTGATGCCCCAACCTCCCCGGGCTTGGCGGTGGACCCGCAAAGTTGCCGGAAAAACCGTCACCGTTGGGCTCAGTCCCCTCAAAGCCCAAAGGATGAAACTAGCCATCGCCAACCATCGAAAGCTGGAAAAGAACGTTACCGAGATGCGCGAGATAACCCAGAAACTCATCTTGAGAACCCCAGATCCCTCCCCGATTCCCAAACGCGAGCCGCCTCCTAAATCCTCCTTAAGTTAGTGCCATTCGGGTCAGCCGATGAATTCTTCAAAGCGGTAGGGGTCAGCCGATGAATTCTGACGACGCTTAGCTAGCGGAAGGGGTCACGTGAAGGGGTCGGTCCATAGCATTGGCACATTCGGCGCTCGCAACTTTCCATCGATTTTCGACTTTCACTGTCGGGCTCAGATTCGGAGAGGGAAGTGGGGGTCAGAAGTGGGGGGTCAGTATGCAAAAACGAATTCCTACTTCCCGCGGAAAGGGGTCGGAAAGGGGTCGTGGGCGGGAGCGAAAATTCAGCGGGTGACGTCACCGCTCCCGTCAACACCACGGACGATCCGGTGGGCTTGGTCGCACAGCCGACACACATCACGGCGAGCGCGCAGGCGCAAAAGAAACGGGACCTTCGCCGAGTCTACCCCGTTGCGCAATGGAGTCGCGCGGGCATCATGCGCCGGATGCCGCCCGCGACCGATCCGACCATCGTCCTGACCGAAAAATCCCTCACGGGCATGGGCGGTTGGCAGATTTGGAAGCAGGCGCGAGCCATCCACGAAGGCGGTCACGTGACCGAAGCGACCTACGAGCCGCCGTTGCTCAAAGGACGAGTCTCGGAGGGCGGTAAAGAATTCCTCGCGGCTTCCGCTTCAACAACCGCATCGACGTCGACAACCTGTGCCCCTGCCGCGACTCCCGCGTTCGCGTTCTGATCTGCGCTCACTCCATCGCCGTCGTAGAACGTGTCAGTCCGTTCATTGGTTCAGAATTCGCATCCGATGCCCGCTTACTCAAAGAAATCCCCCCCCGAATTACCGCCGGTTCGCGGCATGCGCCCGCGTCGTAACGCCGGATGCAGATTGCACCGACCGCCCGGCATCCGACGCGCCGACGCTCGCTTCCGGTAGCTCGGAGGTCCGGGCTAATTCGTCGGCGGGGGCGAGCTGATGGTTGGTTCAGAGTGGGTGAACCGAGGGATGTGATTGCGAAAAACGTCACCGGGGCGAGACGAAGAAAGTGGCACCGCGGAGATTGAAGACGGCTGGCGCGGCGCGACCAGCCCTACCCAGTCGGGTAGGGAACGTCGCGCCGCGCGTTCCCTCGCTCTCTCGGCCTACTTTCGCAATCACACCCTGAACCGAGTCTTGCGAGCGTTCACAATTGACCTGCCGTCGGTCGTGGCGGCGTTCGGTGATCGCCGTTCGCTTCTCGCCCAGGTGGTGCAACCGTATGCTCACGCCCGACATTGGCTACTGATCCCAAGTCATGGACGCTTCCCAACGATGTCTCCCACCCGCCTTTTCTCCTTCCTAGCCGTCGCCACCGCGACCCCGCTCTTTGCCGCCGATTCGCCGAATCTTTATTGGCCGGGCACGTTCGAGGGGGCCGTCTTCGGGGGGAACTTCAGCTCCGCGAAAAACGTCCAACTCGAGACCGGCACCAATCACACGCCGGGCGGAACCCGGGCTTGGAAGATCCAACCGGGCTACCAACACCTTGAACTGCTCACCGACGGGACCGGCGATTTCGAAGTCTCCTTCCACGCCCGCGCCGAGAGTCGACTCGAAGTCGTGCTGAAGGTCATCAGTCCGGGCGCCGACGGCAAGCTAGCGGAGGACCCTCATTCCATCACGATCGAGCCCTCCGAAGACTGGCGGGAATACCGCGCGGTCGTGCCGGTGAGCGATCCCTACCCAGGTCCCCGCACCGGCGAGATCCTCGTCACCGCCTTTCAATCCGGCGACGCCGACATCTGGATCGACGATCTGGAAGTGCGCCGAGCGAGCGAGGATCCGGACGCGCCGTCGCCCGCTCCCGCCCCGGACGCCACGACCTCGATCCCGCTCGGCGGCGAAAGCGAACTCGCCGTGGACCAGGCGCCAATTCCCTCCTCGATTTCCCGCGACATCCCGGTCGACGGACTGGCCGGAAACCATGTCCGCGTCTGGCTCGACGTCACCTACGACTCCGTTGCCGAGCCCGCGAAGAATTGGGCCGGCGTCGTCGCCGAGCTTCGCGCCACCGACGCCGCCGGATCGTCCACCGTCCTCGAATCGACTCCGGCGCCCTTCTGGCTTCCCATCGGGCACGCGGCCCCCGCGGGCGAGCCGCGCACGATCCGGGCTGAATACTCGATCCCCGCCGACGCTCAATCACTCACCTTCCTCGCGCAACTCCAGCCGGGCGCGCAGTCAAACGGTGCCCGCCTCGAAAATCACCGGATCGAACGTCTCTCCGAAAAGTAGCTCCCTTGGGTGGCGGAAAAAGCGCCGCCTACGACTGGCTCAGTGCCAGCGTCCCGGCAACGTGTTCGTAAAACGGATCGCCGGGCACGATCGAGCCGAAAAGGGGTCGGTCATTCATAATGACACATTTGCTCTCTCAATTGTTTGCCAGCTCCCGCGTCCGACCGCGCCGTCACGCCGGATGCTAATGCCCCTGCCACCCGGCATCCGACGCGCCGCCGCTCGCCTCTCGTAACTCGATCCCTCACCATCCCGCCCGCCCCCGTCCTGCAAATTCGACCCTGCGCCAGAGCGCTCCGGTTGGGTTACGATTGCGGCCTGCTTCGCTTCGCTCGCCCTTCGGGGCACGGGACCTGCGCGGCATGACATCGCCCAACAGCGGCACCGTATAGCCGTGCCTGACGCGGTGCCTCCCTAAAGGGGCCCTCCGCGGCACCGGTCGCCAGAGCGCTCCCTCGGCTAATACGTTGCCGCGAGTTGGGTGATATAATGCCTCCGACCCCGCCAGAGCGCGGGGTCGGGCAGGTCCCGCGCCAGGCCGCAACACAGAAGCGACGCCATACGGCAATGCCCGGTTCACCAGCCCTGCAGCCCACGCCGGGACGGGACCCAGAGCGGCCCCGCCCCCGCGTGGTCCGCTCCCGAGTGTAAGCCAGCCGCTCCGGATCGTTCCGGTGATCGGAGAGCCGATCATCCTCGCATCGAGCGGGCGCGCACGGCTCGCGCCAACACCCCCGCAGAGCCGGGGCGCTGTCACGCCCCGTGCATGCGCGAGGATGCCAGTTGACGAAGGCGACGCGCTCTGCGTGAAGAATACCGAAAACGCGCTCAGCGCGATGTCCGCCATCGAAAAACTCGTGCTCTTACCCTTGCGCGGATCGGGAAGTCCCCCCGCCACGGCACGGAACTTCCCGATAATGCGGGCCAATCCGGGCGGCGTGGTTTTCATGGGTCCAAGCCATGCCGGTACTGCCCAAAAAGTATAAGTCCGCGCTCCAATTCACTTCCCCATCGAGTCAACCGACCGCCCTCCGGCACTTCAACAATACCAAAATGAGAACCGCTGAGGAGAATGCGCAGATCAAAAAAGGCGAACGTCCCGCTGGTTTCGAAGCGGGAACGGCCCGGGGTCGCCAAAAGGATTGCGACGCGTGTTGGACGAAAAAGAACGCGGAGACCCATTTTGGCTACAAGAACCACGCGAAAATCGACGCCAAGACCAAGCTCATCGACACGCACGCCACGACACCTGCCAACGTGCATGACAGCCAAGTCTTCGCCCAACTCGTGGATGAAACTGATCAGGCGGCGCTAGCCGCCAGCGCCAATTATTCAGCGGAAAGCGAAGTCCATGTCCTCGAGCGCTGCGACGCGCAGGAGTTCATGATGCGAAAAGCCAACCGCAATCGCCCGCTGGACGAGGCCACCCGCAAATCCAACCACGCCATCAGCAAGATTCGCGTGCGCGTCGAGCATGTCTTTGGACGAATTGCGCAGATGGGCATGGATTACTGCCGATCCATCGGAGTGCGACGCGCCAGCCGGCACAACAGCCTTTGTAATCTGGTCTACAATCTTGATCGCTACGCCATCCTCATGCGCGGGGCGTGAAAATCCCACCGAATCCCTCCTCGATGGTCCGAATTCCGGGCGGCTCGGGCTCGAATGGTCCGTCGTCCGGTCTCCAAACCGTTGCTTTTGGCCCCGCCGATGTCGCCAAATGACACGTCCGATCAAAAAATTTCCATCGATTCTCTCGTTGCGTCAAAATCAGCGTTACCGGAGGTGCCCTTAATCATAATCTTTGTCTTTGTCGCTCCTCACCCGCTCGCGGCACCCCGCGATACCGATACGGAGATACACGGAGAGTAAGACAAAGATTAAGATTATGAGAAAGAGTGGGTGCCGGCGGAGTCCCGTGTCCTTCCAATAACCAATAACCAACAACCAATAACACCTCACCCGCACTTGAATCCTCGCGACATCCACCCTGGCCAGCGCTGGGCCTCCGACACCGAACCCGAACTCGGCCTCGGCATCCTTCTCAAAGCCGAATTCGGCCGCGTTGAAATTTATTTCCCCGCCGCCGCCGAGCACCGCCAATACGCGCTCGAATCCGCCCCCCTCCGCCGCATCGTCTTCCGCCCCGGCGACAAGATCCGCACCCACGAGGACGAGCAACTCACCGTCGAATCCGTCACCACCGGCAGTGACGGCATCGCCACCTACACCGTCCGCGCCGACGGCAAAGACCGCGCCGTCCCCGAGGCCGAACTCGCCGACACCATCAGCTTCAGCGCCCCCGAAGACCGCCTCCTCGCCGGCCGCACCGACGACCTCGCCACCTTCGACCTCCGCGTTGCCACCCTCGGCCACCGCGCCCGCATCCGCCAATCCCCGATCCGCGGCTTCACCGGAGCCCGCATCGACCTCATCCCCCACCAGATCCACATCGCCTCCGAGGTCGCCAGCCGCCTCGCCCCCCGCGTCCTCCTCGCCGACGAAGTCGGTCTCGGCAAGACCATCGAAGCCTGCCTCGTCCTCCACCGCCTGCACCTCACCGGCCGCGCCGACCGCGTCCTCATCGTCCTCCCCGACCCGCTCGTCCACCAGTGGTTTGTGGAATTGCTCCGCCGCTTCAACCTGCTCTTCAGCCTCTTCGACGAAGAACGCGTCGCCGCCATCGAGGCCGGCGACCTCGACGCCAACCCGTTCCTCGACAGCCAACTCGTCATCGCCAGCGCCGCCTTTCTCGCAAACAACGTCAAGCGCGGCGACCAGGCCGTCGCCGCCGGTTGGGACCTCCTCATCGTCGACGAAGCCCACCACCTCGAGCTCGGCAGCCCCAGCTACGACCTCGCCGCCCGCCTGGCCGCGGCCATCCCCGCCGTCCTCCTCCTCACCGCCACCCCGCAGCAGCTCGGGCTCGAAGGCCACTTCAGCCGCCTCCGCCTACTCGACCCCGACCGCTACGCCGACTTCGACGCCTTCGTCGAAGAGTCGAATCGCTACACCGAAGTCGCGAAAGAAGCCGAAGTCCTCATAGCGAAAAAAGCCGCGCCCGCCGATTTGGCCGACCTGCTCGACCGCTTCGGCACCGGCCGCGTGATGTTCCGCAACACCCGCGCCGCCCTCACGGGTTTCCCCCAGCGCCGCGCCCACCTCGTCGCCATCGACCAGCCCCGCATCCTCTGGCTCGTCGCCCTCCTGCGCGCACTCGACCCCGCGAAGATCCTCCTCATCTGCCGCACCCGCGAGCTCGCCGAGCAGACCTACGAAGCGCTTCTCAAAGAAATCAGCGTCACCGCCGCCGTCTTCCACGAAGGCCTCACCCTCCTCCAGCGCGACCGCAACGCCGCCTTCTTCGCCGAACCCGACGGCGCCCGCATCCTTCTCTGCTCCGAGATCGGCAGCGAAGGCCGCAACTTCCAATTCGCCCACCACCTCGTCCTCTTCGACCTCCCGGACGACCCGGAATTGCTCGAACAACGCATCGGCCGCCTCGACCGCATCGGCCAGACCGAGACCATCCACATCCACGTCCCCTACGAGACCCGCACCACGTCCGAGATCCTCGCCCGCTGGTATCACGAAGGCCTCGGCGCCTTCGAACGCAACCGCCACGGCGCCTCCGAGATCGCCGCCGCGCTCGACCCCGACCTTCGTGCCCTCCTCGAAGAACCCGACGAGAAGAAACTCACGAAATTCCTTCGGAAGTCCAAAGAACTAGCCGCCTCCGTCACCCAACGCCTCTCCGAAGGCCACGACCGCCTCCTCGAGCTCACCAGCAGCCAACCCGGTCGCGCCGCCGAGCTCATCGAGCGAATCGACCGCCGCGACACCGACCCCGCCTTCGAAGAATATCTTCTCGAGCTCTTCGACCATTTCGGTATCCACATCGAAGAACTCGGCCACCGCGGCTACCTCCTCCGCCCCGGTCACCTCCTCGCCGACGCCTTCCCCGGCCTCCCCGACGAAGGCCTCTCCGTCACCCTCGACCGCCCCCGAGCCTTGAGTCGCGAAGACCTCGGCTTCTTCTCCCAGGACCACCCCATGGTCCGCGGAGCCATCGACCTCCTCCTCGGTGCCGAAACCGGCAACTCCGCCTTCGGCGTCTGGCGCGCCCCCGCCCCGGAGGCCATCTACCTCGAGGCCCACGCCATCGCCGAATGCGTCGCCCCGGCCAGCCTCCACGCCGACCGCTTCCTCCCCCCAAAGCCGATCCGCATCACCGTCGACCACCGCCTCGAAAACCAAACCGAAAACGCCGCCCTATCGAAAGCCAAGCTCGAAAAAGGCGACATCCACCGCCTCCTCCACAACGACAAAATCAAGCGACGGCTCCTCCCCGCCATGCTCGCCGAAACCCAGCGCCTGGCCGAAATCGACCTCAAACTCCTGGTAAAGACGGCCACCACCACCATGGAAGCCCGCCTCCAGTCGGAGATCGACCGCCTGCGACACCTCGCAACGATCAACAACCAAATCCGCCCCGAAGAAATCCAAGCCATCGAAGACCAAAGGACAAATCTGCGAACCGCCCTGTCCGGCACCCGCCTCCGCCTGGACGCCCTCCGCCTAACCCACAAAACCCCCGCGGAGTAACCTTCGAGGAGCGGCGATTTTCAATCGCCGACCCACCCCAACGCGAAGCGCAAATCAACATGCTCTGGCAAACCCGCCGCCACCTCCACGACCTCACCCACGAGGCCGCCATCATGGGCATCCTCAACGTCACCCCGGATTCCTTCTCCGACGGCGGCAGTTACACCGAACCCGACACCGCCGCCGCCCACGCGCTCCGCATGCAATCCGAAGGCGCCACCCTCATCGACGTCGGAGGCGAAAGCACCCGCCCCGGCTCCGAGATCGTCCCCACCGCCACCGAGATCGCCCGCGTCGTCCCCGTCATCGAGCGCATCCGTCGCGCCAGCGACATCACCATCTCCATCGACACATCCAAGTCCGAAGTCGCCCGCGCCGCCATCGCCGCCGGAGCCGACGTCATCAACGACGTCACCGGCCTCACTGCCGACCCGGCCATGGCCCCCCTCGCCGCCGAAACGAAAGTCGGCGTCATCATCATGCACATGCGGGGCACGCCGCGGACCATGCAGATCGCCCCCACCTACGAAGACGTCGTCGTCGAAGTCCGGGAATTCCTTCGACAGCAACTGGGGGCGGCGATAGCGTCCGGGATCGACGAAATGGCCATCGCATTAGACCCCGGCATCGGCTTCGGAAAGACCCCCGACCACAACCGCCGCCTCCTGGCCAACTGCGAAGCCTTCGCCCTCACCCCGACCATTCACCATTCACCATTCACCGATCACGCGCGCAAGCGCCCCGTCTTGATCGGCGTCAGCCGCAAATCCTTCCTCGGCCACCTCGCCGGATCGAACACCATCGCCGACCGATTCTGGCCCGGAGTCGCCTTAACGAGCCTCTGCCGGGAAAAGGGAGCGCGAATCTTCCGAGTCCACGACGTAACCGCCCACCGAGACGCCGCGAGAATGACCGAAGCCATCCTCCAAGCATGAATTCTCACCGCATTGAATCTGCGAGAATCTGTTTAATCTGCGGACAAAAGTGAATTCCGAAACCCTGCAAACCGCGCTCACCTACGTCCGCGAGAATTGGACCGCCAGCATCGAGATCACGATCATCGCGGTCGTTCTCTACTACATCTACAAATACCTCAAAGGCACCCGCGGAGCCCGCATCCTCATTGGATTGGCGGTCATTTTCATCACCCTCACGCTCATCTCGCAGGTCTTCGAGCTCGCCGTCATCGGGTGGCTCCTGCGCAGCTTCTCCGTCTTCCTCGCCATCGCCCTCGTCGTCATTTTCCAGCCCGAACTCCGCCGCGCCCTCACCGAACTCGGCAGCCACCGCTTTTTCAGTAGCTCCTTCGAGAAAAAGGAAACCATCGAAGAACTCACCGACACCGTCTTCGAACTCGCCGGCAAAGGCTTCGGCGCCCTCATCGCCGTCGAGCGCGAGATCGACCTCAAAGCCATCGCCACCACCGGCGTCATGGTCGATTGCGAATATTCCAAAGAATTGACCCTCACGGTCTTCCACCCCAAAACCGTCCTCCACGACGGCGGCATGATCGTCGCCAACGACCGCATCATGGCCGCCGGCTGCATCTTCCCGCTCACCCAGCGCGAAGACCTGGACCGCAACCTCGGCCTCCGCCACCGCGCCGCCCTCGGCATGAGCGAAGAGTCCGACGCCATCACCCTCATCGTCTCCGAGGAAACCGGTGCCGTCTCCATCTGCCACAACGGCGTGATCGAGCGAAACCTCAACGTCGAAACGTTCCGAAAGCAACTCAGCCGCCTCCTCCTCGTCGAGGACAGTGAAAGCGATGTTTCATAAAGCCCTCCACAATTGGAAAGCCAAAGTCGTCTGCGTCTTCATCGCCACGATCCTCTGGTATCTCATCAACCAGAACGTCAACCAGCGAGGCTCCGCCCAGGACTGGCCCACCCCCGCCGCCTCGTTCAATTAGCTCCGTCGCACCAGCGACCTAGCCATTTCGCATTCCCCATTTCTAATTTCTAATTTCTAATTTTTGTAGCCATGAAATTATTCGGAACCGACGGCGTCCGCGGCGTCGCCAACGTCCACCCGGTCACCGCCGAAGTCGCCCTCAAGCTCGGCCGCGCCGCCGCCCACGTCTTCAGTGAAAACGGCGGACCCTACGCCCGCGGAGCCGATCATCGTCCCAAAATCGTCCTCGGCAAGGACACCCGGCTCTCCGGCTACATGCTCGAGAACGCCATCGTCGCCGGCATCACGTCCCTCGGCGTCGACGTCCTCGTCATTGGCCCCGTCCCCACCCCCGGCGTCGCCTACATCACCCGGTCCCTCCGCGCCGACGCCGGCATCGTCCTCTCCGCGTCCCACAACCCCTACGAAGACAACGGCATCAAATTTTTCCGCCACGACGGCTACAAACTCGACGACCAGGTCGAGGCCCGCATCGAGCAACTCGTCTTCTCGGGCGAGATCGACGAGATCCGCCCCACCGCCGGAAAAATCGGCCGCGCCACCCGCATCGACGACGCCCTCGGCCGCTACGTCGAGCAAGCCAAGCAATCCTTCCCCCGCGGCCTCACCCTCGAGTCGCTCCGCATCGTCCTCGATTGCGCCAACGGCGCCGCCTACAAATCCTCCCCCTGCATCCTGCGCGAACTCGGCGCCAACCTCACCGTCGCCCACAACGCGCCCAACGGCACCAACATCAACGCCGACTGCGGCAGCACCTACCCCGAAGAAATCTCCCGCTTGGTTCAAGAGACCAGAGCCGACATCGGCATCAGCCACGACGGCGACGCCGACCGCGTCCTCCTCGCCGACGAGACCGGCACGGTCGTCGACGGCGACGAAATCCTCGCCATCGCTGCCATCGAAAACCTCAAACGCGGCACCCTCGCCCACAACACCCTGGTCGCCACGATCATGAGCAACTACGGCCTCGAGGAAGCCCTCGCCCCCCACGGCGGCAAGGTCATCCGCACGAAAGTCGGCGACCGCTACGTCATCGAAGAAATGATGCGCGGCGGCTACACCGTCGGCGGCGAGCAGAGCGGCCACATGATCTTCCGCGACTTCTCGACGACCGGCGACGGCATCGTCAGCGCCCTCCAGATCCTCCACATCATGCTGGAAACCGGCCAGCCCCTCAGCAAACTCAAAGCCCAGCTCAAAAAATACCCCCAAGCCCAGCGAAACCTCAAAGTCCGCGAGAAACCACCCATCGAATCGCTCACCGAAGTCACCAAGCTCATCGCCGAAGCCGAGAAGGCCCTCGACGGCAAAGGCCGCGTCCTCCTCCGCTATTCCGGCACCGAGCCCAAAATCCGCCTCCTCATCGAAGGCCGCGACGAGCACCAGATCGCCACCCAGGCCGACCAAATCGCCACCGCGATCCAGAACCAGATCGGCGCGTAAGCGCCGCCATCCAAGGAGGAGGGTAGGGAAGCCGCGCCGCCGGGTTCCGTGACCATCTCCCAGCGCACTCGCCACCCCAACCGACGCTCAAATTACCCACATCGTGAGCCTGGAAAGGAAGTTGAGAGTTTGCAGTTGAGAGTCGAATGCCCGCGGATCAGTGACTTGTGAGCTTGGCATCACTCACTGGCAAGGTGAGCGCGAAATTTGGCTTCAGTCGCGTATTTCCAACTCTCGACTACCGACTCTCAACGATTCACTTTCCTTTTATGACTCCGCGAAACGGAAGGGACGCGACGCTCCGCGATCAAGCGCCAGCGTGGCCTCACCGAAGCCACCGGCGAGCCCAGGCGACCCATTCGACCGCGAGCAAAGCCAACGCAACGGCCACCAGCCACTTCCACGGTGCCGCCCCGAGCCTCCGCGCGCCGACTTCGAACCCATTCGCGCCCGATTCCCGCAGATCCGACTCCGTCCCGCCCGCCGGATTCACCGCCAGCCAATCCTCCGCCCCGTCGCGGTAAAAACCCGCTCGCTCGAACGTCTTCCCAGCAACGTCCCCAGCGCTCCCAGCCGATAATTCTCCCGCTCGCAACGACTCCGGTTCCCGCACGCCCGCCAGCCAATGCACGGTGTTTGCCATCAGGAGCGGGAACGCGACCTTCAACGGAAGGTCGGACTCCTCGACCCGAAAACCGAAAGTCGCCGTGCGGGTTCTGCCCTCGTCCCGCGTGCCGATGAGAACGTCGTCGACCGACCTCGCGACGGACGTCAGACCGACCACCGGCTCCGCTTCGGTGATGATCGCGCCGTCGAGCGAAAGACCGGCCAGCAAGGGGCTGTCGCCGACCGAATCCGTGATCACCGGATTCGAAATCCCGGTATCTCCGGTGGTCCACGGACTCCGCCCCACGAAGAGAAAATTCCCCGACTCCGCGGCGGCCTCGCGCGACATTCCTTCGGGCACGAAGTCGTCGAAAACGACCGCGTCGAACGACAATTCCATACCGGGTCGCAACGCATCCGGGGTGAGCAATTCGAACGCGATTTCCGGATCCGAACTCAGCGCGTTTTCCAGAAACCAATTGCCCGCGCTCACCAAAAGCACGCGGGGCATCCCGCCGACCGGCACCGCGGCGCGCCCGACGTCGTCCGCCGCCAGCGCGTCTCCGCCCACCAACCGTCCGGTCAGCCAACCGCGCTCGGATTCCAACTCGCGCGAGCCGAAGATTTTCACACTCTCGCGGGACCCACCGCCCGGGATCGTCAGCGGAACGACGTCGAGCGGACGGTCGTCCAGGCGAATCTCCAGATCGCGCGTCAACGGCTCGTCCGAAAAATTCCGCACCCGCACGAACAACTCCCGGGACTGCCCGCCATCGGGCAGTGGCCGGACCGCGAAGTCGGTGATCGCCGCATTGTCCGCCCGCTCGCCCACCGCCACGACCTCGACGCCGGGGATCTCCACCGCCCGATCCGTGACGAAAACGATCCGCCCCTCGCCGTCGGCCAGGACGTCCCGCGAGAGGTCGAGCGCCGCCTCGATCGACCCACCGGCGTCGGTCACGCCCGCTTCCGCCACGGCTTCGCCCGCTCGCCGGGCGTCGGCGGTGAGCGGACTCACGCCACCCGACGTCGTGAGCACCGCGACGGGATTCCGCTCGCCGGCGCGGGCGGCGATCTGCTCCGCCGCTCCGCGCGCCCGCTCGAAGACCGTGCGTCCATCCCCGCCCGCCGCCCGCATCCGCAGCCGCGTATCCAGCACGACGACGGTGGGCTCGGGAACGAGCAGCGACGAGAAATCCGGTCGCATGAGCGCGAGCAAAATCAGCAGAAAAATGAGGAGATTCAGCAGCAACGAACGCCAGCCCCGCACGCGCCCCAGCGCCATCCGACTCGGCGCGGCGACCGGCACCGCCCGCCACCGCATCACCGACGGCACGACGATCCGCCGTCGCCGCTGCCGCAGCATGTAGAGCCCAACCAACACGGGAACCCCCGCGAGGAACCAGGCCGCCCACGGAAAGAGAAACGTCATCGCCGCAGCGCCCCCGACCGCTCCAACTCGACGATCAACGCCGCTGGCTCCCGCGCGCACGACGCTTCGTGATAAACGAGCCCCTCGCGCCGACACCACGTCCGCAACTCGTCCGCGAGGGTGTCACCAGCCCACCGTTCCCCGCCCGAGCCGCTCACCGCCAGCTCCACCCCCGTCTCCGCGTCGACGACCAGCAGATCGCCCTCGAGCGAACGGCCATCCTCCGCCGGATCGAACACCCGCACGACCGCGACGTCGAATCCGCGGCTCAGCAGCCGCCGCAACGCGCGCTCGAACCCCGCGGGATCGAGAAAATCGCTGATCACCACCGCCACCGCCCGCCGCCGCGCGCGAGCGGCGACCGCTCGCAAGGTCGCCTCGAGGTCGGTTGCCCCGGAGTCCGCCTCGACCCGATCCAAAAACCCGACCACGTCGTGAAATTTCGCCCGACCCCGGAGTGGCCCGATCCGCGACCCCAAGTCGCCCGTGAAGACACCGATCGAAACGTCGTGCTGGCCCGCCAAAGCGACGTAGGCGAAAGCCCCAGCGAGCAGCCGCGCCTGATCCCACCGAGACCGCGCCTCCCCGCCTTCCACGGCGCACCGCATCGACGCGCTGCCGTCCACGAGCACCTGCACGGAGATCGATTCCTCGTCGTGGTAGAGCTTCACGAAGAGCCGATCGAGCCGGGCGTAGGCGTTCCAATCCAGCGACCGCGGATCGTCGCCCGGCGCGTAGTTGCGGTGCTCGGCGAATTCCACGCTGGACCCCGCGCGACGCGACCTCAACTCCGCCCGATGCCGACCCTCGACCGGTCGCCGTGGTGCAAACCGCAGTCGCTCCAGCGCCCGCAGGAAGGCCGGCGTGAAGAGCCGCTTCACGTCCGCGGCCCCTCCAACTCCACGGCGTTCACGTCGCCCTCCGGTTGGTAGTCGGGCGTGAGCCGGTCGGGTCGCACGAAGATCTCGTATTCCCCGAAAACGCCGACCAGCACGTAATTCATCCGCACGTGGTCGCGCACCGGGGCGGCCCAATTGCGGAAGCGTGAGTATTCCGTTTGGTTGATGTCCTCGTCGCTGATCACGACCACCGCCGGGCGTTTCTCGCTGATGTCGCGGATGGTTTTTTGGATCCACTTCGACTCCGACTCGACCGACGCGTTGTCGTTGTAGAGATTCCGCAGGAACGAGCGGCGGTTCGTCATGAAGTTGATCGTCGGCGAATACGGGAACGTCACCACCCAGTCGTCCGGCTGCGAGTGGATCGACACCGCCTCGTAGATCGCGGCGATCCGTTCGCGCTCCCGGCGCTTCAGAAGAACCCGCACGCCGTTGTCGGCCACGAATTCGTGCGAGCGCTTCCGCTTCGCCGCGATGGTCCCCGCCGACTCCTTCGGGAGCGCGTGGGCGAAATAGATTCCCTCGCCGAGCACGCACAATCCCACGAACGCCCACCCCGGCACCCGCCACCACCACGATCCCGAAGCCCAGCGCGCCGCGTGCCAGCTCGCGCAAACCATCGCGATCAGGAACGGACACATGAACTCGCTCAGGTGCGGCGTGTCCGGGCGGAAGAAAAAATACTGAGGGAAGAGCGTGAGCGCGACGCCGAGTGTGACCAGGCAGGTGAGCGAAGCTACCCGCCGCTCGCGATCCCGCGCGATGATCGCCCAGACCAGCCCAACGCCCGCCACGACGAAAACGATCCCGCTGATCAGCAGCGGAAGGTAAAGCGAAACCACGAACGCCGCGTCGCCAAACGACTCCTGCTCGAACAAACCGCCCAGCGTCTCGCGGGGCCGCGTCGTGTCGCCCTTCGGCTCCGCCGCAACGCCTTCGGCGACCCGCCGCCAATCACCCGCCGTCGCCCGCACCGGCTCGGTCGCCGAGAGCACCTCTTTCCCGAATTGATACCGCAACCGGCTCAACTCGGTCGGGTATTGCCCAAGAAAATCCGGCCCAAACCCCCGCCGCTGCGCGTCCAGGTAGACTGGCAGGTGCGTCGCGAAGACCCCTGCGACGAGCAGCGCCCCCGCCGCGCCCGCCCCCACCAGCCGCCGCCGGAATTTCCCCCGCACCCCCAGCGGATACAGCGCCACCAACCCCACCCCGATCACGCTCAGAAAGATCCCCAGGTCGACCCGAACCAGCAGCGTCAGACCCAGCGCCAACCCGGCCATCACCCACCACGCCCACCGCCAGCGCTCCGACCGCGGCTCCAGCACGTAGGCCTGGAGGTAAACGTAGCCCATGAGCACTGGCAGGAATCCCATGTAATTCCGAAACAGCATCCCGGGCACCAGCACCAGCAGCACGCCGGTCCCGAGCGCCAGCCACCCGACGCCGGTCACCCGCCGCACCGTCAGAAACCCCACAACGGCCATCGCCAGACACATCGCGAAAAAATAAATCCGCAGCGCGACGTAGTCCGGTCCGGTCACCTGAAACAGCCACGCGATGGGATAAAACCACATCACGTTGTAACCCAGAAACGTGTCCACGATGGGCAGCGCCCCCTCGTTCAACCGCATCGCGATCACCCCCTCGGTGCCGCCCTCGCCGCCCAGGTTGAGATCGGAGCGGTAATACTGCCCGTAGTAAATGAGTGCGACGACGACCAGCAGCAGCGGACCAAATCGGCGCAACCAACCGTCGACGCGCGGAGCCAGGGATCGCATTTCCAAATCCCGGCCAGCGAACGCCTTTCGCCGTCGCCATTCAACCGAAAACCGCGCCGCGTGTCCGACCTCCCGTGTCCGGCCCACCTTCGCTCGACCCTTGATTTCGCGGGAATACGGTGGAACGCTTTCCTCTCCCAACCCGACCACGACGCATCGCTCCGGCGCGTCCGTGCGTATCATTCGAACAAAATCGAACAACCTATGAAGACCATCACCATCGCGCAGCAAGTCGCCGCCCGCACCTACCCGCCCTTCAGCCTCTCCGGCCTCATCGAGGGCACGTTCAAACCCCGGCCCGGCCAGCGAATCTGCATCCTCATCGACCTCGATGACCCGAAGGACGTCGTCGATTTCAAATTCCTCGAAAACCCCGACCTCTCGATCCAACGCAACGCCCACCAGCACTTCCACCTCGGCCTGCAAAACGGAGTCCTCGACGAGTTGAAACTCACCGGCGGCGAGTTCATCGCCTACCAGAACGTCGGCGGCAGCAACCTCGACCTGCCCGACTACGCCATCGATTCCACGGGTAAGGAGTATTCCTTCGAGCGCGATATTTATCCGAAGTTCGACATCATCCTCTGCATCTCGACCTGGTCGGCGACCGCGCCGCTCACGGCCTCGGCGAAGATTCACGGCTTCCGCGGCGCGACGCTCCACGGTCTCAACCAGATCATTCTGACGACCGGACTCGCCGTCGATTACGACGAGGTGAGCGCCAACGGCGAGAAGCTCCGACTCGGCATGACGAAGGCCGACTGGATCGAGATCGACTTCGCCTTCGCGGGCGAGACCTACTCGCTCTACCTCCAGCTCGACGGCCAGGAGGCGCAGAAGAGCCACGGCCTCTGCCGCGACGAAGTGCCCGACGTGGCAAATCTGCCTGCCGGCGAGATCTACTACGTCCCGGTGAGCGCGACCGGCACGTTCCCAATGAAATACGAGGACGGCACGATCGCCATCCAGCACGTCAGCGGAGGCCGCGTGCGGCGCGCGGAATTCGTGAAGGGCAACGTCGAGACCGTCGACGCCCACAACGCCAAGCTGAAGAGCGATCCCGTCACCGGCGAGATCGGCGAACTCGGTTTCGGCACCCAGATCCTCCCGGTCTCCGGACGCGACATTCAGGACGAAAAAATCCTCGGCACCATCCACGTCGCCACCGGGCGCAGTGACCATCTGGGCGGCCACCTCACGCCGGACAAGTTCGTCGACGCCGGCAACGCCACGCACGACGACATCCTCTTCGCGCCCCACAAGACGCCGGAGATCGACGTCACGCAGGCCCGGATGCACCGCGACGGCGAGACGAAGATCCTCATCGAGAGCTTCGAGCCGTCCGACTACATCTACAGCCTCATCTCCTAACCGATTGGCCCGCCCCCGTCGCCGGGCCAACCCACCTTGTCATCCTGAGCGAAGCGAAGGATCTCTGGCTTCAATCTCTTAGCGGCACGAGTCGCAGGGGAGTCTGCGGTTCTTCGTTTCGCTCAGAATGAAAGGGAAGTGAAAGCCCCGGTCCCGCCCCGTTTCCCATGTCCGTTTACGAATTCCCCAAGCTCGTCGCCGAGTATCTCCTGTTTCACTACGGGAATGCCGACGACGTGCTGGGCGGGATGCCTGGTCCGCGCGACGCGGTCGGCTTCGCGCAGCGGCTCGTCCGCGAGCTGCTCGATCCGTCGGCGCTTCCGCCGGACGCTCATGCGCTCGACGTGGGCTGCGCGGTCGGCGGCTCGGCTTTCGAGCTGACCCGATCCTGCGCGAAGGTCCACGGGATCGATTTCTCCAACGCGTTCATCGCCGCAGCGAAAACGATGGCGACCGAAGGCCGTCTCGAATTCGAGAAAGTCATCGAGGGCACGATCACGAAAACGGCCACGGCGACCCTGCCGCCGGAAGGCGACCCATCCCGCGCCACCTTCGCGATCGGCGACGCCTGCGATCTTCCCGCCGACCTCGGAGCATTCGACGTCGTCCTCGCGGCGAACCTCATCTGCCGCCTCCCCAATCCGAGTCGGTTCTTCGGCCGGCTCCCATCGCTCGTCCGCCCCGGCGGCCAGCTGCTTCTGACGACGCCCTTCACGTGGTTGGACGACTACACGCCGCGCGAACTCTGGGTTGGCGCAACGCCGGAAACGGGCCCGAGCTTCGCGGCGCTGGAAACGATCCTCGCCCCACACTTCGAACTCCAGCATCGTGCCGACATCCCCTTCCTGATCCGTGAGCACTCCCGAAAATTCCAATACACCGTCGCCCTCGGAACCCGCTGGAAACGGCGTTGACTGGGAAGGCCGCTATCAACAAAAGGACACGCCCTGGAACAAAGGCTTCGCCGCCCCACCCCTCGTCGAGTGGCTGGAATCCAACCATCTGAGCGGCAAGGTTCTCGTCCCCGGCTGCGGCACCGGCTACGACGTCCGCGAAATCGCCCGGTCGGGCGTCGAGATCGTCATCGGCCTCGACCTCGCACCCAGCGCGATCAATTTCGCCGACAGCCAACCGCGCGTCGGCTCGGAGCGCTACCGACTCGCGAATTTCCTGACCCTCCCGCCCGAACTCGTCGGCGCGTTCGACTGGACCTTCGAGCACACCTGCTTCTGCGCGATCGACCCCGGGTTGCGGTCGACCTACGTCCGCTCCACCGCCGCCGCGCTCAAGCCTGGCGGCCACGTTCTCGCGATCTTCTACCTCGACGTCGGCGAGCGCGACGGCGGCCCGCCCTTCGGAACGACGCGCGAAGAACTCGACGACCTATTCGGACCGCTCTTCAAAACCATCAGCGAAACCGTCCCAACCCGAGCCTACGAAGGCCGCGAAGGCTGCGAGCTCATCCGAGTCCTCCGCCTGAAATAGGCCGCTGGCCCTTGATCGACGCAAGGTAGCGCAAGCTTCGAGCTTGCCCGAATGCATTCCTCTGCAAGCTGGAAGCTTGCGCTCCGTGTCGACCGATCTGGGTGTGATCGAGATTGCGTCCGGACCGGAAGGAGAACTCCGCGCACGCCGAGACCGTCTGGCCGAGATTACGCCAGGAGGGTTGGCGACGAATCCAAGGAAGATAGCCGCGATCCAAAGCCCGGCGACGTCGGGTCTCCCGCTTCAACCCAGCTCCTCCATGGTCCCCGCGAAGTCGACCGGTAAAATGTGACGACCGTCACATTTAACAGGTAATGGAGCTTGATGAGGCGCTCTGCCGCGGACTCCGGGGGTAGCCGGAGATTTGCTTCGCCGCGTGGGTGGTCGTATCGCCACTCGTTGGTGGACCGTGCTTTCGGCTCGGCGTGTGCCGGCCCGGTGATCCCTATTTCACTCCCACCTTCCGTCCCGGCCTTGGACGCACTTCCAATCACACCCGACCGATCTTCGCACCCGCTTGCCGGGTTGCCAACTCCGCCACCCGCGTCTATACCGACCTCACTCGAATCCCGCCCCGGCGGGCCAGCGAGCCATCAGCCGCCCGTGAAATTCAGCGCATTGACCTTCAACATGCAGTTCGGCCAAGCCTGGGATCCGGACGAACCGCTCCGGGCTCCCGTTCGCCTCGAAGACACCATCGCGTTCCTCGAAGACAATCCGCACGACGTCTATTTCCTGCAGGAAGTCGAGCGCGCCCAACCCGGCGGCGAGCAAACCGAGCCCCCGCCGAACTTCACCCGCATCGCCGGCGCCCTCGACGCCCACCACGCCGTTTTCGCCTACCCACCCGTCAATCCCGACGAACTCCCCTTTGGCATCGCGCTCGCGATTCTGTCCCGCACGCCGCTCGTCGATTTTCAACACATCGAGCTCCCCGCGCCTCCCCTCACGTTCGACTTCGAAGGCGGCACCCGGGTGCCGTCCCGCCGCCAACTCATCTCCGCCCGCACCCGCATCGCCGGTTGCGACGTCGCTCTCATGAACACCCACCTTCAGGCTTTCTTCATGATCGGATCGACCAGCCTCGAGCACCGCGGCCAGCGCGACCGCGTCGACGAAGCCTTCCGAGCCACCACCGGCCCGACGCTCTGCGGTGGCGATTTCAACTGCGCCCCCCACGAACACCTCGTCGAACAATACCGCGCCGCCGGCTACGAGACCGCGCAGGATTCCGAAATCACGTGGCGCCACCAGCCGTTCGTCACCGACCACCTGTTCTTCAACTCCGGCCTCCGCGCGACGCGCTCGGAAGTCATTCCCACCGTCTGCTCCGACCACCACGCCGTCTCCGCCGACTTCCGTTTCGTCCGCGACTGATCCTTTCCGATGCGACTCGTCTCCTGGAACGTCAATGGCCTCCGCGCCGTCCTGAAAAAAAATTTCCTCGGCTTCCTCGCGAACGCCGAAGCCGACGTCATCTGCCTCCAGGAGATCAAGGCCCGGCCCGAGCAGGTCGCCGAAGTCGTCTGGCCCGCGGGCTATTCGATCCACTGGAATCCCGCCGACAAGCCCGGCTACTCCGGCACCGCCACGCTCACCCGCATCCCGCCGATTGCGGTGACCGCCGGCATCGACCTACCCGAACACGACACCGAAGGCCGCGTCCTCACCCTCGAATTCGACGACCATTTCCTGGTCAACGTCTACACGCCGAATTCCAAACGCGGCCTCCTGCGCCTCGACTACCGCACCAACGCCTGGGAACCCGCGTTCCGCGCCTACTTGCAAAAGCTCGACGCAAAAAAGCCCGTTGTCGTTTGCGGCGATCTCAACGTCGCCCACCGCGAGATCGACATCGCCAACCCGAAGAGCAACGTCAAAAACGCCGGCTTCACCCCCGAGGAGCGCGCCTGCCTCGACGACCTCCTCGCCGCCGGATTCGTCGACACCTTCCGCGCACTCCACCCCACCGCCACGCGGAAATACACCTGGTGGAGCTACCTGAACCAGGCCCGCGCCCGGAACATCGGCTGGCGCATCGACTACTTCCTCGTCTCCGAGCGCATGCGCCCCCAGCTCACCGCCGCGACGATCCACCCCGAAGTCGAGGGCAGCGACCATTGCCCCGTCGGGATCGAATTGCGGTAGCACAAGCCTTCAGCCCGCGGGCACTTCCCCCGGGCCCGACCGACCGCCATCGATCCCGAAGGGATCGCCCCCAAACGAGGGATGAGGCACGGGTCGGGATTGAATCGCCCCCCTTCCCGAACCGGGAAGCAGGCGTTTGGCCAGCGTTGATGGTCGCTTCTCGGCACTTCCCGCTTTTGGTATCCATCCGCGTTTGACCGGTGAAACTTCGTGTCGGTGAAACTTCTTAGCTTTCCGCTCGCAACCAACTTTGCAGGGTCGTGATCCCCGTTTCGCCTCACCCCAACTTCAAAAAGTGGGAACCCGACGGCGCGGCTCCCCTACCCCGGGCGACGCTATTCGCGCATTTCGCGCTTTCGCATCGGCATCGCGTCGATGAGCGCGAAGACCGCCGCCGGGTCGACCGCCTCGGACCAACGCTCCTTCACGCCACCGTCCTTGCCGACCAGCAAGATGACGTTCTCGCCCGCCGCGACGTCCAGCTCGTCACGCAGCGCCGCGCCCTCGATCGGCAGAACAAGGACGTCGCGTTCGGCGCACTCGGCCGCGACGGCGTCCCAAGTCTTTTGAAATTTCTCCCGAAACTCCGCAGAGTCGCTTTGCCACAACACGAGCCGGTTCTTCCAGCGGTAATCCGAGAGGGAATCGGCGCGGACGGACATCGGCGGGACTAGTAAAAGCAGGAGCACAGCGATCGCGCGGATCATCGCTCGAGCGGGTTGGGAAATTCTTCGGTGTAATCCCGCGTGAACATCCAGCCGCCCGGTTTTTTGTCCGCGCCGTAGCTGGTGATCGTGACCGTGAGCGTGTCCGGCGTGTAGATGTAGGGCTCGCCGATGTGATCGACCAGGTCCTCGGGCGGGACGTCGAGCTCGTCGAGTGTCGCCGGGAGGCGGTCGTTCCTGTCGGCGTAGGCGATGATCGCGGCCTTGAGGTCACCCATCCGCGCCCGGTTGGTGTCGACGGGATGTTCCTTCCCGGCCGCGAAAAAGTAGTAGATCGCGATCATGGCCAGAGCCATGCCGCCAAGGACGAGAAAGAAAGAGCGCTCGGGTTTCATCGGAGTCGGATAAGGGTCGGAAGGTCCTAAGGTCGGAACGTCGAAAGGTCAATGCAGCCCGGCGGTGCCAGCCGACCCCTTCTGGCATTCGGAGGGCGAGGCTCCTGCCGAGCCGTGGCCTTCACGTCCGACGCCGCCTCGCTCAAAATGACAGATCGAGAGGAAAAGCGCGGCTCCGCCCTCGTCAAAACAATCGCCCCAGCGATTCAAACCCGACCTTCCGACCTTCCGACCTTCCGACCTTCCGACCTTCCGACCTTCCGACTCACCCTTCACCCTCACCCAACCCCATGCACACGTATTTCATCACCGTGTAATCCTCGAGCCCATGCGTCGATCCCTCGCGACCGCTGCCGGATTCCTTGACTCCGCCGAAGGGCGCCATCGGATTCGAGATCGCGCCGGTGTTGAGCCCGACCATTCCGTAGTCGAGCGCTTCGCTGAACCGCCACGACCGCGCCAAATCCCGCGTGTAGAAATACGCCGCCAGTCCGACCGACGTGTCGTTCGCGAACGTCAGCGCTTCCTCGTCGGTCGAGAACCGATACAGCGCCGCGACCGGCCCGAAGATTTCGTCCCGCGCGAAGTCCATGTCGGGCGTCGCATCGGCGAGGACCGTTGGTTCGAAGTAGGTGCGGCCGAGCGGGTGCCGACCGCCACCCAGGAGCACCCGCGCTCCCTTCGCCTTCGCGTCGGCGACCAGACTCTCGACCTTCTCGAGCGCCGCGGCGTCGATGAGCGGGCCCTGCTCGACACCGTCCTTCGTGCCGTCGCCGACCTCGAGCCGCCGCACCGCCGCGACCAGTTTCTCGGCGAACGCGTCGTGAATCGAATCGTGGAGCAGGAAACGATTCACGCAAACGCAGGTCTGTCCCGTGTTCCGATACTTCGCGGCGATCGCGCCCTCGACGGCGGCGTCGAGGTCGGCGTCCGGGAAGACGACGAACGGCGCGTTGCCGCCGAGTTCCATCGTCACCTTTTTCACGGTGTCGGCGCACTGGCGAATGAGTAGTTTCCCGACGCCGGTCGATCCCGTGAACGTCAGCTTGCGGACGACCGGACTGCGGGTGAACGCCTCGCCAATCTCGGCGGCGGGGCCGGTCACGACGCTGAAGAGTCCCGCCGGCACCCCGGCCCGCTCGCCGAGCAGCGCCAGCGCGAGCGCCGAAAGCGGCGTCTGCGAAGCGGGCTTGGCGACCATCGCGCAGCCCGCCGCGAGGGCGGGAGCAACCTTGCGGGCGAGCATGGCATTCGGAAAATTCCACGGCGTGATCGCGGCGCACACGCCCACCGGTTGGCGAATCACGACGATTCGCCGATCGCCCGATGGCGGCGGAATGACCTCGCCGTTCAGACGCCGCGCCTCCTCGGCGAACCACTCGACGTAGGCCGCGCCGTAGCCGATCTCGCCCCGGGCCTCGGCGAGGGGTTTGCCCTGCTCGGCGGTGAGGATGCGCGCCAGGTCTTCGGTGTTTTCGACGAGCAGATCGAACCAGCGGCGCAGGACCTTTGCCCGATCGCTCGCGGGCCGCGCCGCCCACGCGGTCATGGCTCCCGCCGCCGCGGCGATCGCGCGGTCCGCGTCGGCGGCGGTGAGATCCGGGACGGTCGCGATCTCCTCGCCGGTCGCGGGATTGGTCACCGGGATCCGGCGATCGGAGTCGATCCACTCGCCTCCGACGGGGGCCTTGGAGCTGAGCAGTGAGGGGTCGCGGAGGTCGAGCATCGTGATTTGACTCAACACCATCCGGCGTCGCTGGGAAAGCTCCGCCCGACGACTTTGCCGTGGATCGCCGACCGTCTCCGCGCTAGCGTTCGCCGGACCATGCACCGATTTTTTCTCGCGCCCGACGATCTGCTTCAGGACACGCCCACGCTCACCGGCGACGAGGCCCACCATTGCCTCAACGTCCTCCGTCATTCGGTCGGCGACAGGATCGTCGTCTTCGACGGTCGCGGCCACGAAGCGACCGCGACCATCGAGTCCGCCGACAAAGGCGGTGCCGCTCTCCGCGTCGTCCACCGCGGCAAGTCGACGCCGCTCCGCTGCCGCATTACGCTCGGCCAGGCCGTCCCGAAAGGGAAAAACATGGATCTCATCATTCAGAAGGCGGTCGAGCTCGGAGCCGCGGAGATCGTCCCGCTTCTCTCCGAGCGCACTGTCGTCCAGCTCGACGAATCCGACCTCCCGGCCAAGCGGGCCAAATGGCAATCGGTCGCCCTCGAGGCGTGCAAACAGTGCGGCCAGAATTGGCTGCCGGAAGTCGGCGTGCCCGTGTCGACCCGCACCTACTTCGAGAAGGCGAAGCCCGCCGGACTCATCCTCATCGCCTCGCTGCAAGCCGACGCGGTGCCGATCAAAGCGTTGCTGAAGGACTACGAGGAGCAAAACGGCTCCGCCCCGACGGACCTCACGATCTACGTTGGACCGGAGGGCGACTTCACCCCGGCGGAACTCGGCCTGGCGAAGAGCAACGGCGCCCGCCCCGTCACTTTGGGGCCGATCATCCTACGGACCGAGACCGCGGCGATCTATTGCCTGAGCGTGCTGGGCCACGAGTTGTTCTGACGAGCCGTCGCTGCTGCGGCAGCGATCAGCCCCGCCCCGCGGAGCCCATCGTCCAACCCGTTGTCATGTTGAGCGAAGCGAAACATCTCTGGCTTCTCAGGCAGACAGCGTCCTGAAGAGTGTAAGCCAGAGATATTTCGCTTCGCTCAATATGACAGGGTTTGGAACGACGGCTTGCCTGGCGGCACCTCGCCCCCCTACCACCACAGCGGCGCGAACTCTTCCCAATCCCACGCGTCCCCGACGCCCCACGCGTTTACGACCGCCGCCTCGTTCGCAGCCGCGGCGACGCCTTCACCGTCCGCCTGCAGCGTCCAGTATTTTTCGTAATCCCGTGGCGATCCCACGAGGAACGTCGACGTTCCCGGATCCGCGTAGACGTAACCGAGCCGCTCACCCGCCCGCACCGGCACCAACCGATTCGCCGGTAGCGACCGCATCATCGCGACCCGGGTCGGAGTCGTCGCCGTTCGCGTCTGGAAACCCGCCGCCTCCAGAGTTTCGACGGTCGTCATCGCGCGCTTGCGCCCGAACATCGAGCACCCCGTTGTTCCCACCAAAACCGCCACCAAAATCAACCAAGCAGACATCCTCATCGTGCCGCCAACCGTGCGCCAGACCCCGCCCCCGACGCAAGCGTCCAGCGTATCGCCCGCCCTCGGCGGAAACCATTCCTGCAAGTCAGGCTCGACAGCCATGCTAACGTCCAACCCATGAATTTTTCGTTTTCTTACCTTCAATTGGCTGCGGTAGGTGCAGCCGGTTCGCTTCTGATTGACGCGATGCCGACGGCCTTCGCTCAGGTTCCCACTTTTGCGTCCGCGGATCTCGTCCTCGGCCAGCCGGATTTTGTGACCAAGACTCGGGTCTTTCCGAGGAATGCCTCGTCGTTCGAAGGCCCAAACTGCGTGATCGTCGATCCCGTCTCCGGCAAGGTGTTCGTCTCGGATGGCGCAACGGATCGAATTCTGCGCTTCGCCTCCGCGGATAGTCTTGCGAACAACGCGGAAGCCGAAGCGGTGTTTGGCAACGTCGATTTTGCGGGGACGCAAGCGACGGCTCCGGAGGAGAGATTGTCGGAACCCGATGGCTTGGCGCTCGACTCGGCAGGGCGACTCTGGGTGGCGGACCGTTTCAACAACCGGGTCATCATGTTCGAGAACGCGGTCAACCAAACCTTCACACCGGGCACCGCGTTCTCCGCCGACCTGGTTCTCGGACAGCCGAATTTCAGCGGAACGGGTGATGCCATCACCGCCGCCGGAATGGATGATCCGCGCGCCGTCTGGGCGGATGCGTTCGGCAACCTGTTCGTAGTCGACAAAGACAACCACCGGGTTCTGCTTTTCGCCGACGCAGCTTCGAAGAATGACGGTGCCGACGCCGACGCGGTCTACGGACAGACTAATTTGACTTCTAAATCGACCGGAAGGACCGCAACGGAATTCAACGAACCCTATGCCGTCATGCGCGACACCGCTGGCACGCTTTGGGTCGCTGACTACAATAACGGTCGCGTCATAGGTTTTGAAACAACCGCCGGGCCTTTCCCCGACCTCACCGCGACGCGGGTATTCGGTCAAAGCAACCTCACCGGCGGCCTGAATGGCTTCGGGAACACGGCATTCGACCGTCCGAGCGGCGTGCACGTCGACCGATTCGGCAGTCTCTGGGTCGGTGTCGGCAACGAGAACCGGGTCCTGCGATTCGACTCCGTCGCGACCAAGCCAAACGGCAGCCCGGCTGATGCGGTGATCGGGCAGGCGGATTTTTCCTCGTCCGATCCCGGTCTCGCGGCCAACCGGATCGATACGGAACGCTTCCTCGCGCAGATTTCCGTGGCCGCCGACGGCGACCTCTGGGTGGCCGACTCGAATAACAACCGCGTTCTCCGCTTCAGCTATCAGTCGGCCGTTCCCCGCGACCTAGTCCGACCACGGCTCCGGATTCGGGGTCGCAAGACCATCGAGACGCTGCGCAACCGCGTCGTCATTCGCGGCACCGCGATCGACGCGTCCGGTATCGCCGACCTCGACGTGCGAGCCCGCGGCGCAAAGGTCGCGAAAGCCAAAGTGCGCACCGACGACCGCTTCAAAGTCGTCCTGCGCGTCAGGAAGGATTCCGGTCGCGTGATCGTCAAGCTGCGCGCCGAGGATCCGTCCGGCAACAAATCCAAACGCGCCAAATTCCGCATCCTCCGGCGCTGACGCCGCGCCGCGTCAATACCGCCGCCACAGCGCCGGCATGAAGAGCACCAGCAGCGCGAATAATTCCAGCCGCCCCAGAATCATCAGGATGGACAGGAAGACGTGCGTCGCCGGCAGCATCTCGGAGAAATTCTGCATCGGCCCAACGGCACCGAGACCCGGGCCGATGTTGAAGAGCGTCGCCACCACCGAGCCGAAACTACTCAGCAGATCGAGCCGCGGTTCGATCACCGTCATCGCCAAAGTCGAGATCCCGACGATGAAACACGTGAGCGCCACGAAGAAGACGGCGCTGGATTTGAGCGACTCGTCGAGCAATTGGCCGTTAAGCCGCAGCGGGACGACTTGATTGGGCCGAAACGCGTTCACGAGCTGCTGCTTGGTCGTCTTGATGAAGACGAGGACGCGGCTCACCTTGATCCCGCCCGACGTCGATCCCGAGCAGCCGCCGACGAACATCAGCATCACCAGGATCGCCTTCGAAAGCGTCGGCCACGCGTCGAAATCCGCCGAAACGAACCCGGTCGTCGTCATGATCGAAATGACCTGAAACGAACCGTCGCGAAACGCCGCCCCCCAATCCGCGCCGCGCCGCATCACGAGATCGCCCGCGATCACGGCCGTCGTCACCAGCACGATCATCGCGTAGCCCCGCAGTTCCTCGTCGACGCGGAGACGCTGAAAATTTCCCCGCAGCACCCACGCCATCAGCACAAAACTCATGCCGCCCAGGAACATGAAGATCGACAGCCACACTTCGATCCAAACGCTGCCGTAGAAGGCGACGCTCGCGTTCTTCGGACTGAATCCACCCGTCGAAATCGCCGCGAACCCGTGCAACAGCGCGTCGTAAAACGTCATTCCCAGCACCATCAATCCGGCCACGCAGATGATCGTGAGCACGGTGTAAATCTGCCAGAGCCGCGTCGCGGTGTCGCGGATCCGCGAGTGAAAACCATACCCGATCTGCGCGCTCGATTCGTTTCGGAAGAGCGATTTGCTGCCGACCCCGAGCGTGGAAAGCAGCGCGACAAAAAGAACGAGAATCCCCATCCCGCCCAGCCACTGCGTCGTTGCGCGCCACAGCAGGATCGAGCGCGGGTAGAGCTCGAGGTCGGAGATCACGGACGATCCGGTCGTCGTGAAGCCGGACGCCGATTCGAAAAACGCCGCCGCGAAGTCGAGCCGTGGCGTGCAGAGCAGATAAGGAAGCGCTCCGACCACGGCGGAGATCAGCCAGCCCAATCCGACGATTGCCATTCCCTCTTTCCGCAACACTTCGTCCCCCGCGCCGCGCCCGGCCAACATCAAGCCGAGACCGAGCGCCGCCGCGATGGCGAAGGATTTCAACAACGCCCAATCGTGCACGACGTCGTCGCGCCCACGCTCCGCACTCACCGCGTAGAGCTCGCAGATCAGCATCGCCCCGGCGACCAGCAGCACCAGCAGGCCGAGAACCTTGAAGAGAACGCGGTAATTCATCCGGGGTCGCCGCGCTAAGCGATCAGTTTCGAGAAAGCCTTGCGCGCGTCGCCGGCGATCATCGCCACGACCACGTCGCCGGCCGCCAGCACGTCCTCCGCCGCGGGCACGGTCGCCTGCGCGCCGTGCGTGACCGAGACCAAGCCACTGCCCTTCGGCCACTCGATTTCCGCCACCGCGTGGCCGTCGAGATTTCCGCCCTCCCGGATCACGAATTCGATCACGTCGATCCCGCCGGACAACCGCACCAGCGTGCTGAACCGCTCGTCGGTGCAGAATCGCATCAGATCCCGCGCGGTCGCCACGCGCGGGCTGACCGCGCCCAGGATGCCGAGTTTCGCCCCGGCCCGCGTGACCGCGTCGGCGTAATCGGCGCGGTGAATGAGCGTGAGGCAATGTTTCACGCCGAGGTCCTTCGCCTGCAGGCAGGTCATCACGTTGTCCTCGTCCTCGAGCGTCGCGCCGACGAAGAAATCCGCTTCGCCAACCTGCTCTTCCTTGAGCAATTGGAACGACGTCGCGTCGGCGTTGATGAGCGTCGTTCGCTGGAGGACCTTGGCGAGGTATTCGCAGCGCTTCGCGTCGCGCTCGACGATCCGCGTGCGGAAGCGCCCGCCCTCGAGCATCTGCGCGAGCGCAAAGCCATACTCGCCGCCGCCGAAGATCACGACCCGCGTCTCTTCCCGCCCCTTGCCGCCGCGAAAGCGCGGCACGACGTCCTGCAACGTCCGCGGATTTCCAAACAAAGTGACCACGTCGCCGTCGGTGAGAATCTCGTCACCATCCGGGATGATCGCCCGATCACCGCGCTGGATCGACCCGACGCGCACCCGGGGCGGCAGGCCCAGATCGCGCAGCCTTTTACCCACCGCATCGCTGTTCGGTTGGATCGGCGTCTGCTGCAGCTCGATGCGCCCGCGCGCCACTTCCTCGACGATCAGGCAGTCGGGATTGCGGATGTGCTTGGCGAGTTCGACGGCCGCGAGGCGTTCGGAACTGAAGAGGTAATCGACTTGGAAGTGCGCCCGATAATCGAGGAGCCACTGGTCGCGCTGAACGTCGGAATGCACTCGCGCGATGGTTTTCTTCGCCCCGAGCGACTTGGCCAACGAGGCGGCGACGACGTTCGTGTTGTCGTCGCTGGACAATCCCAAAAACACGTCGCACTCCGCGACCCGGGCTTCCTCGAGCAGCGACACGGACGAGCCGTTGCCCCGCACGACGCGGGCGTCGAGTTTGTCGTTCATGTCGGCGGCGACGCGTTCGTCATCCTCGATCACGGTCACGTTGTGCGCCTGGCCGATGAGCGTCTGCGCCATGTGGAAGCCGATCTCGCCGGCTCCGAGGATGATGATGTTCATGCGGTTTTGGCGTGCTGCGAAATGAGATTCAGACTCACGAGACCGACGATCTGGCCGGCGTCGTTCACCACGGGCAGGACGGAATTCTGACTCCGCTGCATGATCGCGAACGCGTCGCCGAACAAAGCCGATTGCGGCACCGTCGGCACGATTTCAGCCAACTGCGCGAGCGTCGAAGCGCCCGCCGGACCCGATGCGAGCAGGTCCTTCCGCCGCACCATCCCGGTCACGCGCAACCGGTCGTCGGTGATCGGGAAGATCGGCTGCGAATCCCGCGCCGCCGCCTCGGTCGCCTCCGCGACCGTGAGCGAATCGGGAAACGACTGGAACCTCGTGATCATCGCGTCGCCGACCCGCATTCCCGTCGCGGCGGCCCGCATTTTGGAATAATTCAACTCCTGCTGCGCGCCCGAGAAAACAAAAATGCCGATGAACACCAGGAACGGGTTCCCGAAAAACCCCGCCACCACGAAAAGCACCGCCATCACCTGACCGACCCGCGCCGCCACCCGCGTCGCCGTAGGGTGCGAAAATTTCATCCCGAGCAGCGCCCGCAGGATGCGCCCTCCGTCCATCGGAAACGCCGGGATCAAATTGAACAGGATCAGCATCACGTTCACCTGGAGCAGCTGCACCGCCATCCCGTCCCCGCGGTCGAATTCCGTGAAATCCTTCCCGCCCATCGGCAGCCCCAGCACGATCCACAGGCCAAGCGCGATCACGACGTTCACCGCCGGTCCCGCGATCGCGACGATCAATTCCTGGCGCGGATTCTCCGGCATCCGCTCGAGCCGCGCCACCCCACCGATCGGCAGCAGCGTGATGTCCGGCGTCCGAATCCCGAAAGCCCGCGCCGCGAACGCGTGGCCGAACTCGTGCAGCAGCACGCAGAGAAAAAGCAGCAGCACGAAAGCCAGCCCGCTCAGCGCCGCCGACGTCCCACCGCTCTGGTAATACGTCCACGCGACGAAGGCCAACAAAGCCAGGAACGTCACGTGCACCTTCAGTTCAATGCCGGCGACCCGCGCCATGGGATACGACCACTTCACGCGCTCTCTCTACCCCTTTCGCCCCACCATGCAAACCCCATCCGGCTTCACCTCTTTCTCTTAATCCTAATCTTCGTCCTACTCAGTCCTGCCCACACCCACGCGCCCTGCGAAAATACGGAGTAGGACGAGGATTATGATTATGAGAAAGAGCCGGAGGCGATGCGACATCCGCATTGTCCCAAGTCCCCCGACCCGCGAAACTCCCGCCCATGAACGACCCCACCCGCTGGCGCGGCCTCACCGCCGAAGCCCAGGCGAAACTCACGGCGCGCGACTACGCCAGCGCCGACCTTCCCACCCGCCTCGCGACCGCCGGGCTCGAAGGCGGACAAGTCCTCGCCGCCGAGCCGCTCCTCCGCGAAGCCGCCGCGTGGATCCCCGGCGTCGAGCTCTTTCACCGTCCGATCCACCCGCAACGCCACCGCGGCGGCTTCGGAGAATTCGCGCGCGAAGGCGAAGGCCCGCTCGGCCGCATCGGACTCTGGCCGCGCCAATGGGCCACCGCCCGGATGTTCGTCGGCACCGCCAAGGGCTTCCACATTCACCCGCCATTCATTCCGGAAAACGCCGAACCCGCCACGTATCTGGCGGCACTTTTTGCCGACGAGGACGCCACCCGCCGTCCCTACGACCGCGAGCAATGGGACGTCATGTTCATCGTGCAGGGCCGCGCCGAGATGTTTCTCATCGACGAGCGCGCCGGCTTCGACCGCCGCCGCATGCGTTTCATGATCGACGGCGACGACGTCCGCGGACCCAACACGCTCGGCGTCGTCATCCCCCCGGGTGTCGCCCACGCCCTCCGCGGCGAAGGCGGCACCGACGTCATCATGGTCTACGGCACCAGCACCGTCTTCGACCCGAGCAACGAAGGTCGAATCGCCGCCGGCATCGAAGCCGATGCACTCCCCGAAGAGTGGGCAACCACCTTCACCGAAGGGTAAAACAGGCATCCCGCCTGTCGCTCCGGGCATCCCGCCCGGAGCCTCGTTCCAAAACGGCGAAGCCGCACTTTCCCCCGCTAGAGCACCGACCCCGTCGGCACCGCCCCGACGTTCTCGAGATACCGCCGGTAGTCATTCCGCGGCAATCGGGCCGCCACCGCGTCCAGTCCCGCGCGGTCGATGAACCCCATTTCGAAGGCCACCTCCTCGATGCAGGCCACCATCACGCCCTGCCGATGCCGCAGCGTCGCCATGTAATTCGCCGCCTCCAGCAAGCTCTCGTGCGTCCCGGTATCCAACCACGCCAACCCGCGCCCCACGACCTCGACCCACAAATCCCCCCGATCCAGATACGTCGTGTTCACGTCCGTGATCTCGACCTCGCCCCGCGCCGACGGAGCGAGCCCCCGCGCGATCTCCACGACGTCACCGCCGTAGCAATACAACCCCGGCACCGCGTAATGGCTACGCGGCGCGGTCGGTTTCTCCTCGATGCTGATCGCCCGCCCCTCGGCGTCGAATTCGATCACCCCGTAGCGCTCCGGATCCCGCACCGGACAGGCGAAAATGCACCCGCCCGATTCGCGCTCCAACGCCCGCCGGAAAAAATCCAGATTGCCGTGGAAAATGTTGTCGCCCAGCACGAGCGCCACCCCGTCCCCGGCGAGAAATTTTTCCCCGATCAGAAACGCCTGCGCGATTCCCTTCGGTTCCGGCTGCACCGCGTATTCCAGCTTCAGCCCGAGCTGCGACCCGTCGCCGAGCAGCGCCTCGATCATCGGTAAATCCTTCGGCGTCGAGATGATCAGAATTTCCCGAATCCCGCCCAGCATCAGCGTGCTCAGCGGGTAGTAGATCATCGGCTTGTCGTAAACCGGCAGCAGCTGCTTGCAGACGATGCGCGTGAGCGGATCGAGCCGACTCCCCGCCCCACCCGCCAAAAGAATACCTTTACGACTCATCGCGTCAGCAAATGGAAAACCCCTCCCCGGGTCAAGCCACCCACTCGTAGGGGTCGACGTGAGGACACCCCGCCATTAAACCGAATCCCATGCTTCCCTGGATCGCCACCCTCCTCGCCCTCGCCACCCCGCCCTTCGCCCACGCCGATTGGACGCTCGCCTCCCGCGAAGTCGTCGCCGATCTCCCCGGCGGCGCGCATCTCGTCGAGCGCGAAGCCCGGAGCGACGGCCGCAAAGTCTTCGTCCAAGGCGTCCTCTTCAGCTCGAAAAACTACGCCTTCCGCGTCGTCGACAATCCCACGAAAAACGAAGGCAAACTCGCCACCACGATGGCCGCCGGCGATTTCGTCGCCGGAGTCAACGGCGGCTACTTCCACGCCGATTGGCGGCCCGTCGGCCTCGCCATCGCCGACGGCGAGACCACCAACCGTTTCGAGCGAGCCAAGCTCCTCGCCGGCATCTTCGTCGTCACCGGCGGCAAACCCCGCCTCATCCGCTCCGCCGCCTACGAGACATCGAAGAAAGACACCGAAGCCCTCCAATGCGGCCCCTACCTCGTCGAGAATGGCGACGCCACCGTCGGCCTCGACGAAAAACGCCGAGCCCGCCGCACCGTCGTCGCCACGGACGGCGGCAAAAATTGGGCCCTCCTCATCCTCTCCCCCGTCACCCTCGCCGAGACCGCCAACCTCCTGGCCAGCGAAGAGATTTTCCCGGACCTGAAGGTAAAAGAAGCCCTCAACCTGGACGGAGGCTCCTCCACCGCCCTCTGGGCCGCCACCCCCGGCAAGCCCACCAGCCTCCCCGAAATCGGCAGCGTGCGAAATTACCTCGGCATTATGGAAAAATAGTTTTTGAGGTTGGCGTCGACCCCAAATGCGAAGCATTTCCGTTCCCCCCACCTGTCATTCTGAGCGAAGCGAAGAGCCATCGACAGCCTCTCATTTTGAAACCCGTCACTGAGAGGCAATCTCTGGCTTACACTGAATTCGCGCGCCGTGAGGGTGAGAAACCAGAGATGTTTCGCTTTGCTCAACATGACAGGTTTTGGAAAGGCTTCGCCCAATCACCCCCCCTCCGTTCCTCCAAGTCTCTGCGCGAGGACCCGCATCAGCATTTCTCCGCGCCCCTGCGCCTCTGCGTGAGAAAAAGCATTCCCGCATTTTCGCTCGCCCCCCGCCAGCCCCCCATCCAAAATCCACCCCATGCAGATTCACATCAGCCCCCGTCACCTCACGCTCACCGCGTCCATCCACGGACACGTCGCAGCTAAAATCGAACACCTTGAAGGCATTTCCGACGACATCATCGCCGCGCACGTCGTCCTCCTTTACGACGAGAACAAGAAGAACAAAAAGTTCCTCGTCAAAGCCCACCTCGCCGTCCCCGGCCCCGACATCCACGCCGAAGACTCCCAATCCGACCTCCACATCGCCATCGACAAAACCGCCGACAAACTCGCGCGCCAGCTCCGCAAGCGCAAAACCAAGCTCAACAGCGCCCGCAAACACCGCGCCCAGATGGACGCCGAGGGCAAGAAGCGCGGTTACAAGCGAGCCTGATCCTCACCGGACGCACACGGGAAATGGAGGGGGATTACAAGGTCAAGCTCGACGTGTTCGAGGGGCCGCTCGACCTGTTGCTCTACCTCATCAAGCGCGATGAGGTCGACATCTACGACATCTCGATCGAGCGCATCACGAAGCAATACCTCGAATACATCGAGGCCTTCCAGATGCTCGACATCGAGCTCGCCGGCGAGTTCATCGTCATGGCCGCCAACCTGCTCTACATCAAGAGCCGCACGCTCCTCCCCGTCGACCAGCAGATGGCCGAAGAGGACGCCGAAGAGGACGATCCCCGCTGGGAACTCATCCGCCAGCTCATCGAATACAAAAAGTTCAAGGAAGCCGCGAACCGCCTCCGCGACTTCGAGACCAAGCAGGAAAACCTCTACCCCCGCATCGCCGTCGAGCCCGACCTCCCGCCCGCGGAGGAAAACATCTTCGTCGAAGACGTCGGCATCTTCGACCTCATCCGCGCCTTCCAGAACATCCTCAAGCGCCGCGCCGCCAAGACCGAGGACCTCCGCGAAATCTTCGCCGAAAACTTCAGCGTCTCCGACAAGATCGAGCACCTCGTGAATCTCACACGCGCCGGAGTGTCGCTCCGGTTCGAGGAAATCTTCCCCGAAGCCGCCAGCCGCACCGAGATCGTCGTCACCTTCCTCGCCATGCTCGAGCTCATCCGCATGAAGCAGCTCCGCGTCCGCCAGGACGGCCAATTCGGCGAAATCTGGGTCGACCCCGCCCACCCCCCGGAGGGCACCACCCCACCGGAGGGCAGCCGGAGCGAAGCGGAGACAGTCGGGAAACTCTCCGACAACGCTCCCGCCGCGCCGTTACTTTCACCCGAAACGTCGACCTCCACGGAAACCGCCGACACCACCACTCAATGAGCCCTCCCGACCTCAAGCTCATCGTCGAATCCCTCGTCTTCGCGTCGGAAAAACCCATTTCCGCCCGCGAGATCGGTGCCGTCCTCCGCGGTGCCGCCGCCGCTTCTCCGGAGGACGAAACCCTCGCCGAAATCGCCAAGTCGAAGGAAAACGACATCATCAACGCCGTCGACCAGCTCAGCGCCGACTACCTCGAAGTCGAGCGCGCCTTCGAGATCCGCGAGACCGCGTCCGGTTGGCAACTCGTCTCCTCCGCCCGCTTCGCCCCCTGGCTCCGCCAGCTCTTCCCCGAGAGCAAGCCCGCCCGCCTCAGCGCCCCCGCCCTCGAAACGCTGGCAATCATCGCCTACCGCCAACCCGTCACCCGCGCCGACATCGAAGCCGTCCGCGGAGTCGCCGTCGACGGCGTCATGACCACCATCCTCGACCGCGGCCTCGTCCGCATCGCCGGTCGCAGCGAACTCCCCGGCCGCCCCCTCCTCTACGAGACCACCACCTTCTTCATGGAGCACTTCGGCCTCCGCAACCTCGACGACCTCCCCAACGCCGCCGAGCTCCGCCAGGCCGCCATCGCCGCCGCCACCGAACCCGAACCAACCAAAACCCTCGAAGGCGAAGCCCCCACCGACCCATCGGACCCACCCTCCACCGAGCTGGTCCACCCCCCGGAAGCCGAGGCGTCAGCCGACCCAACCCCCAACTCGGAGGGTGAGGCTCCAGCCGAGCCGTCACCATCACCCGAACCGGCGGATCTTCAGGAAAACGCGATCCCGCCCGAAGACTCGTCCGATCAACCAACCCCGCCCGCCGCCCCCCCAACCGAATCACCAGAACCCCCGCCCGAGCCAAGCGAAGCCCCGCCCGCCCCACCCCAATGAGCGACCTCACCGACATCCGCGACCAGATCGACGCCATCGACACCGAGCTCCTCCGGCTCCTCAACGAACGCGCCACCCTCGCCCTCGCCGTCGGCGAGATCAAAAACCGCGAAGGCCTGCCAATTTACGCCCCCGAGCGTGAAGTCACCCTCCTCCGCAATCTCGTCGAACGCAGCGTCGGCCCCCTCCCCCCCATCGCCATCCGCGCCATCTACCGCGAGATTATGTCCGCCTCCCTCGCGCTCGAGAAGGACGTCGTCATCGCCTGCGCCGGGATTGAAGGTGGCCCCACCCACCTCGCCGCCCGCGCAAAATTCGGCTCGAGCGTCGACTACGGATTCTTCGCCGACGTCGTGGACGCCTTCCTCGCCACCGCCCGCGGCGAAGCCGATTGCGTCGTCGCCGCCATCGAGGAATCCAACCACGGCGCCGTCAAACCCACCCTCGACGCCCTCACGCAAACCGAGCTCACCATCTGCGGCGAAATCCGCTCCACCCCCGACGGCTCCGAGGATCACACGGAGAACGCCTCCCGCTACCTCGTCCTCGCCCGCACGGCCACCGCCATCACCGGCAACGACCGCACCACCCTCCTCCTTCGGGTCGAGGACCGCCCCGGCGCCCTCGTCGACGCCCTCGAACCCTTCCGCGACGCCTCCCTCAACCTCGCCCACTTCGCCAGCCGCCCCGCCTCCCGGGGCAGCAACGACGTCTTCTTCTTCGTCGAAGTCGACGGCCACGCCAGAGAAGAAGGCTTCGACGAAGTCCTCCGCGAACTCAGCCGCCAGTGCCGCGCGGTCAAGATCCTGGGAAGCTACCCCAGACAATCGCTCTAGCAAAAAAGGGAGCGCCAGCTCCCCGGGGAGCGCGGGCTTCCAGCCCGCAGTGCCGAGCTTCCAGCTCGGCACCTCGTAACCAAACGCGAAGCGTCACCCCCCCGCGAATCCACCCCGCCAGAAAACCCCCTTGCCGCCCCCCCGCCCCATTTGCCACGCTACAGCCCGAATGGAGGGAATGTTCAGCAACTACGACGTCGGAGGCTTCTGCGACGAAATGTTCGATTCGGCCGGCAACGTCCGCCCGCACTACGAAAAACTCCTCGCCCGCTTCCAGGACATGAAGCCCGGCGAGTTCGACCGCAAGCGCGACCTCGCCGAGCATTCCTACCTCAGCCAGGGCATCACCTTCACCGTCTACAGCGGCGACGAAGGCACCGAGCGCATTTTCCCATTCGACCTCATCCCCCGCATTCTCGCCGCCAAGGAATGGGCGCACATCGAGGCCGGCATCGCCCAGCGTCTCCGCGCGCTCAACCTGTTCCTCGCCGACATCTACCACGGTCAGCGCATCCTGAAAGAAGGCATCATTCCCGAGGACATGATCCGGAGCGCGAAGCACTTCCGCCCCGAATTCATGGGCTTCGACGTCCCGAAGGACATCTACATTCACGTCTGCGGCACCGATCTCATCCGCGGAGCCGACGGCCAATACATGGTCCTCGAAGACAACGGCCGCTGCCCCTCCGGCGTTTCCTACGTCCTGGAAAACCGCCAGGCAATGAAGCGCGTTTTCCCACGCCTCTTCAATCAATGCGGCGTCCGCCCCGTTGACCGCTATCCGCAGGAACTCCTCTCCGTCCTCCGGCACGTGGCCCCCGGCGAAAACCCCGACCCGACCTGCGTCGTCCTCTCCCCCGGCATTTTCAATTCCGCCTACTTCGAGCATTCCTTCCTCGCCCGCGAAATGGGTATCGAGATCGTCACCGGCGCCGACCTCGTCGTGCAAAATTCCCGCGTCTACATGAAGACGACCAAGGGACTCAAGCAGGTCGACTCCATTTACCGCCGCATCGACGACGACTTCCTCGACCCCGAAGTCTTCCGAAAAGATTCCTGCCTCGGTGTCCCAGGTCTCGTCGAAGCCTACCGCTCCGGCAACGTCAGCCTCGCCAACACGATCGGCACCGGCGTCGCCGACGACAAGGCCGTCTACTACTACGTGCCGAAGATGATCGAATTCTACCTCAGCGAAGAGCCGATCCTCCCCAACGTCGAAACCTACCTCTCCGCCGAGGATGACGATCGCAAGTTCATCCTGGAAAACATGGAGAATCTCGTCATCAAAGCCGCCAACGAATCCGGCGGCTACGGCATGCTCATCGGCCCGCACGCCACGAAGGAAGAGGTCGCCAAATTCCGCGACCTCGTCCGCAACGACCCCCGAGGCTACATCGGCCAACCCGTCATCCAGCTCTCCCGCTCCCCCTCCCACTGCGACGGCGCCATCGAAGGCCGCCACGTCGACTTCCGACCCTACGCGCTCTACGGCGAGGACATCAAAATCATCCCCGGCGGCCTCACCCGAGTCGCCATGAAAAAAGGCAGCCTCGTCGTGAACTCCTCCCAAGGCGGCGGCAGCAAGGACACCTGGGTTCTCGACCAATGATTGGATTTCAGACGGCGGAATGCGGATGGCGGATCGCAAGAAACGCGGCGATTCCCCCTCGAAATCCGAAATCCGAAATCCGAAATTCCTACCATGTTAAGCCGCGTCGCCGAATCCTGCTACTGGCTCAGCCGCTACATCGAGCGCGCCGAGAACAACGCCCGTCTCCTCACGGTCAACATGGAGCTCATGCTCGACCTCGAGGCCTCGGACACCACCTCCGTCCAGCGTCACTGGGAGCCCATCCTCGCGACCCTCGAGGACAAGGAACTCTTCACCAAGCTCTCCGGCCAGATCACCGCCGACGACGTGATGGACTTCGTCACGTTCGAGAAGAAGAACCCGAACTCCATCATCTCCTGCATCAGCTCCGCCCGGGAAAATGCCCGCACCGTCCGCGAGCAGATCTCCTCCGAAATGTGGGAGCAGGTCAACAAACTCTACCTCTACCTCCGAAGCGACGAGGCCCGCGCCGATTTCGAAAACACCCCCCACGATTTCTTCAACAGCATCACGGAAGGTTCCCACCTCTTCCAAGGCATCACCGACGCCACGATGACCCACGGTCAGGGCTGGGATTTCCTCCAGGTTGGCAAATTCCTCGAGCGCGCCGACAGCACGTCCCGCGTCCTCGACGTCAAATACCACATCCTCCTCCCCATGGGCGAACGCGTCGGCGGCAACGTCGACCTCACCCAGTGGATGGCCGTCCTCCGCTCCTGCAGCGCCTTCGAAGCCTACCTCAAAATTCACGTCGGCAACGTCTCCGCCGCCAAAGTGGCGGAATTTCTCACGCTCAATCCCGCCTTCCCCCGCTCGATCCGCTACTGCATCGGCCACCTCGACCGAGCCATCCACCGCATCGGCGGCAGCGGCATCTTTGGGTTCCTCAACGAAGCCGAGCGCCTCTCCGGCATCCTCGCGGCCAGCATGAACTTCAGCACCATCGAGATGGTCTTCAACGGCGGCCTCCACGAATACCTCGACGGCATTCAGAAGAACCTGGTCGAGATCTCCGACGCCCTCAGTAACGTCTACTGCGAATGGCTCGACGAGCCCGCCGAAAACACCCAAACCCAGTCCCAAAGCCAGACGTAGCGGGAGCGCACGCGTCCCCGCGTGCGGGATTCGGCGTCCCGCCGAATCCGCCCCAGAGACCCGGCGAAGCCGCACTTCCCCCCCATGCGCCTCTCCCGCACGCCTGCCGCGATCCTGCTCACCGCGTTTTTCGCCACCGCCACCACCCGGGCCCAACCCTGGGAGACCATCCCCAACTGCCGCCTCGTCGAGAGCAACTATAACGACGGCGACAGCTTCCACGTCCGCGCCGCCGGGAAAGAGCGCATCTTCCGCCTCTACTTCGTCGACACCGCCGAGACGTCCAACGACTTCAAGCGCCGCACCAGCGACCAGGCCAAAGACTTCGACGTCCGAAAAAAACGCCTCCTCGAACTCGGCAGGGAAGCCACCGCCTTCAGCGCCGCCAAGCTCACCGGCAATTTCACCGTCCGAACCAAGTGGGAGGACGCCGAGGGCCAAAGCCAACTCCCCCGTCACTTCGCCGTCATCGAAACCCCCGAGGGCGACCTCGCCGAGCTCCTCGTCGCCGCCGGCCTCGCCCGCATCCACGGCCACCACATCGCGCACCCCCGCGGCATCTCCGCCGACAGCTACCAGCACGTCCTGGAAAATCTCGAAGCCAAAGCCAAAGCCGCCAACCTCGGAGCCTGGACCGAATCCGCCACCCCGACAGCCCCCACCCGCGCCAAGGCCAAAGAACCAGCCCGCGAAAGTCCACCGACCACAACCCTGAAGGACATCCCCGCTTTCTAAGACCCAACGCGGTAAATAATCAGACTCACGCGACACCGCGGAGGCGCGAGGAATACGATGGCCGCGAGACCTCTTCGCGGCTTCGCGGCTTCGCGTGAGAATCCAGATATTTTGTGGAATTGGTATAAGAGGCCGCCTCAAGGAGCGGCGATTTGCAATCGCCGAACCAACCCAAGCGCGAAGCGCCATCCTCGAGGTGTCGAAGGTCGGAAGGTGAGAAAGTCGGATCAGGACCGCTCGTGCGATTGATCGAACCGAGCCCAGCTCAAGGAGCGGCGGGTTGCCTCCGTCGGTCTCCGATTCGCTCCGGCTCCAGCCGCCGACCCGGCAATGCGCCACCGAGCCGATTGCATATTGTGACTCGCTCGCTCCCGCTCGTCTCGCCCTTCGGGCTGCCTCGCAGAGCCGGTGCAGTCTGCTCCGAGCCTCCCGCAACCCACGTCCACGTCGCCGCACCCTCACCGGATCGATCTCAACCATCCTCTCGTCCTTGCCCGCTACGAGAACTACCCAACAAGCGAACCTGAACCCATCTGGCATTCCCGGTAGCGGACCGCGATCCAGACCGAACACGCAAAGAAATTGCGACGGCATGAGATCTAGCGTCACCAATCAGGCCACTCGCGCGAACTCCAGCACCTCAGCTTCGGCCCGAAACGGGAGAACCTTGGTCTCCATCCGCACCAGTTCACGTTCGATTTCGCGGGCCGCATCGATTCGCGTTTTGGAAGTGCCTTCGGGCGACCGAACCGCGAACAAAAATTGCTCCGGCAAGCAATCGATCTCACGAAGACGCCGAACCCGGTTGATCCAATGATCACCGTGCTCGTAGATCTTGGTCGAGGTTTCTTTGTTGAGATCCAGCGGTTTGATTGCCTTGACCGCGACGTTGCCCCGCCGATGCACGAACGGAACGTTCACGGAATACTTCTCGTTGCCGATCGCCTCGCTGCGGAAAAACATCGCCGCACCCGTGCGAAAGAACGCTTTTCGAAGATGATTCGTCATGCGCGTCTCCTGATATTCCCGCTCCCGCGCGAATTGCCGGTCCACGTAGAAAGCAAAAAGTTCCTCGAGCTTCGCCCGCGGATCCACGGCCATCACCGTCCGGACCGCACCGAATCGAAACAACGACTCCCGCGCCCGGACCACTTCCCGGAAGACCGCCGGACCCTCCGCCGGCACCTCGCCGATCCGCAGTTGCAGAGGATGTCCCGAATCAGCCATCGCCTTCGCGTCGTCGAGATCGACTCGGAAAAGCTGCGCCGCGTTGCGATAGAGCTCCCGGTCCAACTCGGGAAAAAAATCCGTCACCCGGCTCCACTTCCGCCCCAATCGAAAATCGAAAAACCCGGTTTCCGCGCAATGAAGCACCACCCCCACGTTTACGAACTCCTCCGTCTCCACGTAGGGAAGGAAGCGGGCCACGGCGTAATTGCAGGCAAGTTTCATAGCTCGAGGTCCCAGAATCCGGGTGACCGAAAACGATCCAACGTCCGCCGCAACCCGTCGATGTCAAAATACTCGTCGTCCCGGGACTCGCCGTCCGTCCACGCTTCCGGAATCTCCGCGACGATCGCGGCGAACTCCCCCATCGCGACCGTCAACCGATCCGTCTCCCGCCGACGGAAAGTGGAGTCCGAAAACTCGAACAACCGCTCGCGAAACGCGTGGGAATCCTGAAACCGCCTGCCATCAAACTCATCGTCGAAAGCGAGATTGTGGTCGAAGACCACGAGTTCACTACCAGCCATGTCCCATGCCAGATTCGGATTTCCACCGCGATCCGTCAGCGTTCGATCCTCGTTTCGAATCCACCAATCGAACAGTAGCACCCTTGCCTGCAACTCCGGAGTGACCCGCACCGCCGTCGACGGCCCCAACTCCTGCGCAAATTCGACCCGCATCGACCCAAACGCCGGACCCGGCCCCAACTCCCAAATTCCTTCCAGATCGCTCCCGTTGACCAGCGAGGCGGACACTTCCACGATCGAAAACGCGGGAATTGGCAGACCGAGAATCGTCCCAAGCCGCGCCCCCACGTATTCCGCGACCAGATCCCGGCCCCCAGCCCCCCGGCCCTTCACGAAGTAGATTTCCCCATCGCTACCCCGGCAAAGAAACGGGCGGAGCACCCCTTGATCCGAGCGCCGAAAGACTTCCTCGATGACCACCCGGGATGACGTCATGGTCGGGTGGCACCTCCAACCTCGGTTACGGTGTCCAACAGACTCGATAGCAATCCGCCGCCCCGGGGACTCGCGAGATAACGAAGCACAAAATCCGAATAGTCGCGCAGTCCGAGAATCCGGCCCGCAGCCGACGGCAAGCCCTTGTTTGGATAAACGCGTAACGCTTCCGTGTAGTCACCTTCATCGACAATTTTTCGAATCGTCCGATCCCAACGTGCGACGGATTCGACGACATCGATTCGAGCGAGGTGATCCGCGAGCGACTGCTTCAACGCGCCCGGGTTGCGATGTTTCCACGGCCATTCGCGGAGCACCCGATCGAGATCGCGGCCAGCCAGTTCCGTCGCGAGGCGCTCGATGTCTTCGCTCAGTTTTTCGAAAACGACCCGTTTGACGCTTTCGACGTCTTCTTCGGGTTCTCGCTCGAGATGTTGGCTGACAAGTCGGACGATCGATTCGCTGATCAGTAAATTTTCGATTTCCGAGGCTGAAAGCACTTTGACGCCGATCTTTGCTAATCCTTCGACTTCGGCCTCACTTCGACCGTCCAAATCGATCAACCCAGTCGCTTCGATGTGCAGCCGACCACCCGACCGCAGATCCGAGCAGGTCGCCGTGGCGTGGATGACCGCGGTGCAGCCACCCATGGGAACAACGTGTTTCGCAGGGAACAGCAATCGATAAAGACGTTCGTCCGTCCCGCCCGCCTGCCCTTCCACGAAAAGAACGGGCTTTCGACTCCCCAAGACCTCCAAGAGCAGCGCTTCGGGTAACGCGGTCTCATCGGGCACGAAGTCCCACTCCCACCCGTTCCCGCCGGAGAACTCCCTGAGCCAAATTCTGCTTCCTCCCGCCCGCGAGGCGGCAAAATCCAGGTCGTGGGTCAGGTAAACGAAAAGGCAATCACGCCGTTCCAGTTCGACCGCGTCCCACAGGCGCGCTTGGATCGCCCGGTGAAGGTGTAATTCCGGCTCGTCGAGAATGATCGTCGCCCCCGTGGGCGCGCAGAGGCACTGACCAATCAGGTAAAAAATGACGCGCTCCCCGTCGCTCATTTCACTCGCGTTGTAAGCCGCTCCGCGCTCTCTCTGCCGAGCTTCGACCTTGTTTCCCCCGATCACCAGCTCCCGATTCGGCAGGATCTCAGCCCAGATCCGCTGAATGATATCGAGCTTGCGAACCGGTGGTGGCTCGTAGCTGCCAGAAAGTTTCATCCTCTGGAAATATTCCTCGCTGGCTTGGGCCCCCTCGGAGAACAAAAGCGTCACCAAATTTTCGTAGTCGTTCAGAATTTTGTCGTGGCGGGCCGGGTCCCAGCGGACAAAAAATTTTGAATCGACCGCGGAATCTTTGTGACCAAACAGCAGCGCCTTCGTAGCGCTATCAATTCCGGTCACCGCAAAATCATCCGGGAACTGCAACAGCCGTTGAGCCGCAACCCGATGGGTCTTCACCGGATTTTGCTGCTCGAGCCATTCGGCGAGGCGCGATTTCCCTGCTCCATTCGCTCCCACCACGACCACCGGTCCCGCCGTCGTGAAGGTATTCCCCGGCGACGGATGAGCCGCGCAGGAAGGAAACTCGATCTGAAACTCGCTGACCCTCAAAACCAGAACATTAGCGAACAGGTGTAATCCGAGGAAAATCAATCCGCAACGCGCAAGGGCAACCGCATTCCGGCTCGATTGGGGCCGCACCTACCCCCTCACAAACCCCCAAACCCGCCACCCCATCCAGACCGCCGCGATCGCCAGACCCACCGTCAGCCCCAACCAAATTCCCACCGCCCCCATCCCCAGGCCAAACGCCAACGCCGCCCCCAGCGGCAGCGCCACCACCCAATAAGCCGCCAGCGCGATCCAGGCCGGAATCCGCACGTCGTTCATCCCCCGCAGACACCCCGCCGCGGTGATCTGAATTCCGTCGCTCACCTGAAAAATCCCCGCCAGCACGAGTAGATTTGCCGCGATTCCGATCACCGCCGAATCCTGAATGAACCACCCCGCAATCACGCTCCCCGCCAGCAGAAACGTCACCGCGCTCAGGACCATCACGCCCGCGCCCATCACCAATCCGCCCGTCACGATCGGCTTCAATCGCGCCCGCTCGTCCGCGCCCCACGCCTCGCCGACCCGCACCGTGAGAGCCATCGAGATCCCCAGCGGCACCATGAACGTCGTCGCCGCGCAAGTGATCGCCACCTGGTGAGCCGCCAACGCCTCCGCCGAGATCCACCCGATCATCACCGTCGCCGCCACGAACGCCCCCACCTCCGCCAGCAACTGCACACTCGTCGGCAACCCCACCCGCAACAGACTCCGCATCACCACCCAGTCTGGCCACCGCAACCACCGCCGCGGCACCCATTCGCCGAAATTCCCCCACCGCGCCGTCCATCCCAACAGCGCCACCACGTCGACCGCCCGCGCAATGAGCGTCGCCCAGCCCGCCCCCTCCAGCCCCATCGCGGGCGCACCCAGGTTCCCGTAAATCAGAACCCAGTTGAGAAAAACGTTCAGCCCCACTCCCCCGAGCAGAATCCAGAACGCCCCCCACGGCCGGTTCATCGCGTCCGCAAAATTCTTGAAAACCATGCACGCCAACCCCGGCGCCAGCGACGCCATCACGATGAGATAATACCCCCGTGCCGCCTCCGCCACCGCCGCGTCCTGACCCAACATCCCGAGAAACGGCTGCGTGACGAAGCCACCCACCAGCGCCAACCCGCCAAACAAAAACGACAGATACAGCCCGTTCCGCACCGCCCCGCGCGCCCCCGCCACGTCCCCGGACCCCCGGGCCTGCGACACCCGGATCGAGACCGACACCAGCACCCCGATCCCAGCGATGAGCGGGATGTGAACCAGCGTCATCGCCAACGTCGCCGCGGCCAGCGGCACCACCCCAAGCTGCCCGATCATCACCGTATCGACGACGCCCATCAGCATCTGGCTCACCTGCCCGGCCACCAGCGGCACCGCCAACACCACCGTCCCCCGCGCCTCGCGCAAAATCGAATCTAAAGCCATGACCGCGCCATCACGATCCCACTGAATCACCAAGCCGCTTCGATTGACAGACGGCGCGCACGTTTCTAAACCGATTCCATGATTCTGGTGTGCGGCGCGACGGGAATGTTCGGCGGACGGGTCCTCGACCACCTCCTCGCCGACGGCCAGCCCGCCCGCGCCCTCACCCACTCACCAGCCAAAGCCGACGACCTGCGCCGCCGCGGAGCCGAAGCCGCCGTCGGCGATCTGGATGCGCCGACGACCCTCCCTGCCGCCCTCGACGGCATCGACCGCGTCTTCCTCGTGTCGCCCATGGACGATCGGATCGAGGCCCGCGAGACCGCCCTCGTCGACGCCGCCCGACGCTCCGGCGTCCAGCACGTCGTCAAGATCTTCGGTGCCGTCCGGCATCGCGGCGACCCACTCATCACCCAACACGAACGCGTCATCGACCACCTCTCAGCCTCCGGCGTCCCCTGGACCCTCGTCTCTCCCAACACCGTCATGGAATCCAACCTCCGGCCCGCCGCCGAGACGATCCGCACGATGGACACGATCTTCGGTGCGGCCGGCGATGGCCGAATCGGGATGGTCGCCCTCGACGACTGCGCCCGCGCCGCCGCCACCGTCCTCACCACCGACCCCGCCGCGCACGCGGAGCAGAACTACGAAATCACCGGCCCGGAAGCCGTCACCTTCGCCGAGATCGCCGCCCACTTCACCCGGATCCTCGGCCGCCCCATCACGTATCAGGATATGCCCGTCGACGACTTCGGCGAGATGCTCGTCACCGAAGCCGGCTTCGATCCCGCCACCCTCGAGACCGACGTCCTCTGCCACTTCCGCGCCTTCCACCGCGGCGACGCCGACCTCGTCACCGACACCTTCACCCGCCTAACCGGCCACCCCGCCACCACCCTCGACACCTTCATCAACGCGAACCGCACCAGCTTCCAGCCGCCCGGCACCGCACCGCCCACCCCGTAGAAGCGGAGGTCACGACGCTCACGCTCATTAATCGCTACGCCCGCACCGCCGGCACCGACCTCGGCCTGTCCATTGCATCCAAGCGGTTGCCCTCCCGATTCGAGCGGACTGCCGCAAACATGACCGGCAGGACCTCGCCGCCCAAACGGCTTTGTCTTCCCAAATTGAGCCATCGCCCGGCGGCGATCCGTGGTGAAGTCGCAATTCGATTCGAAATCGCCCAAAACCGATCGCCACCGCTCGTCTAGTCTCACCGTTTCACGCCTCCCAATCCCCGCTTCATTCCGGACAACATCGGCGCGTCCCATTCTAAACCTCCTCCTCAAGATTACCGGTTAGTCCAAGCGCCCACGGCCCGAATCCGAACTCTACGACCTCGTCCTCGAGCCGCAGGAACGCCAAACGTTATTAACAAGGTCGGCTCTGAGGTCATCTGAATCGTTTTGAAACAGCGCAGACAATTGGGTGACGGCGACCGGCGACACCGCCGCGAAATACGGAGCTCGATAGATCCCAATGACTCACCAGCCTACCGCGTGGTGTGGAAGAACTTCCCGCCTACGTCCGAATCCTCACCCCGCGGCATTCGACGCCAGTTTCACGCTGGCGGCATCGGAGTTGCCAGATCCTGCCGCTTGAGTTCGTCCAGTGTCCGCCCGTCCTCCGCCTTCCACTCCAGCCAGCCGTTAGCCGCGCGCCCCATCAATGCGATTGCCGCCATGCTCGGCGAGCGGAACAGGTGATCCTTCTCGAAGACAACGGAATCCCCGTCGATTCGCATCACGCCGGACGTGAACAGCGCCTTGCGAATACGCTCGCCGGAGGAACCCGCCATCGATGGCACGTTCGTTTTTCGACCCAAGGAAACTTTCAGCACGACGAATCCTTCCCGCGTGTAGAGCCCGCGCCCATTGGTGCCCGAGCCCCGACAGTGGAACGTCTCGCTTTCCTCCGGTCGTAAGGTCGGGGCGGCCACCGCTTCAAAAACCGGATACCCGAGGGTGGCGAGTAGCGCCTCCCCCGTTTCGAAGATCTCGAGGCAATCCGCTTCGAGCGGTGCGGGGGTGTGCGGTTTGCTGCCCGCGTTGCCGTTCTCATCGGCGAACCGCCCCGCTCGCCGCGTCGCTTGGAGACAATGCCACTCCAGGAACAGCGCGTGGGTCTGCGTCAAGCTGTTCGTGCGAGAGATCAAGACCAACGCCTTCTGCCAGAAATCCTTCTCCCGGTTGTGGCTCACAAGCCGGGATCTCAGATCACCCGTCTGCCCGAGATAAACCCTCTGCTCTTCCCCGTCCCTCCCTTCTCCGAAGAGAAAATAAACCGCGACTTGCCCGCTCTCCGGCATTTTGAGAAACGCCGGAAGCAGACTCCGCGGCACCTCGATCACCTGAACAATCCGCGTCGTGATCTCCGCGACACGAATCCCCTGCGGATCCCCGCCGGGTAAAAAAATTTGGATGGTTTTCGGTCGCACGCTCATCGATTTGCCCGCTTGATAACCTGCTTGTCGCGGATTTTCAGGCGCGGAATTGCATTTGCTCGGCGGTCGGATCGTATTCGTAATGCTGGATTTGGTCCGAAGCGATGAGGGCCAGAGCGTGCTGGATGACAGGCCACGGCACCGAAAACCATTCGGTTGCCTTTTTGATCTGCCCGTCCGCATCGATGACGTCGATGTCGAGCCGCGCCTTCGCAAACACCGCATGGATGACCTGTTCCAACCCGAAGACCGGCAGATTGGCCGTCTTCGCGGTGGCCACGACCTCCACCGGAGCGCAGAGGTAGGTGACGAACTTCTCCGCACCCGCGATCCGTTGCGCCACGGGCGTCGTGGTGAACCCGATCTTGTGCAGATTCGAAATCGCCTCGACTTGCGGCGCGGTCGACTTGGATCGCAGCACGTAAATCCAGCCCGAGACCTGATCTTCCACCGTGATGTCGGGATCGGGGAACAAATCGAAACTCGTTTCAGTGATCATCAGCCCACCCTTGTAGAGTTCCGTCGACAGTGACCGCAGCAGCATGTCGGACTCGCGCTCGTTGACGAAGATGAGCCGCAGCCGGGTATTCGTTTTGCCCTTGTGTTTGTAGGGCGTGCCCGTCGCGGCCACGTAGCAAAGAAGGCCACCGAGAACGTAAAATTTCCCCGGCTCGATGTGCTGCTCGTTTTTAAAAGGAACCGCCTTTCGGACGCCGGACTTCAGATCGGCCAGGCACCGGTCGAAGAGCGGGCGAAACGCATCGAAGTCGGCGCAGGTTTTGCGCTGCGCGACATGGTCGGGCATCTCCTGATCTTTCTTCGGCTTTTTGGCGAAGCGGCCGCCGAAGAGCGCTTTCTCCTTCGGCTCGGCTCCCATGATTCGGGCGAAGGCTCGACTCCCCGCAATCCCCTTGAGGGCGTCTGGGACGACGGGTTGCGGCGCGGTGGGCGGAAATTTCTTTTCAAGGGAAGCTTCCGTCGGTCGCAGCTCGTAGCCCGTCGCCTCGCAATACCTCGCGATGATCCCGCTCACATCGTGCGGCGCGAGGAACGTCCGTTTTTCTTCATCCTCGACGATGCCCCGCAGTCGCGACGCGAGCTTGCGTTCCGCAATCGAGCGATCCCGCTCCGGCAGTCGGTCGTTCAGTTCGACGAAATCCTGGATCTCCCGGAATCCCGCCAGAAACACCGACTTTTCCGGTGTCGGTTCCTTCGCTGGATCGGGTTCGTCGAGCTGGTGCTTCGCGAGAAACACGCCCACCTTCGCCAAAATGTCCGGGTGCAGTGGCATGGCTCAGGCGAGTTCCAGGTCCTCCGTCGCGTTCGCCTCGAGGTAAAGCTGCCGCGCCTTCTGCACCATCAACCCGAGCCGCAATTCGAACTGATCCTTCGATTTGTAGCTCGGCAGGCAACCGTGATGGGCTTCGAACGCTTCCACCAAGTGCCAGTTGGCGTTAATCTCTTCCGCGGTGATCCTTGCTTTCTGCGTCGCCAGCACCCCTTGCACGGATTCCAGCACGTCTTTGTCGAGAGACTTCGACAGCACTTCGTAGGCGTGCTGGAAGGGGTTGATCTTGTAGATCATATCGATGTGAAGGTCGTCGAGATCGACGAACTTGTTGGCGAAATTGATGAACTTCTTATCGCCTTCCTGCACCTGCTTGCCGTGGGAAAACAACGTGTCCGCCAGCACGTGGTCGGTGACTTCGCCGACCTCCTGCTGCGTGAGGTCGGGGAAGGTTTCCATCACAATTTTCGGGATGAGCTGCTTGTTCACCAACGCCGCTTCGGTCTGGTTGATGATCGCTTTTTGGAGGTCCGGCGACCCGAGGATGGCCGCCTTCAATTGCCCGAGCTTGGTATCGACGATCTTCTGCACCTTCTCGGTGGACGGCGTCTCGAGTCCCTTGATCGCGATGGTGTTGCCCTGCTTCCCCGGCTCGTTCGGATCGACCTTTGGCTTGAATTTGAAGATCGGCGCCATCACCTGCTCCATGAGCAACGAGCACGTGATCGCCTTGAGCATGTCGTTCACCGCCTCGGCGACCTCGTCGCTCTCGGCGTTCGGCTCGGCCACCAGATTCGTGAACTGCGCGTGACTTTTGTTCGGCGAATCCCGCGTGCATCGCCCGATGATCTGAACCACCTCCGTGAGCGATCCCCGGTAGCCAATCGTCAACGAATGCTCGCAGTATTTCCAATCGAAACCCTCCTTCGCCATCCCCAGAGCAATGATGATGTCCATCTCGTCCTCGCCGGTGATTTCGGCGAGATGGCGCTTCACCCGCGCCCGCTTCTCGTCGTCGTCGGTCACCAAGTCGGCCACCCGCACATCTTTCCCAGCCGCGGTCGTGAGTGTGATCACGCCCGTCTTCTCGTCGGTGCGGGCATTGGTCCCGATGACGTCCATGATGTCGCCCAGCATGGTGTATTTGTCCGCGTAAGCCTCGCGCGCGTTCACGCTTGGGATGTGGACAATCGTTTTGCGTTCGACGTCGAGCACCCCAGCCAGCGCGCTGATGTATTTACCCTGGTAAAAATGGTAGCCGATCCCGAGCGACTTCAGGTGTTCGTAGCCATTGAGCTGCTCGTAGTAGTCGTAAATGACGTCGTGAAATTTCCCTTCGTTCTCAGCGGAGAGGATCGCCACGTTGTCGCCGCGGAAATACGACCCCGTCATCGCGACCACGTGCGCGTTCGTCGTGGTCATGATGCGGTCCAGGCAATCGCCGAGCACGTTCTCGCCCTCCGTCGAGACGTGGTGGAACTCATCGATCCCGATCAACGTGTTCGCGAACGCTTCGACGCCGAGCTTGGCGACAGCCAGGCGAAACGTCGCGTGCGGGCAAACGAGCACCCGGGCAAATGGGTCCTTCAGAAATTCCGTGAACGTCGCGACCTTGGCCTGATTTCCCTCCGACAGACAGAGATCCACGTCGAGCGTCCAATCCGCCCAGAATCCGTCGTTCGACAGCGCCACGTCCCGAAAGGAAGCGCCGATCGATTGCTCCGGCACGGCAATCACCACCTTCTTGATTCCCTGGTTTGCCAGCTTGTCGAGCGCCAGGAACATCATCGCCCGGCTCTTGCCACTGGCCGGCGGAGCCTTGAGCAAAATGTATTGGTGGGTCCGGGCCTCGTAGGCGCGGGCCTGCATCTCGCGCATCCCCAAGACGTCGGTTTTCGCGCTGACTCCCGTCTGCTCGTATTCGATCTCGATGAGGTTCGGCATGCGTCTTCGTCAGGCTCCGGAGTTACCCCTGGGTGTGCGGTAAGCCTGGTCGGGATGTTTCTCCATGTCGCGGTGAGTGTATTCGAGTTCCTTCGCCCGCACCATCGGCGACAGGTGCTCGCGCTTGAGCGACACCACGTTGCGGTCGTTCAGCAATCTGGCGAGCTGATTGGCACTCAGTTCCCGCCACGCGCACAATTCCAGAATGACCGAGCGGATCCGATGCCCCGGCCGCCCGCCGAGTCGATCGATTCGCCGCTGGATGGCCGCGGGCAGAGTGGTCGCCAAAGTATCATGCCCGCGGGCGGAAGTATCATGCCCAGTGGCTAAAGTATCATGCTTTTCGCCTAAAGTAGCATGCTCACTCCCGCCTCTCCCGCCCACGTCTTCGGGGAAGTCGGCTCCCGCGACGTAGTAGGTGGCCGTTCCCTTACCCTTCTGAGTCAGCAACTTCAGGTCCCGCAATTTCCGCAAATCGTTGCTCGCCGTCAGCACGTCGCAGTCGGTCAGTTGCCGCAGAGTCGGATTGTCGATGGCCCCCTGCTCCCGCAGAAAAATCAAAGCCACCCGCTGGCTGTCCGACAACGCGGCGTCGATCTGACCCAGCCACTCGATGTCGGCTTCCGACAAGAAGTGGTGCAAGAGGAGGCGGGTGATGAAGTGATTGTCCGAACGACTCGATTCGAAGGTCGGCAGGCTGAACCCATTCTCCTGCATCAATCGCCGCATCGTCCGAATGCCGCTTCCCTTGGTTTCCGCCGTGTTCGTCTCGTGGAAAATCGCCGCCAGGTTCGGATTGCGCGGCTCCGAACCCGTCTGCCCCAGCGCGTCCTCGTTCTTGATGGAAAATCCCGCGTTCTTGATTTCGATCCGGTTGCTGTAGCGAATCACCTGCGTCGGCTGGTGCTCCCGATACGACCGGTGCATGAGCGCATTCACGATGGCTTCGCGGATGACCCGCGCCGGCAACGTCGGCGTATCCGCCTGATTCCGCCCCTCCTTGAGGTCGAATCCCTTCGGTAGATCGTCCATCACCGCCGCCGAGATTCGATCCACGAGCTGGAGCAACGGCCCCCGCATGTCCACGGTCGTCACAAACCTCCGATCGGGATCTTCGACCCACTCTTTCCCGGCCACCCGGATGTAATCGACCCGCACGACCGGCAGCTCCCGCCGCAGCGCCAGTCGCGAGCCGAAGATCAGCAAGCCCGTGAGCGTCGGGTGCCACTCACCACTCTGTTCCCGGATGGCGTTCAGCGAAGCCAGCAGATCGTGGTCGTTGAAACTCAGCTCCTCCGCCTGCGGATTCGCGCGTCGGCGCAGCTCGCGATAGTGCTCGATCGCGTCCGGGTCGAAATCCCCGGCCGTCGAATGCCGCAGCACCATCAAGTCCGGACTCTCCTCCTGCCGCGAGCCGAAGAACACCACCATGTCGTCCTCCGTGCAGCGTTGATCGGACGATCCGATGCGCCGCCAAGCTCCGAGCGGCAGATGCTGCTTTCGAAAATACACCGGCTTCTCCGACGGTGCCCGCTCCTCGATCTCGACGATGAGAACCACCTTTTCCCGATAGACCTCCGGCACGATGCGCGGTCGAATCGGCACGTTGAAGATCGAGCCGCAGCCGGTCGCGATGTCGCTCTGTAGCTTGTCGGGGTCCGCCACTCCCACCACCTCATACCCCCCAAACCAATCTCCCTCCGCCGTCCCGACCCCGAGCAGAATGCGCCCCCCACCCTGACCCGGCTCGTTCGCAAATGCGCAGACCGTCTCGAAGAAGGAATTGCCGAGCTGGCCCGACGAACACGCCTTGGCCTCCAGCGTCGGGTGCTCGTCCAGAAGATTGAGATCCTTGAGGAGGTCCTCGATCATCCCACCGCTTCCCCTTCCGATGCCGTCATCTCATGGTAGAGCGCGATCAAATGCTCGAGCCGCTCCGCGACGCCCGAGAACGGTCGCTCGCGGTAACACCGGTCCACGATCCCGTCGAGCACCCGGTGCGCATCGAGCAGATCGGCCGGCATCTGCCCAGGGTCATACATGTCGGCATACGTCATCTCCGAGTAACGCTCGCGAATGTCGATGATGTCGAAAACCGCCGCCTCCAGCTCCTCCTTCGTCCCGTCCGAAATCGGGGGGATCGGGAAGTTGTTGTAAACGAAGGAGGAATAGCGCGGATCGGTCTTTAATCGTCCCGCAACCAACTTTGTCCACTCCATGTGCATCTTGGATGAGAGCACGCCGAAAATCCACGGCTTCGCGTCGTAAACGGCTTGGGCCGCGTTCGAAATAACGGTGTTTCCGTCAAGGAATCCCAACGGGATGTATTCTCGCGTTTCCGAAGTATGTCCGGGAAAAATGATCGACTCCGTATCCCGATGCGAAATGAAATAAAACCGATGCGGCGTTTCTGCTAACTCACGCGTGCTTGGCTCCGTGCTGCGTTCGCGCATTGAACGAACCGAGTTCAATCGGTCGGCAATTTCGGGGACTCGAGCGGCGTTTTTGACCTCGTGATCCTCAATCCACAGACACCACCGCTCTTTCTTGTCCAGAAACTCGTCAGCGCCCATGTAAGCCTTCACCCATTTCGAGGCAGCTGGGGCTTCCTCGAACAAGCGATTCCTCCCGTCCCGATCCAATATCAGGTTTCCCCCATCGGAGGGCTTATTACCAAGCCGCACGGGCGGAAGCCCGGACAGTTGATCCGAGCGACGGTAGATCCAAATGTCGTCGAGGGGACGACCGTAACCATTGATTTTGTCAGCTCGAGTCACACCCGAATCGCGATAAATCGACCGCTTTTCGGTCGAACGGTTTCTGACTCCGACGATCTGGCAGGTCACACCTGCATTGCCCGCTGCCGAATTTCTCCACTTGAACGATTCCCAAATGAATTCGATTTCAACTTTGGCTTCCTCGAAAAGCGGACGCCAAAGAAGTGCGACGTGTTCGCCCTGGAAAACCGAATTCGTCGTGACGAACGAATACTTGGTTGGATATCCGCCAATGTAGGAACCCGCCTTGAGAAACCAGCAGGATATGTAATCCATTTTTTTGTAGGCATCGAGGCCGCGCTCTTTCGCGAGATCTTTCAGGTCCAGTTTTTGCTGGGCGTCCTGCATGTTCGATCCCAAATACGGCGGATTCCCCATCACGTAAATCTCCAGCGACCGCTCCACCCCATCGCGATCGGCAGCCGTGCGGGGACACACTTCGTTCCAATCACACCGCGTCGCGTTTTCCCGAACGATCCGACCACCTTCGCGCAGCGGCAAAGCCTCGGGGCTGCTGCGGAACCGCTCTTTGAAGACCAGGTTCATCTGATGCTCCTTGATCCAGAGTGCCAGCATGGCGAGTTCCCGCGCGAAATCGTCGATCTCGATGCCGTGGAACTGATCGAGGTGAATGCGCGGCATCGGGAGTTCCTGGCGCGGGTCCAATGCTCCCAGCTCGGCGTAAATTTCCATCTCGAGCTTCCGGAGTTTCTCGTAGGCCAGGATGAGAAAATTTCCCGAACCGCAAGCGGGATCGAAGACCTTGATGGCCGCCAGCCGGGCGTGCAGCGCGTTGAGTTTCGCCCTCTTACCCCGGGCCTTCCCAAGATCCTCGTGGAGGTCGTCCAGAAAGAGGGGCGAGATCACCTTCATGATGTTCTCCCGCGAGGTGTAATGCATCCCCAGCTCGTGGCGTTTCTCGGGGTCGATGATCCGCTTGGAACATCGATCCGAAGATGTCCGGATTGATCGATTTCCAGTCCATCTGGCCATTCTCGATCAGCAACTTCCGGCTTTTCGCCGTGAAGACCGGCACCGGGTGCTCGTTCTCGAACAGGCCGCCGTTGACGTAGTCGAACTTCTTGAACGCAGCGGAAAAGCCCGCTTTTTCTTTGGTCGCGAACCGCCGGAAAAGCGTCGCGAGGTAAGCGGAAAGATCGGCACCATCGTCTCCGGTCTGCGAGGCCAGCGATTCGGTGAAGAGGTGTCTGGTGAAAATTCCGGTATCCTCGGCGTAGAAACAGAAGAGCAGACGGGCGAGCAGAACGTTGAGATCGTGGGCGTCAAAACCGACGTTGTCCTTCCGGATCGCGTCGAAAAGGACGGCCATTTTCCGCGTCGCCTTGACGTCGACCTCCAGGGCATGACTCGTGACGGTGATCTTCTTCCGCCCGGCGAAAGGCAGGAAGAAATAGGCGTACGGATGGCAGCTCGTCCCGGACGATCACCAGATCTTCGCCGGAATCCAGATCATGAGCCGCAATCTCCCCCGCCGAGGCGACGAGGATGAACATTGGGCGATTGATGCGACTGCGGATCAGCGCCGAAGACTTGGCCTCGGCGAGCGCCGCGCGCACATCGCGGTCCACCCATTGGAAGAAGATGCGTTTCTTCCAGAGGATCTCGCGGTCGGGATCGGACGCGGCATTGGCGGAACCGGCCTTCACGCGGTCGAAAATCGACTTCGGCAGCTTCGAGTCCGTGCCCTGATAACACTGCAGGAAGGCGAAACCCCAGGAAGCTCCCGTCAGTTTCGCCGGAAGTGCCGTCAAACGATTGGCAATTTCCTCGGTCGTCATCAAACTCCCAAGAAAATCAAATTCACGAGCCAGACGCAATGCGCCGCCCACCCCGTAAAAGTGGAGGTCACGACGCCCCCGCCCGCACCGCCGTCGCTAGCACCGTCTGGAAGTGTGGCGCCTCTTTCTCCCGCGCCACGACTCTGGAAGTGCGGCGCTTCCTTTTCCCGGGCCACGATCGACATCTCGATCTGCTCGAAGCCCGCGCTCCGCAGCATCCCGTGCAATTCCACCTCCGAAAAGCCCAACCATTGGTGCGCGTAGAGCTCCCGGGCCTGTTCGTAGGCGTGGCTCGCCAGGTCGAGGATCACGACCTGCCCGCCCGGCTCGAGGATGCGATGCGCCTCCGCGACCGCCACCGCTGGACGCGCCGCGTGGTGCAAAGCCTGACTGAACAGCGCCACTCCAACCTCGCCGTCGCCGACCGGCGGCTGCTCGATGTCGCCGAGGCGGTATTCCAAGTTTTCGAACCCATTCTCCCGCGCCACCGCCGACCCGAACTCCACCATTCGGCTCGAATTGTCGACCGCAATCACCCGCCGGACGCGCCGCGCCAGCAACTGCGACAACGTCCCCTCACCCGCCCCCAGATCCGCGATCACGATGTCCCGTGGCAGCAGCCGCAACAATCCGTGCGCCAACGCCTGCCACGACCGACCCGGCACGTAAGTCCGACCAAATTTCCCCGCCAGCCGGTCGAAATACTCCGCCGCCCGGTCCTTCCGCTTCCGCAGCGCCAGCCCCAACGCCTCACGGTCTCGCGACGCCTCCGGGATCTCCCGGCACCCATCTTCCAGCAAACCGGCGAGCGGCGACGTCTCCTCCAGACCCGACGAATAAAACACGTTCTTCCCAACCCTCCGGTCCACCACCAACCCTTCCCGCTTCAACTGCGCCAGACTCGCCGAGATCCGGCTCTGCGCCATCCCGAGGATTTCCTGCACTTCGGCGACGGAGAGTTCCTCCTCGGTCAGCAGCCGCAGCAACCGCATCCGGGTCGGATCCGACAGCGCGCGCAGGGATTTAAGAATTGACGGCATTTGACGCATGAATATATCTCCATACCTTCATACATCAATTAAAAGACCATGCCCCGTTCCTACATCTTTTCCTCCGAATCCGTCGGCGAAGGCCATCCTGACAAGGTAGCCGACACGATTTCCGACGCCATCCTCGACGCCTGTTTGGCGCAGGACAAAAACTCCCGCGTCGCCTGCGAGACGTTCGTCAAATCCAACGTCGTCATCGTCGGCGGCGAGATCACCACGACCGCCAAGCTCGACTATGAATCCATCATCCGCGATTCCATTCGTGAGATCGGCTACGTCAACAACGACGACGTCTTCCACGCCGACACGGTCTTCATTACGAATCTCCTCACCGCCCAATCGCCCGACATCGGCCAGGGTGTCGACGCCAAGAAGGCCGCAGGCAAGAAGCACGCCGAGCAGGGAGCCGGCGACCAAGGCCTCATGTTCGGCTACGCCTGCGACGAGACGCCGGAGCTGATGCCCGCGCCGATCATGTTCGCCCACCGCCTCGGCCGCGAGCTCACCCGCGTCCGGAAGTCGGGCAAGGTCAAATGGCTCCGCCCCGACGCAAAGAGCCAGGTTTCCGTCGTTTACGAGGACGGCAAACCGGTCCGCATCGCGAACGTCGTCATTTCGACCCAGCACGCCGAGGGCGCCAAGCACGCCGACATCGAGAAATTCTGCATCGAGAAGATCATCAAAAAGGTCCTCCCGAAGAAGATGATCACCGCCGACACCGAGTTCCTCATCAACCCGACGGGCCGCTTCGTCATCGGCGGACCCCAGGGCGACACCGGCCTCACCGGCCGCAAGATCATCGTCGACACCTACGGCGGCATGGGCCGCCACGGCGGCGGTGCCTTCTCCGGCAAGGACCCGTCGAAGGTCGACCGCAGCGCCGCCTACATGGGCCGCTACGTCGCGAAAAACGTCGTCGCCGCCGGCCTCGCCGCGAAGTGCGAAGTCCAATTCGCCTACGCCATCGGCCACCCCCAGCCCGTCTCCGTCAGCATCGACACCTTCGGCACGAACACCGTATCCGAGGAAGCGATCGAAAAGGCCGTGACCACAGTCTTCAGCTTCAAGCCAGCCGACATCGTCAAATCACTGAACCTGCTGCGCCCGATCTACTCGAAAAGCACGAACTACGGGCACTTCGGGAAGGAAGACCTCGATCTCCCATGGGAAGCCACCGACAAAGTCGCCGCCCTCGAGAAAGCCGCTAAGTAATGGGCGGGCGGGCGAAGAGTTTTAAGTTCGTAAGAATTAAGAATTAAGTGGGTGAGCTATCAATCGTTCGAAGATCTCGAGGTGTGGCAGCGAAGCTGTCGCCTTGCGGTCGACGTGATTCAAGCGATCGATGGCTGCCGGATTTTTGGTCTTCGCGATCAAATCCAGCGGTCCGCAATCTCGATTCCCAGCAATATCGCCGAAGGAGCCGAGCGAGGCGGCACGAAGGAATTCAGTCAATTTCTTAAAATCGCCAAAGGCTCCTCCGGGGAACTTAGAACCCAGCTCTTCATCGCAACAAAATTGAAAGTCATCGAATCCGAATCAGCCAAATCCTTCGTAAACGAAAGCCGAGAGATCTCAGCCATGATTCAGGGCCTAAGAAGGGCCATCACAAAACCAAAAACTTAATTCTTAATTCTTAACTCTTAATTCTTAAAAACTTAAAACTACTTATGAACACAACCACCGAGACACCATCCAAACTCGACTACAAAGTCGCCGACATCACGCTGGCCGAATTCGGCCGCAAGGAAATCCAGATCGCCGAGCACGAAATGCCCGGCCTCATGGCGACCCGCCGCAAATACGCCGCCGAGAAGCCTCTCGACGGAGTCCGCATCATGGGCAGCCTGCACATGACCATCCAGACCGCCGTCCTCATCGAGACGCTCGCCGACCTCGGCGCCAACGTCCGCTGGTGCTCGTGCAACATCTTCTCGACCCAGGACCACGCCGCCGCCGCCATCGCGTCCGCCGGCATCCCGGTCTTCGCCTGGAAGGGTGAGACGCTCCAGGAATACTGGGACTGCACGATGAAGGCCCTCACGTGGCCCGACGGCTCCGGCCCGGAAATGATCGTCGACGACGGCGGCGACGCCACGCTCCTCATCCACAAGGGTGCCGAGCTCGAAGAAGGCGACTCCTCCTGGGTCAACGCCCCGGCCGGCTCCACCGAAGAAGCCGTCATCAAGGCGCTCCTCAAGAAGGTCAACGCCGAGGATCCGATCAAGTGGACCACCTACCTCAAAGCCTGGAAGGGCGTCTCCGAAGAGACCACGACCGGCGTCCACCGCCTCTACGAGATGCACCAGGCCGGCAAGCTCCGCGTCCCGGCCATCAACGTGAACGACTCCGTCACCAAGTCGAAGTTCGACAACCTCTACGGTTGCCGCGAATCCCTCGTCGACGGCATCAAGCGTGCGACCGACGTCATGATCTCCGGCAAGGTCGGTGTGGTCATGGGCTACGGCGACGTCGGCAAAGGCTGCGCCCAAGCGCTCCGCGCCCAGGGTGCCCAGGTCGTCGTCACCGAAATCGATCCCATCTGCGCCCTTCAGGCCGCGATGGAAGGTTTCCGCGTCCTCACCATCGAGGACACCCTCGGCTGGGGCGACATCTACGTCACCACCACCGGCAACAAGGACATCATCCGCCTCGAGCACCTCACGAAGATGAAGGACCAGGCGATCGTCTGTAACATCGGTCACTTCGACAACGAGATCCAGGTCGATGCCCTCAACGCCGCCAGCGGCGTCAAGCGCCTCGAAATCAAGCCACAGGTCGACCAATACACGTTCGAAGACGGACGCCAGCTCTACATGCTGGCCGAAGGCCGCCTCGTCAACCTTGGTTGCGGAACGGGCCACCCAAGCTTCGTGATGAGCAACAGCTTCACGAACCAGACGCTGGCCCAGATCGACCTCTGGCGGAACCGCGAGACCTACAAGCCGGGCGTCACCGTCCTCAGCAAGCAGCTCGACGAGGAAGTCGCCCGACTCCACCTCGAGAAGATCGGTGCCAAGCTCACCAAGCTCACGACCGAGCAGGCCGCCTACATCGGCGTCAAAGCCGAAGGCCCCTACAAGCCCGAGACCTACCGCTACTAAGCGACCGGTCAGCTACGAATCGAAAAGGCCCGCGGAGCAATCCGCGGGTCTTTTTTTGGGTCGCTCGGGGTATCCTTCGCCCTTCGTAGCCGCGGAGGTCACGACGCTCCTCCTCCGCCAGCCCGGCACTCCTCCAAGGCCAGCCCAAGCAGCGTCGTGCGGCTCGACGGTGTCTGTGCGGCCTTGCGGATGCTGGCAAGATCGCCGACGACGTGGACGTGCGACTTCGCCCGCGTGATCGCCGTGTAGAGCAATTCGCGGGTCGCCATGGGGCTCTCGTCGCGGGGAAGAACGACGACCACCTCGTCGTATTCGCTCCCCTGCGAGCGGTGAATCGTGATCGCCCACGCCGGGCCGTAATCCGGCAACCGACCCAAGGCAAAATCGCGCAGCCGCGCCCCGCTCGCCGGAAAATACGCCCGGCGCCGGCCGTCGTCCTCCCGGTGAATGATCCCCACCGTTCCGTTTCGCAGCCCCGTCTCGGGATCGTTCCGATTGATGATGACCGGATGGTTGCGCGCGAATTCATCGGACGCAAAATGCGCCTCGATCGCCGCGCTGACCGCCTTCGAGCCAACGAAATACTCGCGCTGCGCCGTCAGGATGCAGACTCCACCGACCGCCGCCAAAGCCTCCGCGGGAGAGGCGGCGCGAGCGACCCGGTCCAACGCGGCGAGCACGGTCGTCGGCAATTCGTCGCGCGCCAGAATCCCGCCCGACGACGGGCTCCAGGACACCCCCGCCGCGTCCGGATTGCCGTCGGCACCTTCCAACAACGCCGCGCACGCCTCCGGATCGGACTCCTCCAGCGCCCGCGCCAGAGCGAGGATGCCCGGCTTGTCCTCGAATCGCCGGGCCTTTGTCAGATGAACGTGGCAGCGCCCGAGCGCCGCACCGGGCCGCCGCGCGCTCCGCGCCACCTCGGCCAGAACGTTCCCCTGCCCCACGCTCTCCAGCTGATTCGGATCGCCCAGCAGGAGGAGCCGCGACGAGGCGGGCACCGCCCGGAGGACGGCTTGCCACAGGAGCAGATCGATCATCGAGCACTCGTCCAGAATGAGGACCGAGCACCGCAGCGGATTGGCCCGCCCGAAGTGCGTTGCCTCCCGCCCGGGGTGGTAACCGAGCAGCGAATGGATCGTGGAACTCGACTCCGCCACCCGGACGAGTGCGGCGCGATGCGCTTGAAAAGCGGTTGGCAGGTCGTCCAGCGAATCGGTCACCGCCTTTCTCATCCGTTCCGCCGCCTTCCCGGTCGGCGCGGCGAGTCGCACCCGGTCGGGCGGAATCCCACCGGCCAGGAACATCGCGAGGATGCGGGCCAGCGTGTAGGTTTTGCCGGTGCCCGGTCCGCCCGTGATCAACGCCAGTTGGTTTTCGCAGCTCGTCCGGGCCGCCAGCCGCTGGGGGTCGTCGGCGGCCGCGCCGGGGAACAAGGACGCAAGCCCGGTCTCGACGTCATTGATCGCCGGGACTTCCCGCCCCGCCATCGCGAGCAAATCCCCGGCAATCTCGCGCTCGGCCAGAAAGAGCCGCCGCGACTGCAGGAAGGTCTTCCCGTCCCGCGGCACCAACACCATCGGAGTCACCAATCCCTCACTCGGCCGGGAAGCCGCGCGGCCCCATTCCTGCACCTCGTCGGCGATTTCGCACGCCGTGCTCCCGTGCGTTTCGGCTTCGAGCAGCGCCGCCACGGCCCCGGCGGCCGCGGCGGGCAATCCCCACGCGGCCTCGAGCCATTCGATGTCGGGGCGGGCCGACTTCATGGCGCGGCGGCGGTTGCGGATTTTTCGAAAAGCCCATCCAACTCGTCGAGCAAGGCCTCGGAAGGGTGGACGTGCAGGATTCCTTCGCTGGAACCGGCGTCGATCGCCCGGAGAAAGACCAACCACGCTCCCGCGACCGTCGCCCGGCCCGCGAGGTATCGCCGCAGCGCGATGAGGTAAAGGTGCGTCTGGAGGAGGTAATGGCTCCGCATGGCGCAGGCCCGCAGCTGGTCCGGACCGTAACTCGCGAGCGTCGGCCCGAGACGGTTGGTCTTCCAATCCACGACGCCCCAGGCGTCGCCGCTCCGCGCCAGTCGATCGAGAAACCCGTGCAGGTAGCCGTGCAATTCCTCGACCGGTAGCGCCGCGAGGATTCCTGCGTATTCCTTCTCGCCGTGCCGGGCGAAAATCTCCGCCAGCGCCGCCGAACTCAGCGATCCCTTGAGCGGAAGCTGGAAGTGCCACTCGGAGGCTTCCGGTCGCGGACACGCCTCGGCGACGGAAAGATCCAATCCGGGCAAGACCGCCCGCCCGAGATCGATCAACATGCCCTCGACCGACTGGGCGAGGGTCAGCTTCGCGTCCGGCCAGCGCGCGGGTAGTGGGTATTTCTTCAAATGCGGGCCGACGGCGTCCCTGGGCAATTCGCCGAAGTCCCACCGCTCGATCCAATCGTGAATGGCGGTCCCCACCATCGTGCCGCCCGGTGCGTCGAAGAACGAATTGGCCGGCCTTTCATCCCCGGCCACCGCCGGAGGCTCGGTGAGAATCGACGGAGCCCCGCCGTGCGGATGCTGCTCTCGCGTCAGCCCCGAGAATGACGTGAGCTGCCACGCCGACGGAATCGATGGGAAATCGAGCGCGCGCAGTTCCAACTCGCCCGCCGCCTTCGGCGCATCCCACGGCACGGAATCGACGGCGGGCGGAGCCACACCGGCGATGACGTCCCGGCCACCACCGTCCCGAATGATCGCCGCCAGACCCGCCGCGTGCCGGGTCCCCCGGCCCCCGGTCGCCGCTTCCACCCGCCAATCAGCCAGGTCGGGTTGCGCTTCGCTTCGCAGCAGCCAGTCGAGCGCGCTGGGACCAGGCCGGCTGCGGGTGCCGGCCAACTCGCCGCCGTAGATCCAGGCCTTCACCTGCGCCCGGGTGAGCGCGACGTAGGCGAGACGCAGCCGGTCTTCCAACGCGTCCCGTTCGATCGCCGCGGCGATGGCGTCGTCCGTCGGCTGGGCGAGATCGACGAGCAGGGGCGGTTCGCTCGCCCGCGCCAGCTTCTTCACTCCACCGCCACCGGAGGGAGCGCTCCAAAGGAACGGGCAGAAGACGAGCGGATACTCGAGGCCCTTCGCCGCGTGCATGGTCACGATCTGCACCGCCGCGGCGTCGCTCTCGAGTTGCTGCTGACGCTCGTCCGCCGGTCGCCCCGCGCCGGCCCGGCCAATCTCCCGGGTCAACCAACGCACCAGATGCGCGGGACGCGGCCCCAGCTCCAGACCGGCGGCCTGGAGCAGATCGGTCAATTGCCGCAGATTCGTGATGCGCCGCTCCCCGCGTTCCAGCCGCGCGAGGCGGAGGGTGATCCCCCGCTCCGCGTCCATTCCCGCCAGCGCCGCCGAGATCCCGGCCCGGTGCCAGGTCGACTGCCAGGCCAGAAATCTCTCGAGCCACTCGTCCTCACCCGAAGCGTCCTCGCGAAGATCCGCGATCTCTCCGTGGTGCAATCCGAGGAGCCGCGTGCCCATCGCGGCCAGGCGGAGACCTTCGCGCCGGGGCTCGTGCAGGGCGCGGAGCAGGGTGAGGAGCTCCGCCGCTTCGTCCGAGGCCATGATGTCGTCCGCCCCCGCCCGGATCGCCGGGACCCGGCGCCCGCGCAGCTCGTCCCGCATCGCCGCCGCTTCCCTGTGCGAATTCGTCAGCACGGCGAAATCACCCGGCGCGACGTCGCGCGTTTCCACCCCCCCGTCCCCGAGCGTCCGCTCGAGCCGCGCGGGACCATTGAGAAGCCGCACGATCTCCGTGGCCACCGCGCCGCCGATGCGGGCGAGCCGGCGCCCGGCAGTGGAATACTCGTCCCCGGCGTCGTCCGGCGCGATCCAGGCCTCGATCCGTGGTCCGTCCGGCTCGCCGTCGGCCGCCACGAGTCGCCAATCCCCCGACAATCCCGACGAAGCTTCCGGAAAATCCAACCCAGCTTTGAGAAACGACCCGGGGCGTCGGAAAAATGCGTTCGTCGCGCGCACGAATTCCTCCGGCGCGCGGAACGTCTTCGTGAGGGCGAACACGTTCTCCCCGGCGCCGTCGCGCGCGCCAAGGTAGGTATTCACGTCCGCGCCACGGAAGGCGTAGATGGCCTGCTTCGGATCCCCGATCAGAATGAGACGATGATCCGGCAGCGCCGCCTCGCCGTCGGATCCGACGAAGATCCGCCGAAAAATGTCGAACTGCCGCGCGTCCGTGTCCTGCGATTCGTCGATCAACCCGACCTTGTAGCGGTCCCGCAACCGCGCCGCCAACGTCGGACCGAGTGGCCCGCGCAGCGCCTCGCTCAAGCTGTCGATGATGCCATCGTAACCGATCTCCCGGTTCGCGCGCAGCGTGCCCGCGACCGTCTCCCGGATCGCCGGCAGGTAATCATGGCGAAAATCCCAACGAATCCGGTCCAGCAAACCCAGCGCATCCGCCGCGATCCGGACGGCCTGGCAGGCCTTGGCGCGCGCCTTGAGCGGCTTCTGTTTGGTCCCGTTGAACCAACCTTCGGCCTCCGCGACTCGCTGGACCGCCGCCAGGAAGCCGGGATCGCCGAACTTCCCCGCCCCACGAAGCACGTCGAGCGTGGCCCGCCGGACCGCCTCGGACGGTGTTTTCACCGTCGGCGCGGTCAGCTCCCCGACGATGGATTCGAATTCCGCGCAGACGGCTTCGGTGAACATCGCGGGCAGATCCTCGACCTCGGCAAGACTCGCGGAAAACTCCCGGGGCGCGGGCACGAACTCGGCGTCGGCCAACGGGAACGCGGCGCGGACGAACCAAAGCTCATCGCCGACCGACCAACCCCGCGCCGTCGCGATGGCCGAGAGCGAGGCGCTTCCGGCGACGCGCGTTTCCCACAGATCCGCGAGCGCCCGCTCCGCGATCGCGTCCACGTCGGGCGTCAGTTCCGGGACGACCGGGAGGCCGCACAGTGTTCCCTCGGTCTGCAGCACGCGCTGACAGAATGAATGGATCGTCGACACGCCGAGCCGGTCCAGATCGAGCAGCGCCCGCCCGATCACGCCGGGGATCCGCCCGCCGAATTCCCGCCGCAACCGGTGGAGTCCGGCGTCCGACGTCGCCTCGTCGGCAATCGGCGGGGCGGCGAGTTTCTCCAGCACGCGGCGCACCCGCTCGGCGAGTTCGCCCGCCGCGTCGTTCGTGAAGGTGACGAGCAAGATTTCGCCAAGATTCCGCGCCGTCCCGTCGAGCAGAAAGCGCGGGACGAGGTGGCTGATCGAATACGTCTTTCCCGTGCCCGCGCTCGCCTCGATCACCGAGAGACCCGGCGGCATCGTCGTCGTGACAAAATCGAATTCCGCCCTCACGAGTATCCCCCCCACCCGCGCAGCGGCACCGCGACCGCGTTGCCCCACCGTTCCCATTCCACCCGGTCCTCGAAGGCGTCCCGGTCCCGCCAAGCCAGCTCGGCGAAGGCTTCGTGACTTTCCCCGCTCGCGTAGGCGCTGTCGGCTTTCCAGGCGGATTCCGCGGCGTCCACCGCCTCGCGCACGTCTTTTTTCGCCAGCACCTTCGCGTACTGGTCGGACGCCTGGGGTGCGTATTCCAACGGGCGGCTCTGCCCCGCCCGATACCCGTCCACCAAGTCTCGCAGCGCTCCCAAGGCCTCGTCGCGCGGGATCGCGCCGAGGATTTTCGGCGTCTCCAGCCCCGCTTCGTCGATCGCGGCGAGCGGCAATTCCCGCCCGCCAGCGGCGGCCACCACCGCGCCGATCCACGGCTCCAAGAAGTGCCGCGCCGCCTTGAACTCGCCGATCCGATATGCAAAAAAATTCCCGCCGTCGGCCGTCAGGCGGATTTGTCCGGACACCCGCACGCCGTCGTCCAACGTCACTTCGATCCCCTCGGTCGCGCCCGTCAATTCCCGCACCCGCTCGCCGAGCGGCTCGCCGACCTCCCGATTCACGGCCCACGCCAACGAGCCAAGATCACCCGGCGGCAGTCCACGGTCCGCCCGCAGCGCCGCCTCGGTCAACGCCAGCCCGCCCCCTCCCGGCGAGGTCATCCGATCGACGACCGCCCGCTTCACGCTCCAACTCCGCAACCCGTCCAGACTGAGCGGAGCCCGGTCCAGATCGACGTCGTCCGCCTCCGGAGCCGCCGCGGCGATCCCCTGCGCCCGCACGAACGCGCGCGCCGGATTTTTCCAAAAATCCACCAACTGCCGCACCGTCACCTCACCGCCGTCGGCGCGCCCGTCCGCCCGCCGCACCGCGTCGTAGAACGGCACCCCCACGTCGCGGTGATCCGCCTCCAACCTCGTCGCCACCTCGGCAGACGACCGGTCGAACGACTGCGGCAACTCCGAATCCTCGCGAAAATACCCGTCGGCGAAGGGCGCGAGCCGGTGCGACACCACCAGCGAATCCCCATCCCGCCCCATCACGGCCGCCACGCGCAGCAACTCGTCCACGCAGGCCGAGAACGGCTCGGTCCTACCCGAGCGGACGTTCCGAGTCGGTGCCGTGATGATCAGCCGATCCTTCGGCGTCAGCAAAGCGTCGAGAAAAAGCTGGCGATCATCCACGCGCGGATTCCGATCCCAGGCCCGCGGCGAAGCCTGGAGAAGGTCCCAGGCCGGCGTCCGGTTCTGGCCCGGAAACGCGCCGTCCCGCAGCCCCACCATCGCCAGCACGCGGCACGGGATGTTCCGCAATTGCTTAAACCGCCCGACCGCGATCCGTCCCGAGATTTGCGTCCGCCGCCCCGCCTCGGCGCTCTCGCCCTCGAGCCAATCGCCGATCGTTCCCGCGTCGACGCGTTCCACCGCCGCCACCTGCCGGAGGAAGACGAGCAGGGGCTGTAGCGCGAGCAGCGCCTCATTCTCACCGCCCAGGAGCTGAAGGGCCGCCCGCTCCAGCCGGTCCGCCCAGTCACCGGGTGCCGCCGCGCCCTCCCACTCAGCGAGAGTGTCGGCCAGATCGGACCACCAACCCAGGAACGCCTCGCGAAGCCGCGAGTCGCCCCCGAGTTGATCCGAGATCGGCAAAACGAACTCGCCGCCGGGATAAGTCACCTCGTCCTCGCGGCCAAACCACCGGCCCGCGATCAAGCGATGCCGCGCGAACGTCCAGCTCCCCGGCTCGGCGCCGCCCAGCCCGCGCGTCACCCCGCTGTCCCGCACCCACCGCCGCAGACTCTCCAGCGCCCGATCATCGTCCGCCGCGCCCAGGGCCGTTTGGACGGCGCGCAGTTGGAAAAACTCCAACACCGCGCTCGCCTCGAACCGCCGCTCCCGCGCCATTTCCAGGAATGCGAGCAAACCCTCGGTCACCGGATCGCGGCCGGTCCGCGAGAGCTCGGACATCCGAATCGGCAGCGGACTCCCGCCACTCTCGAGCACCGCCACCACCAGCGGCGCGTAGGTCTCCAGATCAGTCACCACGATCTGCACCTCCTCCGGCCGCAGATCCGGAAAATCGCGAAAGGCCCGCGCCAATTCGTCCCGCAGCGCCTCCAGCTCCCGCCTGGGCCCGAAGCACGAATGCACCCGCACGCTCAGGTCGTCCGCATCCGGCGGCAATTCGGACGGCTCACGCAGACCGCGAATATCCTCCCGCAGGGTCGTCAGCAACCCGCACTCCGCGTCCGCCGACCGGTCCCCCGACTCCGGCCAATGCGTGTATTGCTCGTCCAGCCGACCCAGCAGCAGAAACGATCCCACCGCGTGCCGTCCCATCGATTCGAGCAACGGATGGGCCACCGGGAAATTCAATTCCTCCGGATCGGACTCCGGCGAAGGCAGCTCGCGCCGCCGCCACAGGTCGCCCAGAAACTCCAGCGAAGGCAGCACCACGTGCAGCTCGACCGCGCACCCCGCCCCGGCCAGCAACTCCAGCACCTCGACCATGAGCGGATCCACGCTCCCCGTCCCGACCACCAGCAATCGCGGATACTTCGCTTTCAGCTCCGCTCGAAAATCCGCGTTCGCCGCCCGCCGCGCGAGCTCCACCGCCGGGTGCGCCGGCACCCCATCCTCGCCGCAGAGCCGATCCCAAAGCTCGCGCTGCCAGGTCTCCGCCGCCCGCTCCGCCTCCGAGGCTCCCGGCGGCAGCGCCGAATCCCCGGCGTCCCACCGGCGAAAAATCTCCGGCCGAAAGTGCCCGTATTGGTCGAACCGGTCCGCCAGCATTCCCGCCAGCGCGAAGGCATCCCGCGGAGCCGGATCGACCACCCCCAGCACCCCCGCAAACCGCCGGACGTGCGGGAAAATCCGCCAGGTCAGCGAGCGCGCCGTCCATTCCTCGCGACCGCCGCCGATCGCCCGACGAATGAATGCCTCCGGCATCAGAAACTCGATTCCCATGCAGACCCCCCGCCGATCCGAGATCCGCAATTGCAGTTGATCCCCGAAGGGGAGCGAAGGCACCACCATCGGCTCCGGCACCAGGGAAGGAGCCCGCCCCGCCCCCCGCGCCACCACCGCATCGGTCAACGAAGCGAACTCCAAGTGGGGAACGATGGTCACAGGATGCGGCATATAATCGAACAATGGAACGGCGAGACTAGATCACTTCAAGAGACGACGGAGCCGCAAAAAGGCGCATAACGCGCAAAAAATTCGGATACCCGACTTTGAGTTCCTCTTCTGCGCCTTTTGCGCCTCTTTGCGGCTGGCAATCATGGCTTACGAATTGCCCGTCGCGACGCCCGACGTTTCCCTTGCGGTCGGCGACCGGTGACGCATATTCTCCCGGCCCCCGCACCGTCCACCGACGGACAACCCGCGCACTTAGCTCAGCGGTAGAGCGCTTGCTTCACACGCAAGATGTCACAGGTTCGATCCCTGTAGTGCGCATTCCCCCTCCGGCGGGTGTGATCGAAAGCGCGTCCTGATCGGAAGAAGAATCTCGTGAACGCCACGAATGTCTGACCGAGGGGACGCCAGGAGGCCGGCGACGAGTCCGTGGGAGATCGCCACGGCCCAAGGCCTCGCAGCATCGGGTCCCCCGCCTCATCCAGACGCCCCCCCCAATTCCGCCAGAGTCGACCGATAAAACGTAACGGCCGTTACGTTTTATCGGGAGCGGATTCATTCGTTCATTCGTTCGTTCGTTTGTTCGCTCGCCACTCCCCGTCCGGGGACCCCCGGATCCGCGGCCTTCCGGCGGGCAAGCTCCGGCTCGCCAGCAGTAAAGCCCGGGCCCTTCCGAGGACCTCGCCATCAATCCATTACCTGTAAAATGTGACGGTTGTCACATTTTACAGGTAATGGATTGGTTGGGGCGCTCTGCCGCCAACTCCGAGGGTGCCCGGAGATTCGCTTCTCCACGCGGGTGGTATCATGGCCACCCAAGGGCGGCTTTACTCGCGGCTCGACGCGTGCTGGCTCGTTGATCCCAATCTTACTGGCACCTTTGGCTCAGCCTTGGACGCACTTTCAATCACACCCCCCTCCGGGGAGCCCCGTAAAACCCGTTCGCCGCAAGATCATTTTCGTGCCACGTTACGAAATCGTCACATTCCAGCCATGACCACACTTTCCGCCGCTCCCACGCTTCACGTCTCCGAACCCCTCGTCACGCCGCTCGCCCGGCGCGTTCCCGCCTTCCGGATCGAATTCGCCAATCGTTTCGCTCTGCGCGGCCTCACGCCGAAGGGCGGCTACGAGGTCCGCTACAATCAGCAGCAGGACGAAATCCGACTCACCTTCCTGGGCCGAGGCGAGAATCCGCTCGAAAACATCGAACTCCTCGCCCGCGCTTCGGCGAAAAATTTCGACCCGGTTCAGCTCGTCGACGTGATCGCCAAAAACGAGGAGGAACTCCCGTGGATCCAAAAAACGACCGACCCGGAGAATGGCCGTCGCACCGTGACGGTCCTCCCCTTCGGCGGTGCCCCGGATGCGCCCCGCGTCCTGGTCAGCACGAGCGCCAGCACGGGCTTCGTCTCGCTGAACGTCGAGAACGCCCGCGACATGAGCCCCGCCGAAGCGCTCCTGGTCGCCGGAGCGATCGCCAAAGCCGCCAGTCTGGCGGCGGAGTAATCCCGGATTCGGTCGAGGACCGGGTTGAGAGTATTTTCAAGTCAATTGGACGATCTGATCAATCGAGCGGGGGGAGGGCGTCTCGCCCTCCTGATCCAAACACGAGGACGAGACGTCCTCGCCCCGCTTTCGTCGGCTTTCGCCGAGGCCACGCGTGACTTTGCAAATGCTCAGCGCAGAACGCCGTCCTTTCGCACCGGCACCTCGATTCCCTCCCTCGCCGAGCCGGATGCAAGCACGCGTTTCGGACCCAGAATGTTCGAATACCAGACTGCGTCGTAGATGGTGATTTGCGCGATGAGACGGTAGTCGCCCTCTGGCGTGATCAGCGATGCCTCGTAGGGGAGTCCGAAGGAGATTGGGAATGAGTCGCCGCTCGGTTTCGTTTCCTCGGCGATCGGGCGCGCCGCCGGACCCGCCGCCGCCGCGTCGACCAGGAGCAAGGTCAGTTTGGCCGAAGCGGGCAGAGTCAGCGGGGTGTCGGTCGTGACCGTCCCAGACAGAGTCGCCGCCGACCGGTCCGGTGCGGTGGCGCACCCGGTCAGAACCAAGGACAGGAGGACGAGACAGCGCTTCATGTCCGCGGAGTAGGGACCCATCTTCGCCGGGCGTCGCGAGCGTCTCCGGACGAACTGGCTACCGTTTGACCTTCACCGGGATCACGTTCACCCGATACGAGAATTTCCGTTTTTTGCCGGTCGCTTGGTCGCGGACGTTCGTGACCTTGATCGTGAGTTTTCGCGGCTTGCGTCCGTTCACGTCGAGGTGGTTGCGGTTGTCGATTCGTTCGCTGAAGACGAAGAATTGCCGAAAGCGAAGTTTGGGTTCGAAGACCACGGCGGGACTCCCGAACCCGGGGGTGGTGTCGATCACTTTGGTGCCCACCCGTTTTTTTCCGTCCCGGACGCTCACCTTCGCCTTGGAAAAATCCGCGCCATCCAACGAGAAGGAGAATCTCGGATGGACCAAGGTGTGCGGCACATTGCCGGGCGGCGGCCAGGCTACGAAATTATCGCGCGGCTGCCGGGAGCTCACCCGCGTGCGGTCGGGATGCACCCACAGCGCGTTCGCGCCGAAGACACCGCGCTGGTAGGCGTTGCCCGAGCCCATTTCGATGGATGCCGGGTAGAGAACCCAGCGGCGATGGCCGACCGATTTGTTGGTGTCGCCCGGGTCCTCGATGTAGCCCGCGATGGCGAGCGGGCCGGTGTAGCTGAGATAAAGATTCGACTTACCCGCCGCCTCAGCCCCGTCGGGCGTGTAGAATGCCCACGTCGTCGGGGGCGAGTGGCTGAGCGCATTCTGTCCCGCCATCATCAACGCGGCGGCGGCGGCTTTCTGATTCCAATCTTCGCGGAATGTGACCGGCCCGACCCCCGCCATCGCTCGGTAAAAATTGACCGCTCGGAGGGTGGCAGCCTGGTAGCGGTTCGACGTCGGTCCCGCGATGCCGGCTTCGAGATTGCCCCGCCACTGCGGCTTGACCTTGGTCGTGCGGAGAAGCTGGCGGTAATTCTTGAGAACGGACGATTTGCTTTTGACGTTCAGCTTGCCCGCGTTCGCCGCCGGCAGCGGAAGCCCGAAAAAGCAAATGGCCGTGCTCAGGACCAATCCGGGGAAGAGAAACTTTGGTTTCGTTGTCATTTCCGTGATGCTAGGCCGTATCATCAGGTATTGCAAATTGCTTTCGAACTTCGGCTCGGCGATCGCTGGAAAGTCGTCGGGTTTGCGGCTCTACTCACCGCGTGCCACCGCCGCCAAAAGACCCGACGATCGAATTGACCGAAAAATCGCTCATGGGCATGGGCGGCTGGCAGATTTGGAAGCACGCCCGCGAGATCCACGAACTCGGCCGCGTCACGGAGGCGACCTACGAGCCGCCGCTGCTCAAGGGGCGGATCACGGAGGGCGGGAAGGAATTCCTGGCCGGATTGCGGTTCAACAACCGAATCGACGTCGACAACCTCTGCCCGTGCCGCGACTCCCGCGTCCGCGGCCTCATCTGCGCCCACTCGATCGCCGTCGGTCTACAGGTGATCAAACCCCGGACCGCCCGGTCCGCGGCCAAGACTGAAGAGACAGCGCTCCGCTCATCCGCCACGGCGTCGACGACCGAGCGCCCCACCGTTCAGCTCACGATCGAAGGCTCGCTCCGCCACCTCGAGGCCAACATCTCCTTCCAATATGAGCGCCCCGGGGCCAGCAACCCCGCCGCCGAGGGCGCCGCGCTTGCGCGCCTCGTCGAGGCCGGCTTCAAGGAGGTGAAGGGCAAGGCCGTGATCCAGGGCGAGCCCGAGGCGATCCGTTTCTTTGCCGCGGAGCTGCCGAAGCTCAAGCAATCGTGGACCGTGACCGAGGGCGAACGGTTCCGGAACGTCACCAGTCAATTCGTCCGGATCGAACCCCACTTCGCGCTCCGCGAGGCCGCCGACGGGTTCCTCGATCTCCACGTTCACCACACCGCCGGCAGCGAAGCCGTCCTCTCGCAAGCCGACCTCACGCGGTTGCTGCGGGGCGGACAGAGCCACCTCAAACTCAAGAGCGGCCAGATCGCCGTGCCCGACGGAGCGCTCGCCGCCGACCTCGAAGCCATGCTCCGCGACTGCGACCCGCGGCAGCAGAAGGGCGGCTACCGGATCCCCGCCGTTCATCGTGGATTCGTCGAACGTTCGATCGCCGACTGGACCGATGCCGCCGCGCCCGACGCGAGCTCGACCGCCCAGCTCGGATCGCTGAAATCGCGCCTCCGGCCCTATCAGGTCGACGGGGCCCGCTGGCTCCTCGGTCAGGCGCAATCCGGCAGCGGTGCGCTCCTCGCCGACGAGATGGGCCTCGGCAAGACGATTCAGGCCCTCGCGATGATCGAGCAACTCGACGGCCCCACGCTCGTCGTCTGTCCGTCGTCGCTGGTGTGGAATTGGAAGCGCGAAGCCCGGACTTTCCTGCCCGACCTGCCCGTGCTCTCGATCGACGGCCCCGACCGCGCCCGCCGTTTCGCCGAGATTCCGCGCCACCGCCTCGTCGTCACGAGTTACGCGCTCCTGCGACGCGACCTCGAGCACTACCGCGGTATCGATTTCGCCGCCGTCATCCTCGACGAGGCCCAGCACATCAAAAACCCCGACAGCCAGAACGCGAAGGCCGCCAACGCCCTCCCGGCCCGCAGCCGGTTCATCCTCACCGGCACACCGATCGAGAATGGCATCCGCGATCTCTGGTCGCTCTACGAATTTCTCCTCCCCGGCTACCTCGGCAGCCGCAAGGACTTCCAGGAACGCTACGAAAACCCGCTCCTCAACGGCGAACGCGGCGCGCTCTGGGCCCGGCTCCAACGCCGCATCCACCCGTTTCTCCTGCGCCGCCGGAAGTCCGAAATCCTTGATGACCTCCCCGACAAGATCGAACAAATCATCGAGGTCGAGCTCACCGACAAACAGAAAGCCGCCTACACCCAGCTCCAGCGCAGCGCCCGCGACCAGATCGACGCCCTGGCGAAGGATCAGGGTGGCGCGGCCCGCATGAAGGCGCTCACCGCGCTGCTCCGACTCCGCCAGGCCTGTTGCGACCTGCGTCTCCTCGGCGGCGAACTCCCCACCGAGCAATCGTCCGCCAAACTCACCGCCCTGCTCGAGCTCCTCGACGAGTCCATCGACGGCGGTCACCGGACGCTCGTATTCAGCCAGTTCACCGGCATGCTCGACCGCATCGGCACGGCCTTGGAGGAAAACGGCATCGCCTTCTGCCGCCTCGATGGGTCGACGAAAAATCGCGAGGCCGTCGTCGATCGTTTCCAGGAAAACGACGACATTCCCGTCTTCCTCATCAGCCTCAAAGCCGGCGGCGTCGGCCTCAACCTCACCGCCGCCGACACGGTCATCCACTTCGACCCCTGGTGGAACCCGGCGGTCGAGGCGCAGGCCACCGACCGCGCCCACCGCATCGGCCAGCGCAACGTCGTCACCTCGATCAAACTGATCGCCCGCGACACCGTCGAAGAGCGCGTCCTCGACCTCCAGCGCAAGAAGCGCGAACTCCTCGAAGGCACCGTCGACGCCGACGACGCGCTGGCGAACTTCGCGCCGGAAGATCTGGCCGATCTGATCTGAACGTGGCATCGGCTTGCCTTCGGCGGTCTTCGCTTCGCTCCGGCTGGAAGCCGATGCCAGCGCTGAGTTTTGCACCCACCCACCCGCCCCGCGGCGCGCGAAGTAGCGGCATGACTGAAGAAGCCAAACTCATCGACCCCCGCGAGCGGTATCCCAAACCGCCCTATCCCAAGCAGTCCCAGAAGCCGCCCGGCACCGACGCCGGGCTGAACCCGCGCGCCGACCACGGCGAGACGTCCTACTTCGGCAGCGGAAAAATGGCCGGCCTCACCGCGCTCGTCACCGGAGCCGACAGCGGCATCGGTCGGGCGATCGCGATCGCCTACGCCCGCGAAGGCGCGAACGTTCTCATCTCGTATCTGAGCGAGGACGCCGACGCCAAGGAAACGGCGAAATGGGTGCGCGAAGCGGGTTGCGACGCCGTCTGCGTGCCGGGCGACATCGCCGATCCCGAGCACTGCAAGGCGCTGGTCGCGCGGTGCGTCGAGGAATTCGACGGCCTCGATGTGCTGGTCAACAACGCGGCGCACCAGCGGACGATGGACGCGATCGAGGATTTCGACACCGCGGAGTTCGAGCGCACCTTCCAGGTGAACGTTTTTGGGATGTTCAACCTCTGCAAAGCCGCGCTCGAGCACCTGCCGCCCGGCGGCACCATCATCAACACGGCCTCGATCCAGGCTCAGGACCCGAGCGGTCCGCTGCTCGCCTACGCGACCACGAAGGGCGCGATCATCACGTTCACCCGCGGCCTCGCCGACCTGGCCATCAAGCAGGGGGTGCGCGTGAACGCCGTCGCTCCGGGTCCGATCTGGACGCCCCTCATTCCAGCGACCATGCCGGCGGAGAAAGTCGAGAGTTTTGGAGACACCACGCCGATCGGCCGCGCCGGGCAACCCGCCGAGCTCGCGGCGGCCTACGTTTACCTCGCCACGAAGGATTCGAGTTACGTGACCGGCGAAGTGATCGCGGTCACCGGTGGACGGTTGATGTAGTCCGCCCCTTCGCCTACAACGCGGGGGAATGCGATTCCTCCCCACCGCCACGCTCCTCATCCTCATGACCACGATCGCCCAAGCCGCGCCCGAACGTTTTTTCATCGGCACCTACACGGAGGACGAGGGGAGCCGCGGGATCTACACCGGCACGCTCGATTCGGAAACCGGCACCCTGAGCCCGCTCGAACTCGCCGCCGAAGCGAAGAATCCGGGCTACCTCGCGCTGGCGCCGGACGGTCAGACGCTCTACGCCGCCAGCGAGGATGAGACGGCGATCGTGGTCGCGTTCTCGGTGGGGGAGGGCGGCAAGCTGACGCGGTTGAACGACCAACCCACGGGTGGGAAGGGTGCCTGCTTCGTTTCGGTGCAGCCGTCCGGCGGGCACGTCTTCGTCGCGAATTACGGCTCCGGCTCGATCGCCGCGTTTCCGGTCGACGCCGACGGGGCGCTCGGCGAGCGCTCCGGCTTCGCCGAGTTCGAGGGCAGCGGCCCGAACGAGAAGCGGCAGAAGGGGCCCCACGCGCACAGCATCTACCCGGTCGGCGACGATCGGGTCGTCGCCTGCGATCTCGGGACGGATCACGTCTGGCGATTTCGGTTGGTGGACGGGGAATTTGTGCCGGAGCCGGCTGCGACCGTGAAGCCGGGCTCCGGTCCGCGCCACCTCGCCATGGCCGCCGACGGAAGCACGGCCTACGTCGTAGGCGAGATGGGGTTGGACGTCTCGACGTTCGCCGTCGATCCGGCGACGGGGGAATTCACGCCACGTCACACGATCCCGACGCACCCGCAGCCGGTCGATGGCATCAAACTCGCCGCGATCAAGCTCGATCCCGCCGGAAAATTTGCGACGGTCTCCAGCCGCGGCGACGACGAATTGATCGTTTACCGGCTCACCGGCGACGCCGGCCTGGAGCGCGTCGAAGCCGTCCCCTCGGTCGTCGAAGCCCCGCGTGATTTCAGCTACGATCCGTCGGGCCGGTGGCTGATCGCCGCCGGACAGGACGACGACCGGCTCGTCGTCTTCGAGGTCGACGCCGACAGCGGCAAGCTCACGCCGACCGAAGAATCCGCGACCCTCGGCAAACCGGTGTGCGTCGTTTTCGCGGGCGAGTGACGGCGGGACGGCCCCACTCCGGAAATTTGCAATTCTCCCGACACCCGGCTACTTTCCCGGCCTTATGCAAATCCGCACCCTCGGCGTCATCCTACTCACCTTCATCCCAACTCTACTCATGGCCCAATCCGCACTCGAAAAAGGACAGGAATATCTCGCCGAAAACGGCAAGCGTTCCGAAGTCACCACCACCGCCTCCGGCCTCCAATACGAGGTCCTCACCGAAGGCACCGGTAAAATGCCGAAGGCCACCGACACCGTCGAGGTCAACTACCGCGGCACGACGATCGACGGCACGGAATTCGACAGTTCCTACAAGCGCGGCGAGTCGATCAGCTTCCCGCTCGACGGCGTGATCGCCGGCTGGACCGAGGGCGTGCAGCTCATGAAGGAAGGCGCCAAGTATCGTTTCTTCATCCCGTCCGAGCTCGCCTACGGCAAACGCGGAGCCGGTGGAGCCATCGGTCCCGACGAGACCCTCATCTTCGACGTCGAGCTGATCGAAGTGAAGTAACCGACCGCATCCGCCCAAGCTTCGCCGACCGGGGTCCAATCCCCGGTCGCCGGATCGACCAGGGCCACCGTCTTCCACGGTGACCGCCGCCACGCCAACTCGAACCAGGCGTAGCGTTCCAAAAACGGCAGCCCCTCGAGCATCGGCACCACTTCCCGGACGAACGCCGCGTTCCGCTCCGCCGTCACCGGCGGGTCCGCGATCGCCAGCCAGCGCCCGGTCGAACCGGAGAACTCCGTCAGCCAAACCGGCCGCCGATATCGCTCCCAAGCATCCGTCAGAAATCCCCGCAACCCCGCGACGGCCCCCGGATCCGTCACGTCCCCATACCAATGGAGGCAGACGAAATCCACGCGCAGCCCGCGCTCGTCGGCCCCTTCCATGAACCGCTCGAGCCACGGGCGATCGGCCGCCGCCGGACTCCCGAGGCGCAACCCGGTCGCCTCCAACCGCGGCCACAGATCCAACGCCCGTTTGACGCTCAGGTTCGCCTGCGAACGCTTGTCCGGTTCGTTGAAGCCCAGCAGCACGCCGCTCCCCGCCCGCGTCGCCGCCGCCAAAGCCGCGTCCGTCGCGCCCGCCGCCCCCCAGATCATCGGCACGAACTCGGCCCCGAGCTCCGCCGCCACGACGGTCGGCGATTCCGTCCAATTGTAATACCATCCGCAACCCAGCGCATCGATCGCCCCGCCGAGCGACCCCAACCTCCCCGCGACGTGGGCCCAGCCGACCCCGGCGCGCTTCAAGGCACCGCCGCCAGCATGGCCGCCGCCGACACCCGTCCGTCCAGATCGAACGCCACGCCCTCGGATTTCAGCAGCGCAATCTTCCGGTCGAGCGCCTCCCCCGCGCGGTCGCCGTTGAATCCGCCGAGTCCCCGGTCCGCCGCCACCACGCGATGACACGGCACATCCGGCGCGTAGGGATTCGCCCGCAGAGCTTGACCCACCGCCCGCGCCGCCCCGCAGCCGACCGCCTCCGCCACCGCCTTGTAGCTCACGACCCGTCCCGCCGGGATCGTCCGCGTCACCTCGTAAACTTTTTCTTGAAAGGCCGTGGGCATTCCCGAGGTTCCTCCCAGCGCCCACCCCATAGCAATTGAAAACCCCGCTCCGCCTCACCCCGATCGCTCTCGCGATCGTCGCCAGCTTTATCGCCCTGAACGAGGCACCCGCCGGCACCCTCGTCTCGGTCGACACCCCGGTCGGGTCGATGACCCTCGAACTCGAGGACGACGCCAAGCCGAACACCGTCACGAACTTTCTCACCTACCTGAGCGACGGCCGCTACCAGAACCTCTTCTCCCACCGGCTCGACGACAATTTCGTCCTTCAGACCGGCGGCTTCACGCTCACCGGCAACCAGATCGCCGCAGTCCCCACCGACGCGCCGATCGCCAGCGAATTCACGGTCGATCCCCGCTTCAGCAACACCTACGGCACGATCGCCATGGCCAAGCTCAGCCAAGATCCCGACTCCGCGACTTCGCAGTGGTTCATCAACCTCGCGGACAACCTCTTTCTTGATTCGAGCAACGGCGGCTTCACCGTCTTCGGCCGCGTCGTGGCCGGTTTCGACACGTTGGCGAAATTCAACACCGACTTCGTGAATCAAAGCACCGGCGGACAGGGCATCTACGACGCCTCGGGCAATCTCGGTCCCGCCTTCGAAGAGCTTCCCCTACTCGCTGGCTCCCTGAATCCGGCGAATTTCATCCGGACCAATCTCGCCGTCGTCCCCGAGTCCGGCACCCTGCTTCTCGTGACCCTCGCCGCCGGACTCTTGTTCGCCCGTCACGCCGTCAGTCGCCCATCAGCGACTCGATGAGGATCGTCGCCAGCTCCTGCGTGGCATCGTCCAGGTCGCCGAGCTTGCGCTTCAGCCCGTTGAGATTCTTCTTCGCGATCTGCGCCCGCACGTCCGCCACCAGCGCCTCGATCCGCGCCCGGTCCTCGGCTGGCAACTGATCGCCCAGCTGCTCGAACGCCGCGTCCACCGCGGGCAGCATTTCCTCGGCCTTGAGTTTCGTCTCCGTGAAAAGCCGTTCGTTCATGTCCTCGAACGCGTGTTCCACCGAATCACCGATCATCGCCCCCACCGCGTCGTCCGACACGTCGACCGCGCTCCGGATTTCGACCACCTGGTCCCGCCCCGTCGCGACGTCCCGCGCCAGCACGTGGAGAATCCCATCCGCGTCGATCTCGAATTGCACCCCCACCCGCGCCGTCCCCTTCGCAGCCGGCGTGAATTCCAGGTCGAAATCCCCCAGCCGCCAATTGTCCCGCGCCATCTCCCGCTCGCCCTGCAGCACGGTGATCCGCATCTCCGTCTGATTCGACACCGCGTTCGTGAACATCTCGCCGCGCTTCGTCGGAATCGTCGTATTCCGCGCGATGATCACGTTCATCAATCCCCCGAAGGTCTCGATCCCCAGCGAAAGCGGCGTCACGTCCAGCAGCGTCACCTCCCGCACCGAACCCTCCAGGATCCCCGCCTGAATCACCGCGCCGATCGCCACGGCCTCGTCCGGGTTCTGGGACAAATTCGGCTCCCGCCCGAAAATCTCCGCCACCATCGCCCGCACCAACGGCATCCGCGTCGACCCGCCGACCAGAATCACCTCATCCAAATCCCCAGTCGCCAAGCCCGCATCCGCCAGCACCCGGCGGCAATGCGCTCGAGTCCGCTCCAGGATCGGCCGCGCCAGCCGCTCCAGCCGATCCCGCGTGAGTTCCAGCTCGACCCCCGCACCGCCGTTGGCAAACGGCAACCGCACCACCGTCGACTCCACCTCCGAAAGCGCCAACTTCGCCCCCTCCGCAACCTCCAACAATCGAGCCCGCCAACCAATCCCGCCCTCCGGCCCTCCCGCCCTCTCCCCAGCTTCACCCCCAACTTCCCGCTCGATCCAATCCGCCACCGCCCCGTCGATGTCGTCCCCGCCCAGCCGCGTGTCCCCGTCCGTCGCCAGCACCTGAAACACCCCGTCCGCCAACTCCAGCACGGAGACGTCAAACGTCCCGCCGCCCAGATCGAACACCGCCACCTTCGACCGCTCGCCCAACTTATCGAGGCCGTAGGCCAGGGCCGCCGCCGTCGGTTCGCTCAGAATCCGCTCCACCGTCCAGCCCGCCAGCTCGCCCGCCCGCTTCGTCGCCGCCCGCTGCGCGTCGTTGAAATACGCCGGCACCGTGATCACCGCCCGATGCACATCTTCGCCGAGCGCCTCCCGGGCCACCTCCTTCAAGTGCCGCAACGTCCGCGCCGACACCGCCTCCGGAGCCAGGTGCCGGTCGCCGATCCGGACCCGCGCGGCCCCGCCCTCGCCCGCTTCCACCCGGTAGCCCAACCCCGACCAATCCGTCTCCCCACCGCGCGACCCGATCAGCCGCTTCACCGAAGTCACCACCCGCCCGGGCTCCACCCCCCGCATCCGCAGGGCTCCGCGCCCCACGACGGTCGACCCATCCTCCGCGTAATACACCGCCGAAGGCGTGAGCCGCTTCCCCTCCGAATCCGCCAACAACCCCGGAAACCCCGAGTCCATCACCCCAACCAAAGAATTCGTCGTCCCTAAATCAATCCCCGCAATCACAGCCTGCGACCCTCCCACCAAAAGAAAGCCACTTCAAGGAGCGGAGGCTTCCAGCCGCCGAAGTTTTGGGTCATGGAACAGGTGCCGATTTTTCCAAGTCATGCGAATTCACCCACCCATCGCAATCGCCGCCGCGCTGCTGACTGGATTCGGCATCATGGTGGCCCCCGTCCGCGCGCTGACCCGCACGGGCGACATCATCGGCTATTCCATCAACGCCGAAAGCCAGCTTTTTCGCTTCCAGACCTCGGGAGCGTTCGAGCCGGCTCCGGTCGGTGCTCCGCTCGGCTCCGGCCCCCGCGCCATCACAACCGGACGGGCCGGGCTTTTTTTCGCCGTCGAGATCGGACCCATCGCCGCGCAACTCTTCACCATCGACCCCGGCTCGGGAGCGCGAACCAACGCCCCACGCTCCGTCGCCGCCGCCACGGACGACCCCCGGCCCTCCGACCTCGACGCCACCTCTTCGGGGTTCGGCCTGGTTTTCCTTCCCGGTTTGGGGAGCCGCGACGAGCCCGACACGTATCGCCTCGTCAGTTCCAATGCAACGAACCTCCGGATCTCTGCCGACGGGAGCCTTCTCGCGCACGACAGCGACCTCACCTACCTCGACGGCACTCCCGGCCCGCCGGAGATCGTCGCCGCCACGTTCGACCGGCAACCTCACCCCGGGCCCGCCACGTTCTACGGTCTCGACGCCGCCAACGACACGCTCGTCACGTCCGCCGACCCCGGCCAGGGCGGCCTCCGCGCCGTCGGCCCACTCGGCCTCGACATCTCCGGCCCAGCCGGGATGGCGATTCATCGGGATATCGTCAACCAGCTCTCCGCCTACGCCACCGTCACCGTCGATCGGGGCGCCACCTACTCGCTCCGCCGCGTGAATCTCGAGACGGGCGCTCTCTCGGAGCCCATCGCGACGTTCCCGGCAGGCTTCGAACCGATCGGAGGTCTCGCGCTCCTGGAAGAATTCGGACCCGTGCCCGACTTCATCCCGCCCTCCGTCACGCTCGATCTGAAGAAGGAGACCAAAACGGTCGGCCCACACCGCAAGACCTTCCGCCTCCGCGGAAATGCCTTCGACGGTGGCGGCGGCGTCCGAGTCCTCGTCCAGGAACGAGGGAGAAAATTCCGCCCCGCGCGCGGCAACTTCCGTTGGACTTACCGCCTCCGTCTCCGGCCCGGTCGCAATTCCGTCCGCGTCATCGCCATCGACGCCGCCGGCAACCGTTCACGCCCGGTCCGCGTCACGATCATCCGCCGCTGAGCGGCAGGAAACGGGAAAACAGGCATCCTGCCGGTCGTGCCGGGCATCCCGCACCACGCGCGAAGCGCCATTCCCGCCGCGCACCCTCCCGGAGAATAATCCGAAAAAGTTTCATCCAAAACTGATCCACGCGACGAACAACGGCGCAAGGCGGCCCTCAACCACACCTAGAACCCACCAAACCAAGATGAAAAACCACCTCACCCTCCTCACCCTCGGCGCGGCGATCCTCGCGATCGCGGCGACCCGGCAGGCCGAAGCCCGGCCCTACGGCTACGCTTACACCGCGCAAGGTCAGCTGTTCTCGTTCGATTTGACCAATCCCTCCAGCGTGAATCCGATCGGCAGTCCGGTCGGCTCGACCGTCAAGGGTATCGACGTCCGTCCCGGCACCTCGACGCTCTACGCCGTCGACATCAATGGCCCCACCTCCCAGGTCCAGATCTACACCGTCAATCCCGTCACCGGCGTCCGCACGCCCGTCGGAGCCGCCATCCCGACCACCGGGACCGCGGACAACGGTGCCGCGTATTCCATCGACGCCGCCTCGCCCGGCTACGGATTCAACTTCAATCCCGTCACGCTCCAGGGCGACGGCAGCAGCCGCTTCCGCCTCGTCGACGCCGCCGGTAACAACTACCGATTCAATTCCTCGACCGGCACCGTCGCCACCGTCGACGGCAACGTCGCCTACAACGATGGCACGGCCACGCCGCCAGCCCTCGGAGCCGCCGCTTACACGAACTCCGACGTCGAACGAGCCGGCCCCGCCATCGCGCCCACCGCGCTCTACTACCTCGACGCCGCCAACGACGTCGTCGCCATCTCCGACGATCCGAACGCCGGGACCATCCAGAACGCCGGTCCCCTCGGGATCGACATCAGCACCGTCGTCGGCATGGAAATCTACTCGCCACCCGGCAACGTCGCCGCGGGTGGAGGAGCCAATTTCACCTACATCGTGACGACCGAAGACAACGGTGCCACCTACCAGCTTCGCACGATCCCGAGTATCGGGATGAGCGCGGGGACCGCATCCGCCTCGTTCGGCAATTTTCCTGCCGGCTTCGAGCCCGTCGGAGGTTTCGCCATCATCGACGCTCCCGAGCTCACCCCGCCGGCCGCCGCGGTCGGCTACGGCTACAACGCCGCGGGCCAGCTCTTCTCCTTCCCACTCACCGACCCCTCGACCGTCACTCCGATCGGCGCCGCTTCCGAGCTCACCGTCAAGGGACTCGACTTCCGCCCCGGCACCGATGGCCTCTACTCCATCGCGGTCGGCGCGACCACGAGCCAGCTCTCACTCGTGAACATCAACACCGGCGGTGTGATCGCGATCGGCGCGGCCTTCCCAAACACCGACCCACCGGTGCTCGGCACGAACTACAACATCACCGCCGCCTCGCAGTTCGGGTTCGACTTCAACCCCACCACCCTGCAAACCGACGGCAGCATCCGCATCCGACTCATCGATGACAACGGAACCAACCTCCGATTGAACTCCAACACCGGCGCGGTCGCCAGCGTCGATGGCGACATCAACATCGGCGGCGTCACCGTCACCGGAGTCACCGGAGCGGCCTACACGAACAGCGACACCTCCCGCATGGGAGCCGCCACCACCCCGACGCGGCTTTACTACCTCGACGCCGCCGCCGACCGATTGCTGACGTCCCCCGCCGCCAACGCGGGCACGTCGGAAGTCGTCGGACCCATCGGCGCGGACGTCGCTCCAAACACCGCCTTCGACATCCTGTCGTTCAGCGGATTCAACGTCGGCTACGCCGCCGTCGAACTCGGAGGCGGCACCTACACGCTCCACAACGTCGATCTCCAGACCGGCGCCGCTGGTCCGGCCATCGGAACGTTCCCGTCCGGCTTCACTCCGGTCAACGGGTTCTCGACCTACATCGTGCCGGCCGCCGGAGTCGCGGACACCACGGCACCGCGCGTGGCCGCCGCTCGCAGCCTTCGGAGCAAGACGATCCGAAGCGAACGTCGCCGGATCACCCTCCGCGGCACCGCCATCGACGACACGGCCGTCACCCAGGTCGCGATCTTCGAGCGCGGCAACCGCAACTCCCGCGTGGCCAACGGCACCCGGTTCTGGAAGAAGAGCGTCCGGCTTGACAACCGACGCAACGTCTTCCGCGTGATCGCCTTCGACGCGGCCGGCAACATCTCCCGCGCCGAGAAGATTGTCATCCGCCGCCGATAATCCGACCGGCCGCTCCCCCAGCGGTCTCAGTGGAAATCCGCCACCCGGGCAACCGGGTGGCGGATTTTTCGCGTCCGCTTCCAACCAATCCGGAGTTCGGTAACCGACTCGCTGTGCGAGCCGCCTGCCAGAACTCCCGCGATCCCACTTGCCGCCCGAGAACGGCTCAACCTCGCAACCGCAATTTCTGTTCGTCCACTTGCCGCGACCACCGCGTCAACCGATCGAATCGCCCGGCAAGCAACGCCAATTCCGCTTCCGAAATGTCCGGCCACCGTCCGTCCAGATCTCGCAGCTCGATCTCGACACCCTCCATCCGCAGTTCCACCGCCGTCCGCACGAGATCCAGTCCCGCCCCGTGCCGGGCCACCTCCCTCGCCAACAGCGCCCGGGCCAGCGGCTGACGGGCCTCGTCGACCCGGCGAACCAGATCCAGTCCCTTCCGCAGCACGTCTCCAACCCGCAGGAACAAATCCGCGTCCGTCACCGTGGTCTCCCGGCCCGCCCCACCCGCCAGCGCCCGCAGTCGCGACCCCACCCCCCGCACGGTTTCGTATGCCCCGGTCAGCTCGAGAAAAGCTCCCGCGTCCCCGCCCGACGAATCCGGATGCAGGCATCTCGCCCGCTCTCGATACGCCCGCTGAATCACCGCCGCGTCCAGCACCGGCCGCCGCTCGACACCCAGAATTTCGAACGCATCGCGACTCATCTCGCGGCCATCATCCGCGACCAGCCGCCCACCGGCCAGCGCGAAGCCTGCCCCCACCAGACCCGCGGCAAATTCCGCGCCTTCCCGCGGCCGGTCCCGACCTCCCCGATCTCCAAATCCCACCTCGACATCCCCCTTCGCCGTCCCCATACCTAAACGTTCCATTTATGTCATTCGAAGAATTAGGACTTCCCGATCAAGTCCTCCACGGCGTCCAGCGACTCGGCTACGTCGATCCCAGCCCCATTCAAGCCCAGGGCATCCCCGTCGCCCTCGCGGGTCGCGACCTCATCGCCTCCGCCCAGACCGGCACCGGCAAGACCGCCGCCTTCGGCCTTCCCATTCTCAGCAAACTCGGCGACCCCAAAGGCTACCCACGCTGCCTTATCCTCGAGCCCACCCGCGAGCTCGCCCTCCAGGTCGACGACGCCTTCCGTGATTTCGCCCACTTCACTCACCTTGAAGTCACCGTCCTCTACGGCGGCGTCGGCTACGGCAAGCAACGCGAAGACCTCGAGCGCGGTTGCGACATCCTCTGCGCCACCCCCGGCCGTCTCCTCGACCTCATGCAGCAGGGCGACGTCGACCTGAGCCGCGTCGAATTCCTCGTTCTCGACGAAGTCGACCGGATGCTCGACATGGGCTTCCTCCCCGACGTCCGCCGCATCATCGAGAAGTGCCCGAAGGAACGTCAGACGCTCCTCTTCTCCGCCACCATCCCGCCCGAGATCGAGGGCCTTTCACAGTGGTGCCTCCGCGACCCGGAGAAGGTCAGCATCGGAGCCCGCCGGTCACCGGCCGAGACCGTCAACCACGCGATCTACCCCGTCGCCGCCGACCAGAAGTTCGACCTCCTCCTCGCGATCCTCGAAGCGACGCACTACCACAGCGTCCTCGTTTTCTCCCGCACCAAGGACGGAGCCGATCGCATCGCTCGCCGCCTCACCGACGAGAAACACACCGTCGCCGTCCTCCACTCGAACCGCTCGCAAAGCGAACGCGTCGACGCCCTCGACGGCTTCAAGTCCGGCAAATACGAGGTCATGGTGGCGACGGACATCGCCGCCCGCGGCATCGACATTTCCACGATCTCCCACGTCATCAACTACGACGTCCCGCAGCACCCCGAGGATTACGTGCATCGCATCGGCCGCACCGGCCGCGCCTCGACCGAGGGCGACGCGTTCACGATCATGACCGCCGAAGAGCTTCCGCACGTGCAGGACATCGAGCGCTTCATCGACCAGAAGGTCGAGCGCAAGAAACTCGACGGCTTCACCTACAAATACTCCGCCGTCTTCGACGAAGCCCGCGTCACCGCCGTCCTCAAGGGTGCCAAAGGCGTCCGCACCCACAAGGGCATGCGCTTCGGCGGCAGCGGAAGTCGCGGCGGCAAGCGCGGCCGCTGATCCCCGCGCCGTCCTTGGGCACCGCATCGTAGCGCAAGCTTCCAGCTTGCCCGGATGCATTCCCGCAAGCTGGAAGCTTTCGTTGCCAGATCAAGCCGCCGACCGCTCTTGCAATTCGCAGCCGCCGTGAGAAGTTTGCCGCCATGTTCGCACGTATCCTCATCATTATCGTCGGTGCCATGTTCTGCGCCCCGCTCCACGCCGCATCGGAGATGCGCACCTGGACCAGCAAGGACGGCACCGCCACCCTCGAGGCCAAATTCCACAAACTCGAGGGTGAACGCATCACCTTCATCCTGCCAAACGGTCGTTCGCAATACGTCCAGACCAGCTTCCTGAGCGACGACGATCTCGCGTGGATCCAGCGGGAAAACTCCGCCGAGACAGCCGGCCCATCCGGCGTCCCGGCGACCGCCACGATCCCAGCCGCGCTCGAGGGCAACCTCATCGACGACCGGGGGAATGCCGCGTCCATCCTCGCCGCCGACGGCAGCGCGCCGAAACATTACCTCTTCTACTACTCCGCCTCCTGGTGCGGACCCTGCGTTTCCTTCACTCCGACTCTCGTCAAATTCCACCGCAAGATGAAGGCGCGCAACGCGTCGTTCGAAGTCATCCTCGTCCCGAGTGACAGGACCCGCGAAGACGAAATCGCCTACCTCAAGGATCACCGCATGCCCTGGCCCGGCGTCGACCTCGACAAACGAACCCGCAACCTCCCCGGCAACACCACCGGCGGCATCCCGTCCATGGTTCTCACCGATGCCGAAGGGAACCGCGTGCTCGAAGTCGGCGGTTCTCTGAACCGCAACGATTTCCTCGACGAGGCCGAAGCTCTCCTCACGAAGAAAGACGACGTCGCTTCCAGGTAAGCGAGCGTCGCCGCCCGCCAACCCGGCACCGCCCGCCGCCTCGCGCCGAGCGGGAATTCCACCTTTCGCCCCACGCACAACTGGGATTGAAATGCAGCCATGATCGAAATTTCCCTCCGCTACACCGGCCAGCTCCGCTGCGAAGCCATCCACGGCCCATCGGATTCCCGCATCGCGACGGACGCTCCAACCGACAACCACGGTCGCGGAGAAACGTTTTCGCCCACCGATCTCTGCGCCACGTCGCTCGGCGCGTGCATGATGACCATCATGGGCATCGTCGCGCAGGGACACGACCTCGATCTCGCCGGGACAACGTTCGTCGTCCGCAAGCACATGACCCCGGCCGCAACCCGCCGGATCGCGAAGATCGAAGTCGAATTCGACCTCCCGCTCCCCGAGACCCTCCCGCAGCGCGAAGCCTTGGAGCAAGCCGCGCACACCTGCCCGGTCGCCCTCAGCCTCCATCCCGAAATCGAGAAAGTCGTGACTTTCCGCTGGAACGGATAGCGTCCCAACCGGATCGCCCCCCCCGAGGGTAGGGCAGCCGCGCCGCCGGCTGCCCACTTCTGGTCACCCGTTGCGTCGTCCCCACCAGCGCGTCCCCAATACTCCGAGAACCGTGCCGCAGGACCACACTCGATTGACGCCCGGACGCCCCGCAAGACAGTCACGGCACCCGCAGCGCGGCTTGCCCTACCAACGTCTCCGAGGACGGAGCGGAGGGTGCCGCTTGGCCGCCCGCCTACTTCAATTCCTCGCCCGTGATTCCATCCGTGATCACGAAATGCTCGTGGTGGAACGTCGGGTCCGACCGGAACGACAACCGTCCGGCGTAGCGCCGCTCGATGTCGATGAGGAGATCCTCGTCGTCCTCGCGCAGACGTTGCAAAAGCGTCGGGTGGACGATCACCTTGATCTCGTGAACGTCGTCGACGTGGCGCTTCATCACGGTGTGAAGAGCTCGCTGCATCTCCACGCTCATCGTCATCGGGCTCTTGATCATGCCGCGTCCGTTGCAGTGCGAGCAGGTGGAGTATTGGGAACTCGCCAGACTCTCCTGCGCTCGCTGACGGGTCATTTCCATCAAACCCAACTGCGAAATCGGCAGGACGTGGGTGCGCGCCTTGTCGCGCTTCAAGTGGTCGCGCACGCGCTGATAGACGGCGTTCTGGTCCTTGCGGGACTTCATGTCGATGAAGTCGCCCACGATCAACCCGCCGATGTTGCGGAGCCGGAGCTGGCGGGCGATTTCGTCCGCGGCTTCGAGGTTGGTGGTGAGGAGGTTCTTGTCCATGTCCTTGGCGCCTTTGTTTCGCCCGGTGTTCACGTCAATGGCGATCATGGCCTCGGTCTCGTCGATCACGATGTAACCGCCGCAGGGCAACCAAACCTGACGCTGAAACGCCGAATCGATCTGCGACTGCACCCCGAAGAAATCGAAGATCGGCTGCGCGCCGCCGTAGTGATGCACGCGCTTCTTGGCCCGCTTGGAGATTTGTTCGATGAGGAGCTCCATCCGCTCGAAGGCGACGAGGTCGTCGACAAGCACTTCGTCGACTTCGTCGGTGAGGAAATCCCGGACGGTCCGGTCGATGAGATCGGGTTCGCGGAAGAGCTCGGCGGGAGCCGGTTTGTCCTTCATCCCAGCCTCGATGGCTTCCCACTGCTCGACGAGCAGACTGAGATCGCGCACGAAGTGACGGGCGCGCTGGCCCTGTCCCGCGGTCCGCATGATGACGCCCATGCCGTCGGGCAGGTCGAGTTCGCGGAGGATCTGGCGGAGGCGGTCGCGTTCCTTCGGATCGTCGATCTTGCGCGAAATGCCGCACTCCGGACTGTAGGGCATGAGGACGAGGTAGCGCCCGGGCATGCTGATGTTCGTGGTGATGCGCGGGCCCTTGTTGCTGATCGGGCCTTTGCTCACCTGCACCATCACCTCGGAGCCGACCGGGTAGATGTCGGGGATGTCCTTGGCGACGATCTTTGGCTGACCGCCACCGCCGCCTTTCCCGCCCTTGCCGCCGGAGCGTCCGCCGCCTCCGCTCTTCTTGCCCTTGCCGCCGCGACCCCGCCGCCGACCTCCGCCGCCGCCTTCGGTGACGACTTCACCGTCATTGGATTCGTCGTCGCCTTCTTCGGGCTCGGGAGGCGCGGCCTGCTTCGAGGATTTCGCGGATTTCGAAGATCCTTCGCGCGAAACGGCTTCGACGCCGCTGTCGAGGGCGGCCGGAATGGCGTCCCAGAAGTGCAGGAACGCGTTCTTCTCGAAGCCGATGTCCACGAACATGGCCTTGAGACCGTGCTCGATGTTGCGGACGCGGCCTTTGTAGATACCGCCGACGATGTTGCGGTCGGTCTCGCGCTCGATGGTGTATTCCTCGAGGCGGTTGTTTTCGAGGAGAGCGACTCGTTTCTCGAGCTTCTCGCAGCTGACGATGAGTTTGGTTCCGGTGGGTTTACGGCCGAGGCCGAGCATGCGTTTGACAGTGTCGATCATTCAAATGGGTTCCAGCCCTCAATGGGCTGGATAAAGTTGAGTTGGTGGGAATCTTCATTTTAGCGGCGGAACGGGTTTCTCGGAGCGCGACGCGGCGCGTCGCCCCCCGAATTCGAATCGTTTCCACCACCAGAATTGAAGAAATCTAAGAGGCCGCGGCGCTCGTTCGAGCGTTCCGTCACGCGGCCCTGGTCATCGGGTTCTTCCCGAATACTTGGTTCGGCGGCTCGGGTCGGTCCCTCGCTCACCTGCGACGGACCGGCTCCGGTCGCGACCTCTTCGGCCGCGCCCGTCGTGGCGGCCGGGATGTCCCGGCCAAAATCGATCCCGTCGATCTGCACGAAGTTGCCGACCGCGGGTTCGATCGGCTCGAGCTTCACCTCCAGCTCACCGGCCTCCAGCGCCATCGCTTCGTCCAAAATTCTCGCCGCCACGGGGCCGGCCACGCCGCCGCCGGACTTCGCGCCCTGGACCAGCACGCAGACCGCGTACTTCGGATCGTCGTAGGGCGCAAACGCGATGAACCACGTGTGGTTGTCCTTCACGACAGCACCAGCGCTTGTCTTCCGCAAATTCTGAGCCGTTCCGGTTTTGCCCGCGACCTCGGCCCGCTCGAGGCGCGCCTTCCGAGCCGTGCCGCCGGATTCGTTGACGACCTTCCACATGCCTTTGCGGATGTGTTCGATGTCGGCCGGTTCGAGCCCTCCTTCCTTGAGTAGATCCGACCGCACTTGCGACGGATCCTGCACAACGATGCTGCCGTCTTGCGCGACGACCTTGTCGACGATGCGGGGGTAAAAGACGGTGCCGCCATTGGCCAGCGCCGCCGTGACCATCGCCATCTGCAGAGGCGAGGCCAGCACGAAGCCCTGGCCAATCGAAACGTTCGCCGTGTAGCCGGGCCGCCACGTGTCGCGGGGGTATTTCTCCGCCAGCCACTCCTTGCCGGGCAGAATGCCCGGGCTTTCACCCGAAAGCGGGAGCCCACTATTCTGCCCGAGGCCAAGCATGTTGCCGACCGCGACGATCTCGTCGATCCCGGCGACGTTGCCGCCGAGGTAGTAGTAGGCATTGCACGAGTTCTTGATCGCGCCCTCTAGGTCGAGCGTGCCGTGCGAGCCTTTGCCCGAGATCCAGCACTTCATGTAGGTATTGCCGTAGCTGACACCGCCCGAGCACGTGAACCGCCGATCGCCGACCCCGGCCCTCAGCATCGCGAGTGACGTGACGACCTTGTAGGTCGATCCCGGCGCGTAGCTGTTGATCGCGCGGTTGAGTAGCGGCGAGGTCTCGTCGCTCGTCAGTTCGCCCCAGTCTTTCGACGAGATCGAGGGGATGAAGCGGTTCGGATCGAAGGACGGCACCGAGGCCATCGCGAGGACGTCGCCGTTGTTCGGATCGACCACGACGGCTGCCGCGCGGCCCGCGGCCCGCAGCGTGTCTTCGACGATGTATTGGAGCCGGGCGTCGATGGTGAGGTAGACGTTGTCGCCCTGCTTCGGCTCGACGAGCTCGACGTCGTCCTCGAGGATCTGGCCCTTGGCGTCCTTCTGCAGGATGCGCGCGCCGGCGGTGCCCCTCAGATATTTGTCCATCGCCTTTTCGATCTGGACCTTCCCCTCGATGTCGGGTTGGTAAAAATTGTATTTCGCCGCCTCGTTCTGATCGACGTCCCGCTCGGCTCCGACGTAGCCGAGGATGTGCGCGGCGAGGGATTTGTAGGGGTAGAAGCGCACGGGTTTTACGTCGGCTTTGAGTCCGGGGAGGCCGAGGTTGCTTTCCAGCAATTTCGCCATCGAGTCGAAGTCGAGGTCCTGCGCGTAGTTGAACGGGATGAGCGTGTCGTTGCGGTAATGCACCTGCATCCGCTCGGCATTGTAGTTCTGCTCGACCTTCAGCTCGCTGAGTCGCGGAATGATCATCGTGTTGACGATCTCGGCGATGTCGATCTCGTCGCGTTCCTGCGCCATGCCACGCACGGTGAGTCGGCGCTTTTCCTGGCGGAGCGGAGCGCTGCCGTGCTCCTGGCGGTAAGCGCGGACGATGTCGGGGAGGTAGAAATCGATCTCGAAGCTCTTCCGGTTCTCGACCAGCGGCACGCCGTTGCGGTCCATGATTTCTCCGCGCACCGCCGGCAGCCGCACCGACACGCGGGAACCGCCCTGGACCTTCGCGGTGTAAAAATCCCCGCGCGCGATCTGCACCCACCAGAGCCGGCCCACGATGGCCCCCAGGCAGGCGACCGTGATGATCGCCAGCGTCAGAACCCGGAAAATCGGCGCGCCTTTCTTCACGTCAATACCCCCGCCCCCGCTCGGCCCGGCCGGGCAATTCGATCCGCCCCACGGCGAACCCGACCACGAAATACAGCATCGGCGCCAGCAGCAACGCCACCACCCCGGGCCCGACGATCCGCCAGAACACGACGTCGTTGTAAATGAACCCACCCTCGTCGAAGCGGCGCAACGAGATGGCGAAAAATTGCAGCAGCAGAATCACGGAAGTCGACAGCCCACTCATGCCCGCGTGGATTTCCCAATGACCCCGCAAAACGAGGGGGCGCAACCCCTGACAAATCGATCCAATCGCGACATAAACGAGGATAGACCACCCGACCGGGATTTCAACCGCGTCGCCGAGCACCTGCAGATTCGCCAAATCGCTGAGCAACCCGGCGAACAACGCGAACCCCAGCATCGCGGGGAAGGGCAGCGTGAGCGCTCCGTAACAGAAGACCAACGGCACGAGCAGCACCCGCGCCCCCAGGAACATGTCCATCGGCGGAATCAGTTCCTGCAGCACCAACGCCGCGAAGACCGCCACCAGCAGGCACGCCGTCAGGATCGCGACCTTCATTCCTGCGTCCCCACGATCACGAACACGTCGCCGAGCGTCGAGAAATCCACGGACGGCTTCACCAACGCCTGACCGTCCAGCTCGCGCGGCTCGAAGGAAAGCACCGTTCCCACCAGCAATCCCGGTGGGAAGACCGCGCCGACGCCCTGCGTGTAAATCTTCTGCTCGGGCTGCAGGTTTGCCTTCTTCGACAGGAAGTTCATCTGCAGCTTCCCGTCCGCCGAGGATTGCACCCGCTCGCCGTTCACGATGCCTTTTTCCCGCGTGCCCTCGACGTAAGCCCCGAGCTTGCAATTCTCGTCGGTGATCAGCAGCACGATCGCCTCGTTCTTCGAGACCGTCATCGTCTTGCCGACGAGGCCCTGGTCCGTGATGACCGTCCGCTCGGCCTCGACGCCGTCCTCGAACCCCCGGTTGATCTTGATCGTCTGCCACCAAGTCGAGGCGTCGCGCGAGATCACCTGCGCGGCGACGAGGCGGAAGAGTGAGCGCTGACGGTAATCCAGCGCGACGCGCAGCCGGTTGTTGTCGGCCTCCATGTCGCGGAGGATCGTGTTCGTGGCGCGGAGTTCCTTGTTCTCGCGGACGAGCGTCGTGTTTTCATCCTCGAGTTCGTCCAGAGTCTTGAGCCCCTGGCCCATCGCGCCGAGCCCCTCCTGCACCGCGCTGCCGGTCTTCAAAAATGGCGAGACGACCGAGAGAAAAGCCGACTGCATTCCCTGCATCGCATCCGTCGTGAGCGCCATGAAGGCGCCGCCGACCAGCAACACGATCACGGCCAGCGCGATGTTGATTTTCTTCACGACTCGACCCTCCCGCTCGGAAGATGGTAGGGCAGCCGCGCCGCGGGTGCCGTCGCCTTCGACGCCTCAGCCACCACGGGTCAGAGATTGACCGCCGTGTGCACCCGTTCGGTCGAGGCAATCGAGCGCAGCAATTTCAACTCCTGGAGTGCCTTGCCGGTCCCTTCGGCAACGGCGCTCAGCGGATCCTCGGCCACGTGCACCGGCAGACCCGTCTCCTCGGCCAACAAACGGTCCAAACCGCGGAGCAAAGCTCCGCCACCGGCGAGCACCAACCCGCGGTCGACGAGATCGGCGGAAAGCTCCGGCGGACAACGCTCGAGCGTGATCCGCACGCTGTCGACGATGGTCGAAATCGGCTCCATCATCGCCTCGCGCACTTCCTGCGAAGTGATCGTGATCGTCTTCGGCAGACCGGCGACGAGATCGCGGCCTTTCACTTCCATCGAGACTTCCTTCTCCAGCTTGTAGGCCGATCCGATCTTGATCTTGATGTCCTCGGCCGTCCGCTCGCCGATCATCAGATTGTAGGCCCGCTTCATGTACTGCGAAATGGCCTCGTCCAGTTCGTCGCCGGCGACCCGCACGCTGCGGCTGAAGACGATGCCCGACAGCGAAATGAGCGCGACCTCGGTCGTGCCACCGCCGATGTCGATGATCATGTTGCCCGCGGCGTCGAGGACGGGCAATCCCGTCCCGATCGCCGCCGCCATCGGCTCCTCGATGAGATAAACCTCCCGGGCTCCGGCGTGCGTGGCCGAATCCTTGACCGCCCGTTTTTCGACCTCCGTGATGCCGCTCGGCACCGCGATGACGACGCGGGGACGGACCATCCGACGACGGTTGTGAACCTTGCTGATGAAGTGCCGGAGCATCGCCTCGGTCACCTCGAAATCGGCGATCACGCCATCCTTGAGCGGCCGAATCGCGACGATGTTGCCGGGCGTGCGGCCCAGCATCCGCTTGGCCTCCTCGCCGACGGCCAGCACCTTGTTCGTGCCGGCCTGCACCGCGACCACCGAGGGCTCGCGGAGGACAATGCCGTGGTCTTTGACGTAAACGAGGGTGTTGGCCGTGCCGAGATCGATACCGATATCGTTGGAGAAGAACCCGAGGAGCTTGTCGAACATCTGATTTGAGAAATTTAAAGAGTTGAGGAGGAAGCGCGCGACCCTGCGTCACCGGTCGGCGTAAGAGAATCCCCCATTTGGAACCGCGACACTAGGAACCCCCATTTCAAACAGTCAAGGCAAGATCAGTCGGAAGGTCCCAAGTCGAAAGGTCCGGAGTGAATCGCTGGTGAGATCGGTTGGAACGCTCTGAGCCGCAAAAAGCCGCAAAAAGGCGCAAAAAGCTCAGAAAAACTTCGAGGACCGGAACCTTCCAGGTGCCGAATTCCGGCAATCCGGGCGAGGCCAGGGAGCCGCTCGCTCGAGGAGCGGCGACCTCCCGCTCGCCGACCCAACCCGGCCCCAGCCGGGCACTCCCGACCTTCGACTTTCGGACCTTCTCGACCTTACGACTCCCGAACCGCCGCCACCACCGCGGCCCCCATTTCCGCCGTCCCGACCTTCGTCGTCCCGTCGGTCCAGATGTCCGCCGTGCGCAGCCCATCGTCGATCACCTGACGCACCGCGTGCTCGATCGCCGCCGCCGCCGCCTCGTGGGCGAACGAATGCCGCAGCATCATGGCCACCGACAAAATTTGCGCGATGGGATTGGCGATCCCCTTCCCGGCGATATCGGGCGCGGTTCCGCCGCTCGGCTCGTACATCCCAAAACGCCGATCCCCGCCCGTTGCGCCCTCGAGCGCCTCGCCCAGACTGGCGCTCGGCAGCATACCGAGCGACCCGGTCAGCATCGCGAGCTCGTCACTCAGGATGTCTCCGAACATGTTCTCGGCCAGGATCACGTCGAATCCCTTCGGATTTTTCACGAGCTGCATCGCCGCGTTGTCGACGTAGAGGTGGCTGAGCGTGACCTCGGGGTAATCCCGGGCCAGATCGCTCACCACCCGCCGCCAGAGCACGCCATTCTGCAGCACGTTCGCCTTGTCGATGGACGTCAGCCGCCCGCCCCGCGATTTCGCGGCCTCGAAAGCAACCTTCGCAATCCGCCGGATCTCGCTTTCCCAGTAGATCATCGTATCGACCGCAAAAAACTCCCCGCCCTCCTCCTTGAGATACTTGGGTTCGCCGAAATACAGCCCGCCCGTGAGCTCCCGCACGCACAGCACGTCGAAGCCGCCCTCGACCGAACGAGGGTGCAGCGGCGAAGCGTGCGCCAGAGCCGGCAGGCAAATCGCGGGCCGCAGATTCGCAAACAACGAAAAATGCTTCCGCAGCGGCAGCAGCGCCGCGCGCTCCGGTTGTTCGTTCGCCGGCAGGGACTCCCACTTCGGCCCGCCCACCGAGCCGAAGAGGATCGCGTCCGCCGCCTCGCACGTCCGCAGCGTCTCCTCCGGCAGCGCCTTCCCGTCCACGTCGATCGCCGCGCCACCCACCCGGGCCTCCGTCAGATCCAGATCGAACTCGAACCTCCGCGCCACCGCGTCGAGCACCCCCAGCGCCTCGGCCATGATTTCCGGCCCAATCCCATCCCCCGCCAAAACGGCGATTTCAAATTTCTTACGACTCATAAAGCGCGATCTTAAACAACCGACCCGCAAGAAGTCCAAACCTTCGACCGTTGATGGGGGAACGCACGCCTCCCGGCGTGCGAGCAGCGGCGTCCCGCCGCTGCAACTTCGGACCGGCAGCCGCCGGACGCCAGCGAGCCGAACCTCCGCGCCTAAGCGCCCTTCGCCGCCGCCACGAATTCCCGCACCCGCCCCGCGTCCTTCCGCCGGGCATCCCCCGCCACCTCGACGCCGCTGGCGACGTCGACCCCGTGCGGCCACACCTTCCGCACGGCCGCCGCCACCGTCTCCGGCCTCAATCCACCCGCCAACAGGATCCGCCGATCCCGCTCCTTCCGCACGAATTCCCGGGCCAACGCCAGATCCACCCCCGCCCCGGTCCCGCCGTAGCCCGCCGCGCTGAACCCATCCAGCAGCAGCCACGGCGTCGCGTAAGCCAACGCCCCCTCCAATGCCGCCCAATCCCGCACCCGCACCGCTCGCAACCACCGTCCGCCGCCCGCCGCGCAATCCGCCGCCGTCTCGTCCCCGTGATACTGCACCGCGTCGAAGCACCCCGCCGCCCGCACCGCCGCCAATTCCTCCGCCGACGCGTTCACCACCACCGCCACCCGCGTGACCGGCAGCTCCGCCACCCAATCCCGCACCGCCGCCAACTCGACGAACCGCTTCGAACCCGCAAAAAGGTTGATCCCCACCGCGTCCGCACCCGCCGCCACGACCCTCGCCGCGTCCGCCGCGTTCGTCACCCCGCAGACCTTCACCCGCGTCTCCCCGGCCAGAAAAAGCGCCTCGCGCCCGTCGTCATCGGTCATGCAACGGAAGGTCGGGCATCTCACGGATCAAATCAACCAGCCCCCGCTGCCACCGCTCCCGGATCTCACGAAGCCACGCGTCGTTCTCGTGCAGCACGGCCCGCCGCCCGACCGTCAGACTCCCCGTCTGGTAGGAAAAAACCTCGAAGGGCGTCCCGACCGACACGTTGCTCTTCGCCGTCGCGTCCAGGGACAGGATTCCATACCGCACCGCCTCGGCCAGCGGCGTGTCGAAGTTGAACCCCCGGTCCAGAATCGGCTTCCCGTATTTCGCCTCCCCGATCTGCAAAAACGGCGCCTCCCGGCTCGCGTGAATCGCGTTCCCGGGCGAATAAACCCGGAAGATCTGCGGCGGCTGCCGCCCGATCTGCCCGCCCACCAGAAAGTTCATCGAGGACGACACCCCATCCTCCTCGAGCCAGCTCCCCGGCGTCTTCCGCACCTCCCTCATCTGTTCGCCGATGTAGCGCACCGTGTCGAAGAGGTTGTCCTGATTCAGCAGACACGGCCGCGTCCCCTCCGGCCCCGACTCCCCGATGTCCTGCTCGATCAGCTGCACCGTCGATTGCGTGAGCGACAGATTGCCCGAACTCAGAATGCAGATCACCCGATCCTCCGTCCGATGGTAGATCCGCATCTTCGGATGCACGGTGATGTTGTCCACCCCGGCACTCGTTCGGGAATCCGAGAGAAAGACGATCCCCTCCCGGCAAAGCAGGCTCAAACAATAGGTCATGGCTCGTCCACGACGCGCGCGTCCGCCTGCTTGATCGGGCGCGACCCACGGGCCACCCGTTCGTGGTGCGTGATCAGCCGCATCTTCCCGTCACTCGACCGGAAGAACGAACTCAACAGCCAGCTCACGATGCTCACGATGATCGCTCCGAAGAAAGCCGACCAAAATCCCGAGACCTCGAATCCCGGGATCACCGACGAAACGAGCAGAAGCAGCAACGCATTCAGCACAAAAATGAACAACCCCATCGTCGCGATGATGAACGGCAGACTCAGCAGCAGCAGCACCGGCCGCACCAGCGCGTTGATGATTCCCAACAACAACGAGGCGCCCAGAAGCACCCCCACCGACCCGCCGAAGCTGATCCCCTCGATCACCCCGGCCGCACACATCACCGCCACCGCAGTAATCATCCAGCGAATCAAAAAAGCACTCATACCGAACAACCTAGAAACCTCGCGCAGTTTTTGAAAATTTATTTTGCAATCAAGTCGCGGATCTAACTATCTCCACCACCATGCCCAAGCCGAAAAAGACCGAGTCCGCCAAACCCGTCAAACCCGCGCCCACGAAGACCGCGCCCGCCGCGAAGAAGAGCACCGCGGCCAGAAAGCTCGACGAGGCCAAAGCCGCCCTCACCGCCGTGAAAGCCGCCGTCGTCGACGCGATCCCGACCACCTCCGCCAGGGCGAAAAAGCCCGCCCAGCCCGCGAAAACCAAGCCAACCACCGCTCCAGCCACGGCCGCGAAGAAACCAGCCGCCACCAAGAGCAGGAAAGAGAAGCTCCCGGTCGCCCACATCACCAACGAAGACATCGGCCTGCGCGCCTACTACATCGGCGAGCACCGCCAGGCCCACGGACTCGAAGGCGACTCCGCCACCGACTGGATCGAAGCCGAACGCCAACTCCGCGCCGAAGGGTAAGGAGGGGCGGAAGGTCAATCCAGCCGCTGGGGGGGAGCGCACGCGTCCCGCGTGCGAGGTGCGGCGTCCCGCCGCACCACCCGGCAAGTCGAGCCAAGCGAGAGAGCCGAATCCAAGGAACGGCCACCCCCCGCGCGCCGACCCAACCCAATCCGGCACCAGCCGGACACTTTGAATGCGCCGAGGGTCGAGGAGTCGAGGGACGAGTGATGATCACACAACTCACACGCCGCGGCTCAACACCAGGGCCCCCCCATCCCCAATACCCATCCCCAATACGATTGACGTCCGAGCCGTCACCCCTTATTGGCAAAGCAACGTGGAAAATCATCGCCTCACGACCTCACGACTCCCCGCAAAGCTCGCCGGCCCGGTGGTGCTCGTTCTCACCGTCCTCCTGATTGCCGGCTGCGACGACTCGCCGCCAGCGTCACCCGAGGCCACGCCACCCCCCGTTCCTTCGACGCCGGCGACGCCGGCCGCTCCGGTCGATCCCGCCGCACCCGCCACCCCGAGCCCGATCGCGACACCGCCGCCCACCCCTGCCGCCGGGCAGGCCGACGCCGACGCACCCGCCGCGGACCCAATCGACATGTACGATCTCGATTACGACGAGGAGAACGACCGCTTCCTCGTCGTCGGCACGCGGACCGGCTACACCGGCCCCGTCTATTCCGTCTACGACGACGGAACCAAGGAGGAAGTCGGCGCGCTTAAGGACGGCGTCGAGAACGGACCGTGGGTCAGCTACTACGAAGACGGGACCAAAGAAAGCGAAGGAACCTACGTCGCCGGCCTCGAAGACGGCCCCTGGAGCTACTTCTACGAGAACGGCCAGCTCGAATCCAGCGGACTCTACGACAATGGATCACTCGTCGGTCGGTGGACCGGCTTTTTCGACAATGGAAAGATCGACTCCGACGGCATCTACGTCGACGGACTGATGGACGGCGAATGGAAATTTTACGACCAGGCCACCGGCGAGGAGCGCGTCCTCACGTTCAACCAAGGTCGGGAGACCGGACGCTGACCTCCGCGCTCGCCGAGCCATCGTGAGCGTCCGTCCGCCTCGTCCGCAGCGCCACGTCCTGCGCCCGATTCCGCTACTGGCCACCGCGCTCCTGCTCGCATCGGGTGCTCTGGCGCAATCGACCGATCCGATTCCGCTCGAACCAGACTTCGATTCCGTTCCTTCCGACAACGCCCCGATCACGCTCGAAGAGGATCTCGCTGCCCCGGCTCCGCCACCCGGCGACGGAGCTTCCCAAGTCGATCCGGCCGCGGAGGGCGAAACCGATATCCCGGATGACTTGGGATCCCTGGACGCCCTTCCCAGCGAACCCTTCACAACCCTGCCGGGACCGGAATTTGGCATCCCGGGCTCCGATGCCGGTGCCGAGGAACTCACGGCGCCGAGCCCGCTCGATCCCGTCCCCGCTCGCGCGGCCCGATCGTTCGCACCGGACAGACCCAATCCGCCCGCGGCCGACGAGAGCCAGCCTTTCGTCGACGCCGACGAGGAGAGCACAGCCGCCGTCGCCGCGGCGAATGCCGCCGACCTCTTTCGGATGGACGGGGCGAAGATCCGGATCGCCGGCGTCGACCTCCGCTTCAGCCTCGATACGCGCTTCACCTACAACGACAACATCCTCACCACCGAATCGGATCCCATTGCGGACGTCGTCAGCTTCGTCACCCCGGGTTTGCTCGTTGGAATCGGTGATTTTCAGGACCAGCGGCTGAATTATTTCCTCCTTCAATATCAGCCGACCCTCCAGAACTACGCCGACAACTCCGAACTCAACGCGGTCGATCAATTTTTCACCATCGGCGCGCTCTACGGACTCAGCCGGTTCACGGTCTCTCCCTCGTTTCGCTACATTCAGCAGACCGACACCGACGACGAGATCGGGCGACGAAACGAACGAACCACGACCATCGCGAGCCTCGCGACGACTTACGCCCTCTCGGGGAAAACCGCGCTTCAGAGCGAGCTCTCCGCCGCCTACTACGAAAGCGAGCTGGGCGTGAACAACACGGTCTACTCCGGCAGCCTGTTCCTCGCGTATGCCCTCACGGGCCGGACGGAGTTATCGATCGGCTCGACCGTCGGCTACGTCGACGTCGAAAACGGCGATTATCAGACCTTCGAGACACTCACCGCCCGGATCGGCTACTCGGGGTTCGACAAGATCGAATTCCTCTTCACCGCCGGGGCGGAAGCCCGGCAGAGCACTTCCAACCAGATCACCCAGTCGATCGTCGCGACCGACGATCCACTCGTGCCCTTCGAGTTCCGTCAGGAGACGAACACGGAAACATCGGGCACGATCACGCCAATCTTCGAACTCGGTGCCACCTACCGGCCTTTTCAGGAGACCTCGATCACCCTCACAGCTTACCGGCGGCAGCAGGCCTCGTCGTTTCAGGCGGGGCAGGTGATCGACCAGACTGGTCTCCGCCTCGACGCTTCGCACCGCGTCTATCGTCAGTTTTCCCTCGCCCTCCTCGCTTCCTACGAACTGAGCGAGTACACGTTTCGATCCTCAAACGATCGCCAGGACAACGTCGTCGTCTTTCAGCCTCGGATTCGGTATGACTTCAACGACGACGATTACAGCGTTTCTCTTTTCTACACCTACCGGGAGAACCAATCGACCATTTCCAGCGTTTCGTACGTCAACTCGATCCTCGGGATGGAGTTCAACTTCGATTTCTAACGGCGGCCCGCCGCTCTCGGCCGAGGTTCTCAAGCGGTTTCTCGGGCCTCATTTGCGATCCTAACCGTTTCCTGTTGCCGCCGTGTGAGGAAATAGGGACCATCCAAACACGCTATGAGAAGGAATCCGATGGTTGATCATCTGCCCTCCACGGCACGCCGGACCTTCGAATCATGATCCGCTCACGGACGAAAGGGCTCTTCAACGCCTACATCCTGGCGGCCTCCCTCGCGCTCTTCGGCTCGTTCTGGCTGTATTTGATGGCTCTCGACCTGGTTCTCGGGATGGAGCTCGATTATTCGCGATATTTTTCCTACTCCCTCATCGCGCTCTTCGGCCTGTTGATCCACCTGTTTGGCATGGACCTCACGTCCACGAATCTCCTTACCCGGGACATCCTCCAGGCCTCCCGATTGGCGATCCGCCAGACCGTCAACGTTTTTGGAGCACTTTTGTTCATGTTCCTGATCACGAAGGATACGGGCATTTCTCGGCTGTTCCTGCTCACCTATCTCCCGGTTCTGGTGGTGAGCCTTTTCCTGATCAATGCCCTGGTTCCCCGCTGGCTTTGCCAGTTTTTCTTTTCGGGCCGACGGCTGACGCGCACGCTGCTGATCGGCCCGCCCAATCGGGTTCGCCACATTCAACGATGGTTGAAAGTGGTCGAAAACTACGGCGTCGAAGCGGTCGGTCTCGTCACGTCGGCCCCGCGGAAATCGAGCTACGGACTTCCGATCGTCGGCCGGGTCGCCGATCTCCCCGCAATCCTTCGTGAATATCGTGTCGATTCCGTTCTTCTCCTGGAGATCCCGGAGGATCGTGCGCAGCTCAATCACATCCTGGCGACCACCGAGAGCGCCGGAGCCCGCTTGTCCGCCGTCAACTCTCTCTCCGAGGTCTTCCAGCACTCCCTTCGCTACTTCCACCACTTTGGATTCGACTTCGTCACGCTCCGCGAGGAGCCGCTCGAGGATCCAATCAGCCGACTCAGTAAGCGGTTTTCCGACATCGTAATTTCTCTTCCGATCGTCCTGCTGGTGCTCCCGGTCCTCGCGGCTATCGTGGCGCTCATCCATCGTCGCAACGCGCCCGGCCCGCTCCTCTTCCGCCAGACGCGCACCGGTATCCGAAATCAACCCTTCGAAATTCTCAAGTTTCGGACCATGACGCCGATCAACGACGATCCAGCCCGACAGGCCTGCGAGTCCGACCCCCGGATCTTCCGGGGCGGAAATTTCCTCCGCCGCACCAGCATCGACGAATTCCCCCAATTTCTCAACGTTCTCCGGGGGGAGATGAGCGTCGTCGGCCCGCGGCCGCACATGCTGAAGCACGACGAGGAATTCGCCGAGGTTTTCCATTCCTATCACGTCCGTTCCTACGTGAAACCCGGTCTCACCGGCCTCGCGCAGATCCGGGGCTTCCGAGGGGAAGCCAAAAACACCGACGACATTCGCAATCGGGTCGAATGCGACATCGAATACATCGAGCGCTGGTCGCCGCTCGTCGATGCCTACATCATCGCAAAAACCGCCTCGCAGATCATCAAGCCGCCGAAGACGGCGTATTGATGCGTCGAGGGTCGAGCGCCTAAACCTCCTGAAGTTGAGAGTTTATAGTTGAGAGCCGGAGCGAAGCGGAGACCGCCGAAGGCAATTGAATGCTTCAGGATCAACGATTTGCGGAGCCAAGGGCGTTCACCTTCCAAGTGAACTCGTGATTCGGCGCAAGTCGCTCACCCCCAACTCTCAACTAACAACTCTCAACCACCCACTTTCCTTTTCGGGAGGGTCACTCTTCCGGCTCGACCACGTCCAGCCGCAGCGCCACGCTCGCCTCACCGTCCGGAGGATAGAATCGGAGCTGAATCTCCCGGACGGCCTCGGGTCGAAAAACCGGCTCCTCCGTCAGTCGGCCAAACGCGTAGGGGTGAAAATCCCGAAACGCCAGATACAGCTCGTTTCTCGGCGAACGGGTCGGGTTACGTCCCAGATTTTCCCCGACCGCGAAGCGCTGCCCCCGGTCGTCGACCAAGTCGACCCGCACCTGGGGCGCCGCCCCCCGCCGGGCGGGGAAACGAATCCGGAGGAACGCGTCGACACCCCCGGGAAGACCTTCGACCCGGGTGACCGCCATCGGAGGCAACCGCGGATCCTGCCCGTCGTTCAGCACCACGAAGCGATCCCACTGCTCCGACAATCCTCCCGACTCCCGGGCGGAGCCCGGCGCGACGCCGTTGAACCCCAACCAGACCCCTCCGCTCGTTTGATCGGCCACGGCCTCCGGTGCCCAGATCCAATCGACCGGTTCCGCGCGCGGAAGCGTTGCCGCGATTTCGTGACCGATCGGCAGAACTTTGCGCGCGGGCCGGATGCCGGCCCAGATCTCCGCCGTCGAGCGCGCCAACCCCGCCCGCACGAACGCGGGTTCGAACGCGGCTCCCAGCTTGCCCCGCATCGTCAAAGCCTCGGCCGCCATCACGGCCACCCGCACCTCCGCCACTCCGAAAGCCGGAATCCGCAGCGGAATCCCACCCCCACTCGTTCGATCCTCGTCAACACCCGTGCGAGCCACCTCGAGCCCTGGGTCCGCCTCCAACCGAAGCCCCCCAGCGACCGCGGAAGCCGATAAATTGTACACCAACCACCGACCCAGGATCGGCTCGACGTCCCGCCCGTTTCCGCGGAACCAATACGTCCCGCTCACCTTGTCGGGAATCGTCGTCGCGTTGTTCGGGAGCCATTGCACCACGATCCGATTCGGTGCCACCGGGCGCGCCACCGCCGGGGCCGTCGGCAGCGGGTGGTCGAGCGTGAACCTCCGGTAGGCGTCCCACGCCGGATACGGATCGCCGTTTCCCCGGATGAGCGACCAAAACGGCTGCCGCTCCCAGATCATCACGAAAGGCATGAACACGGCCACCCCCGCCTCCAGCGCCGCCGCCGCGGTTTCAACCGTGAATTCCCGCTGAATCTCCCGCCCCCGCGCCTCCTCGACGTCGTCGTTGGGAACGGAGTGAATCCCGCACTCCGTCACCCAAAGCGGGAGTTCCCGGTCGACCACGTGCTTTCGGGCAAACGCTTGGTGCGCCCGCAGCGAATCGCCAAAATCTCGCGCGTGCCCGTAAAAATGCACGTTCAGCGCGTCGGTGTAATCGTAGAGCCCATTCGCCGCGGCCCGTTCGAGCCAGGGTCCCGGGAAGAGTCCCAGCGCCCCCATGAGAACGGCCGGCTCGTGCTCCCCGCCCGCGTGCGCCGCCCCGTCGCGCAGTCCCAGGTAAAGCGCCTTCGAATAAGCCGCGAAGCGATCCGGCAGATCCGGAATGAAGAACACGTCCGGCTCGTTCGGCAGTTCCCACGCCGCCACCAGGCCCCGCGTGCGCCGTCCCAGCTCCCGCGACGTCCGGTAGACCTCGAGCAGATCCTCGTGCAACCGATTGGGTGGACTCACTCCCACGGGCCGCCCCGGCAGCGTCGCGAACGCCACCACCCCGAACCCCTCGTCCCGGAGATCCCGATACGTCGCAAACTCGCCCGTCCGCCAAATCGCCGGATCCCGCGAATCCCCGTGATTGCGCTCGCGCAGGTAATGAATCCCCGTCGCCCGCAGCCGATCAACGAACATCGGCCGCTGCTCAGCCTGCAAATGACCCGATACGATGGCATCCACGCCCCAACCCGAGCTCAGTTCGCGTGAGTCGGGGGTATCGGTTTGCAAGCGGCTGGTGGATGGAGCCCCGGAATCCGACCGCCAGGCCGCCGCCAGCCCAAGCCCCAGCAACGCAATCGCCACCGCCGGAGGCCCCCAGCCAGCCACTCGCCGACCCTGATCCGCTCCCTCCACACTTCCCTTCATCCCGCCATCAAGACACAAAAAATGCCCGGAGAGCAAACTCTCCGGGCGAGTGAGTCGAGGGTCGAGGGTCGAGGGTCGAGGGTCGAGGGTCGAGGGTCGAGGGTCGAGGGTCGAGGGTCGAGGGTCGAGGGGCCGGGGAGCGCGCGCGTCCCGCGGGCGAGGTGCGGCGTCCCCGCCGCGGCGATCGATCGGCTTCGCGCCAGCGAGCCGATGCTCGTGAGGAGCGGCGACCTCCCGCTCGCCGAACCAAGGTAATTTGGCAACAGCCGGACACTTTCGGCGAGTCGAGAGTCGAGCGGTTACGAAATGCCATCAGCCACCAACCCTCGACGCTCGCCAGCGCCCCCCCTCTGTCATGTTGAGCGAAGCGAAGCATCCCTGGCTCCCGAAGTCCTCACCGGTCACCCTCCACGCACCAGCGATTAAACCGAAACGCCCCGGAATCTCAGGCGTCGAATGTGATCGTAAGCCAGAATGTCGACGTTCTCTTCGTCGTCGAGAATGGCCAACACGTGCTTCGCGGGCAAAACGTGATCGACCGTCGCAATGGCGTAGACGACGTCGTCCGCAACCTCGATCACGAAAGGAACGAACGGAACGGCGCGCAGAAGCTCGAGAAGTTCCTCCTTCATCCTGCCGTAGGGTATTTCACGAGTGCCCACCAGGCGAGCGGCAAACCGGGCTGTGGGATGCGTCGAGCGTCGAGCGCTTATAAAATGCGGCCAGCCACCGCGCTCGATCCTCCACTCATCCCCCCTCTGTCATGCTGAGCGAAGCGAAGCATCTCTGGCACCCGAATCCCTCGCTCGACCCCCGCCTCATCACCAGTCACCCGCCTTCCAACGCAAAGTCTCCACCGTCCCCCTCGACCCGATCTTTGGCGCCCGCCACGTATTCCGCGTCGACATCGTATCCCCGGAACTCCCGCACCCCGCAGCGCTTCGCCGCCTCCCACGAACTCCCGAGTCCCAGGAACGGATCCAACACCGTCAGCTCCTCGCACCGCCCGTGCAGACGGATACACCGCTCCGGCAGGGCCACCGGGAACGTCGCCGGATGCGGGCGGTCCTTCGAGCGGTTCGTGATTGTCTCGTAAGGAATGAACCAATTATTGCCCCGGCAGCGCAGATCGGCTCCACCCGTGTGCGCCCACCGCCCGATGTTCGATTTGTGCTCGTAGGGCACGCCAACCGCGCGCCGGTCGAGCGGGACGTCCCCCGTTTTGGTCAAATGAAAGACCGGCTCGTGGCAATCCGTCACGAACCGCTTCGAGTTGATCGGTTTGAAGTGCCCGACGGTCCGCTCCCGATCCTTGAGGGGCACCGAGATCGATTTGATCCAATGAAACGTATTCTGCAAATGCCAGCCCGCGTCAACGAGTTGGAGGATAAGCCGCATTGGCAAAGTCGGCTGACTCGGCGATGACCCGAGATTGAGAAAAAACGAGCCGCCGTCCGACAACACCCGCCGCACCTCCGCCGTCCATTCCCCGCACCAAGCCAGATAAGCTCCCTCGGAAAGCTGGTCTTTGTAGGCCCCGTAGGCCATTCCCAGATTGTAGGGCGGGGAAGTGACGACCAAGTCAATGCTTCCGTCGGCCAGATCCCTCCGCATCCCGGCAATGCAGTCGTCGACGTGAATGGATGATTTCATGGATGGCACGGGAATCGAGGTTCAAAACGTTATGACAGCACGCGGTGGGTGCGATTGCGAGAAAGGTCAAAAAATCGGCTGGCGCTATTAGTTGGGTAGGGAACGTCGCGCCGCGCGTTCCCTCTCTGACGACTTTGGCAATCGCAATCGACCGCAGGGAAGCCATCGCGGAGACGGTGGAAATCCTCGGGAATCCGGAAGCGATGCGAGCGATTCGCGATCACGAATCCGGTCGAGCGACCACCCACGACGTCTCGGTGCTCGACGATTTATGATTCGCCTCCTGATTCATCAGGGCGTCCTCGAGGCACTCCGCCGGATGCCTCCCCAATCGAGGCACGCCATCCGGCAGGCCATCGAAAGCCTCGCTTGAGACCGGGGCGATCTCAAAGCGCTTACCGGAGAACTTGTCGGATATTGCCGCCTTCGCGTCGGGCAATACCGGGTCATCTTCCAATGCTCGGGCAGCGAAGGGGCCCAAACCATCACCTAAAAGGAAAGTGAATCGTTGAGGGTCGGTAGTTGAGAGTTGAGAATACGCGACTTAAGCCAAATTTCGCGCTCACCTTTCAAGTCGAGTCGCTGGTTTCTCAGTTTTCGATTCAACCTTTCCGTTTCACTCACGCCAAGCCCGTCAACGGTCACCTGGAAGTTTTCGGTCGGCGTTTGGTTCGCCGTTCCTGAGAAGCCAGAGATGTTTCGCTTTGCTCAACAGGACAGGGTTTTGGGAACGGTGGCGGGCGAATTCTTTGGAAGCCAGGGCTTCGGGGCCGCATTCGGATTGGCAGTCCGGGGCGGCGTCGGCTAGTTTTCCCCCGCGATGGCGCCACCCACCGGGACGATCACTTTTCTCTTCACGGACATCGAGGGGAGTTCGCGTCTTTGGGAGCGGCATCCCGTTGCGATGCGGCATTCGCTGGCCCGGCACGATGCGATCGTTCGCGGCACCGTCGAGGCGCACTCGGGGTTCGTTTTCAAGACGGTGGGCGACGCGTTCTGCGTGGCGTTCGATACCGCGGTGGACGCGGTGCGGGCGGCGGCGGCGGCTCAGTCCGCTTTGGCCACGGAGCCCTGGGTGGAGACCGGTCCTCTGCTCGTGCGGATGGCGCTGCACGTGGGGGCGGCGGAGCTGCGGGAGGGCGATTATTTCGGCGACGCTCTGAATCGTGTCTCCCGCATCCTGGCGGGCGCGCACGGCGGGCAGACGCTCATGTCGCGGCCCGTCGAGGAGCTGGTTCGCGATCACCAATTGCCGGGGATCGGTCGGCTCGATCTGGGTGAACACCGGCTTCGGGATCTGGACCGACCGGAGCATTTGTATCAATTCGTGATCGAGGGTCAGCGCCGGGACTTTCCGCCGCTGCGCACGCTCATCGCGACGCCGACGAATCTGCCGACGAATCTCAGCAGTTTCGTCGGGCGGGAGAAGCACGTGGACGAAGTGCGCCGACTGCTCGGTGAGTGCCGACTACTCACGCTCACCGGCACGGGCGGGACCGGGAAGACGCGGCTCTCGCTGCAGGTCGCGGCGCAGGTGCTCGACGATCATCCGGACGGCGTCTTCTTCATCGAACTGGCGACCCTCACCGATCCGCAGAGGACGTGGGAGACGGTCGCGGGTGCCGTCGGCGTGCGGGAGGAGGCGGACATCCCGCTTCGCCGGACGCTCATTCGATTCCTCGAGAAGCGGGACATTCTGCTCATCGTGGACAACTGCGAGCATCTGCTCGCCGATTGCGCGGCGCTCGGGACGGATCTGCTCGCGGCGTGTCCGGGTTTGCGGATTCTGGCGACGAGTCGCACGCCGCTCGGATTGTCCGGCGAATGCACGTGGTCGGTGCCGCCGCTCACGATTCTGGATCCGGCGCGGGATCTTTTTCAGGTGCCCGACGTCGTGGCGAAGGTGTCGCAATTCGAGGCCGCACGGCTCTTCATCGACCGGGCGGCGTCGGCGAAACCGGGGTTCGTGGTGAACGCCGAGAACGCTCCGGCGATCGCGCAGATCTGCTGGCGACTCGACGGGATCCCGCTGGCGATCGAGTTGGCGGCGGCGCGGGCGCGGGTGCTTTCGCCCGAGCAGATCGCGAACCGGCTCGACGACCGTTTTCGGCTGCTCACGGGCGGCAACCGCTCGGTGCTGCCGCATCAGCAGACGCTGCGGGCGCTCATCGATTGGAGTTACGATCTGCTGTCGGACGCGGAGCGGGTGCTTTTCCGGCGGCTGGGAGTCTTCGGGGGTGGGCGGACGATTGAGGGGATCGAGGCGGTCTGCACGGGGGATGGCGTCGATGCCTTCGACGCTCTGGACCTGCTCCAGCAGCTGGTCGACAAGAGCCTGCTCGCGGTGGAATCCGATCCCGAGCACGGCGACCGCTACACGATGATCGAATCGGTCTGGCAATACGCGCAGGAGAAACTCGAGGAATCGGGCGAGGCGACGGAACTGCGCGACCGGCACCTCGATTTCTTTCTGGCGACGGCCGAGCGGGCGCAACCCGGTCTGGAAGGTCCCGAGGTGGCCAAATGGCTCGAGCGCGTCGACACCGAGCGTGGAAATTTCCGCCTCGCGTTCGGGTGGGCCATCGAGAGTCCGACGAATGTCGGCAAGGGGCTCGTGATCGCCGGGTCGCTTACGCGTTACTTCGAGATTCGCGGCAATCTCGTGGAGGCCCGCAAGGTTTTCGATCGCGCCTTGGCGGCACCCGGTGCTCACGAACCCGGGCTGGCGCGGGCCGCCGCCCTCTCCGGAGCCGGGCGGATCGCGTGGTGCCAGGACCGGGGCGAGGACGCGGAGAAATTTTACAATTGCGCGGCTGATCTGTTCGAAAATTGCGGCGACGCGGTCCGCGCCGCGCTCAATCGCGCATTCCTGGGGTTTATCGAGCGGAACAGCGGGCGAATCGACGATGCCAAGGCGCGGTTCGCAGCCTGCCACCGGGTCGGCACCGAGAGCGGAAATATTTTGCTGACCGGCATCGCGCTGAGTGGACTCGGCACGATCGCGTCGGATCAGGGAGACGCGACGCTGGCCCGGCGGCTCAAGGAGGAGAGCCTCGCGCTCTTCCGCGCCGTCGGGGACATCTGGGTCACGGGTTACAACCTGTGGGGGCTCGCCCGGGCGTGCGAGGCGGAGGGCGACACGCCCGCCGCCCGGCGGGCGGTCGAAGAGTGGATCGAAATCACCCGCAGTCTCGGCAACCGCTGGGCGCTGCCCTACGTGATGAAGGTCCTCGGCGACATCCTCCTCATGGAGGACGCGCCCGGTGCCGCCGCCCGACTGTTCGGAGCCGCCGAGTCGGCCCGGGAGGCGCTCGGCATCTCGCTCGATCTGGCCGATCAGAAGGAACTCGATCAATCCATTGCCCGGCTGGCCAGCGCGCTCGACGCGGAATCGATTCAGCGGGAATGGACGCTCGGACGCGAGACCCAGGTCTGGCAGGCCATCGATCACGCACTGAAGCCGCCGCTGGCCGCCGCCGCTTGAAATGGCCGCCGCTGACGATTCACTCGACCCGCGATTTGCCAGTCTGGGCCGACTCTACGGAGAGCCAGGCGTTCGGCGGTTCGCCGCGGCGCGCGTCGCGATCATCGGGCTGGGCGGGGTGGGATCGTGGACGGCGGAGGCCCTGGCGCGCAGCGCGGTCGGCGCGCTCACGCTGATCGATCTGGACGACGTCTGCCTGACGAACGTCAACCGTCAGCTGCCCGCGCTCACCTCGACCGTCGGGCAGCCGAAGGTCGCCGTGCTGGCCCGACGCATCGCGGACATCGATCCCAACTGCCGGGTCGACGCGGTGGAGAAATTTTTCACTCCGAAAACTGCCGCCGCCCTATTGGAACCGGAGTTCGACGTCGTCGTCGACGCCACCGACCGGATGTCGACGAAGGCGCTCATCCTCGACGAATGCCGGCGGCGCGGCCAGGCGGCGGTCACGGTCGGGGCGGCGGGCGGGAAGCTGGACGCGACGCGGGTGACGGTCGCGGATCTGGGTCTCACGGGTAAAGACGATTTGCTCCGGCTCGTGCGGCGGAAATTGCGGCGCGACCACGGCTGGGCGGCCGGCGAGGGCAACGTCTACGGGGTGCCGGCGATCTTCTCGCCGGAGCCGCCGCGTTACCCGTGGTCCGACGGGAGCGTGCGGCTGGAGGAGGAGCCGGAGAGCAATCTGGCGATGGACTGCGCGACGGGCTTCGGCGCGGCGGCGCACGTCACCGGGACCTTCGGGCTCTTCGCGGCGGGCGAAGTTTTGAAAATGCTTTCGAAATAATCAACCAAAGAGCCTCAGGAAGTTGCCTTCGACGACTTCCGCTAGTTTGTCGAGCGGGAGGCCGCGCACGTCGGCCAGGCCTTGGTAGGCCACGATGAGATTCCCGGGATGGTTCATTTCCCCTTCGCCGTAGCGATCCAGCTCCGCGGGCAAGGGCATCGACGGCGCGTCGGTCTCGACGAGCAAACGGTCGATCGGCAGGTCGCGGAACGTCACCGCTTTGGCCCGGCGCTTCTCCGCCAGAAACGAGCCGGAGAACGAAAAATACGCCCCCATCTCCGTGAGCTCCCGCCCGATCTCCGCCGATCCGCCGAACGCGTGAATCAGGAATCCGCGCTCGGATCGCGGCAGGGTTCGCAGGGCTTCGGTGAGCGGTCCCCAGGCGCGGAGGCAATGCACGGTGATCGGGAGGCCGCGCCGGACGCCTTCGGTAAATTGCCAGCGGAAGACGTCGAGTTGATCATCGAAGTTCCCGGTCTCCTTCCAGCGGTCGAGCCCGATCTCGCCGAGCGCGCTGCCCGCGTCCAATCGCGCGACGAGCCGCTCGCGCCAAGCCGACGAACGCCCGTTCACCCGCCACGGGTGCAGGCCGTAGCTGGGTCGCACCCACGCGTGCTTCGCCGCCAACTCCGCCACGGCGTCCCAGTCCGACTCCTCGGTTCCGTTGACGACCATCGCGGCGATGCCCAACTCGGCGACCGCGGTCCCGACTTCGCCGAGCCGGGCGGAGAGCGCCGGATCCTGGAGGTGATTGTGCGCGTCGTAGAGTCTCACCGCCCGGCCCCCGCGATCCGCTGGAGCCGCCGCCGGACCTGGTCGAGGCCATTCCAACGCGTCGGCGACAGGATTCGGTCGAACTCGAGCCGCTCGAGCAGATCCAGTTTCCCATCGGCGATCTCGTTTGCGCCGACCCCATCACAGACCTCCGCCAGGGCCGAAGCGAGCCCGCCCACGATCTGTGAATCCGCCGCCATTCGGAATCGGCAAATCTCGTCGACGACCTCGCCCACCAACCAGATGCGCGAGACGCACCCCGGGACGAGCGCCTCGTCCAGGCGCTCGCAGTCCGGCAATTGCATCCGGTCCACCTTGCGGCTGACGACCGCCGAAAGCCGCTCGCGCGGATCGGGAATGATCGCGAACCGCGCGACGAATCTGGCCTGACGTTCCTCCAACACGCGCCCGTTTTACCACCGCTTCGGAACAAGAAAAAAGCCCGACCTCGCGGTCGGGCTTTTCAATTCGAGACTCTCGCGGGTTTGCGAGATCGGCGATCACTCGGCCGATGCGGTCTCCGCACCGGAGGCCTTCCAACCGGAGATGCCGGGGCTGAAATGCTTCACGTTCGTGTAACCGAGCTCGGTCGCGGCTTTTGCGGCTTTCGCGTAGGCGCCACACTGAGGGCTACCGCAGTAGGCCACGACGAGGGCGTCCTTGTCGGCGGGGAGCTGCGAGGCGAAGTCGCCCTTCACGGCGGTGTAATCGATGGCCGTCGGGATGTGGGCATCCTTGTAGGAATCGGTGCCGTTGACGTCGACGACGGTCACTTCATCCTTGGCGATGGCGGCCTGCAGATCGGTCATGCTGATGTCGGGGTAGGAGCCGGCGACCGCGGCGGCGGCGGTGAGGACGACGGCGGCGAGAGAAAGGAGGTGGGTTTTCATTTTCATCGTGGACAAGAGAGCACAGCTCGCGGCTTATTCCACAGTTTCTTCCGCCCGGCCCCCACCCGGCAGCCGTAAATTTTCCGACCATGAAGCTAACAGCCAGCGCCCACCTCGCCTTTCACGCCCACGCCGAAGTCCCGGCCATCTTCATGCTCAAGCCGCGCAGCGGCTACGGCCAGTGGGTGACCAGCGAGGAATACGCCCTCGATCCCGAGATCCAGATGATCGAATACACCGATGGCTTTGGGAATCTCTGTCAGCGTGCCACGATCCCGCCCGGGCCGTTTTCGATCACCGCAAATTGCGTGGTCGATTCGCCGGACGACATCGACGTCGATCCGGCGGCGGAATTCGTCCCCGTCGCGCTGATCCCCGATCCGCTGCTGCAATTTCTCCTGCCGAGCCGTTACTGCCAGGCCGATTTCCTGGGCAATCTCGCCGGCTCCATCACGAACCACGTCCCGCCCGGCTACCAGCAGGTCGAGGCCATCCGCGCGTGGATCCGGCGCGAGGTCCGCTACGCCTACGGCACGAGCAACGCGTCGACTTCGGCGCTCGAGACCGCCAACCAGAAGGTCGGCGTCTGCCGCGACCTCGCCCACCTCGGCATCGCGCTCTGCCGCGCGATCAACATCCCCGCGCGCATGGTCGTCGGCTATTTGCACGAGCTCAAACCGATGGACCTCCACGCGTGGTTCGAGGCTTACGTCGGCCAGCGCTGGTATGTCTTCGACGCCACGCAGGACGAGCCGCGGGGCAACCGCATCACGATCGCCTACGGTCGCGACGCCGCCGACGTCGCGCTCACCACGCAATTCGGTCCCATGGACCTGCTCGACATGAGCGTCGACGTCGGCCCCGCCGACTGACGCCCCCACGCCCGCGCGTTCTCAGCCGAGCATCGCCGCGGCCGCGCGGCGACCACTGAGCCAAACGGCTTCGATCCGTGAATCCGTGATCGAATCCCCGCAGACGAAGAAGCCCGATGGCAACTCGCCGACGTCGGCGGCGGCGACGCGCCGTGAGAATCCCCAGCGATGGGTGAAGGCCCCGGCAAAGCGGGTCGGGTCGAGTTCCCAGCGTGGCTCGAGCTCCGACCGCAATTTCGCCGCCCAGACGTCGCGCTCGGCGTCCCAATGTCCGGCGCTGAACTCCGCCGCCGCCTGCACGACGAAGAGCAAACGCCCGGCTGGCACCCGGGCGGCTTTGTGATTCTCGCAGGCCGACCAGGCCAGCGCGGAGCCTGACCGGTCGCTCACCGCGTAGGTCGTCCGCGCCCGGCCCGCCCACTCGACGTCGTAGGCGAAGGCGGCGGTCAGATTGCGCTCGTAGGGACTGGCGGCGACCGTTCGGCCCAGGAGGGCGGCGGTCTGCGGCCACGGGGCGCAGCTCAGGATCGCGTCGAATCGCTCCCCCGCGACCTCCCAATCACCGCCGTCGACCGACACCTCACCGACCGGCGACTCGCGGCGGATTTCGAGCCCGGCGGCGAGCGCCCGGGCGAGACGATTGTTGCCCTCGACGTGGAAAAGTCGCCGGGTGTCGGTTCCGACTTCGCAGCCATCCGCGTCGACGACCGGTGCCGGGATCTCGCCCACCGCGTCGCCGAGCTCCGCGAGAACTTCCCGGAAGGCCGCGTCGCGAGCGGTGAAATACTGCGCGCCGTGATCGAAGACGCAGCCTTCCCACAGCCGCGAAGAGCAGCGTCCGCCCAGGCTGCGAGATTTCTCGAAAACGACCGCCCGCTTGCCTGCGGCGTCGAGGGCCCGGGCGGCCGCGAGTCCGGAAATCCCCGCTCCGATGATTGCGATTCGATCCATGGAGACGACCTTGGCAGAAATGGCCGCCGCGTCCAAACCGGCTTGATCAATCCCTCGACCCCAGCCCAGAATTCATCCGGATGTCCCCCGCGAACCGACACCTTTCCGAACGCGCGGCGAAGGCCGAACGCATCATCGCCGCTCCCCTTGGATACAAGGTGTGCGAGGGCTGCGAATCCATCGTCGCCCGCCGGCTCGACCTCTGCCCGAATTGTTCGGGCTACCGATTCGACCTCGACCCGGCCCGGATCGCGGCGCAGGCGCGCGTCCTCGCAAGTCGAGCTCAGACCACCGTCACGGCTCTGGATCTGCTCTGATATTTGCGCGCCAGCTCGGGATTGCGTTGGCGATCCCACGAGGCGGCGTGGTAGACATCGCAGCGCATGGAGTTCCCCCTCGGCAAAGCCCCGCTCTGGATCCTGATCGCGACCGTTGTCGCCGGCGTGGCCGTGCTCGGTGGGCGGTTGACCGCCCGCGTCGACGCGCCCGATCTCGTGCTGGCGACGTTTTCGCGGACCCACGTCGAATTTTACGAAAAAGCCGTCCCCGCCTTCGAGCGGGAGCATGGCGTGAAGGTCCAGATTCAGCTGGTCGACATGCGGGCGCTCACCAGCCGCCTGCAGGCCGCGATGATCGCCGGGACCGAAGTGCCGGACCTCGTCGAGATCGAAAAGGGCGCGATGGGCTATTTCACGAAGGGGCCGCTCGACGACATCGGCTTCGTCGATCTGACCGATCGTCTGCGCGAGGAAGGCCTCTTCGACTTGATGGTCGAGTCGCGGTTCAGCCTTTGGACGACGCGGGGCCGGACGTTTGCGCTGCCGCACGACGTCCATCCCGTGATGCTCGCCTACCGCCGCGACATCGTGGAAAAGCTCGGCATCGACGTGAATGCGATCCGGACGTGGGACGACTTCACGGAGATGGGTCGCCGGATCACCGCCGACGTGGACGGCGATGGCGTGGTCGACCGTTACGCGCTCGACCTGCCGACGGCGGGCACCGAGGTGCTGGAAACTCTCATCCTGCAACGCGGCGGCGCCATCTTCGACGCGGCCGGGGAAGTCGCCTTCGACTCGCCCGTCGTGGCCGACACGATCTGCTGGTACGTTCGGCAGACGACGGGCGCGTCCCGGATTTCGTTCCCGGCGGGCTGGGGCCAGACGATGTCGCAGATCCTGCTGGATGGGTTGGTCGTGTTCTACGTCGCACCCGACTGGCGCACGAAGCAATACGAGGTCGACGCCCCGGGCGTGAGCGGCAAGATGGCGCTCATGCCGCTCCCGGCCTGGGAGGAGGGCGGACGGCGCGTGAGCACGTGGGGCGGCACCGGACTCGCGATCACGAAGGGCTCGAAACACCCCGAGCTCGCCTGGGAATTCGCGAAGCACATCTACCTCGACCCGACCGACGTCGGAGCGCGCTTCCTCGCCACGAACATCATTTCGCCGCTGAAAGCCGCCTGGGCCTCGCCGGCCTACGACGCGCCGAATGCCTTCTATTCCAACCAACCGATCGGTCGTCTCTTCGCCGACCTCGCTCCGGCGACTCCCGCGAGTTACGGCGCGCCCTACGCCCTCCTCGCCACGAGCAAGCTCGGCGAGGTCTTCATCGACGCCTCGATTTATTACGCAAAGAATCAGGACGTCGGCCTGCGCGAATTCGTGACCACCGCGCTGGCCACGAAAGCCGACGAAGTCCGCCGCGTCGCCGGTCGCAACGCCTTCCTCTTCCCCACCCCCACCGAATGACCGCCGCCCGCCCCCGCTCGTTTCGCTGGCTCGTGCCCTACCTCTTCGTCGCGCCCTACGTCGTCGTCACGCTGGCGTTCTTCGTCTACCCGGTGCTGAAAGCGACGGTGCTCGCGTTTTACCAAACGAACGGCGCGCGCAGCGAAGTCTTCGTCGGCTTCGGGAATTTCGCCTTCATTCTCAGCGACCCCGATTTCTACACCGCGCTCAGGAACACGACGGTCTACGCGATTTTTTCCATCGGCCTCCAACTCCCGCTCTCGCTCGGCCTCGCGCTCATGCTGAACAGCGGACGCGACCGGATGAAGGGCTTCTTCCGACTCGTCCTGTTCTCGCCGCACCTCGTGGGGCAGATCTTCGTCGGCGTCCTCTTCGGCGTCCTCTTCACGCCGCGCTACGGGATGTTCAATCGCTTCATCCACTCGCTCACCGGCTGGGGTCTCGATGAGCGTTGGTTGGAAAATCCCAGCCTCGTCATGCCCGCGCTCGTGCTCGCTTCGCTGTGGATGTACGTCGGTTTCAACATGATCTACTTCCTCGCGGCCCTGCAAACCGTCGACGAAGCGCTCGTCGACGCCGCCCGCATCGACGGGGCAAACGCCTGGCAGGTCTTCTGGGCCGTCACCTTTCCGGCGATCAAACCCGTGGCGACCTTCGTCGTCATCATGAGCACGATCGGGAGCTACCAACTCTTCGAACTCCCCTTCGCGCTCCTCCAGGGCAACGGCCCGAAAAATTCCGGCCTCACCATCGTCGGCTACCTCTACCAATACGCCTTCGACGCCGGCGACCTCGGCACCGGCGCGGCCATCGGCTGGGTGCTCGTCCTCGTCATTTTCGTCATCAGCATGATCCAACTGCGCGTCTCGGGCACCCTCAAGGAATGAACGGCGTCCACTGGATTCTCCTCGCCGCCGCGCTCGGATTCGCCGCGCTCTGGGCGCGCACCCCGGGCGACCCGAAGCCCGCGCTCACCTACCTGCGCTACGTCGTGCTCGCGGGCGTCGCGTTCCTCATTCTCGCGCCGTTCCTGTGGCTCATCGCCGCCGCGTTCAAGGACCCGACGGTGCTCAACGAATACGTTTTCCTCCCACCGATCAGCGAATGGTCGGCCGCCACGCTCAACCTCGAAAATTTCCGGGAACTCTTCGCGCCCCGCGAGACGCTCGACGGAGTCGTCTACTTCTGGCTCTACATCGCGAACTCCCTCTTCCTCGCCGGGGCCACGACGGTGCTCCAGCTTTTCTTCTCGTCGCTGGCCGGCTACGCCCTCGCGAAATTCGCCTTCCCGGGCAAGGGAGCGCTAATGGGATTCATGCTTGGTTCGATGATGATCCCCGGCGTCATCCTGCTCGCGCCGACTTATGAGATCATCGTCCGCATCGGCTGGATCGACACCTACTGGGCGCTGCTCGTCCCGGGCGCCGTGAGCATTTTCGGCATTTTCCTCTTCCGCCAGGCCATGCTCGGCGTGCCGGCGGAGCTGATCGAATCGGGCCGCATGGACGGCTGCGGGGAATTTCGAATCTACTTCACCCTCGTCATGCCGCTCGTCCGTCCGATGAGCGGCGCCTTCTGCCTCGTCTCGTTCCTCGGTGCGTGGAACAGCTTCATCGCGCCGAACGTGTATCTCAGTTCGCAAAACAAGCTCCCGCTCCCCGTCGTCCTCAACCAATTCGTCGGCGAATACAGTCAGCAATACGGCGTCTTCCTGGCCGGCACCCTCCTCGCGATCATCCCCCCCGCCATCCTCTTCTTCGCGCTGCAAAAAGAATTCGTCAGCGGTCTCACCACGGGCGCGGTAAAGGGCTAATACCCGGGCGCGCCGCGCGATCCAACCCGAAGGATGAGGTAGGGGTCGGGATTGCACCGCCCCCCTCCCGAACCGGACTGGCGGATTTCCCGCAATCGGCCTCCAGTCGGTCGTTGCTCGTTACCGAGATTGAAGGATCCCGGCGTCAAACGGCTTCAAGGCGAGCAATCCACGCGCGTGGAAACTGGCGTTTGACTTGGGCACTCGGCGCCGCGGGCGCCGTCGCCCTCTCGCGCGACGTCCATTCCCCGAAGAACCCCGCCTGCCCGTGATCGGGAGGCGGCCCGAGACACCGTCCACTTCCGGTTGCCCTCGGGGGAATCCGTCCGTAAAGTCCCCGCTCCATCCATCGACATGACATCCATCACTCTCACATTCGGCACGCTTCTCATCCTCCTCGGCCTCGGCGGCTACTTCGGCACGGGCGCGGATAGCCCAACGGCTTTGATCCCGGCGGCCGTGGGTATCATCCTCATCATCTGCGCCGCCCTCGCCCGAATGGGACGAGTGATGAATCTGATCTTCGCCCACGTCGCGGTGTTGATTGGCGCGGTCCTGGGCGTCGCCGGTCTCGCCATGTCCGTCCCCAAGCTTCTATCCGACACCCCGCCGACGAATCCTATCGCGGTCTACCTCCAGCTCGGAATGGGCATCATCCTCGTCGTCTACACGATCTTCTGCGTCCGATCCTTCATCGCCGCCCGCAAGGCCCGCACCGCTTGATCGAGCCCCACGCTTCACCCCTTTCCGCAACTTCCGCGCCTCATTGCGGCCAACGAATTCACTCATGAAAAAACCCCACCACTCCCAAGCCGGCAACGCCGCCTACTCCGCGATCGTCCCGATCATCGTCGTCCTCGCCTTCGTCCTCTTTCTCATCTCCGGTGCCTTCGTTGTCGTCGAAGCCGGCCACGTCGGCGTCGTCAAACGCCTCGGCGCCGTCCAGGACAACGCCCTCCCCGAGGGCTTCCACGTGAAGCGGCCCTTCGTCGATGTCGTCGAGCAGATCGACATCCGCCTCATGCCGACGAACGCGAAATCCACCGCCGCCTCCCGCGATCTCCAGACGGTTTCGACCGAGGTGAACGTCACGTATTCGGTCAACGGCGAACTCGCCCCTCTCATGTTCCAGCGCATCGGCGACACCCGCAAAGTGGCCGCCGCCCTCGTCGAACCCGCCATCCAGGAATCGGTCAAGGCCGTGACCGCGCAATACACCGCCGAGGAACTCGTCACCAAGCGAGCCGAGGTCAAGGTCGCCATCCAGACGGCCATCGAAGAATTCATCGCGAAGACCCTCGCCGATAAGGACATTCAGAACGGCGTGACCCTCGCGAACGTCGCGATCACCGACTTCGTCTTCAGCGAAGAGTTCAACAAAGCCATCGAGTCCAAGGTCAAGGCCGAGCAGGAGGCGCTCCGGGCCAAGAACGAATACATGATGCGCGTCACCCAGGCCGAAGCCAGTGAAGCCGAGGTCAAGCTTTCCGCCGACGCGAAAGCCTACTCGACCCAGGTCGAATCCGAGGCCCGCGCCAACGCGATCAAGATCGAAGCCGCCGCCCTCCGCGACAACCCCGCCATCATCGAGCTCCGCGCCATCGAGCGCTGGGACGGCGCTCTCCCCAAGATCTCCGGCAGCGGAGCCGTCCCGTTCCTCAACATCGATTCGATGACCGAAGAAGAGCCCGCCGCCGCGGCCCCCAAACCCACCCAAAGCAGCTCCTTCCTAAGGTAGGGGAGCGCGACCCGGGGAGCGCGACCTTCCAGGTCGCCGTCTCCGGCTTCCAGCCGGAGACCCCAAACGATCCCGGCAAAGCCGGCACTTCCTTCACAACGAACAGAGCAAGCATGCCAACCCTCGCCCGCGCCACCTGGATCGAGCGAGCCGCCGCTCACCACGCCCGGGTCGACCCGTGGATCGACCCTCACCTCGCCCGCACGAGCCGCGGCGAGAAGCATCCGGTCCACGACTTCCTCTTCGAATACTACCACCACCGCCCGTCGCACCTTCGCCGCTGGCACCCCGGCCTCGGGCTTGCGCTCGAGGACGCCGAAGAGTTCGCCGATCTCCCGCTTTACCGCACCACCGAGACCGGCTTCACCACCGCCGACCCAACGCTCCTCAAACCCAACCGCCGCGACGCCGTCGATTGGATCGCGACCCTCCTCCGCTCCATCGCGTCGCGCCCCCCGGCCTTCGGCTGCGCCGGTCTGCACGAATGGGCCATGGTCCATCGCGCCGACCAGATCCGCCACCCCGCGCACCCGCTCCGCCTGAGTCCCGCCGAAACGGACGCCGTGGTCGAGTCCCTCCCGATCCGCTGCACGCACTTCGACGCCTTCCGGTTTTTCACGCCCACCGCCCGCCCATTGAACACCCGCCAGCCGTCCCGCGAGACCATCCCCGATCTCGAGCAAGGCGGCTGCCTCCACGCCAACATGGATCTCTACAAATGGGCGTTCAAACTCAGCCCCTTCACGTCATCCGAGTTCGTCGCCGATACCTTCGCCCTCGCCCGCGAGATCCGGGAAATCGACATGCGCGCCAGCCCCTACGACTTCACCACCCTGGGGTTTGATCCCATCCCCATCGAAACCGCCGAGGGCCGCGCAACCTACGAGCGGCATCAGCGAACGTTCGCCGACCGAGCCAACCCGCTCCGCCACCAACTCATCGAAGTCTGCGCGGCAATCAAAGCGGAGCTCCCCGTGGCATCGGGTTGCCTGCGGCGGTTTGCCCAAGGGCGATCTCCCGCTCCGCCTAAGTTTCCGCTTCGCTCCGGCGCCAGCCGGTCACCAACCCCAATCGGCTGAAAGCCGATCAAACGCACTCAGCCAAGCGGGGTGGGGGCGTCCCGCCCGCACGATCCAAACCCGAGGACGAGACGTCCTCGCCCCATCGTTCGTCCCAACCGACTCACCCAAACATCTCGCGCACCACGTCCGCGTATTTGTCCGCGATCACGTGCCGCTTCAACTTGAGCGTCGCCGTCATTTCATCACCGATTTCGAAAGCCTTCGGAACGAACCGCCACGCCACGACGCGCTCGAACGGTTTGAACCCCGTCTCGCCGCTCACCAGCCGCCGCACTTCCGCCGCGACTTTCTCCCGGGCCACTTCGCTCCCCATCACGTCCGAGATCGACCCCACCGCGACCCCCGCCGCCGCAAAGCTCGCGACCGTCGGCACGATCAAAGCCCCCAGACACTTTTCGTCCTGTCCCACGACCATGCACTGGTCGATCAAATCGGATTGCATCAGCTTACCCTCGATCGGCACGGGTTCGACGTTCTCACCACTCTGGAGAACGATCGTATCCTTCGAGCGGCCGAGAATTTTCAGGCAGTCGTTGAACGTCACCATCCCGATGTCGCCGGTGTTCAGCCAGCCGTCGCGCAGCACGTGCGCCGTATTCTCCGGGTCTTTGTAATAACCTTTCATGATCTGCGGCCCACTCGCGTGAATGCCACCGCGCAGACCGCGCCCGCCGCCCCGCCGGGCCGGATCCGGATACAACACCGCGCCGGTCTCCAAATCGACGATCCGAATCTTCGTCTCCGGATAAGGCGCGCCCACCGAGCCGATCACCAGATTATCCCACGTCCGCACCGCCAGCACCGGAGTCGTCTCGGTGAGTCCGTAACCCTCGAGCACCGGAATCCCAATGAAGTTGAAAAACTCGTCCACGTGCCGCTGCAAAGCCCCGCCCCCGCTGACCGTGCCGCGAAATTCCCCGCCGACGATCTCCCGCACGTTTTTCAGGACAATCGGATCGAGCACCCGGTAGGGAACGGTAAAAACCGCCCGGTTGAGCGCGTGTCCGAGCCCCTCGCGAAGTTTCGCGCCAATCGACCGCCCGGCCAAGTCCAGGTCCTGCCCGACGAAAAACCGGCGCGCCCGATGCACCTTCTCCGTGCTCGTCGTCGCCAGCCGAAAGAGCGCTCGCCGGAGCGGCGGGGCGGCCGCGACGTTCGCCATGATCTTGAGGTAAAGGTTTTCCCAGAGCCGCGGCGTCGAGACCATGATGTGCGGTCGCACCGTTTTGAGATCCGCCGCGATGTGTCGCAGACTCGTGTAGTAGGTGCAGACGCCCCAGCTCATCGCCAGAATCTCGAAGACCCGCTCGTAACTGTGCCAGATCGGCAGGATCGAAAGCGACCGGTCACCGGGCTGGAAGGGAAATGGCAGATTGCGAACCTGCGACACCATGTTCGCGTGAGTGAGCTGCACCCCCTTCGGCGTCCCGGTCGTGCCCGACGTGTAGATGATCGTGAAAAGATCGTCCGGCCGAATGCCCGCCAACCGTTCCTCCGCCCGCCGGTCGCCGCCCTCGCGCAGCCGCCGCCCCATCGCCCGGACGTCGCCCAGCGCCCGCGCCCCGTCCAGCTCGCCCGCCTCGCCGTCCATCACGATCACCTCGCGCAGCCGGGGCAGCTGACCCGCCCGCACCTTCGCCAGCATCGCGGCGTCCGCCACGATCGCGACCGCCGCGTCGGCGTGATCGAGAATGTATTGCACCTCGCCGACGGTGATGTCCGTCCCCCGCGGCACGTCGACCGCCCCCGCGATCTGAACCGCGCAATCGCAGATCATCCACTCCAGCCGGTTGTCCGCCAGCAATCCGACGTGGTGCCGCGCCTCGACCCCCAACTCGATCAGCCCGGTCGCGAGGTCCAATCCCGCCGCGTAAAGCTCGGCGTAGCTAAAGAAGGCAAACGATCCGTCTTCCGTGCGCGAGGCGAACGCCGAGCGATCGCCAAAGGCCTCCGCGCCCAGCCGGAACAGCTCGGCGACGTTCGGGGGAACGACTTGACCGGCCACGGTCCCTACCGGCGTTGCCGCGGCGGCCGACCGCTTTCGCGGAAGGTGATGCGCGCTTTCGTCAGATCGTAGGGCGAGAGCTCGATAGTCACCGCGTCACCGGGAACGATGCGGATGAAGTGCTTGCGCATCTTTCCGGAGATGTGCGCGAGAACGAGATGACCGTTCGGAAGTTTCACACGAAACATTGTGCCGGGTAACACGTCGGTGACGACGCCTTGACTGGTAATTGCTTCCTCTTTTGCCATGCGGGAGCGGACTAGTAGTCGCAAACCGTTTCGAAATCAACCCACTTTACGAGCGAAGCCAAATTCCCCACGCCCTCCGCGTGCCACGTCAGCGGTGGATTCTGCATCCGCCCAAGCGCGCAAATCCGCGAAACCGGCAGCCCCGAGACGCGCCCGGCGTTCGCCTCGGTCACCGGCCAGATCCCCACCGCCGCCAGCCACGGTGCGACCGGGGCGAGCGCAAACTCGAAATCTTCCGGCAAGGGTTTCACGAAGACGACGCGGTTCAGCGGCGACGTCGCGAACCACGCGTCCTCCTCGAAAATGACGGTCCAATCCGTCCCGCCCTCGCTCGCCCACAACTGCGTCCGCACGTCGCTCGCCGACCGGAACGCGTAGCTGGCCCGCAAATCCACGATCGCCGCCGCCTCGCCGATTCCAAGCCGCCGCCGCGGCGTGTGCGCATTGAATTCCGCCATCTCGCGAGCCAACTCCGCCGCGAAGCCCCGCGCCGTCAGATCCCCGCCCTCCGCGACGTAGATCACGTGCGGCGAAAGGCACCCCTGCTGATCGAACAGCGAAACATCCCGCGCCGCCCGCCGAGCCGCCTTCCCGCCGTCTTCGAACACGACCCCGAAACTCACCCGATGTCCGTGCGCCTGAAACGGCACCCCCACCGGTGTCCGCCGCCGAAATTCCGCCACCGTCTCGTCGCTTCCAAAAACCACCACCGCACCGGCTTCCCGCAGCCAGGTATCCGGCAACGCCTCCGCCAGCTCGACCCGCTCCCGCAATTCCTCCGGCAGCGCCCCCACGAACACTCCAACTTCCGCCAGCCCGCCCTGCGGCAATTTCACCCGATTCCGCGACCCCAACAGCAGCCCCCGCACCAGACTCTGCAAAGCTCCGTGCGGCGTATTCCCGCTCACCACGTGCAAAATAATCTCCGGCGCCACCACCCGAGCCCGCCGCGAACCATAACCCGCAAACCCATCGAGAATCCCATCGCCGCCCAACTCCAAACGAATCACCTCGAGCAAATCGTCCACCGTCACCGTCCCCAACAAATCCACCACAACCCCCGCGGCCTCCGCAATCGCCCCCGCCCGCTTCATCGTAGTCATCATCCCCCGCAACCAAACAGCGCTCCCCAAATCAGAGCAAGAGCATCCCGATCATCCCCCGCGTCCCTCCCCCCAACTGTCATGTTGAGCGAAGCAAAACATCTCTGGCTTCTCACCATGTATTAGCATTCCACTATTCACCATTCACCATTCACAAATCACCCCACCCCACCCCATGCCGGAGAACATCCACACCGAATTCCACCGCTTCCTCACCCCCGCCGACAAGGAAAGCCTCCTCAACCAGCGCGGCGGCGTCTTCTGGTTGATCGGCCTCTCCGGCTCCGGCAAATCCACCATCGCCAACGCCGCCGAGCGCACGCTCCACGAAGCCGACCGTTTCACCACCATCCTCGACGGCGACAACCTCCGCAGCGGCCTCAATTCCAACCTCGGTTTCACCGACGACGACCGCCGGGAGAACATCCGCCGCACCGCCGAAGTCGCCAAGCTCTTCGCCAGCGCCGGCGTCATCACCTTCGTCTCCCTCATCACCCCCCGCGAAGCCTTCCGCGCCATGGCCCGGGAGATCGTCGGCCCCGCCTACCACGAGATCTTCGTGAGCGCCCCGTTCGCCCTCTGCGCCGACCGCGATCCCAAGGGCCTCTACAAAAAAGCCGCCGCCGGCGGCGTCGCCAACTTCACCGGCAAAGACAGCTCCTTCGAGCCCCCGACCAACCCCGATCTCCACCTCGACACCGAAACCACCACCGCCGCCGACTGCGCGAAGCGACTCAGCGACTTCGTCGAGTCGAAGGTGATGGGGTCCAAAGTCGGAAAGTCATAAGGTCGGAAAGTCGAAGTGCGCTGACGCGGTCGCTGACTTTCGACCTTCAGACCTTCGACCTCAGGGCCGACGCATCAAAAAAGATCGCGATGGAGGAAGTTTGGGCTGGTACTATATTTTCCCGTGCGTAGATGGAGGAGATGCCCGAAACGCATCCCATCCAAAAAAGCCTGATCGAAGAGTTCAAACGCATAGAAGATCCGCGAGTATCGCGCACTCGCTACCATGAGTTGAGCGACATTCTAGTGATCGCGATCTCGACGCTTTTGTGCGCGGGCACGTCTTTCTACGACATGGAAGAGTTCGGTCGGGCCAAGGAAAAATGGTTCCGAACGTTTCTGAAGTTGCCCAACGGCATCCCCAGCCACGACACGTTCAATCGCGTGTTTTCGCTGATCAATCCGGCGAGTTTTCACGAGTGCTTCATGAGGTGGACGCAGAGCGTGCGCGAACACATCGACCGGGAAATCGTCGCCGTCGACGGCAAAGCCCTCCGCGCAGCCTGCCAGGACGGCGGGAATGTGCGCTTCATCGTCAATGCTTGGGCAACCAGCAATCGACTTGTCCTGGGGCAGCTCGAAGTGCCCGACAAAACCAACGAAATCACGGCGGTTCCCACGCTGCTGCGAGCGTTGGAACTGCGTGGCTGCATCGTGAGCACCGACGCGATGGGGTGCCAGAAAGAGATCGCCCGAGAAATCATCGAGGCCGACGCCGATTACGTTCTCGCTCTCAAAGGCAATCACCAAACCGTCCATGAGGAAGTCAAAAGCTTCCTCGATGCCGAATTTGATCGCGAGCTCCAGAGCCCTCCAGTGCCCAAACCATCCACGAAGAAACCACCAAGCGCTCCCACTTTCGCATTCCTGGAAACCGTCGACAAAGGCCACGGGCGCTTGGAAATCCGGCGCTATTTCCAAAGCGTCGCCATCGACTGGTTCGCAGACATCAGCCAATGGGAAGGGCTGCAGAGCGTCGGAATGGTCGAATCCAGCCGCGAAATCAAAGGTCAAATCAGCGTGGAAAGACGCTACTTCCTGAGCAGCCTGCCCCTCGACGTCGGACTTTTCGCTCAAGCCGTCCGTGGACATTGGGGCGTGGAAAACTCCTGCCACTGGGTCTTGGACGTCATCCTGCGCGAAGATGGTTCCCGCGCTCGAACCGCTCACGCCGCCGAGAATCTCGCCACCCTGCGCCGCCTCGCCCTAAACCTGCTCTCTCGCGAAAAGTCCAAAAAACGCAGCATCAAGACCAAACAACTCGTCGCAGCCTGGGATCACGACTTCCTCCTGCACCTCCTCAATTTTTAGATGCGTCGGCCCTGCCTTCGACCTTCCGACTCATTGACATTCGACCTTCCGACTTTCAGACTCCCCCGCTCGATCCGATGCCCGATTACAATCTCAGCCACCTTGACCAACTCGAGGCCGAGGCCATTTTCATCCTCCGCGAGACCGCCGCGCAGTTCCGCAAACCCGCCCTCCTCTTCTCCGGCGGTAAGGATTCCATCCTCATGGCGCACCTCGCGCACAAAGCGTTCTGGCCCTCGAAGCTCCCGTTCCCCCTCGTCCACGTCGACACGGGCCACAATTTCGACGAGACGATGACCTACCGCGACGCCTACGTCGAAAAGCTCGGTGCCGAGCTCGTCGTCGGCTCCGTCCAGCAATCCATCGACGAAGGCCGCGTCGTCGAAGAGAAGGGCGTCAACGCCTCCCGCAACAAACTCCAGACCGTCACCCTCCTCGACACCATCGAGGCCAATCAATACGACGCCTGCCTCGGCGGCGGCCGCCGCGACGAGGAGAAAGCCCGCGCCAAGGAGCGCTTCTTCTCCCACCGCGACGATTTCGGTCAATGGGACCCCAAAAACCAGCGTCCCGAACTCTGGAATCTCTTCAATGGCCGCAAGAACGAGGGCGAACACTTCCGCGTCTTCCCGCTCTCGAACTTCACCGAGATGGACGTCTGGCTCTACATCCAGCGCGAGGAGATCGACCTGCCATCCCTCTACTTCTCGCACGAACGCGACGTCTTCGTCCGCAACGGCACGATGCTGGCCGTCACCGACTTCCTGAAGCCGCAGGAAAACGAAACCGTCGAGCGCAAGGTCGTGCGATTCCGCACCATCGGCGACGCCACCTGCACCGGAGCCGTCGAATCCCACGCCGCCACCCTCGACGACATCATCGAGGAAGTCGCCGCCTCGCGCCAAACCGAACGCGGCACCCGCTCCGACGACAAACGTTCCGAGACCTCCATGGAAGACCGCAAACGCGAGGGGTATTTTTGAGTCGGAAGGTCGAAGGTCTGAACGTCGAAGGTCGATGAATGCCGAGCGGTTCGAAGATTTGCGCGTCTCGCAGCAAGCTAGGCAACAGGCGGGTGAGGTCTATGGTCTGATGACTCACTGTCCGAAAGCGTCGCGTGATTTCGGCTTTCGAGACCAGATTCAAAGGGCGGCAGTCTCGGTCATGAATAACGTCGCCGAGGGTTTCGAATACCGATCCGACGCCGATTTCGCCCGTTTTCTCGGCCACGCCAAAGGCTCCTGCGCCGAAGTCCGCAGCATGTTCTATCTCGCCGAAGATCTCGGCTACTGCCGCGAGGCGGATCTGTCCGCCCACCGAGATCGTTCCGAAGTCCTAAGCAAGGGCCTTGCCACCCTCCAAAACTACCTACGCCAGTAGGCAAATTGACCTTCCGACCTTCCGACCTTCCGACCTTCCGACCTTCCGACCTTCCGACCTTCCGACCTTCCGACCTTCCCGACCTTCCCGACCTTCCGACCTTCCGACCTTCCGACCTTCCAACCTTCCCGACCTTCCCGACCTTCCCGACCTTCCCGACCTTCCCGACCTTCCCGACCTTCCCGACCTTCCGACCTTCCCGACCTTCCCGACCTTCCCGACCTTCCCGACCTTCCGACCTTCCCGACCTTCCCGACCTTCCCGACCTTCCGACCTTCCGACCTTCCCGACCTTCCCGACCTTCCCGACCTTCCGACCTTCCGACCTTCCGACCTTCCCGACCTTCCCGACCTTCCGACCTTCCGACCTTCCCGACCTTCCCGACCTTCCCGACCTTCCCGACCCTCCACCATGGATATTCTACGCTTCACGACCGCTGGCTCCGTCGACGACGGCAAGTCGACCCTCATCGGCCGCCTCCTCTACGACTCCAAGAGCATTTTCGAGGACCAGATGACCGCCATGGAGGAGAGCTCCAAGCGCCGCGGCGACGCCACCGTCAACCTCGCCCTCCTCACCGACGGGCTGAAAGCCGAACGCGAACAAGGCATCACCATCGACGTCGCCTACCGCTACTTCGCCACGCCCAAGCGCAAATTCATCATCGCCGACACCCCCGGCCACATCCAATACACGCGCAACATGGTCACCGGCGCGTCGACCGCCAACCTCGCCATCATCCTCATCGACGCCCGCAAAGGCGTCATCGAGCAGACCAAGCGCCACTCCTTCATCGCCGACCTCCTCAAGATCCAGCACATCGTCGTCTGCGTGAATAAGATGGATTTGGTCGACTACGACGAAACCGTCTACAACCGGATCGTCGAGGATTACAAATCCTTCGTCTCGCGCCAGTCCAGCCTCGTCGATCTCACGACCATCCCGATCAGCGCGCTCAACGGCGACAACGTCGTCGATAAATCCACCACCATGCCGTGGTACCAGGGTCCCTCCCTGCTCTACTTCCTGGAAACCGTCTACGTCGGCGGCGAACACAACCACGTCGACGCCCGTTTCCCCGTCCAATGGGTCATTCGTCCCCAATCCAAGGAGCACCACGACTACCGCGGCTACGCTGGCCGCGTCGCCGGCGGCGTCTTCAAACCCGGCGACGACGTCGTCTGCCTCCCCTCCGGCTTCGTCACCACCATCAAGGGCATTCATTCCGCCGCCGGCGAACTCGACGAAGCCTTCGCGCCCCAGTCGACCACCCTCACCCTGGCCAACGAGATCGACATCTCGCGCGGCGACATGATCGCCAAGGCCAACAACCCGCCCAAGGTCGCGCAGGACATCGAGGCCATGATCTGCTGGTTCTCGCAGACCCCCATGCAGCCTCGCGGCAAATACGTCGTCCGCCACACCACCAACGAGACGCAGGCCGTCATCCGCGAGGTCCGATACCTCGTCGACATCAACACCCTCCACAAGGTCGAAGGCGCGACCACTTTCGCGCTCAACGACATTGGCCGGATCCAATTCCGCACCGCCGCCCCGCTCATCCACGACTCCTACCGCCGCAACCGCATCACCGGCTCGTTCATCCTGATCGACCCTCGCACGAACGAAACCGTCGCCGCCGGCATGATCGTGTAATTACGAAGCACCGGCCACTCCGTGCCATCGGGTTGCCTTCGGCGGTTTGCCCAAGGGCGATCTCCGGGCCTGCCTCCGATTCCGCTTCGCTCCGGCTCCAGCCGATCACCAACCCAGAATCGGCCGAGGCCGATCAAATTTCCACCATGATCGACGACCTCCTCCAAATCGCCCGCGCCGCTGGGGCCATCATCTTCGAACACTACGGCCAGCCCATCCCGGCGGAGAAAAAGGCCGACGATTCCCCACTCACCATCGCCGACCGAGCCTCCCACGCCCACATCGTCGCAGCGCTCGCCCGCCTCACCCCCGACATCCCGATCATCTCCGAGGAAGGGGAACTCCCGACCCCCGCTGAGCGTTCCGGCTGGAATCGCTTCTGGCTCGTCGACCCCCTCGACGGCACGAAGGAATTCATCAAGCAAACCGGCGAATTCACCGTAAACATAGGCCTCATCGAGGACGGCATTCCCACCACCGGGGTCGTTTACGCTCCCGTGACCGGCCTGATGTATTGGGCCGCCGACGGCACGGCTTGGAAACAGCTCGCCGCCGACGCCCCAACCCGGATCGAGAGCGGCAGCTACACCGCCAGCGCTCCCCCGACCCTGGTCGCCAGCCGCGACCACGCGGGCCCCGCCGTCAAGGAGCTGACCAATCGCCACCCCACCGCCGCCCTCCGCAGCATGGGCAGCTCACTCAAGTTTTGCCTCGTGGCCGAAGGGGCCGCCGACCTCTACCTGCGCGACGTCCCGACCATGGAATGGGACACCGCCGCCGCCCACGCCGTCCTCCTCGCAGCCGGCGCGTCGCTCCGCCAGCTCGACGGCGCTCCGCTCGCCTACAACAAGGCCGAACTCCGCAACCCCGCCATCGTGACCTTGCGGCCCGGCGCGGACGTCCTGCTAGCGTAGGGGATTCCCCGAAATTTGACGCCAAGGAATTTTCTGTTTCTCATCGGGCGCGCCGCGGTTTATCCAATCCTCAGACCAACAAGTCGGTTCCTGATCGTATTGGAACGCGAGATGCTCACATTGCCTACCAACCTTCACCATTGACATACTCACCACACGTCCTTAACTAAAAACATACACATGAAAAAAATCGCCGCCATCCTTCTCACCACGGCCTTCGCCGTCACCGCGCTTCCGACCACGGCAAGCGCTCAAAGCAACGACAAAGATAAAAAGAAGATCAATCGTTTCTTCACAAAGCTGAAGAAGCTTCCAAACGCCCGCACTCGTCCGGCCAAAGTGATCTCCCTGTCTCGGAAGTTGGTCAAACTCGATCCTAAGAAAGCGAAGCGCTACTACAAGACGGCGACGGTCAAATTTCTCACCGCCTTCGTCGAGCGAAAGTCAGTCCAATTGGACGGCATCTACACCCGCCTGCTGTCGAAAGCTGCCGCCCAAGGACAAATCAGCAATTCGATCGCCAAGCGGAACATCCGACAGGTGGAAAAGATCCTGGCTCGGATCATTCTCCGCAACGATCCAACTCCGACGCCACAACCGACCCCGACGCCTTATCAGGCATCGATCCACGATGGATCGATTCACTTCGCCTGATTTAGTAAGGGATCAGGATTTTCATTGCGGAAAGGGGTGAATCATTTCACCCCTTTCCCTCTTTTGTGCCCCGCCACCACCGGCAAATCTTACCCGTCGACAATCGACGGGGCGGCATATATCCCTTAAGGCTGTCCCGCAAGGGCTATCAATCCGCTGATCGTGTTTCGTAATTTGTGTCGTTTTGGGTTCAAGGGAATCGTCGTTGGTCTCCTGGTCGTATTGCTAGGTGGGTGCGCGGCCCCCGTTCAACAGCGCGAGGTTCTCCTGCCGGACTCGAATGTCTCGCCGGGCCTGTCGAACTATCGCCTTTCCGCCGGCGACATCGTGCAAGTCACTGTGTTTCAAGAAGCTGACATGCTTTCCGAACAGCGGATCGCGCAGGACGGGTCGATCAACTTTCCTTTGGTCGGGCGGGTAGTCATCGGAAGCCAGACGGTCGAACAAGCTTCGGCAACGATCTCCGCTCGCTTGAAAGAGGGCTATTTGATCAATCCGCAGGTCACGGTGGGAGTCATTGAATACGCCCCACGGCGGTTTACGATTTTTGGCGAAGTCAATGGCTCCGGAAGCTTTGAAATTCCCAGCGAAGAGAGGATCCTGCTGCCCACCGCCGTCGCGATGGCGGGAGGCAGGACCCGCATCGGAAATCTTCGGGGGGTGACCGTGACCCGCAACCATCCGGACGGCATCACGGAATACAAAGTGAACCTCCTAACGCCGCAAGGCCGTCAATTCGTCATCGAGGACAAGGACATCATCACCGTTCCGGAAAGCCTCTTTTAGGCCCATGAGACCAGAATCATCAGACGTCGAAGCGGAAGCGGAGCGGGGTGGCTACACCTCTCCAGCGTATGAGGACGATGGGATCTCCATCGACTTTGGAAGAATCTTTGCGGCTCTTCGCAAATATTTTTGGGTCGTCCTGCTCTTCCTGGTCGCCGGAGGCATCGCGGCCGTCACCTATCTCAACGTCGCGACCCCCATCTTTCAGTCCGTCGCCGTCCTCAAAGTCGAGCAACGGGTCATGGACGCTGCGCCAACCCTTGGACAAACGGGTGCTTCGTTCGAAGATCTCCGGGCATTGGAAATGCTCGGCACGATCCAACGGGGCTTTCTCAGCCGCTCACTCGCCGAACGCGTCGCCGAAAAGCTCAAACTTCCGGACAATCCCAAATTTCTCGGGGACGTTCCCCCGGAAGACCGCGGCATTCCTGCCTGCGTGAAGATGCTGCTGGAAAATACCTCGGCCGACGTGGTGCGGGGAACCCGGTTGATCCAAATTTCGTTCGAGCACGCCGACGAAGATCTGGCCACCGAGATCACTGCGGCCCTCGTTCGGGAATACATCGCCCTCGACGGCGAGCAACGCCTCAACGCGGCCGGAACGAACCTGAGCTATCTCATGAACGAGAAAGCCCGGTTGGAAACGAATCTCCGCGAATCCGAAAAGAAGCTGGCCGCCTATTCCCAGCAGCTGGACAGCGTCTCGGTCGACAGCGAACTCAACATCATCGCCGGCCAGCTCATCGAGCTGAATTCGCGACTCACCATGGCCAAGGCCGACCGACTGAAGCTCGAGAGTGATTTTGACCAGGTCAAAGCGGCCCAGGACGATCCGCAATTGCTGCTGCAGATTTCGAGCGTGGCTCTGCTGCCGGAGATTCAAGCGCTCCGCGCCCAACTCAACGAATTGAACGGTCTGATCAGCGCGCAAAAACAGCGTTACGGCGCGAAGAACCCCGCGATCATGGAGTTGGAGAGTCAACAGGCCTCCCTGCAGGAGGCCCTCTACGCCGAAGCGCTCCGAGCTCCCCGCACGCTCGAAATCTCCCTGCGAGCCGCCGATCAAAACGAGAAAGCTCTGGAGCGCGAGACGAAGGCGCAGGAGAAAAAAACCCTCAACGTCAAAGATTTGGCGATTCAATCGTCCGTGCTGGAGCGGCAGATCGAAGCCGATCAGCTCGCTTTCCAAGCGGTCCTCCAAAGCTTGAACAGCGAGTCTTCCCAAGCCCGCAGTCAGCCCATCTTCCTTCAGATCATCGACTCCGCTTCTCCCGCCGCCCAAGTGAAACCGCGACCGCTCATCGTGAGCGCACTCGCTGCTTTCGCCTCGCTAGGGCTCTCCGCTGGCGTGATTTTCTTGATCGCGGTTCTCGATACCTCGATCAAGTCGGTCGACGAAGCCGAGCGCCTAACCGGTCTTCCGGTCCTGGCGGCCATTCCGGAACTGTCCGACTCCCAACGCCGCCGCGCCAAGTTGGACGTGGGCCGCGACGCGGCCAAGCAGCAGGATGGCGGCATTCGCCTCCCGCTGCTCGAGGATTCTCACTCAACCGTCAGTGAAGCCTTCCGAACCCTCCGCGCTTCGATTTTCATGAACGACGCCGCCCGCAAGCGCATCCTGTTCACCAGCGCTGTCCCCGGCGAAGGCAAATCGTTCTGCTCCATCAACTTCGCCGTCGCCTTGGCTCAGCAGGATCGGAATATCCTGCTCATCGACGCGGATCTCCGCAAGCCGCAGGTCGAAGCCCGACTGTTCGACACCGATCGCGAAAAAGGTCTCGCCGACTACCTTACCGGTCGCTCAGATCTCGAACAAATCGTTCGGCCCACCAAGGTCCCCCGGTTGTCGGCCATCACCGCGGGACGGGCCTACTCCAATCCCGCCGAGCTTCTTACTCGCTCCGAACGCGTGGAAAGCCTGCTCAAGGCTGCCGAAGGCAAGTACGACGCGGTCGTGATCGATTCCGCACCCGTCCTCGCGGTCAGCGATACGCTTGGCTTGACCTCCCACTGTGACACCGTCGTTCTCGTAGCCCGCTCTCACCGCACCGGGCGTCGTTTCGTCCAGCGCGCTCAAAACCTCCTCGACCGGAGCGGCCACTCGCCTACTGGCTTGGCGATGAACCTCGTGCCGACCAAGGGAAGCGCCTATTACTACTACCAATCCTACGGCAAAGGCGGCGTGGCTTACGGCGACTCCGGGAAGGATCAACAAATCGCCGAAAAATCGGCGTAGTCCCCCAAGTCGGGAACTGCCAAATCGAACGTGGGCGACTGCGGGACAATCCGCGCATCGTGACGGCTTCGAACCCGCCAAGGCTGATACCAAATCCCGTTAAAAAAAGACCCACGTAGGGATGGTCTCTGACCGTCGACGCCGTCGGGCTCGTTGTGACCATCCTGGGTGAAAGTCAGCGGCGGTCACAGACCGCCGCTACGTTTCGGGACGGCGGGAGCCAGGACGGTTCTGCCAAACGTGCCATCCCAGCGCGATCCAGATCAGAAAGTAGAATTGCAGCGATTCGATCTGCATGGGGAAATCCACGAGCGAATGGAGCGCGGTCAGGACGATGGCCACGCAGCCACCCAACGCGACGACGGGACTGGAAGCGTCGGGGATCGCGTTCCAAAAGAACCGAATGTGCTGCGTCCAGCTGTAAGCAAATTCCACGTCATTCCTCCGAGCCCCAACTTTCCCCGCCCACCCGCTCCGAAACAAAGCGAAGACCGGGACCACCAAAAGCACGCCCCAAAAGAAGGTTCCCAGCCAACCCCACTCGACAAGCGTCTGCAGGTAATCCTGATGAGCGACCCAGAAGGGGGCCTTCTGCATGATCGGATCGTCACCGACGTAGTCCCAATAAATCGTTTGGAACGTCCCCGGCCCGAATCCGATCCAGCCCGCGTCAGGAACCATCCGGGCGAAATGACCGTAGGCGACGATGCGGGCCTCGGTGGACATATCCCCACCCGCGAAGCTTTCCCAGCGGGCCGTCGGCAGCGCAAAAACGAGGGACACGCCGATGATCAGCGTCGGCAGGCCAACGGCCAGGACGACGGCGGGTGAAATTCGAATTCGACGGGCGTGGCCGAGTCGAAGCCCCCGCAACCCGAGCAACCCCAGGAATCCCAGCGCTCCCACGGCACCAAGCACGTTCCCGGCCTTGGAATTGTTCAAAAACAACGCCGAGAACACGATCAACGTCGCGGTCAGCCAAACCGTCCAGCCCCGCGCGCGATCCCGCGAAATGGTGTGGACGGCGAGAGCGGCCAACAATGGCCAGCAGAGATTGAGATACGACGCCGCGTTGCCGTGGTATCGGAACGTGGCGAAAGACAATTTGATGCTGGGCTGCAACTCGCTGGAGAGCAGAAAGGATCCACCGACCGTCCGCTGGAGTACGAAAAGCATCGTCATCCCAAGCGCGGTGGCCGCAATCGTGGCGAACATCGCCCGCGTCCAATGGGAATGATTGAAAAGGTCAAACGCCAGCAGCAGCGAGCCAAGCAGCACGGCTGTCCGGATCATCGCGGAGACGGCTAGGTTCAGATCGACCGCTCCGTAAATCAGCCAATCATCGATCCAGGCCGGGTAATCGAGCCGCATCTCCGTCCGCCACGAGATCCAGGCGAACAAAGTCGAGATCCCTCCAACGAGCAAAACACCAACCACACCCACCTTGATCGGAAGCGGAATGCCCGGTCGGTTCCGATCGAGGACCATCCCGATAAACCAAGCCACGATGGTCACCGCCATCCACGCGTTGAAGAAGCGGATCGAAGATTCGCGAGTCAGCCCGTAATCGACCGCTGCGATCACGAGCCCCCCAAGGAACAAGCTCCGGGCGAAATTCGTCGAACAAGCTCCCAGCCACCGCACCATCATACGATGAAAAGCCGGATACCCGCACCGGCGACAAGCCCATACTGAATGGAAACGGACGAAAATCGACCGGCGGGCGGCGAAGCCGCGTCCTTTTGTCGGATAATCGGCCCGATTAGGCTGGGCGAAGCGAAGCATTGCCGGGTTCTTCCCCGATGTTCGTCCGGCTGTCGGTCCCGAATGGGGCCGCCAAACCCATCGTGCCTTCAGGCTGGGGGAACGAGTTTCGCCCCGGTTTGCGAGAATTGTCAGGGAGGAAACGCGCGCCGCGACGGTCCCGGCCCTCGACCCAACTAGTCGGGCTGGTCGCGCCGCGCCAGCCGACGTTCGACCTTCTCGCAATCGCACCCGAATGGACCCAGACCGACTCGAACGGTTTCCTTTCAGGATTGAACCGCTTTGCGACTGGGTCTTGCGCCACCTTCAATCCCGCTCTGACGTTTGCGGGTAACGACTCCCGCTGAGACTTCCTCGCCGCGAGCTGACGGCACGGCGTGCGCGACTCCGTCCTTCCGAATGCGCTTCGATCGATCCAATAGCGTGATCCCCGCCGACGCCATCCCCGGCTCCGATCGACTTGCCTTCCGAGCTTTCGAGCTTCCGAACGACACCGGAAAGCCTTGAGGAATTCCCAAATTAAGTAGATCTTCGACCACCTTGGCGGCAGCTCCGCCTCACCTCCCATGAACGAAACCGCTTCTTCCAAGCTCACCAAGCGAAAACTCAACCTCTGGCAGCGCGGCATCGGTTTCGTGAAGCGGCTCAGTCTTTGGAACAAACTCGCGCTCGCGTTTCTGATCCTGGCCCTCCCACTCGGCTACGGCTCTCTGCTTCTACTGAAACCTTTTTACAAGGAATGGCGCGCCAATAACGCCCTGAAAATCGCGGAGACCTCCATCGCAGCCGAGGATTTCAACGCCGCCTCGTTGGCTTTTCGAACCGCAATCCGATCCCGACCCAAGGATCCGGAAATCTGGCGCCGGGTGGCGGCATTCCTGGATCAGATCGGGTCGCCGGAAGCCCTTTCCGTCTGGTCGCGAGCGGTCAAGCTCGACCCCCGCGATATCGATTCGAAATATTCGCTCATCGCGAGCGCCGTTCAACAGAAGCGGCTGGAACAGGCGAGCGCCGTCCTCGCCGAGATTCCGACCGACGAGACGAAGACCATCGCTTACCATCGCGCCGCGGCGAATATCGCCATTGCTGCGAATGATCCGTCCACCGCGGAGCGCGAACTGGTGGCCTGGCTGGAGCTGGAACCCAACGCACCCGTCGCCCAATGGGATCTTGCCCGGGTCCGCTTCATGAGCGGTGATCCGGCGGTCCGTGACACCGCCCGCGAGACGCTCCGCACCTACGCCGAAGGCGAGGGGACCTACGCACTACCCGCGCGCCGGCTGCTCGTCCGGGTCTTCCTCGCCGCCAGCGATTTTTACACCGCCAACCGGGAAGCCGAACGATTGATCACCGACCCGGAGGCGACCGCCGAAGACCAGATTCTCTTTCTGGACACGGAGTTCGCCGCTCAGAGCTTCACGCTGCCGGGTTCCATTTCCGGGATTTTCGAACACGCCCTAGCCAACCCGGAAGCGGCACCCCCGATCCTCAATTACCTGGCCGCCCGCGGTCTGAGTGATCGGATCGCCACTTGGTTCGACTCGCTTCCCCCTGATCTGGCCGACAACGAGTCGATCCAGATGGCCCGATTCGAATATGCGCGCAGGTCGGGCGATTGGAGCCAGGTATTCGCCATCCTTCGATCGGCCAGTTCCCCGTATGACCTTCCCGCGGAGCTGGTCGACCTCACGGAGCAGGCACTGGCAGATTTCCGCCGGGGCGACTCCGGAGCGCTCCCGATCTGGCAGAAGGCGATCTTCCTCACCCAGAGCAACCCTGCCGCCGCTTTCGTCCTCGCCAATTTGTCGGAGGCCTCATCGTGGCGGGAAGCCTACTCGCTCGCCCTCTGGAGCCTCGCGAACTCCGTCGGCAACCGGAGCGAGATCTGGCAGGAAGTCCTCAAGGTGGAACTCGCCGACGGCAACAGCACGGGCATCCTGCGGGCTTTGTCGGGAGCCGTTCGGGCCGACTCGGACAATCGTCGGTTGCGAAACGATTGGGTCCTCATGAACCTGCTGCTCGAGCAGGGGGAGCCCAGGCAATTGGTCGAGCTTGCCCGTGAGAATTACGAATACGAATCGGACAACAGCTTCTACGCCACCACGTTCGCCCTCGGCCTGGCAGCGGCGGGCGAGACTGACGAGGCCGCCGCCGTCATTGATCGGATCCCGGAAGACGAGCAGCGCCAGCCCGCGAAGGCGCTCTACGTTGGGAGTGTCCTCGCCATGGACGGCCAGTTCGAACGCGCCAAGCTTTTCCTCGACCTCGCAACCAAAGCCCGTGACTCGTTTCTTCCGGAGGAGCGGATGATGTTCGATCAATCCCTCGAAATCGCTTCGGGCGCTCGTTCGATCGAGGACCAGCTGGCGCGAATGACCGATCGCTCGGGCGTGACCGATGAGCAATCCGAGGAATTTCGCGAGACTCTCCGAGCCCAACTGCAGGATGCCAGGACCGACGCGGAGACCGAGAATGTCGCCGCCGCCCTCCGCGACACCGTTGCGGGCGAGCGAAGCTCACCGGATGACATTCAGGCCATTCTGCGGGACATCCAGTCCAAACAACCGGACGGAGCACTCGAAGCTCCGGAAACTTCGCCCTAATTCCTCCGCTCGCGCCAAGTGAAGTTCAATTTTTCTTGAACGAAATATTCGGTCTGGTCACCGTGTCCGAATCAAGGCGACCGAGCCTTGGACAATCAAGCTCCCGACCGGTGTCGACCCCAGCCACCATGGGCGGCAGCGTCCCGAGGTATCATTCGCGAACGTGGCATTTCCGACCACCATGGACTCTGCGGAAAACGACGGCGGACGGACGGCCCTCGAGCCCGCCCAGGCCGAGCTTCTGGAGTTTCAACGCGAAAGCGTGGCCCTCTTCAGTCACGCGGCCCGCGCCTTCGCGCTTCCAAAGTCGGTGGGGCAGATTTACGGGCTCCTCTACGGCAGTCGGCTGCCCCTTCCACTCGACGAAGTCATCCGTCGGCTCGAAATCAGCAAAGGCTCGGCAAGCCAGGGTTTGCGCTGGCTGCGCGACCTCGGAGCCGTCAGGACTGAGACCGTGGGCGGCGATCGCCGCGACCATTACGTGGCGGAAATCGAGCTGCGCCGCCTTGCCACCGGCTTTCTTCGAGGCACCGCCGAGCCGCACCTCGATAACGGGGAGGGGCGCCTGGACCGACTCGAACGCGCCAAGGACGACATCCCACGGGGCTCCGAACGAGATTTTGCCTCCACCCGCCTCGAGAAACTCCGCCGCTGGCACAAATTCCTCCGCCAAATCCTCCTCCTGGTCGTCAAAGTCGCGGGCCGCTTCTGATTCGGTCGGCTCGAAGTTTTTAAGAACGCCACGTTCGGGCTCGCTCCCAACTCACCCAGAGAATCGCGCTCAACCTTTCGAGCCCCCGCGCCTCTTTGTGGCCCAAAACGCCTTGCACTTCACCTCACCGACCTTCGACCTTTAGGACCTTCAGACTTTCCGACTCTTAGACCTTCGACTTTCCGACTTTCCGACTTTCCGACTTTCCGACTTTTAGACTTTTAGACTTTTAGACCAAAAATGAAAACAGCAATGATCACCGGCATCACCGGTCAAGACGGTTCCTACCTCGCCGAACAGCTTCTCGCCAAAGGCTACGAGGTTCACGGCATGATCCGCCGTTCCAGCAGCTTCAACACCGAGCGCATCGACCACCTTTATCGCGACCCGGAGGTCCTCGACAACAAGCTCTTCCTCCACCACGGCGACCTCACCGACTCGTCGAATCTCAACCGCCTGCTCGAAAAGATCGGCCCCGACGAGATTTACAATCTCGGGGCCCAGAGCCACGTCAAGGTCTCCTTCGAAGTCCCGGAATACACCGCCGAAGTCGACGGCATCGGCACGCTCCGCTTCCTCGACGCCATCAAGGAAGTCGGCCTCAAAGACAAAGTCCGATTCTACCAAGCCTCGACCAGCGAACTCTTTGGCCTCGTTCAGGAGGTTCCGCAGACCGAAAAAACCCCATTCTACCCCCGTTCGCCCTACGGCGTCGCCAAGCTCTACGGCTACTGGATCATCGTGAACTACCGGGAATCCTACGGCATCCACGCCTCCAACGGCATCCTCTTCAACCACGAGTCGCCCCGGCGCGGCGAAACCTTCGTCACCCGCAAAATCACCCGTGCCGCCGGCCGCATCAAAGAGGGCCTCGAAGATTGCCTCCTCATGGGCAACATCGATTCCCAGCGCGACTGGGGCTACGCGCCCGAATACACCGACGCCATGTGGCGCATCCTCCAGCAAGACGAGCCCGGCGACTACGTCGCGGCCACGAACGAAATGCACACGGTCCGCGAATTCATCGACGAGACGTTCCAAGCACTCGACATGGAACTCGAGTTCCGAGGGGAGGGGGTCGACGAAGTCGGAGTCGAAAAATCAACCGGGCGCACGTTGATGAAAATCGACCCCCGCTATTTCCGCCCCGCCGAGGTCGAACTCCTCATCGGCGACTACACCAAGGCGAAAGAGACCTTCGGCTGGGAACCCACGACCAAGTTCCACGAGCTCGTCAAAATCATGGCCGACGCCGACTGGAAGCTCGCGCAGAAGGAGCGAAGGAATAAGTGAGTCGGAAGGTCCAAAGTCGAAGAGTCAGGTCAGAATCGCTGGTGCGATTGAAGCTGGGGAGCACACGCGTCCCCGCGTGTGAGATGCGGCGTCCCGCCGCATCGCATCGAGCACTTTGGTAGGGCGGGCCGTCCCCACCCACCGCCATCCCTACGGCCCATCAAAAATAATCGCACCAGCGATACAATCCCGACCATCCGACCTTCCGACCTTCTGACGTTCCGACCTTCCGACCTTCCGACCTTCCGACCTTCTGACGTTCCGACCTTAGACCATCCCATGCACCCCCCTGACGCCGTGACCAATCCGACACCCGCCACAACCGGAGCGACTTCGAAAACGGTCGCCTTTCCGGAATGGGCCCCCTTTGCGATCATCGCGTTGATCTGGCTCCCGGCGTTGATGCGGTTCAGCGTCGAGTGGTCGATCAACCCTCAATACTATTACGGTTGGTCAGTTCCGTTGCTTTCGGCGTATTTAATTTATGATCGTTGGCTGGCCCGCCCGAACCCGGTCCCGCCCGCTCGGATCCTGGTGCCGGCGATCCTAATCATCCTGTGCGCCCTGCCGCAGTTACCCTTGCGGTTAGTCGGCGAGGCCAATACCGATTGGCGGTTGGTGTCGTGGATCATGGGATTGAACGCCTTGGCGATCAGCTTTGCGATCCTCTACATCCAGGGCGGTTGGCGCTGGCTCGGCTTCTTCGTTCTCCCCATCCTTTTCTTACTGACGGCCGTCCCGTGGCCCTCCGGTGCCGAAAAGCTGCTCGTTCAGGGCCTGATGCGCGTGAACGCCGAAATCGCCGCCAACCTCGTTGGTTTCGTCGGCATCCCGGCGGAGGCCCGCGGCAACGTGATCGAGGTGCCGACGGGGGTGTTGGGCGTCAACGAAGCGTGCAGTGGGATTCGGTCCCTGCAGTCGACTCTCATGGCGGCGATCTTCCTCGGTATCCTCTACCGCCGCTCGGTTCCGGGATTGATCGGACTCGTTGTCGTCGGCTCGCTCATCGCGTTCGTCTGCAACGTTATTCGGACGACGTTCCTGACGTATCAGGGTGCGGTCAACGGGATCACCGCCGTCGACGAGTGGCACGACACCGCTGGCTTCGTCATTCTTGGCGTCGTCCTCGTGTGTCTCTGGGGGATGAGTCAATGGCTCGAGCGCTCGGAAAGGAAAGGATCTGAACAAAAGAGTGCTGAGGAAGCAAAGGTCTGAAGATGCATTGAAACCCGCCCGGTGTGGCTGGAGTCTGGCTCGACCTGAATAGGATTCGTGTCATCCGGCGGACCGAAAGGGGGTGGCTTTCAAACCAATCGAAGCTAAATTACATGACGATGCTGCAACAACGCGACGAGCAGCGAAGGCAAACGCGCCTCGAGCTTTTCGACGCGACCCGGCGAACACTTTTTGCCGAGCTTCGTGCCCGGCTCCCCCGCGGGACGGTGGTATGGATCTTTGGCTCGTTGGCTCGACGAGGAGTCTTCAACGCCGCTTCCGACGTCGACATCGCTCTGGAATGTGAGCCAGCGGGGTCGAGTTGTTTTCGCCTGAGTTCCGAGTTGGACGAAGCTTTTGGCCGCCCCGTCGATGTGGTGCTGCTGAATGAAAGTCGGCTGGCCGCTCAAATCCAAAGCGCCGGAGAAAAATGGACGCTATAGGCTTGGCCACGCTGCATCGGGAAATGCAGGAGGATGTGCGCGTGATGCACGACGCGTTCGATCTTGCGACGGAGCGTTTTTCCCACGCTGGAGCGATGGGCTTGGAGTCGACGGCGCATCATTTGTGCCGGTTCTACAACGCGTGCGAACAAATGGCTTTGCGAGTGGCGAAGGCATTCGAAAATCACATCGATGACGACCGAGGATGGCACACCGCTCTCCTCACGCGGATGAGCCTGGAGATCGGAGGAATTCGCCCGGCCCTGATCCCGGTGGATCTCAAACCCGATCTCCAAGAGTTGAAAGGGTTTCGACACGCCTTCGTTCATGCTTACGAGTTGCGGTTGGACGAAGAAAAGCTGCGATTGCTGATCCAATACGCCGGCCGGGTGAATGCGCGGTTGGATGAAATGATCAGAGTCTTCGCGGATCGTGCTGTCGAAGACGCAGATCCGGATTCAACATCGTAGAAGTCGAGTGAACGAGTAGCTAATAATAGTAACGAGCAACCAACAACTCACATCCGCGAAGCTCGCGAAGCTCCTCCCCGGCGCGGATGAAATCATGAATTCCGCGATGTTCCTTGGGACCAACCCGGGCTTGACGCGGGAGATGCTCGAATCCGAGATCGCGACGATTCGGAGCTTCGTGAGGAGCTTCTGATTCTCGCGCTGAGGCTGATACAAATGCGGATGAGGGGACCACAATTAGGTTAGCTAAAAATGCATTCCGAATAACGGAAACGAATGGAAAGAATCCTCTCTGCGTCTCAGCGCCTCTGCGGGAAAATCATTCGGAAATAAGCCCTCGCCGCTCGCCTCGGCCACCACAGCTGCGCTCCTTTCCACCTGATCGTCCATTGAAATGCGGCAAGACTCCGACTATCTTCATCCATGACTTTTAAGGCAGTCATTCACCCCTCTGAAGATGGCGGCTTTTGGGCGGAGGTTCCCGCTCTTCCAGGATGTGTTTCCCAAGGGGAATCCATGGAGGAACTTCGCTTTAACATCCAGGAAGCTGTCGAGCTATGGCTTGAAGCGGGATCACCCGAAGAGACGGAGGGTCAGATCCTGGAACTTGCGATTTGAAGCAGGTTACGGGCAGGCAGCTTGCCAGATCTGTCGAGAAACGCGGATGGATCCTCTCGCGAGTCAAAAGCAGTCACCACGTTTTCATAAAAGCTGGACGACCGGAACGAATCGTTATCCCGATCCACGGCAATCGGCCCTTAAGCTTGGCCTTCTCAAATCCCTAATGAAGATCGCCGCTCTCCAAGAGAGCGGCATCAAATGACCGTAACGAGCCGCTAGCAGCCTGTCGGACTTACAAGAGCGACAAAATCCAAGAAACCTGTCAGACAGGGAGGATGGCAGTGAGATACGTCAACGTGGATCATGAGACCCCGCTACTTTTACCGCCGGACCTACGGGACTGGGTTCCGGCAGGGCACATGGTTCATTTCGTGATGGACGCGGTAGGGGCGTTGAATCTTGGGGCGGCAAAGAGGAACGAAAGGGGGACGGGATCGGCGCAGTATCCGCCGTCGATGATGCTGGGGTTGCTGATTTACAGCTACGCGACGGGCACATTTGGGAGTCGGCGCATTGAAACGCTCACGCACGAGAATGTGGCCGTGCGCTACCTGTGTGCCGGACACCATCCTGACCACGACTCGATCTGCAAATTCCGCCGAGAGAACGCGGAACTGCTCAGCAGTTGCTTTCATCAGGTTCTTGAACTGGCGGCAGGATCAGGAGTGTTGAAGGTGGGAGATTTGACCGTCTCGCTGGACGGCACCAAGCTTCTGGCCAACGCGAGTCGCCACAGCGCGATGAGTCACGGACGGATCGAAGAGCAGATGACGCTGGCCAGCGAGCAAATACAGGAGCTGTTGGCCAAGGCCGAGAATGCCGACAGCACCCCGCTGGCCGACGGGCTGGAGATCCCGCAGGAAATCAAACGTCGCGAGGATCGACTGGCCAAGCTTGTACAAGCCAAGGCCGCTCTGGAAGCTCGGGTCAAAGTCCGCTTCGAGCAGGAAAGCACGGCCCACGCCGAAAAGCTCGCCACCCGCGCACAAAGCGAGCAGAGCACCGGTCGCAAAGCACGTGGCAAGGCACCTGAACCGCCCACCGAAGGCCCCCGTCCCAAGGACCAATATAACTTCACCGATCCCGAGAGCCGGATTATGAAAGACAAAAGCAGCTTCGCGCAGTGCTACAACGCGCAGGCCGCCGTGGATGTCGACACCATGCTCATCGTCGGAGCCCATCTCACCGACGCGCCCAACGACAAGCAACAACTCCAACCCGGAGTGGAGTCCGTGAGTCCGGTCGTCGGCAGCGTCAGCCAAGTGCTCGTCGACAGTGGCTACTACAGCCAGGAAGCGGTTGCGACCGTGGAAGCCCGAGACGGGAACCCGAAAGTTTACGCCGCGCAAAAGCGCCAGCCCCACGGGCGCACAATTGCTGATCTGGAACTCCGAGCCGACCCGCCCGCACCGCCACCCGATGCTCCGCCTACCGAAATCATGGCCCACCGACTCACCACCGCGACTGGGCGCGAACTTTACGCCCTGCGCAAACAAACCGTCGAACCCGCCTTCGGCATTATCAAAGAAGCCATGGGATTCCGACGCCTGCTCCTGCGTGGGAAGGAAAAAGCCGCCTTGGAATGGTCATTAGTCACCACCGCCTACAACCTCAAACGCCTTTTCGGACTCGGGATGCAGATCGCAAGGGCATAAGGAGCCCGCCATCTCGCTTTTCACACCCGCCGGCAGAGGCCGTCAACGACACCGACAGCTTCGTTCCCGTCATTGGACTTTCCGGTCCGCTCGCCAACGGCCAACCCAAACCTACCCCAAAAATCCCACGTCAACCCGCTGGCTCCAAGTCCGACAGGCTGCTAGCAACCCGCCACGAGCGACTCTCAACCATTTCCTCCGTGCCGGTAGCAGCACGGGAACTCGCGCAAGCCGAGCTTACGACACAGCCTACAAGGCAACGCGCAGAGGGTGAAGCTACACTGTTTTCCTTCCGCGTTGATTTTTCCGCGAAAACCTCGATCCTCAGGAGATGAATGAGATGGGCAGTCTCCCTGCCGAGCGCCTGCAAAAGGCAACCGTCGATCCGCGGGTTCGGTTTGGTGTCAAAGGCCTCTCGGTCTTCGGCTCCCGGCGACGTGGTGGAGCGCAGGTGGCAAGCGATCTCGACCTGCTCGTCGAGTTTGATCGACCGATCGGTCTGCTTGCCTTCAATCAATTGGAATCCGAGTTGAGAGAACTCACGGGATGCCGGGTCGACCTGGTCATGCGCTCAGCCCTCAAACCCAGCCTCGGAGCCCGGATTCTCGCGGAGGCGATTCCGGTTCCGTGACGGAGAGGGATCATCGAGACGACTTAGAAGATATTTTTGCGCACGCCTCGAACCCTCAGTCGAGCGGATTGACCCAATTCAGCCCGGGGAATCGTCCAAAATCGGTGTCTGTCGAGTTCAGAGTGTATCCGGTCTCGATTGCCAGAGCAGCCAAGTGAGCATCGGTCGTGAGATTGCCCCCAAGCTCGATCGCGATGAGTAGCGAACTCAGAGTTCGGAAATGGTTGGTTGCCGGGTTGAGGACAAACACGTGAGGTTGGTCCAGCCACTCCTGAACACGTTCGGCTGCAGCGGTCGGAGAAAGTGGATTCGCGAAAATTCGGGGCTGGGTCGTGATTCGGACGAATCCCAGGATGACAACCCACGGCAGCGCGATTCCTTCGGTCCCATTCAGGCAGCCTTCCCACCATAACCGAGCCGGATCGTGGGATGGGGCGCTCACGTTATGTGCGTAAACGAGAAGATTGATATCCGGCAGAATCATTTCCCCAATGCCTTTACGGAATACTCAGCGGACTCGAGTTCATCGTTGAGTTGATTCAGACGATTCCAATCGAGTCCTGGACTGACACCAAAGTCATGCGGTCGGACAACCACCTTCCGCCTTGGCTCGCTTGAAAAGTCGGCGTTCAAACCCCGCCGAATCGCGGAGTTGACGATTTTCTTGAACGACGTCCCAGTGACTGCCGATTGTTTCTGCAGAATCACCGCCAAATCATCTTCCAACGTAAGGGTCGTTCGCATGAAAGCATCATGGCATCATCCAAAGTGATGTCAATGCATCAAGTGATGTTTGAAGGGTTGAAGTGCTGAAAGATTGAGTGGTCAAGAGCGGAGGGTTTGCCTCCGGAGAAAATTCATTGTGACTGGTGACGGGTGACCAATAACCAATAACCAATAACTGTATCCCAGCCCTCCGCGCCTCAGCACCTCTGCGGGATAAAAAGCATCAGCATTCAATACAGGAACTCGCGCAACCGAAGGCTCGGGAGAGCCGAAGATAGACGAAAAGCCCGAAGGGTGACCGAGCCGGGTTGCGAGGGAATCAAAGGCGCGGAGGCGCAAAGGTTGATACAAATGCGGATGAGAAAAAGCTGAAAGAAAAGAACAGGGGAAATCAAAGGAAGCTAAACTTTAAAAAGCGTCTCAGCGCGATCAAGCCCAGTCAGCTAAAATTTTCTCCCTACTAAGTAACTCCCACGGCCGCAACGGAACTCTTGGGACGATGGACGGCAAATCCCGGGCACGCTGAGTCACCTATTTCAATTTTCCACCAACCATGCGTGACGAAACTGATCTCCGGAAGCTCGAGGCATTTCTCCGGGAGCTCGGGAATGCGGTGACGAGCCCGGGCCGGATCTATCTCACGGGTGGAGGAACCGCCGTGTTGCACGGTTGGCGAGGGATGACGATCGACGTTGCTTTGAAGGCCGACCCCGAGCCGAACGGACTCTTTGAGGCGATCGCGAGGCTGAAAGACAGTCTGAGTTTGAACGTCGAACTCGCTTCGCCGGAAGATTTCATTCCCCGGCTTCCGGGATGGGAAGACCGAAGTCTTTTCATCGCGCGTCACAGGAAAATCGATTTGTTCCATTACGATCTGTATTCGCAAGCGCTGTCCAAGCTTGAGCGCTCCCACGCCCGGGACGAGCTGGACGTGAGGGCGATGGTTGATCGCGGCCTCGTTGACAAATCGCGTCTCTGGGAGTTGTTTGAAGTGATCGAGTCGGGTCTCCTGCGCTATCCTGCCGTTGACGGTGCCGGTTTCCGAACGCGCGTCGCTGATTTTTGCCGATGATGATTCTGTCCGAAGATCTTGAGAGACTTCCTGGGTGGGATTTGATCCGCCCGGGCCTCGCCGACGCGAAGGCAGAGCGAGTCTCGCCGGAAGCCTGTCTGGTTTGGATCGCTGCTCCCCGGCTGCGCGCTGCCGGTTTATTGCCTGAGTCCAAGGTTCCGATCATCGATCCGGAGCGGACCCTTTATGGATTACTGCGCGCCCAAGGTGGGGATGCCTATCCGGCCTACCAAAGTCTGCTCCGTCGTCTATCGAAGTTCGTGCGCGCACTCGGGTCAGTGTGAGTCTCGCGCGAGCCAAGCTCGCGAGACCGCCTGCAAGGCAACGTGCAAAGACGAGGAAAAAACCGCAGATCTAGGTTACTCTGGAAGGTTTTCCTCCCACCTAGCAGCAAACTACCCGACTATCTAACATCTTTTCCGCTCACCAGTCGCGGCCCGTAACCCCAATTCGTCTCCTCCCATGAAAAAGACGGTCATCATTGCCTCCCGCTCGCCGCTCCCAAGTTCTCGTCTCTCGACTCACCAAAAGCATGAAATGTTCCCTCAGCGCCTCTGCGGGATAAAAAGCATCAGCATCAATACAGGAACTCGCGCAACCGAAGGCTCGGGAGAGCCGAAGATAGACGAAAAGCCCGAAGGGTGACCGAGCCGGGTTGCGAGGGAATCAAAGGCGCAGAGACGCAGAGAATGAAGATGCTGATGGGTTTCAAGCGGTACCAGCCCGAAGAGCTTCAGATCAGCTGTTTTCAACGCCGAGTGGCTGGTGGCTGGTGACGAGAGCATCGGCGCGGTGGGACCGCGCGAGACAGACTGCGTCGGCTCTGCGACGCAGCCCGCAGGGCGACATGAGCGGGAGCGAAGGAGTCAATCGAGGGTCGAAGGCAATGAATGAAATTCGATTTCGATTTGAGCGGCTGGACGCCTGGCAAATGGCCCGTCAGTTGAACCGTTCGATCTACCGACTGACCAAGACCTTTCCCAAAGACGAAATGTTTGCGCTCACATCTCAGCTGCGTCGGGCGTCCGTCTCGGTTAGTTCAAATATCGCGGAGGGATCAGGCCGCAACTCTGACAAAGACTTCGCGCACTTTCTCGAAATCGCTTACGGGTCGCTCATGGAAACGGTTTCCCAGTGTTTTCTCGCTCTCGATGAAGGATATTTAACGCAGAAAGACTTCGATTCGCTCGCGGGTGATGCAGACAAACTCGCGGGGAAGATCGTCGCGCTCTCCAAGTCACTCGGTCGTTCAGCCCGAATTCACCAGAAATAAGCCCTCGACTCTCGACGCTCGACTCCTCCGACCTCAGAAATAAGCCCTCGACTCTCGACGCTCGTCCCTCGACTCCTGCGACCTCAGAAATAAGCCCTCGACGCTCGACGCTCGTCCCTCGACTCCTCCGACCTCAGAAATAAGCCCTCGACTCTCGACGCTCGTCCCTCGACTCCTGCGACCTCAGAAATAAGCCCTCGATGCTCGTCATTTGCCCCCTGGCATTTCCATTCCCGGCCTCGCGTGCTAGATTCTCCCAGATGAACCATCTTCTCGAGAGCAAGCAGGTGGAGATCGTCGATGCGTGCGAGCAATTCGACGTTGAGAGACTTGCAGCATTCGGATCGGTCGTGAGGGACGATTTCCGAGCCGGTGCGAGTGATGTTGACTTTCTCGTTCGATTTCGAGCGCCCGGTGAACCGGGTTATTCAGACCGATATTTGGATTTTGCCGAGACGTTGGAGCGACACTTGGGACATTCGGTCGATCTGTTGACCGAGAGATCCCTCCGGAACCCTTACCTCCGGCAAAGGATCACCGAGGAAGCCCAGGTCGTCTATGAATCGCAAAGTTCTTAAGCGGCTGGAAGATGCCCGGGTGGCGTGCCTAAAAATCCAGAACTTCACCAATTGTCAGGATTTCGCAGCTTTCCAGAGCAGTGATTTAGTCCGGGCAGCCGTAGAGCGGCAACTAGAGATTATTGGGGAAGCGCTCGGCAAAGCCCTAGCTGACGCGCCCCAACTCGAGGAATCCATCCCAGAGATTCACCGGGCATCGGAATCCGTAATCGCCTGATTCACGGATACGACAGCGTAGATGATGAAATCGTCTGGGATGTGGTCAGGCTCAAACTAATCCCGTTTCTTGACCGACTTGGACTCCTTCTGGATGGCAATTGAACGAATGCCGACCGTTACCCGCTCGCCCGTAACTCATCGCCCTTCCCTCCGCGCCTCAGCGCCTCTGCGGGATAAAAGTATCAGTATCAATACAGGGACTCGCGCAGCTGCAACGGATGTGCAGCAACGGCCAGGCCAGCAACCCTAAAGCCGTAGAGGAAAGTTGGCTTCTAGTTTTCCCGGAGTTTCCCACCTTCCCCGTTGATCTTTCCAGAGAGAACCACGAAGTTTCGGTCATGAGAGAAAACGGAGGGTTCCCTGTCGAGCGACTGCGCTTGGCAGCCACCGGACTGCGGGATCAATATGGAATCAAGCAGCTTTCGGTATTTGGTTCCCGTCGACGTGGCGAAGGGCACGAGGAGAGCGATCTCGATCTGCTCGTGGAGTTCGACCGCCCGATCGGTCTGCTTGCCTTCAATCAGTTGGAATTCGAGCTGAGTGAACTCACGGGATGCCGGGTCGACCTGGTCATGCGTTCGGCTCTCAAACCGAGCTTGGGAGCGAGGATTCTCGCGGACGCATTATCAATCTCGTGAGGGGCAGGGTCCACCGAGACTCCTTGGAAGACATTGTTGCGCACGCGAATCGAGCCGGAGACTTCATTGTCGGAATGGATTTCACCGCCTTCCGAGTTGACGAGAAAACCAACTTTGCGGTCGTTCGCTGCCTTGAAATCATCGGCGAAGCCTCGAAAAGAATCCCGGAGCAGATCCGGGCGCGCTATCCCGCTATCCCGTGGATAGCGATGGCCGGGATGCGCGATAAATCGACTCACGATTATTTTGGTGTCGATTTGGAAGTCGTCTGGCACACGGTTGCCGTTGAGTTGCCTCCGTTGATCGTGGCAATGGAATCTGTCCTCGCCGACGAAATCTCCTGACTCGTATTCAGTAACCCGTAACACACGGCTACTCCCTCAGCGGTTGCTGGCCTGGCCGTTGCTGCGCATCCGTTGCAGCTGCGGGATAAAAAGCATCGGTATCCATCCAGGAACTCGCGCGAGCCGAGCTTGCGAGACAGTCTGCAAGGCAACGCGCACAGGGTGCAGATGGTGATCGGTTTCCCTCGAGGCGAGCTGTTTCCACGGCTCGATACGCTCGACTTCCGAGGTGAATTGGCTTAGAAGTAACTTATGCATCCGGCAATTCAGCAGATATTGCAGAAGCGATCGGGATCGGTTGCGAGCCTTTGTTCTAAGCTTTCGGTGGAAAGGCTGGGGCTCTTCGGATCGGCCTGCGGAGGGACATTCGACCCGAACGAAAGCGACTTGGATTTCCTGGTTGATTTTAAGAATGCCGATGGCCCGGGAATCGCGGACCGCTATCTCTCGCTGGTCGAAGGCCTGGAGAGCATTTTCGACCGAGAGGCGGATGTGATCACGCGCCGATCAATCAGGAACCCCGTCTTTCGCCGGGTGACTGAGGAGACCGAGACGCTCCTGTATGAAGCGTGAAACTGAAAAGCTCTTGATTGATATCCAGATCGCTCTGAGAGATTTGGAAGATTTCACGGCAGGAGTCGATTTAGCGGGATATCGAGCCGACGCCATGCGAAGAGCTGCCGTTGAGCGGAAATTCGAGATTGTCGGAGAGGCTTGCAATGGCTTGAAAGCCGAGGATTCTGGGACATTCGACAGGATTTCTTACGCGGTCCAGATCATTGGATTCCGCAACCGTTTGATCCACGGCTACGATTCGGTCGACGATGCGATCGTCTGGGACGTCATTCAAACCAGACTTCCTCTCCTCAAGGCGGAGGTCGGCGACTTGTTGGCGAGCGACGGGTGAGTAGCTAGTGGCTGGTGGCGCGTTGGATTTACCTCTCCAGCCGTAACCCACTACCCATAACTCACCGCCATTCCCTCAGCGCCTCCGCGGGATAAAAATATCGATACAGGGACTCGCGCAACCGAAGGCTCCGGAGAGCCGATGATAGACGAAAAGCCCGAAGGGTGACCGAGCCGGGTTGCGAGGGAATCAAAGACGCAGCGACGCAGAGAATGATACAAATGCGGATAAAGAAGCTGAATCTTAAAAAGAAACCCCTCCGCGTCTCTGCGGTTGCTGGCCTGGCCGTTGCTGCGCCTCCGCGCCTCTGCGGGAGAAATTCCGAATCATGCAACTGATAGGGTGAGGCTCGCGCCCAATCAGCACGGTCGCTTCCTCAATAAGAGCGAGTCGTTCGTCAACCAGAAGCGGCAACCGACGACCTCTGATTTACGATTTCCGAACCCCGACGAAGATCCCCAGGAAATCGATCCCGATCTCCGCTTACTTCGCGTTGCCAACAGGGAGCGTCCATCGTAGTTCTTTGAATATGCAGACCGTTGATTTTCAGGATCAATTCGCCGGTCCATGTCGGCGGCATCTGGTGAAACGATTGCAGCTCTTCGGATCAGTTTCGCGGGGACAGGGGACACCGGGGAGCGATTTGGACCTCCTGGTCCAGTTTCACGAAATGTCCGCCGCGGATTACTCGAGTCATTATTTTGCTCTACTCCATGAGATCGAGGACAAATTGGACCGGCGCATTGACTTGCTGACACCCGCCGGGCTCAAGCGACGGTTGCTCAAGGATAATATCGAGAAAGAGGCGATTCTTTTGTATGAAGATTGAAGTTCGCGAGGATCTCGAAGCGATCATCGAGCACGGGAGTCAAATCGAGGAGTTCGTCTCAGAACTGACCTTTGAGACGTAGGCGAATGATCCCAAGACTCGATTGGCGGTTGAACGAGCGTTTGAAATCATTGGGGAAGCCCTCAATCGAATTGCCAAATTGGAGCCTGAGGTTCTGGAACGCGTTACGGACCATCGGAAAATTATCTCATTTCGAAATATTCTCGCGCATTGCTATGACAGCATAGAAGACAAGATCGTCTGGGGAATCGTCGAGGACGCGCTGCCGCAGCTCATGGCCCAGGTCCGCTGCCTCCTTCCGAAAGGACCAGCCTGACAGCCACCGACATCCGACATCTGACATCTGACATCTGACATCTGACATCTGACATCCAGCCACTGACCACCGACCAATGAAAACCGCGATCGACCGATCATCTCGGATCCGGGAGAGAGTCCTCCGCGACCCGCGTTATCCGGTGAGTCGCATTGCGGATCGGTTGCTGCCCTATCTGCAGATTTTGGATGAGCGGTTTTCGCCCGTGCGAGTGGTTCTTTTTGGCTCCTATGCCTACGGCGAACCCGACGAACACAGCGACATCGATTTGCTCGTTGTTCTGGAAACGATCGTCGGGTCGATCGCTGTGAAAAAAAGCATTCTCCGCGCTTGGCGCGATTTGAGATGGAGCGGCCCGTCGCTTCCCATCGAACTCATCATCGTATCGAGGGATCGGCACGCGGAACGACTGCGCGACAATGGAGCCTTCTATCGTACGATCAACGAGCGGGGACTCGCCATCCTGTGAAAACCGATGAATCCCGTTAGGAAGACTGGTCCTTTCTAGCCAGTGAGCGCCTGAAGGCCGCAGACGCACTCTGACAGTCCGTCGGGAAAAGCTTGAGCGGCGGCGAATTGCTCCAGGAATCGCTCGAGCGTTTTTTAAAGGGCTATCTGATCGCGCGGGGTTGGGAACTGCGCAAAATTCACAACCTTTCGACCCTACTCGATCACGCCGTCGAATTTGACCAGAGGTTTAAAGAATTCGCCGAACTTTGTGAGAGCTTAACGGCCCAGTTTTGGGCGCAGCACTATCCGGGAGATGACTTGGAAGAAGTTGGAGTCGACTACGACGAACTCCGTCAACTCGCCAGCGGGCTTATTGACCTGATCTCGGTATCGACAAAGTCTTGATCAACCGGCAAGCGTCTTTCGGATTCCAATCCACCGAACCACCCGCGACTCGTAAACGGAAAGTTGAAAGCAGAAAAAAATCGTGACGGCGCAGCCATGGACCAAAGAGATTTCGGCGGTCTGCACCACAGCCCGGCCCCGCCTTCGGTCCGCCGCGGCGCGCTACGAATCGAGATCGGATGCCTAACCTCATTCCCGGTGATTCGGCTCCACCTTCGACTGTTTCACTCCTTTGGCCCTCGACGCCGCAACGTGCCACGTCTGATGAACGCAGCCACGACCTCAAAACCAGCGAGCCGTTTCATTGATTGATTCCGTCCCAAATGTGGCGATATGAATCACCGACCCCTTTCCCGATGAAGGCTACCTAAACCAAGCTTAGTTTGACGCATTGACAATCAGCGCGGATAAGTTGGCAGGAAAGATCGCCGCGCTGTCGAAGTCTCTCGGCCGTTCAGCCCGAATTCACCAGAAATAAGCCCTCGACTCTCGACGCTCGTCACTCGTCATTGCCCTCGCCCCTCGCCCCTCGCCCCTCGACGCTCGACGCTCGTCACTCGACTCGCCCGACCTCAGAAATAAGCCCTCGCCGTTGACTCCCGCTCGCCCGAGCGTGTCGCCCTACGGGCGGCGTAGCAGAGCCGACGCCGTCTACCCCGAGCCGCCCCCATCGGTCCGGTGTTCGTCCCTCGTCCCTCGACGCCCCCAACCTCAGAAATATGCCCTCGACGCTCGTCCCTCGCCCCTCGACTCCCCTATAAGCATGAAAAAGTCACTTATCGTTCTTTTTTCCTTCGTCATCGCCTGGTTCGTCGTCTCCGAGGCGGCTACCGAGGCTTGGTATCGTTGGCACGAGATGCGGGCGGCGAAATCGCCCGAGTGGACTGTCACCTGGCCCGATGAACCCGAATCCGACTGGAAGGTGGAGGATTTCACGGAATTCCCGACCTCCGATCAGGTGCAGGAAGTTCTGCGCTACGACGAAATGCGCGGTGCCCGTTGGGTTGATCCCGCGTCCCGGGGCGCGTGGAGCGTCAACTTCATCGAATGGGAGCCGGATAAGAATCTCAACGGCATCAATGCCGTTCACAACCCCACGATCTGCCTGCCGGGCGCGGGAATGCAGTTGGTGAAGGCCCTGGGAGAACGGAATCAAAGCGCGACTCAAACGGTGAGGTTCGGAGGCGAGTCCTTTCTCAACTTTCAACATTCCAAATTTCAACCTTTCGCCCCACACAAACCCCATTTCCCCGACACCGAGAATTTGTTGCGAGAATTCCGTGTGCGCATTACGGTATGACCATGAGACTTGAGTTGGAACTCCCCGAATCGGCGGTTTCTGCCCTGCGGTGCCCGCCGACCGAGATGGGGGCGCGTCTCAGGCTTATGGCGGCAGCCAAACTCTACGAAATTGGTCATCTCAGTCAGGAGCGCGCCGCCGAGCTGGCAGGGCAGTCCAGGCAATCGTTTTTAGCCAATCTCACGCAGCTAAGAGTCAGCCCCTTCCAAGGTATCGAAGACGACCTTGTGCTAGTAAAAGATCTTCTGTGAAGCTGGTTCTCGACGCCTCGCCCATTATCGTGCTGGCGAAATCGGGATTGATTGATCGATTGTTATCAATGGCAGAGGGGATCCTGATTCCGCGAGCCGTCGCCAACGAAATTGCCGCTGCCGCCGATCCTCTCGATGCGGCGAGGCTCTGGATTGCGAGTTACGGAAGTCCCCACGGATCGCCGAAAAATGGCCCGATACCCGCCTTGATTGCTGGCTGGGATTTGGGCGCTGGCGAGTCGGCCGTTCTACAGTCTGCCAATTCAAATCCAGGTTCCACGGCCGTGCTCGACGACTTGGCTGCGAGACGATGCGCGGCGACCATCGGTCTGCCGGTTATCGGGACGATCGGCCTGATTCTGCTCTCAAAGAAGCGGGGAATCCTGGCCGACATCGAAGGAGCGCTGGCAGCCGTGGTTGACGCGGGGCTCTATATCGCTCCTCGCCATCTTGTCGATGTCATCGAGGCTGCCAAAGAATTCTAATTTTCTCAAATACTCGCTACTTTTTCCCGTTTCCAGCCACGCGCGTAGCACTCATACCCGCAGAATAATTATGGCGTTTGCCGAGCAGTTTGAGGATTTGAAGATCTGGCAAGAGGCCCGGGCTCCTTTGGCGGCGATTTATCGCTGTTTTGCCAGATGTAAGGATTATTCCTTTCGCAATCAGGTTCAACGCGCGGCGTTATCCGTCATGAACAACATCGCGCTCCGCCCCGTAGGTGTATGACAAGAAGCAGAAATTTAGCTAGGGAGCTACGCGTCCCAGGCGTCTCGCCTTTTCGGCTACGTCGCAGAGCCGCCGTAGTCTGGCCTGCGGCATCCCTGCCGCCGGTGCTCTGATCTCCGACCGCTGACATCTGACCTCAGATCTCTTAACTCCCTCCCTCCCATGAAAAAATCCCTCCTCATCTTGCTAGCCGCCGTCCTCGGTTGGTTCGTCGTGTCCGAGGCGGCTACCGAGGCTTGGTATCGTTGGCACGAGATGCGGGCCGAGAAGTCGCCCGAATGGTCGGTCACCTGGCCGGACGAACCCGAGTCCGACTGGATGGTGGAGGATTTCACGGAGTTTCCGACCTCCGATCAGGTGCAGGAAGTTCTGCGCTACGACGAAATGCGCGGTGCGCGCTGGGTTGATCCCGCGTCCCGGGTCGCGTGGAACGTCAACTTCATTGAATGGGAGCCGGATAAGGATCTCAACGGCATCAATGCCGTTCACAATCCGACGATTTGTCTGCCGAGTGCTGGAATGCAGTTAGTGAAGACACTGGGAGAACGGACCATCGAGGTCGGCGGCCAGTCGATCTCCTTCCAATGCTTCATTTTCGAGACCCAGGGCCGCCAACTCTACGTCTTCTCCGCCGCCAATCAGGAGTTGAAATTGAAACCGCGGACATCGCCGACTGAATCGGGCGGCTCAATCGACTGGATACCGTGAATTCCGCCAACCGCCAGGGACCGCGTCAGGTGATGCACATTTACCTGATGGGCCGGCGCAGCTTTGACGCCGCGCTGGCTGAGTTGCAGCGCGGGTTCGAGAAAATAGTGGAAACGCAGCCCGCCGGGAAGAACGCGTAGGGAACTGGCGAGAGCACGTCGGGGGCGGCAGGGAGCCGAAGATCGCGGGAATCGATCGAGATAGATTGGAGCAAAGTGACTGCCGCGAAGCGGTGACGGGTTGGGCAAGCCCGGAATCAACGGGAGGCGACAGACGCAAAGAAAGCAAAGTTCGAATGCTCCAGTAGCGGCGACATCCTGCCGCCGAAGTCACCCCGAAAACATGGTAGGGCGGTCCGCTCCGCACCCGCCGACTTTCCCGCGTCTCACTCCCAAATGTGTCAATATGAACGACCGACCCCTTTTCCCGGTAAGATCGAGCGCCTTGGACTCGTTTCGACATTGGCTCCTTCATTCACGATTCCAGCGGCTGTCTCGTCTGAAATTTTAGCAGGCCCGGATGGTGATCCCGCTAAGGTTTGGCTGGAAAGCGAAGGCACCTCGATCCACGTAACGGGACCGGTCCAGTCCCAATGGAAATCCTCGCTTGGGACCTCGCGTGCCGGTGAAAGCACCGTTCTCGCGCTCGGTCTGTCGACGAAACGATTCGACGTGCGTTCTTGATGATCTTGCCGCCCGCCTCTGTGCCGAGGTTTACCAAGTCTCCACCTTGGCACGCTCAGGATTCTCCTCAAAGCGAAACAGACGGGTCTCATCCCTTACGTTCGACCGGAGATTGACCGCTTGCTCACCGTGGATCGCAATCTCGCCCCGGGGGTCGTCCACAAGGCACTCTCACTGTCCGGCGAGTCATCCTGACCCCAGACGACCGAGAATCGCGTTCCCCTCGTCACCCGCCACCAACCGCAATGTGTCAATATGAATGACCGACCCCTTTCCGAAAAGATCGACCAAAGTCTCGATGGAGAAGACATCGATCTGGCTCTTCTTCCCGTCAACGAACGGAACGTCTTCCGAGATCGACAGTGCATTGTTGGGAACATGACTTTGCGCGAGGCATTTCAAATGGCGACGGATCTTGGAGTGAAGACGCTGGTGCCGACTCACTGGGACTTGTTTGCACCCAACGGCGTGGACCGACGTGAGATAGAGTTCCACTACGCGCTGAGTCCGCGAGCTTTTCATCTCGAGATCGTCGAGTGCGGCGATAAGTTACCACTCTGATGCGACCGCGGCTCCAGTGTTCGATCATTATCCGAACACTCAACGAGGCCCGCTATCTGGGCGACCTGCTCACCGGGATTTCGGAGCAGACCTATCCGGCGTCGTGCCGGGAAGTGATCATTGTCGATTCCGGTTCGACGGACGGAACACTGGAGATCGCTAGCAAAGCCGGTTGCCGAATTCTCACGATTCCACGCGAAGAGTTCTCTTTTGGACGCTCCCTGAATCTTGGCTGCGACGCCGCGGATGGCGAAATCCTCGTCTTCACCAGTGGACACTGCGTCCCCTGCGATCGGGACTGGCTTTGGGAATTGGTCCGCCCCCTGCAGGAGGATCGGGTCGCCGTCACCTATGGGCGCCAAATCGGCGGTCCCGAAAGCAAGTTTAGTGAGCACCTGCTTTTTGAAAAATATTTCCCCGCTTCCGGCGCAGGTGAACACCAGGCTCCCTATTTCTGTAACAATGCGAACTCAGCCTTCAAGCGCGCGGCCTGGGCGGAAAAGCGTTTCGACGAGGACCTGACCGGCCTGGAAGACATGCATCTGGCCAGGCAACTGGTGGAAACTGGCTGGGAAACCGTCTATGTGCCCACGGCGGCAGTGCTCCACTACCACCACGAGTCGTGGTCGCAGATCCGGCGGCGATACGCGCGCGAGGCCATCGCACTCCAGAAGATCATGCCGGAGGTGCACGTTTACTGGCACGACGCGTTGCGATACTTCCTTGCCGGGGTGATGGGCGATGCGGCCTCCGCGATTGCGAAGAAGCAGTTCCTCAGACAGTGGGCAGATATCCTCACGTTTCGCGCCAGCCAGTATTTCGGGGTCTGGCGGGGAAATCACCAACACCGTCAGCTCTCTCGACGGGAAAAAGAGCGGTATTTCTTTCCCAAGTAAGTCATCCATTTCCATGAGCGAATATCGATCCATTGCCCTTCTTCCGATGAAGGCCCACAGCGCCCGCGTGTCGGGGAAAAATTTCCGCCCCTTCGCGGGAAAACCCCTCTTCCGTTGGATTCTCGACACGCTGCTCGACGTCGCGGAGATCGATGCGGTCGTCATCAATACCGATGCCCGGGACATCCTTGCGGACAATGGACTCGTCGAGACGGATCGCATCCGCATCCGCGACCGCAAGCCCGAGATCTGTGGAGATTTCGTGAGTATGAATCTTGTCCTGGCTGACGACATCGAGAATGTCGCTGCCGAAACCTACCTGATGACGCACACGACGAATCCGCTCCTGAGTGCGGCGACGATTCGCGCTGCGCTGGTGGCTTACGAAGAAGCGAAGACCTCGGGGAGTCACGACAGTCTCTTCCTCGTGAATAAATATCAGACGCGCTTCTACCGGGCCGACGCCAGGCCGATCAATCACGACCCGGACAATCTCATCCGCACCCAGGATCTCGAGCCGTGGTTCGAGGAAAACTCGAATCTCTACATCTTCAATCGCGAGAGTTTCGCTGCGACTGGTGCCCGGATCGGCCGCCGCCCGATGCTTTTTGAAACACCCCGGTCCGAATCCGCCGATATCGACGATCAGGAGGGCTGGAATATTGCCGAGCGACTTGCGCTGACCAGTGGAACCGGGCTGCCTACAGCCAAGTCGGGCTCCCTTTAACTTATGAAAGTTCTCATTACCTGCCCGCCCATGCTTCGGGCCTTCGATCGATTCCGATCACGCTTTGCTGAGCTCGGTCTGGAGCCGACGACCCCGGAGGTCACACAGATCGTGCCCGAGAGCGAATTGATCGAGCTCGTCCCCGAGTTCGATGGTTGGATCATTGGAGACGATCCCGCGACGGTAGCCGTCTTCGAGGCGGGAAAGGCAGGGCGGTTGAAGGCCGCTGTGAAGTGGGGTGTCGGCACGGACAATGTGGATTTTGCGGCTTGCCAACGGCTTAGTCTTCCCGTGAATAACACGCCGGGCATGTTCGGCCGCGAAGTGGCCGATGTCGCGATGGGCTACGTGATCGCGCTTGCTCGGGAGACCTTTGGGATCCACGCGGGGATCCGAAATGGGGAGTGGTCGAAACCCGCCGGCATTTCGTTGGCCGGTAAGACCGTCGCGCTGGTGGGTTTCGGCGATATCGGGCGCAATGTCGCCCGGCGGCTCCTCGCTTCGGAAATGAACGTGATTGCCTACGATCCCTTCTTCGCACCTGCTCCCGGCCTGGAGACTGTGAATTCCGCAGCGTGGCCAGCCCGATTGGAAGAGGCCGATTTCGTTGTCCTGACGTGCGCGTTGACTCCGGAGAACCGCCATCTCCTGAATCCCGATGCGTTTGCTCGGACGAAGCCGGGTCTGCGAGTGGTGAACGTGGCGCGGGGTCCCTTGATCGACGAGGCGGCCCTCATCGAAGCGCTAGGGAGCGGCCAGGTGCACAGTGCGGCGCTCGATGTTTTCGAGAGTGAGCCTCTGCCGGGCGACTCTCCGCTTCGCGAGTTCGAGCGCTGCATCTTCGGATCGCACAATGGATCGAACACCATTGACGCGGTGGTCCGGACGAGCGAACGAGCGATGACGCTGATGGACGAGTTCCTTCGCGGCGATCTCACCAATTCGAGAAAATCATGAAGATTGCGTTGATCACCGGAGCCCTCGGAGGCATCGGCACCTCCCTCTGCGAGGAGTTTCGCCGGGCGGGCTATTTCGTCATCGGCACCGACAAGCGCGACAGCGACGGTGCCAGCGACGCCTTTCTGAATCTCGACATCCGCGACCTCTACCTGCAGGAAGCCGCGCGCGTGGAGACGGTCGGCACGATCCGCGAGATTCTCGGGGATCATGGACTGACCGTGCTGGTGAACAACGCGGCCGCCCAAAAGCTCAACCGCACCGACGATATTTCCATCGCAGATTGGGACGAAACGCTCCAAACGAACCTAATTGCGCCGTTCCTGCTCGCGCAGCTCCTGCTCCCCGATCTGGAAAAAGCCAAGGGCTCAGTAATCAATATTGCCAGCATCCACGCTCAGGCGACGAAACCTGGCTTTGTGTGCTACGCGACGAGCAAGGCCGCTCTCGTTGGAATGACGCGAGCGATGGCCGTCGATCTCGGGCCCCGCGTCCGGGTCAATGCCATCAGCCCTGCCGCGACCGCCACGCCGATGCTGCTGGCTGGTTTCGAGGGCAAGTCGGCGGAGTTCGACGAGCTTGCCAGGAAGCATCCGCTGGAGAGGATCGCGCAACCCTGGGAAGTATCAAAAACAGCTTTGTTCCTTGCGTCGCCGGACGCCGCGTTTATCACCGGGGCAGCAATCAGCATCGATGGCGGGATCGGTGGACGATTGCATGATCCTGTATAGAAGTCGGGACCAAATTGGCCGACGGCTTCTGGCAATTCCCCAAGAAATAAAACTATTCCATGATATGAACGCTGGCATCAAACATACGCTCAAAAATATCGCATATGCGCTGCTGTTTCCGCTGTTCAGCGCGATTGACCGTAGGTTTGGATTCACGATCTTCGCGCCGACGTCTAAGGGCTGGGTGGCCCGCACCCGCGGCGTTTCTTTTCCTGTTAAGGAGCCAAGCGTGCCGGCCTTGGAATACTTCCGTCATTTTGCGCCGAAGCGAGGAGATGTAGTATTTGACGTTGGCGGAGAATTAGGGTTAGAGGCTCGTCAATTTTCTGAAATCGTCGGTCCTGAGGGAAGAGTCTTTACCTTCGAATGTTTTCCTCAACATATTTTAAGACTCAAAGAGATTGCATCTGTTCGCTCGAACGTGACCGTGGTAGAACGAGCTTGTTGGAATCAAAAACAGGAATTGGAGTTTTTCACCGGCCATACGGATGGCAGCAATACTGCCGTTCCGACAGCCAAGGGGCACCGTGGGCAAGAACTCGCGGACACCACGAGGAGCCGAATCGTTGTCCAGACTGAGACACTCGATGCCATGTGGGCGCAGATCTGCGGAGAATCTCCCGTTGATTTCCTCAAGATGGATATCGAGGGAGCGGAGTATGAGGCCTTGGAAGGCGCGGAGCGAATGTTAATGCACACGAAAAAGGCGGTGATTGCGGCTTATCATATCCGGGACGGGATACCCACGGCATGGCGAGTCGCCGCGCAATTAGAGAAATGTGGATTCAAAGTTCGGGTGGACGACAACAATCACGTTTACGCCCACCGGGGATAGTTTGCGATTGCACCGTCAGTGTGTCGCAAACGTCCTGCGCGCCCGTATATTTTCCGCGGATTGAGTTCGCGCCGATCTGGCGGAAATTGCTGTGCACCTGTTCGTCGAAGAGCCTGAAAGAGTTCAATTGCCACTGCTGGGGAAGCGGACGTTCTAAGCCCTATTTTGTTTGTTTGATGCAGAAATTATGGTAATTCAAATCAAAAAGCTCGTGAAATCGCTGTTTTATCCTAGAGGGAACCGGCTATTGAAAATAGGCAATATCAATCTCAAGGTAAACATGGGGGACGAAGGAGGTCGAAAATATATGGGCAGGAGCTCCTTCGAAGAGCTGAACAGTCAGCTGTATCCGATGCTGGCCGCCAAGTTAAGTCCGAATCTCGTCGTTGATGTTGGTGCCAATTATGGGTTTACAGGACTTATCTTTAATAAGTATTTCCCCGGGGCAGAACTGGTATTGATTGAGCCTTCTCCCAATCTTTGCCCCTATATCAGGCAGAACCTGGTCGCCGCCGGCCGGAAAGACTTCGAGTTGATCGAGGCAATCTGTGGTGCCGAGAAGTCTGCCGAAGCATCTTTTTCACTGAATCCAGACAGCAGTCAGGATAACAGAGTGGAAGGCTGCAAGGGGTGGCGCAGGGTTTCAGTGAAAAGTGTTACATTGGGTTCCGTGCTCGAAAAGAAAGCAAATATTGCAGACAGAATCTTTATCAAGATCGATACACAAGGATACGAAACACATGTGGTCAAAGGGGCGCTCGATTTTTTAATCAGGTCGAACAACTGGTTTATCAAAATGGAATTTGCGCCAAACTGGATTGTCAGTCAAAATAATGATCCGGTGGAATTTCTTGCTATGCTTGTCGAGCGATTCGATGTCGTGGAATCCCCGGTAAGACTGAGATTCCAAAGGGACTCATTGGCGGATATTTTATCGAAACCTCTGAAGTTGTCGGAAGTAGAGGCATTTGTGAAACATGTGACTTCGCTCAGTGATCGGGGCTTGGGCTGGGTCGATCTCTACGTCGCCCCCAGGGGAGGTGATTTGTTGCGCGAAGACATATGAATTGCGACTGGTCGATGGAATCCTGCGGGCCACGTATTGTTAGCGTTACTCGTTTTTGCAGTTCGGCTAGTCGCCCACCTGCAATCGCCGATTGAGGCTCTGGCCGAAGATGATCGATGTCATCAGTCACGGACGGAGGATATGGAATTCACCCACGCTCACCAGCTGGATCAGCCTGGGCGCGCAGTCTCTCGGGCTCGTGCTAGTGACGCCCCTTGTCCTAGCGAGATTGACAGACAGGGAAATCACGATCTGGTACGTGCTTTCGAGTATTTTTGCGCTTCAGATCATATTTCGGTTCGGCTTCACCGCGACCTTCAATAGATATGTGGGGTATGCGAATGCTGGGAAACGGCTGACCGACACGACCGACGCCGACGTTTCCTCTTCCGCCGGATCCCCCGTTCCTGACGATGCCGCTTTTAAGCGGGACTTCGCATTGGGGGAAATATGCGCCGCCATGCGGTGGGTCTTTCTCAGATTGACGATTCTCACGGTCGTCGTATTGGGCGTTGCGGGGACCACCCTCCTCGTTCGCCCGATCGGGCATCTCGATCAAACATGCGCGGCATGGGTTGCGTGGTCCATAGTATATGCGAGCACGATTCTGCGCATTTATGGCACGCTGTACGAATCCCTATTATACGGATTGGGTCACGTCGCTCTTGTCGCACGATGGCAGGCGATATTTAACATCTCCTCCATTCTGTCGCTTTTTCTTGTGCTGGTATTTCGGCCCACGCTGTTGACCATGGTTCTCGCCCAGCACGCATGGCTGGTCGTCGTTGTTATTAGAAATCGCTGGCTTTGCGGCCATATCAGTCAGGGGCGCTTTAAGGTCTGGGTGCGAGGCCATCTGGACCGGGCCGTTCTCACGGAAGTCTGGCGGCCATCGTGGCGAAGCGGCCTGGGGCAGTTGATGGTCGAGGCGCCAAAACAAGGGATCGGCCTCGTTTACGCGCAGTTCGCCAGCCCTCCGGCGGCTGCATCCTTCCTTCTTGGATTAAAGCTTTTCCAGGCTTTGGACCAATTTTCCATGACGCCGTTCTACACGAAAATCCCCCTTCTCAACCGCCTCTATGCCCAGGACGACAAGGTGGCGCTGGTTCGCTTGGCGCAGCGCGGAATGGTGGTTTCCCTTTGGACCTTCGTGATTGGATTTTCGATACTGGCCATAATTGGTCCCTTTGGCCTGTCGTGGTTGGGTGCCAAGGTCACCCTCCCCCCTCCGGAAATCGTTGCCGTGTTGGGTGCCGCCTATTTTATGCTGCGCTTTGGGGCCATGCACCTCCAATTGTATTCGACGACAAATCATATCGTCTGGCATATCGCAGGGTTTTTGCTCGCCGTGGGAAGCATCGTTCCGATTATTGCCTTCTCCGGTTGGGAAAGCGCGTGGGTTCTTTCAATAGGCCTCCTGGTGGGGTCCTTTTGCTATATGAGTTATACGACCTTCCTGTCGCACCGGGTCTATGAACTTGGAGGATTCTCGTTCGAAAAAACTGTGTCATTTCCGGCCTTGATCGCTTTCGTCGTATCCGCGGTATCAAGTCTTTTCATTTAACGGAAAACCAATGAAAAAAAACATCAAGAAGCTGCTAGAATACGCGGGATTAACGCTGCATCGAAGAAATCCTAATAGTTTTGTCGAAGGCTGGGGTGAAGAAAAGTTCGAGGGGCTTCCGACATTCCAAACAATAATAGACGTGGGAGTCGGGCCCTGCACTCCGGATCTATTGAGGCGATATCCCGGCGCGAGGCATTTGTTGTTCGAGCCCATTTCGGAATTTGGATCCCTGATTGCCAAAAATTACGCGAATGTAACACATCGGCTCTTCCCCATGGGCTGCGGAAGCACGAGTAGACGTATTTCGATTAATTTCGACCCTACATCCCCGACAAAGACATCCCTTTCGACAAGGTCGCCTCTGACGGATTCGGGGCGGCGGACTATCGCGCGAGAGATCGAAATTGTTCGGTTGGACTCCGCTCTGACTACCGAGTCGATTCAGGGGCCGACGCTTTTGAAAATCGATACTGAAGGCTTTGAAAAGGAGGTGATCGCTGGAGCAAGCGGCATCTTGAAGAAGATCGATGTTGTGATTGCTGAACTTACGGTAGCTCCTAGATTCACCTCCCCGCCGGCCTTCGCAGAGACTGTAAATTTACTTGCCGAAGCGGAATTCGAAATGCACTCAATATTGGGGGTCACATTTTCCCGAAAGCATTCCGCCATCGTTCATTGCGATTGTGTTTTTGTTCGCAAGTCGATTCGACATACCTTGTTTGCTTCAACGGAGTGCCCCTAGAATTTCGGAAGTAGGCGAATCTCCTCCGAAATAAATTGGACATAGAGTGTTTCACTAAGTGCGCCAGTCACCCTAGTCTTTGTAAAAAAATAGCATCTTTATGGAAGTAGTTATATGTTAGAAAACCAGCGCAAACACACGGTTGTTGTCCTTGGAAACGGTCCTTCGGTAGACGCGTTTGATCCGCGAATTCTCGATTTTTGCAGAGTGATCGGGACCAACTCCATTTTTAGAAAATTTGAAACGTGGAAAGCTGTTTGCCAAGACGCTGTAATTACCGACGCTTACCGACTGAAAGAGATTGCGGATAGTTATGCGGCGTTTCCGAAGGTGTGTTTACATGTCGGTAACCACAGAGCCATTCTTCCATCGAAATCCGTGACTCGGGCCTTGGTAGGCAGAGATTTCGTGCCGATCCGGCAATATGCAAGAAGGACTTTTCGCGGGAAACTGTTCGAATTTATCCAATGGCCCGATCGCCTCAGACCTCTGATTTTCAATAAGTTGCTCTATCCACTGGATCCGGAACTCGGTTTCAATTTTGGCCAGAGCGTGGTGATGTCGGCGATTGCAATCGCAGCACAAGAGTCCCCCGGGAAGATTTTACTCAGCGGAGTGGACGCACGTTATGACGGCCCCCAAAACTATTTCGGCGGCGTTAAGGTCGAATATGTGAACACTGATTTCGTCAATGACCCGAGGACATTTATGGAGCCTTTTATGGCCATGGCCCGCGTCAGTCTAGAAAAAAGAGGAATCGAACTCGTTGATTGCACGCCTGGCGGCGCGCTTACTTCCCTGCGTAAGAGTTCTTTTCGCGTTGAGTTGGGACTGTAATATATGGACCCTTATGCAGTACTCTCGGTCGCAGCTACCATTCAGGCCTTGGCCGCAGCGATCATTTTCGGAAAGACAAAAACGATCTTGAACCCGCTTTTCGCAGTTCCAGGCGGTTTTGCCCTGATCACGACTTTGGTAACCTTGAATCCGCTGCTTCCCGACCCTGTGGGAGTAGTTCGACTTGGAACTGGCGCGTTCCTAGTATCCGAACAAACGGCGTTTTATCTTCTCATCTTCAGCGTGGCGGTATTTGTAATCTCGTTGACGATTAAAAGTGGTAGGCTCGGGACCTTCAATTACCAAGTTGACCTGAAATTTGAATCGGTGGTCATTGTCGTGATCGTCCTTACTTGCCTCATCGAACTGATGGTTGGCGTCATTCGGGGAGGAGGAATCCCTTTGCTGGTCATGTCACGGTCAGGCGCTGGGGGTTATGGTGAATATCGAATTGGATTTCTAACGGTGGTAACGCAAGGCTCTGCGAAATTCTTGTTTCTGTTTCTCGTCATGAAGTACCTGACGGCAAGGTTGTCTCTGCGAGGCTTTTTGCAAAAGCACAGGTTCCTGATCTTGGCGGTTGCTGCCTGTCTCCTAATGAACGCTTTGGGTGGCCTCCGTAATCTTGTCCTAGTCCCGAGCGTTCTGGTGCTTTATGTGCTCATCGAACGGATTAAGGTAACTTGGCTGAGTAAAGCACTTTTGGTCGGGGTATCTACGTCGGTCGGTTTGGTAATATTTGTTATAGTCGGAAATTTCAGGGATGCTTCTGGAAAATTTTTGGGGGATATTCTCAGGGCGTCATCGGGAATTCCGGCGATAGATTCCCTTCTTTCCTGGATCTATTTATACGCGGTGCCCAATGTGCTTAACCTGAATAGCATCTTGGATCATACAAATATCACTCAGAATGGAGCCTACCTCCTCACGTTGGTTGTCCCTGATCAGTTCCTCTTACTGGCGGGCATAGAACCCGGGAATTCAGCGATCTACTTCTTGAGGGGGCAACTGCTTCTACCCTACACGGCATCGACGTTTGTAACGGCCTTAGGTGATTTGTATGCTGATCTGGGATGGACGGGTTCACTTGTCGTCGGAGCGTTGTTTTTTCTCGTCCCGGTCGCATTTTACAATTTACGCCACTTCAGGCCTATATTTCTATTTCTTTTCTTGAATTCGTTTAAAGGCCTATATTTCTTTGCACTAAAGTTTTCGTTTCTGACGCCATACGAGTTCCTCCCAGTCGTATTGTTTCTGTTGTTGGTCAGAATAAGACGCCGCCCGCCGATCGCCCGCATGGCGGAGTCACGAAAGCCGTCTCGTGGAGCGCTTACTTGAAAATTCTTGCAGTAAATTCTCTCACCGTTACAGCGGATGCAGAAGGTGGTGCGGAACGATCCGTCCAGTTAACGTGTGAAGCGTTGCGCAAGCGCGGAGTCCGCGCCTACATAATTGGCTTTTACAAGGAAAGGCGCGTCACGATTCGATGCGTAAATGGAGTCCCTGTGGTTCGGGTTCCCTTGGTAAATATATATTGGCCGTTTGGGAGTAAACAACGAGGTCAATTAAAGAGGACGATTTTCAACATTTTGGATTTGTGTAATCCGATCAGCATTGTCTTCGCTGCTCTTGCGATCAGACGAATCAAGCCGGACGTGATCTGGACGAACATGATCAAAGGGTGGTCCCCAACGGTCTGGTTGCTGGCTCTTCTAATGAGAGTGCCGGTTGTGGCAACGGTTCGAGAATTTGGTCTCATTTATACCGGATCATCGGTCCTCTCAAATCCGGAGGCTCCGAAAAAGCAGCCATTTGTCTGGCGTTTCAACCGATCAATGTCGGGACTGCCAGCGTCTGCGGTTGCTATCAGCGATGCAATGGCGGAAATTTACAGGAGCCACGGTTACTTTCGACGACATATCTCCGTAGTCGGGAACCCTGTGGATGGCCCATTTGTGGGGACGGCCAAGAGCCGGAAGTCCGTCGACGTTGTTCATGTCGGTTGGCTGGGGAGATTTAGCGCGGAAAAGGGTTTGCAAGTTTTTTTGTCGGCCGTGCGTGAGGCGCAGACGGAGAAACGTTTGCAGTTTCACGTTGCGGGAGATGGAGACGATGGCTTGCTAAGTGCGGTGGAGGAAATGTCCGATTCCGGGGAGTTAAATTATGCGGGTTTCGTTGACAGTACGGAGTTTTTAAGGAGAATGGACGTGTTGGTCGTAAGCTCCCTCTGGCCGGAACCGTTTGGACGCGTAGTGGTTGAAGCATTCCGATGCGGGTGCTTTGTGGTTAGCAGCGACAGGGGCGCATTGCCGCAAATCAATGCCAATCCCAAGTGCGGCATGGTGTATGACGGATCTGTCGGAGGGTTGACAAAGAGCCTTGAAGCGTTGCTCCCGTGGGAGCCAAAAGACCCTCAGGATTTTGCAAATCAAATATCGGCTTATATTCCGGATGCGATTGCGGCCCAATATGAGGCAATCTTTAATGAAGTGCTATGCCGGTAACGCCAGGCTCGATTGATTCTTTGGTGTCCGCGCTCACTTCTGTAACGGCAATGCCAAACCATAAAGAAATCCAGCGTCGGGCATTTGATACGGCAACCAGTAAGTTCGGTCGAGAGCGCTTTATCTCCGAATTCAAGGATATCGTAGAGGGGCTTCTCAAAGCATGAAGTTGATGACCATTTTGATAAGCGGGTTTGCTTATCCGTTTGTGGAGGGTTCGCAAATCCAGGCTGGAGAATGGATGAGAATACTGAACCGGGAAGGCTACGAAATCAATTTCTGCTTTTTGCAAGCTCCGCGCGGCATTGTGGACGAAGCGAGGTTTAGAGGAGAGTTTCCATTTGTAAAGGAGTTCGTGAAGCTTGGTGAAGGGCAGTTTTACGGCTGGGATATCGTCCGTGTCATGATTGGGAGGAGAGCCTATTTGAGGAAAATTGAAGCATTGAGGCGTGATTCGGCTGATGGGGAGCTTGCAATTATGTTAATTGTTGGACTGCCTTGGGCGGGGCTTCTTTGGAATCTTCGCGGTGACTCTCGAATAACGTTCTCTCCAATCGATAGCTACGCATTCAGGTTCAGCCGGCAAAGAGAGGCTGCTCAGGGAGTCCTGGCAGCAGTGAAAGCGACCTTATCAACTTGGTTTGCCAAGGTTATCGAAAAGAACTCTTACAAATACGCGAGTCGGATTTTTGTGGTCGGAAAATTAGATGCGGTCTGCTTGGAGGGCCTTCTTGGCCGCGAGGTAAATACCGTTCCTCTCGTAAAGAGAAAGGCCTCGATTGGAACTCCCATTACAGGGGAGAGGGCGATCGACATTCTCTTACTGGGTAACCTTGCTTTTGAGCCTTTGTATCACGGAACCGAGGAGTTTCTTTCGTGCTGTGCGGATAAAATGCTAAAATTGAGAGAAGATACCCGGATTGTTGTTCAGTCTAGGGCCGATAGCTATTTAGAGAAGTTGGAGGGAAAATTTAAAGGGGTTGAGTTTGTAAGTTACGTGGATGACTTCGATCAGCTTCTGTCAAACGCTAAAATTGTAGTGCTTGCCGATCTTTCAGGGACCGGTTTAAAGAATCGAATTCTTGATGCTTTCAGGAACGGCTGTTGCGTAGTATCCACAAAATGGGGGACTGAAGGAATGGGGCTGGAGTCGGGGCGCGATGTAATCGAGGTGGGCCGTCCATCTGAGATGCTCTATCCATTGATGGATCTTCTTGGAAATGACCTTCGCCGTGCGGAATTGGTGGAGAATGCGGGGCGAACAATCGACTCAGCATTTTCATTTGAGAGTGTCAGTCAAAAACTTTTGGAGGCGATGAACTTGCCCGGCAATAGTTAGCATCGTTCTGAAACTTGAGTAGTTTTTTAAATGGATCAGAGTCGCATTCATAACAAACTGTTTAATTCAGCTGGGATGGAGCGTGGGGCGTCTAGTTTTTTGGAAATTTTATGGTATGGAATAAAGGTGATGGTGTTTCTCTCGGTCGTCCCTCGGCCTAAGCTTGCTAAGCGTTAGATCCTGATCCGTTTCGGAGCCATGATTCTAAATAATAAAACTGAATCTAACCGATTATGGAAAATCTTACATCCCTCCGACTCCGCAAGCTCGCTACAGCACTCGTGAATCCGGTGTGCTGGCGGCCGCTGGCCTGCGGGGTCGCGCCGACAGTGGATCATCTGCCCGTTCTCCGAAATCTGGATGTGGACCTGATCCTCGACGTCGGGGCGAATCGAGGTCAGTTTTCCCTCGCTAGTCGCATCGCTAAGCCGGGCTTGCCCATCGTTGCGTTCGAGCCGATTCCCGGCGAGGCAGCGTCTTTCGAAAGGTTCATGATGGGTGTCCATGCGTGCGGTTGAACGAGATCGCGCTCGGGTCGGAGGATGGCGACGGCAACGCTTCACGTGAGTCGTCGGGCGGACAGCTCGTCGCTCCTGCCGATCGGGCAAGGCACAGCGGGAGATTTTTTCAGGGACGGAGGAGGCGGGCACGATAGCGGTGCCAGTGCGGAGGCTGGATGGGTATTTGAGTGATCTCGGGGACTTTTCGAAAGGCCTGCTCAAGCTCGACGTTCAGGGCTTCGAACTCAAGGTCTTGGAGGGCGCGACGGAGACGCTGACCCGCTGTGCCTACGTCTATGCGGAATGCTCGGCGCGGGAACTTTACGAGGGACAGGCTCTCTACGGTGAGGTCGCGGGATTTCTCGCCGAGCACGGTTTTCGTGAGATCTCGCGTCATAATGAAATGCTCATCGATGGGGATCTTGTCCAGGCGGATTTCCTTTTCGGGAGATAGGTGTGATTTTGCCGCTGCTGGTGGAAGGACTGCAAATTTTCATTCCGACCCGGACAGCTTCGATGCTGGATGACGGTTGGGGTTGGCTCGGGGCGTTGATCGGGCTGGCAGTCGGACAGCTTTGCTGCCGTGGCTGGTGGCGGATGACGAGAGCCAATGACAACAATACGAATACGGTTTTGAACAGAAGGTAGCGAAGGTAGCGAAGGGATTCAGGGGGGAGTTTCTAATAACCAATAACCATGAACCAACAATCGTTTGTCGGGCGATAGGCGGAAGAGCTTTTGCTCTTCCGCTTTTTTTGTGTCTTGATCCGGGGGTGGGGAAGGGAAAATCAGTAGCGGTCGGAAAATGGTGGCTGCCGTTGTCCGTGGCGCTTGCGCTGACCGTCGGCTTCTTCGTTTCAATCTTCTTCCCGGTCCCGTTCGAGACTCACCCAAGAGCAGGCATCGGCTCGCGCGACGCGTCCCGCGCCGGAGCTCTCGACGCTCAACGCTCGACCCTCGACACCCCCCCCCTGACCTCCGGTTGGGGGGTCGATTCGATCCAATCAGCGGTCGTGCCGCTGGCTGAACTGCGCAAGTTTATCGATCGGTTGGGCGATGGCCGCCTGCGCTATCTCCGCGAGCGGGGTCATCCAGCGGTCGATGATGCGGAGGCTTGGACTAAGGGAGTTTTTGCCTCGTATCGAAAGCTGCAGGCTGCCGGATACGACGTGGTCGGCTGGGCGGGCACACCGGGGCTGACGGCGAGTCATCCCTGGAACTCGCTGCCGGAGGATTTGCTGGCGGTCTACCGATCGGCGGAGGAATTGGGGCTGAGGACGGCAGATCTGGTGCGGGTCTGGGAGATGCCGAACGAACCGGATATCCTCTACTGGGATCTGCCGGATCAACTCGTCGCCTATCAGAAGGCGCTTTATCTGGGTCTCAAGGATGGGGGGAGCGGTGCGGAGGGGCAGGATCAACGTGCAGAGATCGGAATTGAGCCGGGAGTGCTGATGGGGGCGCTGGGCTTATTTCCGGGGCCCTGGCTCGAGCGGGCGGCCGAGAATGGACTCTTCGACTACACGGATGGCCTGAACCTTCATTTTTACGGTCATGCCCGGGACCTGCCGGGCGTCATCGAGTCCCAACGCGAGGTGGCGGCGAGGTGGGTCGACGACCGAAAACTGCCGGTGTGGCTGACCGAGGTCGGACTGAACGCCCAGCCGTACGGCGAAGTGGAGGACGCGCACGGTCGCGAGTTGCAGCGGGCCTTCACGCTGGAGACGGCGAAGACGGCGATCTCGGAGGGGGTGGCGGTGTTCATGCCCTTCGTTTTCGTGTAGCCGAACGACAGTTGGTGGGCGTTGGTGCGCGCGTACGGAGAGCCGTATCCAGCGTGGACGGAGTGACGCCAGGCTGACGCGCGAAGCGGAACTCCAGCGCCAACCGGCGCTGGCTCCTCCCGAGTCGGTGAGTCGGGTGGTTCTGCAGTGGCGGCCGGATTTCAAAACCTGCATTCCGCAGAAGGTGAGTGCCACCTACTGGTTTCGGGAAAATGGTGGGGTGGCTGAGGCGATGGAGGGGGATCTGGTGGTCTACAACCTGGCCGGGCACACCGTGGTGGGAGAGGTCGTGCAATGGCGGGGGACGGATTCCGGTGAGCGGTGGAGGCGAACGGTGGAAGTGCCGCCATTCTCTGCGGTGAGTTTGCCGGTCGAATTCGCTGGCGCGGATCAGGGGTATTCGCGGGAGAAGGTGCGATGGGGATTCGTGCCCCGGGGGGGGGAGCATCCCGAGTCGTGGTGCGTCATCGGGATCGAGACCCAGCCGAGCGCCGATCGATTGCCGAATGCGGTCGGCGTGCGCGGGACTCGTCCGGTCGGAGGACTTCGAAGTGGGCACCAGCGGGGACTTCGAATGGATCTGGGCTCCGGAGCCGTTTGACGTCAGTTCCAGCGGAGGGCCATGGATTGGGATCAATGGTGTCCAAGTACGAACGAACTCAGAGGCGACAGCGGGGGATTTGGCGGCAGGGGCTGGATTCTCCGTTGACGAGGCGCAGACCAGTCCGACCCGGCCGACGATGGCGGTCACGAAAGTCGAGGGGCTGCCGACGGTGGAAAACGGATTCGTGCGATTGCGCTTTCCGCGCGGATTCCGGGGTTGGTTGCGGGTTGATCTCATCGATGAGGTGGGACAACGCTTCACGGTGGCGCAGGGTCTTGGGCGCAATCCGCACCTGGAAAACGCCGACACCATCTGGCTCGGATACAAAGATTTCCACATCTATTCCTTTGGACGGATCACGGGGGACCCGGTCTTCCGACCAGAGGCGATTCGCGAAATCCAACTCCGATTCTACGGGCAGCCCGGGGATGATCCCGTGCGGGTGAAGTTGGACGTGGTGAGTGACGAGTAGTTGGTGGCTGGTGGCGAGCGGCGGGGTACCAGTTTCATATCGTCTTCTGTTACTAATCAGCTTCTTCGTTCCCTTCGTTCTCTTCTATAAAAATCGCATTGGTCTTGTCGCGGCTTCTTCGGATTTTGGCTGGTCTCCTGGCGGTCGGGGGTTTTCTCGCGTGCGGGGCATTGCCGATGCTGATGGCTGAGTTTCGGTTCATCAGTAAATCCGTCGACGGGGTCGGTCATTCATATTGACACATTTGGAGCTATCGGCATCGGATGACTGGTGAATGATCATTGGTAGCGGGGTGCCGGTTTCGTCTCGTCTTTTGTGACTATTCAGCTTCTTCGTTTCCTTCGTTCTCTTCTGTAAAATTGCATTGGTCTTGTCGCGGGTGCTTCGGGTTTTGGTCGGCCTTCTGGCGGTCGGGGGTTTTCTCGCGTGCGGGGCATTGCCGATGCTGATGGCTGAGTTTCGGTTCATCAGTAAATCCGTAACGCCAAAGCTCTCGACGCTCGTCCCTCGTCACCACACCGAAGCAGCTCCGTCTTGACGAACAAGTAGGAAATCCTACTGTAGTGGTATGAATGCCGTCCTTTCTGAAAAAGGTCAGATCACCATCCCCAAGAAACTCCGCGACGACCTCGGGTTGCTTCCCGGATCGGTCCTGGACTTTCGGGAAGAGGCTGGCTCCGTCGAGGGGTCGGTCATTCATATTGACACATTTTCAGCCTTCGGCATCGGATGACTGGTGAATGATCATTGGTGGTTGGGTAGAGTTCTGGACAGAAGGGAAAAAAGAATGCGGCGTTTTTGAGTTTTCGGTGCGCGGGCCTTCCCTGCCCTCCGAAATCGGAATTGCCGCCGCGATCCTCTCCGAAGTCCAGCGTCGTAATCTCGCTACCAGCCGCCTACCACCTCAAACGCCCGGCTTGGCTCATTGTTGGCTCAGCGCGTGCACGACAAGGCATCCGAAGGAAAGGTGTGCTTGAATTGCAGCAGAAAAAGCTTCTCAACCTACCTGAGATGCGAGTACCCGTGATCTGTGGTTTGGGAGAAACGCCCCGGAGAAAATCCTTTCGAGGATCATCACAAGACTTACCGGAAGGCAAAAGAGCTGGTCAGCGGGATGTCAGAAGCAGATCTGGACACGGATTGGATCCAGAACAAGCGATCGAACGGTGGCTCGCGTTCGCCTCGCAAGCCAGCCACGTTCGTGTCACCGGGCAGCGGCAATTTGTTTCGGATCTAGAGTTGATCGAGACCATGGACGCCGAGGCGGCGAGCCTTTACGCGTTCGTTCGGAGTGACGATTCGACATTTGTTTGCGACGTCCGCGAAGTTGTTCGGCGTGACCTGCCGATTCGCGAGGGCAATGAGCATCGAGTGTATCGCGCCAACCTCCGAGGAGAAGCACGCGTGATTAAAATCACCCATCCTGGCAAATATGGTCGACGAGAACACACTCCGTTCCAGTATCTCCTTCGATGGAAGCTGCTCAACCGATTTGCACCGATCATCGATGCCCGGTTGGAGGATTGCTTCATGACCGAGGAGGGCGACTTGTCAATTATCACGAGCATGCTGTATTTTGCTGGAAAGCACCCGGACGCACTGGTTGCCGATCAATTTGTCAAATCCTTGGGATTTCAACCCCTTCGCGATCCCAGCTCGACTCTCGACTACGTGGACTGGAATCGAGGGTTGATCATTCGGGATTGCCATGCTGGTAATTGGATCGTCGCTGGTGACGCGCTGATTCCGATTGATATCATTCCCGAGCAAATCGGCTCATTGGATGCGGAGGATCACTGAAGCACCGCTGCAATGATAGTCTGAATTCGGACCAGGTGAAGAGCTGACGGTTTCCCACGACAATTCGGGGAAGCGGCTCGAGGACGCGATCCGCGATTGGTGGCAGGACTGCAAACCTACATCCCGCCCCGGACGGCTTCGATGCTGGACGTCGGTTGGGGGATCCTGGGAGCCTTCGGAGGATTCGCGATTGGTTTTACCCTTCTTTCGGTGAGATTGACCGCGAATCGACGCGAATTGACGCTAAGGTCAGGAGGCAGCGGCGACACGCTCGGTCAAGCGGGAGTCAATGGCGGGTGACGGGGAGTTTCCAATAACCAATAGCTATCAACCAATTATCACCTCCGCCAGAGCGCGTCGGGTCGGGGTCGGGCGGCATGAAAGGCCGGGTCGGGGTCGGTCATTCATATTGACACATTTGGAGCTGTCGGCATCGGAGGACCGGTGGATGGTCACTGGTGGCGGGGGCAGCGGAACTTCAGTAATTCGGTAGTTCAGAGTTCGGAGGTCAGTGGGTCTTGAGCACAGCGCCGGTGACAGGGCGGTCGCGGGAGCGACCGAGTCAACGAAGGAAACGAAGGGTGAGAGTTCGGTTTCTGAGAGATCCGGGAATGCGGCCTGATGCCTAATCGAGCGCAGGGGTGCCAGTTTCGTCTCGGTTTCTGTGACGATTCAGCTTCTTCGCTTCCTTCGCTCCCTCCTGTTAAAGATCGCATTGATTTTGTTGCGGGTTTGCCAAGGCGTGATGGGTCTGGTCGCGCTCAGTTTTCTGAGTGCCAGTTTTAAATTTTTCCCTGGCTGCCGACTTGGCTCACCGCTTGGGCAGCTTCGGGACTGATGAAGTTGCCCGCGAAACACGCGAATCGACGCGGATGCGTGACTCGTGAAAACGCGATCAATAAAACCGATGGGGTCAAATACGTGCAGAAATCCGAAATCAGCAGCCGGGTTGAGACTCAGCGGACTGAGTCGGTCGGCCCGGCACTGGATTCGGTTGGTCGGTTGCCGGGAATGAGGATCGTTACGGGCGGCGCGAAGTTTGCTCAGATAAACTGCGTGAGTCTGGACGACTCCCGATCCTAGTATGCGGCCCCGATCTCACGACCGGGGCCATTTTTATTTTGCGAAACAATCATTTGACCATTCTCGGGATCCGCTTCGACGTGGGCGGATCGGACCTCGTGGGATCGTTGCGCGCGGGAGGACTCGTCCAAGTGCCCTCGGGCCCTGGGCTGGCCGACGATTTATCGAACCTTTCCGCCTACCGGGACGCGTTGCTGGGCGCGGACTTCGTGATCCCGGACAGCGGGTTGATGGTCCTCGCCTGGAATCGGTTCCTGCGTCGACCGGACCAGCCGAGACTGGAGCGTTACTCGGGGCTGAAACTCCTTCGCGATCTCCTGCCGGAGGCCGACGTGAAGCGGGCGGGGGCGTCGTTCTGGGTGATGCCGACGAAGGCGGAACAGGAGCACAATCTGGCTTGGCTGCGAGGACGGAGTCACGCGCTAACCGATGACGATTGCTACCTGGCTCCTTATTACCGCGACCGTCTGGGACCGGACGGCGGGGTGACGGATGCGGAGTTGCTGGCGATGATCGAGCGTCGGAGGCCGGCCTACGTCTTCGTGAATGTCGGGAGCGGGGTGCAGGAACAGCTGGGCTGGTATCTGCGGAAGCACCTGTCCTACAAGCCGGCGATCCTTTGCACGGGCGCGGCCATCGCGTTTCTCACCGGCGGTCAGGCCCCGATCCCGCCGTGGGCGGACCGGTTCTACCTCGGGTGGTTGCTGCGGGTGATGCGGAATCCGGCTCGCTTCGGGTCGCGGTATCTGAGCGCGTTCAAGCTAGTGCCGTTGATGCTGAAGTATCGGGAGCGGCTGCCGCCGCTGAGGGGCTGAGGGCCGGAAATACCAATGCGGGACTCGCGCAGAGGCGCAGAGGCGCGGAGAATGATGTAATTGCGGATGCGGAAGAACTGCGGGAATGTGAATACGGTTTTTGAACATACGATCGCAAAGTTCGCGAAGAGATGCAGCGGGATTGGCCGCAAAACGTCTTAAAAAGGGGTGATGAGGAATACCAATACAGGGATTCGCGCGGAGGCGCAGAGACGCAGAGTTGCGAGTGGCGAGTGGCGAGTGGCGAGTGGCTGGGGTTGTTTCTGTCGATTTGGCGGAGTCGAATAGTGGTTTGTGGCTGGTGGCGAGCAGACTGTCGTGAGAGAGTTTTGGAATGAAGGTCGGAGAAGCTTCGCAATCGGGCATCGGTGATGGTGGTGTCGATGAGTTCATCGCCGATACCGTATCCAGACTCCGGAAGGGTTTGACCCCGGACGCGATTTACTTGTTTGGATCCCATGCACGGGGCGATACGACCCCGGACAGTGACGTGGATTTTCTGGTGGTGATTCGCAATTCTTCTCTTCCGCGGCATAGGCGTAGCCAGCTCGCGCGAGCCGTCGCGGCCAACACGTCGTTCTCCAAGGACATCGTGGTCCTCACTCGGGAGGAGTGGGAGCGGGGATTGAGGATTCCGGTTTCCCTGGCCAGCACGGTCCAGCGGGAGGGGCGACGATTGTATGAACGCTGACAAGGCCAGCGAAGTTGCAGCTTGGTTGGCAAAATCCTAACGTGATCTCGAGGCGGCGCGACTGCTTGCGAGCGCCGAGTCACCAAAGCGGGACGTCGCTGTTTACCATTGTCAGCAAGCGGCCGAGAAAGCAGTGAAGGCGTGGCTGGTGGCCCGGGACATTCCCTTTGCGAAGACGCATGATCTTGAGCGGCTTCTAAAGATGGATGGCGAGACTGACGGGTTGGACTCTCTGGCTGAAGCCGCCAGGCTACTGACACCCTATGCGACCGAATTTCGATATCCCGGAGATGTCTTCGAACCGGAGCCATCCGAGTGTGATGAGGCTATTGCAATGGCAGCTGGAATTATCGAACAGATAGTCGAAATGGTCGATGGGTTGAGTGACGAGTGACGGAGGTCGGGGGGCGGGGTGTGAAGAGGATAGAGGATAGAGGTAAGAGGGAGGATGGCCTCGCCGGCGCTTGGAATGAAGAGCCGGGTTGCGGTCCCGTAACCCTGGACACGTGAGTTGGCGGCGGTAGCCCGCGGCCAATTTTATTTGGACATGAGTGAATCAATAATTTTTGGAGGCGAAGGCTTCATTGGGAGACATGTCGCCGAGCAATTGCTCGGCGGTGGGACGAGCGTCGAGAGTCGAGAGCATTAGTCCCGTGGTGGCGGGACGAGGCAGACTGCACCGGCTCTGCAGAGCAGCCCGCAGGGCAAGACGAGCGGGAGCGAGCGAGTCATGCGGTCGAGGGGTCGGTCATTCATATCGGCACATTTTAAGCCTTCGGTATCGGATGACTGGTGAATGATCATTGGCGGCGGGGATGCAGACTTCAGCTTCTTCGTTCCCTTCGTTTTCTTCTGTAAAAATCGCATTGATGTTGTCGCGGGTTCGCCAAGTTGTGATCGGTCTGGTGGCGCTCAGTTTTCTGAGCGCCATTTTAGATTTTTTTCTGGCTGCCGACTTGGCTCACCGCTTGGGCAGCTTCGGGACTGATGAGGTTGCCAGCGAAACACGCGAATCGACGCAAATGCGTGACTCGTGAAAACGCGATCAATAAAACCGATGGGGTCAAATACGTGCAGAAATCCGAAATCAGCAGCCGGGTTGAGACTCAGCGGACTGAGTCGGTCGGCCCGGCACTGGATTCGGTTGGTCGGTTGCCGGGAATGAGGATCGTTACGGGCGGCGCGAAGTTTGCTCAGATAAATTGCGTGAGTCCGGACGACTCCCGATCCTAGTATGCGGCCCCGATCTCACGACCGGGGCCATTTTTATTTTGCGAAACAATCATTTGACCATTCTCGGGATCCGCTTCGACGTGGGCGGATCGGACCTCGTGGGATTGCTGCGCGCGGGAGGACTCGTCCAAGTGCCCTCGGGCCCTGGGCTGGCCGACGATTTATCGAACCTTTCCGCTTACCGGGACGCGTTGCTGGGCGCGGACTTCGTGATCCCGGACAGCGGGCTGATGGTCCTCGTCTGGAATCGGTTCCTGCGTCGACCGGACCAGCCGAGACTGGAGCGTTACTCGGGGCTGAAACTCCTTCGCGATCTCCTGCCGGAGGCCGACGTGAAGCGGGCGGGGGCGTCGTTCTGGGTGATGCCGACGAAGGCGGAACAGGACCACAATCTGGCTTGGCTGCGAGGGCGGAGTCACGCGCTGTCGGCGACTGTTCAAAAGCGGAATTCTCGCCTGTTCAAAAGCGAACAGCGATTTTAGAGGCTGAAGTGGCCTAGAATGGGGGGCCAGACGGTTTTGGGAGGGTGTTCGACGACCCAGAAACGGCTTCCGGGATGGTGGACGATGGTGACGCTCTTGCGCTGGGTGTTGGAGATCTCGTAGTTGGAGCCATCGAAGTCGATGGTGTGGTCATTGTTCACCCGGCGGGAGCAGCGGATTGAGAGGTGTAAGTCTAGGAGCGCGGAAGGCGGGATGGGGCGCATGCGCCCGCTGTCGCCAAGCGACTGCGCTTCCCACAGATGGAGCGGGACCTTGCCGGTGGAGCGATTGACGGTACGGTTCTGCCTGGCAATCTCCATCTGAAGAATTTCGTCGGCCTGGGGCCAAGTTTTGGCGCTGGCATGGGCGAGTAGTGTGACGAGCCGTCTCTGGAAAGTCCCGAAACGGCGCTCGATCTTACCCTTAGCTTGTGGGGTCGGTGCCACTAAGTGAGCGACGCCGAGTCCGCGGAGGGCGCGTTGGAATTCACTCTTAGGATCGCAGTGATCGCCGCTGGAACTTGGCCCGAAGAGGCTGAGGCCATCAGTGTAAACGATCTGCGGCAGGCCCCAGGTCTCGAAGGATTCGCGGAAATGTCCGAAATGGTTCCAAGTGGTATCGGATTCCACGAAGCGACCTGCTAGATTCAGGCCCGAATGGTCGTCGACGGTGAGCAGTAAAGTCTGTTTAGCGGCGGCGGGCCACCATTGGTGGATCGAACTGTCGTGCTGCCAAAGTTCGCCGATGCGAGCGCGACGGAAGCGCCGATAAACGCGAGGCTTGCGGGTCGGCGAGGGCACCAGATGGGCGTAGCGCGCTTTGACGTGGGTCTCGACGACCGAGCGCGCCCGAACGAATCCGCAGAGTCGCTCAAGTTCGTCGGCGACTAACTGGTAATTGGGTGGGTTCTGAAGCGGCAGAAACTCTTGGAGAAAGCGTTCAACTTCGGGCGGCCAGTCGGCGCGACGAGCGCCCCCGCTGGCAGCCGGGGCGTAGGAATTACGATTTGCGAGGTAGGCCGTGCGGAGTTCATAGAGCCTGGTTTTGCCGATGCCTAACTGGCTTGCGGCATTGCTGGCATCGAGAAGTCCTGCATTGAAATCTGCAAGTGTGCGACGGACTAAATCTGGCGGGAGACGGTGGGTAATCTGCTTCTTTTCAATCCGGGATAATCGACCAGGCGAGCGCGCAAGCCAGCGCGTTCCACAAACGCTTCACCCCAACGGCTGGTATCCTTGGGGCACTGGGGCCGGGGAGCAGGCGCGCACGCGGGAAGCGCCTCTCCGTCAGCCTCCGCTACGCTCCGGCCTCCTCCGAGGCGCTTCCCGCGTCTCCCAATACAACGCCCCAAAACCCCCAATCCACTTTTGAACAGTCTCTCATTCCGCTTTTGAACAGTCTCCGTTCACTTTTGAACAGGCCCCGACAGGGCGGAGTCACGCGCTAACCGACGACGATTGCTACTTGGCTCCTCATTACCGCGACCGTCTGGGACCGGACGGCGGGGTGACGGATGCGGAGTTGCTGGCGATGATCGAGCGTCGGAGGCCGGCCTACGTGTTCGTGAATGTCGGGAGCGGGGTGCAGGAACAGCTGGGCTGGTATCTGCGGAAGAACCTGTCTTACAAACCGGCCATTCTTTGCACGGGCGCGGCCATCGCGTTTCTCACCGGCGGTCAGGCCCCGATCCCGCCGTGGGCGGACCGGTTTTATCTCGGGTGGTTGCTGCGGGTGATGCGGAATCCGGCTCGCTTCGGGTCGCGGTATCTGAGCGCGTTCAAGCTAGTGCCGTTGATGCTGAAGTATCGGGAGCGGCTGCCGCCGTTGAGGGGCGCAGCGGAGTTGCGGTGACGAGCTTCGGGAATGCAAATACGGTTTTTGAACATAGCACCGGAGCCGCGGGACGGCTCGGGGCAGACTGCGCCGGTTCTGCGGTGCAGCCCGAAGGGTGAGACGAACAGGCGTGAGCGAATCAACGTCGCAAAGGTCACAAAGGGATACAGGGGTGGCTAGTGACGCGTGGCGCGTTGGATCTGACCCGTCACCGGCTATTCGTAACCCGCAACTCATCGCCATTCCTCCGCGTCTCGGCGCGAGATGACTTCCTCTCAACTCTCAACTGGGGCGACCGGGTCCGAGAGCGGTATTTCCAATCACCAACAACTACCAACCAATAACTTTGGGGAGGTCGGTGGACCGCTTTTCCTGAGTTTGACATCTGGATCTGGCTGTGGGAATTTCCCACGGTGGAAGCTGTGACCAAATTAGATTCCAGGAGGCGGGGGGTGTTTCCGGCTCCGTTTCAGCCGGGTGATATTCTGGTGAGGGATGCGCAGGACGCTGAGCGGGTAACATTTCGGCTCATCAAGCCGGGGGAAGTGGAGTGTGTGGAGGTGACGACACGCGGAGGAAGGACAATGCTGCCGCCGACGAGGGCCGCTGCGGAGACGATCGCTGCTGCGATTCGTGCGGAACGCGATGCGAGGTAGTCGACTCTATTGGGATGCCTCGGCGTTGGTGGAAGCCTTGCAGTCGGATGGAGTGAGGGATCGACTGGAGGCAGGTGGTGGTTGGACGAGGCCGCATTCGCTGGCGGAGGTGTTTTCGACTCTCACCGGTGGCCGACTGGGGTTTCGGTGCCAGCCGGACGATGCGTTCCGAATGATTCGCGAATTAACGGTTTCCGTCGAACTGGTCGAACTGGACGGGGAGGACACTCTTGCTGCCTTGTCTCATTGTCAGGAATCGGGCGTGCGTGGTGGACTGGTGCACGATCTCCTTCACGCGGCTGCCGCAGAAAAAGCGAGCGCTGAACGGATCCTGACGCTGAACAAGCGGGATTTTCTGAGCTTCGGATGCCGACTTCCGCTTGAATGTCCCTGAACGAATGAGGACGAGGCGACGTTGTCGCGTTGGCGTGGAGGGGGTAGCGGGAGTCAATGACGAGTGCGGTGTCTCCTACAACTAGTATCCTGTAACGACTAAAGCTGCGGATATAACCGTCTCAATTTGACCCGCGCGTCGGCGGTGGTGAAGCGCCACGAAGTGGTGCGGGCGGCTTCGTTCCGGGCGGCCTCCCAAGCCGCGACTTCCGAGCGCAGCGTTTCAATGTTAGGAATGCGACGATTCAGGCATTGGGACTGAAGGACACTGAACTCGATCTCAGCGACATTGAGCCAACTGCCATGTTTTGGGGTGTAGTGGATTTCAAGGCGTTCGGCCAATCGGCGAGCTTCTTGGGGAGGGAATGCCTCGTAGAGCGAAGCGATGTTGTGCGTGTTGGGGTTGTCCATGACCAAGCGCACCTTGGTCGCGTGGGGATAGCGTTCGTCGAGCATGCTGCGAATGAACTGGGCCCATTGGATGCGGGTGCGGCGTTCGGTGATTTCCAGATGTCTGCGTCCGCCCAGCGGCTCGACTTCGAGGAAAATTTCGGCCACGCCGTTGCGGACGTATTCGTGGTCTTCGATCCGCGCCCTGCCGGGAGCGCTGGCGATGGGCGCGTGGACTTCGCCAACGAGTTGCTTGCTCGACTCATCCATACAGACGAGGGGGAAGCGCGCATCGTAGGGTGCGTGATAGAGTTCGAGAACGTCCTCCATGCAAGCAACGAAAGCGGCGCTGCCGTCTGGAGGGATCTTCCAATATTTGCTCAGATGAGGGCGTAATTCGTTTTTTTTAGAGACCGCTGAATGGTCATCGTCGAAACGCTGGGGGCAATCTTGAGTTCCACGACTTTGTCGGCGAGAAGACGGACGGTCCACCGGGCGCGTCCATCGGGAGGATCGGAGCACGCCAAGGCGGTCACCCTCGCGTCAAAGGCTCCATCGAAGGTAATCCTCGGAGGACCGGTTCTCGGCTTGCGTCCAAGCGCTGCCTCCAACCCATCCTCCACGAAGCGCTCCTTGATGTGTTCGACGGTGCGAACGCCGATCCCCAGAGCACTGGCGACATCCGCCACCCTCCACACTGTTCTACCTGGCGCGTGCTCGCCAACGTCGCAAAGTAAAAGCGTTCGAGCATGCACACATCGCTTGGCGTCGGTTTTGGAAGTCCGGCCCAGCGCGCTCAAATACTCACGTTCGGACTCGGTTAAAGTGATGCGATATCGATTTGCCATCCACCCACATACCGCTCCGATGAGCGCGACTCAATACGCAATATAGCGCGTTACAGGATACTAGTAACCAGTAACAATCAACTGTATCTCAGCCCTCCGCGTCTCAGCGGTTGCTGGCCTGGCCGTTGCTGCGCATCCGTTGCAGCGGCGGGATAAAAGTATTAATACAGGGACTCGCGCAGAGACGCCGAGGCGCAGAGTGGCGAGTGGCGAGTGGCGAGGGTGTCTCCAAGAACCAACAACTATCAACCAATAGCCAGTGGCTGGTGGCTGGTGGCTGGTGGCGTGGGTCTGAAGTCTGAAGTCTGATGTAAGAGGTTCGGAGGCAGTTCGCCCGTCATCCTCGGCGCGCCAGCCGTTACGCTGGGACAAAAATGGTCCGATCCGGCCAGTGCTTGACCAATCGCGCGTCTCGCGTTGCGAGTTTGCACCCGGCTTCCGTCGCGATTTGAACGAGGTAATTGTCCTGAATCTCTCGATGACGTCCGGCAGAAGTGATGAATTCCTCCTGGGGTGAATTTGACACAATCCACCTGGGTGCGGGTGCTGAGACGAATCTTTGAAGCATCGTCCACGCTTGAAGTGCGGTCAGTGGAGCCTGATTCATGACATCTGGGTTCATCGAAAGCCGCAGATAAGCGAGTCGGACTTCCAAACAGGTCGCCAGACCCGATCTCCGATGACCGACGATCCAATGCCGGAACGCGCGATGGTGCGGGTGGGCTTCCGTGATCGCGCCGAAGACGATGTTGGCATCGAGCAGGAACTTCACAAAATTTCGTCGAGTGCTTGATCGATGGAATTTTGGTCGATGAGTTCCTCCGGGCGGGTTCGCCGAACGGTTGGAAAGTCCGAATCGAGATCCAACGCTCGAGTGCTCGAATCAGATTTGCACCCGAATTTTGCTCGCACGGCTTCTGCGACAAGAAGCGAGAGGGGGGCCCTCCCGCGCCCGCCTCGACGAGCGGATTCGTGGCGCAAAGTGGCACTCACATCCTGAAGCAAATCCAGGGTCGTCCGCATGGTTATGCGTTTATGGTATCGCGATGGCCATGTCAACGGAACGTTTCGCGGGTGTCGGCGACTGTTCAAAAGCGGAATTCTCGCCTGTTCAAAAGCGAACAGCGATTTTAGAGGCTGAAGTGGCCTAGAATGGGGGGCCAGACGGTTTTGGGAGGGTGTTCGACGACCCAGAAACGGCTTCCGGGATGGTGGACGATGGTGACGCTCTTGCGCTGGGTGTTGGAGATCTCGTAGTTGGAGCCATCGAAGTCGATGGTGTGGTCATTGTTCACCCGGCGGGAGCAGCGGATTGAGAGGTGTAAGTCTAGGAGCGCGGAAGGCGGGATGGGGCGCATGCGCCCGCTGTCGCCAAGCGACTGCGCTTCCCACAGATGGAGCGGGACCTTGCCGGTGGAGCGATTGACGGTACGGTTCTGCCTGGCAATCTCCATCTGAAGAATTTCGTCGGCCTGGGGCCAAGTTTTGGCGCTGGCATGGGCGAGTAGTGTGACGAGCCGTCTCTGGAAAGTCCCGAAACGGCGCTCGATCTTACCCTTAGCTTGTGGGGTCGGTGCCACTAAGTGAGCGACGCCGAGTCCGCGGAGGGCGCGTTGGAATTCACTCTTAGGATCGCAGTGATCGCCGCTGGAACTTGGCCCGAAGAGGCTGAGGCCATCAGTGTAAACGATCTGCGGCAGGCCCCAGGTCTCGAAGGATTCGCGGAAATGTCCGAAATGGTTCCAAGTGGTATCGGATTCCACGAAGCGACCTGCTAGATTCAGGCCCGAATGGTCGTCGACGGTGAGCAGTAAAGTCTGTTTAGCGGCGGCGGGCCACCATTAGTGGATCGAACTGTCGTGCTGCCAAAGTTCGCCGATGCGAGCGCGACGGAAGCGCCGATAAACGCGAGGCTTGCGGGTCGGCGAGGGCACCAGATGGGCGTAGCGCGCTTTGACGTGGGTCTCGACGACCGAGCGCGCCCGAACGAATCCGCAGAGTCGCTCAAGTTCGTCGGCGACTAACTGGTAATTGGGTGGGTTCTGAAGCGGCAGAAACTCTTGGAGAAAGCGTTCAACTTCGGGCGGCCAGTCGGCGCGACGAGCGCCCCCGCTGGCAGCCGGGGCGTAGGAATTACGATTTGCGAGGTAGGCCGTGCGGAGTTCATAGAGCCTGGTTTTGCCGATGCCTAACTGGCTTGCGGCATTGCTGGCATCGAGAAGTCCTGCATTGAAATCTGCAAGTGTGCGACGGACTAAATCTGGCGGGAGACGGTGGGTAATCTGCTTCTTTTCAATCCGGGATAATCGACCAGGCGAGCGCGCAAGCCAGCGCGTTCCACAAACGCTTCACCCCAACGGCTGGTATCCTTGGGGCACTGGGGCCGGGGAGCAGGCGCGCACGCGGGAAGCGCCTCTCCGTCAGCCTCCGCTACGCTCCGGCCTCCTCCGAGGCGCTTCCCGCGTCTCCCAATACAACGCCCCAAAACCCCCAATCCACTTTTGAACAGTCTCTCATTCCGCTTTTGAACAGTCTCCGTTCACTTTTGAACAGGCCCCGACACGGAACGTTTCGCGGGTGGCGGGCTGCGGTGATCCGAGTCATTTGGTTGACCAAGAATGGGGAGTTCGATGGTAATTGCTGAATTCAATGAGGGAATCGCGCGGAGGCGCAGAGGGGGGGGGCGGAGGTCTGAGGTCTGAGGTCTGAGGTCTGAGGTCTGAGCGACGGCGTTACCAAAAACCAAAAACCAAAAACCAGGAACCAAGGACTGCTATTGGGTAACGAGTGGTTTGTGGCTGGTGGCGAGCAGACTGTGGGAAGAGAGTTTTGGAATGAAGGTCGGAGAAGCTTCGCAATCGGGCATCGGTGATGGTGGTGTCGATGAGTTCACCGCCGATACCGTATCCAGACTCCGGAAGGGTTTGACCCCTGGCGCGATTTATTTGTTTGGATCCCATGCACGGGGCGATACGACCCCGGACTGTGACGCGGATTTTCTGGTGGTGATTCGCAACTCTTCTCTTCCGCGGCATCGGCGTAGCCAGCTCGCGCGAGCCGTCGCGGCCAACACGTCGTTCTCCAAGGACATCGTGGTCCTCACTCGGGAGGAGTGGGAGCGGGGATTGAGGATTCCGGTTTCCCTGGCCAGCACGGTCCAGCGGGAGGGGCGACGATTTTATGAACGCTGACAAGGCCGGCGAAGTTGCAGCTTGGTTGGCAAAATCCCAACGTGATCTCGAGGCGGCGCGACTGCTGGCGAGCGCCGAGTCACCAAAGCGGGACGTCGCTGTTTACCATTGTCAGCAATCGGCCGAGCATCGGCGGCAGGGATGGCGCGGGGCAGACTGCGCCGGCTCTGCGGTGCAGCCCGCAGGGCGACATGAGCGGGAGCGAAGGAGTCAAAAACGGAGCTTGGGATCGCCCGGGACATTCCCTTTGTGAAGACGCATGATCTTGAGCGGCTTTTGAAGATGGATGGCGAGACTGACGGGTTGGACTTTCTGGCTGAAGCCGCCAGGCTACTGACACCCTGTGCGACCGAATTTCGATACCCCGGAGATGCCTTCGAACCGGAGTCATCCGAGTGTGATGAGGCTATTGCAACGGCAGCTGGAATTATCGAACAGGTAGTCGAGATGGTCGATGGGTTGAGTGGCAAGTGACGGAGGTCGGAAGGCGACGTTGCGACCGGTAGTATCTGCGCAAATCCGCGCTATCTGTGGTGGGTCTGTAGTCAATGAGTGAATCAATAATTTTTGGCGGCGAAGGCTTCATTGGGAGGCATCTGGCCGAGCGGTTGCTCGGGGAGGTCAAAAGTCCAAGGTCGAAGGTCGATAATGAATCGCCGGGGCGATTGGAAGTAGGTTCGGTCGTGTCGGTGGATTTGGCGGAGTCGGATCGGCCGCAGGGCGCGGCTCGTCAATTTGTTCAGCATGACGTCCGGGAACCCCTTTCGACCCTCGACGCTCGACTCCCACCGCTATCTATAACTTCGCTGCCGTTCATCGGACGCCGGGGCATCCGGAGCGGGAGTATTTCGAGACGAACCTGCTTGGCGCGGAGAATGTGTGTGCGTTTGCCCGGCAGAACGAGGTGCGGACGATTGTCTTCACGAGTTCGATTGCGCCCTACGGGGCCTCGGAGGTGATCAAGACGGAGGACACGCTACCTTCCCCGAACACGGCGTATGGAATCTCGAAGCTGGTGGCGGAGCACATTCACCGGACTTGGCAGGCGGAGCGCTCGGACGAACGTCGGCTCGTGATCGTACGGCCGGGGGTGGTCTTTGGTGCGGGCGAGGGCGGAAACGTGACGCGACTCGCAGGGGCGATGGCGCGGAAGCGATTTGTGTATCCGGGACGTAAGGACACGATCAAGGCCTGCATCTACGTGAAGGACCTGGCGCGGCTGCTGATCGAAATGGCAGCCCGACCCGAGCCGGGCGTGTTTCTCTATAACCTCACGTATGAGCCCGCCCCGACGATCGAGGAGATTTGCGGCGCGATCTCGCGGGTGACCGGTGCGCCGGAACCGAGCCTGGTCGTGCCGGGCGCGGCTCTGCGAGCGGTCGCCGCGGCTTTGACCCCGCTCCAAGGTCTCTGTGGCGGGTTTCACCCGGATCGCGTGAAGAAGCTGATGATCTCCAACAATATCTCCGGCAAGCGACTGTTGGAGGATGGGTATGAGCTGCAATTCCGGCTTGAAGAAGCCCTGCGCGATTGGTGGATGGACTGTGGGGAGAAGGGGCTCGTTTAGCGGCAATAAGGCGCAAGAAGCTGAATAGGGAATTCGTAATACCAATGCGGAACTCGCGCGGAGGCGCAGAGACGCAGAGGATGATATAAATGCGGATGAGGAAGAGCTGAAAACAAAGAACGGATGAAATCCAAGGAAGCTGAATCTTTAAAAAATTCCCTCCGCGTCTCAGCGGTTGCTGGCCTGGCCGTTGCTGCGCATCCGTTGCAGCTGCGGGATAAAAGTATCAATGCAGGAACTCGCGCAGAGGCGCCGAGTGGGGGGCGGGAGTCGGAAAGCGGAGGCCAGTGGTTCAGAGGCCAGTGGGTCGGTAGGTGGTTCGGTGGTTCGGTAAACACGGTGGGGTTGCGTCGATCGTGAAATGATGGATACTCCAGAGGATGAACGAACCCGCGCGCGAGATCGAGGAATTGCTCCAGAGACGGCCGCCGCCGAACTCCGAGCAATTCTGGAGGCAGGTGGAGAAGGCTCGGGAATACTCGCCCAATCCCGGGGACTCGTCCGATGGGCGGGTTCGCGAGGAACCCTCCTCGGAGCTGGCTTCGACGTAGGCGAATTTCGCGATGGCGGTCTGGTGCATCGGATCGCGTTTGATGAGAGCGCGGGCATTGTTTACAAACTGACGTATGGTGCGGGGTTCGGCCGGACGTGCCGTGATCCGCGGCGAGGTTTGGCTCCGGCGACGCCTCTGGAGTATCTCGACCGCTGGTCGATTCACAATCGGTTGTTTGGGCGAATCACGTGGATCGTCGGAGTGCTGAATCCTGAGGGAGACGATTTTCCGCGAGTGGTGGTGGGGCAGACTGCCATTCGGGGCGAGTTGCCAAGCGTCGAGCGCGTCGCGGCATTCATGGTGCACGCTGGTTTTACCCCGCTCGGCTGGGGTCAATACTCCTGGATTGCTAGCAAACAGAGAATAGCGATCTTCGATGCCCGTCCGGCGAACTTCGTCGGGGTCGAGGAGCTGGCAGTTCCTTTCGATCTTATTCCGGTTCGATCTTGGGATTCGTGGGCGGAGGTTCGGTAGATCAGTAGATCAGTAGATCTTCTGCGTGCGTTCCGCCTCGTTGCGGTTGAAGATGCGAATCCCCGGTGCCTGCGCCCGGGGATATTTTTTTGATTTTGGATAACGAACACTTAACGATTCTGGGCCTCCGGTTTTAAACGGGAGGGAGTGCGATCGAAGAGCGCCTGGCCGATGGCGGGTTGGTGCTCGTGCCCTCCGGGCCGGGTCTGTCGGCTGATCTGCCGAATAAGGCCGTCTACCGCGATGCGGTGCTCCAGGCGGACATCATCATTCCCGACAGCGGGCTGATGGTTCTGCTCTGGAATCTGCTGAATCTGAACCGGAGCCACGTGAGGATCGCGCGGTATTCCGGCCTTAGGCTGCTGCGCGATCTGCTGCCACAACCGGAAGTGCGGACTGAGGGGGCTTCGTATTGGATCATGCCCGATCAGGTGGAGATCGACCGTACGGTGGCTTGGCTGCGGAGAGCGGGGTATGCGGATCTGTCGGAGGAGGATTGCTACCTGGCACCGTTTTACCGGGATCAATTGAACGCGGATGGCGGCGTGGAGGATGCCGTGCTGCTGGCGAAACTCGAGGAGCGACGGCCAGCCTACATCTTCGTCAATGTCGGGAGTGGGTCTAGGAACAGCTCGGCTGGTATCTGCGGAAGCACCTGTCTTACAAGCCGGCGATCCTTTGCACGGGCGCGGCCATCGCGTTTCTCACCGGCGGTCAGGCACCGATCCCGCCGTGGGCGGATCGGTTCTACCTCGGGTGGTTGCTGCGAATTCTTCGGAACCCGCGGCGATTCGGGCGACGTTATCTGAATGCGTTCAAGCTCGTGCCGCTGCTGGTTAAATATCGCGAGCGGCTGCCGCCGTTGAGGGGCGCAGCGGAGTTGCGGTGACGAGCTTCGGGAATGCGAATACGGTTTTTGAACAGAAGATAGCAAAGGTCACAAAGGGATACAGGGGTGGCTAGTGACGCGTGGCGAGTGGCTGGTGGCTGGTGACGGGCAGCTCCGCTGCAGTGGCTGGTGGCTGGTGGCGCGTTGGATTTGCCCCGCTACCCGTGACTCGGAACTGACGGCGCCGGAGGCGGGGTTTCCAATAACTCGGGGTCGAGGGCTTTGGCCTGCTGGTTACCAGGTCAGCAGCGAGAGGCCGTCGACGCGGTCAAAGTGGCTGTCGCGTTGGGCCAGCGGCATGGAGCATTCGAGGGCGACGGCTGCGATCCAGATGTCGTTTTCGGGGATGGGCGTTCCGCGGGACTCGAGCGTGGCGGCGATCTGAGCATCGGCGTGCTGGGAGCGCGCGAGGCAGCCTTGAGCGTAGCGAAAGCCCGGAGGGCGACACGAGCGGGAGCGAGGGAGGCAACGTCGGTCTGTAGAAATTTCGAGCTGCGCTTTGGTCTTCTCGGGAACGCTGGATTTGAGGACGCCTTTGTAGAGCTCGCCCAAGGCGGTGAGCGGCAGGAAGAGCGGCTCGGCCGGAGGAGCTTTCTCGGCGAGGTTAATCCGGCCGCGTAGGTGCTCGATGACGACGCTGGTGTCGAGCAGGATGCCCTGGAGCATTACGATTCGAGGCGGCGGCCACCGAGCATCGCGGCCTCGAAGGAGTGTCCGTCTTGTTCGGTGAGGACTCCGTGAGTCTGACGAAGAAGCGCCTGACGGTTTTTCTGGTCGGCCTCGCTGAGGCCGTGGACGTAGCGGGCCACCTCGACGAGTTTGGGCGTCGGCAGACTTTGGAGGTCTTTCAGGATGGATTCGATCACGTTCACAGAAATTAATTGTAGCATTGGAAGCAGCAAAGGCGAGTGGCGAGTTGCAGTTCACGCTTTAAGAGGCCCTGCGCGATTGGTGGACCGATTGCGGGGAGAAGGGGTGTTGGCGTGAATGGTGAATGGTCAATTGTGAATGGTGGGGTAAGCACCGGAGCCGTGGGACGGCTCGGGGCAGACTGGAGCAAAGCGACGGCCCGCAGGGCGACATAATGGAGCCGGAGGGTGTCGAGCGACATAGCCTGCCGCGAGGCAGCCCGAAGGGCCGAACTGCGGGAGCAGCGCGGGCAACCGGGAGCGAAGGAGTCAATCGAGTGTTTACAATAACCATCAACTATCAACCAATAACCAGTGGCTGGTAGCGCCCGGAGATCCCCAGTGGGTCGCAAGCGTAATTTTCCAGGTTGATCAGTTCTTTCAATGGATCTATAGAAATCTAATGAAAGCTACGTATTCCGTTTCCCAGGCGCAGGCGGCACTTCCGCGCATCTTGAAGGAAGCAGAAGATGGTCTCATCGCGGTCAGCCGTCGCGATGTGACGGTGGCTTTCGTCGTTTCCCGCGATCGGATGGAGGCGATATTGGAAACAATGGAAATCCTGGCCAATCCGACGGCCATGAAACAGATTGAAGATTTCGAAGCAGGAAAGTTGAGTTTTCGCGATTTTTCCGCTCTCGATGACTTGGACGAATGATTCGTCTTTCACGTCAGGTCGAAGATTTCGTTCGATGTCTCGCGCCAGTTCCGCGCCGCAAACTGAGATTGGCGATTCGCGATCTTGGTGAGAAATCCGCGGACGTGAAAAGCCTCGAGGACCGTCTCTCTGGTTTTCAGCGACTGCGGTGTGGCAGCTATCGGGTGATCTTTGCAACGCGAGTCGTCGACGGTATCCCGGTCCATCATTGCCTCTTTGCAGAACATCGTTCGATTGTTTACGAGGCATTTGAACGAATGATGGGAGAGTGAGGTTTGGGGAAAGCAGCTCTGCTACGGAGGCTGGTGGCGCGTTGGATTTGCCCCGCTACCCGCTACCCATGACTCGTAACCCGCTACCCGCATCTTATCGCCATTCCCTCTGCGTCCCTGCGACTCTGCGGGATAAAAGCATCAATACAGGAACTCGCGCGGAGGCGCAGAGACGCAGAGGATGATATAAATGCGGATGAGGAAGAACTGCGGGAATATGAATACGGTTTTTGAACATAAGATCGCAAAGTTCGCGAAGAGATGCAGAGGGGGATTTCTGAGGTTGCAAGCCTTCCTTCCCGCAACGGCAACAGGACCGAACCGGGATCATCGGTTTGACTGTCAGCCGCGACTGTTCCAGATTATCCAAAAACGATGAAGACGAAATTCACTTTTTGGCAAGAGGCTGACGGAAAATATTTGGGATACTTGAATGACTATCCAGATCACTGGACTCAGGGCGACGACATGCAGGATCTAAGAGAACAGCTCGTTGATCTCTTTTCGACTTTCTCTTCCGAGAGCTTGCCCGGGATTCGAAGCTCGAGATCGCTTGAAACGCCGGGATTTGATCACAAACATCGAAGCGGCTGGCTGCCTTCTTTTACGGCACGGTTCCCGCCATGATATTTATCACAACCCAGCGACAGGGGTATCTCAGCCGGTTCCACGTCACCGAGAAATCAATGAGATCCTTGCAAAGAAGATCATCAGAGATCTGACGAAATTTGAGTAGTGAATCCAATCGAACCGTTGCTTCCTTAAAAAAATTCCCTCCGCGTCTCAGCGCCTTTGCATCGAGGGGTCGGTCATTCATATTGAAACATTTGGAGCTATCGGCATCGGATGACTGGTGAATGATCATTGAGTGGCGGGGATGCAGACTTCAGCTTCTTTGCTTCCTTCGCTGTCTTCTGTTAAAGATCGCATTGATTTTGTCGCGGGTTTGCCAAGTTGTGATCGGTTTGGTCGTGCTCAGTTTTCCGAGCGTCATTTTTAATTTTTGCCTGGCTGCCGACTTGGCTCACCGCGTGGGCAGCTTCGGGACTGGTGAGGTTGCCAGCGAAACACGCGAATCGACGCGGATGCGTGACTCGTGAAAACGCGATCGATTGAACCGATGGGGTCAAATACGTGCAGAAATCCGAAATCAGCAGCCGGGTTGAGACTCAGCGGACTGAGTCGGTCGGCCCGGCACTGGATTCGGTTGGTCGGTTGCCGGGAATGAGAATCGTTACGGGCGGCGCGAAGTTTGATCAGATAAACTGCGTGAGTCCGGACGACTCCCGATCCTTGTATGCGGCCCCGATCTCACGACCGGGGCCATTTTTATTTTGCGAAACAATCATTTGACCATTCTCGGGATCCGCTTCGACGTGGGCGGATCGGACCTCGTGGGATCGCTGCGCGCGGGAGGACTCGTCCAAGTGCCCTCGGGCCCTGGGCTGGCCGACGATTTATCGAACCTTTCCGCTTGCCGGGATGCGTTGCTGGGCGCGGACTTCGTGATCCCGGACAGCGGGTTGATGGTCCTCGCCTGGAATCGGTTCCTGCGTCGACCGGACCAGCCGAGACTGGAGCGTTACTCGGGGCTGAAACTCCTTCGCGATCTCCTGCCGGAGGCCGACGTGAAGCGGGCGGGGGCGTCGTTCTGGGTGATGCCGACGAACGCGGAACAGGAGCACAATCTGGCTTGGCTGCGAGGACGGAGTCACGCGCTAACCGAGGAGGACTGTTACCTGGCGCCCCTTGTATCGTGACCGATTGAAGCCGACGGTGGGGTGGAAGATGCGGAGTTGCTTGCGGTGATCGAGCGTCGGAGGCCGGTCTGCATCTTCGTGAATGTCGGGAGCGGGGTGCAGGAACAGCTGGGCTGGTATCTGCGGAAGAACCTGTCTTACAAACCGGCGATCCTTTGCACGGGTGCGGCGATCGCGTTTCTCACCGGTGGGCAGGCCCCGATCCCGCCGTGGGCGGATCGGTACTATCTCGGGTGGTTGCTGCGAATTCCGAGGGACCCGAAGCGCTTCGGGCGACGGTATCTGAATGCGTTCAAGCTCGTGCCGCTGCTGGTTAAGTATCGAGAGCGGCTGCCGCCGCTGAGGGGCGCAGCGGAGTTGCGGTGACGAGCTTCGGGAATGCGAATACGGTTTTTGAACAGAAGGTAGCAAAGGTCACAAAGGGATCCAGGGGTGGCTAGTGACGCGTGGCGCGTTGGATCTGACCCGTCACCGGCTACTCGTAACCCGCAACTCATCGCCATTCCTCCGCGTCTCGGCGCGAGATGACTTCCTCTCAACTCTCAACTGGGGCGACCGGGTCCGAGAGCGGTATTTCCAATAACCAATAAATACCAACTATGAACTGGGACCGAAGATCGCAAAGGCGGGAGAGTTTGCTCTTCCGCCTTTTTTGTGCCGGGATGGCGGTTGGTGGGGCTGGGACGGCGTTGGGTTGGTTGATGGATGGATAGGCGGCGCGTCGGGAGGAGGCGACGGCGGGTTTGGCAAAACCGCCCTACCAATTGGGAAGATGGGACCGTTTGCCAAACGGTCCGTGGCTGGGGTCAGCTCCGCTTCCCTCTTTCCTCTTCCCTCGAATTCCAGTCGACCAATAACCATCAACCGCGTGCGCAGCGCGCAGATCCTGTCCGGTCGGTAATTGTTGCGAAAGATAGTAGTCGAAAGGTCCGGGAGGAGGCGCTACCGTCCTCTCGTTGAAACTGATACGGTTGTGCGATGGAATCCGTTTGGGGAACTGACTCCGATTTACGAAGAGGCGAGGAAGCAATCGCAGGCCGGGACGGAGGCGGAGATCGATGCGGATTGGATTTCGAACAAGCGATCCGAGAATGGCTCGACTACGCGGCGCGGACCGGACACCTACGTATTACCGGCAAGCGGAAATTTGCTTCGGATCTAGAACTCATCGAAACAATGGAGGCGGAGGCCGAAAGCCTCTTCCAATTCGCCCGGGCAATCGGTCTCGATTTGTCCGAATCACTCGATGAAATCATTCACCGAACTCTCCCGATCCGTACTGGGAATGAACACCGGGTCTACCGCGCGACGGTGGCGGGAAGGCGGCGCTTCATTAAGATCACCCATGCGGGCAAGTATACCGGATCAACAGGATGACTCGGAGGGTCTTACGAGGCTTCACTCGGTTACCCGGCGAGTGAATTGGGTTTCCGTTCGGAGGTTCTAGAATTCAATCCTCTCAATCCTCTCGATCTTGTCAATTGCCTTTCAGGCTGTCTCCGCTGCGCTCCGGCTCTGTCCACCCCGGATTTAGGATAACGAACAATCATCAACCACGAACCAGAATCATTATCTCGGTTTCCGAGATAGCGAGACCGACGGGTTCAGATCCAATATCCGAGGTTCTCGGCCTTGCACGCCTGATTTATGCGTATCTACATCGAGACAACGATTCCGAGCTACTTGACCGCCAACAGGGCCCGCGAAGTCGTCCAAATTGCTCTCCAACAGACAACGAAGGACTGGTGGTAGACCGAACGAGAGAAACACGGTTTGGATACTTCCTTGATCACTCTTCAGGAAGCGGGCGGTGGGGATTCTGAGGCTGCTCAACGCAGACTTGGTAGTTCTCAAGGGGATTCCGCTATTGGAGATCACGCCTGAGGTCGAAGGAATGACATCTTCAATTGTGGATTCAAGGATATTGCCGCCCACAGCCGAGCGTGACGCTGCCGACGTCGCTGTTGCTACCTACCATGAACTGGATATTATCCTGACTTGGGACTGTCGTCACATTGCCAACGCAACCATCCGTAAGCCTCTACAGAAGTTGATCGAATCGCTCGGCTACGAGCTTCCAATTATTTGCACGCCAGAGGAACTAATCTCATGATCACCCAGGACTTCCCGTCAATTGCAGACGAGACAATGAAAGAAGTGTGGGAAATTAAGGATTCTCTTTCACGAAGGTATAATCATGACGTTGGTTTACTTTTCAAGGGTCTGTACACAGAGCAGGCCTCCGACAGTGAGAACACGGTCAATTTGAAACGGAAAAATGCGGCCCAACGAAGTGCTGCATCTCGCGCAGAGGCGCAGGCGCGGAGGGGGTGGCTGGTGACGGGTAGCTGATAACCCGTGACTCTTGGCTCGTGACTCGCCTTCGCCACCGCAGCGGAGTTGCCTCGCGCTCTCACTCCTGGAGGCGCGATTGAAACACTTCGTAGACCCACCTCCGACTTTCGAGGAAGACACAGGTGATGGTGCGCGTTCCTTCAATGAAATCATACTGAAAGATCACCCGATAGCTGCCGACTCGACGGCGAAAGTAACCGTCGAGTTCGTCAACTAGCGGTCTGATGTCTCCTCGTTCTTCGCTCAGGCCTTTGATCGCCAATCGGATGGCGTGCCTTGGTTTGGGTGGGAGGCGACGGAGAGTCTCGAGCACGTCCTGCTGAACTCGGATCCTGATCATATGTCATCGAGGGCGGAGACGTCGTGGTAAATGGCCTGACCGGCTTCGTGAGCGCGAATCGCGGTCATGGCTGCGGGACTACTCAGGATTTCCATTGTCTCAGAAATGGCCTCCATTCGGTCGATCGAGATCAGAACCGCGACCGCTTTTCCTTGGTTGGTGATGGTGACCGGGTGATCCAACGACTCTTTGACGACGGCGGAAAAACGCTGTTGGGCAGTTTTGATGGTGTAGGAATCGGCCATGACACAAAATTACACCCTTTTCTCTGGAAAAGGGTGATGAAATTCTCGATTCAACTTTTAGAGTTTCCGAGTTTTTAGGTTCTGAGCATCGAGCCGCGGGAGCGGCTGAGGCAGACTGCGTCGTCGAAGGGTCGTCGAAGACTCGGTCATTCGTATTGACGCATTTTGAGCTTTCGACGTCGGATGATCGTTGGTGGCGGGAATGCGAAATCCGGGTTCTTCGCTCCCTTCTGTCGAAGATCGCATTGATTTTGTCGCGGGTTTGCCAAGTTGTGACCGGTCCGGTGGCGCTCAGTTTTCTGAGCGCCATTTTTTATTTTTCCCTGCGGGCTGCGCCGCATCTTGGGGAGATTGCCTGGCTGCCGGTTTAGCTCACCGCGTGGGCGGTTTCTCGCTCGGGTGAAGATTTACGGACGGCAGTGCCGTTTCTGCTGCTCGATGAGACGACGGGGCTGTTGTCGCGGTCCGGGCGGCGCGTGATCGTTTCAGCGGTGGTGCTCGTTGCCTTGGTGGTCCTGATCGAAGGCGCGCAGTATTTTGTTCCCGGTCGCACGGCGTCGAACCACGACGTAGGATGGGGGTCGCTTGGCGGATCGTCTGATTGTCTCTTGGGTGTTTGCTGCGGAAACTTGGCGGGCGCGTTTATCCGTTGAGGACGAGCGAAGTTTAGCCGCAAGCACCGGAGTCGTGGGACGGCTCGGGGCAGACTGCATTGGCTCTGCAATGCAGCCCGCAGGGCGAGACGAGCGGGAGCGAGCGAGTCAACACCGGACGCCGGGGCACCCTGAGCACGAGCATTCCGAGACAAACCTGCGCGGAGCGGAGAATGCGTGTGCCTTCGCCCGGGAGCACGATGTGCGGACGATTGTGTTCAGGAGTTCGATCGCGCCTTACGGGGCCTCGGAGCCGCTCAAAACCGAGGACACTTTGCCGCTGCCGAATACGGCTGACGGGATTTCGAAGCTGGTGGCGGAGCACATTCACCGGACGTGGCAGGCGGGGCGACCGGACGAGCGTCGGCTCGTGATCGTGCGGCCGGGGGTGGTCTTTGGTGCTGGCGAGGGCGGGAACGTCACGAGATTGGCGGGGTCGATGGCGCGGAAGCGATTTGTGTATCTGGTGCGCAAGGACACGATCAAGGCGTGCATCTACGTGAAGGACGTGGCGCGCCTGTTGGCTGAAATGGCCGCGAGGACCGAGCCGGGCGTGTTTTTGTATAATCTGACTTACGAGCCCGCTCCGACGATCGAGGGGATTTGCGGGGCAATCTCGCGAGTGACGGGTGCGCCGCTGCCGAAGCTGGTTGTGCCCGGCTCGATGTTGCGAGCGGTCGCAGCGGTCCTTAAGCCGCTGCAGGGTCTTCTCGGAGAGGGCTTTCATCCTGACCGGGTGAAGAAGCTCATGGTCTCGAACAACATGGCGGGCCGGAAGCTCCTGGATGACGGCTATCGACTGGAGTTCAGCCTCGAGGAAGCACTCCGCGACTGGCAGCAGGACTGCGTGGGTGGTGATCTAGTTTAGCGGGCAAAGGGGAGCGGGGCCGTCCCGTCCCCGAGCTGGAATTGAATTCGCGAGGACGGATGCCCTTACTCCCGGCGCGAAAGATGCGGACGGTATACGGTCGGTTTCGTTCGGCGAATGCGAATTGACTGCGGTTGTCTGAATCCGGCGGTTGCCGGACTCCGGATGCCGCTCCTCGAGCGATTCATTCCTCTCAACTCTCAACCCTCAACCCAGGAGTTCCGTAGCGGGTCTTCACCGAACTGGCACTGGATCAACCGGACGAACCTGCGAGCATGCTCGATCTCTGGAAATGCGATATCGGTCGCGGTCAATAATGCCTTCAGCATTTTCTCCGCTGCCTGCTGGCAAAGATAGACGCCGGTGTCGAGTCGCTGCCTGAAACCTTCGATCAGGATCTCGGCGGTTTCGAGATCGCTGGAAGCCTTGTCGATCCACGCCTGGACCAATTCCCGCTTTTCAGCGTTCGTAGAGAAGGCGTCCCTCCCGCGCCACCGAACTGGCCAGAGAGACGGGCACCTTGAGTTGGCGTTCCCATTCCTCCTTGGTGAGCACGATCACGTCTTTTGGCACGCGGATATCGGCGACGAGCTCGAGGGCCTCGACCGGGCGCTGATACCGGGATTTCGACGACGTTGGAACGACGGCGAGGAGATCAATGTCACTGTCGGCTGTGGCCGCTCCCCGGGCAACGGAGCCAAACAACCAGATCGCATCGGCCGCCATCGCGCTCCCCAGCCGATTGGAGACCAGCTCGGCAAGTTCCGGAAGCCGACCGGTCCATTGAAAGGCTGTCGACCGATCCGCGTTGCCGGGAGGTGAAAGTGCCTTCACGGCTGAGACGCTATCCGATAGCGGGTCAATCCAAAGAGAACATCCAAAGAGAAATGACGCGCTTGACCGCGGTGCCCGTGGTGGCGATTGGCGCCACGATGAGGGAGGAGAGCGGGTTGGAGCCGCCTCGCCGCGCAGGGGTTGAGTGAATGGGATGTCGAAGATGAGACCGGAAAACAGGACCTGGCAAAAGGCTGGCCCGCGCATTGCCGACTTCGGCGGCAGGATGGCGCCGCTCCTTGGAAGGACCTCCGACCTCTCCTCTCAGCCCTTGACCACCCGACCTCCGCCGCCCGACCTTTGACCTCCCCTCGTCTCCCACCGATCCCGGTCGCAGGCTTCTCGCCTGTGGCCTTTTTTTGTGCCCTGATGAGGCGATGATTCGGGTTGCGGTGTGATTTTTGTTGCTGGTGGGCAGCTGGCTCCTGTCGGGCTGTGGGGATTTGGAGATGGGTTGGCCAACGCACGAGGGCGTCGATGGGTCGACGCTTGAGCAACAGGCTCAATCTGCGGCGCGGACGCTCCTCCTGCTGCGAGCTCACCCGCGGGTGAAGGGGGGCTGGTGGAAATGGCACTGTTTTAAGCCGATTTTCGGTGAAGAGCGCAAGGCGGTGAGGACGGCTTGGAGGCCGTCCCGCGCGAGATCATCGGCAACCGGGGTCTTTTCGATCAACGCTGGCGGTGTTGGTGGGGTGAGCGCGAAGTTGTAGCGGCGCGTCTGTGACCGCCGCGAACCATCTCGCTGGGTTCACGCACCCGGGTTTGACGACTCCGGCGGTCACAGACCGCCGCTACAGTCGTGCCGACGATTCGCTTAAAACAGTGCCATTCGGGTCTGGTGGCGAGAGCCGATGACAACAATACGAATGCGGTTTTGAACAGAAGGTCGCGATGGAAGCGAAGGGATTCATGGGTGGAGTGTCCAATAACCAATAAACTACCAACCAATAACTTGGGGGAAGTCTGACGGCTGAACTTCTGACATCCTGCCCTCGCCACGCGCCACGCGCCCGCTTTTCCTGAGTTTGAGATCGGGATCTGGCCGTGGGAATTGTGCCGCGGCTCAGAACTTGATCCCGGCGCCGAGGACGATGCCGGATTCGGCGACCTGATAGACGACGCCCGTGCGCTCGTAGTCGACGTAGTAATAGCGGTAGCCGAGTTCGCCGAAGATGTTGCGGGTGAAATTCACGCCGACCGAGCCGTTGAGGTTCCACGCGACCGACGAGCCGGCTCCGAAGCCGCCGACGTCGCATTGCGTGGATAGATACAGCCAGCGCGTGAGGTTCACCTGTGCACGGACGCCGACGATGGGGTCGACCCACCAACGGTCGCCGTCCGCGCGCGTCGGCAGTTCGTCTTCGAGCTTCTTGGTGATCGCTTTGGCCAGCTTCTTCTCGGCCTTCGCGACGTCGGCTTCCAGTCCCTTGGTGTCGACCGAGCGGCTCAGGTCGTCGCGGTTGGCTTCGGCCGCGGCGAGGCGGGCGCGGGAGGCGGCGACGAGCGAGCGGGCGGCTTGGCGTTCCTCGCGGCCGGCTTGGTTGATTGTCTTCTCGAGGAGGCGCTCGGCGGCGTCGACGCGTTGTTGGCCGAGGGCGACGACTTCGTCCGCGAGGCGGGCGGCAGTGGCGGTCCGGGCCGTGGCGACCTGCTGGCGGACGCGGGCCTCGACGAGGTCGCGGAATTCCCGCCGCACCGGCTCGAACACGCGGTCCAGTGCGCGGCGGTCGAGGGTCCGCCGGACTTCGCGCGGCGCCTCGGCCCAACGCTCGACCAACGCGACGCCGACGTCGCGGCGGACGTCCGCGCGCACCGCCTCGCGCACGTCGTCGAACCGGGCGACGTCCGCGGTCACCCCGCTCTGGAGTGCGTCGGTGAGTTGGGTCTGCAAGGTCTGGAGGCGGTCGATGTCGGCGCGTTCGCCGCGCCGGATTGCGCGCTGGATTTCCCGCTGCACGTCGTCGAGTCGGGTCGCTGCAGCCGCCCGCGCGTTGGCCGCGGCGGCGGTGGCCTGGTCGCGCAATTCGGTCGCGCGGCGGGTGATGAGTCGATCCGTCGCCTCGGCGAGGCGGTTGGAGATGCGTTCGCTGGTGTCGTCGCCGACGCGGGCGATGCCGCCGGCGTCCTGGTCGGCGCTGACGGTGAGGCCGAGGTAATTGTAGCGCGCGCCGACGTAGAAATCGACGAAGCCGCGCCGATCCTCGATGAGGCGGTAGGCGAGCGCGAGCTGACCCACGCCCTGCTGGACGCCGACGCTGGCGGATTCGTAAAGGGTGCCTCCGAGGTCGCCGTCGGCCTGGAGGTCGACGAAGAAGCCGTCGGCTAGCAATCCGAAGCGCCCGTAGCGCGCCTCGCCCTCGAGGAACGCGCCCCAGCGGAGGTTCGCGATGAGCGTCCGCGCGCTGTAGTCGATGTGGCTCGCGGGGAGTCCGCGCACGCCGACGTCTCCGGCCAGCGAGGGGAGCCAACCGTAGGGCTGGATGGAGAACGACCACGGGGAGTCGCGGGACTCCAGCACGGTGATCTCTTTTCCGGGATACGGGTCGGTGTCGAAATCGAGTGATCCCGTTCCGGCCCACGCCGACGCGGTGGCGAGCAGGCCAAATGTGGCGGCGAGGCGAATGCTCATCGACGGCTCCACGAGACGGATCCCCGCCGACCGGAGGCACTGCCGGAGCCACCGCCCCAGGCGGCGGAGCCCCGCGGACCGCTCACTGATCCCGAGCCGTAGTGCACCACACTCGGACCGTAGCGACCGCAGGAATAAGCTCCCCGCGCGTATCCGCGGCGGTAGCCGCGGCGGGCGGCTCCGGCGTAGGAGATCGGGGTGAGCGGCATACCGATGATGTCGATGAAGAGCGAGGCCGCCCCGTCGCCGACGGTCGGCGCGCCTTCGAGGAACTCGATGTCGTAGGTCAGATTGCTGCCGGTGAGCCGGGGGTTGCGGAGCACGACGACGACGCTCGTGACGGTGTCTCCGTCCAGCACGGAGAGGGTGGCGTTCGGCGGGTCCTTCAGGAAGCTGTTGGCCCCCTCGCTCCACATCGGCACGAGATCGCGGGTGGGCATCGAGCCGGCGAGCCGCTCGGGCCGATCACTGAACGCGATGGTCGAATCGGAGACGCCGCGGAGCGTCATCGTGCCTTCGGAGAATCGGACGCTCTTTGCGTTTTGCACGAAAAGCAGGTCGGCTTGTTAGAGGTCCGAGCTTCCCGATTCCGGGGACGTCGCGCAACCGGTGACCAGCAGCGTGGCGAGGAGGGTGATGGCGAGTGGTGATTTCATGGGAATTGGGTCGGTTTGGGTTCGAAGTCCTCTGAGAATCTCTTCGGTGATCGGTGGGGAAATCTATTTCGCCTGCACGATCCCGGGCGGATTCCAACTGCCGCTGCCGGCGGGCAGGATCGACGGGGCCTCCGTCTTCGGCCAGTAGAGGCGCATTACGAGGTAGATCGGGCCGTCGGGCGCGGGCAACCAGTTGGCTTCCTTGTCCGCACCGGGGCTGTCCTTTTGGATGAAAAGCGTCACCGAGCCGTCGTCGTTCGTCTTCATCCCGGGGAGCATCGGGGAGTTGATGAGGTAGCGGTCGATCGGGTTTTCGATCAGGAGCTGCGTCTTGGCGTCATACATCGTGACGGACCAGAAGGAGTTGACCGGCGGGAGCTGGCCCTTGGCGAAGGTGAGCGTGTAGTCGTGCTTGCTGCCGTCGAGCGTGTCCCCGTCGGCGTCGTTGCGGGTGATCGGGTAGGTCGCCTCGGTGGCGTCGTTGCCGTAGATCCCGGCTTTGGCGGCGACGGCGCGGCGGAGCCAATCGCCGTCGTAATGCGCGGCGTCGCCGGGCATCGAGCCGACGCGCCAGCCGTTGATGGCGGTGCCGACGTTGGCGACGGCCTCGGTGATTTTGCGGTCGCCCTCCTTCATCGCGAGGCCGACTTCGACCTTGTGCGCGTCGGACAACTCGGCGAACTCGAACGTCTTGCCGGGACCGACTCCGATCCGGGCGAGCTTGGCGCGGATTTCTTTTTCGTTCTCCGCGGCGGGAGCGAATTGCAGGGCGAAATCGAGGTGCTCGAAGAAATTTTTCTTCGCGAGTTCGTCGTCGACCTTCGGGAAGTCGATCTCGGGCGCAGCGGGTGGCGCGGGTTTTCCGAGAAAGCCCGACAGCGGCTGGACACCGTAGCCCGCTTGCACTTTTTCGACGTTGGGCATGTCCGCCGGGTCGAAGAGTTGGGTGCGGAAGATCGCGATGGAAAACTCCGTCGAGGACGTGAAGACCTGGTCGATGCCCGCCGGCTTGTCGCCCGTCCAACCGGGGCCGGTCACCAGATACTTCCCGGCCTCGCTACCCGTCGCGCGGCTGCCGATGTAGCCGTAGTTGTAGGTATTCCCGTCGCAGAGTTGGACGGAATAGTAGCGATCCTTCGGCACAGCCGGGACGGTGATCACCATCGGCTCGGCTCGCAGATCGAGCCAGAGCATCGAGTAGGGGGTGTCGCTGTTCGGCGTGACGACCGCCGTGTCCTTGTAGGTGAAAGTCTTGTGCTCGTTCTCGAGCTCGTTGAACGGCGCCTTGAACTGCCCCGAATCCTGTTCGACGGCAAATTGATACATCACCGTGTAATTCATCACGATGGGCAGACCGTAGATGAATCCGGCCTCGGCGATTTCCGCCGTCTCGGCGATGCCGGGCGCCTCGACGCCGTCCTGACGATCTGCCGCGTCGGCGGCAGCGATGGGGTCGGCGGTTTCCGCGAAGCCGGGTTGCGGGATGGCGATCAGGAGGCTCGCGAGCGCGAGCGGGAGGAGGCGGGTTGGAATCATGGTCGTTCGTGTTTCGGGTTCGAAAGAGGTCAGGAAATAGGAGCACTCGATCATCGGTGGATTGACCGACCCGACCAACTCACTTGCGTATCCCGAAAACGCAGTTTCCAGTCCGGTTCCCGCTGTCGAAGGAAATGCGGGCTTGGCGATGAATCATCGCACGTCGGCGAGGAGGTCTTTCCTTGTTTGGTCCGTGGACGTAACGCGGATAAAACCAAGGCGCGGATATTCGATTTCGCGCACGACGCAGACGCAGAGAGCAATCACGGCGGCGGGTGGATGCTCGTGGCGGCGGCGCGTTTGGTCATGATTTTGCTAATCGCGTTTAGCGAGCCGAGCAGCAGCGTGGTCAGCGACGAACCGCGACGAACCGCGACGCCGCACCCGAGAACGTGAACGCGATCAGCAGCCCGAACAGCCCAAACACCGCACCCTCCACCGCGTCGGCCCCAACCGTGGACCCTTCGCGGTCCACCGCCCGCCGACGCTGACCCACCCGGCGGCCGAGCTCGAGGAAGAGCAGTACGCCGACGAGCAACGCGATCGCGAAAGGCAGGGATTCGATGGGGATGGGAGTCATTGTGTTCTGCGGCGATTTGCGGCGGCGGGACGCCGCCGCCCGCACCCGGGACGGGCGCGCTCCCCACCTATTTCGGGAAGAGAAACTGACCCTGGAGCCGGATCGACCAGTCGGGGCCGAACTCCGGCGCCGTCGCGTTGAGCGGGAGTTTGCCGAGGTGCATGATCTTGCCGCCGCCGCCGCCGAGCGGCACCGTCCAGCGGTCGTCGACCTCGGTTTCCAAAAATTCGAGTCCGTAAGTTCCGTCGACCTGACGATTTGAGCGAAGAATGAGCGTATCCGAAAAACGCAGTTATTAATGACCTTGCGGGCTCATCCGAGGCCTGTCAGGAAATGCCAGATGCTTCCTCCGCACACTGTTGCGATGCAAATCGACGGTCCCGAGATGCTTACGGAGGCAATCCGAAACGCCCACATCGACCCCCGGCTACTCGATGCCCGCCCCGGGCGCAGCCGCATCGCGCGGGTGCCCTTCAACCGGACGTGCCTGGACCTCGTTTCTCTCGACTCACCCTTCCGGTTCACCGGGGCGATGCCGAAGGATGCCTACACGTTGATCTTCATCCTCGCCTGTCCGGAGACCGGTCACGCCTTCAACTTCCCCGCGTCGCACACCGACGGATTCCTCGGTTTGTTTGCGCCGGGGGGCGACCTCGACGCCATCACCCCGTCCGGCTACGCCAACGCCACGCTGACCGTCGCCGTCGACGAATTCCACGCGGCGATGACGCTGGTCTGCCCGGAGCTCCCGGATCGGGCGCTCGCGGAAGGCCTCGCGATGCGCGTCGGTGCCGCCGAGCAGGCGCGTCTGCGCACGCTGATCGCCGCCGTCGAACGAGAGATTTGGGACCCGCGATCGTTCGCCCGAGATCCGTGGATCTACCTGGACCTCGAGCGCGACCTGATCCACGCGTTTCTCGACTGCGTGCGGAGCGGCGTCGGTGCGGTCGTGGCGGCACCCCGGCAGTGCGTGACGAGACGGCACCGCAAGCTCCGGCTCGTGGAGGAATTCATCGAAGCGAACGCCACGGCCGGCATCGATATCGGTCAACTGTGCGCCGTCGCCGATCTGAGTCATCGGGGACTCGAAAATCTCTTCGGCGACTTCGTTGGGATGGGTCCGATGGCCTACCTCAAACGCCATCGACTCCACCTCGCCCGGCGCGCCCTCATCGACCACGGACCCGCCGTCGGCATCGTCAAACGGGTCGCCCTCGACCACGGCTTCTGGCACCTCGGGCACTTCGCCGAGAGTTACCTCGGTCTCTTCGGAGAGGGGCCCGTTCAAACGGCGAATCGTGCGCTTCGCCCCAAGAGCCGCTGGCCCGGCTGGCGCGCACCGGCGAGCCAGAACGGCTCGACGCGAGCATGACAACGCTCCACCGCTCGCCCCGCGGCAACGTGTTCATCGATCCGCGCGGGCTGATCGAGGTCATCGTCAACAACGACGCGAACCTGGAAATGACCGACCTGCGCGACATCTCGCGGCTGCTGGTCGGTCGAGGCATCGCCGCGATCCCCGTCCTCGTCACCCGGATCAATTCCTACCCGGCGCCGACGGATTTCAACATCCTCGACCTGCACGAGATCGGCGACTTGCGGGTGACGCGCATCGCCTACTACGCGCTCTCGCCGAGCGACCAGATCGTGTCGAACCTCATGCGGCTCACGGCGTTTCGAAACGTGGAGTCGCGGGTCGTCGCCGATCGATATCTCGCGGTGGACTGGCTGCTGAGCAAGGACGCCGCACCCTCTTTCTCATCATCATAATCTTTGTCTTACACCAAATCCCACGATTGACCTGACCATTGCTGTAGCGGCGGTCTGTGACCGCCGCCGTCGTCTCGAGCAGCGTCAATTTCCAGGTCGCAAGATCTGCGGCGGTCACAGACCGCCGCTACATTTATTACCGTATTCGCAGTGCCGGGCGGGGGTGAGGTGAGGGGCGACGAAGACAATGATTAGGATTGAGAGACGGAGTTATTCGCCTTCGGCGGCTTTGCGCTTTTCTTCGAGTTGCTCCCAGCGGGTGAAGGCGGTTTGGGTTTCGCGTTCGATCTCGGCGATTCTCGCCTGGAGGCGGGGGATTTCGCCGGGTTCGTCGCGGTAGAGTTCGGGGGACGCGAGGCGTTCGGAGACGGCGGCGTGCTCGGTTTCGAGGCCCTCGATTTGGCCGGGGAGGCCTTCGAGTTCGCGGCGCTCGACGTTGAGGAATTTGAGTGCGGCCTTTGGCCGGGGTTGGGTTGGTGATCGGCTGGAAGCCGATTCCACGGGGGCGGGGGCGAGTTTTTTCTTTTCGCGTTGGTGGAGCCAATCCGCGTAGCCGCCGACGTATTCGTTGACCGTTCCCTCGCCTTCGAAGACGAGGGTGCTGGTGACGACGTGGTCGAGGAATTCGCGGTCGTGGGAGACGAGGAGGAGGGTGCCGGAGTAGTTGACGAGGAGCTCTTCGAGGAGCTCGAGGGTCTCGGCGTCGAGGTCGTTCGTGGGTTCGTCGAGGACGAGGAGGTTAGCCGGTTGCAGGAAAAGGCGGGCGAGGAGGAGGCGGTTGCGCTCGCCGCCGGAGAGGGCGCTGGCGGGGAGGCGGATGCGATCGCTGCGGAAGAGGAAATCCTGGAGGTAGCTGTGGATGTTCTTCGGCTTGCCGTCGAAGTAAACGGTGTCGGCCTCGCCGGCGACGTTCTCGGCGACGGTCTTGCTGTTGTCGATCTGAGCGCGGAGCTGATCGAGGTAAACGACGTCGAGGTTGGTGCCGACGGTGATCTCGCCGGTGGTGGGGGCGAGGCGGTCGAGGAGGAGTTGGAGGAGGGTGGTCTTGCCGCTGCCGTTGGGGCCAATGATGCCGATCTTGTCGCCGCGCCAAATGGTCGTGTCGAGGTCGCGGATAATGGTCTGGTCGCCGTAGGAGAAGGAGACGGCTCGCGCATCGATGACCTTCTGACCGGAGGTGCCGCCGGCGGCGACGTTGAGGGTGGCAGTGCCTTCGCGCTCGCGCCGTTGGCCGCGGGTGCGGCGCAGGGCTTCGAGGGCGCGGACGCGGCCTTCGTTGCGGGTCCGGCGGGCTTTGACGCCCTGGCGGATCCAGGCTTCTTCCTGGGCGAGCTTCTTGTCGAACGTGGCCCATTGTTTTTGTTCGGCGGCGAGGGCGGCGGCTTTTCGTTCCAGGAAGGTGGTGTAATCGCAAGCCCAACTGGTGAGTTGGCCGCGGTCGAGCTCGATGATGCGGGTGGCGACGCGGCGAAGAAAGGCGCGGTCGTGCGTGACGAAAAGGAGGGTGGGCTTGGATTCGAGGAGGAAATTTTCCAGCCAAAGAATGGAGTCGAGATCGAGGTGGTTGGTGGGCTCGTCGAGCAGGAGGACGTCGGGCTGGGCGGCGAGGGAACGGGCGAGGAGGACGCGACGCTTGAGGCCGCCGGAGAGGTCGGCGAAGGGAGCGTAGGGGGGGAGGTTCATCGTCTCGGCGAGGTCCTCGAGGCGGACGTCGGATTCCCATTCCTCCTCGTGACGGTCGGGGCTCAGGCCGGAACGGAGGACGTCGATGACCTCGCCGCCGATGTCGCGGGGGACCTCCTGCTGGAGGCGGGTGAGGACGGTGGCGGGCGGGTGGATGACTTCGCCGGCGCTAGGGGTTTCCTCCCCCCCGATGACACGGAGGAGGCTGGTCTTGCCGGCTCCGTTGCGGCCGAGGAGGCAGACGCGCTCGCCGGGATCGATCTGGAGGTCGACGCCGTCGAGGATCGGGTCGCCGCCGTAGCTGAGGGTGACGTTGCGGAGTTGGAAGAGCGGCATTGGGTCGGGCAGGGTAACCGAACGCGGTCGCTCGGCAACTTCCGAGCGCGCAATTGGGGTTGCCGGTGCGATGCTAGTGCAAAATAACCCTCTCGATCATGGAAGAAATCAGCACCAACCTCGCCGTCAATCCGGCCTTCGGCCCCGTCCTCACCATCGTCGGAGGGGCGCTGCTGCTCCTGCTGGGGCGGAAGCTTTACTGGGTTTTTGTGGGCGTGATCGGGTTCCTCGCCGGAATGAAGTTCGGCGCGGAGCTGGTCGCGGGTCAGCCGGAATGGGTGTTGCTGGTGGCGGCGGTGATCGTGGGACTGGTGGCGGCGTTGCTGGCGGTGGTGTTGCAGCGGATCGTGATCGCGATCGCGGGGGGTTACGCCGGCGGATTGATGGCGATGGAGTTGGCGATCGCGTTTGGCGTCGTGACGCAGTCGGTGCAATGGATCGCCTTTGCGGTGGGGGCGGTGATCGCGGCGATTCTGGTGTCGCTGGTGTTCGATTGGGCGCTGATTCTGATCTCGTCGCTGCTGGGCGCTCTGGTGATCGCGCAGAGTCTCGGGCTGGAGGCCGCGCTGTTGGCGGTGGCGGTGGTCGTGCTGGCGGCGATCGGGATCGTGGTGCAGATGGCGCTGTTGCGGCGTGGATCGGCTGCTGTTTGAAAAAAGTTTCGACTGGCGCCCCGCCGAATACCGTCGACGGTGCGACTCATGGCAAAAAATCTCTGGACCACGCAATTCCGTTCACTGCACGCAAAAGCGGTCGACCGCTTCGGTAAGGGTGAGCGGACGGCGGACGATCTTTTCGACTCGGCGGAAACTGCATTCCTCGCGACCCTCGGGCTGAGACCGATTTTTCTGTTCGATCACGCGGAGGACCTTTGCGGGCGGGGGGCTCCGGACTACGACACTTCGCTGCTGATCGCATCGGCGCGACGGGATTATTTTCTGAATGTCCAGGGGGGGCACTGGACCAACCAGGGTTTTGACGTCGAGGGGTTGCCGGCCCGGGAGGATGAATACGACGGGATCGCGTGGTTGCCTCGGATCGTCCAGAAAGCCGAGGGTTTTCTTTCCGGAAATTTGCCCGCGGACATCATGTATTTCTGCGGCGGCGACCGAAAATTTCTCGCCGAGCACGACGTTCACCCAGCGGATTTTCTGCGCGCGACGTGGGCGGAAGAGGGAAAAATCGACGGATTACGCGCATTTTTAAGGAAATTTGCCGCTTGATCGAATAGGGGAATCTCCTAAAGCAATCCACAGGCGTAGCTTGCGGCAGGGCAATCATCGCCCTGACAAAAGAAAACTCGCTCAACGCAAAACTTTTGCTTGTGAGCGGCCTGACTATTAATAATGTCAGAAGTCAATACAGTTAACCTAATCAGAAAAACCATTATGGCACTCAATCCAACCAACGAACTCAAAGAACTCCCCCGTTACGACCGACTCATCGAAGCGGCCCGCAAGCAGCCCGGTCTGAACCCCGACGCCTGCGAATTATTCCTCACGGTCGTTCGCACCGGCGATGCCGTCGCTGCGATCGAAGCTCAATACCTCTCGCGTCACGGCATCAGCCCGGGACGTTTCGCGGTGATGATGCTCCTCTCGATGGAGGAGTGCGTGATGCTCAAGCCGAGTGAACTCGCCGAGTCGACGGGCGTGACCCGCGCGACGATGACGGGTCTCCTCGACACGCTCGAGCGCGACCGGATGGTCAAACGCTCCGCCGATCCGAAGGATCGCCGCGCCCTGCGAGTGAGCGCGACGCCCGAAGGCAAGGAGATCTTCCGCGAGCTGCTGCCCGGATACTTCAAGCTGGTGACCGCCATCCCGGCAGTGCTCAGCGACAAGGAGCGGTCGCAATACAACGCGCTCTCGAAGAAGATTCGCGACGGGCTCAAGTTGGTCGAGACGCAGGTCGGACGCGGTCGGGCCAACGGCAACGGCGCCGTGAACGGTGCCCGTGCGAGCCTCAATGCTTAAGCGGTTCCTCATCATGCTGGGGACGGTCTTCGTGATCGTCCTCATCATCGGATTTTTCAAGTTCCGGCAGATCCAGGCCGGGATGGCGATGGGGGCGAAGTTCGCTCCGCCCCCGTCGGCCGTCTCGACCTTCTTGGTCGACCAGCAAGAGTGGCAGCCCACCCTGTCGGCGATCGGTACGGCCAACGCCGTGCAAGGCGTGATGGTGTCGTCCGACCTGCCGGGGATCGTCCGCGACATCACGTTCCAATCCGGGACGTCCGTCGAGAAGGGCCAGGAGCTCGCGAAGCTCGACACCACGCAGGAAGTCGCGCAGCTCAACGCCGCGAAGTCGCGTCAGGATCTGGCGAAGGTGAATCTCGGCCGCGTCCAGGGTCTGCTGAAGAAGCGGGTCGGCTCGCAGTCGGATTACGACGCCGCCGCGGCCGAATACAAGCAAGCGTCCGCCGCGACGCGCGAGGTCGAGGCTTTGATCGAACGCAAGACGATCCGCGCTCCCTTCTCGGGCGTGCTCGGCATCCGGATGGTCGACCTGGGGCAATACCTCACCAGTGGCGACCAGGTCGTCCCGCTGCAATCGCTCGACCCGATCTACGTCGACTTCAGCCTTCCGCAGCAGTCGCTCGGCCAGCTCCAGCCCGGCCGCACCGTCGAAGTGCGGGCCGACGGCCTGCCCGACGACAAATTCTCCGGCGAGATCACCGCGATCGACCCCAACGTCGACGCCACCACGCGCAACGTCCGAGTCCAGGCGACGCTGAAAAATCCCGACGGCAAATTGCGTTCCGGCATGTTCGTCAATACGTCGGTCCTCCTGCCCATCCGCGAATCCGTCGTGGCCATCCCCGCGTCGGCCATCGACTACGCGCCCTACGGCGATTCCGTTTTCATCGTCGAAGAGATCATTTCGGAGGAGGGCGAACCCTTCCTCGGAGTGCGTCAGCAGTTCGTGAAACTCGGAACCTCCCGCGGCGATCTCATCGAAGTGACCGAAGGCCTCGAGCCCGGTCAGGAGATCGTCAGCTCCGGCACGTTCAAGATCAAGGACGGCGCTCCGGTCAACGTGAACAACGACATCCAGCCCGGTGCCGAGCTCGCGCCGACCGTGACCGAGAGCTAAGCGCATGAGATTCACCGACCTGTTCGTCAAGCGGCCCGTCCTGGCGATCGTCGTCAATCTCGTGATCCTGATCGCCGGCTTCACGGCGATCCAGTCGCTGAACGTCCGCCAATATCCGCGCAGCGACATTTCGGTCGTCACCGTCACGACCGTCTACGTCGGCGCGAATGCCGACCTCGTCCGCGGCTACATCACGACGCCGCTCGAGCGCGTGATCGCCAGCGCCGACGGGATCGATTACATGGATTCGTCCAGCGCGCAGGGCGTCAGCACGATCTCCGTCCACCTCGAGCTGAACTACGACACCAACGCCGCGCTCACCCAGATCCAAGCCAAGATCGCGCAGGTCCGCAACGACCTCCCGCCCGAAGCCGAGGCTCCGACGGTCGAAGTCGAGAACGCCGACGACCGGTTTGCGTCGATGTATTTGAGCTTCTCGTCGACCGAACTCGACTCGAATCAGATCACCGATTTCCTGACCCGCGTCGTCCAGCCCAAGCTCACCGCCGTCGCTGGCGTCCAGCGAGCCGACATCCTGGGAGCGCGGAATTTCGCGATGCGCATCTGGCTCGATCCGCAGAAGATGGCGGCCTACGGGCTCTCGCCCACCGAGATCCGCGACGCCCTCTCGTCGAACAATTACCTCTCCGCCATCGGACGCACCAAGGGCTCGATGATCTCGGTGAACCTGGTCGCGAACACCGACCTCACCTCCGAGGCGGAGTTTCAGCAACTCGTCGTCAGCGAGCAGGACGGCGTGATCGTGCGCCTCGGCGACGTCGCCAAGGTCGAACTCGGAGCCGAGAGCTACGATGAAGACGTCCGCTTCGACGACAAGGCCGCCACCTTCATCGGCATCTGGGCGCTACCCACCGCGAACAGCCTCGACGTCATTCAGCGCGTGCGCCTCGCGCTGCCCGCGATCGAAAAATCCCTCCCGCCCGGGATCGAGCTGAGCATTCCCTACGACTCGACGAAATACATTCAGAACGCCATCGAGGACGTCATCAAGACCCTCGGCGAGACGTTGCTCATCGTCATCATCGTCATCTTTCTCTTCCTCGGTTCCCTGCGCTCGGTGCTCATCCCCGTCGTCGCGATCCCGATCTCGCTCGTTGGCGCGGTGTTTCTCATGCTCATCGCGGGATTCACGATCAATCTGCTCACGCTACTGGCCATCGTCCTCGCCGTCGGACTCGTGGTCGACGACGCCATCGTCGTCGTGGAAAACGTCGAGCGGCATTTGCAGAACGGCATGTCCGGGTTCGACGCGGCCATTCGCGGAGCGCGGGAATTGTTCACGCCGATCATCGCGATGACGGTGACCCTCGCCGCCGTCTACACGCCGGTCGGACTGCAGGGCGGATTGACGGGCGCGCTCTTCCGCGAGTTTGCCTTCACGCTCGCGGGCGCGGTCCTCATCTCCGGCGTCGTCGCGGTGACGCTGTCGCCGATGATGTCGTCCAAGCTCCTGCGCAAGGGTGACTCCGAGCGCGGATTCGCCGGTTGGGTGAATCGCCGACTGAACTGGGTGCGGGAAAAATACCTGAAGCTGCTCGCCGGCTCGCTGAACTATCGCCCCGTCGTCTACACGCTCTGGATCATCGTGATGCTGCTCGGCGTCGTGTTTTTCCTGTTCGTGAATCTGTTCAAGGAACTCGCGCCCAAGGAGGATCAGGGCATCGTCTTCGGAATCGTGCAGACCGCCGCCACCGCGACGCTGGATCAGGTGTCGCTCTACACCAAAAGCGTCTACGATGTCTTCGCGTCGTTCCCGGAGACGGACCACGTCTTCCAGCGCACCGGCCCGGGCGGCGGGTTCTCCGGCATGGTGACCAAGCCCTGGAGCGAACGCGACACCGACACCGAGACACTGCAATTCGCCGCCAACGCCGGAATCGCCAAGATCCCCGGCGTCCAGGTCTTCGTCACCACACCGCCGCCGCTCCCGGGCGGTAGTCAATTTCCCGTCGAGTTCGTCATCTCGTCGACGGCGGAGCCCGAAGATCTCTTCAAGATCGGCCAGGAACTCGAGAAAGAAGCCATGGCCAGCGGCCTCTTCATCTTCACCAACCTCGACCTCAAATACGACCAACCGCTCACCGAGATCGTCTTCGACCGTGACAAGGTGGCCGCGCTCGGCCTCGACCTCCGACAGGTCGGCGCCGACCTCGGCACGATGGTCGGCGGCAACTACGTCAACCGCTTCCAGATCCAGGGCCGGAGTTACAAGGTGATCCCGCAGGTGACCCGCGAGAGCCGCTTGAATTCGAATCAACTGCTCGACTACTACGTGAGCGGCCCGAACGGAAATCTCGTCCAGTTGGCAACCTTCGCGAGCTTGAAAACCAGCACCGAGCCGCGCGAGATCAAGCGTTTCCAGCAATTGAACTCCGTGACGCTCGCCGGCGGCGTGCGTCCGGGCGCCACGGTCGACGAAGCGCTCACCTTCCTCGAAGGCAAGTGCGCCGAGATCCTGCCAGCCGGCTACGTCATCGATTACGCCGGCGAGTCGCGGCAGCTGCGCGTCGAGGGCAGCAAATTTCTGCCGATGTTCGCCCTCTCGTTCATCCTGATTTTCCTGGTGCTCGCCGCTCAGTTCGAGAGCTTCCGCGATCCGTTCATTATCCTCTTCGGCTCGGTGCCGCTGGCGCTTGCGGGTGCTTTGCTCTTCCCATTCCTCGGGTTCACGACGCTCAACGTTTACAGTCAGGTCGGCTTGATCACGCTCGTCGGTCTGGTCTCGAAGAACGGCATTCTGATCGTGGAATTTGCGAACCAGCTCCAGCTCGAGGGCAGGGACAAGCTCACGGCCATCATCGAGGCCTCCGGCACGCGGCTGCGACCGATCCTCATGACGTCCGTCGCCACGGTCGCCGGGCATTTTCCATTGATCCTCGCCAGTGGCCCGGGAGCGGGCGCGCGCAACAGCATTGGTTGGGTGCTCGTGACTGGCATGGTGATCGGCACGGCCTTCACGCTCTTCGTCGTGCCGTCGATCTACATGCTGATCGCCCGGGATCGTCGAAACGACCGCCAGGAAGGGGGGCGCGCGCGTGAATTGGAGCCCCGCCCGTCGGCTCCGGCAGCCGTCCCGGCGTAGGCCGGGTGCGGGGAAAGAGGAGAGCCGGTTGTCGGACTCGAACCGACGACCAGCTGATTACAAATCAGCTGCTCTACCACTGAGCTAAACCGGCGACAGCAGCCCATGATCTACCGCCGTCCAGCGCATCGGGCGAGGCGAATTTTATCGGAGATCTGGATGATTGGTTCTCATAACAAATCGCACGATGAACCCAACCGTGGCTGTAGCGGCGGTCTATGACCGCCGGCGGCCTGGCAAGAGGGGAAGATTCAATTGTCGCGGAAATCAGCGGGAGTCCACTGATCTTCGAGATTTGGTATCACGCGGATGCTCGGCGGCGCCGAGATCCGGATAACCGGATAACGGGTGCATTTCTCCGAGCCTCCGCGCTTCCGCGTAAGAAAAGTATTCCAACCATCCCTTCCCCCTTTCCCGGTCGATCTCATGTGGTAGATTTCCGACCCTTCGATATATGGCAGCTCAGTTCCGCGACTATTACCAAACTCTCGGCGTTTCCAAGACGGCGAGTCAGGACGAAATCAAAAGCGCCTTCCGCAAACTCGCGCGCAAGCACCACCCCGACACGGCGACCGACAAAGCGTCGGCGGAGGAGAAATTCAAGGGCATCAACGAGGCTTACGAAGTGCTCGGCGATCCGGACAAACGAAAAAAATACGACGAATACGGCCAGCACTGGGAGCGCGCGGGCGCGGGTGGGGGCGGATTCCCGGGCGGCGGCGGACGCGGGGCGGCGGGCGGCGGATTCGACTTCGGCGGCGGCGGCGGCGGCGGCGCGGGAGTGGATTACGAATTCGGCGGAACGGGGTTCAGCGATTTCTTCGAGCAGATGTTTGGGGCTCGTCGATCGGGCGGGCGTTCCGCTGGCGCCGGGATGGGCGGTTTCGAAAGTGCCTACGGCGGCGGTCCGCGGAAAGGGGCCGACGTGGAGGCCGACGTGATGGTGACCCTGGAGGAGGCATTCGAGGGGGCATCCCGGCAGATCAGCTTGCGGCGCGGCGACGCGAAGGACGTGCAGACTTACAACATCAAGATTCCCAAGGGCGTGCGGGACGGGCAGCGGATCCGGCTGGCGGGTCAGGGCAGCCCCGGGACGGGCGGCGGAGCGACGGGGGATCTGTTTCTGCGGATGAAGCTGCAGAAGCACCCTTATTTCGACGTCGATGGCAGCGATCTAAGGGTCGAGGCGGAAGTGCCGGCGTGGACGTGCGCGCTCGGTGGCGAGGTCGAGGTCCGGACGCTGGAAGGTCGGGCGAAGCTGCGGCTCAAACCCGGCACGCCGAACGGAACAAAGATGCGGCTGGGTGGGAGAGGTTTCCCCAGGACGGATGGGACGCGTGGCGACTTATTCGTGCGCGTGGCGGTGATGATTCCCACGTCGATTTCGGATGAAGAGCGCAAGCATTGGGAAGCACTGGCAGGACAGTGAGGAGGGACCTGGCGGCGCAAGCCGCCCCGTCGAAGAGAAGGGTAGGGAATCCGCGCCGCCGGGTTGCCATTTTGGTTACGGGTGGTTGGGGGCTTTCGGAGCGTTTTCGGTAGGCTCGGGGGTGCGCGGCAGGGCGGAGCGCCGGGGTGGTTCGGGCGGGCGGTGGTGATGGTCACGGAACCCGGGGCCCGGCTTCCCTACCCGTATTGGACGAGGGCGCGGCTTCGCCGCGAGGAGGCGATCTTCGTGGAAGAGAAGCCGTTGCCCAGCGGCGGTCGGCGCGTGAGCGCCATCGTTGGGAGGGTAGGGAATCTGCGCCGCCGGGTTGCCATTTTGGTTACTGGTGGTTGGGGGCTTTCGGAGCGTTTTCGGTAGGCTCGGGGGTGCGCGGCAGGGCGGAGCGCCGGGGTGGTTCGGGCGGGCGGTGGTGATGGTCACGGAACCCGGGGCCCGGCTTCCCTACCCGTATTGGACGAGGGCGCGGCTTTGCCGCGAGGAGGCGATCTTCGTGGAAGAGAAGCCGTTGCCCAGCGGCGGTCGGCGCGTGAGCGCCATCGTTGGGAGGGTAGGGAATCCGCGCCGCCGGGTTGCCATTTTGGTTACTGGTGGTTGGGGGCTTTCGGAGCGTTTTCGGTAGGCTCGGGGGTGCGCGGCAGGGCGGAGCGCCGGGGTGGTTCGGGCGGGCGGTGGTGATGGTCACGGAACCCGGGGCCCGGCTTCCCTACCCGTTTTGGACGAGGGCGCGGCTTCGCCGCGAGGAGGCGATCTTCGTGGAAGAGAAGCCGTTGCCCAGCGGCGGTCGGCGCGTGAGCGCCATCGTTGGGAGGGTAGGGAATCCGCGCCGCCGGGTTCGCATTTTGGTTACGGGTGGTTGGGGGCTTTCGGAGCGTTTTCGGTAGGCTCGGGGATGCGCGGCAGGGCGGAGCGCCGGGGTGGTTCGGGCGGGTGGTGGTGATGGTCACGGAACCCGGGGCCCGGCTTCCCTACCCGTTTTGGACGAGGGCGCGGCTTCGCCGCGTTTCGTGACTGTATGCGGTTGGCTTGCGGGTGAACGCTGTCGCGCTGGCACAGCCAGCCTCAAGCTTTGGAGAACGCAACCGGTGACCAAAACTAGGATCGCGGCGGCGCGGCTTCCCTACCCGCTAACGCCCGCGGACCTTTTCCTTTTTGGCTTCGGACTCGTCTTCCAGGCGGCCGATTTCGCTGGTGAGCTGCTTTTGAAGCATTTCGGTTTCGGCGGGGTTGCCGGCGGCTTTGGTCATTTCGCCTTCGAGGAAGACTCGGCGCTCGGCGACTTTGCTTCGGTAGAGGTTGTCGATTTCGGCGATTTCGGCGCGCTGGGCGTCGGATAATTTGGCAACCGGGGCCTCGGCGTCGAGGCGGCTCATGGCGATTTCGTAAGCGGATTTCATGGACGGGAAGCAGAACAGAGTGGGCGGAAAATGGGAACCGTTTCGCTCTTGTCGGATGCGGGAGCGCTGCGAAGAGTGACGGCCATGAGCGAGCGGATACGATTGATCAGCACGGATTTCGACGGGACCCTGATCGTGCACCCAGCCGATTTGACGTGCGGTGAGGAATTGGCGGCGGCGCTGACCGCCTTCAAGGCCGGCGGCGGATTGTGGGCGGTGAATACGGGGCGCTCCCTGGCGCACGCCATCGAGGGGCTGGAGGTTTTCGGGGCCCCGGTCGAGCCGGACTTCATCCTGACGAACGAGCGGGACATTCATCTTCCCGGGACGGCTGGCGGCTGGGATCCGCTCGAGCCTTGGGTGACGACGTGCCGGGAGCGGCACGCGGAGCTGTTCGAGAGCTCGGGCGCGATCTTCGATCAAATTTTGGAGCGGGTGGAGAAATCACCGGACGTGACGGTGATTCGCGAGGGCGGGCTGCCGGTCGGGTTGATCACGACCGACGAGGCCGCGATGGAGGAGGTGACGGCCAGCCTGACCGCGGTGCAGCGGGCTTTCCCGGAGTTTAGTTATCAGCGCAACACGATCTACCTGCGGTTCTGCCACGTGGACTACCACAAGGGCGCGGCGTTGGCGGAACTCTGCCGTCACGTCGGCGTCAGCGCGGCCGAGACGTTCGCGGCGGGGGATCATTTCAACGATCTTTCGATGCTCAGCGAAGCGGTGGCGGGTGTCGTGGCGTGCCCGAGTAACGCGATCGCCGAGGTGAAATCGGTGGTGTCGTGGCAGGGCGGATTTGTCGCCGAGCGGGAAGGTGGATTGGGGATGGCGGATGCGCTGAATGCGCGGGTTCTGGGGACGGGGTGAGGCGGTGTCGCGTCGAGCGGGGTGGTGGGCCGCTGATGCCAGGTGGTATCAAGGATTGGACTCACGCGAAGGCGCGAAGGGGTGCCTTTGTATCCTTCGCGGCTCCGCGTGACCATCGGGACGTTTTTTTCTGGTGGTGCGGTTTGCGCCGTCCGCTCGCAAAGGCGGCTCGATGCGTTTGCGGACGGTTTTGAAGTGTGGGTCAGAGATGCTTCACTTCGTTCAGCATGACAGATTTTAGGGGGGCGCTTCGCGGTCTGGGGTGCTGCGTAGACAAAAAAAAGCCGCGCCCGGGGTCCGGGCGCGGCGGTTGAAATGACTTTTTTGTTTGGGTGTTAGGCGGCGAGAGCGTAGCGGGCTTCGCCCACTTTGCTGATACCTTCGACTTTCTTGCCGGTGGTGCTGAACCAGACGTGAACGTTCTGGTTCTTGACGCCGAGCTTCTCGGAGATGTCCTTGACGGCCATTCCTTCAGGACCAGCGGACTGCAGGAGGCCGGTGATCTGCTCTTTCATCGCGCCGCGCTTGCTGCCCTTGGCCCGGGGGGCGCGGGGCTTCTTCGCCGCTTTCGGTGCGTCGGCATCTGGCTCGGAGGAGCCATTCGTGGCGGCTTTGGGAGCGTTCTTCGAGCCGGGCTTGCGGCCGCGGCGCTTGCCGGGAGCCTTGGGGGCCGCGGCGGTTTTCGTTCCGCGAGGGAGCTTGCCGCTGGAGAGCGCGGCGATCTGTGAATCGACGGCGGCGACCTGCTCCATGAGGTTTTCGCGGGTTTCGCTGAGTTTGAGGAATTCCCGAATGAGTGCGGGATCAATTTTTGTGAAGTCCATAAGGCCTAAGCTAAATAGCGCTTGGCTTGCGCTTGCAAGAGAAAGTTTGCGAAAAACTAATTTTATTTTGAGGGTGGTTTTGGCGTTTGCTTGAAAAATGACGGGACGGTCGGAGCGAAACGGCGCTGGCTTTTGATCCAAGTGCGAATGCAGTGTAAGCCACGGATTCTTCACTTCGTTCAGAATGACAGGTTGGGAAGATTGCAAATAGCGGTTCATGGCAGGCGAAAAACGGGAGGGAAATGGAGGTCTCGAGTCCGCGTGGCAAAGCCGCCGGATCGGTTCGGTCGAATGCCGTTCGGGCGACGTTCTGGTCTGGTGGGTCGACCGTGAAAGCGCCATTTGCGGCGACCTGACTTCGGCCGAGGAGGCCGAATACTCTGGATTCGTCGCCGGGCCGGTGCGCGAGACGTGGCGTCGGTCGCGGATGGCGGTGCGGTCGATTCTTTCGGGTCTGGCGAAGGTTGATCCGGTCGATTTGACGATCGAGCGGGGCGGGGCGGGTAAACCATTTGTCGCGGGGGGGGAGTTGGAGTTCAGTCTCTCGCATTCCGGCGGGCAGATCGTGGTGGCGGTCGGTCGGCGGGCTGTCGGGGTGGACGTCGAAGCCGGTGACCGGGAACGACCTTGGTTGGAGCTGGCGCGACGTTATTTTCCGCCGGCGGAAGCGGAGGCGCTGGCGGCTCTGCCGCCGGGCGAGCGGCGGGCGGAATTCCTGCGGATGTGGGTTGGCAAGGAGGCCGCTTTGAAGTGTCTGGGGACGGGGCTGGCGGGGTATTTGGAGCGGGCGGTATGCCGTCGTGTGGGCGGGGACGTGCGCGGGGTCGGCGTGGACTCGCGCGAGCTGGCGGTGGTGGGATTTCACCTCCCCGATGGGTCGCCGGGGGCGGTGGCCTGGGAGGGGGGGGCGCGGCGGGTTCGGCTTTTGCGGCCCGTTTGGTGAGTGGGAAGTGTTCCGCTTTGCGGAATAGGGTTGGTGCGGCGGCTGGAAGCGCGCCGTTCCTCGAGCTTATGCCGAGAAGCTTTCGCCGCAGCTGCAGTGGGCGACGGCGTTGGGGTTGGTGACTTTGAAACCACCTTTTTGGAGGTCGTCGCTGTAGTCGAGTTCGGAGCCGCTGACGAAGAGCGCGGTCTTGGGGTCGACGACGACGCGGACTTCGCGGGACTCGACGAGGATGTCGCGGTTCGCGGGTCCGTCGACGAGATCCATCTTGTATTGGAGGCCGGAGCAGCCGCCGCCGATGACGGCGACGCGCAGGCCGCCGGTCTCGAAGCGACCCTGGCGGGTGAGCAGGGTTTTCAATTTCGTGCCGGCGGATTCGGAGACGCGGATGAGCTTCTCGTTTCCGACGCGGTATTGAATTCCGTTTTGTTCGACGACTGCCATGGGGGTTCTATCGGGCAAGATGGCTCCTCACACAAGGGGGTTCGCGCCGGAGGGTTGTCCGTTCGTGGGGCGTTATTGGGAGTTTCGTTCGGTGCGGGTCTGGGTATCCTGCAACGATGATTGCCCTCGGAATCGATTGTGGAACGCAGAGTCTCAAAACGGTCGCACTCGACGTGATGAGCGGGGAGGTGCTGGGGTCGGCCTCGCGGAAATACGATTTGATCGGCGGGTTGCCGATGGGAGCGGCGGAGCAGAATCCCAGCGACTGGTTGGACGCGGCGGCGGCAACGATTCAGGAACTGGTGGCCAAGCTGGGCGGGCGCGCGTCGGAGATCGGGGCGATCGGCGTGAGTGGTCAGCAGCACGGGTTGGTCGCGGTGGACGCAAACGGTGACGTGGTGCGACCGGCGAAGCTGTGGTGCGACACGTCGACCGAGGCGGAATGCGCGAAGATCGAGGAGGCGGTCGGGGGGGGCGAGCGGGCTTTGGCGCTGGGCGGAAACCGAATTCTGCCGGGCTACACGGCGCCGAAAATTCGGTGGCTGCAGGATCACGAGCCGGAGAATTGGGCGAGGACGCGGGTGGTGATGTTGCCGCACGACTATCTGAATTTTTGGCTGACGGGTGAGGCGCGGATGGAATTCGGCGATGCCTCGGGGACGGGGTTGCTGGACGTGCGGACGCGGGAGTGGTGCGAGCCGCTGGTGGACGCGACGGCGGAGGGGTTGCGGGACAAATTGCCGCCGCTGGGGTCGTCGCTGCGGTCGGTGGGGCGGGTGAAGCCCGGATTGGCGGAGGCGCTGGGTCTGCCGAAGGACGTGCTGGTGAGCGCGGGTGGCGGGGACAACATGATGGGGGCGATCGGGACCGGGAATCTGGGCGCGGGCGTGGTGACGGCGAGTCTGGGGACGTCGGGCACGCTCTACGCGAGCGCGGAGGAGCCGGTGATCGATCCGCGCGGCGAGATCGCGGCGTTCTGCGACAGCACGGACAAGTGGCTGCCGCTGCTGTGCACGATGAACGTGACGCTGGTGACGGAGCTGGCGCGCGGGTTGTTTGGCTGGGATCACGGGGCGTTCGACGCGGAGGTCGGGAAGGTGCCGGTGGGGGCGGACGGATTGCTGTTGCTGCCTTATTTCACGGGCGAGCGGACGCCGAGTCTGCCGCGGGGGACGGGGTCGCTCTTCGGGATCACGGATCGGAATTTTACCGCCGGTCACCTGGCTCGGGCGGCGATGGAGGGGGTGACGCTGGGATTGGGCTACGGATTGCGGCGGCTGACCGAGCTGGGGCTCGAGCCGACGGAGGTGCGGCTGACGGGTGGCGGAAGCAATAGCGCGGTCTGGCGGCGGATCTGTGCGGATATTTTCGCGCTGCCGGTGGTGGGCCTGCGGACGGCGGAGGGTGCGGGTCTGGGAGCGGCGGTGCAGGCGGCCTGGCAGGCGGCGCAGGAGAACGGATCGGACGCGTCGCTGCGGGATCTGGCGGATCTGTGCGTGGCCACGGACGAGTCGACGCGGGTGGAGCCGGACGCGGGGGCGGTGGCGCTCTACGGGGAGAAGATCGAGCGGGCCGGGGTGCTGCGTGGGGCGTTGGTGTCGGCGGGGATGTTGGGATGAGGTTCGTTTTCGCGGCGACGGGGGCGAGTGGGGCGGTGTATTTGCAGCGGTTGCTGGATTACGTCGCGGCGGCGGGGGATCACGAGGTTCATCTGGTGCTGAGCGGCTACGCGCGGCAGGTGGTGCGGGAGGAAATTGGGGAGCTGAGGGTGCCGGAGGGGACGGTGGAGCATTCGGACAAAAGTATGAACGCGCCGTTCGCGAGTGGGTCGACGCGGTTCGACGCGATGGTGGTGATGCCGTGTTCGATGGGGACGGTCGGGCGCATCGCGGCGGGGACGAGCGAGTCGCTGATTCTGCGGGCGGCGGACGTTTTTCTGAAGGAACGGCGGAAGCTGGTGCTGGTGCCGCGGGAGACGCCGTGGAATCTGATTCACGCGCGCAACGTGGTGGCGGTGATGGAGGCGGGGGCGCTGGTCGTGCCGGCGATGCCTTCGTTTTACAGTGGGCCGAAGACGATCGAGGAACTGGTGGATACTCTGGTTTGGCGGGTGTTGGATCAGATCGGGGTGGCGGTGCCGAATGCCTGCCGGTGGCGGGAGGGGGAGGTGGGGTGAGGGGTTTGAGGCTTTCGTTTGGTTCGGCTCTTCGGCTTTGCCGAAATTGCCGGGGTGATGCGGCGGGACGCCGCATCTCGCACGCGGGGACGCGTGCGCTCCCCAACTTCGGCGGCTGGAAGCCGCTGCTCCTTGCAATCGGGGCTTTGTTTTTTTTGGTGGGTTCTGCGGTGGCCAAGGAGCCGGTGGATTTTTCTTATTCCAAGCAGAGTGATTGGGGGGAGGGGCTGATTGCGGAGATCAAGCTGAAGAACACTTCTCGGGATGAGGTGAAGGATTGGCGGCTGCGGTTCGTGCTGGATGCGGAGATTTCCGGGCTCTGGGGGGCGAAGGTGGTGAAGCGGGAGGGGAATACCTACCTGCTGGCTCCGGAGGACTGGTCGCGGCTCATTCGGTCGGGGCAGGAGGTGGCGGTGGGGTTTCAGGCGGTGCCTGGCGGAGTCGAGCCGAGGGACGTGGTGTTTCAGCCGGTGATCGCGGGCGACGGGCCGCGGGATGCGCCGCCGACGGAGCGGGATGGCGTGACGCAGCAGCCGATCTACGCGGGGTCGCCGGACGTGGACGTGCAAGCCGGCGACGCGGCGGTGAGCTTCCGGGTGGTGTCGGATTGGAGCTCGGGGTTTCAGGCGGAGGTGGTGATCCGGAATACGGGCTCGGCGCCGATCGAGAACTGGGCGTTGAAGTTTAAATTCCCTTCGAAAATCACCAACCTGTGGAACGCCCACATTGCGTCGATCACGACGGATGGCTACGTGGTCGACGCGGCGACGGTGCCTTGGAATCAGACGATCCCGCCGGGCGGCGAGGTGCGGTTTGGGTTCGTTGGCGCTCCGGGATCGATCGTGGGAGGACCGCGCGACATCGCGCTCAACGAGATGAAAGCACCGCAAAGACCGATTGCCCCGACGCCGGAGATGCCCCCGGCGATCCCGGGGATGACGCCCGGGATCGCCGCTCCGACTCCGCTGCCGCCGTCGGCGGAACGGCTCGATTACGCGGAGGCGCTCGATAAATCGCTCTACTTCTACGACGCGCAGCGGTCGGGGCGGCTGCCTGCTGGTTTTCGCGTCGAGTGGCGTGGGGACTCGGCGCTGGAAGATGGGGCGGACGTGGGGGTGGACCTCACGGGTGGGTATTACGACGCGGGAGATGGGGTGAAGTTCGGCCTGCCGATGGCGAGTTCGATGACGCTGCTTTCGTGGGGCGGGATCGCGTTTCGTGGGGGTTACGAGAAGGCCGGGCAGCTCGGGCAATTGCTCGAGGCCGTGCGGTGGGGGACGGATTGGCTGATGAAGGCGCATCCGGAGCCGAACGTGTTTTACGGTCAGGTCGGGCGCGGCGATTTGGATCACGCGTTCTGGGGACCGCCGGAGGCGATGACGATGGCGCGGCCGGCGTTCCGGGTCGACGAATCGAATCCAGGGTCGGATCTCGCGGGGGAGGCGAGTGCGGCGCTGGCGAGCGCGGCGATTCTCTTTGGCGAGGCGGGGCAGGATGCCTACGCGGCGAAGTGTCTGGGCCACGCGAAGCGGCTGTTCACTTTTGCGGATCGCTACCGCGGGGCCTACACGGATTCGATCGTGGACGCGCGGGCCTATTACAATAGTTACAGCGGATACGTCGACGAGCTGGCGTGGTCGGCGGCGTGGCTGGCGAAGGCGACGGGCGAGGCGCGGTATTTGGCGAAAGCGAAGGAATTCTACGCCGAAGTGCGCGGCCGCGAGCCGTGGACGTGGACAATTTCGTGGGACGACAAACGCTACGGCGTGGCGGTGCTGTTGGCGGAGCTCACCGGGGAGCGGACTTACTTCGACGACGTGAACCAGTGGCTGAATTATTGGTCGGTTGGCGAGAGCGGGCGGAAAATACAGACCACGCGAGGCGGCCTGGCCTGGCTGGATCAGTGGGGCTCGCTGCGCTACGCGGCGAACACGGCGTTTGTCGCGCTCGTTTACACGACGATTCCCAAAGCGGATCACGTGGATCGCTACCGGGAATTTGCGGTGCGGCAGATTCGCTACATGCTCGGGGATAACCCGGTCGGGCGGAGTTACGTGGTCGGATTCGGCAACAACCCGCCGCGCAATCCGCATCACCGCGGGGCCCACGGATCGACGTCGAACAACATCGCGGAACCGGTCGACAACCGCTTCGTGCTGACCGGCGCGCTGGTCGGCGGGCCATCGGCGCCGGACGACTACGCCTACGAGGATGACCGGGCGAACTACCTGACGAACGAGGTCGCGCTGGATTACAACGCCGGGTTTACGGGGGCGTTGGCGGGGCTGGTCGAGGAGAACCGTTGAGATTCCGTTGAGCGAATGCAGTGTAAGCCAGAGATGCTTCGCTGCGCTCAGCATGACAGGTGGGGGGGTCGGCAGTTGCGGGCGGTCTCGAGGTCATGATTTTTGAACAGAGCACCGGCGGCTGGGAAGCCGCGGGGCAGACTGCGTCGGCTCTGCGATGCGGCCCGAAGGGCGGGCCGAGCGGGAGCGAGCGAGTCAACATCAGCGGGCCGGATCGGGCGGCCAATCGAGGAAATGCAAATACAGATTGGAACAGAAGGGCGCAAAGGTCGCAAAGGGGTGAAAGAATTTCTTCCATGAATGCCTTTTCTTCGCGCCCTTTGCGTCCTTTTGTTCAAATCTGTATCATCACTTATGGCATCGAACGTTTTAGGCACTGAATTGGAGTGTTGCTGCATGGACCCGCTGACCGGGTATTTCCGGGATGGGTTCTGTCACACCGGGCCGGGGGACGTGGGGCTGCACACGGTGTGCGCGGAAATGACGGAGGAATTCCTGCGGTTTTCGTATGAACGGGGGAACGATCTGGTGACGCCGCGGCCGGACATGCGGTTCCCCGGTTTGCAGCCGGGGGACAAGTGGTGCCTGTGCGTGACGCGTTGGCAGGAGGCGCTGGAGGCGGGCGTCGCTCCGCGGATTTTTCTCAACGCGACGCACGCTTCGGCCGTGGAGTTCGTTTCGCGGGAGGATTTGTCGGCTCACGCGGTGGATGAGTGATTTTTGACCGCGGATGGACGCGGATTTACGCGGATGAGGTTTTTTTATGGAGCATGATGTTCTGATTATTGGTGCGGGGGTGGCCGGGTTGTGTGCGGCGGATTCGCTGCTGGCGGGGGGGCATCGACCGCTTGTTGTCGAGGCTTCGGATCACGTGGGGGGGCGGGTGCGGTCGTTGGACAGTTTTGGCGACGTTTCGATCGAGCTGGGGGCGGAGGAGGTGCACGGGATGGACAACGCGGTGGCGCGGTTGGCGGCGGAGCAGGGGATGGATCTCATCTCGCACATGACGCTCAACGACCTGCTGCGGCTCGACGGGGAGTTGCGGACTCTGGATCAGGCGCAGATGGATCCGGCGGTGCGGCGGGCTTTCGATTTGATCGATTCGCTGGGGGATTACCGGAGTGAGAATTGGTCGGCGGAGGAATTTCTCATCCGGTCCCACTTCCCGCGGCGAGCCTGGCATTATTTGTCGTCTCGGCTGGGGGTGGAGCACGGGACGACGCTCGACCGGTTGGCGATGCGGGGGTTTGCGAGTTACCAGAAGGGGTGGGAGGCCCGGGAGACGAATTACACGCTGGCGGGGCGGTATTTGGATTTGTTCGAGCCGATGACGAAGCGGCTGGAGGGCGCGATTCGGCTCAATACGCCGGTGGCGGCGATCGATTGGTCGGGCGAGCCGAGCGTGCGGCTGCAGAACAGCGAGGAGCTGCGGGCGAAGGCGGTGATCGTGACGGTGCCGCTGCCGATTCTCACGGAGCGGCTGATCCATTTTTCCCCGCAATTACCGGCGGAGAAGATCGCGGCGGCGGACAGCATCGGGATGGACACGGGGATGAAAATCATCCTGAAATTCAAGCACCGCTTCTGGGACGAGCACCTTTACTTCATCCACACGGACGGGTTCCTGCCGCAGTTCTGGGCGCCCTGCAAGGGGCGGTCGGAGACAACGTTCGTGCTCACGGCGTTCGTCGGCGGGACGCGGGCGGAGATGCTGGATACGATGAGCGTGGATCCGGTGCGGTTCGCGCTGGAGGAATTGGACGAGCTTTTCGGCGACAAGATCGCGTCGCGGTCGTTCGAGCGGGGATTGGTGTCGGATTGGGGCGCGGATCCCTGGGTGCGGGGGTTGTATTCGTATCCGACGGTGCGGACGACGGAGGCGAGCCGGGATGCGCTGGCGCGGCCGTTGGCGAACAAAATTTTCTTCGCGGGCGAGGCGACGAACACCTATGGCGCGAGCGGCACGGTGCACGGGGCAATGGAGACGGGGTGGCGCGCGGCGAACGAGGTCGAGGCGGTGCTGGGGTAGCGCGGCGGGTTGTCGGCGGCTGGTTGGTTTTAGGGTCGCTTGGTGGATTAGCCACGGCTCGGCGGGAGCCTCGCCTTCCGGGGGGGCTTTACGGTCACTGGGTTTGATTAGTTCGATTCTACTGCGACTTCGGTGAAGAAGATGCGGACGTCGTCTGTTCCCCGGTGGTCGGTGGCGATGCGGATCGGGCCGAACTTTTCGGGCTTCGACCAGGTGGTGGCCATGGTGACTTCGTCGGATCCTCCTTTGCGAAAGGTCCAGGCTTGGACTTCGTTTTTCTCGTCGAGGTAGAGGTCGTAGGCGTCGCCGGGGGTGTAGCCGCCTTCGGTGGCGTATTGGATGGTCAGGGATTTTGCGGCTTCGCCCTCGCCGACCGGGAGGGGGAGCGGGCCGGCCTTTTCGGTGATCGTGGTGCCGCTGTCCCAGACGAGGTGAAAGGGGAAGAGGAGCCAATAGCTGTCGTTGATGAATTGCTGGTCGATGGCGGCGAGGGTCTCGTCGGTCGGGGTGCCGGCGCGCTGGTAGGTCGTCGTCTTGTCTTCGGCGTCGGTGAGGGTGACCTGATTCGTCTGGGGTTCCCAGACCCAGTGGCGGGTGACGGTTTTGTTGGGGAGCTGGGCGTTGAAGGTGAACGTGACGCGCTGGACGCTGGGCCAGGCCTGGATTCCGTAGGCGTCGGCGATGGCTTGGACGGTGGATGAATCGCCGGCCCGGGCGGCTGGGATCAAAATGGCAACGACGAGGGCGGCGAGGAGCGGAAGTGGGCGCATGGGAGGACGGTTGGGCGAATCGGGCCGTCTGCCAACCGAAAAGATTGCATCCAAGCCGACCCACGCGGATGGGTGGGGCGTGCCGAATCAACGCGACGATATGAATTTTGAAGTGCTGCCACCCGACAAGGACCGGGACCAACCGAATTTGTCGAAGCTGATGGCTTACGTGCTCGACGATCTCATCCCGATCCCGGGGACGAAGTTTCGCATCGGGCTGGATCCGATCATCGGATTGATCCCGGGTGTCGGGGACAGTTCGACGGCGGTGTTTTCGTCGATGATCATCATCAACGGACTGCGGTCGGGATTGCCGCGCGTGGTGCTGCTGCGGATGGTGGGGAACGTGCTCCTCAACACGGTCGTCGGCGCGGTGCCGGTGGTGGGTGACGTTTTTTCGGCGTGGTTCAAATCGAACAACAAAAACTACGCTCTGCTGCGCGAGCACCAGGGTGGGAAGCGGCGGGCGAGCAAGGCGGATTGGGGCGTGGTGCTGGCGATGCTGGCGGGTGTGTTGATCGTGCTTTTCGCGTTGGCCGTGTTGGTTGGCTGGATCACGGTGCGGTTTTTCGCGTGGCTCACGGGCTCCCTCGGGTAGGATCGCCGACCTATGGATGAAACAGCACCCCCCGCGGAGAAGCGGAGTCAATTTTTCGAATCGGTCTGCTCGTATTTCGACCGCGCGGCGGCGCTGAGTGAGTTTTCGCCCGGCATTCTGGATCAGGTGAAGACGTGCAACAGCGTCTACCGGATGAAATTTCCGGTGAAGGACGACGACGGCAACGTGGTCGTCGTCGAGGCCTACCGGGCGGAACACAGTCATCATCGGCTGCCGTGCAAGGGCGGGCTGCGCTACAGCCTGTCGGTCACTCTGGACGAGACCATCGCCTTGGCGGCGCTCATGACCTACAAGTGCGCGCTGGTCGGGGTGCCGTTCGGCGGGGCGAAGGGCGGGGTGGTGATCGATTCGCGGGCGTCGTCGGTGGGGTTCCGGGAGCGGGTGACGCGGCGGCTGACGGCCGAGCTGAACAAGAAAAAGTTCATCGGACCCTCGATCGACGTGCCCGCTCCGGATTACGGGACGGGTGAGCAGGAGATGGCGTGGATCGCGGACACGTATCGGGCGCTGAACTTCAACGACGCGAATCCCTACGCCTGCGTGACGGGCAAGCCGCTCGACATGCACGGCATCCCGGGCCGCAAGGAGGCGACGGGGCTGGGTGTTTATTTTGGAATCAAAGAATGTCTGTCGCACGCGGAGGACATGGAGCCGCTGGGGCTGACGCCGGGCGTCGAGGGGAAGCGCGTGATCGTCCAGGGTCTCGGCAACGTCGGCGAACACGCGGCGCATTATCTGCACGAAGCGGGGGCGCTCGTCGTGGGGATCAGCGAGCTGGGCGGCGGGATTTACGACGCGGCGGGGATCGACGTCGCGAAGGCGGTTGGGCATTTTCGTGAGCACCGGTCGTTCGACGGATTTGGGGCGGGAGAGTTCGTTCGCGACCCGGGCAAGGTGCTCGAAATGGAGTGCGACATCCTGGTGCCGGCCGCGCTGGAGAATCAAATCACCGCGGACAACGCCGGGCGGATTCAGGCGAAGATCGTGGCGGAGGCGGCGAATGGGCCGGTGGATTTCGAGGGTCAGCAAATCCTGCTGGAGAAGGGTGTGCTGGTGATTCCGGATCTGTATCTCAACGCGGGTGGGGTGACGGTTTCGTATTTCGAATGGCTGCGGAACTTGTCGCACGTGAGCTTCGACCGGATGAATTCGCGCTACATCGAGCACTCGCGCACGCAGATGGTCGAGGCGGTCGAGGGACTGACCGGTCGGGCGTTCGACCCGGACACGCGGAAGGATCTGACGACCGGGCCGCACGAGTTGGACTTCGTCCGGACGGCGCTGCAGGAGACGATGGCGCTCGCCTACAACAACGTGCGGACGATCTGGAAGACGAAGGACATGCCGGATTTACGGACGGCGGCGTATTACTTCGCGATCGACCGGGTGGCGCGGCACTACGTGGCGAACGGGATCTTTCCGTAAGTCGGTGACGAGGCGTTTACGCTTCGTGCGTCGAGTGGGTGCGCCGCCCTGACGGCAAACGGGGTGAGGGCGTCTCGCCCTCGATATCTCGTTTGAACGCGAGGACGAGACGTCCTCACCCCGCTTCTGCGTTCACTCGTAGGACGGGGATTTTGCTCTGATCCATCTGGGGATTGACGCGAAGTGCCCGCGCCGAGAGCATTCGATGCGTGCGAACGACCCTGGATATTTCAAAGTCGGTGATGGAGGAATTGCGGAAGTTGAAGAAGATCGAGGGGAATTCTTTGGGTCGAATCGCATCGCGTTTGCTGGCCGAAGGTTTGGCGGCGCACTCGCGGCGCGATAGTGGCTCTGTCTGGAACACTCGCGCGATGAACGCCCGCGTGAATCTCGCGAACAAAGACGAGGTTTATCGGATTCTGGACGGACGCTCATGACCATTGGGACGATCAAAGGCGTCGAAGGATTTCGCATTCTGCTTTGCCGACTTGGCGACGCGATTCGGGACGCGGTGATCGCGGGGCGGGACGCGGCTTCCCTGGAGTCGATGAGCGCGGTGGCGCACGAGTCGGCGGCGGATACGATCTACGCGATCGACAAGGTGAGCGAGGAGGCGATCGCCAAATGGTTCATCGCGGTGTGGCCGGCGGATGAGCCGGTCGAGCTGGTGCTGGAGGGGGTGGACGAGTCGGCTCCGCTTTGTTTTCCCGTCGGGACGCACCCGGCGGATACGAAGTGGAAGTGCATCATCGATCCGATCGATGGGACGCGGGGGATCATGTATGACAAACGGTCGGCCTGGGCGCTGGCGGGGCTGGCTCCGCAGCTCGGGGCGGCGACGGCGCTGTCGGACATCGTGGCGGCGGCGATGACGGAGATTCCGACCAGCAAGCAGTGGCGGGCGGATCAATTGAGCGCGACGCGGGGCGGCGGCGTGACGGCGGAGGCGGTGAACGTGCTCGACGGGACTCGGACGCCGCTGGAGGTGCGGCCTTCGGGGGCGACGGATTTCCGGCACGGCTTCGCGTCGATGGCGAAATTTTTTCCGGAAGGGCGGACGCTGATTTCGCAGATCGAGGAGCAGGTGTGGGACGAGATCGTGGGGCTGGGGAGCACGAAGTCGCCGACGATTTTCGACGATCAATACATTTCGACCGGCGGGCAATTCTACGAGCTGCTCATGGGGCACGATCGGTTCGTGGGGGACGTGCGGCCGATCGTGCACGCGTGCCTGGACCTGGACTCGGTGTTGGTGTGTCACCCGTATGACGTGGCCGCGGCGCTGGTGCTGACGGAGGCTGGGGTGGTTTACGAGACGCCGTTCGGGGATTTTCCGGAAGCGCCCTTGGACACGACTTCCCCGGTGGCGTGGCTGGGATTTGCGAACGAGACGCTGGCGAAGATCGCGCGGCCGGTGCTGACGAAGGCGATTGGGGTGATGGTCGGATGATTGGCCGCAAAAAGGCGCAGAAGGCTCAGAGGGGTCGCATCGTTGTAGCGGCGGTCTGTGACCGCCGAGACCGTCACGGTGTAGGCCGACCGGCATTTCGCGAAGTCAGCGGCGGTCATAGACGCGCCGCTACAGTTATTTTTGAATGAAGCGGGAGGAATTGTTGGGATTGGTCGGGGCGGGGATCGCCAAGGTGCTTCTGGCGACGGTGCGGATGCGGATCGTGGATCGGAGTGGCTTGTTGACGGAATCGCCGGACTTTCCGTTGATCCTGACGTTTTGGCATAATCGGATCTTGGCGATCACTAAGGCTCACCGGCTTCGGTATCCGGCGGGGCGGAAGGGGGTGGCGGTGCTCACGAGTCCGAGCAAGGACGGGGAGATTCTGGCGCAGATTATGGCGCGGTTTCGGATGGGGGCAATTCGCGGGTCGAGTTCGCGGCGGGGGGCGCGGGCTTTGGTCGAATGTCGACGTTGGTTGAAGACTGGCGCGGATCTGGCGGTGACGCCGGATGGGCCGAAGGGGCCGCGCTACGTGCTGGGACCGGGGTTGATTCTGATGGCGCAGACGAGCGGGGCGCGGGTGCTGCCGGTGCGGGCGGAATTTTCGCGCTTTTACGAGGTGCGGAGTTGGGATGGGTTCCGAATCCCGTGGCCGTTTTCAAGGATCGACGTCACACTGATGCCCTACGAAATGATCCCGCCGACCGAGACCGAAGAAGCGTTCGAGGCGGAGCGATTGCGGATCGAAAATTTACTGAATCATGAAGCTGATTAACGGGACGGAGATTGCGGCGAAGGTCGTGGAGGAAACGAAAATTCGGATCGCAGCGTGCCGGGAGCGGGGCGTGACGCCGGGGTTGGCGGTCGTGTTGGTCGGCGAGAATCCGGCTTCGCTGGCCTACGTGCGGCGGAAGGACGAGGTGGCGGGCAAGCTGGGGATTTTGTCGAAGAAGATCGAGCTGCCATCGGCAACCACGCAGGCGGAATTGCTCGCCGTGGTCGCGACGCTGAACGCGGACCCGGAGATTCACGGAATCCTGGTGCAGTCCCCCCCACCGGACCACATCGACGAGGCGGCGATCGTCCGGGCGATCGATCCTCGCAAGGACGTGGATGGTTTTCATCCCGAGAACGTCGCAAAACTGGCGATGGATGACCGGTCTGGGTTCGTGCCGTGCACGCCGTTGGGATGTCAGCGTTTGCTGATCGAGGCGGGCGTGGAGACGGCGGGAGCGAACGTCGTGGTGCTGGGGCGGAGCATGATCGTGGGAAAACCGCTGGCGCTGCTGCTGATGGCGCGGGGCGCGGGCGGCGACGCGACGGTGACGGTGGCGCATTCGCGGTCGAAGGATTTGGCGTCGATTACGCGGGGGGCCGACATCGTGATTGCGGCGATTGGGCGGGCGGGGTTCGTGACGGCGGACATGGTGCGCGAGGGGGCGGTGGTGATCGACGTGGGGATCAACCGGGTCGAGGACCCGGCGGCGAAGCGGGGGTATCGGATCGTGGGGGACGTGGATTTCGACGCGGTCGCGCCGAAGTGCGCGGCGATCACGCCGGTGCCGGGCGGGGTGGGGCCGATGACGATTGCAATGCTGATGGCGAATACGGTGAGGGCGGCGGAGTTCGCTTCGCTCCCGTGATTGGTGACTGGTGACTGGTGAATGGTGGAGTTCGGTCGGCTCCCGCTGGCGCGGGTTGCCGGGGTCGGGTTCTTGGTGTTTAGTTCGCGGTTCTTATGGAAAACGTGATCATTGTGGGGACGGGGTGCGCGGGGTTGACGGCGGCGATTTATGCGGCTCGGTCGGGACTTTCGCCGCTGGTGCTCGAAGGACGGCAGCCGGGCGGTCAGTTGACGACGACGACGGCGGTGGAGAATTTTCCCGGGTTTCCCGAGGGGATCGACGGGCCGGATCTGATCATTGCGATGCATCAGCAGGCGGAGCGGTTCGGCGCTCGCTACCAATACGGGACGGTCGAGGAATTCGAGCAGGTCGACGGCGTGAATCGCGTGAAGGTCGACGGGGAATGGCTCGAAACGAAGGCGCTGATCATCGCGAGTGGGGCTTCGGCTCGATATCTGGATCTGCCGGGTGAGGAGAAGCTGATCGGCCACGGGTTGACGAGTTGCGCGACGTGCGACGGGGCATTTTATCGCAACGTGCCGGTGTGCGTGGTCGGGGGCGGGGACTCGGCTTGCGAAGAGGCGACGTTCCTGACGCGGTTTGCGTCGAAGGTTTATTTGATCCATCGCCGCGGCGAGTTGCGGGCGTCGACGATCATGGCCGAGCGGGCGCTTTCGAACGAGAAGATCGAGCCGATCTGGCATTCCGCCGTCACGGAATACCTCACCGACGACGAGGGCGAGGTGCGCGGGGTGAAGCTCAAGAATTTGGAATCCGACGCCGAGACCGAGCTCGAGGTGAAGTGCGTGTTTGTAGCCATCGGGCACGAGCCGAATACGGTGGCCTTCCGCGGAAAGGTCGACGCGGACGAGGCGGGCTACCTTCAACAGAAGGGCGGGACGAACACGAATCTGGCCGGCGTCTTCGCGGCGGGCGACGTCGCGGACCACGTTTACCGTCAGGCCATCACGGCGGCGGGCCAGGGTTGCGCCGCGGCGATCGACGCGGAGCGCTGGCTGGCAGCTAAGGAGTCTTAAGTTTTCGAGTTTTAAGAATTAAGTCCTCGCAGAAGGGCATTTTCTTAATTCTTGAAACTTAATTCTCAAAACTCGTCGTGAAGATCTGCGACCTCACTCAGTTTTACTCCCCGGTCAGCGGCGGGGTGAAGCGTTACGTCGAGCAGAAGGTCGCGTATCTGCGCCGCCACGCGCCGGACGACGAACACATCCTCATCATCCCCGGCGAACGGACGCGCCGGACGGGCGACGACCGGGCGCGGATTTACGAGATCGAGTCGCCGCTGGTCTCGCGGACTTCGCGCTACCGGGCGCTGATCGGATTGAATCAGGTGGAGGAGATTTTTCACCTCGAGCGGCCGGACATCATCGAGTCGGGCGATCCTTATCAAGTCGCGTGGAAGGCGGTCGCGTCGGGTCGCGCGCTCGGGATCCCGGCGGTTGGTTTTTATCATTCGCATTTCCCGGAAGCGTATCTGCGGAGTGTGACGAAATACTTCGGGCGGATCGCGGTCGAAATCGCCGAGGACGTGGCACAGCGTTACGTGCGGACGCTTTACAACCGGTTCGAACGGACGCTGGTGCCGAGCCCGGCGTTGGCGGAGCTGCTGCGGGGTTGGGGGGTGGACAACGTTCAAACGACGGATCTGGGCGTCGACGTCGAGAATTTCACCCCGGAAGGCCCGGGCGTTTTGCGCCGGGAGCTGGGGGTGCCGGACGGTCGGATTCTGCTGCTCTACGTGGGGCGGCTCGCCCCCGAGAAAAACGTGCGCACGCTCTTCGCGGCGTTCGACGAATTGACTCGCGCGGAGCCGGGGCGGTTCCATCTGCTCGTCGCCGGGGACGGGACGGGGCGGCGGGAGGTCGAGCGGCTTCGTGAGCGGACCGGGGCGGTGCATTGGATGCCGTATTGCCCGGATGCGCGGCAGCTCGCGCGGGTGTATCGGACGGCGGATCTCTTCGTGCATCCGGGGGTGCTGGAGACCTTTGGGCTCGTCACTCTGGAAGCGCAGGCTTGCGGGACTCCGGTGGTGGGGATCGGGGGGAGTTACATGGACCGGATCGTATTTAACCACGGCGTGCGCTGGGCGGCGGAAAACACGGCGCCGGCGCTGGCGAGAGCAATCCGGGCGGCGGCGGAGACGGACCTGCGGGCGGAGGGGCTGGCGGCGAGCCGGATCGTGCGGGAGCGCTACGGGTGGCGGACGGTTTTCGACCGCTTGTTTGGGATTTACCGGGACGTGATCGCTTCCTACAACCCTTGAAGTGGCGTTACCCCCGGGAGTCGAGATTCGGAAATTCGAGCCGCGGGATCGCGAGGCGGTGCGGGGAATTTGTTGCGACACGGGATACCTTGGGAAGGCGATTGACCCGGTCTTCGAGGATCGCGAGCTCTTCGCCGATTACCTCACGAGCTACTACACGGACCGCGAGCCCGAATCGTCCCTTGTGGTGACGCTCGACGGCGTCGTCAGCGGCTACCTGCTCGGGTCGCGCCACCCGACGGCGCAGCGGCGGTATGATTTTTGGCTCGGCCTGTCGCTGGCGGCGCGGGGGTTTTGGCGTTATCTCGGCTACCGGAAGGAGTCGCGGGATTTCGTGAAATGGATCCTCCGCGACGCGCGCAAGGAGGTGCCGGTCGCCCCGGAAAACACGCCGCACTTTCACTTCAATCAGCTTCCGGAGTCCCGAAACCTTGCGACGACGCAGACGCTGATCAACGTCTACTTCGATTACCTGCGCTCGGTGGGCGAGACGGCGGTGTTCGGTCAGGTCGTGACGTTTGCCGACCGGCGGGGCGCGGGGGCGTTCGAGCGGTATGGGTTCGAGGCGATCGGGCGAAGCGAGATTACCAAATACCGGAAGGTGCGGGACGAGCCGGTCTTCCTGACGACGATTGTGAAGCGGCTGTAGGGTATTTTATCGATCCGCCCAGGGACTTGGATGATTGGGCGGGAGGCAAACGATCCGCCCGCCTGAGTCCGGGCTTGGCGGGGGGTGCCATCCCGGCTTCCCGCGAGCCGCGGTCGGGGTGGTTTTTCGGGTTTGGATTCTTCGACTTACGCCTTAGGTTTCGGTCCATGACGGTGCGATTGCTATCCTTCCTGGTTCTCCTGATTTTTTCCGGCCCTGCCTCCGGTCTCTCGGTTACCCCACCGCAATTCGTCAGCGGGCAGGCGGCGGATTTGGTTTTATTCCAGCCGGATTTCACCTCCAACTTGAATTCTCTCGGATCGCGGGACGTCTCCTCGCCGTTGGGATTGGCCATCGATCCGACGACTGGGAAGTTGTTCGTGGCCGACTCGACGAACAATCGCGTCCTGCGGCTGGCCAGTGTCTTCGCTCTCGTCACGAATGCCGGTGCCGAGGCGGTCTTTGGGCAATCGAATTTCACCGACACGGGCAACGCGACGACGCGGACGACCCTTGCCAACCCGAGTGGCATCACGGTCGATGAGCTGGGTCGGCTCTGGGTCGCGGATCAAGGCAACAACCGGGTTATCATGTGGGAGGCCGCCTCGTTGCGCTCCACTGGAGCCGAGGCCGACCGGGTTCTTGGTCAGCTGGACTACACGAGCAACGGAGGCTCCGGCGGCCCGAATGGGATGACCAATCCGAGCGCGGTGGCCGTTGATTCCGATGATCGGCTGTGGGTCGTCGACACGAGCAACCACCGGGTTCTGCGATTCGACGCGGTGAGTTCGAAATTCAACGGAAGCTTCGCGCAAGCCGTGTTGGGACAAACGAATTTCTCCGACAACTTCTCGGGGCTGAGCGATAGCAAATTGAACTTCCCACTGAGTCTCACGGTGGACTCCGGCGGGCGCGTCTGGGTGGCCGATTCCGGCAATAATCGATTGCTTCGATTCGACGATGCGGCATTGAAAGCGAACGGGGCCGCGGCGGACGGCGTTCTGGGCCAGACGGATTTTCTCACGGGGTTTCCGCCACCCCTGCCGAGCGCAACCTCTCTCGCCGAACCGCAGGCCCTCACGGTCGACTCTGCCGGCACGCTTTGGGTTGCGGACACGTTCAGCGGACGCGTCGTGGGCTACCCGAACGCGGCGGCCTTGCCCGACGGCGCGGCTGCCAGCATTGTGCTTGGGCAGCCGGACTTCGGCACCGTGGACCTCAGCCGCTCCGCGCGCGGGCCAATTCTCTCGGCGGGTCTTGCTTTCGACGCTCTCGGTCGGCTTTGGGTGACGGATGTGTCCGCGCACCGCGTTCTTCGCTTCACGCCGCCCCCTCCGGTCGTGGCTCCCGCCGACTTCACTCGCCCGACTCTCAAGGTCCGCGGCCGAAAGACGATCGAATCGAAGCGCAACCGGATCGTCATCCGCGGAACGGCGACGGACGCCTCGGGGATAGCTCGGGTCGAGTTCAAGGCTGGCAAAGGCAGCTTCCGATCGGCAAAGGGCGGAGTCAGCTGGAAGGTGATCGTCCGACCGGGCGAGAGTCGGAAGACCGTCGTGAAAATTCGCGCTCTGGATGCCTTCGGCAATCGCTCCGCGGTCGCCAAGGTGAAGATCATTCGACGGTAAGGTTTTCGACTTCGTCTTCCGGAACTCTTTTCCGGTATCGTCAGCCAATTAGCTTCCGTGGGCTGCGGTTTGTCGCCATGCTCTTGCAATGCCTGGTTGCAGCGCGGAATTGATTTTTACGAAGTCGCGCTTTCAGTGGACACTCAATCGCATCCGCTTCGTTGCCCGAGACGGGGATACCGCCCGCGAGACCTTGTGGGGTGATCGATTTCGTCACGACTCGCCGTCCTTTGCGTGGACCCGCGCTCTTCGTGCGCTCAGTCTGTTGCTCGTGCGCCACGCGGTGGGCGCGCCACCAGCCGCGCTCATCGGTGGCCCCGATTCACCCGTTCGCACCCTCGCCAATTTGTTGGAGCATCCGGCGCGAAGTTCGGCCGCGCGGCCGTTCAGCGACGGCAACGGGAATTGCCAGATCGGCGCGCTTCTCACTCTCTCGACAGCCGGCCGCAATCACGATGGCGATCCCGAGCATTCGATCAAGGTTTGTCGCGCCCGATTACCCGCCAGGCGAGTCACCATTATCGCCGACGGAGTGCGGATCGAGTCACCCGCCGACGCGTGCGGTCTTCTGCAATGTCTGGCCCGCGCCTGGCCGCACTGGCAGCAACCTTCCACTCCCGTTGCCCCACCCGCCGAGGGGCGTCCGGGGCTGACGGCCCGTTGTCGGCGGACCACCGAATGCGAGCGGAATCAGCGGATCGCGGCGTTCTACGCCCGGGCCCTCACCGACGGTCCGTTGACGGCGGCCTCCGGAGCTTTGGCCGAAGCGATCGACGGAGCCGTTCACCTCACGTTTATGGCTGGTCCTCGCGGGGGGTTCGAAATCTCGACGAACCAGGGCGAGCAAGGCCGCAGATTTTGCCAGGCGACCATGGGCGCGGCGGCCAGCAACCCGTTGCTTTTCCAGTGTCGGGGAAAGTGCGCGCGATCTCCGACGTGTTGTCCGCGCGCCAGTGGAGCCGCGTGGCGCTTCGGGAGGCTGCCCGGCCGATTTTCCGGATGGAGGATGCGCTCGGGACTGATTTCGCCCTCGCCGATGGGCGGATCTTCAACGCCTGCGTTGTCCGCGACAGCCGGTTCTTCGCCAACGAGGATCGGTGGGCATTCGAGTTGCTCGTCCCTCATTTTCGCACCGTCTTCGGGTGGGCGAATCCGGTGGCAACGCTAAAAAGTCCCGGCTATCGCGTGATCGATTTGGCGAACTACGGGTCCGATCCCGACCGGGCCGCGCGGGCGGTCGCGCACGTCGTCCGCCGATCCCTTTCGCTCCAGTCGGCGGAGCTTTCCGCGGCCCAGGTCGCGGAGTGGGTCCTCGCAGTGCGGCGCAATCCTCCCCGGCGTTTCGCCCCGCATTGGATCGGTGGAGAGGCTCACCATCCGGCCGCCATCGTCTGCCTCCCGCCCTTTGGAAAGTCAGCGGGATCGATCGTGCTCCCGAGGGCGTGACGCGAGAACCAGCAAATCTCGATCGTTGTCGGCGCATCAAGGCTCCACCTGGGGCCGATCGAAAGCGGAGGGCGAGGGTTCCGCCGAGCCGTTTACTCGTCCCAATTTGAAGATCAGTGAACTCCACCTGATTGTCGCGGCGTGGCTGTGACCGCCGCTGATTTCCGCGACAACGAATCCTTCCCCTCTTGCCAGGCGACCGGCGGTCATAGACTGCCGCTACAGCCTCGGTCAGGTTTATCGTGCGATTTGTTATCACACCCGAACCGACCGATGGCTCACTCGATGATGATGCGATGCGAGCACGGCTCGGCGGGAGCCTCGCCCTCCGGGTTTGGGAGCGCCTTTCCGGCGGGACAGGCTTCCCCCGATCCATCGAGGCTGGCTGTATTTTACCGACGTATTGAGCAACGCGAAACATTTCCGACATTTTAAGCAATTCGATAGCGAGGCGTGGTAAGCGTATAACTCTCTTTTGAGTAATTATTTACGTGGCATATGGACCCCGGATTCCCGGAAAAGAGTTCCGGAAGCGGAAGCCAGTTCATTTGGGTATACAACGCCTCATGAATATCACGCGCCTCGTTCCTTCCCTTTGTCTTGCGATCGGATTGGCTCCCGTCGGATTGTTCGCTCAGATCCCCTCGTTCGCAGCCGCGGATCTGGTGCTGGGTCAACCGGACTTCACCACGAACAACGTTGGTTCGCCGACCGCTACCAAACTCATTGACCCTCGCGACATCGCCATCGACCCCACTACCGGCAAGGTCTTCGTTTCCGATGGTGCCGCCAATCGCGTGCTCCGGTATGCAACGGAAGCCGCGCTCACGAATGGTGCCGCCGCCGAAGCCGTTTTTGGTCAGCCGGACTTCACGAGCGATGCAATCAATGCCGGAGGCGGGTTGATTCCATCACAAAATTCGCTATTTGTGCCGATCGGGATTTTTGTCGATGGCGGCGGTCGCCTTTGGGTCGCAGACGCAAGTAACAACCGCGTCCTGATGTTTTCCAATGCTTCGACGAGGAGCAACTTCGCACCCGCAGACAAAGTATTGGGTCAGGCAGGATACACGACGCGGGCGGATGGCGTCAGTTCCGTCGGCATGCGGGTTCCTTGGGACGTCTGGGTCGATGACGAAGGGAACCTAGCCGTTTCGAATGGAGCCACCACTTCGAGCGTCACGCTGTTTTTTGAAGACGCCGCCAACAAACTGAATGGGGGTAGTGCTGACAAGGTGTTCGGAACCGGGGACTTCATGGGGAATACCGACCCGGGCCCAAATGCGCGCGACACGATCAACCCGAGGGGAATTTCGATTGATTCCACCGGCACACTTCGGATCACTGATTCCGATCAGAATCGCGTCATGGCGTATTCGAACGTGACGACCGTGAGTTCACCTCCTGGGCCAAATGCATTTCAAGTTATTGGCCAATCGAATTTTACCAGCGGCGGCAGCGCAACTACGCAGAGCGGTCTCGACCTCCCCACGGCGGCCCAGGTCGACCCGTTTGGGGATTTGTGGGTCATGGATTCGTCGAACAATCGCATCCTCCGCTACAGTGGAAGTGCGTCACTCGCGAACGGAGCTGACGCCGTTGCCGTCCTGGGCCAGCAAGCCTTCACGACCAATTCTTCGCAGCGGTCGACTACGAAGATGAACCTCTCCTCGCTGAGTCTACTCTTCGTCGACGCGCAGGGGGACGTTTGGGTTGCGGATACCAATAACAACCGAGTCCTGCGCTTCTCCCGGCCAGCCGCAATTCCGGCTCCCGTCGTCGACACGACAGCACCGGATCTGCGGATTCGGGGGCGCAAGACCGTCGAAACGTTGCGCAATCGCGTTGTGATCCGCGGCCGGACCTCGGACGCTTCGGGTGTCCGCGAAGTGGACGTCAAGGCTCGCGGAGCGAAGGTCGCCAAGTCCAAGGTCAAGGCCAACGGGACGTTCAAGGTCGTCCTGCGAGTCACCAAGGACCGGGGCCGCCTGGTCGCGAAGCTGCGCGCCATCGACAACGTTGGAAATCGTTCGAAGGTATCGCGTTTCCGGATCTTGCGGCGGTGACTCGCCTTCCGGGTATTCGGATCCGGTCGGCGTCGCGCCGCCGGGCCTTTACCGTGGCGGTGAGAATATCCGCGGAACCAGAATCCGAATGTGAACTGATCAAATGTCTGTGGATTGATAACGTGCCTATTGTTCGATTCCCAGTTGTCGCTCTCGCCGTTCTTGCCCTGATACCCGCGCCGCTGTCCGCGCAGATCCCGACCGCTGCGAGTGCGGATCTCGTGTTGGGACAGCCCAATTTCGAGACGGTCGAAGGAGCCATCGGAGGGACGAAGGCAACCTCGCTTTTCGATCCTTTGGACGTTGCGGTCGATCCGGGCACCGGGAAGGTTTTTGTTTCCGATGGGGCGACCCATCGCGTTCTTCGCTACTCGACGAAGGCATCTTTGGCGAATGGCGAACCAGCCGAGATGGTTTTCGGTCAGCCCAATTTTACCAGTGATGCGGAAAACGCCGACGTGTCGACTTCTCCGACAGCTCCGGATGCGACCCAAGTGGTCGGTCAGTCGATCCTCACGTCGCCATCCGGTGCCCTCGCGGCGGATCGCCTCAAGCTGGATTCGCGATCCCAGATCTTCGTCGATTCCGACGGCGACCTGTGGGTGGCCGACACCGACTCCGGTCGGGTATTGCGGTTCTCGCGGCCCGTGGTGGCGGCGGTGCCGATTCCATTTCCCATCGTGGATTCGACGACCCCGAAGTTTCGAATCCGCGGGAGGAAGACGATCGAAACTTTGCGGAATCGGGTTCTCGTCCGAGGAACGGCGACGGACGCGTCGGGCGTGCGTGATATCGACGTCAAGGTGCGGGGTGCAAAGGTGGCCAAGGCGCGGGTGAAGGCGAATGGAACCTTCAAGGTGGTTCTTCGATTCAGCAAAGATCGCGGGCGCGTCGTGGCGAAGCTCCGGGCGATCGACGCGGCTGGCAATCGGTCGAAGGTCGATCGGTTTCGGATCATTCGCCGGTAGCGGGGGAGAGGGAGTGCCGCCTTCGGCGGATTGGTTTGGTGTCTCGGGCGGGACGCCCTCGACGGCAGGCGGGACGCCCGCCGCTCCCCATGACTTGGCTCAAGAGCGCGCTATTACGGGGACGGCGCCAAGTTCAAGCGGAGGAAGAGACGGTCTGTGGTGATCGCTGGGGCGGTGGCTTCCATTTGGTATTGGTCGCCGAGATCCGCTGTGGCGCGGGTGCGGATGCTCGATTGGCTCCAGGTGGTGAGGTTGGTGGAGCTGGTCACGCGGCCGGTTCGGCTGGGCGCGGCTTTTGCCTTTCGGTATTGAAAAACGACGCTGGCGGGGAGTGATGGTTTGGCTTCCGGCGTTGGGTTTGGCTGCCAGGGGTCGGTGCCGCTGAAGTATTCGGTGAGGGTGTTCGCGCCATCGCCGTCGGCGTCGGCTTGGTTGCCCCAGACGGTGGTTTCCTTGGCGGGGTCGGCCAGATCGGTGGCGGAAAAGCGGGCGGCGCGGTAGGCGGCGAGGCTGTCGTGCTCAAGGCCGTCGGCGAGGACGGCGACGAAGCCTTCGGTCGCGCCCGCGGACGTGGGTTGAGCGGGTGCGACGGTGTGGACGGGGGCAGGGGTCGTGCCCGCCCAAGCGACGCGGGGGGAGCCGCCGAGCAGGCGGGCGTCGATGGCGTTGGTCTCGCCGCCGGTCGAGAGGCGGGTGGTGTAAAGCCGGGTCCGGAGGTCGGGGCTCATCACCATGAACCACGCGCCGCCGGTGTAGGAGCCGTCGCCGAATGGGTTGGTGGCGACTTGGCCCGCGACGGGCGAGTAGAACGGGGAGAAGGGGATCGGGAGGCCGGAGGCGGCGGCCCCGCCGACGTAGACACGGCCGAGTTCATCGGCTCGGACCTCGCCGCGACGGGTGCGGATGGCGTTGCCTTTGCCGTTGGATAGGCGGGCGACGAATTGCTGACCGCGCTGGTAGGCACCGGTGGCGGCTTCGAAACGGGCGACGAAGGTCTTGTGCTCGGACGCGGTGTTGGAAAATTGCTGCCAGCGGTCGCCGCCGACGACGGTCGCGGGAACGGCGAGGTCCTGAGCGCTCCAACGAAAGATGTGATTGCCGCCCGCGCACTCGAAGGCGGCGTAGAGGAGTCCGTCGCGTCCCATCGAGCAGCGGTAGCCGCGGGTGTCGGCCATGTTGTTCGTGTAGCGGTTGAGAAAGTCGGGACTCGCGGTGGTGCTGGACCAGTCGTAGGCGAGCCACTTGGGCGTTCCGTCGTAGGCGAGGCCGCGGAGGTAGGCGATCTGGACGGGTTGGCTGCGGTTGCCGTCGAAGGCGTTGGTTTGCCGCCAGCCGATTTGAACGATGGTCTGGGACGTGCCGTCGATGCAGACGTCGGTGGTGTTGCGGTAACCGGAGAAGGCTGCGATTGGGTCGCCGAAGGGGCCGAGGACGGTGGTGGTGCCGGTGCCGGCGGCGCTGTCGGGGTCGGCGGTGTTCGACGGGCGGTGGGCGACGACGTGACCGTCCCACGCGGCGTCGACGCGGTGGATGAGCGTGCCCGCGAGGGCGGACCATTCGATGATGGTCGCGTCGGGGTCGAGGAAAAGCACGCCGCCCGTGCCGGCGGCGGCGACGATGTTGTCGGCTTCGTCGATGGCGAGGTCGGTGAGCTCGGCGGCGACCCGCGTGACGGAGAGGATGCGTTGGCCGTCCGGGGTCAGGCGAATGATGGTGCCGCCGGAGGTGGCGGTCGCGCCGTTGAGCAGGCGGAGGGTGACGTTGCCCGGGGTGGTGGCGCCGACGTTGGCGGCGAGGACGATGACGCCGTTGGATTGGATGCGGAGGCCGCGGACGGAGTCGGTGTCGGCGGCGCTCCCGAGATAGGTGCTGGTGGCCAGGTCAAAGGGGGCGGCGGGGGTCGTCGTGGGGAGGAGGAGGGTGAGGAGGGCGGTGGCGAATGGGAGGGAGAGTCTTGGGGGGTGTTTCATCTGGAAGTGGTGGTGGTGGGCGTTTTGGTGGGGAAAGTGCGCCTTCGGCGGGGGTTTTACGAGTCCCGGGCAGGATGCCCGGGACGGCGGGCTGGAAGCCCGCGCTCCCCGCGCGGGCTTCGCCCTTGGTTTTTTTACCTGCGATCGAAGCGGTCGAGGTTCATGACCTTGGTCCAGGCTGCTACGAAGTCTTTGAGGAACTTCGGTTGGCTGTCGGCGCAGGCGTAGACTTCGGCTACCGCTCGGAGGATGGAGTTCGAACCGAAGACGAGGTCGGCTCGGGTGGCGCTCCATTTTTTTTCGCCGGTCTTTCGATGCATTGCCGCGAAGGCGTTGCCGCAGGGGGAGACCTGCTTCCACTCGGTGGCCATGTCGAGGAGGTTGACGAAGAAGTCGTTGGTCAGCGTGCCGGGGCGGTCGGTGAGGACGCCGTGGGGGCTGCCGTCGGCGTTCGTTTCGAGGACGCGGAGGCCGCCGACGAGGACGGTCATTTCGGGTGCGGTGAGGGTGAGGAGTTGGGCCCGGTCGATGAGGAGGGCCTCGGCGGGGATGGTGAGCTGGCCCTTCAGGTAATTCCGGAAGCCGTCGGCGGCGGGTTCGAGATCCGCGAAGGAGTTGGCGTCGGTCTGCTCGGCGCTGGCGTCCGTGCGGCCGGGGGTGAAGGGGACGGTGACTTCGTGGCCAGCGTCTTTGGCCGCCTTTTCGAGAGCGGCGCTGCCGCCAAGGACGATGAGGTCGGCGAGCGAGATCTTTCTGCCGTCGGTCTGCGCGCCGTTGAAGTCGGCCTGGATGGCTTCGAGGGTCTCGAGGACGCGGGCGAGCTGGGTGGGGCGGTTGACTTCCCAATCGCGCTGCGGGGCGAGGCGGATGCGGGCGCCGTTGGCGCCGCCGCGTTTGTCGGAGCCGCGGAAGGTGGAGGCGGAGGCCCAGGCGGTCGACACGAGGTCGGAGACGGAGAGGCCGGAGGTGAGGATCTTGGCTTTGAGTGCGGCGACGTCCCGGTCGTCGACGAGGGGGTGGTCGACTGCGGGGATGGGATCCTGCCAGATGAGTTCCTCGGCGGGGACGTCGGGGCCGAGGTAAAGAGCGCGAGGGCCCATGTCGCGGTGGGTGAGCTTGAACCAGGCGCGGGCGAAGGCGTCGGCGAACTCGGCGGGGTTGTCTTTGAAGCGGCGCGAGACCTTCTCGTAGGCGGGGTCGGCGCGGAGGGCGATGTCGGTGGTGAGCATGCAGGGGGTGATCATCGTCCCGGCTTCGTGGGCGTGGGGGACGGTGCCGGCTCCGGCTCCGTCCTTGGGCGTCCATTGGTGCGCTCCGGCGGGACTTTTGGTGAGTTCCCACTCGTAGTTGAAGAGATTCTCGAAGTAGCCGTTGCTCCACTGGGTGGGGGTGCTGGTCCAGGTGACTTCGAGGCCGCTGGTGATGGTGTCGGCGCCTTTGCCGGTGCCGTGGTCGTTGTGCCAGCCGAAGCCCTGGGTTTCGAGGTTGGCGGCTTCGGTGTCGGGGCCGACGTGGTCGGCGGAGGCGGCTCCGTGCGTTTTTCCGAAGGTGTGGCCGCCGGCGATGAGGGCGACGGTTTCCTCGTCGTTCATGGCCATGCGGGCGAAGGTGTCGCGGATGTCGTAAGCGCTTTTCAGCGGGTCGGGGTTGCCGTCGGGGCCTTCGGGGTTCACGTAGATGAGGCCCATTTGGACGGCGGCGAGGGGGTTCTCGAGCTGGCGACTGTGGAGGTCGCCGTCGGCGTTGTCGTCGGAGACGAGGACGGCGGGGCCGTCTTTCTCGACGCCTTCGGAGCCGTGGGCGTAGCGTTCGTCACCGCCGAGCCAGGTGGTCTCGCTGCCCCAGTAGACGTCCTGATCGGGTTCCCAAGTGTCGGCGCGACCGCCCGCGAATCCGAACGTTTTCAAACCCATGGAGTCGAGGGCGACGTTGCCGACGAGAATCATGAGGTCGGCCCAGGAGATCTTGCGACCGTATTTCCGCTTGATGGGCCAGAGGAGGCGACGGGCTTTGTCGAGGTTGACGTTGTCGGGCCAGCTGTTGAGCGGGGCGAAGCGTTGCTGACCGCGTCCGCCGCCGCCACGGCCGTCACCGGTGCGGTAGGTCCCGGCGGCGTGCCAGGCGAGGCGGATGAAGAGGGGGCCGTAGTGGCCGTGGTCGGCGGGCCACCAGTCCTGCGAATCGGTCATGAGGGCGGTGAGATCTTCCTTCACGGCGGCGAGGTCGAGTGATCGAAACTCGGCGGCGTAGTCGAAGTCGGGGTCCATCGGGTTGGACTTCGCGGAGTGCTGGTTGAGGAGCTCGACCTTGAGGCGGTTGGGCCACCAGTCCTGGCTGGTCTGGCCTTTGCCGGTGGTGGCGGTCGTGGTGTTGGCGGGGTTGAAGGGGCACTTGGATTCGGTGGTCATGGTGAGGAGCTGGTGAATGGTGAATGGTGAATGGTGGGTGAGTCTGTGGATGGGAGCGGAACAGATTTTTCGGCGTTTGTGAAATACGGTTACGTTTGCGGCGGTCGGGTGGGGCCTATTGTCGGATCGGGTTTGGCCGGTTCGTCACGCGCTGGGAGGAGGTTTGGGAACGCGGCGGCGCGCATTCCCTACCTTTTCTGGGTGGGCGTCCGGGGGCGTTGTTTGTCGCGTAGGGTTTGCGTCTTATGAAGTTGCCCCGGGGGTTGATTTATTTGGTCGATGAGGGGCCGGGGATCTCGCGGCGTCGGGCGGGGGCGGGGTTTTCGTATTTTTTGCCGGATGGGGAGCGGTTGGCGGATTCGGCGGAGGTGGCGAGGATCAACGCTCTGGCGATTCCTCCGGCTTATCGACGGGTTTGGATTTCGCCGCGGGGCAACAGTCATTTGCAGGCGACGGGTTACGATGACAAGGAGCGGAAGCAGTATCGGTATCACGCGGATTGGCAGGCGCTGCGGGCGCGGGAGAAATTTTCGCAGATGGAGGAGTTCGGGGCGGCTTTGCCGGACATCCGGGCGGCGGTGGCGGGGGCTTTGCGTCATCGCGAATTGGACCGGGTGCGGGTGGTGGCGACGCTGGTGCGGATGCTGGACCAGACGGCGTGCCGGATCGGAAATCTGAATTATCGTGACGAAAATGGGACGTATGGCTTGTCGACGCTGGAGGCGGAGCACGTGGACGCGCACGGGGAGACGGTGGAGCTGGCTTACCGGGGAAAGGGCGGCGGCGACATCGAGGCGAAGCTGCGGAGCGGGACGGTGGCGAAGATCGTGCGGAAGCTGCAGGAGCTGCCGGGTCAGCATTTGTTCAAATTCCGCGACGCGCGAGGGGCTTGGCACCCGGTGGATTCGAGCGACGTGAACGAGTGGTTGCAGGAGGTGACGGGGGCGGAGTTCACGGCGAAGAATTTCCGGACGTGGCACGCTTCGCGGTTGGCGCTGGAGATTTTTTCCGAGACCGAGGTGCCGGATTCGGCGGCGGGGGTGGTGCGAGCGCGGAACGCGGGAATTAAAGAGGTGGCGGCGAAATTGCATCACCGGCCCGCGACTTGCCTCAAATATTACATCCATCCGGTGGTGGTGGAGTGGTTCGAGGCGGGGAAGCTGGCGGGACTCGTGGAGCCGGATGGCGTGCCGGTGCGGGGGCGGGCGGCTTCGGAGGATGCTTTACTGCGAATCCTGCGGTGATGAGTGATGGCCCGCTAAACACGCGAAACGACGCGAATGGGAATACCCTGATAGAAATTATTCGCGTGAATTCGCGTGTTTAGCGGGCAGTCATTCGGGGAGTTGGCGGGCTTTAGCGCGGATGGTTTCCAAGAAGGCTTCGGCGATGGGGGGGAGTTTTCCTCGCCAGAAGGCTCCGATGGGGAGGGTGGGGGTGCGGGCGAGGGGGAGTTCGCGGAGGTCTTCGGTGAAGGTGGCTCCGGGGAGGCGGACGGTGAGGCCGGCTCCGAGGCCGTGGGTGACGTAGAGGGCGACGAGGTCGTTGGAACTGACTTCCATGGCGACGGGCCAGGCGAGGCCTTGCTTGCGGAGGGTGTCGGCGAAGAGGCGGCGGATGCGTTCGTGGGCGGGGAGGGCGATGAGCGGGAGGCGGCCGGCGGCACCTTCGCGGATGGCGGCGGCGGCTGATTTGATGGGGGTGTCGTGGCGGACGACGAGGACGAGGGGGAGGCGGACGAGGATCTCGGTGCGGAAGCCGGGGCGGGATTTTTCTTCGAGAACGGAGATGCCGAGGTCGGCTTCGCCCTGGGAAATGCGTTCTTCGGATTGGTGCTGGTCGGCTTCCTGGAGATTGAGCCGGAGGCCGGGGTGGCGGGTGCGGAGGGTGGCGATGACCTCCGGGAGATGGTCGCGCATGACCTGGGTCGGGCCGACGAGGCGGAGTTCCTGCGAGAGGCGGCCTTTGATTTCGTCCTCGACCGCGGAGAGGCGGCTGAAGAAGGGGGCAACAAATTCGTAGAGGCGCTCGCCGTGGGGAGTCAGGCGGAAGGGGCGGCGCTCGAAGAGCTTGACGCCGAGGTCGGCCTCGAGGGCGGCGACCTGGGCGCTGACCGCGGGCTGCTGGATGCCGTAGGGGATGTGGCGGGTCGCGGCGACGATGCCGCGGTGCTTGGCGACGTAGTGGAAGAGCTCGAGGTGATGGACGTTCACGAGGATTTCGGTGAATTCTTCAACCGCGGATGGCTCGGATGACGCGGATGGATACAAAGGAGGAGAGGCCTCCGAATCTCACTTCATCCATCCGTGCCATCCGTGATATCCGCGGTCGAATGTATTGATAAATTCGATATCGGCGGCGCGCCTATCGATTAGGTGATCTCGGTTCAGGTGGCAAGATCGCGGTCATGGAAACGAAATTCTTTCATTCGGCGTTTATTAAGCTGCTCTTCACGCAGACGCAGGTGGCGTTTAACGACAACGGGACGAAGCTGGTGCTCATTGGCTTGGTCAATCTGGTGCTGCCGATGGAGGCGGCGATGCGTTACGTGTCGTTGATTTCCCTGCTGCTGGTCTCGCCGTTCGTGATCTTTGCTCCGATGGCTGGGTGGCTGAACGATCGGTTTGCCCGGCGGGAGGTCATTCGGTGGAGTCTTTGGTTGCAGATGGCGGTGATGGTTTTTCTCATCGGCTCGGTGGTGGCGGGGAGTTTGCCGTTGGTGATGGCGGGGTTCTTTTTGCTGGCGGTGCAGTCGACGTTTTTCTCGCCGGCCAAGCGGGCGATTCTCAAGGAGCTGCAGCCGACGGAGCGGTTGCAGGCGGCGGTGGGGTGGTCGGAGATGCTGTGCATCGGGGCGATTCTGGGGGGCAGTCTGGCGGGTGGATTTGCGGTGGATGAGTTGGCGGCGCGAGTCGGGGATCCGATGCTGGCGGCGGCGGGGGCGCTCGGGGTGTTTCTGGTGCTGTGCGTGGTGACGGCGCTCGTTTTCCGGCGGATGCCGGCGGGGGTAGGTCGTCCGGAGGTGCGGTTTTCTCGCGGGGCTTTGGTGGGTCATGGGGCGCTGCTGCGGGCGTTGCGGGTGACGCCGGGGATCCTGCGACCGGTGGCGGCGGAGAGTTTGTTCTATTTCGTGGGTGGGGTGCTCATGATCGTGCTGGCGCAGATGGCGCGGTTGGCGCACCCGGATGGGGTGGGGGCCGGGCAGGCGGCGGGGGTGTTCATGGCCTTGGTGGGCGCGGGGATCGGGGTGGGGAGCTTGGTGGCGGCTTCGCTGCGGCGGCGGGAGACGCGGGTGGGGGTGATTCCGCTGGCGGCGCTGGTGATGGCGGTTGGGTTGGTGCTGCTCGCGGTGGGTGGGCCGACTTGGTGGGTGCTGGTGCTCATCGGGGCGGGTGGCGGGTTGTTTTGCGTGCCGGTTTCGAGTGCGTTGATCGAGCGGGCTCCGGAGGCGACGCGGGGCAGCATCCTGGCGGCTTCGAGTCTGTGCAGCAGCGTGACGGGGATGCTGGCGGTGGGGGTGCAGTGGGTGCTGGCGGGGTGGTTGGGCTGGGGCCCGGGGGCGCAGCTTGTCTTTCTGGCGGTGGTGATGCTGGCTACGGCGGTGATGGCGGTGCGTTGGCTGAAGGTGGAGATTCTCACGATGGTGGCGCGGGGGCTGGGGCACGCGTTTTACCGGGTGCGGGCGATCGGGGCGGAGAACCTGCCGGCGACGGGTGGGGCGCTGCTGGTGTGCAATCACGTGAGCTACGTCGACGCGATCATTCTGTCGCTGGCGAGTGAGCGGCCGATTCGGTTTTTGTCGTTCGCGGGGTTTTTCGAGACGCCGGTATTGGGGTCGTTGTTGCGGGCGTTTGGCGCGATTCCGGTGTCGGGGGCGCATTCGAAGGATGCGATTCGCGCCGCGGCGGCGAGGGTGCGGGATGGGGAGCTGGTGTGCATTTTTCCGGAGGGTCAACTGACTCGGACAGGATCGCTGATGGAGCTGAAGCGGGGGTATGAACTCATTGCGCGGCAGGCGGATTGCGCGGTGATCCCGGTGGTGACGGATGGCTTGTGGTCGTCGATTTTTTCGTTCGAGCGGGGGAAGTATTTTTTCAAGGTGCCGAACGCGCTGCGGATCGGCGTGCGGGTGGTTTTCGGGGCGGCGCTGGAGGACACGAGTCCGGCGGAGTTGCGGCGGGTGATGGGGGAGTTGGGCGAGGTGGCGTTCGGGGCTCGGTCGGAGTTGGCGGGGTCGCTGGATGGGGCGTTGGTGCGGGCTTTGCGGCGGCGGCCCTGGCGGGTGGCTGTCGCGGACTATGGGCTGGGCGGCCAGCGGATGCGGGCGGGGGTGTTGCTGGGGGTGTGTTCGGCGGTGGCGAAGCGGTGGCGGCGGGAATTTCCGGAGCAGCGGGTGGGGGTGATTTTGCCGCCGGGAATCGGCGGGACGGTGGCGAACGTGGCGCTGATTCTGGCCGGGAAGACGCCGGTGAATCTCAACCCGACGGCGGGCGCGGCGGCGATGGCGCATTGCTTGGAGACGGCTCGGATCGACTCGGTGGTGACGGCTGCGAAGGTGCGTGAAAAATTTGCGGATCTGCCTTGGCCTACGCGGACGGTGGACGTGGCGGCGGTGCTGGGTGGGGTGTCGGTTTGGGCGATTTTGCGGGGATTTCTGTTCGCTCGGGGTGGTGCGGGGGCAGAGAGGTCGGAGGTGATCTTGTTTACTTCGGGGAGTAGCGGGAAGCCTAAGGGGGTGCGGTTGACGAGCCGGAATCTGCTGGGGAACGCGATGCAGGTGGATGAGCTGGGGTTGCTGCGGCGGGATGAGGTGATTCTGTCCGGGTTGCCGCTGTTTCACTGCTTCGGGCTGAACGTGGGGATGTTTCTCGCGCTGCTGAGCGGGCGGCGGATGGTGACGGTGCCGACTCCTTTCGATTACGGGAAGATCGCAAAGGCGGCGAAGGGGGAGGGGGCGACTTTCCTGCTGACGACGCCGACGTTTTTGAAGGGGTATCTGCGGAAGATTCCGGCGGAGGCTTTCGCGAGTATGCGGTGCGTTTGTTGCGGGGCGGAGAAGCTGCCTGGGTCGGTGGCGGCGGCGACCTGGGAGAAATTTGGCGCGGAGGCGATCGAGGGGTATGGGCTGACGGAGACTTCGCCGGTGGTGGCGTTTAATCAACCGGATCCGGAATGTGGGCTTGGGGCGGAGACGGATCAGGTTGGGAAGCGGGCGGGGACCGTGGGGCGCTTGGTTCCGGGGGTGGCTTGGCGGCTGGACGCGGGTGGGGTGCTGTCGCTGCGGGGGGCGAACGTGGTGACGGGGTATCTGGGTGGGGAAGCGGCGGAGGATGGGTGGTTCGCGACGGGGGATGTCGTGGGCGTGGACGCGGATGGGTTCGTGAAAATCGAGGGGCGGACGAGCCGGTTCTCGAAAATTGGGGGGGAAATGGTGCCGCACGCGGCGGTGGAGTGCGCGCTGGCGGAGGCGTTCGCGGACGACCTGGAGGCGGCGGATTGCGTGGTCGGCGTGGAGGTGGCCGAGGGGGAGGAGGAGCTGGCCTTGGTGACGACCCGGGACGTGGATCGCGAGGCGGTGCGCGGGGCGCTGCGGGGGGCGGGGTTGCCGAATCTGTGGATCCCGAAGCGGGTGGTGCGGGTGGACGGGTTGCCGGTGCTGGCCAGCGGGAAGGTGGATTTGGTGGGGTGTCGGGGGGTTGTGCTGGCGGATATTTGATTCGCTTCGCGAATTTGGGTTGGGTCGGCGATTGGAAATCGCCGTTCCTTGAGATGCCAGCGGCTCTCTCGCTTCGCTCGAATTGCCTGTTCGGCGGCTGGAAGCCGCCGCTCCTTGGTTACTTCGGCTCGCTTCGCATTGCCGGGTTTGATGCGGCGGGACGCCGCATCTCGCACGCCGGGAGGCGTGCGTTCCCCTACCTTCGGCTTCGGCGGGTGATTTGGCGGCCGGAGGGGCCGACTTCGACCTTTGGCTTGCGCGGAGGTTGGTTGCGCGGGCCTCGGGGGCGCTCGGGGTCGCGGTTTTTGCCTTCGGTGGCGGTGTAGTCGAAGCCTTCGGCTTTGGCCTTTGGGATTTCTCGGCTGATGAAGCGTTCGAGCTGCTTGAGGCCCTTGCGGTCGTCTTCGCTGATGAAGCTGATGGCGTCGCCGATGGCCTGGGCTCGTCCGGTGCGGCCGATGCGGTGGACGTAGTCTTCGCTCTGCATGGGGAAGTCGAAATTGACGACGTGGGAGATGCCGTCGACGTCGATGCCGCGGGCGGCGATGTCGGTCGCGACGAGGACGCGGACTTTGCCTTCGCGAAAGCCCTCCAACGCGCGGAGGCGCTGGTTCTGCGAGCGGTTGCTGTGGATGGTGGCGGTGGGGATGCCGCTCTGCTCGAGCTTGCGGGCGACTCGGTCGGCGCCGTGTTTCGTGCGCGTGAAGACGAGGACCATGTTCATTTTTTCGTCTTCGAGGAGGTGGGCCAGGAGGGCGGGTTTGAGGTGGCGGGGGACTTCGTAGACGTGCTGGGTGACGGTGTCGGCGGGGTTGGAGCGGCGGCCGATCTGGACGATCTCGGGGTGGTGTTGGAATTCGTGGGTGAGGCCTTCGATGTCTTTGGAGAGGGTGGCGGAGAAGAGGAGGGTCTGGCGTTTCTTCGGGAGATTCCGGATGACCTTGCGGATGGAGGGGAGGAAGCCCATGTCGAGCATGCGGTCGGCTTCGTCGAGGACGAGGTGCTCGAGCTTGGAGAAATCGCCAGCGCGGCGGTCCATGAGGTCGAGGAGGCGGCCGGGGGTGGCGATGACGATGGCGACTCCGCTTTTGAGCGCGGCGATCTGGGGGTTTTCGCCGACGCCGCCGAAGACGGTGGCGACTCGGAGGTCGGGGAGGTGTTTCGCGTAGGTCTGGACGTTTTCGTGGATCTGGACGACGAGCTCGCGGGTGGGGGCGAGGACGAGGACGCTGATGTGGCGGCGGTCGCTGGCGCGGGCGAGCTGGGCGAGAATCGGCAGGGTGAAGGCGGCCGTTTTGCCGGTGCCGGTCTGGGCGATGCCGATGAGGTCTTTACCCGCGATGATGGGCGGGATGGCCTTTTCCTGGATCGGGGTGGGTTCGGTGTAGCCGGTTTCGGTGACGGCTTGGAGAATTTCGTCGGCTAGGCCGAGGTCGCGGAATGACATAGGGGCGGGAACGTAAGCCCGCTTGCCATTATTGCCAGAAAAGAAACGCGGGGCGGTCGGTGCGGCCGGTTTCGCGGAAGCCCATGGCCAGGAGGGAGCGTTGGATTTCGGGGAGGTGCATGGCTCCCCAGGGGACGATGACGAGGTCGTAGTCGGCGAGGGATTTCGTGATTTCCGCGAGGAGGTGGACGTTGCGGCCGTCGACGATGTCTTCGAGGAGGCGGGTGTCGGCTCCGGGGGTGCGGAAGGGGGAATCGGCGGCTCGGAGGCGGGCGAAGCTGGCGGGGTTGGTCGGATCGGCGAGGAAGGCGCCGATGGAATTGAGAATGGCGACGGTCTCGGGGCGGAAGCTGGCGATGTCGACGTCGGCGCGTTGGTAGTGAACTTCGTCGGGATGGGGCACGGCGGTGTCGCCGCTGGAGTCGGCTTCGTGCGGATGGCCGGGGCCGAGGGCGGTGCTTTCCTGCGAGATGGCACCGAAGAGCTCGGCGACGCCTTCGTAGGAAAAGCCTTGGGTGAGGAGGCCGTCGTTGTCGGTGACGCCTTCGAGGAGGACGATGGCGGGGCCGCTGCCGGAGACGGAGTTAGCGATGGCGTCGAAGAATTTGTTCTGGGCGATGTGGATCATGGCGACGAGCCGGACTTCCTGGTCGCCACGGGTGTAGTTGCGTTCTTCGAGGTAGAGACCGTCGGTGCGGAGGGTGGCGAATCCTTCGGTGCGGGCGGTGATGCCGGTGGCGAGGAGGTTGACCGAGGCGACGGTGGCGGTAAGGGGGAGGATGAGGAGCGCGGCGACGAGGAAGAGGGCGAAGCGGAGCCAGCGGAATTGGGGGTGGGCGGGTGGGCGGCGGAGGAGGGTGAGGGTGATGAGGAGGGCGGCGAGGAGGATTTGGACGATGGCGACGGTGACGATGTGGGCGTCGGCGTCGTTGGTGCGGAGGGGGAAGGCGCCGCAGACGGTGGTCCAAATGGTGAAGAGGATCGCGGGGACGAGGAGGGTGCCGGGGAGGCGGGGGGTGATGGCGAGGGCGACGTAGAGGACGGCGGCCGCGAGGACGGTGAGCCAGGCAAACCACGGGTGGATGGCGGCGATGGTGGGGTTTGCGCTCCCGGCGGCCAGGAGGCCGGTTGCTAGGAAGAGGGATAGGAAGGTCAGGGTGGGCGTGCGGGCGGTCATGGGTGGTGGGAGGGTGATGCGGGGAAGTGGCGCTTCGCGCGCGGGTTGGGTCGGCGATTGCAAATCGCCGCTCCTTGACTTTCGGCTCCTCGGCTTTGCCGATGTTGCCGGGTTTGATGCGGCGGGACGCCGCATCTCGCACGCGGGGACGCGTGCGCTCCCCCGCTAATCGGCGATTTTTTCGGTTAGGGTTTCCACGTCTTTTTCGAGGATGCTGTTGGGTTCGGGGTTAAGGGTGGATTTGGCTTCAGCCACTACGGATTGGGCGGCTTTTTTGTTGTCTTGCTTGGCTAGCGCTACGGCCAGTGGGCGGACGATTTCGTAGAAGAAACTGCCTCCGCCGGCTTTTCCGAGGCGGCGGAGGGCGGTGCGGTATTCGGTGAGGGCTTCTTCGGGTTTGCCCTTCTCTACGAGGGTGGTGAGGCGCTTGGCCGCAACGGTGATGCTGAGGTCGGAGCGGTCGCGGCGGTTTTGGGAGATGAGGCGATCTTCGTAATTTTGCGCGGTGGCCTCGTCGCCGCTGGCTCGGGCGAGTTGGGCGAGGGCGAGCTGGTGGCCGGCTTTGAGGTCGTCGTCGTTGGCGAATTGCGCGAGGGCGGCTTCGTGGTGGGCGATCTGAGTGGTGGCGGGGGCGTCGGTGCGGAGGAGGTGGGCGGTCTTGGCGTCCCAGGCGTTGTCGTTCTCGGGGCTGGTGCCGATGGCGCTGTCGAGGGCGGCGAGGGCGGCGGCGGGGTCTTCTTCGAAGAGGGCAGCGACGGCGAGGTCGGCTTGCGAGGCGAGGTAGTCGGGGGTGCGGCGGAAATTTTTCGCCAGCGATTCGAGGGCGTGGTCGTTGATGGGGCGCCAACTCTGCGGGTCGAGGGCGGTGCCGACGGCGTAGCCCTGATTCTGGTAGCGGCCGCAATCGAGGTCCCAGCGGTCGGCACCCTTCATGTAGCCGAACCAGGCGTGGCCGCCGTCGGTGCCCTGGCCGACGAAGTAGAGCGTGGGGAGGCCGCGGGCCTTGCCGGCGATCATGGCGAAGTAGGCTTGGTCGACGCAAATTCCGCCTTTCGTGGCGATGTTCGCGAGGGTGTAGGGGCCGGCGGGCCAGTCGTATTGGCGGCTGACGAGTCGGGGGTGGTCGTATTCGATGGAGCTGAAGGCGCGCCCGAAGTCGGTGCGGGGGAAGCGGGCGTTGGACTGCGCCCAGTCGAATTCGGACGGGGCGAGCGGGGCGTCGATGATGAATTTGAGCTGCTCGGGTTCAAGTTGGCGGAGGTCGTTGTAGAGCTTCGAGCCGGAGTTGGCGTCGACCCAGTAGGCGAACCATTCGGCGGGGGCGGGGATCTCGATGGGGACCTCGGCGGGATCGACCTGGTGATGCGGCCAGTTGGCGGGCGGGCTGGCGTCCAGGACAACGGCGATGGCGATGGCGAGGTGGCGGTAAGCCTTCCAATCGGCTTGGTGGGCTTGCCAAATGGATTCGAGGTTGGCGAGGACGAGGGGCGTGAAATCGTGGTCGCTGAGGGTGGTGAAGAAGGCGCGGAGGAAGTCTTCGTCGGCGACCATGGCGGCGAGGAAGGCGGGATCGAGCGCGTCGGCGAGGGGGCCGGGGTGCGCGGTGTAGCGGGCGGGGAGGAGGTCTTTGGTGAGCGTGCCGAGGAGGTCGGGGTTGGCAACGATGGCGGCGAGGGCGGCGTCGTCGAGGCGGGGGAGGTCGTCGGGTGGGGCGATGCCGGGGCCGACGAAGGTGAGTTTTTGCTCCGAACCGGGGCGGCTGCCGAAAAGATGCTGACGGATGAAGCGGGCGAGCTCGGCGGACTCGTCACGGGCCAGGAGCGCGCTCCACTCCTGGATGAGGAGCCAGGAGCGGAATGGGCGGTTGGCGACGGAGCTGGTGGTGCCGCCGCGGCCGGGGCGGTAGGCCCGGCGGAGGGCTTCGCCGATCTGGTCGGCGGCTTGGGACCAGCCGAGGTTGGGAACGTAGGCGCGGTCGCTGTCGAGGGGGGCGGTCTGGACGTTTTGGCCGCGGACCGTGGAGATTGTGAGGAGGGCGAGGGCTGTGAGGGTGAGGGTTCTGACCGCGGATTTCACGGATGTGAGGTGCGGCTGTCGGGGGGGCTGGATGGGAGTGTCCGGCTGGGGCCGGATTTGATTGGTTCGGCGAGTGCAAATCGCCGCTCCTTGAGAAGGTCCGAGGAATTTAGGGGGCATCAGAGGATTTGATTTCCGCTCGGACGGCTTTGGTTTCAGCCGAAAAGGCCGCGCTTGGTTTTGGCGGGCTCGCGGGTGAGTTGTTCGATTCGGTTGCGGTCCCGGGCCAGGGAGAGGGCTTGTTCTTTGCTGATCTGGCGGCCGAGGTAGAGCTCGGAGAGGGATTCGTCGATGGTGTGCATGCCCTCGCGGGTGCCGATTTCGATGAGGCCGACGAGTTGCTCGTAGCGGCCGTCGCGGATGCAGGCGCGGACGGCGTTGTTGGTGGTGAGGACTTCGCTGGCGAGGACGCGGCCGGTGCCGGATTCGTGGGGGATCAGGCGCTGGGAAATGACCATTCGCAGGCAGCCGGAGAGCTGCGAAACGATCTGCGGCTGCTGGGCGGCGGGGAAGGCGTCGACGATGCGGTCGATGGCCTTCGGCGCGTCGATGGTGTGGAGGGTGGCGAGGACGAGGTGGCCGGTCTCGGCGGCGGTGATGGCGGCGCGGATGGTCTCGAGGTCGCGCATCTCGCCGACGAGGATGACGTCGGGGTCCTGGCGGAGGACGTGTTTGAGCGCGTCGGCGAAGGAATGGGTGTCGTGGCCGACTTCGCGCTGCTTGATGACGCTGGAGGAATTTTTGAAGATGAACTCGATCGGATCTTCGACGGTGATGATCATCGACGAGCGGGTTTCGCTGATCTGCCGGAGGATCGCGGCCTGGGTGGTGGATTTGCCGGAGCCGGTGATGCCGGTCACGAGGACGAGGCCGTTGTCGAGCTCGGCGGCGCGGGCGACGTTCGGTCGATGGCCGAGCTCGGACAGGGTGGGGATTTTTTCGGGGATGTGACGGAAGGCGGCTTCGAGGGCTCCGCGGTTGTAGTGCGCGTTGCCGCGGAAACGGCCGACGTCGTCGATGGAGAGCGCGAAATCAAGTTCCCACTCGTCCTCGAGCCGGGAGCGTTGGGCCTCGGTGAGGACGCCGAGGATGATTTCGCGGGTCTCGTCCGGGGAGAGCGCCTCGTCGGTGAGGGCGCCGATGGAGCCGTCGATCCGGACGATCGGTGGAGTGTCGGCGACGATGTGGAGATCGGAGGCACCGCGCTCGATGGTCTCGCGGAGGAAAGCTAGGAGGTCGTGGGCCATGGGGGGAGAATGGGCGGGTTGGGCCGGGGGATCAACGTCGGGTCGATTGGCTCGAGATCCCGCGGAGGGCGCGGGTGAGCTCGGCCGGGCTGTCGACGGCGGCGAGCGCGGTGGATTCGGAGATGGTGCCGGCTCGGACGAGATCGGTCAGGGAGCGGAGGAGGCTGCGGCCGGTGGCGGCGTCGGCACGTTCGAGGTGTTCGCCGAGGTCGGTGAGGCGGTTTTCTTCGAGGTATTTGCGGGTGGCACCGACGTTCACGAGGTATTCGGCCGCGAGGGCAAGGCCGCCATTCGTCGAGGGGAGGAGGAGCTGGGAGAGGGAGCCGAGGAGCTGGGTGGCGAGGGATTTGGCCAGCATGGGGCGCTCGGCTTCGGGGAGGAGTTGGACGAGGCGCTCGGTGGCCTCCGCGGTGCCGCGGCCGTGGACGGTGGCGAGGACGAGGCGGCCGGTCTCGGCGGCTTGGAGCGCGGTGACGGCGGAGGCGGTGTCGCGGATCTCGCCGATCATGAGGACGTCGGGGGATTGGCGCAGGGCCTGGCGGAGGCCGTCGGCGAAGGAGGGCGTGTCGATGCCGATGTCGCGCTGGGTGATGATGGCTCGTGCGGGGGTGATGACAAATTCGACGGGGTCCTCGATGGTGACGATGTGGCGGGGTTGCGTGAGATTGATGTCCTGCAGGCAGGCCGCGAGGGTCGTGGATTTACCGGACCCGGTGGGGCCGGAGACGAGGATGAGTCCGCTGGAGCGGCTGAGCCAGGAGCGCAGGATATCGACGGGAAGGTCGAGGGAATCCAAGGCCGGGATGTCGGTGCGGATGTGGCGCAGGACGGCGGCGGGTTGGCCGAGTTGGTGCAGGAGGCTGACTCGAAACCGATGGGCGTCGGCGAGGACGATGGCGGAATCGGCATTGCGCTGGGACGGATCGACGCCGCAGAGTGACCAGAGCTCGGCGAGCGTCGCGGTGTCGACCTTGGCGTCGGAGAGGCTCCGGAAGGCGTTGTCGACCCGGATGGCGGGCGGGGCTCCGAGGTGCAGGATGAGATCGGAAGCTCCCGCGGCGACGGTGGATTGAGCGAGTTCGTGGAGGTCCATTCGGGCGGGGGGCGGCTCGGAGTTTGGCGGAGCCTCGGCGTGGGGAGCGCCGGCGTCGAGGCTCGGCTTGATTCCCGGACGGGGCTAATCGCCGAGTTCGACGTTCCAGTAGGCGAAGTCGATGAAGTGCTTCCAACTTTCCTGGCGGTGGCCCGGGTAGGAGAGGTTGACGAAGGGCCGCCACTTTGGGCGCTTCGGCTTGTGCTGGAGGTGCATGCCGGCTTCGTGCGGGAGGCGGTTGCCCTTGCGGGAATTGCAACGGATGCACGAGCAGACCACGTTTTCCCAAGTCGTCTGGCCCCCGCGATCACGCGGGAAAATGTGATCCAGATTCAGGTCGCGGCGGTCGAAGACCTTGAGGCAATACTGACAGGTGTTCTTGTCGCGCTCGAAGACGTTGTGACGGGTGAATTTCACCTCCTTCTTCGGCAGGCGGTCGAAGAGCATGAGCACGATCACCTGTGGCACGAGGATGTTCGCGCGGGTCGTCTTGACCATCTCCGGCTCGGGCTCGACACCCGAGAGTTCGCTCCAGCTGCTGAAGTCGTGGGTGAAGAAATTGTTCGCCTCGTCGCTGCGGACAACCTGCGCGTGACCCTGAAAGAGGAGGACGAGCGCCCGGCGAACGGTGCAGGTATTCACAGCCTGCCACAGCCGGTTGAGAACGAGAACTGGACGATCCAAGACGGTTTCCATGGTCACTTTCCGATTTCGAGCCGCCGTGAGGCCGACGGGCTCGGCAAGATGGGTAAACGTGGTCCCGCTTGCTGTCAAGATGCCGCCTGCTCCTCGCCGGGAATGCGCCGAGTCGGAGAGCCGGGTGTCGGCGACCTGATGCAAGTTGATTTCCAGGGCCATGCTCTGATAATGACTCCAGCCCTCCATGACGCCGAAAACGACATTCCGCCAAGCGATTCGCGCTGTGCTGCTCGCCGCCGTCCTCGCGTGGGGTGGGGCGTCTCGGTGCCTCGCGGCGGACGATCCGGCGGCGGATTTCCTTTCCGCCTACCAGACTTTCCGGAACGGGGAGCGGTTCGAAGCCGAAGGGAGCTTCGACTCGGCGTCCGAAAGCTACGAGGAGGCGATCGGTCTCCTCGAGACCCTCCAAAAATCCTCCCCCGACTACGAGCCCGTCGTCATCGAATTTCGACTCGGGAAATCGCGCGAGGGCTTCGCCCGCGCTCAAGACCTCGCCCAAGGGTCCGGAGGTGCCGAAGCCGTCATCGAAGCCGACGGCGACATCGGACCGGAAGGGCCGCTACCAATCCAAGGCCCGGAACCGGTCGATCCCCCCTCGTTTCGGCCGCCCCCGGCACCGACTCAGCCCAATCAGCCCGCCCCACCCCGTGCGCCGGCTCCCCCCCGTCAACCCGACTTCACCTCCTATCGGATCACGATCCCCGGATCATCGCCGACGGCTCCCGTCCCGGCCCCGGCTCCGCGGTTACGTCCCCCCGCTGCTCGATTATCAGGAATCGGCTCCAGCGATCGGCCGGGGAGCCAACGAAGCCAACGAGCGCGAAATCCGTGCCCTCCGCCAGCGACTGCGCCAAGCCGAGGAGCAAGCCGAAGCCCTGGCGCAGAGACTGTTGCAAAGTCAGGCCCAGGAGCAAATGGCGCAGCGCGAGACCGATCGGACGAAAGTCGCGGTCGTCGAGTTGAAGGCGCAGCTCGCCATGGCGCGGCAATCCTTGGACGACTCCGAAGGCGCTAAACGACAGCCTGAACGCCGCCCGCGGACAGGACGCCAATCGCATTCAGAAGCTCGAAGCCGATTTGTTGGCCACCAAAGCCGACCTCGAGGTTGCCGAGGAATACAACGGAGAACTTTTCGCCAAGCTGGATCGCGCCGCCTCGTTCATCGAGACCTCCGAGTCGATTCGAGAGCAGCTTCTGGCCGACCGCACGACCCTGGCTGACCGGTTGGAGTCGGGCTCCGGCGAACAAATCAAGAAACTCACCGCCGAGAACGACGCGATCCGCGCCGAGCGGGACACCGCCGTCGCCGAAGCCGCGCGGGTTGGCGGGCTCGAGCAGGACAATGCCGACCTCGCCACCAAGCTGGCCGCCGCCGAGCAGCGGGTCGAACGCCTCGCCGCCCTCGATCCCGAGAAAGAAAAGATCATCGCCGACCTCCGCGCCGAACTCGCCTCCGTCGACGGAACCCTCGCTTCCCTCCGCCAGGAAAGCGCCGACGGCCGGGAGCGCATCGCCGAGCTCGAGACCCAGCTCGAAGCCACCGCCACCGCCGCAGCCTCGGCGACCGGTGCCATCGCTCAAGAGAACGACCTCCTCAAATCCATCGTCAACCGTCAGATCCGCGATCAGGCCAAGCGCCAACAAGCGCGCCAGCTCGTGGAGGAGGAAATGGAGAAGTTGCAGGTCCGCTCCTCGACTTTGATCGAGCGGCTCGACGCGCTCGGGGAAGCCGAGACCCCGCTGACCGCCAAAGAGGAACGCCTCGTCCGAGGCCCCGCGGAGATCACGTCCGATTCCGTCGCCACCGCCGGCGGACTCGATTTCTCGATGGCCATCTTCAAGCCAAGCCCGGGCGAAGCCCCATCGGAGAGCGATCTACCGACCGAGTTGACGGATCGAGCCGCGGCGGCGGACGCCCGCCTCGCGAGCGGCGATTACGCCGGAGCCGCTTCCATCTACGATCAGCTCGCCGCGGAAGCTCCCGACAGCTACTCCGCCGCCGTCAATCTCGGCATCGCCGAACTTGGCGGTAAACGACCGCGGGAAGCCATTGCCGCTTTTGACAAGGCCATTGCCCAACGCCCCGGCGACTCCTTCGCCACGCTGCAACTCGGCGCGGCCCAACTTGCAGCTGGCGATTTCGACTCCGCCCGCGAGACGCTCGAGCAGGTGGTCGGGCAGCGACCCGACAGCTACGAAGCGCATTACGGCCTCGGCCGGGTGCTGCAGGAGCAGGGAGAGGTGGATGGGGCAATGACCGAAATGAAAAAAGCGATCGACCTCGATCCCGGTCGCGCGCAAGCGCACCTCAGTCTTGCCAAGCTCTACGCGAGTCAGCAGCCTCCGGCCACCGAGCAAGTCCGGACTCACTACGCCAAAGCGATCGAATTGGGCACCTCGCCCGACGCCACGATCGAACGGCTCATCCGGTAGCGGTAAGCGACCAAGGGTCGAGTCTGCCGCTCCGACATCGACCCACCGGACCCACCGCAGCCGGCAGGGCTCGCGGAGAGTTGCCTCGCCCGCGGTGGCGAGTCCGGTGTGCGCCGTGTGCCGCTACCATGACGTCATCGTGGAACGCAGCTTTTCCGCAAGGCCACCACAGCCACGACGTTGCTGAGGTTCGCCAACGTCCCAGAACTTAAAGGGAGTAGGGAGTGCGAGCATCAAAGAAGCCTGCGCATCGCGCGGCTTGGACAACCTCGCCGCTTGGAGACCCGCCTCGCAATCGGAGCCCTCCGGTCTCGATCTCGAAGCGTTCCCGCCAACCCTTCCAGAATCCCGCCTTCCGAACCTAGACCACGGATTTCTACCGGAAAATCGACGAGGCGCCCCGCGAGATCGAGCGAAATCCTAGAGACTCGCATCCGCAGACCCTGATAAACAGAGCTTCTCCGGGCCTCTAAAGAAAAATTAAAAAAAACGCACAAAACCGTTGACCCTCCGCGGATGTTTGATACTTTTCTCCTCCCACACGGCACCGGACTCGGTGAGTGTGAGGCAAAGATCTCCGGCGGATGCACCGCCTCGCAGTTTGAAACTTAGCGGGACAATCGTCCCAACAAGACACGCCGCGAGTGCTCAAGACTCCGATCAGGAAGCAGGTATTTTAAAGTCTGAATCTGATTTTCGACACACCGACCAATTGGTCGCGAAAATTCAGAACGTAAATACATTTAAGAAAAGCAAATTCAGTAAGAACTGAATTGTGCGTTCTTCTGTCGATTTAGATTTAATCAATAATTGGCGACCCATTCCACGTCAGCGATCTCATCGCTGACGGGAAATATATGGATAGCTAGAAATTTTCCATCGTCTTAGCGGACGGTGGGCAAATTCTTTTCGGAGAGTTTGATTCTGGCTCAGAACGAACGCTGGCGGCGTGGATAAGACATGCAAGTCGAACGACTAAACTCCTTCGGGAGATATAAAGTGGCGAACGGGTGCGTAACACGTGAGCAACCTGCCCAAAAGTTGGGGATAGCTCGCCGAAAGGCGAATTAATACCGAATGTGGTTATGGAAGACATCTTCCTGACACTAAAGCCGCAAGGCGCTTTTGGATGGGCTCGCGGCCTATCAGCTTGTTGGTGAGGTAACGGCTCACCAAGGCTATGACGGGTAGCTGGTCTGAGAGGACGACCAGCCACACTGGGACTGAGATACGGCCCAGACACCTACGGGTGGCAGCAGTCGAGAATTTTTCGCAATGGGGGAAACCCTGACGGAGCGACGCCGCGTGAAGGATGACGGTCATTAGATTGTAAACTTCTGTCATGCGAGAACAAGAAAGTGATAGTATCGCAAGAGGAAGGGGCGGCTAACTCTGTGCCAGCAGCCGCGGTAATACAGAGGCCCCAAGCGTTGTTCGGATTCATTGGGCGTAAAGGGTGCGTAGGTGGCGTTGTTAGTCGAATGTGAAATCCCGGAGCTCAACTCCGGAACTGCATTCGATACTGCAGCGCTCGAGGATTGTAGGGGAGAGTGGAATTCACGGTGTAGCAGTGAAATGCGTAGATATCGTGAGGAAGACCAGTGGCGAAGGCGACTCTCTGGGCAACTCCTGACACTGAGGCACGAAGGCCAGGGTAGCGAACGGGATTAGATACCCCGGTAGTCCTGGCAGTAAACGGTGCACGTTTGGTGTGGGAGGATTCGACCCCTTCCGTGCCGGAGCTAACGCGTTAAACGTGCCGCCTGGGAAGTACGGTCGCAAGATTAAAACTCAAAGAAATTGACGGGGGCCCGCACAAGCGGTGGAGTATGTGGCTTAATTCGATGCAACGCGAAGAACCTTACCTGGCCTTGACATGTATCGTGAAAATCGGTGAAAGCCGGTGACGGCCCGCAAGGGTGCTGGGGATACACAGGTGCTGCATGGCTGTCGTCAGCTCGTGTCGTGAGATGTTTGGTTAAGTCCAGCAACGAGCGCAACCCCTGTGAACTGTTGCTAATCCGCAAGGATGCACTCTGTTCAGACTGCCCTGTGAAACGGGGAGGAAGGTGGGGACGACGTCAAGTCAGTATGGCCCTTACGGCCAGGGCTGCACACGTACTACAATGCCAACTACAGAATGATCCGAGACCGCGAGGTGGAGGAAATCCCTAAAAGTTGGCCCAGTTCGGATTGTAGGCTGCAACTCGCCTACATGAAGCCGGAATCGCTAGTAATGCCGTATCAGCTACGACGGCGTGAATACGTTCCCGGGCCTTGTACACACCGCCCGTCACATCATGGAAGTTGCTTGTAGCCGAAGTGCGTGCGCTAACCGCAAGGAGGCAGCGCCCTACGCTATGAGTGGTAACTGGGATGAAGTCGTAACAAGGTAGCCGTAGGGGAACCTGCGGCTGGATCACCTCCTTTCTAAGGAGAAAGCAAATGCCCTCTCGCAAGTTCGTATCGCGATGACATTTTGCAGGTCGACCGCTAACCGCCCATCGTAATGGTGGGAACATGCGGTTAAATCCCGACAGGCGAAAGCCTCGAAGGTTCTTGATCAACACGAAGAACGCACAATTCAGTTTTTACTGTCACTTTTCTTAATACCACGGGCCACACGCTCGACTCGATGCAAATCGGCTCGGGGAACGCTCGGACTCAACCTTTCGGGGGTATAGCTCAGTTGGTAGAGCGCCAGCTTTGCAAGCTGGATGTCCGGGGTTCGAACCCCCGTGCCTCCACCTTAGTTTTAAGTTTTAAGCTGGAAGTCTTAAGCTCATGCTTGAAACTTTACACTTATAAACTCGGAACTTTCCCGGGCCTGTAGCTCAGTTGGTTAGAGCATGCGCTTGATAAGCGCAGGGTCACTGGTTCGAGTCCAGTCAGGCCCACCACACTCGTTTACGTTTTGGATTTTCCCGATAATTGGGATTGGTCGAAAGCCAGTTCCGACTATCTGGTTCCGGGTTCGACCCGGGACAGGTTCTTTGACATCCGCATATAGGGCAAATAATGCAACTTCAAATGCTGAGTAAAGCGAGTTGCAACGATGGTTTTGCCGTCGTTGCTTCACAGAAGTAACAGAGATTTTTTAATCTCAGAATAGAATAAGCTACTAAGGGTGCATGAAGGATGCCTTGGTGCCAACAGGCGATGAAGGACGTGATAAGCTGCGATAAGCTTCGGGGAGCGGCAAATACGCTATGATCCGGAGATTTCCGAATGGGATAACCCCTTCCGTTTAATAACGGTTGACTCCACCTTGAATACATAGAGGTGAGAGGGCGATACCTGGTGAAGTGAAACATCTCAGTAACCAGAGGAAAAGAAAAAGAAATTGATTCCGTAAGTAGTGGCGAGCGAAAGCGGAACAGCCCAAACCGGGGAGCTTGCTTCCCGGGGTTGTAGGAGCCCGATGTGGTAGTTCGACGATTAGGTGAAGCGTGTGGAAAAGCGCTCCATAGAGGGTGACAGACCCGTAACCGAAAATCCAAGAACGCCTAGGGAATTCCTGAGTAATGCGGCACACGTGAAACGCCGCATGAATCCACGCCGACCACGGCGTAAGGCTAAATACTAGTTGGCGACCGATAGTGAACAAGTACCGCGAGGGAAAGGTGAAAAGTACCGCTGCGAGCGGAGTGAAATAGTACCTGAAATCATGCACCTACAAGGTGTCAGAGCCCGCAAGGGTGATGGCGTGCCTTTTGCTTAATGAGTCTGCGAGTTAGTGTTTGTGGCAAGTCTAAGCCCTTCTGGGGTGGAGGCGAAGCGAAAGCGAGTCCGAAATGGGCGAATAGCTGCGGGCACTAGACCCGAAGCGGAGGTGATCTACCCATGGCCAGGTTGAAGCGACGGTAACACGTCGTGAAGGACCGAACCGGTGTATGCTGAAAAATGCTCGGATGAGCTGTGGGTAGGAGCGAAAGACTAATCAAACCCCGTGATAGCTGGTTCTCTCCGAAATCTATTGAGGTAGAGCCTCGAGTGCTGACCTACGGAGGTAGAGCACTGGATGAACTAGGGCCCATACCCGGGTACCGAATTCAATCAAACTCCGAATGCCGTAGGGTGTAACTCGGGAGGCAGTCCGTGTGGGATAAGCTGCACGGTCGAGAGGGAAACAACCCAGATCAGCAGCTAAGGTGCCTAAATACCGCTCAGTGGAAAGGATGTGGAGTTACTTAGACAGTGAGGATGTTGGCTTAGAGGCAGCCACCATTTAAACAGTGCGTAATAGCTGACTCATCGAGTGATTCTGCGCCGAAAATGATTGGCGATAAGCGGTATACCGAAGCTCTGGATGGCCCCAATTTATTGGGGTCGTGGTAGGAGAGCGTTGCCAGTGCATTGAAGCAGCCAGGGAACTGACTGTGGAGTGCTGGCAAGTGAGAATGCAGACATGAGTAGCGATAAGACCAGTTAAATTCTGGTCCGCCGTAAACCCAAGGTTTCCTGGGGAAGGTTCGTCCTCCCAGGGTTAGTCGGGACCTAAGGTGAGGCCGATGGGCGTAACCGATGGAAAGCAGGTTCAATATTCCTGCACCTCCGACATTTTAGCCGGAAGGACGCGTGGGTGGAGACGGGCGAGGTGATGAATGTCCTCGTCCCGCAAGGGGATGTGGAGGCTTCGGCTGAAGCAGATCCGTTGAAACATGCGCCGAGAAAAGTTCCGGTGTATACTAAGGAGCCCGTACCCTAAACCGACACAGGTGGGTGGGTAGAATATACCAAGGCGCGTGAGTGAAACCTCGTTAAGGAACTCGGCAATATAGCCCCGTAACTTCGGAAGAAGGGGCGCCATCTTCGGATGGTCGCAGTGAAATGGGTCAACCGACTGTTTAGCAAAAACACAGCACTCTGCTAAGTCGTAAGACGATGTATAGGGTGTGACACGTGACCAATGCGGAAAGATTAAGGCAAGAGGTTAGACGTAAGTCGAAGCTTTGAACCCAAGTCCCCGTGAATGTCGGCCGTAACTATAACGGTCCTAAGGTAGCGAAATTCCTTGTCGGGTAAGTTCCGACCTGCACGAATCGTGTAACGAGTTGACCGCTGTCTCAACGAGGAGCTCAGCGAAGTTGTAATGGCGGTGAAGATGCCGCCTGCCCGCAGTAGGACGGAAAGACCCTATGCACCTTTACTGTACGCTGTCACTGTTGTTTCGATTTTATTGCTTAGAGTAAGTGGGAGACTTCGATCCGACCCTTTCGGGGGCCGGTGAGTCGCCAATGAAACACCACCCTATGAGATTGGAACATCTAACCCCATGCCGTATATCCGGCTGGGAGACCATGGCAGCCGGTCAGTTTGACTGGGGCGGTCTCCTCCCAAAGAGTAACGGAGGAGTACGAAGGTTGGCTCAATCTGGTTGGCAATCAGATGACGAGTATATGGATATAAGCCAGCTTGACTGCGAGACTTACAAGTCGAGCAGGTACGAAAGTAGGTCCAAGTGATCCGGTGGTTGAATGTGGAATTGCCATCGCTCAACGGACAAAAGGTACGCTAGGGATAACAGGCTGATCCTGCCCAAGAGCTCATATCGACGGCAGGGTTTGGCACCTCGATGTCGGCTCATCACATCCTGGGGCTGAAGAAGGTCCCAAGGGTTCGGCTGTTCGCCGATTAAAGTGGTACGCGAGCTGGGTTCAGAACGTCGCGAGACAGTTCGGTCCTTATCCACTGTGGGCGCAGGAGAGTTGAGGGGTTCAATCCTTAGTACGAGAGGACCGGGATTGACGATCCTCTGGTGTTCCAGTTGTCACGTCAGTGGCATTGCTGGGTAGCTACGATCGGAAAGGATAAGCGCTGAAAGCATCTAAGCGCCAAGCCTCTCCCAAGATGAACTCTCCCTGAAGAGTCGTGGTAGACCACCACGTTGATAGGTCACGGGTGGAAGCGCGGTAACGTGTGTAGCTCAGTGATACTAATACTCGTTCGGCTTTTTATTCTGAGCTTTTTCTCAGGTAAATGAAGACTGCGGAATTTGCTCGATATGCGGATGTCAGAGAATCTGACTATTTATGATTTACGATTTATCATTGATGATTTGTCGTAGATCGGTAGTTCTTTTCATAATTTGACAAGGAAAGTGTCGCTAGAAATTGCGGTGCATGACGAGGGTTTGCGAAATTATAGATCGCAAATCATCAATCATATTTGCACTGCCCTTCTGGTGATCCTTGCACAGTGGCCCCACCCGTTCCCATCCCGAACACGGAAGTGAAACGCTGTAGCTCCGATGGTAGTGCATCTCTAGGTTGTGCGAGAGTAGGTCGTTGCCAGTAATATGCCCGATTCGTGGGAGACCACGGATCGGGCTTTTTTGCGCCTGGATTGCACGCATCACGCGGGATGCCGGTAGCGGGTAGCGATCTGTCGGTGTCGCGTTGGGCGGAATCGAACCTGTGGAAGTCAGGCAGGAACTTTGCGCTTCTCTCGATTGACCGGAAGGGGCGAGCGGGAAGGTCTCGCAGGCCACGGAAGCCGCTGGTTGACGCTTACGATCGAGTTCGGGGGAGCTTCTTTGGGTGGAAACGGTGGTCGGGCGAGATCAGAGCAGGAAAGCCGAGGGTGAATGAGAGCGCTGATTCTCGGGTTGGTTCGCAGGCTTGCCTGAGGATGAGTCCTGCGGCTTGGAGGATTTTGGCGGTGCGTATTCGGTTCACTCGTTGCTTCGAGTCGCGGAACCGAGATGCGCCGATGGTGCCGCAGCCGATCTGGCCGCGGGTTACACGCTGCCGCTTTCGCGCGAATGGGTCGATCCACGGTCACGATCATTTACCGCACGGCTCAGGAGACGGAGGAAATCAAGGGGGGCAAAAAGATCGAGTCTTTAGGGGCCACGCTGCTCATCCGGGCCTCCAACGGTCGAGAACCGATTCTGGATGCTCGCAGGATGATCACGGCTTCTCCAATCCCAACGTCTGCTCGAAAAATACGCACTCTTTCATGCCGACTCTCTATCACAAACCACGTCCTCCAGTTCCCGAACCGTCTGCCCAATCCCACGGAATTTCGCGAACAACCATCATTCTTTGCTTCAAGCGCCCATCAGTCTGCGCTCGTCGCGAAGACCCCGTCCTCTCCTCCGCCGCCAGCGCTCCCACACTTGCGCACAGGATTGAAGGATTGAATTTCAGCGACTTCGAACAAAGTGCCCCGCTCACTCACAGGGTGAGCGATCCCTGCCTCATCAGTCATTCCTGATCATCCTGTAAATCCTGTCTCGTTTTTCTTTTCAGGATAAAAATTGCGCCGCCTCCTGCCGCCCGACTCCCTCCCCGGGGCAGGTGATCCCGGCGGCGGGCGGGTGAACGGTCGCAGTGATCTTCACGGGGGTGCGGCCTTTCCGTTACTGCTCCGACTTCAGCCGTTTTCGCCGGGAAACTCCGTTTTCCGCCCCTGTGGAGTCCCGAAATCCGGTATTTTACGGGGATTCGCTTCCAGGGG
>CAVRCI010000014.1:0-230574 GCA_963719495.1 uncultured Verrucomicrobiae bacterium
ATCGACGCGATCGAAATTTGTTCCGTCGGCTCCTGTTTTGGTGAACTTCAAGACGACTCGGTAGGCGGTATCTCCATTTACACCTCCAGCCGACGTGCCGTTTGGAGCGAACGCAGTATTCCGACCGCGGGTCTGAAACTCAGATGGAGACCCACCCCCAGGAGTCTGAACGACGAAACCAAGAGAATTGGTGTCGGCAGCGCTGGAACCTGCCGCGAACCAGAAGAAAGCACTATTATCAACATTGGCGGTGCTGCCGGTGTCGAAAAGTAGCGTTGTTCCGGCGTAGAACGTGGACGACTGCGCGGTGAAGCCGATGGAGGCGCGGGCGTTGGAGGAAAAACTCGTGATCGAAGCCGACTGGCTGCCGCCGGGGACGCCGGTGTAGCTGATGCCGGGCGTGGTGACGTCGATGACGCTGTTCGCGGTCCAACCGTTCTGTCCATTCAGGTCGCCGGTGGTGAAGCCGGGAGATTCGAAGTTTGAGCTGCTCAGCAGGGTCGCGTGGCCGAGTGGCAACGAGGCGAGAGCAAAGGCGGTCGCCAGGGAGAATGTCTTGAAGGGGTGTGGGATGTTCATGATTAGGGATTTGGTTCGTTGATGTCGTCTTTAGGATCGGTAATTGGTGAAGGGTGTCAATTCGCGCCGCCCCAAACGCGGGCGATCATTCGTTGCAAGCGTTGCATTTAGGGGGTTCTCATCCCTTGACGGCTCCGGCGCTGAGACCGCGGACGAAGAGTTTCATGGTCGAGAGGAACAGAATAATGAGCGGAATGGAGGCGAGGAAGAAGGCGGCCATGATGCGGCCCCACTCCTTGACGTATTCGCCGTCGAGGTAAATGAGGCCGACGCCGATGGTGAAGAGCGAGGGATCGCGCAGGACGATGAGGGGCATGAGGAAGTCATTCCAGGAGGCGAGAAATTGCAGGATGGCGAGGGTGCCGAGGATGGGGCCGCTGAACGGGATGACGACGTGGAGGATCTGGCGAAGGTGCGAGGCACCATCCATCTCGGCGGCCTCGAAGAGGTCGCGCGGAATCTCCTTGATGAACTCGCGGAGGATGAAAATGCAGAAGACCTGGCCGCCGGCGATGCCGAGCGCGATGAGCGCCCAGAGGGTGTTCAGGAGATTGAGACTGTCGAGGACGGCGAAGAGCGGGACGATATTCGTCACGCTGGGCATGAGCATGATGAGGAGGTAGGCGGCCCACAGGAAGCGGCTGCCGGGGACGGTGTAGCGGGAGAAAAAGTAGGCGCCGAGGATGGCGAAGGCGAGGCAGCCGGCGGTGGCGGTGACGGAGACGACGAGGGAATTGGCGACGTAGGGGAGGATGAGGCGGGCGGCGAAGGCGAAATTTGCCCACACCCATTCGGAGGGAGCGGCGGGGAGCCAGGGATTCTCGTAGAACATCTGGTTCGATTTGAAGCTCATCTGGAGCATCATGTAAAAAGGGAGTAGCTCGATGGCCAGGAGGCTGAGGATGCAGACGTGCTTGACGCCTTCGCGGAGGCGCTTGCGGGAGCGTTGGGGGTGGGGGCGGCTCATTTGTCGACGCGCACGAAGCGGTTGTTGATCCAGGTGAGCAGGAGGATGAAGAGGAAGAGGAAGAGCCCGAGAGCGCAGGCGTATCCGAACTCTCCGGCGACGAAGCCGCGGTTGAACATCCAGAGTCCCGGGACCATGCCGGCTTGGGCGGGGCCGCCATTTGGTCCGAGCAGGAGGAACTGGAAGCCGTAGCTCTGGAGGGTGCCGATGATGAGCAGCACGAGGGTGAGGCGGACCTGCGTGAGGATGAGGGGGAACTCGATGTGGCGGAATTTCTGCCACGAACCGACGCCGTCGAGGTCGGCGGCTTCGTAGACTTCGGTGCCGATGGACTGGAGACCGGCGAGGTAAACGAGGACGCCGACGGCCCCGATCCACGGGAAGCCCCAGAGGACGAGCGCGGGAACGATGAGGCCCGGGGTGCTGAGCCAGCCGATGGGGACGCCCTCGAGGAAGACGCCCCAGCCGAAGAGCCCGTCGAGGCCGACGAGCAGGGTCTTGAGGCCGGTGGCGTCGAGGGCGTTGTTCATGACGCCCTGGGTGGGGTCGAAGAAGAACTTCCAGATGAAGAGGGTGACGAGTCCGGGCACGATCATCGGCAGGACGACGAGGACGCGGTAGAGGTATTGGGCGCGGGGACTGTCGAGGCGGTGGATGACGACGGCGACGAAGATCGAGGGGGCGAGCTTGACGACGTTGGCGGCGACGAGGATGGCGATCACGCCGAAGCTGTCCCAGAAGATGCCGTCGGAGAAGACGCGGGTGAAATTTTCGAAGCCGATGAATTCCTTGGCGTCGCCGCCAGCCCAGCGGAAGAAGCTGTGGTAGATGGTGCTGAGGGCGGGGAGGTAGGCGAGCGTGGCGACGAAGAGCAACGACGGCACGAGCAGGAGATAGAATCTCCATTCACCAAGGGCGCGGCGGAAGGTGGTGGTCACGGGGAAGTTGGGTCGGGTTGGGCGACGGACTCGCGCAGACGGAGGATGGCGACGTCGCGGGCGGCGACGGCGGCGGATTCGAACGCCATGGAGCGGCGGCGATCCGCGCCCGGATCCGCGTCGGGTCGGGCGGCCAGCCAGGCGAGAGCGGCGGCCTGGGTGTCGGAGCGCTGGAGGCTCTCGTGGCGGGAGCGGGCGAGGCGGGCGAGGTCGGAGAGCCAGGCGGCGCGATAGTCACCGCGAATCTCGTCGAGGAAAGCGTCGACGCCGCCGCGGGGATCGTAGAGGCGGTAGAGGGCGTTTTCGAAGACGCGGCGGAGGTCGCCCATGCCGTCGGCGGCGATTTTGTAGTGGAGCGGGAAGCCCTCGGGATCGGGGAGGAAGACGGCGACCTCGGGAGTGGGGGTCACCCCGAGGACGGCGGGCACCCAGCCACTGGAGTCGGTCCAGAGCTGGTTGACGGGCTGGCTCGCGAGGAAGCGGAGGAAGTCGCGGGCGACGTCGGGGTGCTCGGACGCGCGGTTGAGGCCGAAGGTGATGCCGGTCGAGGCCCGCTCGGCGGGGACGTCGAGGGTTTGCTCGCCGAAGTCGGGATCGTCGGGGCTCGGGAAGGGCACGCGGGCGGCGCCGACCGGGAACGGCGACTGGGCGCGCAGGCCGGTGGCGTCCCAGCTGCCGCTGCAGATCATGAGGGCGCGGCCCTGGACGAAGAGCAGCATGGCGTCGTCCCGATCGAGCTGCGTGAAGCCGGGTTGCATGTGGGTGGCGACCTGGCGGGTGAGCGCGAGGCCGGAGCGAATGCCGGGAGCGTCGAGCGTCCAGTCGCCGCGCAGGTAGGCGAGACCCTGGGTGATGGGGCTGGCACGGAGTTCGCCGGTCGGCGAGGTGTCGCGGGCGAGGGTCTGCGTCTGGCTGGCGAAGAGGTCCGCCATGAGGTAGGGCGCGTTGAATTTCGACCCGGCGATGGGGACGAGCGATTGCCCGGTGCCGCGTGCGTATTCCTCGGCGGCTTCGCAGAGCGCGATGAAGGCGCGGTAATCGCGCGGTGGCTCGCGGTGGCCGGTGATTTTCTCCAGCAGATCGAGGTTGTAAAAGAGCCGCGTCGACGAGCCGGAGATCGGGAGTGAGTAGTAGTCGAGCAGGGCATCCTTGTAGCCGCTGCCCATGCCATCGAGGTAGGTCTCGCGGAGCGGGACGTCGGCGAGCGGGGTGTCGGCGTTGTAGGGATTGGGCGCGTCGGCGAGGTCGCCGAGGGGAGCGAAAAACCTCGCGACGCGCTCGTCGGTCGTGCCCTGGACGTCGCTGCCGAGCTGGAGGATGTCGGGCGCGGTGCCGCCGACGAGTTGGGTGATGAACCAGTTGGCGTAGATGCGGTCGGGGATGGCGATCTGCTCGACGCGGACGTTGGGATGGCGGGCGGTGTAGGCGGCGGCGATGCGGTCGAATGTTTCGCGAACGCCGTTTTCGAGTTGCCAGTGGGCGAGGCGGATCGTGACGGTGTCGCCGGAGCCGGGGGAGGAACGCGAATCGTTGAAGAACACGACCCGCGCCACCGAGACGACGAACGCAACGCCGAAGAGAAAGAGGCCGAAATGGCGGGCCGCGCGACGGATCATGACGGTTCGGAAGGGGGGGCGATCTCGGCGAGCCGCTGGCGGACGAGGGTGGCGCGCTCGTCGCGGGGGTAGGTCTCGAGGATGCGGGTGTAGTAGCGCTCCGCGACGGCCGGGCGGTCGAGTTGGCGGGCGAGTTCCGCGATCTGGAACCAGGCGCGGAGTTCGATCCGGGGCGAGGCGATGCCGAGTGAGTCGGCGTTCAGAAGTTGGTCCAGCGCGAGGTCGGGCGGGAGGTCGAGGTCGAGCGCGGCCTGACCCAGGGCGAGCGCGAAGTTCGCGTGGGCGGCGGGGTCTCGGAGGGTGTCGCCAATGGCCGCGAAGTCGGTGAAGCGGGTGACGAGTTCGGCGGGCGGCAGGTCCGCGTAGACCTCGAGGAAGACGAGCTGGGTCGCGCTCTGCTCCGCGAGGGGATGGCCGGGGTGGGCGGCGAGGAGTTCGCGGTAGCGGGTGGCGGCGGCGGCGGGACGCGGGGGATCCGCGTAGTCCTGATCGAGGCGGGCGAGGTAGAAAGCCGCGAAGATCGCGGCTTCGTCACCGGGGTCCGTGGCGACGAGCGATTCGAGCAACTCGTGGGCTTCGTCGAGATTGCCCTGGGTGCGGGGCTGGCGATTGAGGAGCGTGACGGCGCGACCGAGGCGAACTTCGCGCGGGACGGGGTCGGACTGGCGGGCGGCGGCGGCAAACTCGGTGTTGGCCTGGTCGACGAGGAAGGTGGCCGCGTGCTCCCACGTTCCCGCCAGCGGGGCGTTCGCCAGGACGAGGGCGGGAAGGGCGAGAGCGAGGTGATACACGGGGCGCGGGTAGGGAGAGGTGGCTGCAGGCTAGCTCCGCTCAACGGGGCGGGCTAAGTCACGGTTGCGCAAACCGTTGCAAAAAACGGGAGGATTGGGTAGGAATTTGAGGGTGTCTTCTTCGAGTGCGCCCACGATCCAAAGCATAGCCGCGGCGTGCGGAGTGAACGCGAGCACGGTGTCGCGAGCGCTTCGGCACGACCCGCGGATCGCGACGGCGACGAGGGATCGGATCCAGCGGATGGCGCGGGAGCTCGGTTACCGGACGAACCCGTTGGTCTCGGCGTTGATGACGCAGGTCCGGACGTCGCGGCCGGCGACCTACTATTCGACGCTGGGTTACATCGACACGTTTTTGTTGCGGGACGAGTGGAAGCTGTATTCGACGACGCGAAAGATCTGGGAGGGCGCGTCCGCCCGGGCGGTCGAGCTGGGTTACCGGCTGGAGCGTTTCTGGTATTACGAACCCGGGGTCAGCCCCGCCCGGTTGTCGTCGATCCTGCGGGCGCGCGGGATCACGGGATTGATCGTCAAATTCAACCCGCCCAAGAGCGACCTGAGCCACCGCTTGGAAATGGATTTCTCGCCCTTCGCGGTGACGACCGTCGAGACGCAGATGGCGGATCCGATCCTGCACGCGGTCACGAACGACCAGTTCCGCTCGACGTTGCTGGCGCTCAACGAGACGGCGAAGTTCGGTTACCGGCGAATCGGTTTGGTGATCTCGGAATTCAACAACTACCAATTCTTCGGACGGGTCGTCGCCGCGCTCCTGAGCTTTCAGCAGGGCGTCGATCCGCGGGATCGGGTGACGGCTTTCGTCCGTCCCGATGAGCGGATGACGCCGGAGGAATTCAGCGCCTGGCTCGGCGATGAGCGCCCGGACGCCCTCGTGGCCTTCGGCGCGGAGTGCGCGATCTTGCTGAAGCGGCTGGGCATCCGGGTGCCGAAGGACATCGGGCTCGCCCACCTGGACTGGGATGCTTCGATGGGGAGCGTCGCGGGGGTGAATCAATTCAACGACGCCGTCGGATCGGCCGCGGTCGACCTCCTGACCGCGCATCTGCAGCGCAACGAGACCGGCATTCCAGCCTGGGGGAAGACCGTGATGCTGGAGGGCGAATGGGTGCCGGGCGATTCGCTGCGCCGCGTTCGTCCGCGGCGGGTCGCGGCGCGGTGAGTGGCGCTGGCCCGGGCGTCGGCGCTCCCGCGTCGGGCGGGAAGCCCGAGTTCTCCGTCAATCGACGTCCCGCACGCCGAAGAAGACGATGGCCGCCGATGGCTCGTGGAAGAGCGCGGTGATCTCGACGCGGCCATCGGGCAGGCGGCGGGCGGTGGTCCCGGGCGTCATCGCCATGCCCGCGTCCGCCGGGATGGCGGTGGTGATGTGGCGATGTTGGACGCCGGCGTCTCCGTTCGGCGGATCGGCGGCGTCGTTGGCGAAGATCACGACGACTCCGCGCGCGGAGTCGGGATGGATTTTTTCGTAAATTTCCGGACTGGCTCCCGGTTCGCCGGTCCGTTGCAGCGGGGTCGCGGCGAGGTCGTGGCGGACTTGCTTGTAGAGGTCGAGCCAGCGTCGAAAGCGGGAGCGGCCCTCGGGCGAGATCGCGGGCAGGTCTCCCCAGAGGCCGTTAGAGCCGAGGATGAGGGAGCCGAGAGCGATCCACTGATTCGCGGCGGGATCGTCGGGGAGATGGTGGGTGAGGAGCAGCGTGGACGGGATCCAGCGGTCGAAGGTGAGCGGGGCGCGGCAGATCCAACCGCGGGCGGGACCGGGAAAAAAGAAGACGTTGTCGTTCCCGGTCGGCGGCTCGGCGAAGTCGAAATTGCGGAAGTAAGGCCCGTTGTTGACGAGAAAATATTTGCCCGCGGTGAGCCAGGTGAGGCCGAAGCAGCGGTGGGATTCGGTGACGTCGAAATCGACGATGGCCTCGGGGCAGACTTCGGACACCCGGCGGGCGATGCGGGCCATCGCGCGGACTTGTTCGAAGGCGTGGAGGTCGGCCCGCGTGCGCGGAGAGTCGTCGGGGCCACCGTGGTCGTGACCGGGGTCGTCGCAGCCGTATTGGTCGACGGCGTCCCATTTGAAGTAGGTGACGCCGACCTCGCGGACGAGGCGGATGAGTTCGTCGGCAAAAGCGTCGCCGTATCGCGAAACGAGGCACATCGGCTGACTGGCCTCGGTCTCCCAGATCGGGGCGGGGGGGCGGGCGACGCCGTCCAGCGTCTGCACGCAGTCCTCGTAGTCGCGGCGGATGCGGCTCGTGAGAGCGGCGGTGGTGGGATTGAACCAAAGTCCGAGACGCATTCCGTGAGCGGTGAGGCGCTCGCGGATCGGGTCGAGGCCAGCGGGAAAACGGGCGAGATCGACCTCCCAGTCGCCGGTGCGCGAATACCAACCGGTGTCGATGACGAACACCTCGATGCCGATCTCGGCGGCGGCGTCGATCTCGGCGAGCATCCGGGATTCGGTCATCTCGGCAAGGTAGGGGAGCGAGCGAAGGTTGCGGTTTCTTTCCTGGTGGTTCCAGGTGTTGTAAAAAATCCACGGCTCGCGTGAGGCGGTGAAATCCGCGAGGTCCGCGCGAACGAATTCGCGGTAGCGGTCAGCGAGGTCGTCGGGCGTCCCGGCGACGGCGGCAACCTGGAACCAGGCTGATCGGAAGGTCTCGCGGTCGAGTGGTTGCCCGTCGCGATGGTGGCCCTTCACGGCCGTCACCTCGCAGCGGCCACCGGGTCGACAGTCGAAAGCGAGGAAGGCGTCCGGGTAGGTCGAGCCGTGTTCGTAGCCGACCAGCCAGGACGTGTCGGCGGCGCGCCCAACGAGCAGGGGGCCAAAAACGCGTGACTCGGCGGCGAACGTTTCGTCCCGGAGGGCGACCTCCGCCGGCAGGAAACTGTGGAAAAGCTCGGAGAAGCCGGAGAGTCGGATCTCGGTCCGGTCGGTCCAGCCGGTCGTGTCGAAACCGAAGTGGGTGATCCGGTCGCGGCCGGAAGTGCGGGTGAGGCGGTGCGGCGCGGTGGCGCGGAGTTCGTAGGCGAAGCGGATGACGGGGCTGTCCGGCGAGAGGCGGATACGGATCAGTAGCTCGACGTCGGGAAGAGCCCGGAGGGGACCGCGGAAGACGGTCTCGCGAGCGGTGCCTGGCGTGGCGGCTGGCGGTTCTCCGCTCCAATCCGTGACGACTCCGGCAATGATGTCGCCGTCGATTTCGAAGGTTGGTGGCGAGAGCACCAGGCGGGCACCGGTGTCGGCGCAAACGACGATCAGTCCGCCGGAGTCATCCGGCGGAAGTTCGACCGAGACGAATTGATTGGCGGGTTGGTGGTGGGCGGTGGTCATCGGGCGGCGGGCGGCGGGCGGTTTTTTGGGCCGTCGTTCTCGTCCGCCTCGTGAGAACGGTCAAGCTCGCCGCTGTTTTTTGGTCAACCGCTGTTTTCAGGTCAGGACGAGTTTTTGGCAGGGTGAGGGGAGTTGAGATTTCTCTTCGGATGGTGAGATTCCGAAAAAGAGGCTGAAGAGCACGGGGACAACGCCGAGGGTGAGGACGGTTCCGACGAAGAGGCCAATGCCGATCGCGGCGGACATCCCGGCGAAGAGGGCGTCGCCGGTAATGATGAGCGGTGAGAGGCCAACCACGGTGGTAAGCGTGGTCATCACGATCGGTTTGAGTCGGCGGACGCAGGCGCTCACGATGGCTTCGAGGTCGCTTTGGCTGGCTTCGCTGCGCTCGATGTCGATGCGATCAATGAGGACAATGGCGTTGTTCATGAGGATACCCATGAGTGCATAGAGGCCGAGGATGATCATGAAGCCGAAGTTTTCGCGGAAGAGGTAGAGCCCAGCCACGGCGCCGATGAGGATGAGCGGAAGAGTGATGAGAATGATGGCGGTGCGCTTGAAGGAATTAAACTGGCCGACGAGGAGAACGGTGATGATGGCAAAGCAGAGGGGGACGTTCTTCGTGAGAGCCGCCTGGCCTTCGGCGGATTCCTTGATCACGCCTTCGGAGACCAGTTCGTAACCGGGTGGGAGCGCTTGGCGGAAGGCGGCGATTTCCTCCGAAACGAGTCCGTCCATGTCTTCGGCTGAGAGAGTGGTATTGCGGGCTTCGACGGTGATGGCCCGACTCAGGTCCCGACGGGCGATACGGGCGAATTCATTTTCGATGCGGAAGTCGGCGATCTGCATGAGCGGGACTGGATCGGCGCTGCGCTGCGGGTAGATGTTGAGGGTCTTGAGGCGGTCGAGGTTGAAGCGTTCGGCTTCCTCGGCGCGAGCAATGATGGGGAAGGTGGAGTCGCCTTCGCGGAACTCAGAGATGACGCGGCCGGAAAAATATTGGTCGAGCGAGGCGCTGACGTCGGCCGAGGTGATGCCGACGCGGCGGGCGCTGGTCTGGTCGACTTCGACGTTGATCTTTGGGACTCGATTTTCCCAATCGTGGCGGATGTCGATGGCACCGGGGATTGCGGCGAAGATGGCTTCGAGCCGAGTTGCTTGTTCGAAGAGAAAGTCGGCATCGGGGCCGCGCAGCTGATACTCGAGCTTTGTCGAATCGCTGGGTCCGAGGAACATCTTGGCGGGCCGGGCTTGGAGATCGGGGAAGTTCGCGAGGAAAACTTCGCGAAGAGTGGCTTCGGTTGCGTCGAGGTGCCGGGGCGAGTCGACGTTGAAGACGAAGAAGGCCTTGTTTGGCGCCGGGTCGATGGGAGTGAGCGAAAGAACAAAACGCGGGCCGCCGAACCCCACGTAACCAGAGACACTGCCGATGTGGGGGAAGCGGTCTTTGTCGTCGAGGGCTTCGAAAATACGACGGACGGCGTCGTCGGTCACTCGACTGGAGACACCAGCAGGCAGGTCGATGGTGGCGGTAATCTGGGCGCGGTCGGAGTCGGGAAAGAATTTCTTCGGCACGAACGCGATGCCCGCGACGGCGGAGAAAAGGAGCGCGGCCATGAGGCAAAGAAAAACGCCGCGGTGCGCGAGAACGCCGCGGAGGATGCTTTCGTAGCGCGTATCCATCCAATGGAAGATGCGCTTCATGAAGTTGTCGCGGGCCGAAGCGGGGTTGTCGCTTTGGGTGGCTTCGACGCGGATGAAGTGGTGGCAGAGAAGCGGGGTGACGGTCATGGCCAGCAGCCAGGAGGTCAGCAGCGAGATGAGGATGACGAGGGAGATGGAGCGCGTGTATTCGCCGGCGGAGTGCTGGGCGAGCATGAGAGGGAGGAAGACGAGGATGGTCGTGAGGGAGGACGTCAGAAGCGGGACGGTGAGCTCCTTTCCGACGAGTCGGAGGGCTTCGTCGCGGTCGGCGCCTTCCTCGAGGCGGCGCTTGAAGTCTTCGGCGACGACGATGCCGTTGTCGACGAGGAGGCCGAGCGCGATAACGAGAGTGGCCAGGCTCATGCGCTCGAGCGTCATGCCGGTGAAGGCCATGATCGCGAGGGTGATCAGCATGACGGCGGGGACGATGGTGCCGACGATGAGGCCGGTCCGCAGACCGAGGAAAAGGACGACGACGGCAAGGACGATGAAGAGGGTCTGGAGGACGTTGATGGAAACGCCGTAGACGGCATTGGCGACTTGTTCAGCCTGGTAGGTGGCGATGCCGATCTGAAAGCCGACGGGCAGGGTGGCTTCGAGGTCGTGAAGGCGCTTTTTGACGATGACTCCGTAGTCGAGGACGCTGCGGCCTCGATCCATGGCGATGGAGAAAATGATGGCGGGTTCGCCGTTGAAGTAGGCTTTGCGCTCGGGGGGATCGATGGTGCCGCGATGGACCTCGGCGACATCACCGAGGCGGATCGTGCCGGCATTGTCGGGGAGCGGGATCGGGAGCTGACGGATTTGAACGATGTCTTCGAAGTTGCCGGTTGGCTCGACAACGAAGCTGCGACCGCCGGAGTCGATCTCGCCTCCCGAGCTGATGATGTTCTGATCGGCGAGGATGCCGGCGAGTTGATCGACGGTGAGACCGAGGCCGGCGAGGCGGGCGTTGGAGACTTCGACGTAAATGCGTTCCTCCTGAATTCCGAGAACGTCGACTCGTTTGGTGCCGGGGATGGCGTAGAGTTGGTCGCGGACGTGGTTGGCAATGTCGACCAAGGTGGCGGTTTCGAAATCGGGAGCTGTGAGGGCGGCGGTGACGACCGCGACGTCACCAAAGTCATCGTTGACGAGGGGAGGGCGGGTGCCGTCGGGAAGGTTGGGCGTGGCGTCGCGGACGCGGTCGCGGAGATCGGTGAAAATGCGATCAAGGTCGAAATATTTGTCGTAAACCTTGGGATAGATGATGGATAGACCGGCCTGAGAAACGGATCGGACTTCTTCAATCTCGGGCACTTGAACGATGGCTTCCTCCAACGGCTTGGTGATGAGGCGCTCGACGCGCTCGGGGGACATGCCCGGGTAGGCTGTCGTGATGATCGCCTCGCGGATGGTGAGCTGCGGATCTTCGGTCGCCGGAAGACTGAAGTAGCTGACGCCGCCGAGCACCATGAGCGCGCCAACGATCATGAGGGTGAGCCGCTGATAGCGGAAGGCGAGGAGGGTTAGGTTCATTCCGGGCGTGGGACTTGGACCTACGGGTTGTAGCGGTCGATTCCTTCCCCAAGCAGTTCCACCGCCTGGCCGTCGCTGAGAAATGGGAGTCCCTTCGTCGCAATCACGTCGCCCGGGACGAGGCCGTTGCTGACGATGGCGTGATCTTCGTTCATCTCGGCGATCTCGACCTCGCGGAGAGTGAGAGTTTTTGCAGTCGGATCAAAAACGAAGGATTCCATCGTGTCGCGGGAACCGGACCGAAAGGCGGTGAGCGGGATCTGAACGGAGCCGGGACTGGCCGATCCGTCGGTGGGGACGGCCAGGGAGACTTCGGCGGTCATCCCGGGGCGGAGATCGGCGGGAGGGTCGACCAGGTGGAGCTTCGCGGGGATGGCGTTGCCATCGGACGTGCGGGAACTGATCTCGGTCACGCGACCGGTAAGGGTGAGGTCGGGGCGAGCTGGGAACGTCACGGCGTGGGAGGATCCAATCGGAAGCTTGCGACCGATGCGCTCGGGGACGGAGAAGATGGCCTCGATGCCGGCGGCGTGGCCTTGAATCTCGTAGACGGGATCGCCGGGGGTGACCTGTTGCGCGGGCTCAACGAGGCGCTCGGAGACTTCGCCGGCGTAGGGGGCGTGGAGTTCGGTGTCGGCAAGGTCTTTTTCCGCGAGGGCAACGGCGGCTTCGGCTTGGGCCACGCGGCTGGCGGAAGAATTAGCCGTTTGCTGGGCGGCGTCGAATTCCTGGCGGGAGAAGACGCCAGATGTGACAAGCTGGCTGGCGCGGCGGAAATTTTCGGACGCTTCGTTGGCCGCGGCGCGGGCCTCGATGAGGCTGGCGCGCCGCTGGGCAACGGAGAGGCGGTAGGTGCGATCATCGAGACTTGCGAGGACTTCTCCGGCTTCGAAGCGTTCTCCGATTTCCTTGGCCACCGAGGCAACGCGACCACCGACTTCGAAGGCGAGTGGTGCGCGTTGGACGGCGCGAACGGTGGCAGGAAGCCGGACTGCGAGCGTGGCTGGGAGCCGCTCGACCTCGGTCCAGGCGATGGGGCGCGGGGTCGGCGGAGGTGGCTCGGCACCGGGACCGCAACCGACGAAAAGAACGACTCCTCCGAGCGCGAGGGACGGAACTGAATGACGAATTGAAGGCATGATGAATCAGTCCGGGTATCGGGTTTACGTCCTGGCTTTCGTTTTCAGATTTGGAAGACGGAACGGTGAATAAAACGAAACGGTTTCGTTTCGTTTGGTGACGTTATGAACGGGTTGCCGCCTTGTCAATCGAGATGGTCACGATTAGCGTTTCGCGTGGCCTTGAGTGATTCGACCGTTTCCGACTCCCGCTTTTCAAAGAAAGCGCGGACCATCCTGAGTGCGGCGAGGGAGGTTTTCCTGGCTTCGGGATTCGAGGGAGCGAGCACGGATGAGATCGTGAGAAATGCGCGGGTTTCCAAAGCGACGGTGTATCGGCATTTCTCCGACAAGACGGCGTTGTTCGAGGCGGTGATCGAGCTGGAGTGCCAGGAAATGTCGCGGCGGACGGCGGCCGTGAAGGTCGGAAGCGGGACGCTGGAGGAGCAATTGGAGGAGTTGGCGAGTGACTACCTCAAATTCCTGCTGACGCCCTTTTGTCAACGGATCTACCGCATCGCGATCGCGGAATCGTCGCGCAAGCCGGAAGTCGGCCGAGCCTTTTACAAGGCGGGGCCGGAGCTTGGCGCGAAATTGTTGGGCGCGCGCCTGCAGTCGATGGAGGGACTGCGGATCGGCGATCCGGACCTGGCGGCGCTTCAGTTCGTGGAGCTGTGCAAATGCGGAGGGTTCTGGCCGGTCTTTCTGGGGGTGAGAAAGCGAGTGACGAAGGCAGAGATCGCTTCAGCAGCACGTGAAGCGACGCGGATGTTTTTGCGCGGCTACGGAAATTAAGTCCGGCGCAGTGGTTGGGAAGCTTCGGCGAGGAGACCAGTCCAGACGTGGCGGATGTCGTCGCCGAGGACGATGGCGTCTTCCCAGACGTTGGGGAAGCAGTCGAGGCCGTATTCGCCGACGGGTCCCAGCTCGGGGACGACCCAGAGTTCATTGCCGGGGCGGGGACCCGCGAGCCAGTGGCGGAGTCCGGTGCGGATGAAGGGCTGGACGTTGCGGTAGGCGCGGGAAAATGCGCCACGCCCATCCGTGACGGGGACCTGGCAATGGCTGCCGTTGAAGGGGCGGACGTGCCAGAGGCGGCTCCGTTGGAAGAGCGGGATGTCGTCGAAGAGGCGCGCCGCGAACTCGTCGGGCGCGAGGTGTTTGATGATGGCGGGATGGGAGAAATCGAAATTCACGAGCGGCGCCCGCCCGGTCGCTCTCCGGACGCCGTCGATGATGGCGGTGGTCTTCTCCGGGGTCTCCGTGCAGGTGTTGCGGTGAATCTCGAGGTGGACGTGGGCTCTCTGGCGGTCGGCTTCTTCCATGAGCAGGCCCGTGAGCCGGATCGCTTCGCCGGTGGGGGTGTCGTGATCGGCGAGTTGACAGTTCATCGGACCGTCGCCCACCGCGAGGTTGGCGCGGATCGCGGGGGCAAATTGCTCGGTGGCGTCGGCGTCGAAAGCTCCGGCAAAACGGAGGCCGTGCCGGTTGAGAAGTCCGGCGAGAGCCGGGTCTCCAAGCGGGCAGCTGACGGCTTGGAATCCGGCCGCGGCGACGCGGGCCAGTTGCTCGTCGAGCGTCCAGGGACACTCCCGAGACGGGAGGTCGGTGAACGTCCAAAGGTTGACGCAGATGACGAGTCCCGGGGGTGGGGTCGGGGCACTCAATGGGCTTTGATGCCTTTGTCGCGCCGCGCCTGCATGACCTCGGGATGGTCGCGGGTCGGGTCGGCGAGTTTTTGGTTCAACGGATTGCCGCCACGGGCCTGATACATGAGCTGCACGTCGGCAAACTCCGGGTTGAGCCGGCACGTCGCGGGGATGAATCGCATCGTCCAGCCGCAGCGGCGGAGGTCGGAGGTGTTCGGCGCGCTGCCGTGCTGGGTGCGGGCGTCGTGTAGCGAGCATTCGTTCGGATCGAGTTCGCAGGGGACGGCGAGTTCGTCCTTGCGCTGGCTGGCGAGGATCTCGGTGGGAAAAACGCTCTTGGTGACGTCGACGTCCTCGTAGTCCGAGAACCCCATGCGACCGGTGTTGTGCGAGCGGGGGATGACGTTCATGCAGCCATTGATTTTTTTGGATGGATCCAAGGCGAGCCAGACGGTGGCGACCTCCATGGGCTCGAGCAGGCGCCGCCAGTAAGCGCTGTCCTCGTGCCAGGGGACGCGGCGTCCATCGCCCTTGGGTTTGCAGATGAAGTGGGTGGAAAACAGGAGGATGTCGGGGCCGAGGAGCGGCTCGACAAGGTCGACGACCTCGGGCGCGAGGGCCCACTCGAGCAGGGCGTGGTCGTTGAAATGGGGCGTGTCCATCGCCTCGGGGCGTTCGTCCTTCGGCCAATCGGCGAGCTTGGTATCGAAGTGATCGACGAGGCGGGTGAATTTGGCGTCTTCGAAGACTTTCACTCCCGGCAGCACGTAGCCCTCGGTGCGGTAGTGCTCGACGTGTTCGGGAGTCAGACGGGGAGTGGTTTGAGTGGTCATGATGGGAAGCATCGTAACCGGGTTGAATTGATATTTCGTCCTCTCAAATGACAAAAACATGCCCTTGATTGACATCGGAGGGGAGGGTGCGAATCTCGATTCATGCCGACGCGCCCGCACCTGCTTCTGTTCAATCCCGATCAGTGGCGGGGAGATTTCCTGGGCCACCTGGGCTGCCCGGCCGCGGCCACGCCGACGGTTGATCGCCTGGTGCGCGAGGAGGCGGTGTCGTTCCGAAATACGTTCTGCCAGAATCCCGTCTGCACGCCGAGCCGGTGCTCGTTCATGACCGGTTGGTATCCGCACGTCCGGGGGCACCGCACGATGCATCACCTCCTGGACCCCAGCGAGCCGTGTCTGCTGCGGCGACTGAAGGAATCGGGCTATTACGTCTTTTGGGCTGGGAAGAATGATCTGATTTCGGCCGAGCATTCGCTGGATCCGTATTGCGACGAAAGGAGCGCGCCGGATGTCGAGCAGCCGTCGAGTCACTCGCTACTCGACGATGCCGCCGAGCCGTATTCCTTTTTTCTGGGTCGCCTCGCGCACGATCCCGCGGGGGGCGTTTATCGGGACGGAGATTGGGCGCACGTGTTGGCGGCGATCGAACGGATTCGATCGTATCCAGACAGCGACGCGGCGCGGGCCGGTCGACCGCTTTGCCTTTACCTCCCGATCAGCTATCCGCACCCGCCCTACGGAGTCGAGGAGCCGTTCTTTTCGATCATCGACCGGGGTGCGGTCACGGATCCTCTGCCCGCCGGGGATGACAAATCGTCCATGCTCGCAGGCATCAGGAAGAACCAGGGGCTTGAAGAGTGGACGCCGGAGCAGTGGCGCGAATTGCGGGCCGTCTATCTCGGGATGTGCGCGCGGGTGGACGAACAATTTCGGCGGGTGCTGGACGCGTTGCGAGAGGTGGGTCTTTACGACGAGACCGCCGCGTTCTTTTTCTCCGATCACGGGGACTACACGGGGGATTACGGCATCGTCGAGAAGGCGCAAAATACGTTTGAAGACTGCGTGACCCGGGTGCCGATGATCGTAAAACCTCCGGCGGGCGTCGAGTGCCGCCCGGGCATTCGCGATGGGTTGGTGGAACTCATCGATCTCCCGGCGACCATCGAAGACCTCTGTGATCTGCCGGTCGAACACACGCATTTCGGGCGGTCGTTGCGGGAGGCTTTGTCGAATCCTCGGCCGGAGTTGCGCGAGGCGGTCTTCTGCGAAGGGGGGCGACTCCCGGACGAGCAGCACACGCGCGAGGCGCAATCGGGAGAGGACGCCGACCAGCACTCGCCTTACGACCCGCGGCTGGCGCTGCAAGTGGGCGACGGACCGGAACACGGCAAGGGGGTGATGTGCCGAACCGCCCGGTTCAAATACGTCCGCCGCTTGTTGGAGCGGGATGAATTCTACGATCTCGAACTCGATCCGGGTGAACTGACGAACCAGATCGATCATCCCGATTACGCGGACACCGTGTCCGAATTAAGGGACCGGATCCTCACCTGGTTCCTCGAGACGGGAGACGTCGTCCCGTTCGCGCAGGGACGGAGGTGGTAATCCTAGAAACGCAAATGGACAGGATTGCCAGGATTTTAAGGATTCAATTCCAGTTTCTTCCGCGAAATTTTCATCTCTCTCAGCGAGTGAAGAAGTCGATCGGCCCAACTTCCTCTTCATCATCCTGTCAATCCCGTAGATCCTGTCTCAATATTCTTTCAAGGGTGACGTGCGCTCCGCAGCGGACCCCGGGCGGCGCCCTGATGCAACCAAACGAATCGACCCTTCGGTTCACGGGTGGTCTCGCGCAACGCTCGCCTGATCGGATCTGCACCGCTTCATCCCCTACTACTCACTTTGAAATCGATCATTTTCCCCGAAAAAGAAGTCGCCATCCTGTTGGAGACTTCCGCGAAACTTCCGGACCCAGCCCCTGGCGAAGTGACGGTGAAGACCGTTGGGTGCGGCATCTGCCAGGTCGAAATTAAAACGTTCAAAGGTCTTCTGGACCCGGCATTTCCCGCGCACTCCCTCGGCCACGAGAGCGTGGGCTTCGTTGACAAGGTCGGGAGCGACGTTCGGGATCTGCACGAGGGGGACTTCGTCACCACACTCTGGGCGCCCGGGTTCAACGAGCAATTCAACGTGCGCGCCGATTGGGCGGTGAAATTGGGTGAGCCGGATCCAGAAAATGCGTGCCATTGGATCTCGGAACCGGCTGCCTGCGCGCTGAATGGCTTCATCAGCGCCGACATCAAGCCTGGTGACCGGGTCTGTCTGCTCGGCGCCGGATACATGGGGCTGCTGCTGACGCAGATCGGCCAGCGGTCGGCCCGTTCCGAGTTCGTGGTCTGCGACCGCGTTCCGGGCAAACTTCAGCACGCCATGGCGCTGGGGGCCACCAGCGTGATCGATGCAAATCACACGGACGTCGCGGAGGCGGCGGCATCGCGTCCGTTTGACTTAGTCATCGAAGCCACCGGAGCGGCGAACATGATTCAAAAATCCGTCGAATGCTGCCGGGTGGGCGGCAGGGTCGTGGTCTTCGCGGACCACCGCCATCATCGGAACGAGACGGTGGACTGGGCACCCTTCGTGGAAAAAGCGGTGACGCTGGCGGTCTCCAATCCCGGAAGTCATCCGGATTTTCCCGCCGTCTGGCGCCAGAGCGTCTCCCTGATGAAGTCTGGATTTTTCGACCAGACGTCGCTGATCAGCCACCGGTGGAACGTCGAGCAATGCGGCGAAGCGATGCGCGATGCCGCGCATCCAGGCGAAGACTACATCAAGGGATATTTTTCCTGGGAGTAGCTGACTAAGCGCCTTTCGCATCAAGAAGCACGCATTCGCGGTCGATGGGCCATCGCGGATTCCCGGCGGATGGCACCATGCGACGTGTTTTATCGTTGCCCCTTTTCCCTCCAAGAAATCGAACCGCGTCCGGCAGAGCATGGAGCTCGTGGACACGGGACACCCTTTTCCCGGGGAACCCTGATAGACCCGCTTCTCGAAAAACGGGGGATTCCGTTCCGGCTCGCCGACGGGGTCCGTCGGGAGAGTGAGCGGTTACAGGCGTGCGGTGACGCTGTCGGGCCCCATTATTTTTCACCCGTGGATTCCATAAAAAAGTAGAGATCCCGCCACGTATCGACGTCCGGATACCCGAGGGTTCCCGGGGGGATCTCCAGTCGGGCTTCGCGGTCCGGAGTGCCATCGGCGCGAGTGGGAAACGACGCCGCGCGCCGCGCCGCTTCCACGTCCGCCGGATCGTCTTCGTCGGCAATGAACACCTCGTCGAACACGGTGGAGGAGCCCTCCCGCCGGATCATGTGGCCATCGGGAAACGGGTCCGTCGTTTTCCCGCCGGGCACGACGTTGACGTTGGAGAGCGGGATGTTCCGATTCACGCCCGGTTCGGCGGGCTCGTCGAAGAGAAAGACAAACGCGTAGCGCGTGTTCGGCTCGAGCGGGATCTGATCGTCGCCGGTGAACTCCCACCGCAGGTAATCGTTCGTCTCCAGCCCATCGGGGATGACTCCGCCCGTCGCGACGTGGAAAGGCCGATAAGTTTCCCCCTCGAGAAAGTCGTCGGTGAAAGCCTTGATCGGTCGGCGGTCCGGCACGTTGCCGTCCGCTGGATCGTGCGGCCAGGAGAACGCAAACGTGTCCCAGCGGGGGTTCGCGTGCTGGTCGCCCGGCTCGGTGCCGTTGGCGTTGACCTTCGGCTCACCGTCCACCTCGAAGAATTGAACCGACACGGGTGCGCCGGTCGGATCCGCCTCCGCGACGTCGACCGGCTGCAGCCGCACGGTGATCGCGCCGAGGCGGAAGCCGTCAGCGCCCGTCCGAAAGGTCTGACCCAGATCGCGGTCCCGGAAGAAGTAATGGGCTTCCGCTGGATCCGCCTGGATCGCGGCGTCGTCCCGGGTGGGATCGGGATCGAACGCGAGGGGATCCGTCTTGGTCGCCGCACCCGAGCGCGGGGCGTAGTAACGAAAACTCGTCGGACCCGTCTCGTCGCGGATCGTTTGCTTGATCTGGACGAGATCTCCGGTCGGCGGACCCTCGACTTCGGTCACGGCGAGGCCAGCCATTGCCGGCAGAATCGGGGCGATGGCGACGAGGAAGATCGGGTGTCTGATGGGGAACATAATCGGGAAAGTGTGCGCGGCATCGAGCCGCACGATCAAGCGGCGGGGTGCAAGCTCCCGGCAAGGTCCGCGATGCGGGTGTTGGGTAGATATTCCCAAGTCTCGGAGCGTTCGATGGACTGGCCGGGGGCGATGATTTCGAGCGGGCCGTGGTGTTCGAGTTCGAGGAGATCGGGTTCGCCGGGGGTTCGTCCGCGGAAAATTTCGACCGGCGCGTGTCCCGGCGGGACGCGGTCCGGCGGGGTGAGGTCGAAGCGAATGACGATGAGGCCGCCACCGACCTCACTGGCGATGAGCCCGGCGCTGGGGCGAAGGAAAGCCTTGGCCCGCGTCTCACCGGGCCTGAGCTCGACGGAATGGAAGCCGTTCACGTATCGGCTGATTCCCCCGTCGGCGAGGCGGACGTGGGAGGCCGTGCGGATAGGAACGAACTCGCGACCGGTCGCGGGAGCGCGGAAATTGAACCAGAGATTGCGCGCGATGGGACGGTCGCGGGTATTGGTCAGCCGGGCGTGACAGCGGACTCGGCCGTCGGGGAGGATCTCGAAGGTCTTTCGGAGAGCGGTGCCCGTGTGCGGCGACGCCGGACTCTCGAACGCGAGGCGGGCCACGTCGCGCTCGACCAGGCAATGGGGCGCGGCGGTGAGAATGGGATCCGGTGGCCAGACGGAGCGGCTGTCGCGGAAGTCGGAGTGGAGATCCTGATCGGTCCACCAGGTTGATTGCGGACCAACCCACACGACGTGACCGCGACCGGGATCGCAATCGAGGAGCGGGGTCGGATCGGGCCAGCCGACCGGGTGGGTCGCGCCCCCGGCTGGAGTCGGGTCGAGCAGGTCCGGGCTGCCGTCGTGCTTCCAGACGATGGCGCGGGCACCGAGGCCGGGGAGAATTCCGAGGGTCGTCCGCGCCGCCGAGAGGGTGATCATCCGCGGCGGGCCGAGCGCGGCCGACCGCGGGGATTCGTGAGCCCGCCGATCCCGGTCCGCCCGCGATGCTTTGGGGGCAGGCTCCGCGAGCAGCGTGTCGTTCGTCATGTCGACGAAGGTCGTCCCATGAGCGGCCGCGGGCGGCAAGGGCGGTGGTGTGCAATTCGATGCGTCCGCGCCGCGACAGCTTGCAACAAATTGCACGCGATCCGACTTTTCTGGCAGACCACGGATGGACACGCTACCTCTCCGTTTCAACCCCGCTCTGATGAATTTCGACCAAAACCTCCACCGTCTTCTCACCCGTCATCAAGCTCTGATCGAGCGTCCCAATCCCGTTGCGGACGATTGGTTCAACGGCATTTTCGAGCGCTACGAATTCCCCATCCTGACGGCGGACCACTTTCCCATCGACTGGAGATTCGATCTGAATCCGAAGACGAATCCGCACCTCCTCGAGCGGTTGGGGGTCAACGGCGTGATGAACGCCGGGGCGATCGAGTGGGAGGGGAAATGCGTCGTCGTGGCGCGGGCGGAGGGCAGCGATCGCAAATCGTTCTTCGCCATCGCGGAGAGCGCCAGCGGCATCGACGGCTTCCGCTTCTGGGACGAGCCGCTCGTCATGCCCGAGACGGTAGACCCCGACACGAACGTCTACGACCTGCGACTCACGCGGCACGAGGATGGCTGGATCTACGGGTTGTTCTGCACCGAGCGGAAGGATCCCGCGGCGTCCGCGCACGACACGTCCGCCGCCATCGCGCAGTGCGGCATCGCTCGAACGAAGGACCTGCGCACTTGGGAGCGCCTGCCTGATCTGAAATCCCGCTCCGCGCAGCAGCGAAACGTCGTGCTGCACCCGGAATTCGTCGATGGGAAATACGGCCTCTACACCCGACCACAGGATAGCTTCATCGAAGCGGGGAAGGGCGGCGGCATCGGCTGGGCGGTGTGCGAGACGATGGACGGTGCGGAGATCGGCGAGGAGAGTATCGTCGACGCTCGCGTCTACCACACCATCACCGAGGCTAAAAATGGCCAGGGCCCGGCTCCGATCCGCACGGAGCGAGGCTGGTTGCACCTCGCGCACGGGGTGCGGAATTGCGCGGCGGGTCTTCGCTACGTGCTCTACGTTTTCGTGACAGACCTGGCCGAGCCTTGGCGGGTGATCGCCAAGCCCCAGGGGTATTTCATCGCGCCGCGGGGTGCGGAGAGGGTCGGCGACGTGTCGAACGTTGTCTTCGCCAATGGCTGGATCGCGCGCGGCAATGGCGACGTCTTTATTTACTACGCGTCGTCGGACACGCGGTTGCACGTCGCGACGACCACGGTGGAGAAACTGCTCGATTACGCCTTCAACACTCCCGCCGACGGTTTGCGCTCGGCGGCGAGTGTCGAGCAGCGAATCGAGCTGATCCGGAGAAACCGCGCCCGTTGACCTGGCGGATCACCAGCCGCCGCGCATCCAATTGCACGAAGTTCGGGGTGCAATCGGCGAGGGAACCGGGCAGGGTTTTTGGGATGAAATTTGTCCCCCTCTTCGCGGCTCTCCTCGCCTCCACCACCCTCCTCCACGCCGCCGAGGAACTTGATTTTGGCACCGACGGAAACGTCACCGAAGTCGCCGGCAACGGCGGCAACAAAGCTGCCCTCGAAATGTCGGACACGGCCCTCGTGATTCGAGGCGATAACTTCTGGACGATCCAGGCCATCGTGAAGGACGTGGATTTCGAGGTCGGCGAGGTCAGCGAAAAGCGCTACCTGGAAGTCACGATGCTCGGGACCGTGCAGGATGAAGGTCCCAAGCTGAGGGTGGTGTTGCTTTCTTCGGATTGGTCGGAGAAATACGAATACGAGCTCGATCTGACCGGCATCGACCCCGCCGAGGCGAAGACGTTCCGCGCGACGACGCCGCTCGATCAACCCGTCCCCGCGATGGGTGAATCCGGGGAGCCGGCCGCACCGGAATCCGCCGCCATGATCGACAACGTCCTCTTTCTTACCTCCGCCGAGCTCGGCAACAAACCTTGGGACCTCGAGATCGAGGGGCTGAAGGTCGTGGAATAATCCATCGCGTCGAGACGCGTGCGGGGCTTCCTCGCGCGCGTGTCCCGTTTGTCCGAAACCGGTTCCGCCCCCCACGATGAAAGTTTTTCTCTCCGTCAGCCTCGTCCTCGCTTTGGCCCCACTCGTTGCCGGGGCCGATCCGCTTTTTTACGAAGGCTTCGATTATCCCGGCGGCGCGCTCGCCGGAAACGACGGCTGGACCCAGTCGGAGAACATCTCGTCCGGCGAGGAGTGGATCGTCGAGGAAGGCGAATCGCTGGGGTATTCCAAAAACGGGAAAACGCTCGCGACCAGTGGCGGTCGGGTCCGGGCGATGGCCGTTGATCCGGAACTCTCCACGGCCCACCGCGCGATGGGTCAAGCCTTCGACAGCGGCGTGTTCTGGGTGAGTTACCTGGTCTCGCGGGACTCCGAACTCGACAAGACGACGCTCGCCCTCGAGTTGTCGCAGTCGAAAGAGGAGGAGGCGGGTGCCTTCTACAAAAACGTGGCGCTGGGCAGCGACGCGGCGGCGTTGGGCTACGGCGCTTACGTCAATCCGGGTCCGTTTGCGGTGATTCCCGGCACCGAGGCCGTGCCGAGCGTCGATCCCGCCGAGGCCGATCTGCTCGTGGCCGAGATCGTCCTTCCGGATGGCGATGGCAACGATCCGACGGGGCGCGTGACCCTTTACGTCAACCCCGAACCCGGCAACGCGGACCCGGCGGAGACCGCTGAGTTCACGATGGAAGTGGATGGGAAAAACCGATTTCAACTTCGTTTCGAGATCGTGGCGCTCACCTCCGGTTGGGCGCTTCAGAGCAGCGGATCCATCGACGAGATTCGGGTCGGCGAAACTTTTGAGATCGTGACCCCGCTCGCCGAATAGATCGGACCGGTCGCGAGTCCTCCATCCACTCTTTTTCATGGCGACCGGTATCCAACGATCTCTGCTTTTCTCCCAGGTCGGCTACGAGCCCGACTTTCCGATTCGCGTGATCGTCCGGGCCGACGATCCCGGGACGATTGCCGCGGACGCCGTTTGTCGGCTCGACTTCGACCGGCGGGAGGGCGGGGGCGCGGGGCCGTTTGGCTTGGATACGGACTCGCACGAACGCCCCCTGCAGGAATGGGGGGAACTCTGGGGAACGCACTGGTGGGTGGCGGAGTTTCCCGCCGGTTCGGTGGGCGAGGGGTCGTGGCGGGTGAGCGTGGTCGCGGATGACACGACGATTCTCGCCGCGGATGGTTTGCTGGTGGGCCGGGGGACGTTGTGGGATCAGGCCCTTTTTCCGATGGCGGTGGAGATGCTCGAGCCACGGGCGGTGATGGCGAAGGCGAAGTGCGGGTGGATGGACGCGGGCGCGATGTGGCAGGAGAGCAACGCGCAGAGTTCGATGATCATTGGGCTGACCGATGTCCTGGAATTCGCCGCCGACCGGTTGGATTCGGACGTGCGGGCGCGGATCGAAGCGCAGGTGATGACCGGTTGCGATTACCTCGTGCTCACGCAGGAGCGGGCGAAGGCGCACGGGTTTCCCGACGGCGCGCTGTCGCACGACGCGCTCGAGAACGAGAAGGTCGTGCTGCCGAACGACGCGTCGAAGGCCGTGGTGGCTTGGCGCCGAGCCGCGCGACTGCTCCCGGAGAGTGCCGCCGCGTCGCGCCGCCGCTACGTCGAGGCCGCCGACCGGGCGCTGCACTGGCTCACGACGGAGGCGGCCCCGCTCGGCGACACGGGTCTCAGCCGAATCCAGAGAGGGCTGGCGGCGGACACGCCGATCCCGGCGGACGAATGGACGACGCGCGATCTGGTGATGCTCTGCTGGGGCGCACTCGAGACGTGGCGTGGCGGGCGGGAGGACGCGCGCGAGCTGGCTTGCGAGATTGCGCGGGCGATCATAGCGCGACAGATCCACGAGGACGCCGCGGAGTCGGGGTTGCACGGTCATTTTCGCGAATACGATTCCGCGCCGTGGAGCGAGGTGTCGTGGACGCATTCGATCTCGCAGGGGACGTTTGGCACCGACGCCGGGGGCACATTTCCGAATTACGTCCTGCCGTTGATCGAGATGTCACGGCTCTGGCCGGACCACGCCGACGCGGCGGCGTGGCGCGATGCGCTGGAGCGATTCGTCCACGGTTACCTGATCCCGGGCTGTCGGCGAAATCCGTTTCTCATCGTGCCGCAGGGCGTCTTCGGCGACGACGGCGCGTTGTTTTTTGTCGGCCCGTGGCACGGCATGAACGTGATCTACGGTCTGACCGCCGCGCTCGCGTTCGAGCTGGCGGATTTCCTCGACGAACCGTCGCTGCGCGAGATCGCCTACGGGAATTTGCAATGGGTCGCGGGGCTCAACGCCGGTCTCACGCGGCAGGCCATCGAGACGGGTTGCACGATTTTTCGCGACGACGTGCCGGAGGGTGTGGCGGTGCCGGTGAGCATGATCCACCGCGTCGGGAAGCGGACGGCGGGCGCGTGGTTTGGCACGCGCGGGGTCGTCTGCAACGGGTTTGCGACCGGCGCGCAGTTTCGCTTCGACGTGGAGGTCAGCGCCGCAAACGACGGTCCCCATTCTTTCACCGATGAAGACTGGATCCCCCACAGCGCGGGCTGGCTCTCGGGATTGGCGCGGCTGATGAATCAGCCCGGTGAAGAGCCCGCGACCAACCACCATTCCTGAAGAACATGCCCGACCAACCGTCGCCCCCAACCCCCGCCGCCGCTCCGAAATCGAACGGTGAGGAGGCCGCGGGCGAGTATCGAGTCCCTCGCAACGAGCTGATCGCCTACAGTCTGCCGGAGGGTGTGAACACGCTCGCCAGCAACGCGATGTCGTCGATGGCGAATCCGATCCTCGTCACGACGATGGGGATCGCGCCCGGCATCGTTGGCATCATTCTCATGCTGCGCGGGCTGTGGGACGCGGTGACCGATCCGGTGATGGGCTTCGTCTCCGACAACGCCCGCACGCGGATGGGGCGGCGGCGACCGTTCATCATCATCGGCGCCGTCATGATGGCGCTCACCATGACGGCGGCGTGGATGTTCCCAGTCGATGCGAGCCAGACGACGGTGCTCACGTTTTTTGCGGTCGGGCTGGTGCTGTTCGCGACGTCGCAGACCGTTTACGCCGTGCCCTACGGCGCGCTGGGACTCGAGTTGTCGCAGACCTACCACGGGCGGACGCGGGTGCAGATGGCGAAGGCGCTGGCCGGGCGGATCGCCTACTTCGGCATCCCGTATCTCTTCCCGTTCTGCCTGCTGGGGATCTTCCCCGATGCGGTGCACGGCATGCGCTGGCTCACGGGCGGGCTCGCGGTGTTGATGGTGATCGCGGCGGTCATCGCGGGACTCACGACGCGCGAGCGAATGAAGGTGACGGCCGCGAAGGACAACTTCTTCCGCGCGATCTCGGAGACGTTTCGGTCGCCGGATTTCCTGCGGATCGCGTTCATTTACGTCGTGCTCCTGTTCACGGTCGTCGCGTTCGGCGTCTTCAATTACTTCCTCGGGATCTACTACGTCTTCGGCGGAAACGTGGTGAAGGGTGCCGGGTTCCTGGCGCTGGTCGAGACGTTGGCCAACGTCCTCGCGCTGGCTGGCATCCCGATCGTCACGTGGATCTGCAAGAAATACGGCAAGCACAACGCGCTCAAGCTCGCGCTGTGGATGATGATCATCGGATCGGGCCTGCAATACGTGCTTCTCAACCCCGAGCATCCGTATCTCATGTTCATTAGCCCGTTCTTCTATTCGATGGGCATCGTGTCGACGTTCATGGTGCTGGGGACGATGATGGCGGACGTGGTCGACGCGGACGAACTCCGCACCCACCGTCGGCGCGAGGGGCTCTTCAGTGCAACGGCCGCGTTCATGATGAAGACCGTCGTGGCCGTGGCGACGGGGTTGTCGGGATTTTTGGTCGAGGCGACGGGATTCGACATTGCGCTGGAAGCCAATCAAGCCCCGGGCGTGTTCCACAACATGCTGCTGCTCTTCAGCGGCAAATGTGTGCTGCTCGGGCTGTGCCTGTTGGTGCTGCGCAACTATCCGCTGACGGAGGCGCGGGTCCTGGAGATCCAGGCCATTCTCCGGCGGCGCGGGGAATTTCCAGAGAAGCCAGCGGCGTGAGTCGGCTCCGAATCGCTCTCCTCGGCACCGGTGCCATCGCGGGTTATCACGTTCGCCCCGACGCCGACCCGTCGATCGCATTATTCCCGGACGGTGATGCTGAATTCGTCGCGGTGATGGACGTGGACGCGGATCGAGCCCGGGCATTCGCGGAAAAGTTTGGCATCCCGCGATTCCACACCGACGTGGACCGGCTCCTCGCGGAAGAAAAACCGGACATCGTCGTCATCGCGACGCCGCCGGCGTTCCATGCGTCGCTCTCGATCCGGGCGATGGAGGCGGGGGCGTGGGTGCTGTGCGAGAAGCCGCTGTGTGCGTCCCTGCGCGAATTGGACGCGATCCAGCAGGTCGAGGCCCGGACCGGGCGTTTCTGTTCTTCGGTTTTTCAAAGTCGTTTCGGGAGCGCGCAGCGGCACGTCAAGCGGCTCGTGGAGGAGCGGGTTGCGGGCAGGATCCTCGTCGGGACCTGCCACACGACTTGGTATCGCGATGCGAGTTACTACGCGACCGGGTGGCACGGGACGTGGAAGAGCGATTTCGGCGGACCGACGATGGGGCTCGGGATTCACGCGATGGATTGCTTTCTTTGGACGATGGGTGATTGGGAAACGGTGAGCGCGCTGGCCGCGACGATCGACCGGGACATCGAGGTCGAGGACACTTCGTCGGCGAGCGTGCGGTTTGCCAACGGAGCCGTGGGCAATATTCTCAACTCCGCCCTCTGCCCGGCGCAGCGAACGTTCCTGCGCTATGATTTCGAGCGGGGCTCGGCGTGGACGGAAGGCGCGCTCTACAACCTCGACAACGACAAGTGGCGCTTCCAGACGCTGCCCGACGTTGACCCGGCGGCGGCGGAGGAATTCCGAACGATCCCGGAGGAAATTTCCGCCCAACCTTCCTCCCAGCTCCAGGCGATGGTGCGCGATTTTCAAGCCGGGCGGCGGCCGCTCGTGAGTGGCCCCGAAGTCCGGACCACGATCGAGTTTCTGTCTTCGCTCTACAAATCCGCCGCGACGGGCCGGGCCGTCGAGCGCGGCTCGATCGTGCCCGGCGATCCGTTTTACGAACACGTTGCCGGGACGCTGGCACTGAGCCAGTCGTAGGCGGCGCTTTTTCCGCCACCCAAGGGAGCTACTTTTCGGAGAGACGTTCGATCCGGAGATTTTCGAGGCGGGCACCGTTCGACTGCGCGCCCGGCTGGAGTTGCGCGAGGAAGGTGAGTGATTGAGCGTCGGCAGGGATCCAGTATTCGGCCCGGATCGTGCGCGGCTCGCCCGCGGGGGCCGCGTGGCCGATGGGAAGCCAGAAGGGCGCCGGAGTCGATTCGAGGACGGTGGACGATCCGGCGGCGTCGGTGGCGCGAAGCTCGGCGACGACGCCGGCCCAATTCTTCGCGGGCTCGGCAACGGAGTCGTAGGTGACGTCGAGCCAGACGCGGACATGGTTTCCGGCCAGTCCGTCGACCGGGATGTCGCGGGAAATCGAGGAGGGAATTGGCGCCTGGTCCACGGCGAGTTCGCTTTCGCCGCCGAGCGGGATCGAGGTCGTGGCGTCCGGGGCGGGAGCGGGCGACGGCGCGTCCGGATCCTCGCTCGCTCGGCGCACTTCCAGATCGTCGATCCAGATGTCGGCGTCGCCGGATTGAAAGGCGGTGACGAGGATCTCGCCGGTGCGGGGACCTGGGTAGGGATCGCTCACCGGCACGACCGCGCGGTATTCCCGCCAGTCTTCGGAGGGCTCGATCGTGATGGAATGAGGGTCCTCCGCTGGCTTGCCGTCGGCACCCGGACTGATGACCTTCAGCACGACTTCGAGTCGACTCTCGGCGCGGGCGTGGAAGGAGACTTCGAAATCGCCGGTCCCGTCGGTGAGCAGTTCAAGGTGTTGGTAGCCCGGTTGGATCTTCCAAGCCCGGGTTCCGCCCGGCGTGTGATTGGTGCCGGTCTCGAGTTGGACGTTTTTCGCGGAGCTGAAGTTCCCCCCGAAGACGGCCCCCTCGAACGTGCCCGGCCAATAAAGATTCGGCGAATCGGCGGCAAAGAGCGGGGTCGCGGCGGCGACGGCGAGGAGGGACAAAAGTCGGGTGGGAGACATCGTCTGCAGCGTTCATGAACTGGCGGCAGCGGCCAAGGTCGGGCGTGAGCATATGGTTGCACCACCTGGGCGAGAAGCGAACGGCGGTCACCGACCGCCGCCACGACCGAAGTCAGGTCAATTGTGAACGCTCGCAAGACTCGGTTCAGGGTGTGATTGCGAAAGTGGGCCGAGAGAGCGAGGGAACGCGCGGCGCGACGTTCCCTACCCGACTGGGTAGGGCTGGTCGCGCCGCGCCAGCCGTCTTCAATCTCCGCGGTGCCACTTTCTTCGTCTCGCCCCGGTGACCTTTTTCGCAATCACACCCCTCGGTTCACCCACTCTGAACCAACCATCAGCCTGCCCCCGCCGACGAATTAGCCCGGACCTCCGAGCTACCGGAAGCGAGCGTCGGCGCGTCGGATGCCGGGCGGTCGGTGCAATCTGCATCCGGCGTTACGACGCGGGCGCATGCCGCGAACCGGCGGTAATTCGGGGGGGGATTTCTTTGAGTAAGCGGGCATCGGATGCGAATTCTGAACCAATGAACGGACTGACACGTTCTACGACGGCGATGGAGTGAGCGCAGATCAGAACGCGAACGCGGGAGTCGCGGCAGGGGCACAGGTTGTCGACGTCGATGCGGTTGTTGAAGCGGAAGCCGCGAGGAATTCTTTACCGCCCTCCGAGACTCGTCCTTTGAGCAACGGCGGCTCGTAGGTCGCTTCGGTCACGTGACCGCCTTCGTGGATGGCTCGCGCCTGCTTCCAAATCTGCCAACCGCCCATGCCCGTGAGGGATTTTTCGGTCAGGACGATGGTCGGATCGGTCGCGGGCGGCATCCGGCGCATGATGCCCGCGCGACTCCATTGCGCAACGGGGTAGACTCGGCGAAGGTCCCGTTTCTTTTGCGCCTGCGCGCTCGCCGTGATGTGTGTCGGCTGTGCGACCAAGCCCACCGGATCGTCCGTGGTGTTGACGGGAGCGGTGACGTCACCCGCTGAATTTTCGCTCCCGCCCACGACCCCTTTCCGACCCCTTTCCGCGGGAAGTAGGAATTCGTTTTTGCATACTGACCCCCCACTTCTGACCCCCACTTCCCTCTCCGAATCTGAGCCCGACAGTGAAAGTCGAAAATCGATGGAAAGTTGCGAGCGCCGAATGTGCCAATGCTATGGACCGACCCCTTCACGTGACCCCTTCCGCTAGCTAAGCGTCGTCAGAATTCATCGGCTGACCCCTACCGCTTTGAAGAATTCATCGGCTGACCCGAATGGCACTAACTTAAGGAGGATTTAGGAGGCGGCTCGCGTTTGGGAATCGGGGAGGGATCTGGGGTTCTCAAGATGAGTTTCTGGGTTATCTCGCGCATCTCGGTAACGTTCTTTTCCAGCTTTCGATGGTTGGCGATGGCTAGTTTCATCCTTTGGGCTTTGAGGGGACTGAGCCCAACGGTGACGGTTTTTCCGGCAACTTTGCGGGTCCACCGCCAAGCCCGGGGAGGTTGGGGCATCACGCTTCCCTGACTCAATTCGGGGAAGCTTCCCAGCTCCGAGGCCAGGGTGCTGTAGCGTGCTTCGAGTCGACGGATTTCCCGGGCGGTGAGGTCGGATTTTTTAGCGGTTTTCGGCATAATTCACTGGCGGCTTCGATTAAGTATATATACTTGTATTGGATGCGTTCTTTCAACCCGTTTTTCCCAAATTTTAGTTCGCGGCTTTTTGGACGACCGCCAGTCTCACCCCTGACGCAGGCCCTTGCCAAGCTCAGGCAGAGCGGTTCGCTCTCGGTGTTGGTCAACGTCTTTGGCTCCTACATTTCACGGAAGTTACTTAGCTCAACGCCCAGCTGTGCTCACAGCCGCAAGCGCATTTTCTCGCTCGAACGTGTCTTCTGGAGCTTCCTGGATCAGGTGCAAACCCCGAACGGTTCCTGTCGCGAAGCCGTGTGCAAGGTCATGGCTTTGGTGAGCAGAAAATCCAAACCGTCTGGCACTACAGAGACCGAGGTCATGAGTGGCAATACCAGCGCTTATTGCCAGGCGCGAGCCAAGCTCCCGGTGGCGACACTGGAAGGAATCAACACCCATCTGGCCGTGCGCATGGAAGCCAATATTCCCAGCGGCGCTCTCTGGCATGGTCGCCAGGTACGGCTCGTGGACGGCACGGGTGTCTCCATGCCCGACACCGAAGCCAATCAAGATCGTTGGCCGCAGAGCAGCAGTCAGAAGCCGGGGTGTGGCTTTCCCGCAATCAATCTGGTTGGCGTTTTCTGCCTTCTCACCGGAGCTCTTCTCAAGGCGGATTGGGGCGATCGTCTCACCCATGAGACCCGGCTTTTTCGCAACCTTTGGAGCATTTTCAATCGTGGCGATCTCGTTCTCACCGACCGGGGATTTTGTTCCTTCGGGGCTATTGCCGGTCTGCTCTCCCTGGGCGTGGACTCGTTGATGCGCTTGCCCGAAAAACGGATCCGCAAGGCCATTGGTGCTCAGCTTCCCAAGTCGGCAAATTTCGATGTGAACATTGTCTGGAAGCGCCCCGCGCAGCGACCACGCGGGATGACGCCCGAGGAGTTCGCGCTCTGGCCCGCGGATATTCCAGTGCGCGTCGTGCGCTACACCATCGCCCAACCCGGCTTCCGCACCCAGACCGTGACCTTGGTGACCACCCTGCTGCTCTCCGAGACGGCCATTCCCGCCGATGATCTCGCCTCCCTCTACTTCCGCCGCTGGAGCGTCGAACTCCATTTTCGCGAGATCAAGATCGCTCTCAACATGGACGTCTTGCGCTGCAAATCCCCGGCCCTCATCGAGCGCGAACTCCTCATGCACTTCATCGCCTACAACCTCGTCCGCAGCGTCATGCAGAAAGCCGCCCTGATTCACGAACTCGACCTGGATCGCGTCTCCTTCAAGGGCACTCTCGATACCGTCCGTCAGTTCGCCAACGCCACCAGTGGGGCCAACGCTAAACCCCGCACCATCTCCGCCATCCTCGACGCCATGCTCTCTGCCATCGCCAGCGATCTCGTTCCGCTGCGCCCAGACCGATCCGAACCCAGAGTCAGAAAACGCCGCCCCAAAAACTATCGCCTCTTGACCAAGCCCCGCCGCCAAATGGGACCGCTCCCTCACCGAAAATCCGGGGTCGAAAATCCTCCCAAATCCCCCTTATCTTAGTGCCATTCTCGGCTGACCCCTACCGCTTTGACCTTTTTCGCAATCACACCCCTCGGTTCACCCACTCTGAACCAACCATCAGCCTGCCCCCGCCGACGAATTAGGCCGGACCTCCGAGCTACCGGAAGCGAGCGTCGGCGCGTCGGATGCCGGGCGGTCGGGGCAATATGCATCCGGCGTTACGACGCGGGCGCATGCCGCGGACCGGCGGTAATTCGGGGGGGATTTCTTTGAGTAAGCGGGCATCGGATGCGAATTCTGAACCAATGAACGGACTGACACGTTCTACTGACACGTTCTACGACGGCGATGGAGTGAGCGCAGATCAGAACGCGAACGCGGGAGTCGCGGCAGGGGCACAGGTTGTCGACGTCGATGCGGTTGTTGAAGCGGAGGCCGCGAGGAATTCCTTACCGCCCTCCGAGACTCGTCCTTTGAGCAACGGCGGCTCGTAGGTCGCTTCGATCACGTGACCGCCTTCGTGGATGGCTCGCGCCTGCTTCCAAATCTGCCAACCGCCCATGCCCGTGAGGGATTTTTCGGTCAGGACGATGGTCGGATCGGTCGCGGGCGGCATCCGGCGCATTATGCCCGCGCGACTCCATTGCGCAACGGGGTAGACTCGGCAAAGGTCCCGTTTCCTTGGCGCCTGCGCGCTCGCCGTGATGTGTGTCGGCTGTGCGACCAAGCCCACCGGATCGTCCGTGGTGTTGACGGGAGCGGTGACGTCACCCGCTGAATTTTCGCTCCCGCCCACGACCCCTTTCCGACCCCTTTCCGCGGGAAGTAGGAATTCGTTTTTGCACACTGACCCCCATTTCCCCAGCCCACTCAGCACTCCCATTAGCGAAATCGCACCGCCGACTCGCACCGCTTCAAGCGTCCGGTTGAACGTTTCCGGCCCCGAGACATCGACCGCAAGATCCACCCCGCGACCTTCGGTCCACGCGGTCACGGCCTGCGGCCAATCCGAATGGCTCCGCGTATCCCAAACGGCTTCCGCTCCCAACTCCCTCAGGCGCGGAATTTTTTCTGCGCTGCTCGTCGTCGCAACCACCCGCGCGCCAGCCATCCGCGCGAACTGGAGGCCAAACAGGGAGACTCCGCCCGAACCGATGACCAGCACCGTGTCGCCCGGCAGGATCCGATTGCCTTCAAAAAGAGCAAACCATGCGGTTACTGCGGCGCAGGGCAGAGTCGCGGCTTCTTCATCGCTGAGGTGCTCGGGCACACGCACCAGCCCCTCGGCCGGAACCATGACATATTCAGCAAGCATCCCATCGACCCGACCGCCCCAAAGAGCGCTGGCTGATTTTTCCGTCGATAGCTCCCCATTGATCCAGCCGGGCATGAAGGCCGACGCGACGCGCTCGCCCACCTTGACACGGTCCACTCCAGGCCCGACGGCATCCACGAGGCCAACGCCATCGGATAAGGGAACGATCGGCGAGTAGTCCGATGGAGAAGAGTAAGTCCGACGCATGACCAGCAGGTCACGGTAGTTTAGTGAAGCCGCCAGCATCCGCAGCCGGACCTGGCCGTGGGCCGGATCGGGAGGAGTTGCCTCACGAAGGATGAGGCCGGGTGTTTGATCGAAGGGAGTGAGTTGCCAAAATCGCATAGGGTATTTAGGTTGCCCCGAATTCTAGCACCGTCCCGCCACTGCTGTGGTGGTTCCATTTTTGTCACTGCATTGATGACCAATAAAGAACATCTCCGATTGCCCGTCACCGCCAACCACCGCTACCGGAGCGGGCGGTTGCCCCATCGAGGTGATCTTCGATGTGCTCGGAGGTCGCTGGAAGCCGATCCTACTCTTCGCCTTCTGGGAGGGCGCACAACGTTTCTCCGAACTGCGCCGTCAGATCCCACAGATCGGTTCTCGCATTCTTGCCCGCCAATTGAGGGAAATGGAACGCGACGGCCTGATCAAGCGTTGCGAGGACCCCGATCGCCCGCGGACCTGCATCTACGCACTCACTCCGATGGCGGCTCCCCTGGGAGAAGTCCTTGTCCCATTGCGCGACTGGGGTGCACGCTATATTCGTCACCGCCTCCAAACTGCCGAGCTGCCCGCAGAACCGCGGAGGGTCAGCCGATGATTTCTGACACACTACTTAATCGGCGGGAAATCGGGGTCGGGGAAATCGGGGTCGGTGTGCAAAAAGCAATTATCTCACCTCCGGGTCGGGGAAATCGGGGTCGCTGTGCAAAAAGCAATTATCTCACCTCCGCACCGCTCCGTTCGAGCCATGCTGCGAACTCATTGCGGAAGGGGTCAGCCGACGGAAGGGGTCAGCGGAAGGGGTCAGCCGAGAATGGCACTAACTTAAGCGCTGCTTTCAAAGTAAATTACCCTTCAATGCCATCCCAAAGCGTCCTTAAGTTAGTGCCATTCGGGTCAGCCGATGAATTCTGCGTCGAAGGGGTTATCGAAGGGGTCAGTCCGTCGAAGGGGTCTCGAAGGGGTCAGTCCGTGCATTCGAAGGGGTCAGTCCGTGCATTGGTTCGGAAACTGTCCTGAGGCGAGCCGCGGGATGAGCATCGGAATGCACGGCGCGTCGGGTGACAGAGCTGCGAAGTGCCGCAACGATCCTTGCTTCTAATGTCAAACCCCACCGCACCCGCCCGTTTTTTCAGCGACGACAGCTATTGGAATCAGCCCATTCCGGACGATGCGCCGATCGCGCCGGAGACGGCTCGCTGGGTTCGTTTTCTGGAGCAGTCCAGCCGCGAGCCCGGATTTTATCTGAGCCTGCGGCGCTGGACGCTGCCGATCTACGAGACAAAGCCCGACACGAAGTGGGTGGAGATCGGACGGCGCTTTCACGAGCCATTCGCCGAGGCTCAGCGGAAGGGGTCAGCCGATGAATTCTGATAGCAGCGCGGAAGGGCGGAAGGGGTCAGCCGATGAATTCTGATAGCAGGGTGAGAAAGCGAGTTCTGCGGAAGGCAATAACCAATAGATTGTGTGGTCCCAAATCAATGGATAGCTTCTGCCCAAAACAAAAGCGAATTGGTGAGAAATCATCGGCTGACCCCTTCCAGACCCCTTCCACTGACCCCTTCCCCGGCGGAGCGGGTCCAAAGCGCGGCGTCGAAGTGATGGAGGAGAGTATCCGGCATGAGAGAGCTGCTTGTGCCGGTGACGAGACTAATTCCATGTCGGGGCCTGTTCAAAAGTGAACGGAGACTGTTCAAAAGCGGAATGAGAGACTGTTCAAAAGTGGATTGGGGGTTTTGGGGCGTTGTATTGGGAGACGCGGGAAGCGCCTCGGAGGAGGCCGGAGCGTAGCGGAGGCTGACGGAGAGGCGCTTCCCGCGTGCGCGCCTGCTCCCCGGCCCCAGTGCCCCAAGGATACCAGCCGTTGGGGTGAAGCGTTTGTGGAACGCGCTGGCTTGCGCGCTCGCCTGGTCGATTATCCCGGATTGAAAAGAAGCAGATTACCCACCGTCTCCCGCCAGATTTTGTCCGTCGCACACTTGCAGATTTCAATGCAGGACTTCTCGATGCCAGCAATGCCGCAAGCCAGTTAGGCATCGGCAAAACCAGGCTCTATGAACTCCGCACGGCCTACCTCGCAAATCGTAATTCCTACGCCCCGGCTGCCAGCGGGGGCGCTCGTCGCGCCGACTGGCCGCCCGAAGTTGAACGCTTTCTCCAAGAGTTTCTGCCGCTTCAGAACCCACCCAATTACCAGTTAGTCGCCGACGAACTTGAGCGACTCTGCGGATTCGTTCGGGCGCGCTCGGTCGTCGAGACCCACGTCAAAGCGCGCTACGCCCATCTGGTGCCCTCGCCGACCCGCAAGCCTCGCGTTTATCGGCGCTTCCGTCGCGCTCGCATCGGCGAACTTTGGCAGCACGACAGTTCGATCCACCAATGGTGGCCCGCCGCCGCTAAACAGACTTTACTGCTCACCGTCGACGACCATTCGGGCCTGAATCTAGCAGGTCGCTTCGTGGAATCCGATACCACTTGGAACCATTTCGGACATTTCCGCGAATCCTTCGAGACCTGGGGCCTGCCGCAGATCGTTTACACTGATGGCCTCAGCCTCTTCGGGCCAAGTTCCAGCGGCGATCACTGCGATCCTAAGAGTGAATTCCAACGCGCCCTCCGCGGACTCGGCGTCGCTCACTTAGTGGCACCGACCCCACAAGCTAAGGGTAAGATCGAGCGCCGTTTCGGGACTTTCCAGAGACGGCTCGTCACACTACTCGCCCATGCCAGCGCCAAAACTTGGCCCCAGGCCGACGAAATTCTTCAGATGGAGATTGCCAGGCAGAACCGTACCGTCAATCGCTCCACCGGCAAGGTCCCGCTCCATCTGTGGGAAGCGCAGTCGCTTGGCGACAGCGGGCGCATGCGCCCCATCCCGCCTTCCGCGCTCCTAGACTTACACCTCTCAATCCGCTGCTCCCGCCGGGTGAACAATGACCACACCATCGACTTCGATGGCTCCAACTACGAGATCTCCAACACCCAGCGCAAGAGCGTCACCATCGTCCACCATCCCGGAAGCCGTTTCTGGGTCGTCGAACACCCTCCCAAAACCGTCTGGCCCCCCATTCTAGGCCACTTCAGCCTCTAAAATCGCTGTTCGCTTTTGAACAGGCGAGAATTCCGCTTTTGAACAGTCGCCGACAGACGAGACTAATTCCATTGCGGCTTCGTGTAAATGGTGCGCCTCCCGACGGGCACCGCGCGTCGAATCGGCTGAGGACAGCCGATGGTTCAACGCCGCCAAACTGGCCGAAACGAATGCCCGGCGCCCGCCACGAGGTCATCGAAGGGGTCAGTCCGTCGAAGGGGTCAGTCCGTGCATTGGTTCAGAAACTGTCCTCAGGCGAGCTGGGGGCGAGCATCGGAATGCACGTCGCGTCGGGTGACAGAGCTCCAGAGTGTCGGAAAGCTTCCCGCCCTCGATGTCAAATTCCACCCCACCCGCTCGGTTTTTCAGCGACGACAGTTATTGGAATCAGCCCATCCCGGACGACTCGCCCATCGCGCCGGAGACGGATCGCTGGGTTCGGTTTTTGGAGCAGTCCAGTCGCGAGCCCGGATTTTATTTGAGTCTGCGCCGTTGGACGCTGCCGATCTACGAGACGAAGCCCGACACGAAGTGGGTCACGATTAAGCGGCGCTTTCACGAGCCGTTCGCCGAGGCGCAGTATTTGTATCGCCATTCCAAGTATCTGCTGGAGGCTCGCCCGGATCACCCGGTTGGGTTTGGCGAGGGCTTCGGTCCGACCATTCCGATGCCGGAGGACGCGGTGCCGGACGCGATGACCGATGGCCACCTCAGTATCATCGACCGCGAGCGGAACAAGGTGTGGGATCTGTGGGGTGCACGGCGCAACGACGACGGCACGTGGTCGACGTGGTCGGGGATCACCTACCCGCTGGACGGGCCGGGGACGTTTGATCCGAAGCGGTTTGCGATTTCGAACGGCGAGACCATTCACCTCTACGGTCCCTGCCGGGCATCGGGGACGCCGAGCATCGCGGGCATCACCCGCTACGACGAAGTCCTGAGCGGGCGGATCGAGCACAAGCTGTCCTTTGCCACGCGCTTCGCGGGCCTGCTGGCGCACTGCTTCCCCGCGACCTGGACGGACGGTGGCATCCTGGGCGGCATCCCGGAGGGGATCACGATGCAACTCGATCCGACGCTGGATCTTTCGACGCTGGGGCTGAACGACGGCGCGCGGGTGATCGCGACGGCGATGCAGGAATATGGCGCGGTGCTCATCGACGTCTGTCTTGGCTCCACCATCGGCGCCGAGAACCTCAACGGACACGCGAGCAAATCTTGGGACGGCATTCTGGACGAACGCGATCTCAACGCGATTCCGTTCGAGCATTTCCGCTTCATTCAGCCCGCGACCATCGTCGAAAAGGGCCTGATTCCGGCGGTGCATCCGACGACATTCCAGACCTACCACGAACTCATGCAACTCCACGACGAGGTCGAAACGGAGCAGGGGACGTTCGTCGGGTGGCCGAAGGATTGGTATCAGCGTCACGCGGCGAAATACGAGCCCGCGTAGAATATGAACGAGACTTTGCGGCGGAATTTCTTGGGAGGACAGGGATGCTTTGTTTTTGTTTGGTTCAAGAGAAACGCGGTTACGCAGGATCCATTTCGATTGTGATCAATAATTTTGATCATGTGCTTGTCTCGACGTATCCCGACGCCTGAGCGCCCGTGCACAAGCGCCCGGCGCTGGGAGAGATCACATTGGCGGTGACTCAAGGGATGAGTTGAAGTAGGCGAATGACATCCACGATGGCATCTGGATGGTTGATGACGTTGTGGCCGCTGGGCACGACGGTTTCGCTCGTTGCGCCGTGGAGGTTGCTGCTCGCGTAGGGGACAACGCCGTCAGAACTTTTCGCCAGCGGCGCATCGCCCTTCCACCCGATGATGCTGTGAAACGGCACCGGAATCGGGAGTTCCGCGAGAGCGCTCAGCGCGGGGCTGTTGGCTGAAAGCGTGCGCACGGCTGAGAAGCGCCCATCGGCGTAGAAGGCACGGGCGGCAGGGGTGATGGCTCCTTCGTTGGCTCGAGCAAGTTCGGCGAAGCCGGACTCGGCGATGGGGGCAAGGCGGGTTAGCGTTGTTCCGAAGCGACCGAGGAGGTTGTCGGCGATGGGACTTCCTCGGTGGGGGGCGGCCATGAAGATAACGCGTTCGACCCGCGGGTTGCGGTCGAAGGTGAGCAGGTGGCGGAGGGTTTTGATTGTCTCGGGGTCTCCCTTTAGTTTTTCGGGCGGGGCGGAGAAGACGCTTGACCAGAGGGCTTCGCCGCTGTCGCTGACGAGGGTGTGGGAGATCACTCCGCCCATGCTGTGGCCGAGGACGACAAGGCGCTGGGTAGCGGGATCGCGGTCGGCGGGATCGAGGGTGGCGAGTGTCGTTGCGAGGCTGTCGCGAAGGGCGGCGGCGTTGGCGAGAAGGGGATTTCCGCTGGGGTAGTAAAATTGCCAGAGCTGGTATCGCTCGCGGGTTACGGGGTCGGAGCGGAGGGCGTTGACCAGAGTGGCGAAGGCGACCGGGGTCGATTGCAATCCGTGGACCATGAGCAGCGGGACTTTCGCCGGGTCGTAAGGATCAAGGAGGTAGATCTGCGGTTTGCGCTCGAGGGAGAGCGGGCGGATCATACTGACGAAGCCAGTAGCCCGTAGCTTCCTGGCTTGGGCGGCGAGTTCGTTGCCGGCGGCGTTGGGCACGGTGGCGAGCGGATAGGTGCCGCCGAAGAGGTCGACCTCATTAGTGGAGGTGAGAATGCGAAGCCGGGGGCCGTCGGGAGCAGGCGAGTAGATGGCGGTGGCGTTGACGTAGAGTCCCTCGGGTGGATGGAGTGGGTGGCTGGCGGTGTCGAATTCGAGGACGAGGGGCGTGCCGATGGAGCCGGTAACGAAGCGGTCGGAGATCGCGATGACGCGGATGGCGACGAGGGGAAGGTCGGTGTCTGGGAGGGTGAGCCGGACGCCAAGTGAGGTCAGTCGCTCGGACCACGTCGCCGGGTCGGGAGAATCGACGGCTTCGCAGAGTGCGCGGGCGGCGGCGTTGTAGCGGGGGATGTCGGTGGGCAGGGCGAGGGTGGCGTTGTCGGCCTCGGCGAGGCGACTTTCGATTGGGATGCTGGCACAGCCAACGAGGCTGAGGGCGATGAGAATGGGAATTGCAGTGGTGGCAATTTTCAAAATCGGATGACGGCTTCGAGCCCGAGGAAGTGAGTGGTCTCGGCGGGGCCGGTGTCGGAGATGAAGGCTCCTGGGTGGAATTGTGAATAGCTGATCAGGAAGGCGAGTTCGCGGGTGGGATTCCATTCCGCGACGAACTCGCACTGGGTGCCGATGAATCGTTCGTTGCTGTTGGTGCCGGTGCCGTCGCCGGCGGAGCGGACGAGATTCCCGCCGACGCCGTAAACGCCGTCTTCGGTGCTGGCACGCCAGTAGGGTCCACCCTGAAAGTAGAACGTGAGATCGGGTCGGGGCGTGAGGATGAGCGCGCCCTGGAGGTTGATGAGGTTGTAGGGGCCGACGGGGGTGAGTTCACCGAAGTATTTTCCCTTGGGGTAGAGCGGATTGAAGGTCTGGAGGTCCGCGTCGGAAGAGTCCTGATCTCCGCTCACGTAGTTGGCGCGGATGAAGAGTCGGGGTGCGGCGGGTAGGGTGGCGAGGGTGTAGCCGAGTTCGGTGGCGGTGCTGTTGGCGAAGATGAGACCGTGGCCTCGGTCGCTGTCGAAGGTGCCGAATTGCACCATACTTTCGAGGTTCCAATCGAGTGTGCCGAAGCCGACTTCGCGTTCGCCGAAAATGCGGGTGCCGAGCGTGTGGCGAAGTTCGCGACCGGTGCCGGAGTTGTAAGTCGCGTCGGCGTCGAAGAAGCCGAGGTAGTAAAAATCGAACGCCGTCCCGCTGACGACCGGGGGTGGGGTGGCGGGTGTCCAGGTAGAGTAGAGGCCCCAGAGTTGCTGGCGGTCGGAGCTGAGATCGTCGAGGGGGTCGGGAACCGTCTGGATGGGCCGGAGGTAGAAGCCGTCGATGTCCCAGCCGGATGCCGTCCAATGGAGGATGCCGCCGTCGAAGCCGAGCGGGACGTTTGGGCCATAGCGGGTCCCGAGGAGGCGCTCGGTGCCGTAGGAGATCATCTGCCGTCCGGCCTGGAGTTCGATTTCGCCGGGGCCGACGGCGATCTTCACCCGGGCGAAGGCTTGGAGGATGCCGAAGTTTTCCTTGTCGATGGGGCCGGGACCGCGGGCGTCCCCTTCACTGTGGGCGATGATGGGCTGGAAAACGAGTTGGAGGGTGGAGTCCAGCGGGAGGTCGGGGAAGGTGATCGCGGCGAAAGGAAGAAATCGGGTGAGAAGGTAGCCGCCATCGTCCTGCGGGCCGGAGCCGAAGTCGGCGTTGCGGATGGCTTCGTAACGGACGCGGACTTCGCCGCCGAGGGTAAGAAAGGCGGTTCCGGAGTGGATGTTTTGAAATTTGAGAGGCTCCCACCACTGTCCTTGGCGGAAGTCGGGATTCGCGAGATAGCCGTAGTCTTCGAGTTGACGGAGGGGGCGGATCTGCGGGACGCCTTGCGGGAGCGACTGCGCGATGGCCGCGTCGAAGGTGAGGCAGGCGAGGGCGATCGCAGCGCGGCGCGGATTCACCTCGCGGTGATCTTGAGGTGGATGGAAACGAGGTCGCTGACGAGGTGCTGGCCGAGGCGGGCGAAGAATTTGCCCGAGCCGTAAAGGACGTTCCATTTCGTGCGGTCGATCTGGAGGGTGGCTTGGGCGACAAGGTCGCCGGTGGCGGTCGCTCCGATGGCGGCGAGAAAATCGACGGGTTGCGTGATGCCTTTGAGCGTGAGGGTGCCGGAGACGAAATGGTTTGGCTCGCCCGGGCTGCACGACTCGACGGGGCGGATCGCGGTGAGCGTGAACGTGCTGGCAGGGAACTGCTCGCTGTCCAAGAAATCGGGAGACATGAGGTGTCCGGCGAGGGCGCGTTCGAGCTTCGGATCGGTGAGGTCGGTGGATTTGATCGTCGTGAGGTCGAGTTGAATTTCGCCAGTGGTGGGCTCACCGTCGCGGAGTTCGATCCGACCGCCGAGGACGTCGATGGTGCCGTGATGGCGGTTGGCGATGTTACGCCCGGTCCATTCGAGAAGGCTCTGGCCGGGGTCGACCGTGAGGGTGCGGGTGAGTGGAGTCGGCGCCTGATCTTCGTCGGTCAAACCCTCGATGGCGAAGCCGGCTTGGCGCCATTCGGCAAGACCGCCTCGAAAGTCGAGGACGCGCCGGTATCCCGCGCTGGTGAGGCGGTCGGCGGCCATGGCGGAGGCGAGGCTGTCGGTGTTCAGATCGTAAACGACGACGAGCTGATCGGGATTGGGGATGAGGGGGCGGGCGACGTCGAGGAAATCGGTCTGGTAGACGCAGGCGTTCACGGCGCCGGGGATACGCTCGGCCTCGAAGGACTCGGGGGGGAGGACGTCGAGGAGGATGAGGGCTTCGGGGCCAGTGAGGAGGGCTTGGAGGTCAGAGGCGGTGATTGGCTCGGTGGTGGAGAAACTCATTGCTGGATATTGTCGAAGTGGGCCTAGAAAGCGAAGCAGTCGCAGCCGCCATCGAGCAGTCCCCGAGGTCCGAGCATCCACTGGGGGATCATCGAACGGTTGGCTTTCGTGGATGGCGCTGGGTGGTGCGAGCAGCAGTTCGTGCCGGGGTGCTGGTGGAGCTGCTCCCCGAAGCGAGGTTGCCAGTAGCCGGGAAATTTCTGGACCGGCGACCAGTCGGGCATGACGGGGAGTTCGCCGGGGTCGTGGGGTTTGAACTCCTGCGCTGCGTAGACGGGTTTGCCGCCCATGATGGTGAGCACGGATTCGAGGGCTTTGATCTCTTCGTCCGGCACGGCGAAATAGTCGTCACTCAACACCGCGACGTCGGCGAATTGGCCGACTTTGAGATTCCCGCGCGTCGCCGACTGGCGCGACATCCACGCGCTGCCCTCGGTGAAGAGTCGGAGCGCTTCCTCGCGACTGAGTTGCGCCTTTTCGGGATAGAGCGAGAGACCGCCCACGGTGCGCCCGGTCGTCAGCCAATACAGCGAGACGAACGGGTTGAAACTCGCCACGCGCGTCGCGTCGGTCCCCGCTCCGACGGGCACGCCCATCTCGAGCATGCGGCGGATGGGCGGCGTGCGCTCGGCGGCCGCCGCGCCGTAGCGGTCGACGAAGTATTCGCCCTGGAAGGCCATGCGGTGCTGCACGGCGATGCCGCCGTCGAGCGCTTTCACGCGCTCGATGTTCCGGTCGGAGATCGTCTCGCAGTGGTCGAAGAACCAATGCAGGCCCTCAAGCGGCGCGTGGGCGTTCACGCGCTCGAAGACGTCGAGGAAACGCGAGATCGATTCGTCGTAGGTCGCGTGCAGGCGGAAGGGCCAGCGGCTCTCGGCGAGGAATCCCACGACCCGCTCGAGTTCGCTCTCCAGCTTGTCGTCGAGGTCGGGCCGCGGCTCGAGGAAGTCCTCGAAGTCCGCCGCCGAGAAGACGAGCATTTCGCCCGCGCCGTTGCAGCGCAGCAGTTCGTCGCCGTCGTCGGGCTTGATGATTTTCGACCAGCGCACGAAGTCCTCGAGTTCGCCGCCGGGCTTCTGGGTGAAGAGGTTGTAGGCGATGCGCAGCGTCATCTCGCCGCGCTCGTGAAGCTGGCGGATGATCTCGTAATCCTCGGGATAATTCTGAAACCCGCCGCCCGCGTCGCACACGCCGGTGAGTCCGAGGCGGTTCAATTCGCGCATGAAGTGGCGCGTCGAGTTGTATTGATACTCCATCGGGAGCTTCGGCCCCATCGCGAGCGTGGCGTAGAGGATCATCGCGTTGGGCCGCGCCACCAGCATGCCGGTCGGATTGCCGGCCTTGTCGCGCACGATCTCGCCGCCGGGCGGGTTCGGCGTGTCCTTCGTGTAGCCGCACGCCTTGAGCGCGGCCTGGTTCAGCATCGCGCGGCAGTAAAGGTGCAGCACGAAGACGGGCGTGTCGGGCGCGGCGGCGTTGATCTCCGCCAGCGTCGGCATGCGGCGCTCGGCGAACTGGAATTCGCTCCACCCACCGACCACGCGCACCCACTGCGGCGCGGGCGTGCGCTCGGCCTGGTCGCGCAGCATTTGCAGCGCGATCGAAACGGACGGCACGCCTTCCCAGCGCAGCTCGAGGTTGTAATTCAACCCGCCGCGGATGACGTGCAGGTGCGAGTCGTAAAGGCCGGGAATGGCGCGACGGCCTCCGAGATCGATGACTTTCGACTCCAGGCCGCGCTCGAAATCGGCGGCGTTGTCCACTCCGGCGATGCGCCCGTCCTTGATGACGAGTTCCTTCGCTTCGGGGTGCTGACGGTCGAGAGTCGTGATGCGACCGTTGATGAGAATGAGATCGGCGGTGGGTTTCATGGGATTTCGGTGTTGGAGATGGGGTTGGGTTGGAGCCACGGGTGGGCGAGCCGGACGAGGAGCGGCATCGCGATCCAAGTGAGGACGGCCGTGATGCCGGCCGCTATCGCGCCAGCGACGAGGAGCCCAGGGATCACGCCAGTGAGAAGCGGCCCGAGCGCAGCGGGAACGATCATGCTCACCGGCCAGACGGCGATCCACGTGAGCAGCGCCATCTTCCAGACCGGCGGATGACCGCCGGCGGGATCGCGGAACCACGCTTCGAGGCCCGTCAGTTTGCGGTAATCGGCGTGGCCTTCGACGAGCGGTTCGATCTCGGCGACCCACTCCTGGTAGAGGCTCGATTGGTAAAAAGCGTCCCGGTCGTCCGCCGTCGCGAAGCTGCGAAGGATGCCGTATTCGCGGGCCTCGGACCCTGGCGGGGGGTGCAAGAGATGCACCCCCCGCGATCCGGGTTCCGCGAGCGAGCGACTGGCAAAGGTCGCCAGCGCGCTCTCGAATTCCGCGACGTGCTCCGGTCGGACGCGCCGCGTGATCGCGATGTGAAGAGACTCGCTCATCGGATGGACGGGGAGGCTGGGATCAGTGGCCGAGACCGCCCTTGACGACCTGCGGGGACCGCGCCGACTGCGGTGCCTTGTGCACCATCGTGTAGGCGTATTCCACGCCGATGCCGTAGGCTCCGCCGTGTTCCTTCACGATCCCCATCAGCGCGTCGTAGTGCTCGCGCCGCGCCCAGTCGCGCTGCCATTCCAGCAGACCCGGGATCGCCGTCGTGCGCACCGCGCCCGCCTGCACCATCCGGCTGAGTGCCGCATCGTGCGCCGCGACCGAAGTCGCCCCGCAGCAATCGTCCACCACGAAGACGTTGTAGCCCTCGCCCAGCATTTCGATGGTCGGCCACGTCACGCAGACCTCCGTCCAGAGGCCGGTCATGATGATGTTTTTCTTCCCGGTCGCCTTGATCGCATCGCGGAATTCCGAGCTGTCCCACGAGTTCATGCTCGTGCGTTCGATCACCTCCTGGCCCTCGAAGACGTCGAGCAGCTCGGGCCAAATGTAGCCGGAGAAACTCTCCGTCTCGACGGCGGTCAACACCGTCGGGATGCCGAAGAGCTTCGCGACTTTGGCGATCATGATGACGTTGTTCTTGAGCGCCTGCTTGTCGATGTTCGCCACGCCGAAGGACATCTGCGGCTGGTGGTCGATGAAGGCGATGGCCGAGTCCTCGGCCGTGAAGAGTTGGTGGTATTTATTCATTATGTGGTTTGGGTTGGGTTTGCTCTGAGGGATTCATCGAAGGTCGAAAAGCAGCGCCTCGAACGCGCTGCCAGCGGTCAGCACGACGGGTCCGGCCTCTTCGCTGGAGACCGCGTCACCGGCGGCCACGGCCGTTCCGTTGACGTCGGCGGAGCCGCCGATCACCTGTAGCCAGACGGCCCGCCCCGGGGCGATGTGGTGCTCGGCGGAGGCACCCGCGTCGAGTCGGACGCGGAAGACCGAGACATCCTGGTGGATCGTCGCCGACCCATCCCGTCCGTCCTCCGAGATCACGAGCACCATCGCGTCACCGTCCGGGCCGTCCTTCGGATGCCATTCCGTGTAGCCGGGCGTGAGTCCGCGCTCCTTCGGGAGGATCCAGATCTGCAGAAAGTGGAGCGGGTCCGTCGCCGACGGATTGAATTCGCTGTGCCGCACCCCCGTCCCGGCACTCATGAGCTGGATCTGCCCCGGTCGCAACTGCCGACCATTTCCCAGGCTGTCCCGGTGCTCCAGCGTCCCGTCGAGCACGTAGCTGAAGATCTCCATGTCCTGATGGGGGTGGGTCGGAAACCCGCCGCCCGGCGCCACGACGTCCTGATTGAGCACCCGCAGTGACCGAAATCCCAGGTGCTCCGGGTCGTGGTAGCCCGCGAAACTGAAGCTATGCCGACTCTTCAGCCAACCGTGGTCGGCGCGGCCCCGCTCGTTGCTTGGTCGGATCTTCAACATGCCCCCACCGTCCCCGCCAGCTGCTCCGCCCACAAGGGCGCGGACGGAGGGGGTCCGCCCCTCCCAAATGGGAGAAGCGTAAAGTCCTGCCACGAACAGCGGTCGCATTGTAAGCTTGGGAAATGGCATCCCTTGTCGATCGACCCGAAAACCTCGCGCTATCCAGCGATCCCCTTTCAGGCGCGGTGCTGACAATCTCGGAAAAACTGCTGCGACTCCAAGACTTCGACGAAGCCGTGCGCTCGTCTCTCGAAGTGCTCTGCAAGGCGGTCGAGATGGATCGATGCGCGCTACTTGACAACGTGACGGCCGCTGGCGAACCCGGTCTGGAGTTGTGGCGCGGAGTAGCCGAGTATTGCCAGCCTGGTATCACCCCTCAATTGACGTCGGATCATTCGACGGGCTCGCTCGAGGACATGCGTGTCTGGCTGGACATGGCTCTCGCGGGGGCGACTTCCCTCGACGCCCGCGCGGGCGAATTCCCTGATGCCGCCTTGAATGTCGCAATGGCGGCACTGGAAACCCGCTACACGGTGGTATTCCCGATCTGGATCGACGGAGCGCTGTGGGGTTGGCTCGGATTCGATGACTGCACGACGGACCGCGTGCGCTCTGGGAAAGAGAAGCGTGCTTTGACGACCGCGGCCCAGATCTTTGGGCTGTCGATCGACCGCCACCGCAAGCAAGCCCGGCTCATCGAGGTGGAGCGACAGAAGGCGTCCGCCGACCGCGCCGCCCGCGCCGTCGCGGAAAAACGCCGCCGTCTCCTCGAAGTGCTCAAAGACGTTTCGGACCAACTGTTGGCAACCTCTTCCTGGCGTCACCTCGCCAACCGTATCACCGCCAACGTCGGCTCAGCCCTAAAAGTCGACCGCTTCCGCCTCGTTCGCTACCTCCCCCCGGACGAACACAGCGAGCGCGGCTATCTCGAAATCCTGAACGAATGGACCCGACCCGGCGTGTCCCGGCAGACCGAAGATCCCAACCAGCGGGTCTTCTCGATGGATCCATACCCGGATGTCTTCGACCAGATGAGCGTCGGCGTTCTCGTTCAGGCCTTGATCGAAGGGTTGGAAATCGAAGCCGGTCGCGAGGAACAGGCCGCCACCGGGGCCAAATCGCAATTCCAGTATCCGATCCTGGTCGATGGCACGCTCTGGGGCTCCATCGGCGTGGACGATTGCTCCGAGCCGCGCGTCTGGCCGGAGGAAGAAATTTCCACGCTACAGATTCTGGCCTCCGCCTTGGCCAACGTCATCAAGCGCGAGTCTCTCGAAGAGGAACGCATTCACCTCGCAGAGTCGCGAGCCAACGAAAACGCGGCGCACGCCAGGCTGCTGCAGGACATTCTCACCGCGTCGCGCGACCTGCTCGACGGCGACAACTACGAAGAAAAGCTCGTGGGCTGGCTCGCCCGCCTCGGCACCGCGTGCGGCGCCCATTCGGCCGGCTACGGCACGAACGAACTCGACCAGCAAACCGGGGAACCCAAAAATCTTCCGCAAGCCACCTGGAATGCGGCTGAGTATTCCCATCTCCGAATGACGGACGCGATTCCAGTAACCACGGATTTCCACGACTGGACCGAGCGGCTCAGCCACGGCGAATCGATTTGGGAGGTCTATTCGGAGTTGCGCGATCCGGCATCCCGGCGGTTCTGGGATTCCACCGGTTGCCGGACCTCAGCCATCGTCCCGGTTGGTCTCGAGGAAGGAACCTTCGGATGGCTGTTTTTCGATTTTGCCGATGAACGTCCGAAAAACCCGATCCAACTCTCCGCCCTGCAAACCGCGGCGGAAAGTCTCGGTGCCGTCATCCGCCAGACCACCGCCCGACGCCGCCTCTTCGCGGAAAAACGACACCGCCTCGACGACCTTGCGCGCACCAACAACGCGCTGTCCGCCAGCATGAACGCGCTCGCCGGGAGCAACACTCCGCAGGCGGTGGTCGCACGGATCACCACCCTCATCACCCGCACCCTGGGTGGACGCGACAGCCGCATCCACCCCATCACCGCGAGCAACGAGACCGCCCCTTCCTCACCCGCGGCGCACCCGAGCACCCCGGAACCGACCATCCTGCGCCGGTCGTCGGAGAGTTCCGACGAGATCGACCCCGAGATCTGCAGCGAGATGAAGGCCGCTGGAACGACCTGGCTCATCCACCTCCCGCTGCGAGCCGACGGTGAGACCAAGTGGACACTGGCCGTGACCGGACGAGATGAGGAAGGGCTGACCCCGCCAAACCTTCGGCTGCTGAAGACGCTTTCCCAGCAACTCACGCTCGCCCTCGAACTCGAGCGCCTCGGCGAAGAATCCCGCGATGCCCTCGTGGCCGAAAGCCGGATCAATTCCCAAAAAGCCGCGCTCCAGGAGCGAACCCGGATCGCCGGGCAGATCCACGACACGCTCGCGCAGAGTTTCACCGCCATGATGCTCCACCTCGAGGCCCTCGCCGTCCGCACGGCGCAAGGTCACCCCCCCGCCGAGGCCGAATTGCGCAGAGTGAGAAACATCGCCGCCCTGGGACTCTCGGAAGCGCGGCGATCCACTCTCGTCATCCGGCCGCTGGAACTCGACGGCATCGACCTATCCACGGCCCTCAGCCAACTCGTTGATCGCTCGCGCTTGCCCAGCCTGCTCGAATGCCACTATCGTCAGGCGGGCACGCCATTTTCGCTCGGCCATTCCACCCAGGACGCCTTCCTCAACATCGCCCACGAATCGGTCAACAACGCCATTCGACACGCCGAGGCCCGGACGATCACCATCGAACTCGCGTTCGCCGCCGCCGCCGTCACATTGAAGATCAGCGACGATGGCCGCGGGTTCGAAGCGACGGCGCACGACCGGACGTTCGGCCTGCGGTCGATGCGCGAACGCGCCAGCGCGATTCAAGCCACCCTCGACGTGCAATCGTTCCCCAACCGGGGAACGACGATCTCCGTTCATCTGCTCAAATGAAAAAGCGACCCAAACCGAAAGCGATCCGCATTTTGCTCGCCGACGATCATCCCGTGGTCACGCAGGGCCTGGCCGCGATCATCGCGACCTCGCCAGGGTTGGAGGTCGTCGGCACCGCCTGCGACGGAGCGGAAGCAATCCGGATGGTCGACGAGTTGCGACCCGACGCCCTCATCCTCGATCTTCGCATGCCCGGAATGGACGGCTTCGAAGTCGTCAAGCGCTTGATCGAAGCATCGGTGCCGACGGGAATTCTGATCATGACGACCTACGACACCGACGAAGACATCTGGCGTTGCCTCAAAGCCGGCGCAAAAGGCTACCTGCTCAAGGATGCCAGCCAGCCCGAGATCGTGGCCGCCATCCGGACGGTGGCGGCTGGGGGATCGGTCACGGCGCCGTCGCTCACGGCGAAGATCGTCCGCCGGGCGAACGCCCGGGAGCTGACGGACCGCGAATCAGCCGTGCTGGAACACATCGCGGCTGGGCGAACGAACAAGGAAATTGCGATGGCGCTGGAGATCGGAGAGGGCACGGTCAAAACGCACGTCAAACACCTGTTGGAGAAATTAGAGGCGACGACCCGCACCGAAGCCGCGCGAAATGCTCGGTTGCGCGGTCTGGTGGAATGATCCCACCGAACTCGACTATCTCTCAAGACACGAACGCTTGGCTTTCCCCCAATCGGGGGAGTTGGACCTCTTCCGAGTGCTTGGGCGACGGCTCGGAAGGCGGGCGTTACGGTCGAGGGCATGGCAACTCGGAAGGCAGTCAGAAAGCTGGGACTCGCCGCTCTAGCTCCCACCGGGTTAAGGTGGACCGAGGACGTGGGCATCCTCGGATTGCGGGTCGCAGCCGGGTCCATGATCGCGGTCTTCCACGGTTGGCACAAACTGACGCAGGGACTGGCGTTCCTGAGAGACGGTTCGTCCTGGCCGCTGCTGGCCGACGTGGAGGCGCTGGGGTTGCCGGGGCCGATATTCGGGGCATTCGCCGCGACGATTACGCAACTCGTCGGGGGAATCTGCGTGACGGTTGGATTCCTGACCCGTCCGGCGGCATTGGCGATCTTCGGCTCATTGACAGTGGCCGTCTTCGCGAACGTGGCTATGGGGGACGATCCGCAGTTGGCGGCGGTTTATGCGGTGATGTTCGCCGCCTTGACGTTGATCGGGGGCGGGCGCTGGTCGATCGATGCCGTGGTCTTCGGAAGGGGAAAATATGGAGCGATCTAAGAGCGAAGCGGGGCCGAAGGGCGGGAGTGCATTTGCCCCTCTGCGGAACCCGCTCTTTCGAGCGTTGTGGATCGCGACAGTCGTGTCGAATGTCGGGACGTGGATGCAAAACGTCGGGGCGTCGTGGCTGATGACCTCGCTGGCTCCCTCGCCGACGATGGTCGCGTTGGTGCAGGCTGCAACGAGTTTGCCGATGTTTTTTCTCGCCCTTCCAGCTGGTGCGCTGGCGGACGTGCTCGACCGTCGGAAGGTCTATATGTGGACGCAAGGGTGGATGGCGGCGACGGCGCTTCTGCTCGCAGTGTCGACAGCGATGGGGTGGATGAATGCGTGGACGTTGCTGGCATTCACGTTTGCTCTGGGCATCGGCGTGGCGCTCAACACGCCGGCGTCTCAGGCGATCACGCCGGAGCTGGTGTCGCGGGAAGATCTGCCCTCAGCTATCGCGCTCAGTAGCGCGGGCTTCAACGTTGCGCGGGCGATCGGCCCGGCGGTGGGTGGAATCCTGGTGGCGGTGACGGGCCCGGCGGCGAATTTTGCCTTGAACGGGGTTTCATTTCTCGGAGCGCTCGTCGTGATCTACCGTTGGCGACGGGAGCCGAGGTCAAGCGTTCTTCCTGCGGAGCGCTTGATCGGGGCAATGCGAGCGGGTGCGCGATTCGTCTTCCATGCGCCTGCGTTGCAGACGGTGCTAGTGCGGGCAGTTGTCTTCATCCTCGCTGGGACAGCGCTGTGGGCGCTGCTGCCGCTGATCGCGCGGGAGGAGCTCGGGATGGGGCCGCTGGGCTACGGCCTTCTTCTGGGGTGTCTCGGGGCCGGCGCTTTGGCGGGTGCGATCGTGTTGCCGAGGGCGCGCGGGAAAGTTTCGGTGGATGAGCTGGTGGTGGGATCGACGGTGATCTTTGCGGGGGTGACGGTGGCGGTCGGGTTTTTGCAAAACCCGTGGGTGCTGGGGGTCGTGATGTTTTTCGGCGGTAGCGCGTGGCTGGCCGTGCTGTCGAGTCTGAACGTGGCGACTCAATCGTCGATTCCGTCCTGGGTGCGGGCGCGGGCGTTGGCGGTTTACCTGCTGGTTTTCTTGGGAAGCATGGCCTTCGGGAGCGTCCTGTGGGGGGCGGTCGCGGGAGCGGTGGGGATCCCGGTGGCGCTGGCGATCTCGGCCGGGGCGCTGGTGGTGGGATTGGTGGCCACGCCGTGGTTTCGATTGGCGGCGGGGGATGGAGTGGACTTCACGCCATCCGGGCACTGGGCGCAGCCGGTCGTGCTGGGCGAGCCACCTCTGGAGGGCACGCCGGTGCTGGTGTCGGTGGAATACGAGGTCGAGCCGGAGCGAGGCTACGAGTTCGCGGAACTGATGCGGACTTTGCGGCATCACCGGCTGAGGGATGGCGCGATCCGGTGGGAGCTTTTCCACGATGCGGCGGCACCTGGGATTTTCGTCGAGGCTTTCCTGGTCGAGTCCTGGGTGGAACATTTACGTCAGCATGAGCGAGCGACGGCGAGTGACAGGGAGTATCACGAACGGGCGCGGGCCTATCATGTGGGGGAGAAGCCACCTGTCGTGAAACACCTCCTAGCGAACCGGAATTGAATCCACCCAACGACTCCCGGTGCACCGTCCGAGAGTCGGTTGCGTTCGATGGAAAGAGCCGTTGAAATGGTGGCAGGAATCGGGCTTATGAAGTCGAATGAAGTTTTGAGTTAGCGAATGGTTTAGGGATCTCGCAATAAGTTGGTGATTACGACAATTGGAAGCCGAGCTGGTCTATGCATCCAATTGCACCATTCTCGCGCTGACTGAATGAGGGAAGCGGGCAAGGGTGGCCGTTCTCTCTTATGAAAATCCCCTTCCCCCGCCGTTTGGTCGGCTCCGTTTTTGCGTTCCTGCCTCTACTTTGCCTGCTGCCGGATGCGGTCGGTCAGGAGCCCGCGCCGGGCGCGCCCGTCGTCGAGCGGGTGAGCACGATCTCGCCAGATCTCCTTGCAATCGAAATCATCGACGGGGAGCGGCGCCAGTTTCCCGGCGAGCCCTACGTGGCGCAGCCGGATGACGAGATCAAATACGAGGGCGAGGAAGTCCTTGTCCTGGAAGAGGGCGAGATGAAGACGCGGGGGATCAACCGCCAGCTCTACCGCCGGGTCGATGGTCGCAAGCAGTTGGTCGGCTATATCGTCGGCGGGCGGGACGGGGAGCCGCAGTTTCAGCCCAGCGAGCAGCGGGTGGGCGAGCCGCTCGACGTCGGTGCGGCCGAGGAAAAGAAGTCCTACCGGGTCGCCGGCAAGACGCCAGCGGAGGTCCATCGCAAGACGAAGCCGATCGACCGGCTGCAGCCGAACAACGAGCAGATCTTCCGCCACGTGATTTACCTGAAGCTGGCGGAGCCGCTGACGGAGGGCGAGACGGTGAAGATCGATTTTCCGGGACTGGCGCTCGACCAGCCGACGATGAATTTCACCTACGACTCGAAGAAGGTGCGGAGCGAGGCGATCCACGCAAGCCTGCTGGGATACCGTCCGGACGATCCGTTCAAGCGCGCCTACCTCAGCATCTGGCTCGGGACCGGCGGGGCGTATTCGTTCGACGGTGTCGACAAGTTCGAGCTGCTGGACGCCGCGACCGGCGAGGCGGTTTTCGAGGGGAAGGTCGAGGAATTGATGGCCGCCGACGGGACGGAGAAGCTGCGGTTGGAGAAAAACTATTCGATGACGGCGGTTTACGGACTGGATTTTTCGGAGTTCGATCAGCCGGGCGAGCATCTCGTGCACGTGCCGGGGGTGGGGGTTTCGGACCCGGTGCGGATCGCGGACGACGTGTGGACGGAGGCATTCAAGGTCTCGATGCGCGGTCTGCTGCATAACCGCAGTGGGATTCACCTGGAGAAGCCGTGGTCGGAATTTGACCGTCCCCGGGACTTCCACCCGGACGACGGGGTCAAGGTCTTTCAGTCGAAGGTTGGTTTCGAGGAGGGAAATTTTTTCTCGGGCGATAGCTGGTTCAAGTTGCTGACGGATACGCGAACCGACGAGGTGGTGCCCGACGCCTGGGGCGGCTACCACGACGCCGCGGACTTCGACCGCTACTCGCGGCACATCATCATCCCCTACCTCAACCTCGAACTCTACGAGATGTTCCCCGAGACCGTCGGCGGGATCAAACTGGCGCTGCCTCCGGACGAAGCCGGCGACAACGTGCCGGACATTCTCAACGAGGCCCAATGGGGACTCGCAGTCTGGAAACGCCTTCAGACGGAGGACGGCGGCATCCGCACCGGAATCGAATCATCCGCGCACCCGCGTCCGGCCGAGACGAGTTGGGAGGATTCCCTCGTGCTCATGGCCTACCACCCGGAGCCGTCTGGCACCTGGCTCTACGCCGGGACGGCGGCGAAATACGCCCGCGCGATCAAGCCCTTCGACGAAGCCCAGGCCAACGACTACGCCGACAGCGCGGAGCGGGCGTTCACGTGGGCGGAGTCGAACATCGGGCCGTTCATGAAATCGGATCCGAAATTCAACGATGGTTTCGAAGCTCTGCAGCGGAAGCCGCGCGCGTTGGCGGCCGTTGAACTCTATGCGCTCACGAACGACGAAAAGTATCACGAGATCTTCAAGGAGGCGTCGGGGATTACTGGCGGCCAGGTCCCCGACGGGGACGAGATGCACGCCGCGCTCTTCACCTACGCGAACCTGCCGGACGAGTTGGGCGATGAGAAATTCAAGGCTAAGGCGACGAAATTGCTCACCAACAGCGCGGATCGCGCGTTGCGCTTTGCCGAGGGGAATTCGTTTGGTCTCACGACACCCTACCCCGGACTCCCGGAGATGGGGCCGGTCGGTTACTTCAGCACGCCGGAGATGACGACGCGCGTGCTACCGCGCGCGCACTACCTCACCCACAAGGAAAAATACCTGGCGGGCGCGGTCCGGGCGGCCAACTTCTCGCTTGGGGCCAACCCCGACAACATGACGTTCACCACGGGCGTGGGTCAACGCCACCCCGAAAATCCGATGCACTTCGACTCGCGTTGGAGTCAGCAGCCAGCCCCGTCGGGAATCACGATTTACGGCCAGTCCGATCCCGCCCGGAACGACAAGTTCAACGCCTGGGTGCACAAGTTCTTCCTGAAAAAGATGGTGCCTGAGAGCCTGGAATGGCCCGCCACCGAAGCGCACGTCGACGACTTCATGTGGCCGATGATGAGCGAGTTCACCGTCTGGCAAAACATCGCGCCGACGTCGTATTACTGGGGCTACCTCGCCGCTCGCGAGGCGGAGAACAAGAAGCCCGAAGAGCCGAAGAGCGAGTGAACCGAGCGGCTTGGTCCGCGACGGCTCCAGTGGGGTGTGATTGCGAAAAAGGTCAAAGGGGCGAGACGAAGAAAATGGCACCGCGGCGATTGAGGACGGCCGGCGCGGCGCGACCAGCCCCACCCAATAGGGTAGGGAACGTCGCGCCGCGCGTTCCCTCGCCCTCTCTGCCCACTTTCGCAATCGCGCCCGCTCCACTGGTCGACGGACGAGCGGGTAACCGTGCAACGAATAGCACCGATATTTAGTGGCTTTGGGTTTCGCTTCGCGAGAGGATCATTTCACCCCTCATAACCCTCAAATCCCCCCAAAATGAAAACCCTCGGAAACCCATCATCCCTCGCCCTCGTTTTATCCGCCAAATCGGTCGGACGTTTCATGATCCTGTCGGCCTGCTTGCTCGCTGCTGCGACCGTCGAAGCCGGACCCGTGATCATCGATTTTGGGACCGATCCGGGCAAGGTTTCCGCTCCGGCGGACGCGTTCGACTACCCCTTTGGCGACGTCACTTCGACCCGCTCATTCTCCGCCGACGCTTACAACGTGAGCGGGAGCTTTCCGGCGACCTTCAATGTCGCCGGGGTCGGGGTTGGCGGCGACTTCAACAACAAATCGCTGATCGGCGACGTCCCATTTCCCGCCGTTAGCCTCACGGAATTCCTCACCCTCGAAGGTCAGTCCAGCACTCCGACGATCTCGCTGTTCGCATTTCGCGTGATTCTGCTGGCGGTCGGCGGGGCCACCAGTGAGTGGGAATTCGTCTCCTCCGGCCAGATGCCCTTTGGCAGCAGCATCTCGAGCGTCCAGGCCACCACTGATCTGGCCAACCCCGTTGCGAGCAGTTCCGGCGGGTTCTTGTTTGGCGCGAGCACGCTCGATCAGATCCAGATCTTCGTGCAAAACTCAGATACCCCGGCGTCGTTCGCCTACAGCATCGACAACATCTCGATCACGGCGGTGCCGGAGGCGTCCACGCTGGCTTGTCTCGGGATTGCGCTGGTCGTCGTGGCTGGTTTCCGGCTGCGCCGGGTTCGCCAGAGCTAAGGCATACGAAGCGCGCGGTGGGAGAAAGTGCGCTGTCTCTTTTCACCGAATGGATGAGAGCGTTCGCGCATTTGCGTTGATCAATGGGGCCAAGCGCTCGTCGAGGATGGGACCGTCCCTTTCGACGGGGCGGGCGATGTTTCGCGTCGCGTCGTTGCGGCTGCGCTAGTATTGATTTGCGGAAGGTTCCCGCCCGTTCGCTCCCTTTCCATCCCTTCCATGTCCGACAGAAATCCCAAGCGACCGATCACGATGCGAGATATCGCGACCGATCTCGGGGTCGCCCAATCAACCGTCTCGCGAGCGCTGAGCAGTGATCCGCGCATCTCCGAACCGATGCGGGTGAAGGTGAAGGCGGCGGCTGAGCGCCTGGGATATCGACCGAATCCGTTCGTGGCCGCGTTCACGGCGCAGGTGCGATCCTACCGGCACTCGCCGGAGGGGGCGACCATCGCTATTCTCCACTGTGGTCCGCGGGATGAGAAGGACGCGGATCTTTACACGACGGGAGCCCGGGAACGCGCGGAGGCACTTGGATTCGGCGTCGAAGTCTTCTGGTTCGAGGATTTGGCGAGGTCGGAGCAGACGTTGAAGCGGATGTTGTGGACGCGTTCGATTCCAGGGTTGCTGATTCTCCCGGTGCCGAGCGGTTTCGATTTCTCCGGGATGCCGCTGGACCATCTCGCGATCTCCACCGTTGATCCGAGTCTACAGCGACCGATGCTCCATCGGGCGACGCCGGATTACTTTCAGGCCATGCGGCTGACCTTGGGCACGCTCGTCGAGCGGGGATACCAGCGGATTGCGGTTTGCACGTTCCCGCAGGAGATGGATCGCATCGGAGCGCGCTGGGTGGGGGCGCAACTCTACTGGCAGTTTCGGCACAAGCTGCCGAGGATCGACCCTCACGTCGTGGATCCGAAGTGGGATCGGGGCCGGTTTGAAAAATGGTTCGCTCGCGCCCGACCGGAGGTGCTCGTGTCGAATCTCCCCATCATCCACCGCTGGCTGTCGGAGATGGGTCTGAAGTTGCCGAAGGACGTCGGGTTCGTCGGACTCTACCCGCGTCACGAGGGCGATCTGGACATGGCCAGGATCGATCAGCGCACGAACGAGGTGGCCGCGGCCGCCATCGATCTCATCGTGGGCCAGATTCATCGTAACGAATACGGACAGCCGGACGTTGCGAAGTCGGTCTCCGTGCTGGCCAACTGGGTGGACGGACCGACGATTCGAGCTTCGGCGGAGTAGCTCGGGCGGCTCGGGGTGCCGTCAGAGCGAGATCCGGCAGGACCCGGCGGGGGTGTCGAGAGTCAGCGAAGTCTCGCCGAGTGGCAGCGATCCCCAGCGCGTCGCGATGCGGGCACCGAGTGTGTTCACGGGGAGACCACCGATGGTGGGTCCCCGCGAATGGGTCACGCCGACGCGGTCGCTCTCGCCAAGAACGACCGCCGAGAGTTCTTCGTCGTTCCACGCCGGGGCGCATTGCCGGGCTGCGTTTTGAAAGGCGGAGAATGACGCATCGGTCGTTGGATCGCCGATGACGGCGAAGATCGCGCACCGGGGAGCGTCGATCACGGCTTCGCATCCGGCCCAGAAACCAGTCGAGGTGAAGGTCGGCGGCGAGGAGCACCAGATGGCCCCGTATCCCGAGCCGTGTTGCAGGAAGATCCAGTGATCGGAGGTGATGACCTCATCGAAGGCTGGCTTCGGCAGAAACAAGTGGACCCACGGCAGCGGGTCGTTCGGTGGAACGTCGTAGATCAGAAAGGCCGCACGCCCGCGCCCGTAGCCGCGCGGATGGTGGGCGTTGCCCTGCCAGTAGCCGGGGCGGAGTTCGCCGGGGTGGCCCGGCGGCATGTTGGCGTGGCCCCAGAACCAAGGCGTCCCGTCGGCGCGGCGTGGCGCGGCATCGAGGCCCGGCGTGGAGTCGCGGTAATGAGCGAGGCCGTCGGTGAGGTTCTTGTGCTGGCGGCCCTGGTCGCGAAGGACCCAGGTGTGGGAGTTCTCCAGCGATGGGTGGTTGGAAAAGACGAGCGCGGATTCGCCGAGAGTCATCTGCCAGATTTGCTCCGAGTAGCCTCCCTCGCCGCCGGGGGTATTCGTGATCGAGAGCATGGCGTGGGGCAGTCGGTGATTGTGTTTGCCAATGTGGTCGTCGGGGTTCGTCTGATCCGTCCAGAGACCGACCCGGTGCGTGGTCCCGCTCTCGTCGGGAGCACCCGACCGCGCGATCCAGGCGACGGGGGCCGGGGGGCGGTAAGCGCTGGTGGCGGCCTGGAGCACGCCGCCGATGAAGTTCAGGTTGAACGGTGCGTCGAGGTATTCGAGACCGAACCAGAGGTAGTGCAGGGGGCGGGAGGGACTCTCCCGGAGATCCATCCGGTAGACGGAATACGATCGCCGCGCCGCGCCGGCCACGCTGCCGCGGAAGCTGTCCAGTGCCTCGTCGAGCGCGAAGAGGTCGAGCGCGGCGTGGGCGTGCGAGCGGATGCGCGGATCGTCGGAGAAATCGTAGAGGTTGAGCAGCGCGAGGAGATTTACGTTGTAGTAAATGTCCGCGCCCCACTCGCCGCTTCCGCGTCGCACCCAGTCGTCGATCCACGCGAGGATGCCGTCGCGGGAGGTCTCGCGTGATTCGGGCACTTCGGCGTGGGGCCACGTCTGGAGGGTGAGATGGTGGGCGGCGAGGTGGAGAAGATTGTGGTTCTCGGAGAGATCGCCGAAATGAAAGAGGAAGCCCCGCGCCGTGGCGGCGATGCGTTCCCAGACCGGGTCACCGGGAAGGTGCTTCTCGCGGTAGAGGAACCACGCCCGGATCAACGGATGGAGGGCGAAGTCGGCGAGGTGCCACTTGTCCTCCGGATTGGCGCGTTCCCCGGCGAGGTTTTCATCGATCATGTCGAGCGTCCCATTCAGGAGGTCGCGCCCCCGCGTGAGGTCCTCGCCAAAAGCGAAAAACGCCAGGCCGTGAACGTCGAAACCGCTGTAAGGACCCCATTGGGTCGTCAGATCGCGGGCGGAACCTTCCGACGCGACGAAGTGCAGGAAGGCGTCCGCTCGGTCGCAGAACGCGTCGTTTGAATTGGCGGGAGGTGGGATGGTTGGCGGCGGGTTCACGGGGAGTGGAAACGTGGAGAATACTGGAAGCCTCCGGATTCGGAGCATCCCGCGTGGTGCAATTCGATGTTCAGCGTTGCGAGCGCGCATCCAAATGCACGCCGCCGCTCTCGGGTTATCCCGCCCGTGGGGCGAGCGTCCTCGTTCCTCCTTGAATATCCATGAGCACTCTGACCATTGAAAATCCCCTCGACCTCATCTCCCCAGCTACCCGCGATTTCCTCTCCGGGACAAAACTGAACGTCATCGACGGCAAGGCCCGGCCCGCCGCATCGGGGCGGACGTTTGACAGTTACGACCCGGCGACGGGCGACGTGCTGGCCACGGTCGCCGAGGGTGGCGCGGAGGACATCGACCAGGCGGTGGCGGCTGCACGGCGGGCGTTCGACGACGGTCCGTGGCGACGAATGACGCCGTCGGAGCGGGGGCGGATCATTTGGAAACTCGGCGATCTGATTTTGGAAAACCTCCAGCAGCTCGCCGAGCTCGACTCTTTGGACAACGGCAAACCCCTGGCCGTGGCCAAGGTCGCGGACGTGCCCCTCGCGGCGGATCTCTTTCATTACATGGCCGGCTGGGCCACGAAGATCGAGGGTCAGTCGATCTCCATCTCGGTGCCCTACGCGCCCGGGGCGAAATTTCACGTCTACACGACGCGCGATCCGATCGGGGTGGTGGGTCAGATCATTCCGTGGAATTTCCCGCTCCTGATGGCCGCGTGGAAACTCGGCCCCGCGCTGGCCACCGGCAATACCGTCGTGCTGAAGCCCGCCGAGCAGACGCCCTTGTCGGCGATCCGGCTGGCCGAGCTCGCGCTCGAAGCCGGTCTGCCGCCCGGCGTGCTCAACGTCGTCAATGGTCTGGGCGAGACCGCCGGAGCGGCGCTGGCTTCCCACGACGGCGTGGACAAGGTCGCGTTCACCGGCTCGACGGAGGTTGGAAAAATGATCGTCAAGGCGGCGGTGGGCAACCTCAAGAAAGTGACGCTCGAGCTGGGCGGAAAATCGCCGACGATCGTCTTCAAGGACGTCGCCGACATCGAGTCGGCGGTCGCGGGGGCGGCGAACGCGATTTTCTTCAATCACGGGCAATGCTGCGCCGCCGGCTCGCGATTGCTCGTCGAGAAGGACATCTTCGACGACGTCGTCGAAGGCGTGGCCCGGCTCGCCGCGGACATCAAGCTCGGCGCGGGAGTGAGCGAAGGCACCGAGATGGGGCCGCTGGTTTCCAAGGAGCAACTCGAGCGCGTCTCCGGCTTCATCGAGTCGGGACAGCGGGAAGGTGCGACCGCCGTGGCTGGCGGCTGCCGCGTCGGGGATCGGGGCTACTTCGTCGCGCCGACGGTCTTCACCAACGTCGGTCCCGACATGGAAATCGTGCGGGAGGAGATCTTCGGCCCCGTCGTGGTCGCCGAACCCTTCGACGACGTGGCGGACATCGTCCGGCGGGCGAACGACACGCCCTACGGACTCGCGTCGAGCGTCTGGACCCGCGACATCGGCAAGGCGCACCGCACCGCGGCGGAGCTCCGCGCCGGGACGGTGTGGGTGAATTGCCACAACGTCTTCGACGCCGCGATGCCGTTCGGCGGATTCAAACAATCCGGCTGGGGCCGCGAGATGGGCAAGGAAGCGCTCGATCTCTACACCGAGACGAAGTCCGTCTGCGTCGCGCTCTGAGCCCGGCGTCAGTCGCCGCCGTCAGCCGCCAGCGCGATCTCGAGGACCGAGATCGAGGCGGGCGGGAGGACGATCGGTTCGTCGGTGGCGATTTCCGAGGAAGACTCCTCGAAGACCGCGGTGGGTCCGCGGTCGGCTGACTTGAGAAACGGGTCACCGACGAGAGTCCGCAGGGTCGCCGTCGAGCCAACCGTCTCGAACGCCGACAAATCGAGCCGCACCGCGCTGGCCTCGCGGAGCCTGCGGTGGATGACGTGGACGTAGAGACGTTCGTCGTCGCGGGTGGCGACGGCATCGATCAAGGCCCCCTGGGGGGTGGGTGGATGATCGTCGGTTTCGATGGTCGGGATCGGCACGTTGGTGGTGGCGGTCACGAGGCGGCGGTCGCCGTGGTGGCGGCTGTAAAAGCCGGTCGCCTGGCCTTGCGGCAGCACGTAGGGCGGCGTCTCTCCGGTTGGGTCGACGCGGATCGCGGTGATGCCCCACGAGCTGCCGACCAGCATGGATTGCGTCGCGAGATCGATTTGGTCGCCGTTGCGCATGAGATTGTGCAGGAACGCGGCGCTCCCCAGACCGGAGGCGACGTCGAATTGGACGGTCGGAGCGGGATCGATCTCGCCGTGAAACCAACCGTTCCAATTCCATTCCGTGCAGCCACCGCGGTAGCCGAGGGCGAGTGCGGCGGCGGCTTTTTTCGTCAAACCATCGGCCAATCCAGCGTCCGAATACCGACCCGGCATCGTCGTCCACGCGGCCCACCATTCGTCGTCGGAAAGTTGCGCGGGCGGGACTTCGGCGTCCCCGATCCGGATGATGTCGGCCTGCCAGGGCGCGTAGATGTGGAACGTCGTCATCGCAACCTCGGCACGCACGACGGGGTCGCGCAGGTAGACCTCCTGGGCGTCGAAGACGCAGTCGTCGTCGATGGCGATCGTGATGTCGGGATCGACGGCGCGGATCGCGCGGACGTATTCGCGCACGCACTCGGCGATCCAGGCGGCACGCTCCTCGTCCGAGAGATCCGGCAGCGCTTTCTCGATCAGTTCCTTCTTCGGTTTGTGCCATAGCTCGTTGCCGATCTGGACGGATTCCGCGCCGAAGGGTTCCGGATGGCCGTTCCGCGCGCGGACGGCCGGCCAATCGGTCATGCCCTCGGGGAGGTCCGCGCCCTGGGGGGTGTTTGCGTAGGCGACGAGGCCGGCGGCTTCGAGAGCGGCCTCGCGGAGCGGCTTGCGCCGCGCGGCGGCGTCGAGGAAATTGAGGACGAGCATGGTCTTGCAGTGCAGTTCGTCGCGGACGGCGAAGTATTCGTCGTAGCCGAACTGATTGGTGATCGTGCCTCCTTTGTAACCCGTGGTGACGGGTCGCGTGTCGCCCGGCCGACCGGGGACGTTGTCGATCAGGTCGCGCCAGTCGATGTAGTCGATGTCGGTCCCACCGGGGAAACGAATGAGCGGAATGTTCATCCGCTCGAGCTCGTGCATGACGGGAGCGGGGAGGTAGGGAGGCTCGTCGACGTAGGCGGACTCGGGGCCGGGTTCGCCCCAGGTGGCCCGCTCGAGGAACTGACCGAATAGCTCGGGCGCCACGGGGTTCGCGACCTCGTCGGAGACGCGGATCGAGATGGGACCGGACTCGTCGGCCAGGCCGTGGGAGCCGAGAGCGAGAACGAGAAAAGCTGGGAGGAGTTGGGTGCGGATCATGGCTTGAATGGGAGTGGGGGTTTGTAGATGCGGAGGGCGGCGATCGGGGGTGCCTGCGCTGCCCTTAGCGTCAGCCGGTGCGCGGAGTTGGGAATTCCCTGGAAAAGGGTGACGGTGGATTCAGTCGGGCCGGATGGGGCCGGGCTCGCCGTGAAGTCCGTCTCGAACGTCGGGAGCACCTCCACTTCGATTTCCATCTCGCCGGGCAGCGGCAGGTCGAGACCCTCGCGGCAGAACGCGAGGTTCCAGTCCTCCGGCTCGATCACGATGCGCCCGGAGGGGGCGATGAATTTTTCCCCCGCGATGCCCTCGCCGTCGGGACCAGTAACGGATCCTCTCACGGTGAAATTAAACTCCCGGCAATCCTCACTCGCTCCGGTCACGGTGAACGTCCACGTCTCCGGAATCACCGGGACCGATCCCCGTTGGACCCGCAGCAGGCAGGGCCAGGTCGAGCCGGGGTAGGGGGTCGCCCGCGTGAACCGGTAGGCGTCCGGGAAATCCGCCGGGCTTCGGCCATCGATCAAGACGCCCACGTTCGTCGGATCGCCCGCCGGAGCGAGGATCGCATCGACCCGGTTGCCGCTGAACTCCAGCGTCATCTGTCCGTCCACCCAGTCCTCCGGGCCGACGGCGACGGTGGTGACGCGGTCGTCGGCGGAATCGGGTGGAGTCGGCGTCGCGGGCGGATGGAGGTAGCTCTCGACGATCTCGGCCATGAGACGCTCGCCGCGCTCGTTGAGATGAACCTCGTCGTTGAGCAGATCGCCCGGCGCGAGGTCGTTTGCCCGGAGGTGGGCTTTCCAGAGGTCGCGTTGGCGGGCCAGCTGGACGCCGTATTTTTCCGCGATGTCCGGCAGGAAGACGGCATTGAACCACGGCGTCCATTGCCCCCGGGTCAGGTGGGCTGGATCGGTCTCTTCGTCCAACGAGGCGTCGGCGCGGAGGTGATCGGTCTGGATGAGGATGTCCGCCGTGGTCCGCTCACGAATGCGGCGGACGATTTGCTCGTAAGCCTCGGAATCTCCGTAGACGTGGAAAATGAGCAGGTCGGGGTAGAAGGGGTAGAGGTCGGCCTCGGCGGTCTTCACCAGCAACGGCGAAGCGTGGCCGGGGATGGCGCGGTTCTCGATGACGAGATTCGCGTCGGGAAAGGTGCGGTGGAGGTGGTCCGCGACAGATTTCCACCACGCCTGCGCGGTGATGGATTGGCCGTAGAAGAGGATTTTCACGGTGTGCCGCTGCTTGGGCAAACTGTCGGCCATGAGCCCCAGGCTCCGCTGGAGGTTGGGAGCCGCGACGGGGGCGGGTTGAAGTTGGGGATTTGAGGAGTCGAGCATGACCGCGAAAAACAGGAAAAGCAGGGGGAGGAGGGTGGCGGGGGTCATTTCGCGTCGGCGAGGAACGCGTCGATTTCGCTCCGCGTCGGGATCGAGGATTGGGCGCCGACCCTCGTGACGGAAAGGGCGGAGGCCGCCGAAGCGAAGCGCGCGGCTTCGCGAAGCGGTTGATCCTCGGCAAGGGCGACGGCCAGTGCGCCGCAGAAGGTGTCGCCCGCCGCCGTCGTGTCGACGGCTTTCACGTTGAAGGCTGCGACGGTCCAGGTGCCCGCGTCGTCCGCGACGACGGCTCCGGCTTTCCCCAGGGTCACGACGACGAAGCGGTGCCCGCCGCGTGTCCGCAGGTCGGTCGCGATCCGGCGCGCGGTGGTCTCGTCCGCGCTCGGGAGAGGTTCGGCGGCGAGGGCGGCGGCTTCGATTTCGTTTACGACCAGTCCATGAACCGCGTCGTTGGGCTGGAGGCTGAGATCGTTCGCCGGGGCGTAGTTTAACAGCACGGGGCGGCGATGTTTGGCGGCCAGCTCGAGAGCGGAACGGTTCGAAGCGCCGGGGATCTCCTGCTGCAGAACGATCCAGTCACTCGCGGCGATCACATCCTCGGCGGCGCGGACGCGCTCGGGCGTCACCCGGTAGTTCGATCCCGGCGCGACGGTGAGGTAGTTCTCGCCTTCGCCATCGAACATCACCAGCGCCGATCCGCCGGGGACGTCCGCTTCGAGCGTGACGTGGGCGGTGTCGATCCGGTCGGCGCGCAACGCGTCGAGGTAGCTGTGCGCGACGACGTCGCTGCCCAGCGCCGCGACGAAAGACACCGCTCCACCCGCGCGGGCGGCGGCGACGGCCTGGTTCGCGCCCTTTCCGCCGAACGTCTGGAAAAATTCGCAATCCGTGACCGTCTCACCCACGTCCGGCAGGTGGGGTGCGCGCATGATGAAGTCGACGTTGGCGCTGCCGATGACGGTGATCCTGGGGGAACTCACGGCGGGGTTCAGTAGCCGGTTCCCTGGACCTCGCCGCCCTCGCAGATTGCGCCGACCGAGGACCAATTCACGCCGAGTCGATGCACCCCCATCGCGACGAACATCTCCGCCCGCTCGCGGTCCCGAATGCCGCCCGAAGGCTTCACCTTGATCCGGCCCGCCGCGGTATCGAGCATGATCCGGACGGCGTCTTCGGTGGCGCCTTCGCCGTTGAATCCCGTCGAGGTCTTGACGAAATCCGCGCCCGCCTCGACGCAGATTTCGACCATCCGGCCAATCGTGGCCGGGTCGAGCTGGGCGGTTTCGAAAATGACCTTGAGCGCGACACCGGCGGCTTTCGTGACTGCGGCGACACCGGCGATGTCCGCGCGGACGTCGTCCCAAAGCCCGGACTTCGCCCAGCCGTAGTTCGCGACCATGTCGATTTCTCCGACCCCCATCTCGACGTAGCGCCTGGCCTCGTCGGCCTTGGAAGCCGGGAGTCCGACGCCGTGGGGAAATCCCAGAACGACGCAGACGCGGGTGTCGGTGCCTTCGCAGGCCGCCAGAGCCTGCTCGATGTCGCAGGGTCTCACGCAGACGCTGTAGGTCCCGTGATCGACGCAGGTCCGCAGCGCTTCGGTGAGCTCACTCCGGGTGGTCTCGGGTTTCAAAATTGCGGGGTCGAGGTAGCGGGAGAGCGTCATACCTTCTCGTTTTACGGGAAGGGTTCAGGTCGGTGGAGTCAATTCAACCCTTATGCAACCAAAAGCACGATGCACGATTTGAGGGGCGTCTGCCCGCGGATAGGTTGTTGCCACCCCTTAGCAGTCATGAATCGTCCCCCTCTCCGCCCCGCCACCAGCGGCTTCAGCCTCATCGAAGTCACCTTGGCCATCGGCATCATCGCCTTCGCACTCACCGCCGTCGTGGGCCTGCTTCCCGTTGGTTTGACCTCGTTTCGCCAAGCCATCGACGTCTCGACCGAGAACCGGATCGTTCAGCGGTTTGCGGCCGAGGCGCGACAGACGGAGTTCGCCACCCTGGTCGGCACGGGAAGCACCGAGTATCCGATCCGCCATTTCGACGATCAGGGAACGGAAGTCTCCAGCGGTGCCGATGGCATCTACAGTGCCAAAATGGTCGCCACCGCGCCCGCCAATCTGCCCGGCGGCACCACGACAGACCTCGCCCGCCTCGTCATCGACATCGTTCGCAATCCCGGGAACAAGACTCTCGGCCGGGACCCGGCTACGGGCGGCATCAAAGACGAGCCCGCCGAGGGACTTTCCGTCTCGCGTCATTCGACACTGATTACCCGGCGCCAGTGATGAGGGGCCTGTCCGCGCGGGTCGGTCACGGGTTCACCTTGATCGAGGTGCTCGTCGCCACGACCGTTCTGGTCGTCATCATGGGAATTCTGCTCGGGATCACGAGTCAGGTGAGCGACACGTGGCGGCGGACGACCGGCGAGATCGAGCAATTCCGCGAGGCGCGGGATGGATTCGAATCAATGACCCGCCGTCTGCGGCAGGCCACGCTGAATACCTTCTGGGACTACAACGACGTGTCGGCTCCGACCGACTACGTGCGCCAGTCCGAGCTGCGATTCATCTCGGGTCCAGCCTCGACTCTGGTCAGCGGCGGGGGCGATCTCGTGACTCAAGCGATTTTCTTCCAGGCTCCGCTCGGAATGGTCGTCGACGCTCCCGACGCCGAGGGACTCGAGGAATTGCTCAACACCTGGGGCTACTTCGTCGAGTTCGGCGACGATCTCGCCAGTCGTCCGAGCATCATCACGACCGCCATCAGTCCGCCGCAATATCGCTACCGGCTCTACGAACTCATGGAGCCGGCGAACGAACTTTCGATCTACACCCACACCTCCGGCGTGACGGGATCCGTGCCCAACAATCTCACCTACAACGGTCGACAATGGTTCAACGACTCAATGGCCCAACCCTCGGCCACGCGGCCCGCCCGGCCCCTGGCGAACAACATCATCGCCCTCGTGATCCTGCCCAAGCTGTCGGCGCAGGAGGATCCGACCGAGAGCCGACTCGCGCCAAACTACCTTTACGACTCCACGGTCGAAATCTCCGATCCTGAGGTCAATCCGAAGAACCAACTTCCGCCCGTGTTGCAGGTCACCATGGTCGCCATCGACGAAGTCTCCGCCAAGCGCCTGGCTTCCGGCAGCACCCCGCCGGACCTCGGACTCGGCTCGCTTTTCCAATCGGCGTCCGCTTACGAGAGCGATCTGGCGACCCTCGAAGCCACCCTCAATCAGAACAAGGTCAGTTACCGGGTCTTCACCAGCGCCATCGCCATCCAAGGTGCCAAGTGGAGCACGGAACAGTAGCCGCTTTTTTAAAAACCCTCCGCAATGAACCCGCCATCTCCCCGCACCCCACCGCCCACCTCCGTCCGTCGCCGTCCGCTCCATCGAGCGGGTTCCCGCGGCGTCGCGCTCGTCATCGTGCTCGCCTGCCTGGTGCTGATGGTCGCACTCGTGATCGGATTCTTTTCCAGCGTGACGACCGAGTTGGTGGCGTCGAAGAGCCAGGCGGACAGCAGCTCCGCGCAGCGGGATGGCGAGGTGGCCGTGGAGATTGCGATGGCGCAGATCCGGGCGGGGACTTTTGGGCACACGGACCCGGCGGATCCCGCCAGCGCCCGCGTGGCCTGGGCGTCGCAGCCGGGGATGATCCGCACCTGGGACGCGGCGGGTGCCCCGGGGAATTTTTACAAATTGTATTCCGATCTCGAAATGATCCGCCCCGGCACCGGCTTCACCGCAGCGGCCGCCGCGCCTCCGGCGGATTGGGACGGGAGTCCCGGCGTTTTCACCGATCTCAACAGCCCGGTCGTCCGAGGGACCAAGGTGGATTTCCCCATCCTCGATCCCCGGGCCAGGACATCCAGTCCCGCGACGAGTATCGAGGGATTCGACTATTCGGCGGGAGTCAATGGCGTCGCGTTGCCGGGCGGGAATCCCGCCGATCAGCGTCTGCCGATGCCGGTGCGGTGGCTGTATCTGCTGGAAGACGGGACCGTCTCCGCGCCGACCGGCCAAGCGGGCGCGGACGTGTCGATGACCCCAGCTCCGACCGCCGCCAATCCCATCGTCGGCCGGGTGGCATTCTGGACGGATGACGATACCAGCAAGGTGAACGTCAACACGGCTTCGGAGGGTGTCTACTACGACATCCCGCGCTTCTACTCGCGTGATGAGAACAACCTGGCGATGTCTCCGCCCGTCATCGGCGAGTATCAGCGCTATCCCGGCCACCCGGCGACGACCTCGCTTTCCACGGTTTTCGGTCCTTGGTTACCCAGCGTCCAGACCACACTCAAGGTTGCAAATTATGCCGACACGAAAAAATACTTCGATCTGGCACCCCGGGTCGCCAGTAACGGCGGCACAATGGGTGGAACGGTGACGAGCTCTGTTGGGTTGCCAGAAGATCCCGAACGAGGTCGCTCGTCTCTATGCCTCCCTCGATGAGATGCTCTACAAGCCGGATCGCACCCGGAACCTGACGGAGATCGACAAAGACGTCCTCGAAAAGACCAAGTTCTTCCTCACGGAATCCAGCCGCGCGCCGGACCTCAATCTTTTCGGAACTCCGCGTGTCACGATCTGGCCCTTGCCAGCGCAGACCGGGGACTTCCGCACCTCCCAGGATAAATTAATCGCTTTCTGCTCCACCGTCGGCGGCAATCTGTTCGGTTTTCAGCGAAATAATCCGAAGAGCCAGACGGACGACTTCGAGCTACTCGACAGAAACAAGCAGATCTTCTCGTATTTGCAGGATCTGACCGCGCTCGACGTTCCCGGGTTTGGAAGCAGTCTGCTCGGCGCGTTCGGCACGCCTGCCGAGCGTAATCAAATCCTCGTGGAAATCTTCGATTACATCCGCGTGAGCAATTTGAACGACCCGAATTTCTCTGACGATAAAATGCGGGTTACACGAACTCCTTCCGGCAATGATACGAGGATACTTCGCGGCTTACGACCAAAACAAGTCGCCGGGGCAGGTCCTGCCGATCGAAATCGACACGGGTGGCCAGACCTACCGGGGCGCCGGTCGGTTTCCGCTCATCGATCAAGTAGCTATGGTCTTCTACATAAAGGATCAGCCGACGGTGACCGGTGGCACGATCACGGCGAGATTCGGTGTCCTATGTGCTCATGAATCTGCATCACCCCATGCTGGGTTCGATGAACTCCATCGATAACTTCAAGGTTCGGGGGAGCGTCTCGGCCGGGGATTTGCGATGACGTTCAAGTCCATCGATTCCACCGTGACGGTGTCGCCAACGGCCCCTCAGAGTCTCCAAATGCTGGGAGGGAGCGGGAGTTCGCGGATATTGTGGGCTAATGCTCCGGCGCGTTACGCGGAAAAGGGTGCCAGCTGGGGTGGAAATCACACCGCCTATCCTTTTTTTGCCAAGCACGGCGTAGGGAAGGGTGGCAAAAAAGAATATACCTTCCGCTCCGACGCCAACGTGACGATCTCCGTCACCAGCACCACGGCACCGTCGGGTTCGCCCCATCAATTTTTGCGGGACAAGGTCCGGTGGGATTTCTCGGGAGGGACGTTCGATATCCAGATCCTGAGCGCTGACAGTCCCGACAATCCCGGGGATGGCTTTGATGAGATTCAGAGACTACACCTTCGAGTTTCCAGCGGTCGTGGGAACGGCGAACACCGGCCTGAATTGCCCGACCGGCTATAGTTTCAACGGAAGCCCAATTCTACACCTTCGACACCAACACGCGCTTTTTTGATAAGCCACTTGCTGAACGGATACCGTTCCTTGGATACGACATCGTCCGAGCCTTGCAGGTCGATCATCTTCGCGTCGGCGCGAAGGCGGACAATCGGTTGATCGCTTACACCGGGGAGATTCCGAAGGAGTGGTTTTCTCCCCACAAGAACTACGCGGACTTGAACGTCGATTACGCTCACACGATGCGCAAATCCATCGGCGACAATGGTGGAGCGCTTCGGCCACAGGACTCGCCGGGACCCTGGTCGCCGGCCAGGGATCTTCTGCCCAGACCAAATTGCCCTTCATTCGTTCCGAGATCAACGGCGTGAAACACGTGAACAATGGCCAGGGCGATTGGGACAACGGGTTCGGAGCTGTCCCGGATGGTCCTTATCTGAACCGCGCTGACGAAGGAATTGCTCCCAGCGGCAATGAACTCGCTTACTTCGAATACGACGGTCGTCCTCAGGACAAAAATCTCACTTCTCCGAATCGACAGCTGCCCTCTGCGGCGATGTTCAGTTCACTGCCCACCGGCGTGCAGCGGGGACTTCCGTGGCAAACGCTGCTTTTCCGACCTGACTCGGGGAATCATCCCGGCTTGGGCACACCGGCCAATGGGCCTCCGTTCACCAAAGTCCCGGACTACCTGCTGCTCGATCTCTTTCAGATGCCGATCGTCGAGCCTTATGCGATCAGCGAGCCGCTCTCGACTGCAGGCCGGGTGAACATGAATTTCGCGATGGTCCCGTTCGACTACATCACCCGGGAGACGGCAGTTCGCGCGGTCATGAAGAATGAATACGTTACCGCGATTCCAAATGGCTATACGTTGTACAAGTCGTTGGTGTCGGGCAATAATACCGGGACGTTACCGTCACCCCGTCAATCTCGACGAAACTTTGGAAGGCTTTTACGAGCGATTCAATCAAAACGAGATCTTCCGCAGTCCCACCGAGATTTGCTCCATTGCCGTCGTGCCGACGAAGGGGAGTGCGAGTTATGACAATATGAATGCGTTCTGGAATACTCACCAGCTCACTGGCGACAATGTCCGCGAGCGCCCCTACACCACCATCTACCCGCGCCTGACCACACAGTCCAATACCTACACCGTTCACGTCCGGGCCCAGGCGCTCAAGAAGGTCCCGGGGACGAGTGCGAACCAATGGGAAGAGGGGCGCGACCAGGTGCTTTCGGAATACCGGGGGCACAGCACCATCGAGCGCTACGTCGACCCGAGCGATCCGGCGCTTCCCGACTTCGCCACCGAGCCCAGCGAAACGCTCGGCCCCTACTATCGGTTCCGCACCCTCACCACGAAGAAGTTTTCCCCATGAGGCGCGCGGCATTTTCCCTCGTCGAGCTGCTGGTCGTGATCGCGGTGATCGCCTTGATCGCCACGTTCGCCGCTCCCGCGCTCAATACCGTGCTCCAAGGCACGCAACTCTCCCGCGCATCGCAGTTGCTGCAGAACGAACTGGCGCTGGCGCGGCAGAAGGCGCTCGCGAGCAATCAAGACGTCGAAGTGCGATTCTATCGATTCGGCGACGCGGGTGTGCCCGGCGAGAACGCGTCCGATCCGTCATCGGGAAAGTATCGCGCCTTCCAGGCGTTTTCCTACGACGACGACGGAATGGCGCGCCCGATCGGGAAAGTGCAGCGCCTTCCCGAGTCCATCGTGTTCGACCGCGGAGCTCTTTCGAGCCTGTTGGAGTCTTCGCGTTCGAAATCGTGGGGCAGCGAAGTCAAGCCGCCTCTGGCCGACGTCGGAACCTCCTACGAGACGAGGGCGTTTCAGTTCCGACCCGACGGGTCCACCGATCTCGCGCCCGTCGGGCCCCATTGGTTCATCACGCTCCACGCTGAGAAAGATGGGGACAACCTGGCGGCGCTGCCCAAAAATTTCGCCACGATCCGCGTCGACGCGGTGAACGGGCAAAACCGCCTCTACCGACCCTGAGTGGGGGCGTCGCAAGCGGAACTCGATGATACGCGGCGATCATCCCGCCGGATGCGCATCGAATAGCATTTCGCCGAGATTGCGAACCGCGTTGCGACCGGGAAATTTCTACATGCAAGCCTTCCGAATTCGGAGTGGGCTTGCAAAACAACAAAATAAAAATACCCCACCCCTTATGAAACCCTCCCGTTACCTCCCTCTCCTCGCGTCCGCGATCGCCGTTGCGATCCCGGTCGCTTCCTCGCAAGCCCAAGTGATCGTGAACTCCGCGGGCAGCCCGCAAGTGATCACGTTTGATTCAAACTTTGCCGGGGTTGTCAGCACCGGCACGAAGCTTGGAACCGAAAGCTTGGCGGAGCCTAATTCCTACCCCGTCACTCCGGCAAACCCTGCGGACCGACAAAACGTCCTCATCACGACAGGAGCTTCGATTAGGGCGCAGTTTTCAAATAGCGGAAACCCATTTGCGTTTGGGGCCGATGCGAATAACAACACGACGACGAATAATGTAGTCTTTTACAAGAACGTGGTAGGGATTTATCGCCCTACTGATACTGGGACAACTCCGTCATCTGGTTGGGCAGCGAGTGCAGTTGGTGATCTGACGCAACTCACGTCGAATGCCTTCGCGTTGAACCAAGCCGGCACATTCCAGAATGGTGGTTTGTATCTCAGGATCCAGAATAACACCGGCGCGGCCGTCAGCCAGTGGAGCTTCGGGTCGGATGTTTTTTACGCTGATGATAATACGAATTATTCGACTTTCACGTGGGGGTTCTCCGCCACGAACTCAACTAACGTTGCGGCGATGACCTTCACGAGTCTTGGAGCGACTCCAGCGATTTCGAATACCGACACGTTGGCAGATGCTAAGTCTTTGAGCGCAATGAACGTCGTCACCCCTTCCGTCGCTAACGGCGATTACATCGTCTTGCGTTTCCTATCGAGTGGTGGCAATGACGGGTCCACGATCTTTCTCGACAACATCAGCATCGCCGCCGTGCCGGAGCCCGGCACATGGGCCCTGTTGGGACTTGGTATTCTGGCCATCGTGATCAAGCGGCGCCGTCGTCTCGCCTGATTGACTTAGGCATCGATCTCTCATCGCAAACCGCCCGTCTCGTCCCGAGACGGGCGGTTTCTTTTTGAGGGCCTGACACTTCCGGCACCGCGACGGTTAGCGTTAGCTTCGGGACGCGAGGCGATCCTTCGGCGGCCCCGGATCGGACTTAGCATTGTGCATCCAATCGCACGGAGCGGGCATTGCCATGGGCGGAGGAAATTCTATTTCTGAACTCTCCCTCATGCACGACTTCACCCAGTCCAGCCCGGTCCTTCCGACGAAGGCGCTAATGCTTTCATCTCGACCCTCGAGCCGTCACGCAAACGGTGGCGTCCGCATCGTTCCACCAACGATCCTGATGGGCGGGAAACGTCCGCCGGGTGAGTCCATCCCGCTGATTTCAATTTACCCGCGTCACCCAACCAAGCCCCCATCCCCCTAAATGAAACACACCAAATACCGTCACTTCATCGGAAAGCTCCTTTCCACGGCCGCATTCGCGGTCGCCGTCTCGCTCGCGTCTCACGACGCGTCCGCCGCTGATCTCCGGAGTCAATACACGTTCAAGCCGATCAAGATCGGCGGCGGCGGCTGGGTGACCGGGATGGCGATCCACCCGTATTCGGCGAACGTCGTCTATTGCCGCACCGACGTCGGCGGGGCCTACCGCTGGAACAACTCCACCCGATCGTGGAAGCAGCTCATCACGGCGAGCAGCATGCCCGCCGCTTTGATGAATCTCAACGAAGGCAACCCGGGCGTCATCCGGAAGCAGGCTTACAACGTGGAATCCATCGGCCTGGCGCCCTCGGGTTCCAGCACGATTTACCTCGCGGCTGGGGATACGGCCAGCGGGGAAGCGGGCGGGTTTTTGTTCAAGAGCACGGACTACGGCAACACCTTCAGCCTGCTCCCGCTGCGCGTCTTCATGAAGGGCAATAGCGCCTTCCGGACGACGGGCGAGAGGATTGCCGTGAAGCCCAACAATAACGATATCGTGCTGTTCGGCACCCGTCGCGACGGCCTCCAGCGGTCGACGAACGGGGGTGCCTCGTGGACGCGGGTGACGAGTCTGCCCGGCGGCGTGAAGATCAGCGGCATGGACGTGGGCGTGTGCGCCGTGCAGTTCGACCTCGGGGTTGCGGACCGGGCGTATGCTTCAGTCGCCGGCCAGGGAATCTACCGCTCCGACAACGCCGGGGCGAGTTGGTATCCCATCCTGAGCACCACCTGGGCGGAGGACATGCAGTGGAGCAATGGCGACCTGTTCATCTGCTCGCGTTCGCAGGGACTCGGCGTGCGCAAGTATGCTTCGGCCACCGGGACGTGGAGCAACATCACTCCGAACGGGGTCACCGGCATCGAGGACATCGCCGTCGCTCCCTGGAACAAGAACCGCGTCTACGCGGTCACCGAAGGCGTGAGCCGAAGCTTCCGCTCCACGAATGGCGGCACGAGCTGGACGGAACTCGCCACGAACAACACGCCGACGGGGCGGACGAAGTTTCAGTCGGCTGATTTCCCGTGGGCGGAGAGCAGCACCCTGCGGGAGTTCTTCTCCGTCGGGGCGATCGAACTCGATCCCCAGAATTCCAGTCGTCTCTGGTTTGCGGAAGGCATGGGCATGTGGCTCTCGGAGAACATCTCCGACACGAACAACGCCCCGATCCTCAACAACATCTCTTCCGGAATCGAAGAAATGGTGGCCACCGACATCGTCGCGTTGCCCGGCGGCAAGACGATCAAGACGACGTGGGACCGCATCGGATTCACCCACACGAATCCGGACGTGTCTCCGTCCGACCAGCTTGGACTCAGCAACGCCTTCTCGTCGGGTTGGTCGGTAGCGACCACGCCGGCGTGGTCGGGTTACGCCGTGGCCAACGTCGTCAATCACCTCAATCGAGATCGAAACTACACCGGTCGGACCTACGACGGCGGGGTCAATTGGTATCCCTTCAGTTCGATCGTCAACGGCTTCAACAACCCGGTGGCGCTGAGGTTTGGAGAAATCGTGGTCTCGGCCACCAGCTTGGATAACCTGGTGTGGCATCCTCGCAACGACAACGACGCCGTTTACTACACCACCAACGGCGGATCGACCTGGAACCTCTCGTCCCTGGTCGTCAACGACTGGGATTCCTTTTTCTTCGGTGACCGTCGTCGGCTCGCGGTCGACGGAAGCGTGGGCGGGAGGTTTTACTTCTACACTTGGAACGACGGCGTCCTCCGCCGCAGCGACAACCAGGGAGCCAGCTTCTACGACGGTGGCGGCCGACTGCCGACCACGACGTATTGGTCGAAACTCGAAGGCGTCTTCGGAAAGGCGGGCCACCTCTGGTTCACCACCGGTTGGGACCACTACAATCCGTCGCAGTCCGGTCTCTATCGCTCCACCAACTCGGGCGGGCTCTTCACGAAGCTCCCGAACGTCCAGGACGCCTGGGCGATCGGCTTCGGGAAAGCCGCGTCGGGTGCGACCTATCCGACCATCTTCCTCTACGGTCGGATCAATAATCAGTGGGGACTCTACCGCTCGACGAACGAGGGAAGCACGTGGGACCTCTGCGCGGACTATCCGCTCGGATTGTTCGACCGCGTGACGGTCGTCACCGGAGATCCTGACGTCTTCGGCAAGGTCTACCTCGGCTGGGCTGGCAACAGCTTTGGCTACGGCACCTTCAACTGATGAGCCTTGGGGTCGAGGGATTCAACGTGATCACTCGACATCGCAGCCAACGGCTCCAGTCCGAATCGGGACTGGAAGCCGTTCGCTGATTTTTTTCCAACATCCTGATTCAGTATCCAAATGTCCTTTCGCATTACCTTCATCGGGGCCGGTTCCATCGGCTTCACGCGCAAACTCGTCGCTGACCTGCTGTCGATTCCGGAATTCAACGACGTCGAGTTTGCCTTCACCGACATCGACCGGGAGTATCTCGCGATGGTCACCGACCTTTGTCGGCGGGACATCGAGCACAACGGGTGCGCGGCACGGATCGTTTCGACGACGGATCGTCGGGAGGCCCTCCGGGGGGCGCGCTACGTTTTCTGCGTGGTTCGAATCGGGGGCCTCGAGGCGTTCCGGAGCGATATCGAGATTCCGCTGCGTTACGGAGTGGATCAATGCGTGGGGGATACCCTGTGCGCGGGCGGCCTGATGTATGCGCAGCGGGGAATCCCGGCGATTCTGGATTTCTGTCGGGACATTCGCGAGCTGGCGGAACCGGGATGCCTGCTGCTCAATTATTCGAATCCCATGGCGATGCTGACCTGGGCGGCCAACGTCTACGGCGGGGTTCGCTGCGTGGGGCTCTGTCACGGCATCCAGCACGGCGGCGTGCAAATCGCGAAGGTGCTCGGAGTCGAACCCGGCGAGGTCAGCTACGTCTGCGCGGGGATCAATCACCAGACCTGGTACGTCGACGTGCGGGTGGGCGCGCGGCGGATCTCCGGCGATCAACTGCTGGCCGCGTTCCGGAAACATCCCGAATTCTCGCGGACGGAGAAGTGTCGCATCGACATGCTCGAGCGGTTCGGAGTCTACAGCACGGAAAGCAACGGACACCTGAGCGAATACCTCATGTGGTATCGCAAGCGCCCGTCGGAGATCGGAAAATGGTGCGATCTGGAGCTGTGGATCAATGGCGAGACCGGCGGGTATTTGCGCATCTGCAACGAATCGCGGGATTGGTTTGCCCGGGAGTTCGCGCGCGGAGCGGAGGGGCATCCGCCGCTCGTCTACGCGGAGGAAAACCGCTCCGAGGAACACGGTGCGTTCATCCTGGAAGCGCTCGAGACGGGTCGCGTCTACCGCGGACACTTCAATCTCCCGAACGGCGGAGCCATCAGCAATCTCCCGGAGGATGCGCTGATCGAAGGGCCGGGCTTCGTGGATCGACATGGAATCCAGATGGTGCCGGTCGGCGATCTGCCCCTCGGCTGCGCGGCGGTGTGCGCGCAATCGGTCTCCGTGCAGCGGCTGGGTGTCGAGGCGGCGGTCCACGGCGATCCGTTGCTGCTGAAGCAGGCCATGCTGCTCGATCCGCTGGTCGGGGCGGTGTGCGATCCGCCGGAGGTCTGGCAAATGACGGACGAACTGCTCGTCGCTCAAGCCAAGTGGCTGCCGCAATATCGGACCGCCATTGCGGCTGCCAAGCGGCGGCTCAAAAAGGGTGAATTGATCGAACCCGTCGCCTCGCCGGGATACCGACCGGCGAAGAAGGAACTGGCTCGTCGCGCGAAATCGCGCGTGTCGAAGGATCGAGCGACTCGTTGAGTCAGGGCGCGGCGCGGCGGGGTGCGTCGGGTCGAGTCTGCATCGTCTCGACCGCGGTCGCGAAGACGGCGAGGACGCGACCCAGCTCCGACTCCTTGTTGCGCGCTCTCCAGACGTGGGTCAGGCCGTCGCGCAGCTCACCGGCGTGCCGGGCCACCGTGGCGACAGGGACGGGCGGCTCCGGGGAGCGTCCGGCCCGGTGCAGGAGAACGAGAAGGATTTCCTCCATGACCCGCTGCCCGAGCAGACCCACCCGGATCTCCGCTTTCAAGAGCGCGTCCACGTCCGGGGCACCTTCCAGCACCGCTTCGATGCGGGCGTGCAACTCGTGCAGTCGGCTCGAGGCGCGTTGGTGCACGGTCGCGGGCTGCTCGAAACAGCCGTTGAAGATCCCGGTCGCGGCGTCGAACCACGACTCCGGCACGTTGCGGGAGCGGGGTTGAAAGGTCCGCGCCAGATCGGTCCACCGGGCGGCCTGCGCCTCGGAACTCTCGGCGAGCAGCCCCCAGAGCGTGCCGGTGGCATCCCCGAAAACCACGCGGGACGCCATCGCTGGGAAGTGGTCGGTCGCGAGCGCGGGCGCGTGACAATTCCAAGCGGCGGCGGCTCCGAGTGCCAGAAGGGGCAGGGTCGGCCCAAGGGAATTGATGTGCCCGCAATCGCCCCAATCGGTGAGCAGAAACCCGGACGCGCGGTGGGCGAGTCCGAGCCGGGCGTAGCCCACGATGTTTTCGCGGGCGTGGGTGTAGGCGGGGATCCAGCGGTCCCACGTCTGCGCGCCCGAACAGACGTAGAATGAGCGTCCCGACCGGTCCAAGGATTCGCAATTGGTCTCACCAAGTTCCGCGGAGTAGTCCCAATCCAGCAGGATCGCCGATTCGGGGATTTCCGGGAGGAGTTCCGGGTGGTGACGCATGACGTCGCCCCAGAAGAGCGGGGTCGCGTCCGCTTGCTCGACGAGACGGATGACTTTTTTCAGAAAGTTCACGTAGAGACGCCCCTTGCCGACGGCGGCCGCGACTTGCCGGTTTCGACCGTTCCCGAGATCGAATGTCTCGTCGCAACAGATGTTGAAATACCGCGAGCGAAACAACGGTCGAACTTCGCGAATGATCGCTGCCACCAGCGCGAGACTCTCGGGATTCTCGCAATCCAGCGTGTAATGCATCATCCGATCCCACCAATTGAAGTCGTCCTTCGAGGCGTCTCGCTCCAGCTCGTTGAGGTGGGGAAATTTCCGCTGAATCCAGGTGCAGAAATGTCCGAACGTGCTGAACGACGGAACCAGGTCGATGTGCAACTCGGCGCACCGCGCGTCCAGGGCGCGGATCTCGTCGGCAGTGAGTGGGTCGGCGCCAGCCCACACCTCGGGATGTTCCCGGAAGGCGTAGGTGTGCTCGACGTAGAGTTCGAGGTGATTGAGTTTGAATGCCGCGCAGGTCTCCGCCAGGTCCAGCAGCGTCGCCAGGGTCGGGACCTTCCCCCGGGTCACGTCGTGGTAAAAGCCGCGAACGGGGAAGTCGGGCCAATCGACGATCTCCAGACACGGCAGCCGGGTTGGAAAGGCTCGCCGCAATTGCCGGAGCGTCTCGTCGGCGAATTGCAGCCCCGCCGCGGTCGGGGATTCCAACGCGATCTCTGCGGGTGAGATCACGATCCGATACGCCTCGGTCTCCGGTCGCTCGATGGACGTGATTCGCCGGGTCGGGTCGGTGACCGCGGGGCAGTCGCCGTCGCGTTCGCGGAGGACCTTCGGAGGCGGGATCAGGTCGGCTACCAACGCACCGAGTCGATCAAGACGCTCCCGCTGAAGCCGGGCGCGATCAGAAACTGAACGCCGACACTTTTCACCCGTGCCGCGTCGCCCGGCAGCTCGAATGCGATCGGCGTCCAGCTTTCCCTCCGCGGATTTTCTTCCCATTGGTTCTTCATGACGTCGCCGTCCATCGTCACGTAAGGCGCGACCACGGACACTCCGGGGTCCCCCGGCAACCAGTATGATAGCTGCACGACGTCGCCGGGTTGGAGGTCGGGCGGGTCCTTCAACTCGACGTTGCAGAGTTGCGGCTCGTCGGTCGTATTGTTCAGGACGATGCACAAGCTCGACTCGCCGGTCACCGCCTCGTCCACGCTGGTGGTGACCGACTCGATGGAGGGATTTTCCCAGGCGCTCATCCAACCTTCCGTGCCCGTCTCGAAATCGGACCGATCCGTCGTCTCGCCGTCCTCCGCCCGGACCGAGCCAGGTGCCGCCATGGCGGCGGAGATTGCCCAGAGAATCAGCGGGAGGAGGGAGGGTTTCATGGCGTCACCTTGCCGACTTCCGAGCTCCCACTCAAACCATCCTGGATGCAATCAGTTACAATGGGTGTGATAGCGAAAAGGTCAAAGGGGCGAGACGAAGAAAGCGCCGCGGAAATTGAAGACGGCTGGCGCGGCGCGACCAGCCCCACCCAGTCGGGTAGGGAACGTCGCGCCGCGCGTTCCCTTGCTCTCTCTGCCCACTTTCGCAACCAGTTACAATTCCCGCGGACTCGGCGTGGCGCGCACCTCGGGAGCCGTTCGACCGGGCTGCCACACGCCGGTGAGCAGGGTTTGAAAGGGGAAATCCGGCTGGCCGCGCTCGCCCTTGCGAACAAGCTTGTCGAGGATCTCGATGGCGCGCGGGCCGAAGTCTTCAATTCGCTCGTTGGTCGACGCGACGCTTGGGCGCTGGTTGGTCCCGTCGACGCCGATGTTGATGTAGGCCACGTCGTCGGGGACTTTCTTTTTGATCAACTCGAGCCACCACAGGGGCGACGCGTTATCGGAGATGATGACGTCGGGTTTTTGCTCGCGGAGCCACTTGCGAAACGCGGGCAGGTAGCTCGGGTGGTCGACGCGGCTGGGGTTTTCGCTCTCCCACGTGTGAATTTCCGGCTGGGGACCGTGGGCGCGGACGAGCTTCTCTCGCTCCCACCAGAGGAGTCCCGTGCGGCTGGGATCGATGAACGAGGTGAGGTGCAGGAATCCAATCCGGCGATAGCCCAGCGCCACCGCGTTCTCCACGGCGAGCCGCGTGAGCTGCCCCCAATTGGGCCCGAGGTTGTGGTAGCGCAGGCTGTGCGCGTTGAGGCCGAAGACGATCACCGGGAACCGCTGGAGAAACGGGCAGTCGAGGATCTCGCGTTGGAGGGCCAGGACGAAGATGCCCAGCACGCCCCGCGCGTAAAGCTGGCGGAAGAGGGTCTCCGGCGGCAGCTCCGCGCCGCATTGGTAAAAGTCCAGGTGGTAGCCCATCTCCTCCGCGCGTTGCCTCGCAAAATTCGCGACGGCCCGGTGATAGTCGAAGGCCGGCTCGGCAAGAGGAGTCAATTCAATGATGTCGCCGACCAGGGCGAGCGATTGCCAGGTCTGCGCGCCGCCCCTCGTGCGCCGGTAGGCCGAGAAGGCGCTCATCATCGGATCAGGCCGATAGCCCACGGCTGCCGCCGCGTCCCGCACCCGCTGCCGCGTCGCCGCCTTCACGCATTTGAGTCCCTGTAACGCGCGGGACGCCGTCGCGGTGCTGACGCCCGCCCGCCGGGCAACTTCCGATAAGGGGACCCGGGGGTTTGGCGGCGGCATGACTCCAATGAAGCGGGGCCGGAGGGTTTGTGCAACTGATTGCATGTTTTCCGACTTTCCTTCGCTTGGGGTCGTTCTAAATTTAGCCTCCAACTCCAGTGACAATTCCCAACCCCACCTAATCCACCCATGAAACGTATCCTCCTCCCCCTGTTGACCATCAGCGCCCTTGCCCTCTCCAGTGCCAGTGCTCAGACCATTCTCGAAATTAACTTCGACTCCGCCCCGGCTGGGTTCACGCAGACCAATGCGTTCACGAACGGCACCCCGGACCCGACGAAATCCTACAGCGTTGTGAACACCGCGGGAGTCGGCGGAACGAACGGTGGCGTTGCGACGATGGACTCGACCGGTCTGACGGGCGCGACCTTCCTAGACTTTCAGAATCAGACGTACACCAACGCGCGCGTCAATACCGCGACCAGCACGAATCAGGCGGACTACACCCTCACGTTCGACGTCCGGGCGGTGGGCCTCACCGGTGCCTCGGCCTTTGGTGGCGCCGAGTTGTTCTTCGAGGATGGCTCCATTCAGCGGAACTTCACGGGCTCCTTCAATATCACGTCATCGTATACGCCGGTTTCCTTCTCGTTGTCCGAGTTGGGCGGTGGATCTGGAACCATCACGGACTTTGCGTCGACCCTCAATACTGGGACCTTCTCGTTGAGGGTCGCGGCCCCTGGCGCGTTGAACGATTTCGCCCTCGCGAGCGGGAACCAGATCATCGTCGACAACATCTCGATCCAAGCCGTCCCCGAGCCCGCCACGCTCGTTTTGGTGATTGGGTCGCTGGGATTCGTGATGATCGCTATGCGCCGCCATCGGCGCGCGTAGCTCGTCGGGGCGACTCGTCGAGCATGTCGCGCGCGGAGCAATCCGCGCGCGTTTCTCATCCCTCCATCCCTCATTGCATAATTAATGAAACCATTCCGAAGCTCGTTCCTTCTTTCGATTTTTCTCACCGCGTTGGTCGCTCGGGCCGATCCGGCTGGCGGGGATTTGTCGAATGCTTATGAATTCAAGCCCATCAAAATCGGCGGCGGCGGATTCGTCACCGGTCTACAGATTCATCCGCGGGAGGGCGGTCCGATTTACGCCCGCACGGATGTGGGTGGTGTTTACCGCTGGGATCCGGTCGGTGCGGTCTGGAAGCAGTTGATCGTCGCGGGGGGGCTGCCGGAGACGGTGTTGGGGGCGGAGGCGGTGGACTCGGGTGACGGCACGCCCGGCCCGGGTTATCGCCGGGTCAGTCTTTACCAAACGGAGAGCATTGCCATCGACCCGAGCGACCCCGAGGTCCTGTTCGTCGCCGCCGGGAACACGACGGGCCAACCCGGCACCCTGCTCAAGAGCACGGACCGCGGAGTGAGTTTCGAAGAAATGAACCTCACCGTCCCGATGGCCGGCAACGCGGACTACCGGTTTTTCAACGAGCGGCTGGCGGTGAAGCCGGATGATTCGAGCGTCGTGCTCTTCGGTTCGCGAACGGAGGGGCTCCAGCGGAGTGCCGATGGCGGCATGAATTGGTCGCGGGCGGAGACCGTGCCGGTCGGAGAGCCGATCGACGGCACGGCGGTGGGCGTGGGCCCCGTGGTCTTCGATCCCTCGTCGCCGGAGCGGGCGTATTGCTCGGTCGCGCGGACGGGAATCTTCCGATCCGACGACGCCGGGGCGACCTGGGAGAAGATCAGCGATCAATGGGCCGACCGGATGAGCTGCGCGCAGGGGGTGCTCTACGTGGCCCGCGTCGGGCAGGGCGTGAGCAAATACACGGGCGACGGGGAGTGGACGAGTATCGATCCCCGTGGCGACAAGAGCATCGTCGACGTGGCGGTGGACCCCGCGGATGCGGCGCACCTTTACGCGATCCGATCCGGCGGGCAGAGCCTCTACCGCTCGACGGACGGGGGCGAGAATTGGACCAAGCTGAAGCCCGATTCGCTCAGCCCCGAGGGGCGCGCGTTGTTTCAATCGACGAACATCCCGTGGGTCGAAAATACGGACGTCCGCGACTGGCTCTCGGTGGGAACGCTGATGTTCGATCCGAGGGAGCCCGGCACGCTCTGGTTCTCCGAAGGGATGGGCGTCTGGAAGTCGACCGACGCGACTCCAGAAAACGATGCGCCGGTCTTCGTCAACACGTCCCAGGGCATCGAAGAACTCGTGGCCGGTGACATCCTCGCCAGCCCCGGCGGGAAGGTGACGTTGGTCACGCGGGACCGGGTGGGCTTCCAACGGTCGCACGAGACTTTGGACGAATTCCCGGAAGAGCAGATCGGCCTGTCCCAGGAATTTGGCATGGGCATCACGCTGGCCTCCTCTGCGGGCACGCCGGACTTCCTTGTGGCCTCGGTCGCCGACTCGCGCACCCCTCCCGTGATGGGTGGCTACGACGGGTGGGGCGTGAGCAGCGGATTCTCCGAGGATGGTGGTGAGACTTGGGAGGTTTTTGGTTCCGTCGATCAATCCAGCGAATCCAACGATCCCGAGACGCTCATGTTCGGCGAGATCGTGGTGAGTGCCGAGGACACCGACCGGCTCGTCTGGCTGCCGCGTCTCCCGCACTGGTTCATCAAGGACGGAAAGGCCGCCTACAACGAGGCGGGGAAGCCGGAGGACGCGCAGGCGATCCATTATTCCAAAGACCGGGGCGCGACCTGGCAGCGGGCCGAAATCGGCGATTACGAGGATCTTCGGCAGGAGTATCTGACGGTCAAGCGGTCGCTTGCCGCCGACTCGGTCGATGGCGATACCTTCTACGCCTACGACACGGGCGGGAGGATCTTTGCTTCGGAGGACGGGGGCGCGACGTGGGCCGAGCGTTTTGCCGGAGGCAGTCTGCCATCCCATGCCTTCGCGAACGTCCTGCGTGCCGCTCCGGGGAAGGCGGGGCACCTCTGGTTTGCCTCGGGATGGGACTACCGGGGTGGTGCCGATTACGAGGGGCTTTATCGCAGCACGGATGGCGGGTCGAGCTGGAACAAAGCGGAGGGATTTTCGACGACCTGGCAGTTTGGCTTCGGCAAACCGAAGACCGAGGGAGGTTATCCGACGCTGTTCGTCTACGGTCGCTACCACGACGAGTGGGGGCTCTACCGATCCACCGACGAAGGATCGTCCTGGAAGTTGATCAGCCAGTGGCCGCTGGGGATCGCGGATCACGTCCTCACCGTCGCGGGCGATCCGGACATCTTCGGCCGGGTGTATCTGGGCTGGGCGGGAAATGGATTTGCCTACGGGACACCCATCGATGGACCAGCCAACGACGAGGAAAAAAGCGAATGACGACGCCATCGATTTGCTTATCCGACGTGAGCCGCGGACTGGCAAAACAATGCCGTCGGCTTTAGTTTTCACCTGAAACGTTCAATCCCCAGAACCCCCATACCCCCCCAAAACCCCCATGAAACCCCCAAAAACAGACAACGCCGCGGCGTTCACCCTCATTGAACTTCTCGTGACGATCGGGATCATCGCCACCCTCCTCGCACTGATCGTCCCCGCGGTCCGGGGAGGAATGGATCAGGCAAAAATCGCCGAGACGGTTTCCAATCTCAGGCAGGTGGGGATCCTGATGAATCGATACGCCAGCGAGAACAACAACCGCTACCCGGCGGGGGAGGACACTTCGAAGAGCGGTGGCGAGAGGTATTGGATTCGTCGGCTGGTGGATGAGACCGGAGTGAGTCGGGGAGACGAGGCTCACAAGCTCTTCAACGCGCCGATCGCGCCGAAGCAGCCGATCCTTCAGGACAGCCAATACATTTCGTCGGCCTTCACCGGCAACGTCGCGATCCTGGGGACATTGCCAAATGCCGAGGGATATTCCACCGCCAAGTCTCGCGTCCAACTCGACCACCCGAGTCGGACGATTCTTGCCATGACCGGTGAGCAATCACTCTGGAGTAACGGCACGACTTCCTTCTTCTACAGTCCCTGGCCGTTCTCGGGGACGAAACCGGTCGATTCCCGTCTGCCGGTGACCGAGGGGGCCGGTGCAATCGGCTACTACGTCCGGGGCAAGGCCGCGGTCCTGATGGCATCGGGACACGTCGAGCTCATCGAAAAAGGCGAGATCACGTGGGGTAACATTCAGGGCTACTAGTGGGCTGACCGCGCGTCCGGCAGCTGATTTCATGACGACGGCCCCACGATTTTCTTCCGAATACCCCCGCTCCGAAATCTACCGCGTCTTTGTCAACGGGACGGAGGTCCCGACGCTCTCCTGCGACGGCGCTGATTTCGCCGAGTGGACCGCGGATCCTGACGAGGAAATCCGGGTCGAAATCTGGGTATCCAAAACGTTGGGGGAAGGCGGCAAACCCTTCACGGTGCGGCCCCGCCGACTGACGACTCCCGTCACCCAGACGGGGGATCGGCTGGAATTCACTCTCGAAGGACCCGGGCGAAGATTGCTCGAACCCGCGTCTCAAAAGATTCGAGGTCTCGCGCTTTTCGTGGGCCCGCCGATGGAGCGAAGCGAACCGCCATCACCGAAAGATGGCGGGCGGCTGCATCGCTTCGCGGCTGGACAGATTCACGACGTCGGCTGCTTCACGCTCGGCGCCGGTGACGTGCTTTGGATCGAGCGGGGCGCGATTCTGCGCGGGTGTCTGATCGCGGAGGGCGACGATGTGTTCATCGGAGGTGGGGGCATTCTCGACGTGGACCGACGGGCGTGGGGAACGAAACACGGTCGCGGGCTACTCGCCCGCTATTGCAGCCGGTTGCGGATCGATGGTTTGACGGTCATCAATCCAGGCTGCTGGATGGTGATGATCGGAGGATCGACGGATTCCCGGCTTTCCAATCTGCGCCTGCTCGGTTCCGGTCCCGCGACGGACGGCGTGGATGTGGTGGGTAGCTCGCGGATCGTCGTCGAGGATGTGTTCTGCGTGAACGGGGACGACTGCCTCGTGGTCAAGGCCTTCGCCGGCTACGAAGATAGCCTCGGCGACGGTGGGCCGGATTGGCTGGGATTCAGTCGAAACGTCGAGGACGTCGTTTTTCAACGGTGCACCGTGGGGTGTTTCCTCGGCGGGTCGGCGATGGAAATCGGTCACGAACTCACGGCTCCGCGGGTTCGTGGGGTGACCTTCCGGGAGATTGACGTGCTCTTCGTGCACGATTTTGGCGCGGTTTTCAGCATTCACGTGGCTGACTCCGCGGAGGTGTCGCGCGTGCGTTACGACGACATTCGGATCGAGCATTGTTTCGATAAGCTGATCGACCTTCGGGTGCTCCGATCCCGGTGGAGCGAGGCCGCCGAGCGAGGTCGCATCCGGGACGTGCGGTTTGAAAATGTCGACTGGTGGACGCATCCCTACAACGCTGGGTACACGATGAGTGTGCTCGGCGGATGGGATGAAACCCATCTCGTCGAGGAGATAGCTTTTTCCGATTTCCGGATCGACGGCGAGCGGATCGAGAATATCGACCGACTGGACATCCATTCCCGCTACGCTTCGGTTCCCACGCTCGAAGCGCCGCCGAGATGACGCCGATTCAGCCCTGGCGTGAGCATGAGATCGTGCTGGAAGCGGAGGAATTTGAGGGTGATCCGTATCTCGACGTCGAGGCGTGGATCGACTTCGAACACGAGTGCGGGACAGCTCTGCGCCGTCCGGCCTTCTGGGACGGCGGGGGCACGTGGCGGGTGCGGTTTGCGTCGCCATTACGCGATGGAATCTGGCGGTGGCGGAGTGGTGGAAACGTAACGGCGTTGGACGGGCGCGAGGGGACGCTGGAGGTCGTGCCCGGCGAGACCGTCGGTCGATTTGAAGCGCACGGGTTCTGGCACATTCCCGAGGGCGGGCGAAATCTCCTGCATCGCGACGGGACGCCCGCGTTGCTGGTGGCGGACACCGCGTGGGCGCTGCCGTGGCGGGCGACGCTCGAGGATTGCGAAGCCTACGCCAAGCGCAGGGCGGAGCAGGGTTTTAACGCGGCACTGCTGATGACGCTGCAGCCGGATCGGAGGGCGGAGGGGCCGGAGGATCGCGAGGCCGACGGTGGGTTCGCGCGGGCGTTCGACGATCTGCCGACGGGAACCCTCCGGCGGTTGCGTCCGCAGTATTTTCGGGAGTTTGATCGACTGGTCGGCGTCCTCGTCGCGCACGGGATCGTGCCGGTCTATCAGCCCGTGTTTCACGGGTTCGGCTGGAAGGGACTGGGGACGGCGGGCAACGATGTCTCGCCGGAAGATTACGCCCGCTATTGCCGCTACCTCGTGGCGCGCTACGGGGCGCGGCCTGCGATTTATCTCGTGCTGGGTGACGGCGATGGCGAGTCCGAGGCGGTGCGTCGGGGCGGCGAGGAGATCGAGCGTTCGGACGCCTACGGCCAGCCGACGGGCCTGCACTACGGTCCGCACGGAACGAATCGAAGTTTTCAGGAAGCCGGGTGGGTCGATTTCCAATGGTGCCAGACCGGGCACAACGGCGAGCACCTGCCCGAGCGGACGGCGGACTTGTGGCGGAACGAGCCGGTGAAGGCGGTGGCAAATGGCGAGCCGACCTACGAGCGAATCGGCCGCCCGGACCGGGCGGTCGGTTGGTGGCAGGGGCACGAGGCGTGGTGCAACCTGTGCGCGGGCGGGACGATGGGGGTGGTCTACGGAGCGGGGAGTCTTTGGCAATGGAAGCTGCACCGCGACGAGCCGGGGCACCCGGAGTGGGCGATGGCTGCGAAAGCGGATTGGCGCGACGCGCTGGAATTCGAAGGCGCGAATTACGTCGGGCACGTGGGGCGGATCCTCGCCGGGATGGAATTCGACGGCATGGCACCAACTTGGAGTTTCACGTATGGCGGGAGGGCGCTGGCGGTCTCGGGGAAGTTCTTTCTCATCTACCTCGAACGGGGGGGCGATTGCACGATCCGCAGCGAAGCGGTCCCGCGGAGCTACCGGATATTTGACCCCCGGACGGGCGTCGTCGTCGCAACGGGCGAATTGGGAGCGGAGCGTCCCGCGCCGGTCTCAACGGGTTCGGAGGATGCGAGAGTCATCGTTTTTGGCGCCCCTCGAAGCGGCGGGTAGGGAAAGATTTGGCTGATGAGGCGGCGGTCGTTGATCATTCCGCCTCCCACGAATCCGTGCGGAAAGGTTCGGCGGGGAGAAACGAACTCCCGACAAGGTTGGCGATCGGGTTCTTCGCCCACGCGTAGCGAACGGCGACCGGACGCGGGATCCCGGGATGCGAGACGAACACCTCGAAGAGGGGTCGAAGAGGGGTCGTCGAAGGGGGGTCGGTCATTCATATGGACCTATTTAGTGAAGAGGGGTCGGTCATTCATATGGACCTATTTAGGATTCTGAGGATGTTCGATTCAAGGGGTTCGAAATACTTCAGCCGACCGGCGCAATTTGCAAATGTGTCAATATGAATGACCGACCCCTTCGCCGGTGACTCGTTTTTCCAAGGGTATGAACGGGAACATGGGTTACTGATAAACCGACCACATGGGTAACACTTAGAGGGTTAGCTTTCATGGCTTGCGGGAGCAAGCTTTGACTCCCAACGCTCGGCGTAGGCCGGAGGCCGAAGCCGGAAGAGGGGTCGGTCATTCATATGGACCTATTTAGGATTCTGAGGATGTTCGATTCAAGGGGTTCGAAATACTTCAGCCGACCGGCGCAATTTGCAAATGTGCCAATATGAATGACCTCTCTGAAAAAAGGGTCGAAGGGCTGTCAAGGGTCTAATTTAGAGGGTTCTTGGCCCGAGTGGGGCGGGGAACGCAGAAGAAAGCGCCCAATGGGTGACCATCAGGGCAGGGAAAAGCGCGGGCTCTTACATCGAGGGAAGGAGCCTGTAAACTTGGGACGATAGCGATGCTGGAATCACACTTCTCTGCGGGGCGGGCACTTCTGGCCCCCATCCATTGTGGCGATCAGATCCCCAGCCCTCCATCCTGACCCAAGGTGCGCCGACTAAGTGCTAAGACTTAGCGACCAACCAGTCGTTCATTGGAGCGGCTGGGGAAATTGTTTTCGAGAAGATCGACGTTTGCGTCCCTGGCGTGTTTTCGGGGTTTTCATGTCTTCAATTTTTTCCTTGGCCAGGCCGGATCGGGAAGGCGTTTGCCCGTCCGCGTCACGGCGCTGGCTTCGGAGCTTTTGGGATTCAGGAAAGTTCGTGTAGGAACGCCCCTGGGTCAAGAGGCTCCAGGTGATTCGGGCCATCCGGCGGGCGGTGGCCAGAATGGCGGTGTTGGCTTTCTTGCCGTGAGCGCGTTTGTTTTTGTAGTAGTCGCCGAAGTAGGGCGAGCAGCCAACGGCTACCCAGGCGGCCTCGACGAAGGCCCAACGCAGCCACTTGTTGCACTGGGGCAGCAGGCGTCCGTGGTAGGTCTTACCGCCGCTGCTGCTCGTCGCCGGGCAGAGTCCCGCGTAGCCGCAGAGCTTCTGCGCGGAGGCAAAGCGCGAGATGTCGTCGATCTCGGCGACGACAACCGCGGCGAGGATGGGTCCCATCCCGGGGAGACTGCAGACGTGGGTGAGCTCGGGGCTTTGGCTCATGAGATCTTTGAGCGCTGCCTCGTCTTGGCGGATGCGAGCGACCAACTCGTTGTGGAGGGCGAGTTGCTGGGTCAGGAGCATGCCTGCTGGTTCGGGCAACTCGAGCTTCTCCAGAAAACTCAGTCCCTTCTTGCCGAAGAGGTCGCTGCAGACAGGAAGTTTAAGTTCGTGCTGCCCACCAAGTAACCGGTGGATGCGGTTGCGCAGCATCGTGCGTTGGCGCACGAAGAAACAGCGCTGGCGCAGCACGTTCTTGATGTCGCGGGTCTCGCGACTGGGGATGTGGACGCTCGAAATCAAATTGGCCCGCAACAGATTGGCCAACGCTCGGGCGTCGATCTTATCGGTCTTGATTTGGGCCTCGGCGATGATCCGCGTCTTAAACGGGTTGGCCAACACGATGTTCTCGGCGGGCATCACCTGCTCGAGAATCTCGTAGAGCCAGTGCCAGTTCATGCTCGCTTCGAAGACGATCCGGCACCCCGGCCACCGCTCGACGAGCCGCCCAAAATCTCCGCTGATCGCGTGCTCGATGCGCCCTTGGCCGAGCACCTCGCCGTGGCCATCAACCACGCAATAGACGCTGTATCGCTTGTGATAATCGATGCCAATGAAGCTCGATTCCGTCGGTAGGCTTTTTGGTTGGGTTTTCATCACCCCAACCTACACCATTCATTTTATCAGGCTCTCCGGGCCCCACTTCCCAGCAACGCTCTATTCATCAGCCTTTCATGCCGCCTGACCCCTTCGCCGGTGACTCGTTTTTCCAAGGGGCCCCCATTGATTTGAACGCGAGGACGAGACGTCCTCCCCCCGTTTTCGGCAACTCTCCAGGCGCTTCGAAGATGCGCTACGCGGTCACGGTAAGCGACGCCGACAGCGTGGCCGTCGAATCCTCGCCGCACCAGACCGTGAACTCGCCCGGCTCGAGCAGCCATTTGCTGGTAGGCGAGAAATAGCCGAGCTCTTCCGCGCCCAATTCGAACGTCACCTCGCGTGCCTCGCCCGGCTGAAGTGAAGAGGGGTCGGTCATTCATATGGACCTATTTAGGATTCTGAGGATGTTCGATTCAAGGGGTTCGAAATACTTCAGCCGACCGGCGCAATTTGCAAATGTGTCAATATGAATGACCTCTCTGAAAAAAGGGTCGAAGGGCTGTCAAGGGTCTAATTTAGAGGGTTCTTGGACCGAGTGGGGCATGGGACGCAGAAGAAAGCGCCCAATGGGTGACCATCAGGGCAGGGAAAAGCGCGGGCTCTTACATTAAGGGAAGGAGCCTGTAAACTTGGGACGATAGCGATGCTGGAATCACACTTCTCTGCGGGGCGGGCACTTCTGGCCCCCATCCATTGTGGCGATCAGATCCCCAGCCCTCCATCCTGACCCAAGGTGCGCCGACTAAGTGCTAAGACTTAGCGACCAACCAGTCGTTCATTGGAGCGGCTGGGGAAATTGTTTTCGAGAAGATCGACGTTTGCGTCCCTGGCGTGTTTTCGGGGTTTTCATGTCTTCAATTTTTTCCTTGGCCAGGCCGGATCGGGAAGGCGTTTGCCCGTCCGCGTCACGGCGCTGGCTTCGGAGCTTTTGGGATTCAGGAAAGTTCGTGTAGGAACGCCCCTGGGTCAAGAGGCTCCAGGTGATTCGGGCCATCCGGCGGGCGGTGGCCAGAATGGCGGTGTTGGCTTTCTTGCCGTGAGCGCGTTTGTTTTTGTAGTAGTCGCCGAAGTAGGGCGAGCAGCCAACGGCTACCCAGGCGGCCTCGACGAAGGCCCAACGCAGCCACTTGTTGCACTGGGGCAGCAGGCGTCCGTGGTAGGTCTTACCGCCGCTGCTGCTCGTCGCCGGGCAGAGTCCCGCGTAGCCGCAGAGCTTCTGCGCGGAGGCAAAGCGCGAGATGTCGTCGATCTCGGCGACGACAACCGCGGCGAGGATGGGTCCCATCCCGGGGAGACTGCAGACGTGGGTGAGCTCGGGGCTTTGGCTCATGAGATCTTTGAGCGCTGCCTCGTCTTGGCGGATGCGAGCGACCAACTCGTTGTGGAGGGCGAGTTGCTGGGTCAGGAGCATGCCTGCTGGTTCGGGCAACTCGAGCTTCTCCAGAAAACTCAGTCCCTTCTTGCCGAAGAGGTCGCTGCAGACAGGAAGTTTAAGTTCGTGCTGCCCACCAAGTAACCGGTGGATGCGGTTGCGCAGCATCGTGCGTTGGCGCACGAAGAAACAGCGCTGGCGCAGCACGTTCTTGATGTCGCGGGTCTCGCGACTGGGGATGTGGACGCTCGAAATCAAATTGGCCCGCAACAGATTGGCCAACGCTCGGGCGTCGATCTTATCGGTCTTGATTTGGGCCTCGGCGATGATCCGCGTCTTAAACGGGTTGGCCAACACGATGTTCTCGGCGGGCATCACCTGCTCGAGAATCTCGTAGAGCCAGTGCCAGTTCATGCTCGCTTCGAAGACGATCCGGCACCCCGGCCACCGCTCGACGAGCCGCCCAAAATCTCCGCTGATCGCGTGCTCGATGCGCCCTTGGCCGAGCACCTCGCCGTGGCCATCAACCACGCAATAGACGCTGTATCGCTTGTGATAATCGATGCCAATGAAGCTCGATTCCGTCGGTAGGCTTTTTGGTTGGGTTTTCATCACCCCAACCTACACCATTCATTTTATCAGGCTCTCCGGGCCCCACTTCCCAGCAACGCTCTATTCATCAGCCTTTCATGCCGCCTGACCCCTTCGTGTGTCCGGAGCCTCTGGTGGCGGGGGAAGTGGGGGAGTTTTCGAAGAGGGGTCGGTCATTCATATGGACCTATTTAGGATTCTGAGGATGTTCGATTCAAGGGGTTCGAAATACTTCAGCCGACCGGCGCAATTTGCAAATGTGTCAATATGAATGACCGACCCCTTCGCCGGTGACTCGTTTTTCCAAGGGGCCCCCATTGATTTGAGTGCGTGGACGAGACGTCCTCCCCCCGTTTTCGGCAACTCTCCAGGCGCTTCGAAGATGCGCTACGCGGTCACGGTAAGCGACGCCGACAGCGTGGCCGTCGAATCCTCGCCGCACCAGACCGTGAACTCGCCCGGCTCGACCAGCCATTTGCCGGTAGGCGAGAAATAGCCGAGCTCTTCCGCGCCCAATTCGAACGTCACCTCGCGTGCCTCGCCCGGCTGAAGCGAGATCCGCTCGAAGCCACGGAGTTCGCGGACTGGACGGGTGTGGGCCGAGAACTCGTCGCGGACGTAACATTGGACGACCGTCTCGCCGACGAGCGTTCCGGTGTTTCGCACCGCGACGCGGACCGTCGCCGTCCCACCGACCGGAATGGTCTCGGGCGTGACGATCACGTTTCGCAATTCGAACGTCGTGTAGCTGCGCCCGAATCCGAAGGGATAGCGCGGGTCGTCGAGGTTGTCGCGGTAGCGCCGGTCCGAGTACCGGTCCGTGATGTCGGTCGGACGCCCGGTCGAGAGTTGGGCGTAATATTGCGGGACGTGGCCGACCGAGCGCGGCAGCGTGATCGGGAGTTTGCCCGACGGGTTCTCGTCGCCGAAGAGAACGTCAGCCACGCAGCGACCGCCCGAGATGCCGGGATGCCAGCAGTAAACGACCGCATCCACGCCGCTCAACGCGCTCAAATCCAGCGGCCGTCCGGCGAATACAACCGCGACGATCGGGATGCCCACACTGCGCAGGGAATCGACGAGCGCCGACTGCCCGGCGGGCAACTCGAGGGTCGCCAGGCTGTTCGCCTCGCCGCTGCGGGCGTCGGATTCTCCGAGGAAAAGGACGACCGCTTCGCAGAAGCGCGCGTGGGGGAGGAGTTCGTCCACGAGTTCGGACGTCATCGCATTCCGCGGATCGGCGAGCTTTTCTCGGAAGGCGGTCAGTGGCGTGACGACGTCCTCGGTCCGACCGTCCAGGCACCACGTCCCGAGCATCGCCCGGGCTGCGTTCGCGAGTGGACCGCCGACCAGATAGCGGACTCCCGTCTTCCGCAGCGGCAGGACGTTGTGGTTGTTTTCCAGAAGAACGACGGACTTCCGCGCGATTTCGAGCGCCGTTTCGACGTGATCGACCCGCAGGTGGTCGCGAGCCGCCGCCGCCTCGTCCGGGTAGGGATCGTCGAACAACCCGAAACGTTCCTTCACCGCGAGGATGCGCCCCACGGCCTCGTCGAGCCGCGCCTCCGGCACGAATCCGGACTCGACCAGCTTGGGCAGGAACTCGACGAACGCACCGGTCACCATGTCCATGTCGGCCCCGGCGTTGGCCGCGAGCGCGGTGGCGGCCTCGCGGGTTTCCGCGACCCGGTGCGCGACCAGCTCGCCGACCGCGTTCCAGTCGGTGACGACGACTCCGTCGAAGCCCAATTTCTCGCGCAAGATTTCCGTGAGCAGACGACGGTTCCCGGCGGCGGGCATTCCGCCGAACGATTGAAACGCCGACATCATCGAGGCGACGCCCGCCCGGATCGCCGCGATGAAGGTCGGCAAATAAACGTTCCAAAGCGCGTATTCACTGATCTCGGAGACGTGGTAATCGCGCCCGCCCTCGGCAGCGCCGTAGCCGACGAAATGCTTTGCGCAAGCCGCCATCGCCGTGCCGTCACCGTCGTCTTCCTGGATCCCCCGCACGGCGGCCTCGGTCAGCCGCGACGCCAGCCACGGATCCTCGCCGAAGCCTTCCGCCACGCGTCCCCAGCGCGGATCGCGCCCGATGTCGACCATGGGCGTGAAAGTCCACCGGATCCCGTCCGCCACCGCCTCCCGAGCCATGGCCCGCGCCATCCGGCGGACCAACTCCGGCGACCACGCCGCGGCCTGACCCAGCGGAATCGGGCCGACCGCGCGATGACCATGAATCACGTCCCGCCCGGCGGTGAACGGAATGCCCAGCCGCGACCGTTCGACGGCAATGCGCTGGAGGTCGTTCAGCCACTGCGAGGACGGACGATCCTGCTCCTCGTTCCCCGCGAAAGCCGTGCTTGCGCAGATCAGTGAGCCGACGCCGCCCGCGGCGATCAGCTCCTCGATTCCGTCGTCCCCGATCCGCGCCTGATTCATCTGGCCGGCCTTCTCGGCGATCGTCATGGAGGCCAGAAGATCCCGGACTCGGGGCGTGAGCGGGTGGAGCGGGGATGGGGTGGTCGTCACGTTTTGAATAGGAAAGTTGGTTTCGCGGATTGGATGATCGGCTTCCGCAAACTTACCCATTTGTCAGCATGAAAACAACGGTCCCCTCGCGCTCTCGTCCCTTGTTTTGGCCTTGTTCCCGACTGCCCCCGCCCTCGCCGAACCCATCGCCTACGAGGGTCTCGAGTCCGGCTCGACCTCCGGGGCGAGGGTTTTGCTCTGTTTTTCCGTCTCCCTTGCGTGGGGGTGGGGGTTTTTGCGATAGGTATCGGTATGCTGTCAATTTCTGGGGTTTCGAAGGCTTTTTCGGGACGGGTGCTATTTGAAAACGCTTCGGTGCAGATCAATCGGTCGGATCGCGTGGGGCTCGTTGGGGCCAATGGCGCGGGGAAGACGACGTTGTTTTCGCTGATTCTGAGCGAGGATCAGCCGGACGATGGGGTGGTGAGTTTTCAGCGTGGGGTGCAGGTGGGGTTTCTGCCGCAGGAGAGTGCGCCGGTGGGCGAGGAGACGGTGCTGGGGTTGGCGACGGGTCGGGTGACGGCGGCGGCGGGGCCGGAGGAAGCGGATGACTTCGAGGTGGACTACGGGGCGGAGGTGGAGGCGCTGTCGCGGGAGCCGAAGGCGAAGCGGATCTTGTCGGGGTTGGGCTTTCGGGAATCGGATTTCGACAAGGCGGCGAAGACGCTGAGTGGTGGGTGGGTGATGCGGGCGCATTTGGCGCGGTTGCTGGTCGTGGAGCCGGACATTCTCTTGCTGGATGAGCCGACGAACCATTTGGACCTTGAGGCGTTGATGTGGTTTCAGGCCTACCTGCGGACCTACAGCGGGGCATTCATCGTGATCTCGCATGATCGCGAGTTTTTGAACGTGTTGGTGAATACGGTGATCGAGATTCGCAATTCGCGGCTTTGGCGTTACGTCGGGAACTACGACAAATTTCTCTCGTCCCGCGCCGAAGCCATCGAGCAGCAGCGGGCGGCCTACGAGAATCAGCAGAAGGAGATCGCGCACATTCAGTCGTTCATCGACCGGTTCCGGGCGAAGGCGAGCAAGGCGGCGCAGGCGCAGGCGCGGATGAAGCAGCTGGACCGGATGGAGCGGTTGCCGCCGCCGGAGGAATTGGCGGCCGGGATTCATTTTAAGTTCCCGCAGCCGGGGCGGGCGGGTCAGCGCATGATGACGCTCAAGGACGTGGATCAGGCTTACGGCGACAAGCGGGTTTACGAGGATCTCAATTTCGAGATCGAGCGGGGCGACCGGATTGTGCTCGTCGGGCCGAACGGGGCGGGGAAGTCGACTTTGCTGAAAATTCTGGCCGACGTGTTGCCGATCTGCGGCGGTGAGCGGGTGGTGGGGCACAACGTGAAGGTGGGTTACTACGCGCAGTATCGCGTGGACATGCTGGACGAGAGCCGGACGGTGCTCGATGAAGCGCGGGCGGGGGCGACGGGGGGATCGGAAGAGTTCACGCGGACGGTGCTGGGGGCGTTTCTCTTTAGTGGTGAGTCGGTTTTCAAGCCGGTCGGCGTGTTGAGCGGTGGGGAGAAGAGCCGGTTGGCGCTGGTGAAGTTGCTGCTGGATCCGCCGAATTTGTTGCTGATGGACGAGCCGACGACGCACCTGGACATTCCGAGCATCGACGCGCTGATCGGGGCGCTGAAGCAGTTCGAGGGGACGGTCGTGTTCATTAGTCACGACGTGTATTTCATTCGCTCGATTGCCGAGCAGGTGCTGCACGTGCAGGCGGGGCAGATCACGCGTTACGCGGGGGATTATCAGTATTTTCTGGATAAGACGCAGGCGACGTCGGAGCGGGAGGCGATCACTTCGTCGGACCCGAAGTTGGCGAATTTTCAGCCGAGCGAGGTGGCGGTTGAAGCGCCGAAACGGGAGCGGGTTTTCAAGACGAAGCAGCAGAAGCGGGCGGAGGCCGAGGCGCGTCAGGCGAAGTCGCGGGCGAAGAAGGAATTGCAGGACGAGGTGCGGCGGCTCGAGCAGGAGGTCTTCCGGCTGGAGGCGGAGGAGAAGGCGCTCGCCGGCAAATTGGAGGATCCGGCGACTTACGACGATCCTTCGTTGGCGATGAATTTGAACCGCGAGATGATGGGCGTGGCGGAGACCTTGGGTCGGATGACGGCGGATTGGGAGGCGGCGGCTGGAAGAATGGCGGAGCTGGAGAGTGGGGAGTTGGTGGAGGCGTGAGAGGGAATGCTTTGGGAGCCGCTAATGGACGCGAATGAACGCGAATGGATTTTCGTGGGAGGAGTGATGCGAAATCGGGGGGAGGACGTCTCGTCCTCGCGTTTAGAGCATCGTGAGGGCGGGACGCCCTCACCCCGTTTGTTGGCACGGCGGATCGCCCGTTTTTCCTGAAGACGCGCCGATGACTGAGAATAGGAGCGCTGGATTCTCGGAGCCGGTTTTTGTGGGGCGGGGGTTGACGAAGGTCTATGCCTCGGGGGAGGTGGAGGTGCGGGCGCTCGATGGGGTGGATCTGGATCTTTTTGCGGGGGAGCTGGTGATTCTTTTGGGGGCTTCGGGGAGTGGGAAGTCGACCCTGCTCAATAATCTGGGTGGGTTGGACGTGCCGACGGATGGGACGCTGACCTATCGGGGGCGGGATCTCGGCGGGGCGGATGATGATGAGCTGACGCTGTTTCGGCGGGACGCGGTGGGGTTCGTTTTTCAGTTCTACAATTTGATCCCGAGTCTAACGGCGCGGGAGAACGTGGCGCTCATCACCGAGATCGCTCGCGATCCGATGACGCCGGAGGAGGCGCTCGAGATGGTGGACCTACAGGACCGGATGGATCATTTTCCGTCGCAGATGTCGGGGGGGCAGCAGCAGCGGGTCGCGATCGCAAGGGCGATTGCGAAGCGGCCGGAGGTGTTGTTGTGCGATGAGCCGACGGGTGCGCTGGACGTGAAGACGGGGATCACGGTGCTGGAGGCGATCGAGCGGGTGAACCGGGATCTGGGGACGCTGACCGTTCTCATTACTCACAACGCGGTGCTGTCGGAGATGGCGGACCGGGTGATTCACCTTTCGGATGGGCGGATTTCGCACATCGACTCGGTGGCGGAGAAGCGGCCGGTGCGGACGTTGGAGTGGTGATGGGATTCCTCCCGATCTGTCATCTTGAGCGGAGCGAAAGATCTCTGGCTTCTTCAGCCTCTCCGTGCGTTCGAATGCAGTGTAAGCCAGAGATTCTTCGCTTTGCTCAGAATGACAGGTTTAGGGAGGGGAGCGCGCTCTCAGGCTTGATTCTGTTCAAGCCAAAGATTGCCTTTCTGGTTTGGAGAAGAAGTGTAAGCCAGAGATTCTTCGCTTTGCTCAGAATGACAGGGTTTGGGGGGATGTGGCCCTGGCGGGCTTGAGTTAGCTATGCATCCGCTTGACCTGAAACTCGTTCGCGACCTGCTCAAGATGAAGGGGCAGGTGGTCGCCGTGGGGCTGGTGATGGCCTGCGGGCTGGCGATGATGATTATGGCCCGGAGTCTGATTCTGTCGCTGAACACGACCCGGGCGGCCTACTACTCGGAGAACCGGTTCGCGGACGTGTTCGCGGATCTGAAGCGGGCTCCGAATTCGTTGCGGAGTCGGTTGGCGGAGATTCCGGGGGTGGCGGCGGTGGAGACTCGGGTGGTGGGGGGGATGCGGCTGGATCTGCCGGGGTTGGCGGAGCCGGCGGATGGGACGATCCTTTCGATCCCGGAGGATCGACCGATGCAGTTGAACCGATTGACGCTGCGGGCCGGGCGGATGCCGGAGGCGGGAAAGGCGGACGAGGTGGTGCTCGGGGAGTCGTTCGCGCAGGCGCACGGGTTCACGCCGGGGGACTCGGTGGACGTGCTGCTGCGGGGGGCGCGCGAGCGACTCGAGATCGTGGGGATCGCGTTGTCGCCGGAATTTGTGTTCGAGGCGAGGCCGGGCGAGACGTTGCCCGATCCCGAGCGGTTCGGGGTGTTTTGGATGAACGAGCGGGACTTGGCGACGGCCTACGATCTGGACGGCGCGTTCAATAACGTGGTGATCGACGTGGCTCCGGGGGAGGGGACGGCGGGGGTGCTGGCGGCGGTGGATCGGATTCTGGAGCCTTACGGCGGGTTGGTCGCTTACGACCGGACGGACCACGCTTCGGCGCGGCAGCTCGACGACGAGATCGGGGTGCTCAATGGGTTGTCGGTGGCGTTTCCGATCGTGTTTCTGAGCATCGCGACGTTCCTGACGAGCGCGGTACTCGCGCGGTTGATCCGGATGCAGCGGGAGCAGATCGCGCAGTTGAAGGCGTTCGGGTATTCGTCGCGGGCGGTGGGTTGGCACTACCTCAAGTTCGCGCTGGTGATCGTGGTGATCGGGACGGTGGCGGGCGCGGGGATGGGGATGTGGCTGGGGTCGCACGTGGTCGAGCTCTACCAGAAGTTCTTCAAATTCCCGGAGCTGGCGTTTCACCCGGATTTCAACGCGATGGTGTTGGCGCTCGGGGTGAGCGCGGGGGCGACGTTTCTGGGGGTGATCGGGGCGGTGCGGCAGGCAGTGCGGCTGCCGCCGGCGGAGGCGATGCGGCCGGAGGCACCGGCGGAGTTTCGGCCTTCGGTGGTGGAGCGGTTGGGCTTGCAGAAGTTGCTGAGTCCGTCGCTGCGGATGGCGTTTCGCAATCTGGAGCGGCGGCCCTGGAGTTCGTTTTTCACGGCGTTCGGGTTGGCGCTGGCGACGGGGATTCCCATCGTGCCGGGGGCGATGCGGGACGGGATCGGGTATTTGTTGGATTTCCAGTGGGACCTGGCGCAGCGGCAGGACGCGACGGTGGCGTTGATCGAGCCGACTTCGGCGTCGGTGGCGAGCGACATCGCGCGGTTGCCGGGCGTGATCGCGGCGGAGCCGTTTCGGAGCGTGCCGACGCGGTTGCGGTTTGGGAATCGGTCGTGGCGGACGGGGGTGGTGGGGTTGTCGCCGGGGAGCCGGCTCAACCGGGCGCTGGACGCGGCGGGCGAGCCGTTGCCGATCCCGCCGGATGGGGTGATCATGTCGGCGAAGCTGGCGGAGATTCTGGGGGTGCGGCCGGGGGAGAGCGTGACGATGGAGGTGCAGGAGGGTCGACGACCCAAGCGGGACGTGGTGGTGCAGGGGTTGATCACGGATTACTCGGGGCTGCAGGTTTACATGGACCGGGACGCGCTGCATCGGCTGATGCAGGAGGGGGACTCGGTGAGCGGGGCGCACGTGGCCGTGGACGGGGCGCGGTGGGACGAATTCTACGCCGCCGTGAAGGAGGCTCCGCGGGTGGCGAATCTGGGGATCAAGGCGGCGGTGCGGGACAGTTTTCGGAAGACGACGGCGGAATCGATCAATCTGATTCAGGGCGTGTATTTTCTATTTTCGATCATCGTGTCGTTCGGGGTGGTCTACAACAGCGCGCGGATTTCGTTGTCGGAGAGTGCGCGGGACCTGGCGACGTTGCGGGTGGTGGGGTTCACGAATCGGGAGGTGGCGGGGGTGATGATCGGGGAGTTGTCGATGCTGACGCTCATCGCGCTGCCGGTCGGGTTGTGGATTGGCGGGGGGCTGGCGGGTCTCATCGTGGCGAGCGCGAGCACGGAGTCGATCCGGCTGCCGCTGGTTCTCACGAGTCGGAGTTACGCGACGGCGGTGCTAATCGTGTTGCTTTCGGCGGGGATCTCGTTTGCGGTGGTGAGTCGACAAATTCGCAACCTCGACCTGCTGGGGGTGCTGAAGGCGCGGGATTGATATGGCGGACAAAGCGAAGAACGGAAAACGGAAGAAGGGGGCTTGGCGGAAGTTTGTGCCGTGGGTGCTGGGACTGGGACTGTTGGCGTTCATCGTCGTCGGGTTGTTGCCGAAGCCGGTGGTCGTGGACGCGGCGGAGGTGACGCGCGGGCCGCTGCGGGTGTCGGTGCTCGAGGAGGGGAAGACGCGGATTCGGAATCGCTACGTGGTGTCGCCGCCGGTGTCGGGGTATCTGCGGCGGGTGCCGGTGCGGGCGGGGGATCCGATCGTGGAGGGCGAGACGGTGCTGGCGGAGGTGGTGTCGATGGGGTCGGGGTTTTTGGATCCGCGGGCACGGGCGCAGGCGGAGGCGGCCGTGCAGTCGGCGGAGGCTGGGCGGATGCAGCGGAACGAGCAGATCAACAGCGCGACGTCGGAGCTAACGCTGGCGCGGAAGGAATTGGCGCGGACGAAGACGCTGCGCGACAAGGGCGCGGTGTCGGGGCGGGAATACGACGCGGCTTCGAGCCGGGTGGACGTGCTGGTGAATCAGGTGGACTCGGCGAAGTTCGGGTTGAAGGTCGCGGAGTTCGAGTTGGCGCAGGCGCAGGCGGCGCTCATGCAGTCGGATTCGCCGGAGGACGCGACGCCGATTGCGATCACGGCCCCGGTGAGCGGCGCGGTGCTCAACGTTTTCGAGGAGAACGCGCGGGCGGCGGCGGCGGGGTTGCCGATCATGGAAGTGGGCGACCCGGCGGACTTGGAAATGGAGATCGAGCTGCTGTCGAGCGACGCGGTGAACGTGCGGCCGGGCGCGGACGTGTCGGTGGAGCAGTGGGGCGGCGGCGAGCCGTTGGCGGGCAAGGTGACGGTGGTGGAGCCGGGAGGGTTTACGAAGATTTCGGCACTGGGCGTGGAGGAGCAGCGGGTGAAGGTGCGGGCGGACTTTGTCGAGTTACCGGACGGGGTTTTTGGGGACCGTTATCGGGTTGAAGCGCGGATCACGACGTGGTCCGGGGACGATGTCTTGCGGGTGCCGGTGGGGGCTTTGTTTCGGAAGGGGAACGAGTGGAAGACGTTCGTGATCGATGGCGGGGTGGCTGGGCTGGTGTCGGTCGAAATCGGGCACAATGATGGGATTTTGGCGGAGGTAGTCGGCGGGTTGAGCGCGGGGGAACGGGTGATCCAGCATCCGCCGGATTCGGTGGCGGACGGGAAGCGCGTGGAGGTGCGGTGAAGCGGCGGCCGCCTCCGGAGGTTTGCCCGGTTTGTGGGGAGGACGTGCCGCGGAACGCGGCGGCTTGCCGGGAATGTGGCGCGGATTACCGGTCGGGGTGGCGGGAGGACGCGGACCTGGATGGACTGGGGATCGAGGACGAGGATGACTTCGATTATGAGGATTTTGTGGCGCGGGAGTTTGGGGGTGGGGCACCGCCGAAGGGAATTGGGTGGGTCTGGTGGACTGCGGGGGTTGTCGTTTTGGTCGCATTCTTTCTGTTTATGGTTCTGAGGTTTTGACCGCGGATTATGCGGATAGAGCGGATGATACAGATACGGAGTGGTTGGAATTCAGAGTTTCCGCACCATCCGCGTTCATCCGCGTAATCCGCGGTTAAAATTCACCCGGATAGCGCTCTCAGCTTTTTCTGATGGGCGGTGAGCCAGGTCTTTAGCTTGGCGTGGGCGGGGTCCTCGAGTTGCGGGTCGGTTTCGAAGATCGCTCTCGCTTGGTCGCGGGCTTGGAGCATTTCGGCTTGGTCGCGGTGGAGGTCGCCGAGGCGGAGGGGGGGGAGGCCGGTTTGGGCGGTGCCGATGAGGTCGCCGGGGCCGCGGAGGGCGAGGTCGGCTTCGGCGACCCGGAAGCCGTCGGTGGTTTGCTCGAGGACGCTGAGCTTTTCGCGGGCTTCGGGAGTGTCTTTGCCGGGGACGAGGATGCAGTAGCTGGTGTGGGTGCCGCGGCCGATGCGGCCGCGGAGTTGGTGGAGCTGCGCCAAGCCGAAGCGCTCGGCATTTTCGATGAGCATGACGGTGGCGTTGGGGACGTCGACGCCGACTTCGATGACGGTCGTGCTGACGAGGACCTTGGTCTCGGCGGTGCGGAAGGCGGTCATGGCCGCTTCCTTTTCGTCGGGCTTGAGGCGGCCGTGGAGGAGGCCGCAGGGGTGGGGGGACAGGAGTTCGCTCCAACGGGTGAACTCTTCGGTGGCGGCTTTGGCGGCGAGTTTTTCCGATTCTTCGATGAGGGGGTAGACGATGTAAATCTGGCGTCCGGCTTCGATCTGGTCGCGGAGGAATTTTGCGGCTTCGGGGAGTTTGCTGGTGGGGCGGATGCCGGTGATGATTCTGCCGCGGCCGGGGGGGAGTTCGTTCAGCGTGGTGACGTCGAGGTCGCCGTAGGCGGTCTGCGCGAGGGTGCGGGGGATGGGGGTGGCGGTCATGACGAGGACGTCGGGGGTGCCGGGTCCGTCGATGAGCTTGGCGCGCTGGAGGACGCCGAATTTGTGCTGCTCGTCGATGATGACGAGGCCGGGATCGGCGAGTTCGGCGGGGTCGTGCAGGAGGGCGTGCGTGCCGATGAGGAGTTGGGGAGCGCGCCCGTCCCGGGTGCGGGCTTCGGCGTTCCGCCGAAGCGCGGGCGGCGGGGACGCCGCCCGCTCGCACGCGGGGACGCGTGCGCTCCCCAGAGCGATGCGGGCGGATTCCATTTCTTTTTCCGGCCACCAGACGTGGGGGTAGTCGCTGTTTTCGTCCGCCAGGTTGGCGGTCCATGGGTTGCGGCAGATGTAGTGGAATTTTTCCTGGAGGTCGGCCTCGAAGCGGATGATTCGGTCGAAGCTCTCTTTTTCCCAGAGCGGACCCTTTTTTTGTTCGCGGTGGTTGATCTCGTGGACGGTGTAGGATTTGAGGCTGTGGAGGAGGGTGGCCAGGCGATGGAAAACGGGGCGGCCTTCGGCGTCTTCGCTTTCGACTTGTGGCTCGACGAGGATGTGGACGTGGTCGGGCATGACGCAAGCGGCGTAGAGGTGCCACTTGGACGCGTCGCGGATGTGGAGGATGGCGTCGAGGACGATCTGGCGGGCCGCCGGAGTGAGGTGGCGGCGGGCAATCGTCGTGAAGGTGATCATGTATTTGGCCCAGGGGCGCTCGAAGTGGGGGAGGTTGCGTTTCGAGTAGCGGGTTTCGGTGGGCGGGGCGGGGGTCTCTCGTGGAATGCGCGGCGGCGGGACGCCGCCGCTCGCACCCGGGACGGGTGCGTTCCCCATGCGGAGCTTGACTTCGACTCCGAGGGGTTCGCAGAGGTGTTTTAGGTTTTTGTAATGCTGGTTTGCGAGGATCTGAGTCGGGGCCATGAGGATGGCTTGGTGGCCGGCTTCGATGCCGGTGAGGGCGGCGGCCAGGGCTACCAGGGTTTTTCCGCTGCCGACGTCGCCTTGGAGGAGGCGGGTCATGCGGGTGGGCTTGGCGAGGTCCTTTTTGATCTCGGCGATGGCCTGGGCTTGGGCGTCGGTGAGGAGGAAGGGAAGGGTGGCGAGGAGTTCGCGGAGGAGGGTGCCTTCGGGGGCTTTGGGGGAGCCGGGGAGGGTGGCGACGTGGGCTCGGCGGGAGGCGATGAGGGCCTGCATGGCAAAGAATTCTTCGCCGACGAGGGCGCGGCGGGCGGTTTCGTAGGCTTCGAAGGTGGGTGGGAAATGGAGGGGGCGGAGGTGATCGGTGAATGGGGAATGGTGAATGGTGGGTCTGAGGGTAGGGATCTGGCTTAGGTCGGTGGCCTCGAGGGCTTCGTGGATGAGTTCGCGGAGCTTTCTTGGGGTGATGCCTTCTCCGGCGGGGTGGACGGGGACGATGCGGTTGAGGTGAACGAAATCGGTGGGATCGCCTTCTTCGAGGATCTCGAATTCGGGGAAGTCGATGATCGTTCGTTTTCCGCGGAGTTTGGTGCGGCCGTAGACGACGAGCTGCTGGCCGACGGCGAGCTGTTTGCCGATGTAGGGCATGTTGAACCATCGGCAGGTGACGCGGGCGCCGAAGCCGCTGGGTTCTTCGAGGGTGGCCTCGTAGCCCTTTTTCCATCCGCCGTAGGGGAGGAAGCGGGCCGAGACGAGGGTGCCGCTGAGGAGGACGGGGTCGACGCTTTCGCCGTCGGGGTAGGGGGCGAAGTGGCGGCGGTCTTCGTGCCGTCGCGGGTAGTGGGTGACGAGGTCGGCGAGGGTCTCGAGGCCGACTTTGCGGAGGCTGGTGGCCTGTTTGCGGGTGATGAAGGGGGCGTCGCTGAGGGGGGTGGTGGGGGGGAGGAGGGGGGGGGCGTGATTGGTGAATGGTGAATGGTGAATGGTGGGGGGGTGCTCGTGGCTCATCGACCAATAACCAAAAATTAATAACCAACAACCGGCGCGCAGCGCCTACGCGGCTGCCCGGATGTCGAGGATCTGGAGTTGGGCGCTGACCCGGCCGTTCCATTCGTTGCGTTCGAGATGGAACGCGAGGTCCCAGGGGGGGCTGGGGAGGTCGTCGGTGGCTCCGTTGAAGAAGATGGCGGAGAGGGAGCGGCGACCGACGGGGAGGTCGAAGCGGAGGTGCTTCTCTTTGAGGACGCGGGGTTCGGCGGTGGGGGTGACTCGGCGGACGAGGAGGACGGGCTGGGGATTCGCCATGCCGAAGGGTTCGAGCAGCGACTGGCTCTCGAGGAAGTCTTCGTCGAAGGAGGCGAGGGGAATCTCGGCGTCGAGGCGGAGGGTGGGGACGAGGGGGTCGGTGCCGAGGAGGGTGCGGGCGGCTTGTTCGAAGGCGGCGCGGAAGGCGGGGAAGTCGTCTTCGTGGACCTGGAGGCCGGCGGCCATGTCGTGGCCGCCGAAGTTGCCGAGGTGAGTGGCGCATTGGCCGAGGGCTTCGACGAGGGAGAGACCGGCGATGCTGCGGCCGCTACCTTTGCCCTGGCCGGTTTCGTCGAATCCGACGACGAGGGTGGGGCGGTGGTGGCGGCGCATGACGCGGGAGGCGACGATGCCGAGGACGCCGGTGTGCCAGTCGCGTTGGCCGGCGACGATGGTGGTGTCGCGGGTGGGGTCGAAATTTTCCGCGATCCAGGCGTCGACTTCGGTGGCGACGGCGCGCTCGATGGATTGGCGTTCGCGGTTCTGCTCGTCGAGGCTGGTGGCGAGGGTGGCGGCTTCCTGCGGGTCGTTGGTGAGGAGGAGGGAGAGGGAATCCTGGGCGGTGCCGAGGCGGCCGGTGGCGTTGATGCGGGGGCCGAGGCGGAAGCCGACGTCGGAGGCGCGGATGGGGGCGGAGACGGCGGCGACGCTCATGAGGGCGGCGAGGCCGGGCCAGCGGGTGGTGGCCATCTGGCGGAGGCCGTGGCGGACGAAGACGCGGTTTTCGCCTTCGAGGGGGACGAGGTCGCAGAGGGTGGCGAGGGCGACGAGGTCGAGGAGATCGCGGAGCTCGAAGCCGGGGAGGGGGGTGCTTTTGAGGAGAGCGTGGGCGGTCTTGAAGGCGATGCCGGCGCTGCAGAGGGTGTGGAAATCGGTGCCGCCGCACTTGGGGTTGACGCGGGCGACGCAGTCGGGGCGGTCGCCGTCGGGTTCGTGGTGGTCGAGGACGATGACGTCGATGCCGCGAGCGCGGAGGCTGGCGATTTCGGCGGTGGAATTCGTGCCGCAGTCGACGGCGATGAGGAGGTCGGGAGTGTGGAGTTCGAGGCAGCGCTCGAGGCCGGCGGCGCTGAGGCCGTAACCTTCGTCGACGCGGTGGGGGAGGAAGCTGTCGACGCGACCGCCGTAGGCGTGGAGGATACGGTGGAGGATGGTGAGGGAGGTGACGCCGTCGACGTCGTAGTCGCCGTAGAGGGCGATGCGCTCGTTGGCGCGGAGGGCGGCTTCGATGCGGGTGACGGCGGCGGGCATCTCGGGGAGGAGATTCGGGTCGCGGAGGCGGCGGAGACGGGGCTGGAGAAAATCCGCAACGGTGTCTTCGTCGGCGAAACCCTTGGCGGCGACGAGGCTGGCGACGAAGGGGGGGAGGCGGAAGGCGTGCGCGAGTTCGCGGATGATGCCGGGGTCTCCGGCGGTGGGGAGGATCCAACGACGTTGCATCGGGGGAGTGTAGGGGGTGATTGGTGATTAGTGAATGGTGAATGGTGGGGCTTTGGCTCTCTCGCTTTGCTCGAGTTGCCTGGCGCGGGCGGGACGCCCCGCTCGCACGCGGGGACGCGTGCGTTCCCCGGTGAGCTTGATTTTCGGGGGGTGGTTGGCGATTCTCGGCTTTCATGGCGATGGAGCGGACTCTTTTGGCGGCGCAGGGCTACGTGGAGCTGTCGATGACGGATGACGCTCTCGCGGAGCTGGATGGGCTTTCCGCTGAGGAGAACGATTTGCAGGAAGTGCTGCAGGTGCGGCTTTTTGTGCTGATGCGGGGGCGGCGGTGGGCGGATGCGTTCGACGTGTGCGAGCGCTTGGTGGAACTTTTTTCTTCGGAGACGACGGGGTTCATTCACGGGGCGTTTTGTTTGCACGAGCTGGACCGGACCCGGGAGGCGAAGGACCTTCTATTACGGGGACCGGCGAGTTTGCTGCGGGAGGCGACGTATTATTACAACATGGGTTGCTACGAGGCTGTGCTGGGGAACATCGAGGATGCGCAGCACGCGCTGGAGATCAGCTTTCGGATGGATGATAAATTTCGGCAGATCGCGAAGATCGATCCGGATCTGAAGGTGATGCCGAATTTGATATGAGTGAGTTGGCGGATCGGGTGGGCGCGGCGTTCGAGGAGAACTTCGAACGGCACGGGGAGGTGGGGGCGGCGGTGGCCGTGTGGGACGCGGACGGGGTGGTCGCGGAGACTTGCGGGGGGTTTCGGGATCTGGCGCTGACGCAAGCTTGGAAGGACGATACGCTGGTGCTGATCTGGTCGGCGACGAAGGGGCTGGCGGCCTCGTGCGTGCTGCACGCGATGGCGGAGCGGGGGATTCCGATCGAGGCGCGGGTCGCGGAATTTTGGCCGGAATTCGGGCAGTGCGGGAAGGAGGCGATCACGGTGGGGCAGGTGCTTTCGCACCGGGCGGGGTTGAGCGCGTTGGACGCGAGGGATCTCTCGGTGCTGAACCACGATGGGGTGGCGCGGGCGGTGGAGCGTCAGGTTCCTTTGTGGGACGATGGGGCGCACGGGTATGGGCCGCGGACGTTTGGGTTCGTGGTCGACGAGATGGTTCGGCGGCTGGCTGGCGGGAAAACTTTGGGGGAATATTGGCGGGAGGTTTTTGCGGAGCCGCTGGGGTTGGATGCGTGGATCGGGTTGCCGGAGGAGCATCATGGCCGGGTGGCGCAGATGATCGCGGCGCGGGGGACGGGGTGCCTGGATGGGCAGGATGATTTCCTGGAGGCGATGGGAGATCCTTCGTCGTTGTCGCGCAAATCCTTCGGGACGCCGGGGGGCGTGTTGGGGGCGACTTCGATGAACAGTCCGGCGATCCGGGGGGCCTCGTTGCCGTCGATGGGCGGGATTGCGACGGCGGGGGCGTTGGCGAAATTCTACGCGATGCTGGCGAACGGCGGGGTCTGGGGCGGGGCGCGGTTTTTTGGCGAGGAGAGTTTGCGTCACATGACGACGACGCTTTCGCAGGGGCGGGACAAGGTGCTCTTACTGGAGACGGCGTTTTCGGCTGGGTTCATGCGCGACCCGGTGGGGAACGATGGGGGGAAATTGCGGAAGACGTTCGGGCCTTCGGCGCGGGCGTTCGGGCATCCGGGGGCGGGGGGGAGTCTGGCTTTCGCGGATCCGGAGCGGGGGATTGGGTTTGCTTACGTGATGAATCAGATGGGCATGGGGGTGCTGCCGCAGGATCGGGCGGCTTCGCTGGTAAAAGCGGTTTATGCGAATTAGAAATTGGAAATGCGGAATTAGAAATTGGCTTGGTGGGGCGATTTCACTAGTGCGGGGACTGTGATGGATGCGGCTGAATTACTAGAGCGGGTCGAGGGGGTTCGGCTGGGCGGGGACGTGGCGTTCGATTTTACGGATCGGCTGGCTTCGGAGAATGGGTGGTCGCGGTCGTTCGCGGAGGAGGTGGTCGCGGAGTATCGGAAGTTCGTGGTGATGGGCGCGGTTTCGCCGGTGCCAGTGACGCCGTCGGACGCGGTGGATCAGGCGTGGCACCTGCACCTGGTTTACACGCGGTCGTATTGGGAGGACTTGTGCCGCGACGTGCTCGGTAAGCCTTTGCACCATGGGCCGACGGAGGGCGGCGGGGCGGAACGGGCGAAGTTTTTCGATTGGTATTCGCGGACGCTCGCGTTTTACGAGGAGACGTTCGGGACGCGGCCGCCGGTGGCGGTTTGGCCGGAGCCGGAGGCCCGGTTTAGCGGGCGGTTCCGGCGGGTCGACGTGGGGCGGAGTTGGGTGGTGCCGAAGCCGGGTTGGACGGTCGCTGGCGCGGTGGGGTTGGCCGTGGGGTTGGTGACGGTGGTCGGGTGTGAGGCTGGTGGGAAGGGGGATGATTCGAAATTCGTCGTGCTGGGAGTGGTGCTGGTGCTGTTTTTCCTAATTGGGACCGCGATGTCCCGCGTGGTGAATCGAGGCAGGGGGTCCGGTAAGCGGCGACGGAACGGGGGTGACGCCGGATCGTCGTGGTGGGGTGGAACCGGCTGCGGGGGTGGCGGGAACGACCATCATGGAGATGGTGGTGGGTGCGGGGGTGGAGGTGGTGGGTGCGGTGGGGATTGAGGCCGCGGAATGAGCCTGACCTTATCTCGAGCGATACACGTGACGGCGGGCGACCGGCAGGGATGCCGGTCGTGACAGGCAGGATGCCTGTTTTCCCTTAGCGACCTACACCAATTGGTGGGATTCAGGTTGGAGGACGTATTCCGATAGGACGAGGTGCGGGGGGGCGTCGATGGCGGATAGGAGCGCGTCGGCGGCGACTTCGGGGGTGATGACTTTTGACGGGTCGAGCTTGAGGGCGAGGTCGTCCCAGAAGGGGGTGGCGACTCCGCCGAAGAAGAAGAGGCTGAAGTGGATGTTGGCGCGGCGGTATTCTTCGGCGAAGCTTTTGATCAGGCCGGTGACGGCATACTTGCTGGAGATGTAGGCGGAGGCGTTTTTCATGACGGCTTTGCCGAGGATGCCGGGGGGGACGATGATGAGGCCGGATTTCTGCTCGGCCATGATCTTGCAGGCGGCTTGGGCGACGAGGAAGGTGGTGCGGAGGTTGACGTTGACGATGCGGGCGAACTCGGCGTCGGTGGTGTCGGCGATGGGCTTGATGAGGCCGGCTCCGCAGAGGTGGACGACGCAGTCGAGACCTTCCATGGCGGCGGCGGCATCTTCGACGACTTTGGCGGCGGCTCCGGGGGTCATGAGGTCGGCGGGGAGTTTGGCGGCGGAGTCCGGGAGCTCGGCGAGGCCGGATTCGGAGCGACCGGTGAGGGCGAGGGTGACGTCCTCGCGGTCGGTGAGTTTGGTGACGAGGGCGCGGCCGATGCCGCCGGTGGCTCCGGTGATGAGAATCTTTTTCATGTGGTGGTGGTTACGTTTTTGGGGCGGGGGGTGGATTGTTCTTTGGAGCGTGGGGTGATGAGGAGTGCCCGCTGCGCGGGGTTGGTTACGTGGCGTTGGGTCCGGCAGCCGCCGGACCCGACGCGACCGGCAGAATGCCTGTTTTCCCCGGGTGGTGGGGGTCGTTTGGTGTTAGGTCTCTTCTTATGAAGATCCTGATTCCCCTCGTTTACCTGGTTTGGACATTTGGTTTCGCGGGTTTTGCCGTCGCCGATTACGTGGGGGCGGAGGAGGTTCTCGAGCGGGCGGCGGCGCTGGCGGACGCGGAGGACGAGGGTGGGAAGCCGACTTCGCTGGGTGAGATTCGGGCTGAGATCGCGGCTTTGCGGGAGGTCGAGGGGGCACCGACCGATCTGGCGAAGCGGTGGATCGCGCTGAACGATGGGGCGTTGACGCTGCTGCAGTCGGGGGTGGGGAACAGTTACGAATTGCAATTCAGCGAGATCCTCGGGGCGCTGCCCGGACCGGCGGCTTGGCCGGAACTTCGTGACCTGGCGGGACCATCCGACGAGATGAAGTTTCCGGCGAGGTTGGAGCGATTGCACCTCACGTGGCTGGCGGATCGATTACTGGGTGACTCGGCGGCGGTGGTGGCGGACTACCGGGCTATTCTGGCGGAAGTCGAGCAATTCGGATCAAGCACGCCGATGTTCAGTCGTTATTTCGGTGACCTGGCGGAGGCGACGATGAAGGTCGCGGGGGATCCGCGGGTGGTGGCGGAGATTCTCAACGCACGGCTGGACCTCGAGATCAGGGACGCCGAGAAGGCTCCGTCGAGCTACGGATCGCGCAGCTACCGATTGCCGCGGGATCTGGGGTTGCTGGGGGAGGCGGGGCAGCGGGCTTTTTTGGTGAAGGCTTTGACGACGTTTTCGGGGGAGTTGCAATTCGTGGGTGACCTGACTCTTGCGCGGGAGGTGGCGCTGGAGCGGGTGGATGAATTGGCCTCGCCGCCGTGGGCGTTGGCGGTGTCGCTGCGGAGCGGTGAACTCTTCGACCAACTGATGGAGCGTTTTCCGGATTCGAGGGACGGGCGGGGTTTTTCCGAGGCTCTTGCTTACGCGATTGGGCGGGCTTTGGTGGCGGATAACGTCGAGCGGGCCTTGGAGCTGGCTAAAAATTTCGACCTCGCGGATGCGAGTTACGACCTGTGGTCGGACGTCGCGAATGCGGGTGGGGCCGGGGTGGCGTGCGAGTTTTGGAATCAGATTTTGGCGGCGGATCCGGGGGTCGATGGGTGGGATTCGTATCTGGAGGTGGCGCTGCGGGCGAACCGGACGGATGAGTTGATGACGCTGCTGGGTGCGACTCTGGCGAAGGAGGATTTGGCGGCGGACGTGCGGGCGAAGTTGGTGAAAACAGAGTTGGGGGTGACGTTGGGCGCGGACCGGGTGGAGGATGGTGTCGAGCTGATCCGGGGGCGGCTGGCGGCGGATGGCGCGGGTCTGGAGGCGGCCAATCTCAGGGTGAAGCTGGCAACGATTGGGCGGTTGGAGGATCGGGCGGATTGGTTCGAGGAAGGGATCGCGGCGGCGCGGGCGGCGGTCGCGGGGTTTGTCGGCGGGCCGGGGCAGTCGGAGTCGGCGGCGAGCGTGACGGCGGACATTTCGAGATTGCTGCTGGCGGCGGGTCGGGGTGAGGAGGCGGAGGCGCTGTGGATCGACGTGCTGGGTGCGACGATGGCGGGCGAGACGCAGGGGATGCTTTCCCGGTATTCGGCGCGGGGATCGGCGGAGGCGTTGGTCAATCTGGTGGGAATCTACTCCGCGGCGGGGCGTTTTGCGGACGTGATGACGCTGGTGAATTCGGCCGAGGGGTGGAACGCGCGGGACCTCGTGGAGATCGCGGATTTCGACGTTCCGACGGGCGCGCGGACTTCCGAGCCGCTGGCGGTGAGCGTGGCGCGGGCGTTGGCGGAGACGGGCCGCGAGGAGGATGCGGTGCGGGCGCTGGAGGCGCTTTTGCCGGAGTTGTCGGGGGAGGATTCGGCTTACGCGTTGTATGTGAGGTTGCGGGGGGCGGAGGCGGTGCCTTTATTGGACCGGATCGCCTCGGTGCAGGCTTACGAGGAGCGGCCTTTGATCTGGAAGGCACGAATTTTTTTGGACGAAGGGAAATTGGACGAGGCGAAGGCGGTGGCGGAAGCGGCGATTCGGATCGACCCGTCGGATGGTGAACAGGGATCGGGGGATCGGATGCGGGTGTATTCGGTGCTGGCGGACGTGGTGGCGGCGCGGGGGGACGCGGAGCGGGCGGAGTTTTTTCGCGATGTCGTGCGGAGTATTCGGTTGTCGGAGCGGGGGGATGCGTTCTGGGCGGCGGGTTTGCTGGCGACGGCGATTGGGATTTACGAGGAGTCGCTGGGCTACTTTTCCGACGCGTATTGCGTGCAGTCGCGGCTGGCGCTGCGGCTGACCGAGCAGGGCAAGTGGGAGGAGGCGGAGGAGCATTACCGGCGGGCGTATGAGCTGATGCCGGAGAGCTTCGGGCGGGTGGAGAGTCATTGCTTCGGGTGCGAGCGGGCGTTTGCGGGCGAGCGGCAGCAGACGATTGCGGAGCGGGTATTCCGCAAGCTGGCGGTCGAGCAGCCTGAGAATCCGCGGGTGCATTACCTGCTGGGATATTTGCTGCAGGAGCGGGGACTGGACGCGGAGGCGGTGAAGGAATTTCGCCGGGCCGTGGAGTTGGATCCGGAGTATCTGAACGCGTGGAAGAAGCTCGCGGGCTCGCCGCTGTCGGCGCTCACGCCAGAGGATCGGAACGTGGTCGCGGCGAAATTGATCGAGCTGGATCCGGCGGGGACGCGTCGGCGGTTGGATCTGAGTGGGGTGACGGATCTGGCGACGGTGTGGGGATTGCTGGAGGAGGCGGAGAAGCTGGTGCCGGTGGTGCCGGAGGAATTGCTGCCGCTGCGGGCTTCGGCCGATTCGGTGGACCGGCGGGCGGCGGAGTCGGAGGAAGTGGCGAGAGAGCTGGCGCGGCTCGAGGAGCGAGAAGAGCGGGATTTGAGTCCGGCGGGAGTTTTCGCGGATCAATCGTTTCTGGAAGCGGCCGGGGTTTGGATGCAGATGGCGGGGATGGCGAATCGTGGGGTGGTGTTCTGATGCGGGCGGGGCGGTGGGGAGTGTCCGCTTCGCGGATTGGATGCGAGGAGCCGGGCAGGATGCCCGGCTCGACAGGCAGGATGCCTGTTTTCCCCGGGGAGGAGCGATGAGGGCATTTCGGTTTTGGCTGGCGGTGGGGGCGGCGGTTTTAGTGCTCGGGGGATTGGGGTATGCGTTCGTGGATTGGTGGGGGGCGCGCGAGTGGGACCGGGTGGCGGCGAAGATGAAGGGATTGGGTGAGCCGCTGACTGTCGGAGAGATCGAGGCGGCGGCGGTCCCTGATGACGAGAATTTCGCGGCGGCACCGATCTTTGCGGAGATTTTCTCGAAGCCGGAGCAGGATTGGCGAATCTCCAAGATCGCCCGTTTCTCAGGGTCGGGGGTGGGAAAGGCAGGCGACTCGCCAATGGTGCGGGCGGCGCGGAGGGTCGACTCCGTTTTTCGAGGGACCGATGAGGAGGCGGCAAGGCTGGTCTTGGCCACAATTGATCGGGAACGTGAAGTGTGGCGAGAGGTGCGTGAAGCCTCGCTTAGGCCGGGATTGCGCTGGCCGAACGACTACTCCGAAGGACCTGCGATGCAGTTTCCGCAGCTCGGTCCGATGCTTTCGCTAGGTCAGTCGCTGAGTGCTCGAATTAGGGCAAACTTGATTCTCAAACGATCTTCCACGGCGTTGGACGACTTACTTCTCTTGATCGATCTAGCAGAGCGAAACCGGGAACCGCGGATCATCATCACGCATTTGGTGCAGCTTTCGATGCTCAAGATGGCACTCGATCTCGTTCGATTTGGAATCGCCGATCGGGTCTGGTCGGCGGAGCAGTTGGGCAAAATTGCGGCGACCCTCCGGAAAATCGATCTACGACCGGACTTGCAGATGGCGTTACGGGGAGATCGGGTGACGTTCATCGTCTTGGCAGACCGCATGGAAGGCCACGCTGCACCGGGTTCGTCGAAAAAGCTTTTCGGACGCTTGGTGACCGAAAATCACACGCTGCCAAGTCTGCTATCAAACCTCGTTCCAACGGGATTTTTTCTAAACGACAGCGCTCGCTACGTTGAGATGTATCAGGGCGTGATCGACTCTCTGGCTGCTCCTTCAAGTGTTCCGGACATCGTTGACTCCAACAAAGCAAAGTATGGTGGGGCGTCTGGGTTGGCGGCATTGGGGAAACCCATGACTGCTTCTGCGACGGAACTTCTGGAAAGGATCGCTCGGCGAATGCTTCACGTGCAAGCGACAATCGAAATGGCGGCGATTGCCTGTGACATCGAACGATTCCGAATTGGGTATGGGCGGCTGCCGCAGGGTTTGAATGAATTGGTGCCGGAATTTTTCGCAGTAGTGCCGGTGGATTCTTTGGTGGAGGAAGTCTTCCGTTTCCGGGTCGTCGATGGCGTCGATGGAGTCGACGGCGAGGGCTATCTGCTCTACAGCGTGGGGTGGAATCAGGTGGACGATGGGGGGAGTTCGGTGCGGCCGAAGGAGCGGGCGTTCGACGAGGCGGAGGATTGGGTGTGGGGGGTGGAGTGAGGGGTTTGTCCGCTTCGCGGGTTGGTGACGAGGCACCGGGCAAGGATGCCCGGCGCGACAGGCAGGAGGCCTGTTTTACCTTGGATTCATGAGAAAGGTTTTTGCGGTTGGGGTCGTTTTATTGGGGCTGGGACTCGTCTCGATCGCGGGGGCTTACCTGTACCTGGACTTCGTCGGGAAGCGGTCCTGGCGGGAATTGGAAAGTCGGTTGCGGGACCTGGGGGAACCGCTGACGGTGGCTGACATCGATCCCGGTCCGATATCGGACGACGAGAATCTGGCGGCGGCTCCGATTTTCGCTGAAGCGTTCGAGAAACCGTTGGGGGAGTCGCGGCTGGCGAAGATTGAAAATTTTCGCGGAGTTCGGACCGGCGGAGTTTCCGCGGTGGCCAAGCTGGCTTTGGAGATCGATCCCGCGTTCGAGGGGACGGCTCGTGAAGCGGCGGATATCGTGCTCGAGACCGCGGCAAGTGAGGGACCGATTTGGGGGGAAGTTCGCGAAGCGGCGCGACGGCCGAGGGTTCGGTGGCCGGTTGATTTCGCGAAGGGGACCGCGATGGACGTGCCACAGCTGGTTCCGATGCTCAAGCTGGGCCAATCGCTGAATGCGCAAGCGCGAAGTCATCTGGCGCGTGGCGAGGCGGGCCTCGCTTGGGCAGATCTCGATTTGCTGCTGAATTTGGCGGATCGAAACCTTCATCCGCCGATTTTGATCAGCCACTTGGTTCGGATTTCGATGGTTTCGCTGGCGGTCGACGCGGTGGCGGACGGGATCGAGTTGGCGGCGTGGTCGGACGGGGAATTGGCCGCTATTACCGAGCGATTGGGGGCGTTCGATCTTGTCGGTGACCTCGTTGAAACTCTGCGGGGCGAGCGGGTGCTTTCCCTCGTCGCAACGGACCGTCCACGAGCGGACAAACTGAGGGAGGCTGCCGCGATCCTTTTCGACGATCCGGAAATGCTACGGGCGGCGGCGGTTTTGGATTGGAATTGGGCGCGTCCGGAAGGGTTCGACTTCGAGGAGCGGGCAAGTTGGGCTGCGTTTCTTCAGGAAATGATCGAAGGGGTCGCGACCCCGTCTGACTGGCCCGAGCGGGCATCGGATTTGGAGTCGAAAATTGGCATCCGGATGGCGGATCCGATTCAGTTCTTCAGGACTCCGATCAGTCTCATCGGATCTCGGACGGGATTACCGATCGCGAAGCGGACGATGTTTTCTCAGAATCAGATCGGACTGGCGATTGTGGCTTGTGAAATCGAGCGGTATCGGCTGCGGGAGGGGCGGTTGCCGATGGAGTTGGGTGGGTTAGTGCCACGGTTTATTGCGAAGATGCCGATGGATCTGATGTCGGGAGAGGTTTTTCGGTATCGGGCCGTGGATGGCGGCGAGGGTTATCTGCTTTATGGGATCGGTTGGAATCAGCGTGACGACGGCGGGAGTGCGATGAGGCCCGCTGGGGTGGCGGCGGGCGACGGGGAAGATTGGGTGTGGGGGGTGACGGTAGAGCTTCGTTGACGCGGATGGGGGAAGTGCCCGCTTCGCGGGTTGGGTTGGTGGTTTCGGCGGGACGCCGAAACCTGCACGCAGGGACGCGTGCGTTCCCCCGTTTGATAGACAAATGTTGGTCATTTTTCGTCTGGGTTGTTGAGTCCGATTCTTCTTCCCCGTGAATTCCCGCCAGCTTGAACGCCTTTACGATGACCACGCTTCGCGGGTCTTTGCATTTTTGGTGAACTTGACGCGGTCGGAGGCCGACGCGGCGGATCTCGTGCAGGAGGTTTTTGCGAAGGTGGCTCGGCGTCCGTTTTTTTGGTGCGGGAGCCTCGGCGGTATCTGCTGCGGGCGGCGCACAATGCGTTCGTGGATCTGGTGCGGCGCGAGAGTCGGCGGCGGGGGGCGGTGGAGGAGTTTCGGCTGGCGGGGGATTCGTTTTGGATTTGTGCGGATGAATCGGAGGATGTCGAGCGGTTGATGGAGGAGTTGGCGGGATTGCCGGAGGAGCAGCGGGCGGTGGCCCATCTCAAGATTTGGGAGGAGCTGACGTTTCGCGAGATTGCGGGGACGCTGGGGATTCCGGCGAACACGGCGGCGAGCCGGTATCGCTACGCGATAGACAAATTGCGGGGGGCGGCGCGTCTCCATTCTGAAAATGAATCCGCCTGATCCCGAGCCCGAAAAAATTATGCGCTCGGTGCGGCTGCGCGAGGCGCCGGGTAGGCTGAAGCGGCGGGTGCTGGCTGGGCGTTCGCGGGGCGGGACGGTGTTGCGGCGGGTCGAGCGGTCGGTTTGGGGGGCGGTCGGCGTGGCTTGGTTGGTGATTGTGGCTCTGAAATGGACCACGCCGGAGATGCCGCGGGTGGAGGGCGGGAGAGTCGACGTCGCGGCGACGATCCGGGGTTGGGAGGCGACGCGGCGGTTTGCGCTGACGGGGGAACTGGCACCCGAGCCACGGCGGATCGAGTTGGAAAGCTTCATTATCGTGAAACCAAAATCGTAGAATTATGAAAAAGAAATCGGTCCGAATTGGGTTGGCGCTGGTGGCGTTAGTTGTCACGGCAGTGGTGCTGGGCTACGCGGCGATCAACTGGTGGGGGGCGCGGGTGTGGGCGGAGACGGAGGCCCGGTTGACGGCGCTGGGGGAGCCGTTGACGATTGCGGAGATCGAGGCGGAGCCGATTCCGGATGAGCTGAATTTTGCGGCGGCTCCGGTGTTTACGGAGTTGTTTGTGAAGCCGAAGGGGGATGCGCGGCTATCTAAAATCTCGAGTTATGCCGGAGGTGGGAAGGTAGGAGATCCGCCGATGATTCGCGGTGCCAGAAGCGTTGACCCGGAGTTTTCTGGAAGCGACGGGGAGGCGGCCCGGTTGGTTCTCGATGACGCGGAATCCGTAAAATTGATTTGGGATGAGATCCGTTCGGCGTGCGAGCGACCGGGAACGGCTTGGCCCTTTGATCTGGCTGCCGGTTTTCCAATCGAATCGAGTGCCCTCAATGGCATGCTGACACTGGGGCAGTCGTTGGGCATGCAGATTCGGGCGCATTTGATCGTCGGGGACTCCGCCTCCGCGGCTCGCGATTTGGAGTTGTTGATGAATTTATCGGAGCGGGTGCGGGAGCCGAAGGTGCTCATCAATCATCTCGTCCGACTTTCAATGGTTTCGATGGTGCTTTCCGGGATTGAATCCGGGATCGAGCTGTCGGCGTGGCGTCCCGAAGACTTGGAGCGGATGGCGGCGTTGCTTGATTCGGTCGACTTGATCCATGAATTGCAAACCACATTGCGAGGGGAACGAGTTCTCATTCAGAACATTCTTTCGCAGGTCGCAGAAGACGGCTTTGGTGCCCTTCCAGGTCCGGGCGAGGGGGGGGAAGCCATCTCCGCCATGATGCGTTTTGTTCCGAAGGGGTTGATCCTTAGTGCTCGGAGGGACTCGGCGGAAGATCTGCAAGGCTTGATCGAGGCGTTGGGTGATCGCACGGCATTGGTTTCGAGCGTGAATCGGATTGAAGACCAATGGGCTCGGGAGAAGGACTCGCCGGTGAGGTTCGCCCGCCTTCCGCTTCCCGACGCTTCGCGGCCAGCCTTGGATTCAACGCTGCGTCGGTCGGTTTATTTTCAGAGTCAGGTCGAGATGACGGTTGTGGCGTGCGCCATTGAGCTGTTTCGTCTGCGAAATGGGCGCTTGCCGACGGCGTTGGATGAGCTGGCGACGGAGGTGCCGGTGGATTTTATTTCGGGGGAGGCTTTGCGGTATCGGGTCGACGGTCGGGGCGTGGGGTTCCTGCTCTACGGGGTCGGGTGGAATCTGGTGGATGACGGGGGGAGTGATGCGCGGCCTTCGCCGAAGGCTTTCGCGAAGGCCGAGGATTGGGTTTTGGGGGCGTGGTGAATTTTCGGAGGGACGCCGAAACTCGCACGCGAGGACGCGTGCGATCCCCGATGCAATGCGGTTTGTCCGCTTCGCGGGTTTGTTGCGAGCGTCCGAGCTGGAAGCTCGGACGGGCGGGCTGGAAGCCCGCGGTCCCCGACCGGCTTTTAGCCGGTGGTTCTTAGGCCGCTGGCTATGGCGTTGATGCTTAGGAGGACCCTCGGGAGGATTTCGTTGGCGGACTCGCCTTCGGCGTTGCGCCACTCTTTTAGCAATTCGATTTGGCGGCGATGGAGGACCAGGAGGGCGTCGGCTCGTAGCTCCAACGTTTTGATCATCCTCGGGCGGCGCTTTTCGACGGCTCCCTGGAAGATTTCGTCGAGCATCTTCTTGGTTAAGTCGAACTCGGCTTGGATTCTGCCCAGGAAGTGGTCTCTGATTTTTTCGTCGGGGACGAGGGCGGCGTATTCGGTCATGATGGCCGGGTCGGCGCTGGCTACGTTGGTTTCGACGTTGGTTAGGACGTAGTAAAGGACGGGGCGGCTGCGGATGTCTTCGCGGACTTTGGCGAAGAGGTCGGGCTTTTCGTTGGCGAGGGCTTGGAGGCCGGAGCCGACTCCGAACCAGCCGGGGAGGTAGGTGCGGCTTTGGTTCCAACTGAAGACCCAGGGGATGGCTCGGAGGTCGGCGAGGGATCTTTTTCCCGTGCGGCGGGCGGGGCGGGAGCCGATGCGGGTGTTTTCCAACGCGTCGATGGGGGTGGCGTGACTGTAGAAGTCGATGAAGCCTTCGGCGTGGATGAAGTCCTGATAGGTCTTGGTGCTGGCTCGGTCGAGGATGGTCCAGATGGCGTCGACCTCGGGACGGGGGGGGATTTTTCCGCCGGCTTGTTCCAAGGAGACGGCGGTGACTCCGCCGACGAGGAGTTCGAGATTGTGGGCGGCGATGGGGACGGTGCCGTATTTTTGGGCGATGGTCTCGCCTTGCTCGGTGAGGCGGAAGTCGGCCTGGATGGTGCCGTCGGGGAGGGCGTCGAGGAAGCGGTGGGTCGGGCCGGCGCCGCGGCTGATGGTGCCGCCGCGGCCGTGGAAGAAGCGGATCTGCACGCCGCTGTCGTCGCCGGCGGCGGTGAGTTCGCGCTGGGCGCGGTAGAGGGTCCACTGGCTGGCGAGGATGCCGCAGTCTTTGTTGGAGTCGGAGTATCCGATCATGACCTGCTGGACGGGGCGGGTGGCGGTGCGGCTCTGGGTGCGGTGGTGCTCGATGGAGGCCTTGGTCACGGGGTGTGCGAGGAAGGCGCGCATGAGGTCGGGGCTGCGTCGGAGGTCGTCCTGGGTCTCGAAGAGGGGGACGACGGGGAATTCGCAGACGAGGGTGCCGTCGATCCATTGGGTGAGGCCGGCTTCGCGGGCGAGGACGTAGACGACGAGGAGGTCGGAGAGGGATCGGGTCATCGAGATGATGAGGGAGCCGATGCCCTTGGGGCCGTAGTCGCGGAGGTGGCAGCGGAGGGTGCCGTAGCAGGCGAGGACGGCGTCGGCTTCGGTGCCGATGCCGGTGTCGCCGTAGAGGAACGGGCGGGGAGATTGCAGTTCGGCGGTGAGGAATTCGAGGCGTTGGTCTTCGGTCCAGTCGGCAAAGTCGGTGCCGGGGAGGTCGGCGGCGGCGAGGATCTGGCCGAGGGCTTTGTCGTGGAACGTGCTGTTTTGGCGGACGTCGAGGGCGGCGAGGTGGAATCCGAAGACGTCGACGGCGCGGCGGACGGGCCAGACGGAGGCGGCGTCGAGGCGGTGGGCTCCGATGGCGGTGAGCGAGTCGTGGAGGAGGGTGAGGTCGCCGTCGAGCTCGTGGGCGTGGCGGTAGGCGTGGGGGGCGTCGAGGAGCTCGGCATTGGTGTCGCGGTGGTCCGCGAGGGGGAGGCGGGCGCGGAGGAGGTGGACGAATTGCCGCCAGGGTTCGTCGGGTTGCTGGGTGGCGATGACGTCGGCGCGGGGGCCGAGGAGGGTGGTGTATTCGTCGATGCGGGCGGTGAGGTTGGCGCTCGGGGCCTGGACGCTGCTGGAGAGGGGGAGGGCGTCGGCGAGGTCGCGGAGGTCCTGATCGAGGACGACGAGGGCGTTGCGGCGGAGTTCCTGGAGGGTCTCGCGGGTGACGTCGGCGGTGACGAGGGCGTGGCCGTCGCGGTCGCCGCCGACCCAGGTGCCGAAGCGGAGGCGGGGCCAGGTGTGGGGATTGGCGAGGAGCTGGCGATCGAAGCCGGCGGCGTCCCAGGCGTCGATGAGGCGTTGGTCGACGACGGGGAGGGAGCGGGGGAAGACTTCGCGGAGGTGGAAGAGGATGCCGGTGCGTTCGGCGGCGATCTGGGGTTTATCGAGGAGGATTTCGCCGGAGCGCCAGAGGCGTTCGAGCGCGACTTCGAGGGTCTCGTGGAGTCGGGCTCGCTCGGACTTGGACAGGGCGGCGTTGTCGATTTTTTCCAGGAGGCCGTGGAGGACGCGGTGCTGGGCGAGGACGGCGGGGCGCTTGGATTCGGTGGGGTGCGCGGTGAGGACGGGCTCGACGCGGACGTGGGGGAGGAACTCGGCGATGGCTTCGCCGGTGAAGCCGCCTTCCTTGAGGCGGGCCAGGTAGTAGGGCCAGGTGCCGCGGTTGCGGGCGGCGTCGTCGCTCTGCTCGCGGAGGCGGCGGGTGCGGCCGGCGGCGTTTTCCTCGACCATGTTGAGGAGCTGGAAGGCGATGGAGTAGGCCTGCTCGGTGGCGGTGGATGGGTCGAGGGTCGAGGGTCGAGGGTCGAGGGCTGGTGAGTCGCCGGTGCGCCAGGGGAGGGCGGCGGCGGTGTCGGGTTCGCCGAGGTCGACGAGGATGCCGCGGAGGCTGTCGATGAGCGTCCGGATGTCGGCGTCGATGCGGGCAATGCCCGTGGCGATGTAGTCGGATGTCGTGGTCTGAGTGGTTGGCGCCTCCTTGGTCTGCATTTTTCAGACGGTAATTAGAAATTTGAAATGGGGAATGAGAAATGGGGCGTCTTGCGGGAGAGGATTTCTTTGGCCGCGAAAAGGCGCAGAAGGCACAAAGAGGAAGGATGCGGATTGGCCTGAATCCTGAAGGGGACAGGATTTACAGGATGGACAGGATTTGTTTCAGCTTCTGATTCGGAAGGGGCCTTCCTGAAATCGGTGGGAGATTCATTTCAGCTCAGGCCATCCTGTAAATCTTGTTAATCATGTCTGAACTTTCCGAGATTTACCTCGCCTCGATTTGGTCGGCGAGGTCTTCGGCTGGGTAGGTCCAGATTTCGCTTAAAGTTGGGTGGTAGTGGGGGATGGCGGCGAGTTGGGCGGCGGTGGAGTGGAAGGCCATGGCGACGACGATCTCGTGGATGAGGTCGGTGGCGTGGGGGCCAACGCAGGCTCCTCCTAGAATTTCGCCGGTCTGGGGGTCGGCGATGAGCTTCACCATTCCGTGAAGCTCGCCCATGACCATGCTTTTCCCGTGGTCGTCGAAGGGGTAGCTGGCGGTGAGGATGGGGATGTTTTTTTGTTTAGCCTGGGTCTCGGTGAGGCCGACGGCGGCGACCTGGGGCTCGGTGAAGACCCCGAAGAGGGCGAGGCGGTAGTCCATTTTCTCGAAGGTGTCGGCGGGTTCGTCGCGGAGGAGGCGGCCGGCGTTGCGGGCGGCGATTTCGCCCTGGGTGACGGCGAGGTGGACGATTTCGAACGGGCCGCAAACGTCTCCGGCGGCGAAGATGTGGTCGGCGCTGACGCTTTGCATCGTGGGGTGGACGGCGACTTTACCGTGATCGGCGTCGACATTGGCGGCGGAGAGGTCAAGTGGTTCGGCGTTGGGTTTGCGACCGAGGCCGTTGAGGATGGCGGCGGTTTCGATCGTGGAGGTGGCTCCGTCCTTTTCGAAATGGACGCGGTAGCCAGTGGCGGTGGGTTCGATGCGGGTAACTTGGGCGCCGAGGTGGACGGTCATCCCGCGCTCCCGGTAGGCGTCGGTGACGGGGCCCGCGACCTCTGGGTCGAACCAACTGAGGACCTGGTCGCTGCGCTGAATGATGGTGACGGTGGTGCCGAGGGCGTGGAGGTAGTGGGCGAGCTCGAGAGCAACGGGGCCGCCGCCGAGGACGGTGATGGTGGGTGGAAGCTCGGTGAGGTCGAGGATGTCGTCGCTGGTGAGGATGCCGGGATGATCAAGGCCGGGGATCGGAATGGTCTTGATGACCGAGCCGGTCGCGATGAGGAAGGCGCGGGCGGTGATCCGGCGGGTGGTGCCATCGGCGTGGTTGGTGAGTTCGAGCGTGTGGGGGTCGACGAAGGTGGCGCGGGCGCGGATGAACGCGAAGTCGCCGGTCTCGAGTTGGTCGCGGCGGTAGTCGGCGAACTCGGTGATGAGCCGGCGCTTGCGGGCGACGATGGCGGCAGGGTCGGCGGAGAAATTCTCGGCGTGGAGACCGAACTCGGCGGCGTCTTTGATCACGTTGGCGCGGTTGGCGGATTCGAGGAGGGTCTTGCTGGGCATGCAGCCGCGGAGGATGCAGAGGCCGGCGACCTCGTCACCGCCTTCGATGACGGCGGTGCGGAGTCCGGCGGAAGTGGCGGTGCGGGCGGCGGCGTATCCGGCGCTGCCGCCTCCGATGATGGCGTAGTCGTAGTCGTAGTTCATGGGAATGAATGCTGAGGCTTTGTCCGCAGATTAGACAGAGTGACGCGGATTTTATTTCAATCCAGGAAGTATAGATCTGCGAAATTTGGCGACCATTGCCGTCCGGAGAAGGAGGATTGCAAGAAATACGACGGTAAAGAATGGCCGCCACCAGCAACGGAGGCAGATGTGTCAAGTCGAAAGTCTCATTAGCCAAGTCGAAAAATCAGCCATCCGGCGCGGCGTGCCGAACGGAGTGGCCGTTTCGAAGACAATTCCCACCATTTTCCCGTCAGCGTCGAAAGCTCCCGCATCGGTGCGCGCCGCTTTGTATTCGCCGCACTGGCGCTCGTCTTTCTCACTGTATCGCAACAGGTCACGATGCATCTGTTTCAGATCGTTCTCGGTGACGGGAATGTCTCATCTCGCCATGCCTGAAACACGGTTTCCATGATTAGGCATAGCCCGCGACTTCCTACTCGTCGCGGGTCTCGGAATTGCAGATCTCCAGTTTGCCCAAATGCCGCTTAACCTCGCGGTCGCTCGGCTTGCTGTCTTCGATGCGGGTCGAAGATCCAATGCTCTCGATGGTCGCCACTCGGCGTAGCGCGCCCAAGGCGCGCCAAGCCCTTGAACTCGTCGACTTCAGACGGCATCGCCAATAATTCGGGCGTGATCTGGCCGGTGTCCGTTCGAATCATACCTGATGAAATACCGGAGTATACCGAAGTATTTACCTGACTGATTGCCGGATTATGCCGGATAGCTCCTTCTCCATCGACACCCTCGGGCGCTGCTCCCGGAGTTGCGGAACGACGGTGAGGTGAAGCCGTTGGCCTCGACACCAGCAGGGATATGCTTATGGGGCATCGCCCTCTGGGCAAAGCGGCCTCAGTGAGACCAGCTAAACAGAACCCGCCGGAGTCCCTACGACGAAGCGGCGTTAATGACGTTCATCTCCTGCAATCCGAAGTATGACGCAGCGGCGAGAAAGTGACGATCGTTGGAAAAGACTTCGTTGAAGCCATGCTCGGCGGCACAGGCGAGATGCAGGGCGTCGGCGGCACGGAGAAAGGTGGTGGCAGGTGCCGCGGCGAGAATGGCATCGAGACGGCTCAAAGTTGGTTCCGTGACAGGCAGCCAAGTGAACAAGGAGGCCGATTGGTCACTGGAAAACTGGCTGCGTTGGGCCTGGTAGGCCTCCTTGTCCAGTCGGCCCTCACGGAAGGCACGGTGAAAGGTGCAGAGAAGCTCCGCTTGTGCATGCCAGGAAGCGGCAATAGGCGCAGTTTCCGCGAGGCTCCGAACCGCAGCGGAACCGTTTTCGTCCAGGTAAAGCCGGACGAGATAGGTGGTGTCGAAAAAGATCATAACGGACAATCCGCCCGATCTTCCGAAATGAGATCCGTGATATCGCGATCTCCGGGCCTGGGGCGAAAGGCACCTGCGGCCTGGAGTCTGGCAAACTCGGGCAGAACCTTGCGATTCGCCCACGGGCCGGTGCCGGCCAACCCAGTGCCCGCCGCCGGATTCAGCTCTTTTTCCAAAGAAGTCAGGACGAGTTGCCTGAGCGTTTGGTGACGTTCTATGGAACGGATTTTTGCCTTCTTGTAGAGGGACTCCGGAATGTCGATGGTCGTTTTTATGGCGCAACCATACGGAAAAACAGTTTGCCGTCAATCCGTCTCTTTGCGCATGATTTAGGCTAAGCCACTTCGTGTTGTCAGTCATCGCCCCGCCCAACGCTTCCTCTCTGCATGGGAATCGAGAAGCCAGCAGCCTGTCGGACTGACCCGAATGGCGCTGCTTTGAGCGGGAGTTCGGGAAGCAAGATGGAGGGATGTCCGACGGATGGGCTTGAGCCCAAACTGACGTGTCTGGTGTCACTGGGCAACGGCGCGCGTCGTGCAAGAAGTCAGAGATTGCCTTTTTAGAAGAGCTTTGAAGTGAAGGCTGTCTCGCTGCGCTCGATTCTTCATTGCATTCAGGATGACAGGCTTGAACGACGGCGTTGCTTCGAAACGAGAATGAACCGTGGTGCCCTTATGTCATTCTGAGGTCATCCGAAGAGCGATCGACCGCCTTTCACTTCTTTACTGTTCATCAAAAGGCAATCTCTGACTTTTCAGGACGAGAACGGCCGAAAACCCCCTTAAAGCAGCGCCATTCCGCCCCGACACCAAATTCACTCTGTCCCGCCCCCCTCCGCAAACGCCACGGCAAACTAATCCCCCGCGCCTCCGAGCGAACGTCCCGCCGCCTCGAAAACCGCACCGCAATTCACTCCCGCCAGCGCCGCAAATTCCCACCCTGCCAACACCCCGCCAGCGTTCCGCGCCGCCCGGGCCAACCCCGTTGCCTGAGCGGTCAGGTGGCCCCGCCGCTCGTCGGACGCCACCCCCGCGCTCAGCCCGATCCCCACTCCCGGCACCGCCCGCCGCAACCCCGTCGCGCCCGCCACCGCCGCCGCCGCAGTCCCGAAAAATACGCGCAAATCCGCGTCCAACTCCACCACGTCGCTCCCGCCCGCCACCGCCGACTCCACGGCCTCGCTCCACTCGACACCCGACGCGTGAACGCAAAACCGCGCCATCGTCCGCACCGCACCGCCTTCATTTCCCGTCAGCGAACGCCCGGCCTCGTCGTCCCTCGGATTCAGCGCCCACATCGGCACCCCGGCCGCCGCCGCCCGCGCCACCAGGTCCGCCGTTCCCCCGGCCCCATCGCCGATCCGCCCGTCCCACACCGCCGCCAAGACCACGTCACCGCCCCATTCCCGTGCCCGTCGCAAGGCCGTTCCCAGAATGATCTCGTTGCCAAATCCCCACAGCGCCCCGCACGCCGCCTCCTCCCGTTGCGGCGATTCCCACACCGTTACAGCCGCCTCGCACGCTGCGTCGAATCGCTCCCGCCAATCCTCCCCGACACTCACCGCGGCGTAGCGCTCCCGCTCCATCGGCAGCACCAACGTCGTGTCGACACCACCAGCGTCAGCCGCCGCCGCGCCCGTTCCTTGGCCAGTTCCTTCCGCAGCGACTCGACGCTAAGCTGCAGCTCCCGCGTCCGCGAATTCAGATCCTCCCGCGAATCGAACTCGGAATACAGCTCGTCCCGCTCCAGCCGCCGCCCCCGGTGCGCCAATTGCAGCGCCCGCTTGTCCTCCGGCTCCGGCTCGTGCTCGTCGAACGGATAACCCTTCCCGCACAAAAACACGTAGCACGGCAACCCCATCTCCACCGCGATCTCGTATTCCATCTGCGTGAAACTCCGCCGCTCCGGCGAGCCCTCCAGCACCGGCTGCGGCTCCGCCCCGTAGAAAAACCCCGCCAGATGCACCACCGCGTTAAAGATCTCCCGCTTCGTCCGCAGCATCTCCCGCACGCTTTTGTAATCCGGCGGGAAATCGTCCGCACGATCGGCAGACATTCCATCCGTCTGAGTCCCTCACTCACCAGCGTCCGAGCGGTCCGAAGATCCCGACGCGTCGCACTCACAAAAATCCTTGGCACCGGTTGCATCGGGGCACCCGAGGGAAAACCCAATGCCCGGCAACAATTCTGACCCTTGCAATCTGCTTGCACGGTCAGTCGACGCCGATTTTGTCGTAAATCGGCTGCGACCGCGTGATCGAATTCTCCACCCCCGCGGAGCCCTTCAACCGCTCAGCCGCCATCGCGCCAGCCTGCCGACTCGCCGCGGCTCATCCGCCCCCCCGGCAGCCCCTCGCTCACCGACATCCGGGCCGTCCGCGGGTCCCGACTCGTCGCACTCACAAAGATCCTTGGCACTGCCAGCTCGGATTTGCATGGACCCAGCTGACACAGGTCCTTGGGATTCTCCCGGAGGGCGAGGTATCGGGGATGACGCAGGATGTATTCGACGTGGCCGAAGCACTGTTGAAGCGGGATGACGTCGAGGCCCAGCTTTTCACAATGCCGGAGGAACGCGGTGATTTCCTCGTCGGTGTAAGCGAACCGATTCGGGATGATCGGATGCACGCGGATGGGAAACGTGCCTTCCCACTCGATCAAGAGCGTGTTCAAACCCGCCGTAGCCGCTTGATCCGCGCGTTTCAGCAGCGATCGGATCTGCGGACAACAGCTCACTGAGACTGAATTGGAGTCAGGATTCGGAAGTAGGGGTTGGTGTGGACGAGGGTGAAATCGGGGAGCGAGTTTGGTCGTTGGAAGAGGGGGGTGGCCAGGACGTTGGGCGTTGGGGTTTCGCCGAGGAGGACGCTGAAGGTCGAGATGAGGCGGTCGGGTTCGTAGGCGATGACGTAGCGGACCTCGCGGTGCTGCAAATCAGACGGACCCGGTCGTCGACGGCGCACGGCGCAATTCCTTTCAGAAGGGATCGGATCCGAGAGATGAGTTTTCATGCTGAAGGGTTCAGTGCAGCGGTCGTTCGAGATTGGCTCGGAAGAGGTCAAGAATTTTTCCGACGTCGTCGAAGTCGCACCAGAATGAGCGCGGCGGCGAGGGCGGGCGGCAGAAGGGCAAAGAACTTGGGTTCCGGGACGGCTACGGCGACGGCGGCGACGCGAAAGCCGAAGGAAGAAAGTTCCAAGGCCGGATCGGTTGTGAAGGGTTGCGCCGAATCGAGAAAGAATACCGGGGCGTTCCAGTGTCCGCCGCGCGCGATCCGGGTCTCGGTGCCGGAGTCGATGAACCCGTCGGAAGGACTTTCGGTCCACTCGAAGACGTTGCCGATCTGACCGACCGTTCCGTAGAAGCTTTGCCCGCCGGCGTTGTCGACGGCAGCGGGACCGGCGAAGTTGCCGCGTTGATACACCGCGGTGTTTGCCAGGGTGCCGCCGCTGACGGACGTCGGCGCGGTATCACTCCCGGTGGCGTAGTCGAAGTAAGTGTCCCCGCTTCCGCTGTAGAACGCCGCCTTATACCACTCGTTCTCGGTCGGCAGGAAATACACCGCGTTGCTGTTCCGGAAGGGATTGCTCGGATTGTAGCCCGGGTCGGCGGAGGTCCAGAGGAGGTTGCTGGCGTTGGCGTCGTAGCCGGAATCGCCGGACTGAAGGTCGAACTTGTAGGCCGCGGAGTGGCCGTGACTGGTGTTGAGCCAGTTGACGAATCGGGCCGCCTCGAACCAGGAGATTCCCGACGCGGGTCGGTTGTCGCCGTTGCCCCGACCGACGTTGTTGCGGTCGTAATCGAAGACCGTGATCCCGAGGCCACCTCCACCGGAGGCGACTGGGGCGTTGGCGGCGAGGACGTTCGCCCGGCTGACCTCGAAGGTGCCCATCCGGAAAGGATTCGTCACCGCACCGGACGGAGCGAAAAAGCTGCCGGTCGTGCCACGATCGGCGGGATTCCCCGGATTGCCGACCGTCACGAATTCCAGCGTGAACTCGTTCGTACCGCTCCCGAAGACGTCGGCCCGAAGCGCCGTCGGGGTCGACAGCGTCAAGCAACCGGTGAGTGCCAACGCGACGACCGACCCGTTTGGGCTCACGGACTTCGCGCTTCTCCCGCGAAGTCGCCGAGCCATTAGCAACGTGCCACCGAGGGCAAGCAGGACGAGCGTGCCGGGTTCGGGGACGGCGACTACGGCGAGGGTGCCGGTCGCGGCGAAGGCGGACGTGTCCCAGGCAAGGCCGGCACCCAACGTGGGCAGTAGGAACTCGGCGTTCGCTCCGACGAGGATCGCGCCAGCGTCCACAAGGTCGTAGCGATCCCCAGCCGTGGGTCGGTAGTCGCCGAAGAGCGAGACTTCGAGGTCGCCCGAAAGCGTCAGGACGCCGTCGATCGTCAGGCGATCGAAGTTGTCGAGATCGAACAGGTCGAAAACGATGGTTCCGGCCAGATCGATCTCGACGTTGCCGGTGAAGGCGATCGTCGCCGTCCCGAGATCGTCGCCGGGGGCGAGGGTTCCGGAGAAGACGGCATCGCCGGTCCCGGTGAAACGGCCGCGGCCGGAAACGTCGCCGGTCAGGCGGGATTCGCCCGTCACGTCCACCGACGAGTTTCCGAAGGTGCGGAGCGTGCCGTCGATCGTGCCGTCATCGAGGGTGATGCGGGTGAAGTTGTCGATCCCGCCGACTCCGCCGTCGATGGAGCCGCCGAAGACCTGGAGGGTGCCGATATTCGTGATTCCCTCTTGCGCGACGAGCCGGCCGAGGACGAACAGATCGTCCTGGTGGGTCAGCGCTCCCTCGTAGGTGAGCGACCCGTTGGTCGGCACGAACTCGTCGTTGCCGAAGAGGCCGGGGGAGCCGATGAAGTCGGTTTGCCCGGCGTTGCGGATGGTCACGTCGGTGTCGAACCACCGGAGATTGCCAACACCGCGGGTGACCTGGATGCTCTCGGCGCTGAAGGTGCCCCCCACCAGCCGCAGGAGGGAGTCGAGGCGGACGCTGTCGGCGCGGAAGCTGCCCGACAACAGCTCGATGCCTACCAGCACGCCGCTCGTTTCCGAGCGGATCGTAACGTCGTTAGCCGTGACATCCCCGCCGTTGATGCGGAGCAACGAAATGTCGTTCAGGTCGAGCGTTCCGAAGTCGGCCGTGCCGCCGGCCAGAACCTCGGTGAATCCGCGAGGGGACAGAGACGACGACTGCGAGAGCTCGGTGGAGTCGGAACGGACGGTCCCGCCGGCCCCGATGGTGAAACTGCCGGACCCGGAGACGAGCCGTTCGGCGGAAAGGACGCTGCGGCCGAGCGTGTCGAGCACCGCACTGCGAACGTCCACGACGGTGGTCGCGTTGAACGTCGCCTGGCTGCCCTGGGTGGAGTCGAGGGTCGAGTGGGCCAGGGTCGAGCCGTTGAGCACCTGGACGTCGAATCGCGCGTTGTCGGGGTTCGGGTCGGTGGTGGTGGCGCCGTAGAGACCGTTGCCCACCGCCAGGCTGCTTCCGGTGTTGAGCGTCAGCCGATCCGGTGCGGGAGTCTGATCGATCCGGTTGCTGCGGGCGAGGTCGAGTTCGCGCACCTCGCCGGTCGAGCCGCCTGTGAGCGAGAAAATCAATGCGCCGGATCCCTCCCCGCCGCGCACCAGGTTGGCGAAGAAGGTGGATCCGCCGATGAGATTGATGGCGCCGCTGGCTCCGTTTGCTGCGAGCGACAGGCCGTCGAAGCGCACGTGCGAGCCCCCGCTCGCCTCGAGGCCGCCGCTGAATCCGTTGCCTTGCCCGATCGCCGAGGAGCCGCCGGCGATGAGGGTGGCCCCGTCCTCCACGGTCAATCGCGCGCCGTGCTGGGGAAGCGTGATGAAGTTGAAGCGATCGATCTGTGCGGCGATGTTGAGCTGGCCGGTGTCGAGCGTGGCGTCGCCGTCGAAGTTCAGCAGGCGGACGGTGGTGAAGGTCCCGCCGACGTTGCCGCTGTTGGTCGCTCCGATGGTGACGTCCAAGGTCGACAGCAAGCCTTCGGGCATCAGGATCATCGACGCGTTGCCACCGAAGCGCAGGCGCTGCACGCTCGTGCCGTCGAAGATTCGCAGCCCGCCGGGGTTGATGATGGAGCGTTCGATGACGACCAGGTCGGTCCCGCTCGGGACGCGTCCGGGGGACCAGTTGCGCGAGTCGCCGAAGAACCGCGGGTTCACGACCGGCGAGTCGCCGGTGTAGAAGACGGTGGATTGCCCGTGGGCCGGTGCGGCAACGGACAAGGCAGCGGCGGCGAGCGCGACGGCGGGGGCGAGGCCCCGAAGGATCGAGCTGGGTGGAGAGTTGGTTGAAGCTCGGCTGCGGAGGCGACGTCGCCGAGCCAGCAGCAGCGCGGCACCCAGCGCGAACAGCGCGGCGTTGGCGGGCTCGGGGACAGGGACGGGATTGATCGTGAGAGTCAGGGTGTCCACCGCGGGCGTATCGAAGTCCATGCCGACGAGGTAGGTCCAGGTGTAGGTGCCCGGCGTGAGGCCGAGGCTGCCGTAGGTCGCGCCAGTGTAGGTGCTGCCGCCCAACAGGGTCAGGCCGGAGGTGTAGCCCTGCGGCACGACCAATCCGAAATTCGGGCCGCTCCCCGGCACCGCGCTGGGGTTGAACGACAGGCCGAATACGTCGCCGGTGTTGAAGTCGGCATTGGTGATGTCGCTGCCGTCGCCGAAGGACGCGGGGCCTCCGCCAAGGGTGGCGTAAACATCGGGGGCCACGGATTCACCCACCGCCCAGAGGGGTAGGTTGGGCAGGATGCCGCCCCCGAGCGGCCCCGATGGCATCGCCGCCACTTCGGGAAGGTCCAGCGACCCGCCGCCGGTGAAGACGACGTCGTTGCCGACCTGATTGACGCTGACGAGGACTGCGGCCGAGGCGGGTGCGGGGAGCAGCAGGCTCAGCATCCCGAGGATCGTGCCGACGGAGAGTGAGCGAAAGCGGGTGAAGGGGCTGGAGGTTTCCTGCGCCCCCCGGGGGGTGGCGAAGCAGGGGGCGAGGATCTGTTTTGTCTTTTTCATTTGGGCATTTTTTCGAGGTTGCTGCGGCATGTTTACTAATCGGTATAGTATAGAGCTCGACTTACAAATTTTTTCGTCGAAGAAATTGCGTGTAAGCTCGAAAAATAAAGTCATCGGGGGCATAAATCGCCGACCACGAATGTCGACTAGTCAGTCGAGTTCTTTGGTGCGATGGTCTTCGCTTCATGTCCCTCAAGCGCGAGCAAACCCTTCAGTCCGCCCGAAGGCTCTTCCTCGCGAACGGGTTCCACAAGACCAGCGTGGACGCGATTGCCGCGGACGCCGGGACCACCAAGATGACGGTTTACGCGCACTTCAAGACGAAGGACAATCTCATCATCGAAGTCCTGCGGGAGGTTAGTGCGCTAACCCGCGGCGGGCTGCAGCGGGAACTGGCAAAACGCGCCGCGACGCCGCGGGAGCGCATTCTGGCGACGTTCGACGTGATGGGCGAAGAGTTCGGGCGGCCGGATTTCCGGGGTTCGCTCTTCACGAATGCCGCGTCCGAGTTCACCGGACTCAACGAGCCGATCCTGGCGGCGGTCGCCAATCACAACGCGCTCGTGCAAGCGGACCTGGCCACGCTCTGTCAGGAAGCCGGAGCGGACCACCCGATCGAGCTGGCCGATCAGCTTTATTTTCTGATCGAAGGTGCCGCGGTGATGGCGCAAATTCGCCGGGAATCCAATCCGGCCGCGCTCGCCCGGCGATCCGCCGAAACCCTCCTCAATGCCAGCCTGCCAGCCCGCAAACGATTGAAGCCATGACGACGGAAACTCCCGATTCACCCCAAGCGTCCCTCTTCCAAGCCGCCGGGCGGCTTTTCAACGAAGGCAGTTACCAAAGCGTCACCATCGAGGAACTGATCACCGCCGCCGGGGTGAGCCGGACGGTATTCGACGCGCTCTTCGAGACGAAGGAAGATCTCATCGTCGCCTACCTGGAGGATCGGGACCGGATGCTGCGCGGCTATTTTTTCACCGAGGTCACCAAGCGCGGCCACGACGACCCCCGCGCGACGTTGCTCGCGCTCTTCGACGTGCTGGGCGAATGGTTCCGCGACGAATCCTTCTACGGCTGCATCTTTTCCAACGCGTGCAGCGAATACGGACAGGGCGACCACCCGGTCCACCAGGTCGCGGCGCGGCACAAGAAGCGCTTCCGGGATTTCATCCTCGCCCGCGTCGAAGAAATCGGCTTCGACGATCCCGAGCAGAAGGCCGACGAGATCACCTTTCTCATGGAGGGTGCCATCATCACCGCGCACATCCGTCGCGACGCCCGCACCGCCCAGTCCGCCCGCAAGGCGGCGGAGGTCCTCTTGGGCGGGACGTAGTCGAACGCCATCAAGGAGGTGGTTGTAGTTTGTCGATGGGCTTGGCGACTTTTTGGATTCGCAAAGGAAAGTTCGCCCGTCCGTTTCGAGATGGGGAACGGCTCGATCCCGGAGTCTGCCTCGTTCCGTGGTCTGGCTGTCGGCTTGCTCTGGTGTTGGATACTCCCGTGAAGCCGCGAAGAATCCCCGCCGATCAATCGACCCCGCCGCGTCCCGGCGGAGTCGCTCGCTGGCTGAGGATGCGGAAGTAGGGGTTGGAATAGACGAGGGTGAAGTCGGGGAGGGTGGCGGGTCGTTGGAAGAGGGGGGTGGCCAGGACGTTGGGCGTTGGGGATTCGTCGAGGAGGATGCTGGAGGTCGAGATGAGGCGGTCGGGTTCGTAGGCGATGACGTAGCGGACCTCGCGGCGGGCGAGGATGGCGAGGGCGTCGGCGGGATTTTTCGCCAAGTAGAAACGCGCGGTGTCGACGATGCCGGGGAGGCTCTGGTGGGAACTGCCGCCGACGCAGGGCTGACCCGACCAATACGCGATGGCGGGGCAGAGCCACCACGGGGCGAGGATCGGGGTGGTTTCGGTGGAGACGAGGGCGGTGGCCGCTTGGCGGAGGAGGATGTTTTCGGTGCGCTGGTCTTCGAGGGCGGCCTGGGCGGCGGGGGGCGGGTAGAGTTTGGTGTCCCAGGCGGAGAGAATGGGGAGGAGGCTGAGGGTGAAGATCGTGTAAGCGGCGAGGCGGGACGGGATGGCGACGAGGGCGGTTGGGAGGAGGAGGGCGGTGAAGGTGATGGCGAAGGGGGCCCAGCGGATTTGCCATGCGGTTAGGGCGAGGGTGGCGAGCGCTAGCGCGATGAGGAGGGGTGAATGGTGAATGGTGACTAGTGAATGGTGGGATGCGGGTGAGGCTTTCTGGCGAATTGTGCGCCAGATCGCGAGAGGCACGACTAGCGGGATGAGGTAGCCGAACCAGGCGAACCATCGGGTGGAGAGGATTGGGACTTGGCGGAGTTCGGCCAGGAGGGTGGCCCATCTTGGGAAGTATTCTCCGACTTCGGGCGGGAGGGGGCGGATTCGCCAGCCGTCGAAGAGGACCGCGACGGCGAGAACGGAGAGGGTAATGGCTGCGGCTAGGAGAAATGACCTCCTGCCGCTGACCTCCGACTTCTGGCCCGGGATGAGGCGGCTCAGGAGGACGAGGGTGAGGATGATGACTGGCTCGAAGAGGGTGACCCAGAGGGCTGCGCCCCAGATGAGGCCCCAGGCGAGGGTCCAGGGTCGGGAGCGCGTGCGGCGGAGGGAGATCTCGGCGGCCAGGCCGGCGGCGAGGAGGGCGAGGGTGAGGGATTGGTGGTCGGGGCGGCCGATTTCGAAGGCTTGGACGACGATCGGGGAGGCCGCGAGGATGAGGAGGGCGGGGAAGCGGTAGGGCCATTTCTCCCGGCCCATCCAGACCCAGAGGAAGGTGAGGAGGGCGAGGGAGAGGAGCGGGGAGATCCAGGCTCCGGCGAGTTCCATCGGGTCGGCGGTGAAGGGCGAGAGGGCGACCGTGAGCCCGGCGATGAGGAGGTCGAAGGGGGCGGTGGTGTGGGGGTCGGTGCCGGCGGGATGGTTTTCGAACTCGTGATGGTCGATGCGGGTGAACGGGTGCTCGAGGACTCGCTGGACGCGGGTCATTCGCGAGTAGCAATCGGCGTCGATGAAGTAGATGTCGCCGCCGACGAAGACTTCGTCGCGGTTCGCGGTGGTGGCTGCGAGGTTGAGCGCGAGGAGGATGACCAGAAGGGCGATGGAGCGGGCGGTTCGCACGGCGGTGGGAGTTTGGTCGAATCGCGCGGGTGGTGTCGATATGTTGCGTTGCGCGGGGCGCGAAACTCTAGGCGTTGTGTTTTGGGGCGCTGACGACTCGGGATTTTCTGTTGTGTCGCGGGTTTCCGCTGACTAGATTCTTCCCCTCACCCGACCTGCCCAACTTTCTCCATGCCCGACCCGGACGAACCGATCCTCCCACCCAGCGAAACAGCATCCAAAAAAGGCGAATACAACGCCGACGATCTGAGTTCGCTCAAGGGACTCGAAGCCGTCCGGAAAAAGCCGGGCATGTATATCGGCGGCACCGACGAGCGGGCGCTGCACCATTGCGTGTCCGAGGTGCTCGACAACTCGGTCGATGAATTTTTGGCGGGCCATTGCACGCACATCGACCTGACGATTCACGCGGATGGGTCGCTATCCATCCGGGACAACGGCCGCGGCATCCCGGTCGACATCAACAAGGAGGAGGGGATTCCCGGTGTCGAGCTGGTGCTCACGCGTCTGCACTCGGGTGGTAAATACGGGCAGGGGAATTACGAATACTCGGGCGGCACGCACGGCGTGGGAGCGAAGTGCGTGAACGCGGTCTCGGAGTGGTTCAAGGTCGAGGTGACGCGCGACGGGCAGATTCATTCGATGACCTTCGAGCGCGGGGCGGTCGTGAAGCCGCTTCACGTGATCGCCGACGTCAAAAACAAGAAGCAGAGCGGGACGCTGATCACCTTCTACCCGGACACGGAGATTTTTCAGGAGACGATCGAGTTCAAGGCCGAGCGGATCATCACGCGCCTCAACGATCTCGCCTACATCAACGCGCCGCTGAGCTTCACGTTCCTCGACGAGCGGACGGAGAACGCGCGGCCGGTTCAGGTTCAGCACAAGAAGGGGATCGAGGATTTCGTCAGTCGGCTGGTCGAAAACAAGACCTTCGTTCACCCGAAGCCAATCCTCGTGAAAGGCACGCGGGACCGGATCATCGTCGAGATTGGTCTCCACTACACCGATTCCTACAACGAGCAGTTGCTCTGCTACACGAACGCGATTCCAAATCCCGACGGCGGAACGCATTCGAGTGGTTTCCGCGGATCGCTCACGCGCGCGATCAATCAATACGCCAAGAATCAGAACATTCTGAAGGACAAGGACCCGCAGATCACGGGCAACGACGTGCTCGAGGGCATCGCGGCGATCGTTTCGGTCAAGCATCCCGATCCGCGCTTCGAGTCGCAGACGAAGGTGAAACTCATTTCGCCCGAGGTCGACAGCATCGTCGGTTCGGTGAGCTACGAGGGGCTGATGCTCCACTTCGACGAGAATCCGGGCGTCGGCAAAAAGATCATCGATAAGTGCCTCATGGCGGCCCGGGCCCGCGAGGCGGCCCGCAAAGCGCGCGAGACTGTCCGGAAGGGGGCGCTCACGGGCGGCGGACTGCCGGGGAAACTGGCGGATTGCTCGGAGCGCGACCCGAACCTCACCGAGCTTTACATCGTGGAGGGCGATTCGGCCGGTGGCTCGGCCAAGCAGGGGCGTGACCGGCGTTTTCAAGCGATTCTCCCGATCCGAGGCAAGCTGATCAACGTCGAGAAGTCGCGTTTGGACAAGGTGCTCCAGAATACGGAAATCCAGACGATGATCACGGCCATCGGGACCGGGATCGGGCAGAGTCAGAGCGACAAGGAGAAGGATCAGGAGGGCACCTTCAACATGGAGAAGCTGCGCTACGGCCGGATCATCATCATGACGGATGCCGACGTCGACGGGTCGCACATTCGCACGCTGCTGCTGACGTTTTTCTATCGGCAGATGACGGAGCTCGTGAAGCAGGGGAAGATCTACATTGCCTGCCCGCCGCTGTATCTCATCAAGCGAAAGAAGCGCGAGGAATACGTCGACACCGACGCGCAGTTGAACGAGATCCTGATCAGCCTCGGAGCCGAGGAGGTCAAGTTGACCAACCTGGCCGATGGCAAGACCTTCTCGACCTCGCAGATGAAGGATCTGCTCGAGTTGCTCGTGCGGCTCGCAAAGTTCAGTGAATCGATTCGACGTCAGGGCGGGGATTTTGAATCCTACTTGGGCGAGCGGGATCCTAAGACTGGGGACTATCCGGCTTATCTATTGAAGGTCCGCGAGGGGAACACGGAGTGGGTGACTTATTTCCCGGGTGAGGAGCAGTTGCGCGAATTCCACGAGCAGAATCTCGACCTCAACATCTTCGAGCCGCCCGTTTCGGACGAGGAGGTGGCGGAAGGTGTCGAAGGTGAGACGGAAGCCGCTCCGGCCCCGGTTGTGGTCCCGAGTGGTTCGAAGAAGAAGACGGTCGTGCATCGGCGGGCGAATCTGGTCGAACTGCACGAATCGAATTCGGTGAAGAAGATCCTCGAGCAACTGCTCAAGAAGGGATTCAAGGTCGATCATTTCTCGGACAAGGATCATCCGCTGTTCGAGTTGATCGAGGGTGAGGGCGACAAGGCGGTGACGCATCCGATCTTCTCGGTGCCCGAGGTTTTGGAGAAGATCATCGAGATTGGGAAGAAGGGTCTGAGTATTCAGCGATTCAAGGGCTTGGGTGAAATGAACCCGAAGCAGCTTTTCGAGACGACGATGAATCCCGAGAAACGGCGTTTGCTGAAGGTCGATCTGAACGAAGACAACGCCGTGGATGCCGACCGGATGTTTACGATTCTGATGGGAGACGTCGTGGAACCGAGGCGGCAGTTCATCGAGGATAACGCGCTGAATGCTCGGTTGGACGTCTAGAGCCAACTAAACGGGATTAACTGGATTTACAGGATTGGAAAATACGGAGCTTAGCGGGAGGGTGATTGGGTGCGCCATGGCGGTGCATCGTGAGCTGGGCCCGGGTTTTCTGGAGTCGGTCTATAAGAATTCATTAGTCCTTGAGTTGCGCGAAGCAGGCTTGGAAGTCGAAATCGAAAAGCGGATTTCGGTATTTTATATGGGCGTCGTTGTTGGAGAGTTTTTGGTCGATTTATTCGTCGGAGGCCATTTGGTCATTGAATTGAAAGCCAACGCGTCCATCGGGAAAATGGATGAAATCCAAGTCGTCAATTATCTCAACGCGACGCGTCAAAAATTCGGATTGTCGCTGAATTTTGGTGCTTCCTCGCTCGAATTCAAACGCAAGTATTCGAAGGGAAATAATCCTGAAAATCCTGTCAATCCTGTCTAAAACGCCATGTTTCACCTGAACGAAAAAGTTGAGAAGATCGATGTCTCGAAGGAGATGTCGACTTCGTTTCTCGACTACTCGATGTCGGTCATTATTTCCCGGGCTTTGCCCGATGCCCGGGATGGTCTGAAGCCTTCGCAGCGCCGAATTCTCTTTGCCATGAACGATCTCGGCGTGCAGCCGAATCGGAAACACCTCAAGTGCGCGAAGATCGTCGGTGAGACGATGGGTAACTATCACCCGCACGGCGATCAGGCGATCTACCCGACGCTCGTTCACATGGCGCAGCCTTGGGCGATGCGGGAGATGCTCGTGGACGGGCAGGGCAATTTTGGTTCGGTCGAAGGCGATCCGCCGGCGTCGATGCGTTACACCGAGGCCCGGTTGCGGCACCTCGGCGCGGCGCTGATGACGGACATGGACAAGGACACCGTGGATTTCGTCAACAACTACGACGAGACCCGGCAGGAGCCGACCGTTTTCCCGGCGGCGTTCCCGAATCTCTTAGTCAATGGCGGCACCGGTATCGCGGTCGGCATGGCGACGAACATTCCGCCGCATAATCTGGGCGAGCTGATCGAGGGCATCTTCGCACAGATCGACAATCCCGACATCACGCTGGACGAACTGATGGTTCACATCAAGGGACCGGATTTCCCGACGGGCTGCATCATCCAGGGCGGGGCCGGCATTCGGTCCTACTTCGAGGGCGGCAAGGGGTCGGTGCGCGTGCGGGGTCGGATGGCGCTCACCGAGGTGAAGGGCGGCCGGGAGCAGATGATCGTTTCCGAGATTCCTTACGGCGTGAACCGGGCGGAGTTGGTGAAGCGGATTGCGGCTTTGGTGAACGACAAAATCCTCACCGGGATTTCCGACGTCCGGGACGAGTCGGACGAGAACACGCGGGTCGTGATCGATCTCAAGCGGGACGCGAATCCGAAGATTCTTCAGAACATGCTGTATAAGCACACGGCGCTCGAGAATTCGTTCAGCGTCGCGATGCTGGCGATCGACCGGGGCAAGCCGCGGCTGCTTTCGCTCAAGGATGCGCTCACGGCCTACATCGAGCATCGGCGCGAGGTGATTCTGCGTCGGACGCGCTATTTGCTCCGGGAAGCGGAGAAGGATGCCGAGCGGCTCGAGGCCTTGCTCGTCGCGTTGGCGAACCTCGATGATTTCATCAAGATCATTCGCGATTCCAATGACCGCGAGCACGCCAAGCAGCGGTTGCTGGCGCTGGAATGGACGCAGAAGGCGGTCGAGCAGATCGGGGTGCTGATCACCGATCCGGCGAAGATCGTCGACGGGAAGTATAAGTTCAACGAGCGGCAGGCGCTCGCAATTTTGGATCTGCGTTTGTATCAGCTCACCGGGCTCGAGCAGGACGCGATCAAGACCGAATACGACAAGCTACTCGATAAGATCAAAGACCTCCTCGACATCCTGGCTAAGGAGGCGCGCGTGCTGGCGATCATCAAGGGTGAGCTGACGGAGATTAAGGAGAAATACGCGGGTCCGCGGTTGACCGCGATCGTGCCGGACGAGGGCGAGATCAACATGGAGGACCTCATCGCGAACGAGGGCTGCATCATTACGATCACGCACAAAGGGTTCATCAAGCGAACGGCGGTGAGCGCCTACCGGGCGCAGCGGCGCGGCGGGAAGGGCGTGATCGGCATGGCGACGCGCGAGGCGGCGCACGAGGACGAGGCGGATGATTTCGTCGAGCACCTTTTCACGGCCAGCACGCACGATTACCTGATGTTTTTCACGAAGACGGGGCGGGTTTACGTGGAGAAGGTTTACGAGATTCCGGAAATGGGGCGGGCGTCGAAGGGGCGTTCGATTGCGAATTTGCTGAGTCTGCAGTCGGGCGAGAAGATCGCGGCGACGTTGCGGATTCAGGCGAAGATCACGGGCGTGGGTGCCGCGGCGGTGGATTCGACCTGGACCGATGAGAATTCGATCTTCTTCACGACCCGGACCGGTGTGGTGAAGAAGACGACGCTTTCGAAATTCTCGAACATTCGCTCGGGTGGAATCATTGCGATCAAGATCGAGGACGGGAACGAGCTGATCGACGTAAGGCTGACCGACGGGAACAGCGAGATCGTGCTGGTGACCCGCAAGGGGATCAGCATCCGCTTCGAGGAGGGGCAGCTCCGGGATCAGGGTCGCGACACGGTTGGCGTGTGGGGCATCCGGCTCGGCTCGGGTGACGAGGTGATTGGCGCGGCATTGGTCGTGCCGAACGCGGCGTTGTTGGTTGCTGGCGAAAACGGAATTGGGAAGCGAACGACCTTCGACGAATACCGGCTGCAATCGCGGGGTGGCAAGGGGATCATCACGATGAAGACCGGGGATAAGACCGGCCTGGTCGTGGGGGCGCTGACCGTGAGCGATCCGGATGAGATCATGCTCATCACGAGTGCGGGTCAGATGGTGCGGACGCGGGTGTCGGAGATTCGCGAGGTCGGGCGGAACACGATGGGTGTGCGGCTGATGAACTTTGCCGCGAAGGAGAAACTGCAGGCGATCGCGCCGGTGGTGAGCACGGCGGCGGAGGAAGAGGCTGGGGGCGAGGGGCCTAGCCTTGGGTTGTGACGGCGGTTTCCGACGATCTACGTCGAGCGGCTTTTCTCGGGCTTAGCCAACTAGTGTGGCGTCCAGTAATTGAGTATAAAAAACCTCAAGCGTGAGTTTCGGCGAGTTTTTGACGTGCGCGCTGGATTTTTTGAAGGATGACTTCGCCCTGAGCACGCCAGCGGTAGGGCTTGGGATGGAGATTACGTTCGGCGAGGTAGTCTTCAATGTCGCGGACGAGTTCGCGCACGCTTTGAAAGCTACCGGCGCTGATCACGTCGGCGCTCAGATCGGCGAAGAAGCGTTCAACGAGATTGAGCCACGAACTACTCGTGGGAACGAAGTGAAGATGGAAGCGGGGGCGGCGCTTCAGCCAAGCCCGGACTTTCTCGTGTTTGTGAGTCCAGTAGTTGTCGACAACGAGATGCACGTCGAGTTCGGACGGTGTCTCACGTTCGATTTGCTTGAGGAATCGAAGCCACTCGACATGGGTGTGGCGTTCTTCGGTGCGCGTGAAGAGCTTTCCGTCGAGGTAATCCAGCGCGGCGAAGAGCGTGATCGTGCCATGGCGTTTGTAGTCGTGGGTGCGGGTTCTGACCTGTCCGACCCCCAGTGGAAGCCCCGGTTGCGTGCGTTCCAGCGCTTGGCACTGACTTTTCTCGTCACAGCACAAGACCAAGGCCCGCTCGGGAGGATCGAGATACAGCCCGATGACGTCCCAGAATTTCTCTTCGAATTTTGGATCGGTGGAAACCTTGAAGGTCCGGGTGAGATGCGGCTTGAGATCGTTGGCGCGCCAGATCGCATTGACGCTGCCATGGGAAATGCCGACTTCCCGCGCCATCGAACGCACGCTCCAACGCGTTCTACCCTTAGGCGGACGAGTCACCTCTCCGATGACTTTTTCCACCTTCTCGCTAGCCAACCGAGGCTTGCGTCCTCGTCCCGGCCGATCAACCAACCCCGCCAGCCCTTCCTGGGAAAAACGCTTCGACCACTTGCTCACGCTCGGCAGACTGATTCCCAGTTCCTCAGCTAAATCAACTTCCCTGATTCCCTCGGACCGCCGTAAGACGATCTCTGCCCTCACATGATCCCTCTTCGTCGTCGTCGGTGATCGCACTCGATCCTCCAGAATTTTCCTTTCTTGCTCTGTCAACTCGAGTTCTTCGATCGGGCGGCTCATACCACACCGTGTCACCCTCAGATATTATTTCAACTCAATTACTGGACGGCACACTAGACAGGATTAACTCGATTGGGAATGAAGGGTCTGAAGTTCCCTCTGAAAAAATCCTGTTAATCCTGTAAATCGAGTTCATCGCGTTTAGTTGGCTGAGGGGTTCGTTGGCACGAGCGGCTTTAGAACTTGGGGGCTTTGACGGTGCCGGCGGCGGTGTCGGTGCGGCGGCGGTTGACGATTCTTCCGGCGATTTCGTGGACCATTTCTTCGAGGAGGAGTCTGAGGTGGCTGCCTCGGCGGAAGTCGGAGGGGGCGATGTTTTTCACCCGGTCGGCGTGGACGCAGAGTTGGTAGCATTTCTTGAAGGAGGAGCGGGTGGGGTCTTCGGCGTTGTAGACGGCGATGGCCTGGCCGCCGTTGCGGCGCATGACGGTGAAGCAGGGGACGTCGGTGGGGCCGTCGCCGACGTAGACCATGTTGGGGAACGGGATGGGCCGGAGGTCGGGGGCGAGGTGATCGTTCACGTCTTCGGTCATGTCGAGCATGCCTTTGTTGATGCGGAAGAGGTATTGGGTCTTCTGGGTGTGACTGATGGTGCGGCGGGGGAAGCTGATGCGGCCATCTTTGTCTTCGGCGAATTCGCAGCCGAAGATGGCGCGGATGTAGGGCGCGAGGCGGCTGCCTTCGATGAGGATCTTGAGGCCGGATGAGATGATGTAGTGCTCGACGGTGATGCCGTGGGCTTCGTGCTCGGGGGTGAGGAGGCCGCTCTGGAACTCCTGAAACATCTCGGGGAGGCCGGCGTAGAAGTTCATTTTCTCGCCGAGTTGGCGGAGTTCGTCGTTGGTCGGGCGGTCCATGCCGAGGGTGTCGAGCATGACCTTCATGTAGGCGAGTTCGCTGTCGTAGCCTTCGTCGTTGACGAGTTCGGTGCAGCGCTCCCAGAAGCTCTTTGGGTTGATGCCGAAGTGCGGGAAGATGGCCTCGTCCTGCATGTAGTTGGGACTGAGCGTCTGATCGTAGTCGTAGACGATCGCGATGATGTTTTGCGGTGATGCCATGGTGGGTTTTGAAGCTTAGGATGAGACTGAGACAGGATTTACGGGATTTTCAGGATTATGCGGAGGGAGTTTCGGGTCGTGAGTCCGGCGCTCTGACCGCGGAGCGGTGCACGCTTTCTGACGAATTGAAATTAAATCCTCTCAATCTTGTTAATCCTGTCGGTTTCCGGGGTTGGATTGAATTGCCAAGTGGTTGGGCCGTGGGTTGCCTCGTGTTGGGCGATGACCGATTGGATGGTGGCGTTGAGCTGGTCCCACTCGACGGGTTTCGTCATGTGGCGGGTGAAGCGGCCGGCGCGGGAGCGCTCGACGTCCTCGTCGAGGCCGAAACCGGTGAGGGCGATGGTGGCGGTGCGTTTGGGATCGATGCAGGGAATGAGCTCGAGGCCGGAGCCATCGGGCAGACCGAGGTCGGAGATCAGGAGGTCGTAAGTGTCCGCGGACAGCGCCGCTTTGGCGTCGGCGATGGTCGTGGCGGTGGTGACATCGTGACCGGAACGCGCGATGAGTCGAGAGAGGATCGTGAGGGTCGAGTCGTGATCCTCGGTGATGAGGACTTTGAGACTGGCGGGGTCCGGGGTGCGCGCGGGTGCCTCGGTTGCGGCTGAGTGGGCGGGGCGGGGGAGGGTGTCGAATTCCACGCTGAAGGTGGAGCCGGTGCCGGGACCGTCGCTGGCGGCGCGGATGGTGCCGTGGTGGCCGTCGACGAGGGCTTTGGCGATGGCGAGTCCGAGCCCGAGACCGCCGAATTGGGCGGTGATGTTGCGGCCGCCCTGTTCGAACGCGTCGAAGATGGTGGCGATGCGTTCGGGGGGGATGCCGACTCCGGTGTCCTGGACTTCGATGAGGAGTCGGTCGGGGCGGGGGTTGCGGGTGCGGATGGTGACGGTGCCGCCGTCCTGGCTGAATTTGACGGCGTTCTGCACGAGATTCCAAACGATTTGCTGGAGGCGGGAGCTGTCGCCTTCGATGTAATGATCGTTGGCGGTGGTCTCGATGAGGATGGGGACCTGGGCGCGGGCGGCGGTGCTGACGGCGCAGATGCCGCGAACGGTCTCGAGCAGCTGGTGGCAATCGACGGTCTCGAAGCGGAGTTCGAGTTTGCCCTGGACGACGCGGGTGAGGTCGAGGAGGTCGTCGATGAGGCGGGCTTCGAGTTCGACGTTGCGCTGGATCATGGCGAGGTCGTCGCGAAGATCGTCGGGCAGGCCGCCCTGCGAGTTGCGGAACGAGAGGCACATGAGGATGGGGGTGAGGGGGGTGCGGAGCTCGTGCGAAAGGGTGGCGAGAAAGTGGTCCTTGGCGGCGTTCGCGGCTTCGGCTTGAGCTTTGGCTTCGCGGAGGGCGGCCTCGGCGCGTTTGCGTTTGGTGATGTTCATCGTGACGCCGATGAAGCGTTTGATGCCGAGGGCGGGGTCTTCGAGGAAACGGCCGGCGGCGGCGACCCAGCGTTCGATTTTGTCATCGAAACCGATGGTGCGGTATTCGACTTCGTAACGGCCGCTGCCGCCGGGGGCGAGGCTTGCGGCCACGGCGGACTCCACGAGTGCGACGTCGTCGGGGTGGAGGCAGGTGAGAAACCGTTCGTAGGTGGCGGGTGTGCCGGGTGCCATGCCGAAGTGGGCGCGGCAGCGGTCGTCCCAAACGAGCACATCCGTCTCGGGGGTGAATTCCCACGATCCCACTCCCGCGGATTCGGCGGCGATGCTGAGTCGGTTTTCGCTATCGTCCTGGGCTCGGGAGGCGGCGTCGCGCTGGGTGAGCAAGTCGCGCACCTGCCATTGCCGGATGCGGGCGCGGAGAGCGGTGCGGGTGATCGAGACGAGGGTCGACGGTCGGTAGGGACGCTCGACGATCGAGACGAAGGTCGCGGGGGCGAGTTGGAGGGTCGGGTCATCGCCGGGGCCCGGGTCGGCGGATTCGCGGGTGAGCAGGATGATGGGCAGATCGGACCAGGCGGGGCGGTCGACGGTTTTCCCGAGGAAGGATTCGAACGCGGGGCCGGTGAGAATTTCCTCCGCCAGAATGATCGCGCCGACGTCCTCGCGAATGGCGGCGGTGAGCGTGGCGAGGTCGGGGAAGATCGTGGTCCGGATCTCGGCTTCGACGAGAAGACGGCTGACGTTGGCGGCGTCGTCGACGGTCGGAGCGACGATGAGGACCGGGCCGGGTAAGTAGTCGCGCATGGACGGGCGGGATGGTGAAAGCGGTGGGGTGCCAGCGTCAATCGAAGATTAGGATCAGATACGCGAGGAAGAGGACGAGGTGGACGGCACCTTGGAGGATGTTCGTCTTGCCGCCGGAGAAGGTGATGAACGCGCTACCGAGGGTGACGACGAGGAGGATGGAATTCGCGGGATTGAGCCCGAGGGTGAGCGGGTGGCCGGTGAAGAGGGTGATGATGACGACGGCGGGAATGGTGAGGCCGATGGACGCGACGGCGGAGCCGAGGAGGAGATTGATGGAGCGTTGGAGGCGGTTGTCGAGCGCGGCGAAGAGGGCGCTGAGGCCCTCGGGGGCGAGGACCATGATGGCGACGATCACGCCGCCGAGGGCCTGGGGCGCGCCGAGGTCGGCGATGGCGTAGTCGACGGTGTAGCCGAGGTTTTTGGCGAGAAGGACGATGGGGACGAGGTAGGCGAGGAGCAGGACGACGTGATAGCCGATGGAGGGTTTCGGTTTTTCCGAGTCCTCGGAGGAGTCGGCGGAGTCGGTGGGTTCGGCGAAGAACTCGCGGTGGCGGGCGGTTTGGATGGCGAGGAAGACGCCGTAGATGAGGAAGGCGATGAGGCCGACGAAGATGAGCTGGGGCGTCGAGAAGGTGCCCTCGGACGTGGAGCGGGTGAAATTCGGGAGGATGAGGACGCAGACCGAGAGCGGGAGGAGGACGCCGAGGTAGGATTGGGCGGACTGGAGATTGTAGGTCTGTTCGTGGTGGCGGATACCGCCGAGGAGGAGGGCGAGGCCGGCGAGGCCGTTGATCACGATCATGATGACGGCGAACATCGTGTCGCGGGCGATGCCGGCGTTCGGCTCGCCGGTGAACATGACGGCGGCGATGATGCTGACCTCGATGCACATCACCGCGAGCGTGAGGACGAGGGTGCCGAGGGGCTCGCCGAGTTCGTGGGCGATGACGTCGGCGTGGCGCAGGACGGAGAAGGCGGCCCAGAGGATGATGCCGACGAGCCAGACGGTGAAGAGTGAGAAGGCGCCGAGGCTGCCGACGTTTTTTACCGGATCGGCGAGGACGGTGAAGAAGAGCGCGGTGGAGATCAGGCAGCCGATGAGGGCGGCTTCGCGGCGGAGAAAGGAGGCGAGGGCGGTCAATCGTCGAGGACGGCGGTGAGCGCCGATGCAACGGTAGGAAAGCGGAATTCATAACCGCTGGCCAGCGTGGCTTTGGGGAGCACGCGCTGGCTGTCGAGGAGGAGGTGGGAGAGCTCGCCGAGGGTGATTTTGAGCAGGAGCGCGGGAGCGGGGATGACGGCGGGGCGGTGGGCGGCCTTGGCGGCGGCGAGGGTGAACTCCGCGTTGCGGACGGGTTCGGGGACGACGGCGTTGAGCGGGCCGGAGACGCCTTCGGTCTCGATCGCGTGAAGGATGAGTCCGGCGACGTCATCGACGTGGACGCAGGACATCCATTGCTGGCCATCGCCGAGGCGGCCGCCGAGTCCGGCTTTGAAGACGGGGCCGACGAGTTTCATCGCGCCGCCTTCGCCGATCACGAAGCCGGTGCGGAGTGCGACCGTGCGGACGCGGTCGGGGGCCTGATCGGCTTCGGCTTCCCAGAGGCGGGCGACCTTGGCGAGGAAGCCGGTGCCGGCGGGTTCCGATTCGTCTACGGCGGTGTCGCCGGTGTCGCCGTAGTAGCCGATGGCGGAGCCGCAGATGAAGATGCCGGGGCCGTGGTCGGAGGCGCGGAGGGCTTCGACGACGCGGCGGGTGCCGTCGATGCGGCTATCGAGGATGCGGCGTTTTTTCGACGGGGTCCAGAGTCCCATGATGGATTCGCCAGCGAGGTGGACGATGGCGTCGAGGCCGGAGAGATCGGGGATCTCGTCGGTGGCGAAGTGGCGGGTTTCGACGAAGCCAGGGGTGGGTTTTTTCGCGGTGCGGGAGAAGGCGACGAGCTCGTGTCCGTGGTCGCGGGCTTGCTGGGCGAGGTGGCTGCCGATGAAGCCGGTGGCTCCGGTGATTCCGATTTTCATTTGGTCTGGATACGTGTGTCGGGGGTGGGGTGGGTGGCTTTTGGAGTGCGGCTTCGCCGGGTTGGGGACGGGTGCCGACCTGGAAGGTCGGCACGGCGACCAGGATGGTCGCGGTCCCCGGGGCGCGGCGCGCCCTTGTCAGGGTGGTGTGCGGGCATTATTGGTTTCGGCCTGATGGGGAGTGTTTTTGGTAGTTTGTTTCGAATTTCGACCTGGGGCGAGTCCCACGGTGGGGGCGTGGGCGTGGTGATCGATGGGTGTCCGGCTCTTTTGCCTTTGACGGAGGCCGACCTTCAGCCGGCTTTGGATCGGCGACGACCGGGTCAGAGTGAGATCGTGACTCCGCGGAAGGAGTCGGATACGTGTCGGATTCTGAGTGGGACCTTCGAGGGGAAGACTCTGGGGACGCCGATTTCGATCATGGTCCCGAACACGGATGCGCGGCCCGAGGCCTATTCCGAGATGGAGACGATGTATCGGCCTTCGCACGCGGATTACACCTACGACGCCAAATACGGGATTCGGAATTGGCAGGGTGGCGGTCGGGCTTCGGCGCGGGAGACGATCGGGCGCGTGGCGGCTGGGGCGGTGGCGGAGAAGTGGCTGCGGTCGGTTTACGAGGGGCTGGAAATCGTGGCCTGGGTGAGTGGGATTCACGATCTGGGGTCGGAGGTGAACGCGGCGACGGTGTCGCGGGACGACGTGGAGGCGAACGTGGTGCGGTGTCCGGACGGGGCGGCGGCGGAGCGGATGATCGAGCGGATCAAGGCCGTGCGGAGCGAGGGGGATTCCATCGGCGGGGTGATCGAGTGCGTTCTGCGGGGTGTGCCGGCGGGACTGGGTGAGCCGGTTTTTGATAAGTTGGAGGCGGATCTGGCGAAGGCGATGATGAGTCTGCCGGCAACGAAGGGGTTCGAGATCGGGTCGGGGTTTGCCGGGACGCGGATGCGCGGGTCGGAGCACAACGATGCGTTTGAGATGCGCGATGGGAAGGTCGGGACTGCGACGAATCTTTCGGGTGGCGTGCAGGGGGGGATTTCGAACGGCGAGACGATCGCGTTTCGGATCGCGTTCAAACCGACGGCGACGATCTCGCGGGCGCAGCGGACGGTCACGTCGGGCGGCGAGGCGGCGGAACTGAAGGCGCGCGGTCGGCACGACGCGTGCGTGCTGCCGCGGGCGGTGCCGATGGTCGAGGCGATGGCGGCTTTGGTGGTGGCTGATCACGCGCTGCGGCAGCGGGCGGTGGGTCGGCCGCTGCGGCCGTGATTGGTGAATGGTGAAGGGTGAATGGTGGGATGCGCTTTTTGCGGGCGTCGTGGGTAGTTCGCGGGGGTATTCGCATTTCCACCCTTCACCGTTCCCCCTTCACTCATAACCAGCTCCCATGCCCGAAGGATCGTCCATTTACAGTAGCGCGTTCCTGATCTGGACGATCTTGACGATCGCTTGGTCGACTTGGGTCGGGTGGAAGAGGGGGGTGGTGCGGTCGATCGTTTCGTTGGCCGGGATGTTGGCGGGCTTTTTCGCCGGGATGGCGGCGGCGGGGGTGGTTGCTCCATTATTGGGGTGGCTGATTCCGGTGCCAGCGGTGGTGATCGGAGTCGTCGTGGGATTGGTGGTTGGGATCGGGGTTTGGGCGGTGATCGCGATTTTCGGCGCGATTTTGTTCAAGACGACGGAGCATCAGGGTTCGTTTTTGCTGCGCCTGTTTTACGGTGGTGGTGGGGCGGTCATTGGGGTCCTGCTGGGATTGACGTGGGTCTGGGGGGCGCTGTTTTTGGTGCGGGGTTTGGGGGCGTTTTCGGAGCCGCGGTTTGGCGACGTGGCGAAGTATTACGGGGTGCCGGAGCCGGGGTTTCTCGAGGAAATGGCGGTGCGGATCAATCAATCGATCGAGGTCGGATCGGTCGGGCACGTGCTGGAGGCGATGGATCCGATGCCGGAGAGCACCTACCGAATGATGGGGAAGGTCGGGCGGCTTGCGTCGGATCCGTCGGCCTTGCAGCGGCTGTTGGATCAGCCGCAGATCCGGGAGCTGACCGGCGACGAGACGTTCGTGGAGCTGGCGGCGGATGACGGGGTGAACGCAGCGGCGCGGAGCGGGGAGGTGAAGAATCTGCTTACGAACGAGAAGTTGCTGCGGGCGGCGAGCGATCCGGGATTGATCGAGAAGATGCGGGCGATCGACTTCGAGGCGGCCTTGGATGGGGCTTTGGAAGATCAGCCGCCGATGAACGGTGATTTGGAATGAGGAATCGCGGAATTCGCGGATTTCGCGGATGGTGAAATTTGCGGTTGCGGAGAGGGGAGTGCCGCTTCGCGGGGTTGGTTTGGATGCGTCGAGCTGGAAGCTCGCCGCTGCGACCAGGATGGTCGCGGTCCCCCGGCGCACTTCGTGCGCCAGGGCAACGCGATATTTTCATTTTTCGGCGTTATCTGCGTAGTCTGGGCTCCCAATTTTTATTTATGTCTGATCTCGAATACGTCGCCACGATTGGCCTGGAAGTTCACGTGCAGCTCAAGACCCGGAGCAAGATGTTCTGCGGGTGCGCGGTGGAGTTTGGCGCTGAGCCGAATACCCACGTTTGCCCGGTCTGTCTCGGGATGCCGGGCGCGCTGCCGGTGATGAACGAGGAGGCGCTGCGGCTGACGGCGCTGGCGGGGTTGATGCTGGGGTGCGGCATCGCTCCGCGGTGCAAGTTCGACCGGAAGAATTACTTCTACCCGGACATGCCGAAGAACTATCAGATTTCGCAATACGATCTGCCGATTTGCCTGAATGGCGCGGTGCCGTTGCATGACCTCGCTTACCCGAAGGACGCGCAGAAGACGATCTCGACCAAGGACAAACGCGTGCGGTTGACGCGGATTCATTTGGAGGAGGATGTTGCGAAGAGCACGCACGGCGAGGCCGGGACGGCGATTGATTTCAACCGGGCGGGGACGCCGTTGATGGAGATCGTGAGCGAGCCGGACATCGCTTCGCCGGAGGAGGCGTTCGCCTACCTGACGGTGCTGCAGCAGGTGATGATTTATGGTGGCGTGAGCGACGCGGACATGGAGAAGGGGATGCTGCGTTGCGACGTGAACGTTTCCGTGGCTCCGGTCGGGTCGAAGGAGTGGGGGACGAAGATCGAGGTGAAGAACATGAACTCGATCAGCGGCGTGCGGCGCGCGTTGGCGTTCGAGATCCCGCGGCAGATCGCGGCCTACCGGGCGGGCGAGACTTTGGATCAGGAAACCCGGCGCTGGGACGACACGATCGGTGAGACGACGCTCATGCGGATCAAGGAGTCGGCGCACGATTACCGCTACTTTCCCGATCCGGATTTGCTCCCGGTCGAGACGGCGGATCTCGTGGCGACGGCTCGGGACCGGATGCCGGAGCTGCCCTGGGACAAGCGGGCGCGGTTCGTGGCGGATTACGAGGTGAGCGAGTCGGACGCGGGGACGTTGGCGAACGACCTGGCGCTGGCGACGTATTTCGAGACGGCGGCGAAGGGGGCGAAGAAGCCGAAGAGCGTGGCGAATTGGATCCTCAACGACCTGCAGAGTTCGCTGGCGACGGAGGGCGTGGCGATCGCGGATTGCCCGATTGCACCGGAGGCTTTGGATGAGTTGGTCGGCTTGATCGACGCGGGGAAGATCAGCGGCAAACAAGGGAAGGAAGTGTTCGCGGAGATGTTCGCGACGCGGAAAGCGGCGGCGGAAATCGTGAAGGAGAAGGGGCTCGAGCAGGTGAGCGACTCGGGGGCGATCGAGGCCTTTGCGGACGAGGTGATTGCGGCGAACCCCGGACCGGTGGCGGAATACAAGGCGGGGAAGACCTCGGTGATCAACTTTCTCAAAGGTCAAGTGATGAAGGCTTCGCGGGGGAAGGCGAACCCAGCTCTGGCGGGTGAAGTGCTCGAGCGGAAGCTGGGATAGGCGTCGGGGAATACCAATACAAATACCGAACCACGGCCGAGCGAAGCGAGACAGCCTGTCGGTGCCGAAGCGCCGTTCGATCTTGCCCGTGGCCCGCGGGGGTGGGAGCTACGAGGTGAGCGGAACCGAGGCTCAGCATGGCGCGCTTGAACCCGCTTTTGGGATCGCGGGAAGAGCCCAGCGCGCGAAGGCTTCGCGGGAGTGCTCGAAGTGGAGCCAAGTGGTGTCCGACCCGACGAAGCGGCCCGCCAGATTGAGTCCGGAGGTGTCGTCCACGGCAAGTAGGAGGGTTTGCTCGGAGTTGCCCGGCCACCACTGGTGGATGGAGCTGTCGTGTTGCCAGAGTTCTCCGATGTGCTCGCGGCGGAAGCGTCGGTAAACCCGGGGCGGGCGGGCCGCAGAGGGCGCCAAGTGCGCGTAGAGTGCTTTGACGGGGGCCTCGACCGTGGAGCGCGCCAGCGCGGGAAGCGCCTTTCCGTTGGCCTTCGCTACGCTTCGGCTTCCTCCGAGGCGCTTCCCGCGCTGCTTCCAAGCCCCCCCAGTCCGGTTTTGAACTGTCTCCCAATCCGGTTTTGCTCCGTCTCTGTCCGGTTTTGCTCCGGCCCCGACAGCACGGAATTCGGGCCTGAACGCGGGCGGTTTTCGAGACCCGACCGGAGGGTGTCCAGGAGGTCGGCGAGGTGGATGGGCTTGGTGAGGAAGCCGTCCATGCCGGCGCTGGCGCAGCGGTGGCGGTTCTCGGCCATGGCGTCGGCGGAGATGCCGACGATGTGGGTGTGGGTAGTACCGTTCTCGGCGGCGCGGATCCGGCGGGTCGCTTCGCACCCGTCGACCTGGGGCATGAAGACGTCCATGAGAATGACGTCGAAAGGTTGGTCGGCGGCCAGGACGATGGCTTCGGAGCCGTCTTTCGCAAATTCCGGCGTGTAGCCGATTTTGCCCAGAAAGGAGGCGAGCAGCTTGCGGTTGATGGCGACGTCGTCGACGACGAGGATCCGGGCGGGGTGGGTGGCGGCAAGGTGGGGGAATTCGATGCCGCGGGTGGGCGGGGACGACGGGTCGGGGTGTTGGGCGGGATGGGCCTGGACCGAGAATTGAAAGGTGGAGCCCTCGCCGAGCTGGCTTGCGACGTCGATCCGGCCGCCCATGAGGTGGCAAAGGTCGCGGCAGATGGCGAGGCCGAGCCCGGTGCCGCCGAAGCGGCGTTGGATGGAGTGGTGGGCTTGGCCGAAGGGGTTGAAGATGCGTTCGAGGGCTTCCGGTGGAATGCCGTCGCCGGTGTCGCGGACGACGCAGTCGAGGGTGACGGCGGTGGCGGAGGTCTCGCTGGATCGAATGCCGATGCGGATCACGCCGTGGTCGGTGAATTTGACCGCATTGCCGACGATGTTCATGAGCATCTGGCGGTAGCGGCCGAAGTCGAGCTCGAGGACCTCGGGGACTCCCGGGTCGACGTCGAAGTGGAGCGCGACGTTTTTCTGTTCGGCGAGTTTCGCGAGGGTGGCGATGTCGGGCGCGAGGCATTCGCGGAAGGCGCCGGTGGTGGGCTGGAGTTCGATGGCTCCGGACTCGATGCGGGCGAGGTCGAGCAGATCGTTGATGAGGCGCAGGAGGGTGCGACCGCTGGAGGCGATGGTGTCGAGGCTGTCGCGGTGTCCGTCGGAGAGATCGTCGGCGAGGAGGAGGTCGACGAACCCGAGAATGCCGTTGAGGGGGGTGCGCATCTCGTGGCTCATGGTGGCGAGGAAGGTCGATTTGGCTTCGTTGGCGGCGGCGGCTCGTTCGTGCTCGAGTTGGGCGTCCTCGATGAGGGAGAGGGCGACGCGGCGACCGCGTTTGAGCTCGGCGGCCTGCTCGGCGAGTTGGGCGTTGGCTTCGATGAGTTCGCGACGGGTGAGGTCGTTCTCGATGGCGCTGCCGAGGCTGGCGGCGAAGGCTTCGAGGAGATGGATCTCTTCGACCGCCCAGAGTCGATCCGAGCGACAGTTGTCGAAGCCGACGAAGCCCCAGAATCGGCTGCGGGCGAAAATTGGGACGACCGCGATGGCGAGGATGTCCTGCGGCTCGAGGAGGATCCGCTCCGAGGCCGGCCGGTCGGCGATCCGGGCCGTGATGGACTCGCGGCGGCGCAGGGTGTCGCGCCAAGCCGTGAACCCGGGTTCGAAGGGAAGGTTCTGGAGTTCGGCGTTGTCAATTTGCGGGGAGCTCCCCGCGGACGTCCATTCGAAGAGTTGGCGCATGGCGGCGGGCTCGCCGGAGGTGTCGGGCAGAACGTCGAAGACGTAGACCCGGTCGGCCGAGCTGGCGTCGCCGATGATCTCGAGGGCCGCCCGGATGCCATCGTCGAACTGGTGCCCGTCGAGGAGCGCCTGCAAGGCCCGGGCGAGGCCGTCGAGGAGCCGGACCTCGCGCTGCGCTTCGCTATTGGACGGGGTCGACACGGTAGACGAGGGGTTGATCGTGACGGGCGCAGAGGGCGTTGATCTCGGCCTTGAGCTCGATGATGCGTTCCTCGCGACCGAGCATTGCCCGGTTGAAGCGCTCGATCTCCGAGAGGCTGTCGCGGAGTTCGGATTCGGCGCGGCGCCGATCCGTGGTGGCGTGGAGGGTGACGACGAGGCCGTCCTCCCAAGGGGCGGCGGAGATTTGAAACCAATGCCCGTCGCGAGCGTCGCATCCGGCGATCTCTTCGGTGACCGACTCGCCGGATCGCGTGGCGGCCAGGAGGCGGTCGCGGAGCGATGAGGCGAGGATCTCCGGAAAACACGCTGCGAGTGGCTGGCCGATGAGGCTGTCGGCCGGACGGTCGAGGATGCGCTGCGCGGCGGTATTCGTGCGGACGATGACGAAGGTGGGCGGGTCCTGCCCGGCCGCGGGGGCGGCGCGGAGGGCGATGACGCCTTCGACGCTCGACTGGAGGATGCCCGCGACGAGGGTGCGCTCGCGCTGCAGCGCGTGGCCATTGGATTGGATCGCGTCGAGCATGCGATTCGCGGCGGAGGCGAGGGTGGCGAATTCGTCGTCGCCGGAGATGGCCAGTTGATCGGCGGTGTCGCCGGACTCGGCGACGCGGGTCATTTCGCTGGTGAGGACGGTGATGGGGCGGAGGACCAGCCACTCCATGAGGAGCAGAAGGCTGAGAATGAGGATGCCACCGCCGAGGATGGGGTAGACCAGGCTTTGCCGCCAACCTTCGATGGCGATGTCGAGGAGGTTGCTCGGGAGGGTGGCGACGAGACCGACGGGGGCGCCTTCGCTCGCGGGAAGTCGGATGGTGGCCGGGGGCATGGCGTCGGTTTGCCAGATGGATTCGATGGGAGGGAAGGATGCGGTGGCGGAAGGGATGGTTTCGGCCGGGAGCTCGATGGCGATCTCGTCGAAGGGGGCGGTGCCGACCGGATCTTCGACGGTGAGAGTGAGCACGCCGCTGATGCGTTTGGCTTGGTCGAGGATGGTGCCGTCGAGCGTCCGAACGTAGGTCAGGACCCCGAGGGGATCGCCCGAGCCGTCGGTGGGATGAACTCCGGAGCTGGCGAAGAGCACGGGGCCGGCGGCGGTGTGCAGTAATCCGCGGGCTTGGTCCGTCGCTGGATCGATCCGCGAGCTGAGGATCAGGGCGGAGGCGTCGATCCCGGCGGGGGTGCCGGGGCGCAGACCGTCCTCGGCGATGTGGGCCGCTCCGACGAGTTGCCCGGCGAGGTCCCAGACGAGGATGACGTCGAAATCGTTGATGACGCTGGTGATCTCGTAAAAATTGGCTTCGAGGTAATCCGGTCGATCACCGGCGAGGAATTCGACCGTCTCGTCCCAGAGGGCGTTTTCGGTGACGTCGGCCTGGAGTTTTTCCGCGGTTTGATCGATCTGAATGACCACGCGCTCGAGTTGTTGGCGGATGGTCGCGGTCTGGAGCTTGCAGACGCTTTCGTTGAGCCGCATCGACAGGGGGATGAGCATCCCGAGGAGCAGCGCCGCCAAAATGGCCCCGTTGATCAGGACGGCTTTGGACTTGAGCGAAAGCTTCAACTGGCGGGTCATGAAGACCCTAACTTATGGTGCTGGTGCGTCTTAGAGCAATTTCTATTCCTTCGTTTGGTGAAACTTAAGTTTCATTGGTGTGCCGCTCGATGAAACGTTTGGGACAAAATCAATCCGGCGCGAGGAGGGAGAGGATCGCCTTTTGAGTGTGGAGGCGATTTTCGGCTTGTTGGAAGATCGTGTCTGCGTGGGTTTCAAGGACTTCATCGGTGATTTCCTTGCCGCGGTAGGCGGGGAGGCAATGGAGGACGAGGGGATGGCCGGACGATTTCAGAAGTTCGGTGTCGATCTGGTAGCCGGAGAGTTGGGCGATGCGGAAGGCGGATTCTTCCTCCTTGCCCATGCTGACCCAAACGTCGGTGTAGAGGGCGTCGACGCCGTCGGCGGCGGCGCGGAGGTCGGTGGTGACGTGGATGTTGGAGGCGGAGTTCGCGGCGGCGAGGAGGGTCGGGTCGGGCTGGTATTTCGACGGGGCGGCGATGCGGAGTTCGAACCCGAGCTTCGAGGCGGCCCAGATCCAGGAGACCGGGACGTTGCAGGCGCCGTCGCCGACGAAGCAGATCTTCATCTTTTCGATGTCCTGGCCGAGCTCGCGCAGGGTGAAGAGGTCGGCGAGGATCTGGCAGGGGTGTTCCTCGTCGGTGAGGGCGTTGATGGTGGGGATGCCGCTGTATTCGGCGAATTCCTCGACGTCGGTCTGCGCGAAGGTGCGGATGACGGCTCCGTGGAGCATGCGGCCCATGACGCGGGCGGTGTCCTTGATGGGTTCGCCGCGGCCGAGTTGGATCTCGCGGGAGGACATGAAGACGGGGTCGCCGCCGAGTTCACGGATGCCGACCTCGAAGCTGACGCGGGTGCGGGTGGAGCTTTTGGAAAAAAGGATGGCCCAGCACTGGTGGCGCAGCGGGTGCTCGGCGTGGTGGCCGCGGGAGCGCTTCATGGTGGCCGAGAGATCGACGATCTCGAGGATTTCGTCGCGGGAGAGCGCGGCGATGGAGAGGAGGTTTTTCATGCGATGCGAAATGCTTTGAACAAATGGTAACGAAGGGAACGAAGGATACAGAAGGGGATTCGATACAAATGCGTTTTGAACAGAACACCAGAAGCTGGGAGCACCGGCGGCTGGGAAGCCGCGGGGCAGACTACTTTGGCTCTGCAATGTAGCCCGAAGGGCGAGACGAGCGGGAGCGAGCGAGTCAACACTCGGGGTCGACTACTTTGGCTCTGCAATGTAGCCTGAAGGGCGAGACACTGGAGCCGACTGGAGCCGACTGGAGTCGAGCGACAGAGCCTGCCGATTGGCAGCCCAAAGGGCGGCGCTGCGGGAACAGCGACGGCAACCGGGAGCGAGCGAGTCAACTTACACCGTCCGGAATGCAAATACGGTTTTTGAACAGAAGACCGCGAAGAGCGCGAAGGGGTGAAAGAAGCTGAATTACATCCAGCGGCGGAGCGTTTCGGCGAAGCGGTTGTAGAAGAAGCCGATGAGGAGGAGGACCGTGCCGAGGACGACGAAGCTGAGGATCCGGGTGAGGGTGTCGAATTGCCAGACGTCGAAGAGCACGAGTCGACCGATCGCGGCGAGGAGGATGCCGAGTCCGGCGTGGCGGTAGGTGCGCTCGCGGAGCGCGAAGCCGAGAGCGAGGATGGCGGTCGCGAGGAGGGACCACGACGCGGTGATGAGGATGCCGTCGGCAAAGGTGGCGACGAGCCGGCCGACGGTCAGCCAAAGGCCCGCGATCGCGACGAGGCTGAGCGCCGCTTGGATGGGCGATGTGAAATCGGGAAGCGGTTGGCGTTTTCCGATTTGCTGAGCGGCGAGGAGGAGTGGGAATCCGAACGCGTCGGGAAGGAACGCGGGGTGGCCGGTGAGAAGCCGTGCTCCGAAGACCGCCAAGCCGACGGCGGCGAGGGCGGCGGCTTGATGAATGATCTCACGACCCGGGACGCGGGTGGCGGCGGTCAGGAAGGCCAGGCCGCTGGCGGTGAAGATCAGGAAATGCCATTGGCCGGGGGTGAAGACGAGGACGATGCCGCTCGCCAGAACGAAGGTGATCGCCCGCAGGAATCGACGGGCGTGGAGGAGCGGGGTCGCGCTTCGAGCGGGGGCTCGGGCGGCGAGGGCTGCGATCACGAGCGACTGCGAGAAAATGAGGGCGGTCGCGAGGGTGGTCTCCAGCCACGAGTCGCGGAAAACGATCGCGTGGGCCGTCAGCGCGGTCGCGGCCAGGGTGAAAAGGGCGCTGCCAGCGGCGATGGTCCAGGCGCGGGTCGCGAATCCGTAGACCAGGAGGATCAGGGCCAGAACCGCGAAAAGGATTGGGAAGGGGCTCTCCGGTGAAAGGTTGATCATCCACTTCGCGAGGGCCGCGAGTGGGAGGATGGTGTGCAGGGCCTGACCAGTGAGCGAGGTCTCCGCCGAGGCCGGGAGGGCGCGCTGGCGCTGCCACCAATGGACCAGGGCGAGTCCCGAAATGAGAACAAAGGACAGAGGAAGGAGGTCGGTCGGAGCTGCCTGGAACCACAGCGCACCGCCGAGGATCACGAAGGTCTGCCCGATGAGGGCGAGTTCCGGGAGGCGGGTCAGGCGGACCGCGAACGGTGCCGCGAGACCGAAAGCGAGGAACCAAGCGAGACGGGCGTCGCCGGTCGTGGTCTGGAAAATGACGGCCCCGGTGAGGAACGTCGCGAGCGAGACGAACGCGGCGGCTCGGTATTGCAACGAAAGCGGTGCGAGCACATTGCGCTGGAGTTTGAAGAGGAACGCGCAGCTGCCGAGGATCGTGGCGACGGCGATTGCCACGAGGGCGGCGTGGTGAACTCCGGCGACGAGCGATTCCGTTGCAAGACCGGTCGCGAGCACGGCGGCCAGGGCGGAGAAGATTTGGTAGATGCGACCGTGTCGACCGAGGCTCAGTTTGAGCAGGAGCGCGCTCTGGAAGGCGAAGATGAGGGCGCGCTGGTAACCGGTGAATTCGAGGAGGACCCCGGCGAAGACGAGGCCGAGGCCCTGCGTGAGGTAAGTGCCGCTGGTGCTCGCGTTGAGCCGGGACAGTCCGATGAGTGCCGCACCGAAGACCAGGGTCGACCAGCCGAGGGCGTCGGGGTGCGTCCCGGCGATGACGGGCGCGATGAGGCCGTAGAAAGCGGCGTTGTTGAACGTGAGAAAGGTGGTGAGCTGGTCCTTCGGGAAGACGCGGTCGCGACCGAGAATGACGGCGGTCGTGAAGACGACCCAGTAGCAGGCGGGGAACGCGATGGCCGTCCAGAATAGCGTTTCGGAAGGGGCGTCGAAGTCCGAGATGGTTCCGGTATTGACGAGCCGCCAGAACGCGAAAGCGCCGTAGGTCCCGACGAGGCTGAGGAAGGTGACGGTCGTCCAGCGGTGACGCAGGAGGAGGACGACGCCGACCTTGGCGAGGACGAGGTTGCTGAAGAGCGAGAATTCCGTGAGGGGATTGATCGCGGCGGTGTAGAACGCGAGCGCGATCGTGACGGCGGCGATGGTCTGGGACCGGAGTCGGTCGGCGAGCCAGAGGATGGCTCCGCCGCAGGCGAGCAGCAGAGTGCCGCCGAGGAGGGAATTGGTGATGACGCGGAGTGGCTCGACGAAGTGGGCGGCGTAGGCGGCGTAGTAGGCGGTGGCGAGGGCTCCGCCGGTGAGGACGCGGCCGTAATTCGCGAGGCTGGCCCGGCGACGGACGAAATGCCCGATGCCGGCAAGGGCCCCCGCGGCGAGGACGAGGAGAGCGAGCTTCCCGGCGGGGCCGAGGCGCGGGATGAATTCGTGGTAGGCGAAGTTGCCGAGGAAGACGAGGCCGGTGAGCAGGACGACGATGCCGATGCGGACGAGCCAGACGCGACCGATCTGGAGCTCGACGTCGGAATTGGACCCGGCGGGCGTGCTCGAGGATTTGGGCGGCGCGGGCGGCGGAGTGGGTTTTGGCTCTTCGACCGCGGGTGGGAGCGGCGGGACTTCGACTTTCGGGCGCAGCGGCGCGGGGGCGGCGTTTTCGGGTGGGAGGAAGTGCTCTCGCTTCGCTCGAGTCAGGTCGATGCGATCGGCTGGAAGCCGATCGCGACACGCGGGACGCGTGTGCTCCCCAGCTTGGCGCTCGAGGGTGGTGATGCGATTTTCGAGCCGGTCGTGGATCGCTCGGATGGACCGGACTTCGGCGGTGAATGCTTCGTTCATGCCGCTGGTTTTATCCGAAATCTTCGGATTCCCGAAATCGATAAAGATTTCCTATCTATTGACTGAATCGATATCGAGGCGGGCGAGGGGCTCGAGTGCCCGATGGAGCTCGGCGAGTTTGAAGGGTTTGGGAAGAAAGTGATTCATGCCGACTTCGAAGCAGCGGTCGCGCTCCTCCTGGAAGACGGCGGCGGAGAGCGCGATGATGGGGATCGACGACGGGACGTCGAGATGGTTGGGCTCGGCCCGGATGCGGCGGGTCGTTTCCCATCCGTCGAGTTGCGGCATGTGGCAGTCCATGAGAATGACGTCGGGGGCCGATTTGCCTCGGAGGATGGTGAGAGCCTCCTCGCCGTGGGCGGCGAGGGTGCATCGGCAACCGATCTTGCCGAGCTGGGCGGCGAGGATGCGTCGATTCACCGCGTTATCCTCGACGACGAGGACGTGCAGATCGAGCGGGGTGAGCGGGGTGCTGGTGGCGGGAGCGTCGGGTCCGGGGGCGGCGGGTTCGAGCGGGACGATGAACGAAAACGTGGACCCGCGACCCGGCGAGCTCTCGGCGGCGAGTTGCCCGCCCATCATGACGACCAATCGGGAGCTGATGGCCAGGCCGAGGCCGGTGCCGCCGAAGCGGCGAGTGGTGGAGGAATCGGCCTGGGTGAATCGGTCGAAGACGCGGGCGAGGGTCGGGGTGTCCATGCCGATCCCGTTGTCGCGCACCGCGAAGCGCAGCGGCGCCGGATTGGATCCGGGGTGCGCGCAGGTCACGGTGACTTCGATGCGCCCGTCGGCGGGCGTGAACTTGCGGGCGTTGGAAACGAGATTGATCAGGATCTGGCGAAGGCGAAGGCCGTCGCCGCAAAAGTGGCCGCCGACGGGGGTGGCGACTTCGAAGCCGACCGGGGCGCGGTCGGATCCCGCCTGGCCGACAGCGAGCGCGACGCTGTCGGCAACCAAGCGACGGAGATCGAATGGCCGGCACTCGAGTTCGAGCTGTCCGGCTTCGACCTTGGAGAAATCGAGGATGTCTCCGATGAGGCGCGCGAGCAATTCCCCGGAATCGACGATCAACCTGGCGTGCTCGACGACGGGAGGCGGGAGTTCGTTGTGACCGAGGAGCAGGTCGGCCGAGGCGACGATTCCGTTGAGCGGGGTGCGGATTTCGTGGCTGACGTTGGCGAGGAAGTCGCTCTTGGCTCGGGAGGCCTCGTTGGCGCGCCGGGTGGCGTTTTCGAAATCGAGGGTGCGTTCGCGGACGAGGCGCTCGAGGGTTTCGTTCGATGCGCGGGTGGCGGCCAGGGATTCTTTGCTGCTTCTCTGGGTGGAATCGAGGATTCGAACGAGCGCAAATCCAACGGCGAAAAAGAATCCCGTCGCAAGCAATCCGTCCCGCAGGATCGTGAGAGCGGCGGGATGGATCGTGGCGGACAGCGAGGCGTGCTGAAACGCGGTGACGTGGAAGCCGATCTGGCTCGTGGCAACGAGGACAAAGACGACGGTTGCCACGACCGGCGCGGCGAAGACCAGGGCGATGAACAGAACGACGAGCCCAAACATGAGAATCTGGAAGGCTCCGCTGAGCGGAGTGGGGTAGTCGGATGCCAGGAAGATGATCGCGAAAACGCCGCCCGTCGCCAGAAGAACGAAATGGTTCGCCGCGGATCGAGCGTGTCCGCGAAAGACCAGCCGGAGGGAGTGGGCGGCCGCCAGAAACAGGACCGCGTTGATGGCCAGGCGGTAGGGGACGGCGGATGGCTGGATCAGCAGGATCTTTCCGACGTTGAATGGGACGAAGGCGAGGACGAGGACGTTGACGGCGGCGAGCAGGCGGGCTTTCAGACCCGCGAAGGAGGACTGCCCGCGGTAGGCGGAGTCGAGGCGATCGAAGATTCCTTTCAGGTTGGCGGGCGTTCTCAAGGAAACGAAAGTATCGTGAGGTGCCTGCCCGGGGCGACGCGCAAATTCACCGTGGGCACCGCCGGTGACCGGAGCGGTCAGGCCATTTTTCCGAGGATGCTGGTGAGGTAGGGGAGGAGCTGTTTTTTGCGCGAGACGACGCCGTCCATTTGCCAGAGGTGGGGGCCGAGTTCGGGGTAGTCGATGTGCTTGGTGTAGCCCTTGTCGCCGCGGACGATCAGCACGGAATTCTGCGTGTTGATGTCGGTCACGAGGAGGGCCGAGAAGAGCAGGTTTTTCCCGCTTCGGAAGGTTTCGAGCGCCTCGATGAGGGCGTCTTTTTTCTCGTCGAAGTGCGAGAAGCTGAGCTCCTCGATCTGCGCGACCGAGAAGGCCTGGCCGCGCTCGGTGTAGTCCTTGCAATCGGCGGTGACCGCCTGGTCGGCGGTCATGGTGAGGAGCGGCGAGCCGACGGAAAAAATCTCCTCCGCGAGTTTCGCGGGTTCGACGCCGGTGATCGACGAAAGGTGCCGCATGATGTCGCGGTCGACGTCCGTCGTGGTGGGCGACGAGAGGTTGAGCGTGTCGGAGATGAGGCCGGCCATGAGGATGCCGGCAATTTCCTTTGGGATTGGGACGTTGGCCTGCTGGTAGCAGGTGGCGACGATCGTGCTGGTGGATCCGACCGGGCGGTTGAGGAAAAGAATTGGCGCTTCCGTCGCCGCCGAGCCGAGCCGGTGGTGGTCGATGATCTCGGCGATCGCGATCTCGTGCGCGCCGTCGACGGCCTGGCTGAGTTCGTTGTGGTCGACAAGGATGAGCTGCCGGGGGACCGGCTTGAGAAAATCGCTCTTCGAAAGGATGCCGATCAGCCGTTGTTCTTCGTCGATGACGGGGAAGGCGAATTGCGACGAGAGCGTGACTTCGCGGCGGGCCTCTTCGAGCGAGGTTTCGGGCGAGATCGACTGGAAATCCGCGTAAAGCATCCGCTCGGCGGTCACGGCGCTGCGGGCCAGCAGCACGGTGGTGGCGGTGTCGTGCGGGGAACTGATGACGGTCGTTCCGGCGGCTCGGGCAGCCTCGAGCACGTCTTCGCCGACGGGGAGGCCGCCAGTGACGACGAGCGCCTTGACGCCCATTTTGATGGCCATGTGCTGCACGCGGAAGCGGTCGCCGACGATGAAGACGGTGTGCGGGAGATCGAGCGTTTTCAGGCGTTCCTCGAGCGAACTCGTGTGCATGGCCGCGACGACGAGGAGGTGGCGGGTGTATTTCTCACAGGGCTCGCCCGCGAGGATCGAGCCGTGAATCACGGCGGCGATGTTCGCAACGGACGCGTCGACCTCCCGGGCGCTGCCGAGCTCGTCGCGGGGCGGGAAGAGGTATTGGCTGACCTTGAATCCGGAGATGAGTCCGATGCAGCGGTGATCCTCGTCGACCACGGGCAGGCCCCGGAATTTGGCTTCGCCGATCTGGATCATCGCGTCGTAAACGGGGGACCGCAATTTGGCGCAGATGACGTCGCGTTCCATCACGTCCTCGACCCGCGGGCGCACGTCGCTGACGAATTCCGGTGCCGGGACTCCGAATTTCTCGAGGACGAAATCGATCCGTTCGTTCGTGCTGCCGCAGCGACCAGCCGTGGTGTCGGGTTCGCCGGTCAGTTGTTTGAGGCGCGCGTAGGCGATGGCCGACACGATGGCGTCCATGTCGGGATTCTTGTGGCCGATGACGATGGTTTGCATGAAAGGGGCGGGACGGTAGCAGGTGATTGGTGATTAGTGAATGGTGAATGGTGAATGGTGAGCACCGGAGCCTGGGAGCACCGGAGCCTGGGAAGGCCCGGGGCAGACTGCATCGGCTCTGCGATGCAGCCCGAAGGGCGAGACGCTCGGGAGAGCGCGAGTCCACGCTCGGGGCAGACTGCATCGGCTCTGCGATGCAGCCCGAAGGGCGAGACGAGCGGGAGCGAGCGAGTCAACACCGGCGGCTGGGAGCACCGGAGCCTGGGAAGGCTCGGGGCAGACTGCATCGGCTCTGCGATGCAGCCCGAAGGGCGAGACGCTCGGGAGAGCGCGAGTCAACACCGGCGGCTGGGAGCACCGGAGCCTGGGAAGGCTCGGGGCAGACTGCATTGGCTCTGCGATGCAGCCCGAAGGGCGAGACGAGCGGGAGCGAGCGAGTCAATGGTGAATCGTGGTCGGTGGGTTTGGGTTGCGCTTGTCGCGCGGGAGGACATTTTTAGGGCGATGGGTATTTGGATTCTTTTCATGATGATTCCGCTGGCGGTTGGTTTGATCGCGCAGACGCGGGTCGCTCGGGCGTTTGATCAATACAAGCGGATGCGGGCATCGTCGGGTGTCACTGGGGCGGAGGCGGCGCGGGACATCCTGCGGGCGGCGAATATCGATGAGGTCGAAGTCGTCGAGATCAACGGGATGCTCGGCGACCACTACGATCCGAGGCACAAGCGGCTTTGCCTCACCCGGGACGTCTATCGCAACCCGTCGGTGGCGGCCCTCGGGATCGCGGCGCACGAGGTCGGACACGCGATTCAGCACGCGAGCGCTTACGCGCCGCTCAAGTTGCGGATGGCCGTGGTGCCGCTCACGCAGGTCGCGTCGACGATCCTGCCCTTCGTGATCTTCGGCGGGATCTTTTTCAAAATGACGGGACTCGTTCCGATTGGGATTGGGTGCTATCTCATCATCACGCTCTTTCAGCTGATCACGCTGCCGGTGGAATTCGACGCCTCGCGCCGGGCGAAGACGATCCTTCCGCGGATGGGATTGATTCAGGCCGGAGCCGAGTCGCAGGGTGTCGATCGGGTGCTCAACGCGGCGGCGCTCACCTACGTCGCGGCGCTCGTGGCGGCACTGTCGAATCTGATCTGGCTCGTGCTGGCGAGGCGGAGCTGATGGGTGCGCCGACGGCACCGCCGGTCGTGATGACGATCGCGGGCTCCGACAATTCGGCGGGTGCGGGCGTGCAGGCCGACCTGCGGACGATTACGGCGCTGGGCGGTTACGCGCTCACGGCGGTGACTTGCGTCGTCGCCGAGGTGCCGGGAAAAGTCGAGGCCATCGAAGCGGTGAGCCCGGGCCTGGTCGAGGCGCAGGTGCGGCTGGGATTCGAAGCGTTCCCGGTCGGGGCCGTGAAGACGGGGATGCTGTATTCGGCGGAGATCGTGCGAGCCGTGGTGGGCGCTTTGAGGGGACGAGACGTTCCGTTGGTGGTCGATCCGGTGATGGTCGCGTCGAGCGGAGATCCGCTGTTGGAAGACTCGGCGGTGGCGGCCTACCGCGGCGAGCTGATTCCGCTGGCGACGCTGGTAACGCCGAATCTGGACGAGCTCGCCGTGCTGGCAGGGCGGCAGGTCAGAGGGTTCGAAGAGATGGAAATCGCTGGCGCGGAGCTGGCTCGGAGGTTCGGGGTCGCCTTTTTGTTGAAGGGCGGCCACCTCAAGGGAGCGTTGGCGCGGGATGTTCTCGTGGCTGCGGACGGATCGCGGCGGGTCTTCGACGCCCCGTTCGTGGAAGGCGTCGATCCGCACGGAACGGGCTGCACCTACTCCGCGGCGATCGCGATGGGATTGGCCAAGGGCTTGGATCTCGGAGACGCGGTCGGTCAGGCCAAGTTGCTGATCACAAGAGCAATTACGCTACGGCATTCCTGGGGCGGGACTGAGATCCTGAATGTGAGGGTTTGAACAGAAGGGCGCAAAGGTCGCGAAGGAATTCAGAAAGAAAGATGCAGTGCGCAGCGCCTCATCCCCCTTTGCGATCTTTGCGACCTTCTGTTCAAAATCGCATGAAATATTCCCTTTGACCGCGGCTTGTGATCATCGGTCGGCCTCGAACGGATTGAAGAGTTTCGCGCCGCTTCGTTCGAAGTCGCGAGCGTTGCGGGTGGCAATCGTCAGATCGTGGACGAGAGCCGTCGCCGCCAGGAGGCCGTCGATATCGGGGAGTTTCTGGTCGACGCAAAGGTGTCCCCATCGATCCGCAATCCGATGGGTGATCGGTAGAATACGGTCGCTGAATTGAACTTCCAGTCCCGTCGCCCAGCGGTCCAACGCGTCGGCCTTTTTTGAATCGCGTCCTCGGGCGATCTCGATGCCTCGACGGATTTCGCCGAGGACGAGGACGCTGGTGAATAGTTCCGGGTCAGCGACCTCGTCGAACCACGTGACAACGGAAGCGTCCGCTTGCCTGCCTTTGCGGAGCTCCGAGAGGACATTGGTATCCAGCAGAAAGCCCGTCAAAGCTCGGTATCCCGTGAGCTCCGACTGCGAGGGCGCTCGAATGTCACGTCGTTCCCGGGATCGGGCATGGCGCGAAGGTAGTCTTTGAACGAGGGTGCCGGAACAGCGTTGCCCGGCAACGATTCCCGAAGAAGGCGTCGGTGCGCCTCTTCGACCGATACTCCAAGCCGGGAGGCCACGGCACGTAGCTCGCCCACGACTCGGTCTTCGATTTTTCGGACGAGGAGTTGGGCCATGGGTTCACGGTGCTATCAGTGATAGCGTCGCGCAAGGAGGAATTTGAACAGAGCACCGGAGGCTGGGAAGCCTCGGGGCAGACTGGATCGGCTCTGCGATGCAGCCCGAAGAGCGAGAGGAGCGGGAGCGACCGAGTCAACACGGGCAACGCATTCTCACCGCACCACGCGGGCGCCGCCGCCTTTCATGACTTTTTCGACTTCCTTGACGTTGGCCATGCTCGTGTCGCCGGCGGTCGTCATCGCTAACGCTCCGTGAGCCGCGCCGTATTCGACGGCTTGCTGGGCGTCGCCCATTGTTAGAAAACCGTAGGTCAGGCCGCTGGCGAAGCTGTCGCCGCCGCCGACGCGGTCCATGATTTCCAATTCCGGATACGGACGGCTTTCGTAGAACTCGCCGTCGTGCCAGACGATCGCTCCCCAGTCGTTGACGGTGGCCGTTTTCACGCCGCGGAGGGTGGTGGCCGTGGCTTTGAAGTTCGGGAATTTCGTCACCGCCTTGGTGATCATTTTCTTGAAGGCGTCGATCTCGAGGTTCTCGAGGTTTTCGTCAGCGCCTTCGACTTCGAACCCTAAGCAGGCGGTGAAGTCTTCCTCGTTGCCGATCATGACGTCGACGTATTGGGCGATCTCTTGATTGACCTCCTGGGCTTTCGCGTGGCCGCCGATGGATTTCCAGAGGGACGGGCGGTAGTTGAGGTCGTAGGAGACGATGACGTCGTGCTTCTTGGCGGCTTTGACGGCTTCGATCACGAGCGCGGGCGTCGTGTCGGAGAGGGCGGCGAAGATGCCGCCGGTGTGGAACCAACGGGTGCCGAGCGTTCCGAAGATGTGATCCCAGTCGATGTCGCCGGGCTTCATCTGACTAGCGGCGGTGTTTCCACGGTCCGAACAACCGGCGGCTCCGCGGATACCGAAGCCACGCTCGGTGAAGTTGATGCCGTTGCGGACGGTGCGGCCGATGCCGTCGTCTTCGGCCCACTGGATGAACCGCGTGTCGACGCCGCCCTGGAGGATGAAATCCTCCACTAAGCGGCCGACGGCGTTATCGGCGAAGGCCGTTATGATGGCGGTGCGCTGGCGGAAGCAGCGGCGGAGGCCGCGGGCGACGTTGTATTCGCCGCCGCCTTCCCAGGCGCGGAAATTGCGGGCGGTGTGGACGCGACCTTCACCGGGGTCGAGGCGAAGCATGACTTCGCCGAGGCTGATGAGGTCGAATTGGCAGTCGGAGGCGTTGCGTATTGGAATCATGTTGATGGTTATTAGTGATTAGTTGTTGGTTATGCAGCTTGCTTCGCAAGCTTGACTGCCGAGGCGATGAGGGCGGTGACTTCGTCCATTTTGCCTTCGCCGATTTTGTCGGTTGGGACCATCCAGCTTCCGCCGCAAGCCAGGACCTTGGGGAAAGCGAGGTAATCGAGGAGATTTTTTTCGGTGATGCCGCCGGTCGGGACGAATCGCATCATTCCGTAGGGGGCGGCGATGGCTTTGAGGGTCTTCAGGCCGCCCATGGCTTCGGCGGGGAAGAATTTGACGGCGGTGAGGCCGTGGTCGAGGGCCATTTCGATGTCGGTCGGGTTACTGATGCCGGGAGTGACCGGGATGTTGTTCTCGACGCAGTAGCCAACGACTTTTGGATTGAAACCGGGGGAGATGATGTAGGTCGCGCCATTGTCGACGGCCAGTTTGACTTGGTCGACTTGAAGGACGGTGCCCGCTCCGACGAGGAGATCCTTGTTTTGCGCCATGATCCTGATGGATTCGGCGGCGGCGGCGGTGCGGAAAGTGACTTCGGCGACGGGCAGGCCGCCTTCGATGAGCGAGTTGGCCAACGGTGCGGCGTGGTCGGCGGACTGCAGCGCGATGACGGGGACGAGACGATGGGAGGCGAGTTGTTCGATGATGGTCATAGAATGAAATTAGAAATGGGGAATGAGAAATGGCGAGCGCCTAAAGGCGGGGGAGGGTGAGGCCGCCGTCGACCATGATCGTTTGGCCGGTCGAATACGGGAAAGTCCCATTCGCCAAGGCTGCGACGGTGAGTCCAATGTCCTCCGGTGCACCCCAGCGCGGGGTGACGCAGAGGCCGTCGGCGATGAGTTTGTCGTATTTTTCGGTCACGCCGGCGGTCATGTCCGTCTTGATGACTCCGGGGCGCACTTCGTAGACGGGGATGTGGTGTTCGCCGAGCCGGGCGGCGAACAGGGTGGTCATCATGGCGATGCCGGCCTTCGCGACACAATATTCGCCGCGGTTCACGCTGGCGACCGTTGCGGAGACGGAGCCGACGTTGATGAGGGCGTAAAATTCGTCGGGGGCGGCTTGCTTCTGCTCGACCATCCAGTTGGCGGCGAGCTGGCTCAGGAAATAAGGCCCTTTGAGGTTTGTTCCGACGACATAGTCGAAGCTTTCTTCGGTGGCTTCGAGGATGTCCTTGCGCTCTTTGGGCGCGACGCCGGCGTTGTTGACGAGGACGTTGAGGCGGCCGAATTCGGTGCGGATGCGGTCAATCATCGCCTGGCGGGCCGCGGCGGATCCGATGTCTCCCTGGCAGTAGACGACCTTGGCTCCGAGGGATTCGAGCTTGGCGATGGGTTCGGCGACCTGGTCGGCGGGACGCATTCCGTTGATGGCGACGTCGAAGCCGCTCTTGGCCAAGTGCTCGGCGCAGGCGAGGCCGATTCCTCGGGAGCCTCCGGTGATTAACGCTACGGATTTATGATTTGCCATTTATGATTTACGATTTGGTGGAGAGTGCGGCTTCGCCGGGTTGGGACGGCTTCCGAGCTGGAAGCTCGAAAGTGCGAGCTGGAAGCTCGCGGTCCCCCGATTGCTAGGCGAGTTTTGGGACGTCTAGCCAGCGGCGTTCGGCCCAGCTTTGCAGGCCTAGCTCGGCGAGTTGGACGCCTTTGGCTCCTCTGAGGAGATCCCACGGGAACGGCTCGTCGAGGGCGACGTGGCGGAGGAAGAGTTCCCACTGAATCTTGAAGGCGTTGTCGTAGGTCTCTTGGTCCGGCACCTTGCTCCAACCTTCGTAGAAGTCGATGGGCTGGGGAACGTCGGGGTTCCACGTTGGGCGCGGCGTGTTGCCGTAGTGCTGAGTCCAAACGTCGCGCAGTCCGCACATGGCGGATCCTTTTTCGCCGTCGACGAGGACGGTGAGAAGGTCGTCGCGGCGGACACGGGTCGTCCAGGAGCTGTTGAAGTGCGCGATCACGCCGCCCGCTAATTCGAACGTGGCGTAGGCCGAGTCGTCGGCGGTGCACTTGTAGGCCTTGCCATTCTCGTCGATGCGCTCGGGGATGTGAGTGGCGCCCAGGCAGCTAAGGGCTTCGGGTTCGCCGAAGAGGTTCTCGAGCACGTATTGCCAGTGGCAAAGCATGTCGACGATGATGCCGCCGTCGTCTTCCTTGCGGTAATTCCAGCTTGGGCGTTGCGGAGCGACGGTGTGGCCTTCGAACACCCAGTAGCCGAATTCGCCGCGGACGCTGAGAATTTTCCCGAAAAAGCCGGTGTCGATCAGGCGCTGGAGTTTGACGAAGCTGGCGAGCCAGAGTTTGTCCTGGACGACGCCGTTCTTGAGGCCGGCTTCTTTGCAAAGGGTGTAGAGCTCCAGCGCGGTCTTGGAATCGACGGCGGTTGGTTTTTCGCAGTAGACGTGCTTGCCGGCTTTGACGGCTTTGCGAACGCCCTCGGCGCGGCGGCCGGTGGTCTGCGCGTCGAAATAGATCTGGTAGTCGTCGCTGGCTAGCGCTTCGTCGACGTTGGTGGTCCATTTCGTAGCGCTCGTGCGGGCGCAGAGGTCCTTCAATTTGCTTTCGCTGCGGCCGACGAGGATGGGGTCGGGCATGATGACCTCTTCGGGTCCAACGCGGACGCCGCCTTGCTTGATGATCGCGTCGATGGACCGGAGGAGGTGCTGATTGGTGCCCATGCGTCCGGTGACGCCGTTCATGATGATGCCGATTTTGTGAGTCTTCATTGGAGTGAAATGTTGTTGGTTATTAGTTCTTGGTTATTGGTCATTCCGGCTTCGCCGTGCATTGGGGGGCGGCTCCGGCGGGGAGGGGTGGGGTGTCGCCGACTCCGGCGGGCGGGAGGGTGCCGTCGAGCTCCTGGCGCCAGTGGGCGACGTCGCCAGCGGGGCCGTAGCAGTAGATCATGCGAAGGGGCGTGTCGCCGACGTTGGTGAGCTGGTGGAAGACGCCGCTGGGGATGTAGACGGCTTGGCCGGTGCTTAGGGTTTGCTTTTCCTCGCCGAGACACATTTCGCCGGTGCCTTCGACGATGAAGTAAACTTCCTCCTGTTCCTGATTGTGCCACGGGACCTGGCCTCCGTTGGGGTCGAGGGTGACGTTGCCGAGGGCGAAGGCGGTGGCCTGGATCGGGGCGACGCCACCGACGAGGTTTTGGGTGGCGCGTTGGGCCGGGAAGCGGCGGCCGGTGATTTGGGAAAGGTCGGAAATGGTCATGGGTCGTGGGAGTTTTGTCCTAGGGGTTGGTCATTCTCTTTCTCTTAATCCTAATCGTTGTCTTACTCTGTTGTTCAGAAATGAGACCGTGAGTGGATTGGGGGGATTGAGTAGGACTAGGATTAAGATTAAGAGAAAGAGGAGTTAATTGATGCCGGCGTAGTAGGTGTAGTAGGGGGCGTCGTTGGCTAAGCGGCCAAGGTAGATTGCCAGCTCGCGGGCGTGGTAGTCGCCCCACATGCTGGATTCGCCGTTGGGGACTTTGCTGCCTTCGGGAATGTGATCCCAGCCGTTCGGTCGGTGATAGATGCTGTGCAGGATGAGACCTTGGTGGCTGTCCTTTTCGCTTAGGTAGGGGGCGGAGAAGAGCGTGTTGGCGGCGGTGAGGCCGGCTTGGGTGTATTTGGCGGCCTTTTCCGCGTTGCCTTTGCCTTCGTGGTATTTGCCGAGGCGGAGGAGGCCCTGTGCGCCGATGGCGGCGGCGGAGCTGTCGACGGGTTCGTAGTCGTTGTCCGGCTCGGCGGGGCGGTCGAGGTAGTTGCCGAGCTTGTGGATGAGCGGGGCTCCGGTGTCCCAGTAGGGAATTCCGTCGGTCGGAGTGTTCTCGATGTAGAAGTCACACGTGGCTTCGGCGGCTTTTAGCCAAAGCGATTCAATGGCTTCGCGTCCGCCGAATTCGTCGAGCGTGGCGTCGTCGAGGGTGGCGAGGAATTCGAGTTCTTCGGGGTAGCCGACCATGGCCCACGAGAGGCCGCGGGTCCAGGTGGTGAAGCCGGAGAAGCCTTGCTGGCTGTTTGGGCAGCGGAAGGCTCCGTCGTTGCGATTGAAAACGGCTTCGTGCGCGGTGCGGCCGCGGACGTCGTAGTGGTCGCGGCCTTCGCCATACCAGACGTTGAACTTCGCCGTTGCCGCCAGGTGTTGGATCGCGCGGTGCAGGAGGGAGATCGGCTTGTCGCCCTCGCCCATCAGGACGTGTCCGAGCTGGTGGCCCGCCATGAGGACACGGCAGGACCGGACCGTGTCGACGAAGAGCGAATGGGGTCCGTTGAACGAATAGATGTAACCTCCGTCGGGAATCGCCGACCAGCGGGCGGCCTGCACGGCGGCGGACGTCTTGATGGCTAATTTGTAAAACTCGGCTTCCCATTCGTTCGTTTCGATGCGGCCTTCGCGCATGAGGCGGAGGAGGTTGCCGTAGGTCGAGAGGTTGTTGAAACCGTGGTCGTGGACGCCGACGTGGCTGACGTGCGAGGCCATCCGGTCGACGGTGTTGCGGCGGGCAATTTCGAGGAATTGCTCGTCGCTGGTGGCGTCGAATTGCAGGACGGCCGACCCGTAGACGAAGCCCTCGGTCCATTCGGTCCAGCCGCGGGTCGAGTATTTCCCGGCGACGGTGTAGACGGGGGTGCCGTTGGATTTGTCGTAGTTGCGCTCGATGTCGAGGATTTTGCGACCGGAATGGTCCCAGAAATTGGCGAGCTTGGGGGCGAGCGACGCGGGGGTGAGGGTGGAGTTGTGGTGGATCATTCGGGTCGGAAGGTCGGAAGGTCGGAAGGTCGGAAGGTCGGAAGGTCGGAAGGTCGGAAGGTCGGAAGGTCGGAAGGTCGGAAGGTCAGAAGGTCAGAAGGTCAGAAGGTCAGAAGGTCAGGGCACCGGCGGCTGCATCGGCTTCCGGCAGTTGCCGGACCCGGAGGGCGGAGCGAGCGAGTCAACATGCCCTAATAGCGGTGGGGTTTGCGGAGATGGATGAGCAGGAACTCGGTGGCTTCGAGGGCCTCGTAGGTGTGCTCCTGGACGGCGTCGAATTGGAGCGCGTCCCCGGTCTCCAGCGTGTGCCGCTCGCGGGGGAGTTCGATTTTGAGACTGCCGCTGAGGACCCAGCAGATTTCGTGATCGTCGTGGTGGACGTCGGGGCGGTGCAGCCGACTGCCGGCTTTCGCGCGGGCGTGGAAGCAGTGCGCGTTCGAGTAGTCGATGCGCTCGAAACTGAAATCCCCCGACTGGTAGGTGACGGCGCTGGTCTGGTGGGACGTGCGGGATTCCGCGAGGCCGAGGAGGTCGGAAGCGGTGAGCCCGAAGACGCGGGCCAGCCGGTGGAGGGTTTCGAGTTCCGCACTGGCGAGGTTGCGCTCGAGCTTGGAAATGACGGCTGTGGAAACGCGGGAGCGCTCGGAGACGTCGCCGATGGTGAGATCAGCCCGCTTGCGAAGGTCGCGGAGGACGGTGAAGTCGAATGGGGGGAGATGGTCTTCAGCTGGGGGCATTAAGTTCTTCGAAGACATATAGGGCGTTGCTTTGTGCTGTCAAAGAAAATCAATTGGATTTGAATTCAGTTCGACCGTTCGCGCCGCTGCCGGTCTCTACACCCATTCCGCGCACAGGAGTTCGGCCTGTCGGAGGACCGTTCGGACGGCCTCTTCCTGAAGGTCGGGCGGGTAGCCGTGGTGGTTCAGGATCCGTTTCACCATCACCTTGATTCTCGCCCGGGCACTTTCGCGGAGCGTCCAGTCGATGGTGACGCTCTTTCGAACCTTCGTGATCAACTCCGCGGCGATGAGTTTGAGTTTGTCGTCTCCCATCGCTTGCAGGGCGCTGTCGTTGGAGGTAAGCGCATCGTAGAAGGCGATCTCGTCATCGGTCAGGCCGAGGTCCTCTCCTCGCTTCGTGGCGGCGTCGAGGTCCTTGGCGAGTTTGATCAACTCCTCGATGACTTGCATCGTGGAGATCGCGCGATTGTGGTAGGAGTTGAGGGTCTTCTTGAGCTTCTCGGAAAAGACCTGGCTCTGCACGAGGTTGCGTTTCGAGCGAACCTTCAGTTCGTTCTTCAGCAGCTTCTCCAGCAGTTCCGCCGCGACGTTCTTGTGCTTGAGGCCGCGCACTTCGGCGAGGAATTGGTCGCTCAGGATACTGATGTCCGGCTTGGGCAATCCGGCGGCGGTGAAGACGTCAATCACCTGGCCCTCAGTCGTGATGGCCTTGCTCACGAGCTGGCGGATGGCCGCGTCGATCTGCTCGGGCGTCTTCCGATTCTGGCTGTTCTGCTTGTTCAGCGCGGCTTGCAGGGCTTGGAAAAAGGAAACGTCGTCGCGGATCTCCGTCGCTGCGTCGCTGGCGGCGCAGAGGGCAAAGGCGCGGGATAGCTCGGTGACGACCTGAACCCAACGCTTCTTGCCGTCTTCTTGGTCGAGGATGTGCTCCTGTCCGGCGGGGATGAGCGCGAGGCGTTCGGTGGGTTTGCCGGTCGTCCACTTGTCCCAGTTGACCCCGTGCATCAGGTCGCAGGCGATGCCGTGCTTCTCCAGCATCACGGCGATGGCTTGCGCGGTGTCGACGGTCGGGTTGCCCTGGCCGCCGCTCTCGGTGTAGGTGACGAGAGCTTTTTTCAGTTGATCGGCGAGGCCGAGGTAATCGACCACCAGCCCGCCCGGCTTGTCGCGGAAAACGCGGTTCACGCGGGCGATGGCCTGCATGAGGCCGTGGCCTTGCATCGGCTTGTCGGCATACATCGTGTGCAGGCAGGGCGCGTCGAAGCCGGTCAGCCACATGTCGCGCACGATCACGATCTTGAAAGGGTCCTGGGCGTCCTTGAAGCGGTTCGCCAGTTTTCGCCGCGCGTCCTTGCTACGGATGTGCTTCTGCCACTCGGGGCCGTCTTCGGCGCTGCCCGTCATGACCACTTTCAACGTTTCCGCCTCCCACTCGGGTCGTAGCTTGACCAACGCGTTGTGGAGATCCACGCAGATCCGGCGGCTCATGCAGACGATCATCGCCTTGCCGTCCATCGCTTCCACGCGCTTCTCGAAGTGCGCCACCAGGTCGGCGGCCACGAGCGCAATGCGTTTCGGATCGCCCACCAGCGCCTCCAGTGCGGCCCATTTCGTCTTGAGCTTCTCCTTCTTAGTCAGCTCCTCGCCTTCGGTGATCTCCTCAAACTCCGCGTCGAGCTTCGGCAGTTCGGCGGCGTTCAGGGCGAGCTTGGAAATGCGGCTTTCGTAATAGATCGGCACCGTGGCCTTGTCGGCGACGGCGCGCTGGATGTCGTAGATCGAAATGTAATCGCCGAAGACCGCCCGCGTGTTTGCGTCCGTCTTCTCGATGGGAGTGCCGGTGAAGCCGATGAATGACGCATTCGGCAAGGCATCGCGCAGGTTGCTGGCGAAGCCGTAGGACATTTCGCCCGTTTTCTCATTCACCTTGCCGCCGAACCCATACTGGCTGCGGTGCGCTTCATCCGCGATGACGACGATGTTCTGCCTCTCGCTCAGCTCGGGCATCGCCTCGCCCTTTTCCGGCATGAATTTGTGAATGGTCGTGAACACCACGCCCCCGCTTGCCCGGTTCAGCAGCTCGCGCAGATGCTCGCGCCCGCTGGCCTGCACGGGCGTCTGACCGAGGATGTCCGCGCAGCGTTGGAACTGGCCGAAAAGCTGGTCGTCGAGATCGTTGCGATCAGTCAGCACCACCAGCGTCGGGTTCTGCATCGCCGGATGCCGCACCACGCGCGCGGCGAAGAAGAGCATGGAGAAACTCTTCCCGCTGCCCTGCGTGTGCCAGACCACTCCAGCGCGACGGTCGCCCGGCTTGCCGCCCGGCATCTTGCCCGCCCAGTGACGTCCCGGAGGATCTTCACGCAGCACGTCGCTGTCTTCGCCCATCCCGCTGGCGCGCACCGTTTCCTCCACCGCCGCATTCACCGCGTGGAATTGATGGTATCCCGCAATGATTTTGTGCAGTTGCCCGCTGTCCGGGTCTTCCTCGAAGACGATGAAATGATGCAGCAAGTCGAGGAACCTCTGCCGCTCGAACACCCCGCGAATGAGCGTCTTCAATTCCAAAGAACCAGGTGCAGCGTCACGCTGCCCATCAATCGTGCGCCAGACCTTGAACCACTCTTGATTCGCCGTGACGGACCCCACGCGCGCCTGCAAACCATCGCTCACCAGCAGCGCCGCGTTATACTGTAGCAGACTGGGAATCTCCGACTTGTAGGTTTGAAGCTGCGAGTAGGCGCTCCAGATCGTCGCATCCTCATCCGCCGCGTTCTTCAGCTCGATCAAGCCCAGAGGCAGCCCGTTGACGAAGACGACAATGTCCGGCCGACGGTTGTGCTGTCCCTCGATCACCGTGAACTGGTTCACCGCCAGCCAATCGTTCGCCCGCACATCGCCGAAATCTATCAAGCGGACGATGTCCCATCGCCGTTGACCCTCACCCTCCGCTTCGCTCCTCCCTCTCCCATTGGGAGAGGGCCGGGGTGAGGGTTCTGGTTGAATGAATTCAACTGGAATACCATCGCGCAGCATCCGGTGCGCGACGCGGTTCGTCTGCGTGAGCGAAGGCGTCCCCACCCGCAGCACTTTGCGCAATGCTTCCTCCCGCGGCTCCTCGGGAATCGCCGGATTCAGCCGCCGGATGGCCTCACGCAAGCGCCCCACCAGCACCACCTCCGAAAACGAATCCCGTTCCGCCGCCGGTTCACCGGGCGCGAGCTGCGGCCCGTGCCCGACCGCATAGCCCAGCTCCTTGAGCCATTCGAGGGCAGCGTCTTCGACGATGGATTCGTTGAGGCTCACTGGGCCGACTGGGTTACGGTTATGTAGGCCTGCCGCTCGTGGGTCGGTGTTTTAGGGAAAGCGAGATTGAGCTTCCGTTCCCGAACCAGGCTGGTGAGGTATTGGTTGCGCAGGGTTTCGGGCTTCCGGTTTACGAGTTCCGCAAGGCACCGCAAGGTGACAAATCGGCCCTCGCAGAGACTGAGAACGACTGAAATCAGAACTTCTCGGTCCACTTTGCCCTTGTCTCGCGGCTCTCGTGCGAGGGTTTCCAAAGTCGACCGAAACACCGGCGAAAGCAGGCTGAGATCGTCCACCATAGGCAGCCCCAGTTGCTCCGAGATCAGGCAGCCTTTTGAATCCCGGTTTTCGTTCAAATTCGAGGAGCTCCGGCTCAAATTCGAGGAGCTGCCCCCTGAATTCGGGGAGCTCGGAAGCGCAAATTGAGTGGGCGGACCAAACACATCGTCTGGAGTCGGAATAGCCTCGCCTGGCAGGTGGTAAACAGCTCCGCGCCCACCTGTAGAATCCAGCATCCCTGCGTGGGTCAAGTGCTGGAGTGTTTTGGACAAATCGACCGGATGCTCGGTCGCATAGCCCAACTCCCCGAACCATTCGAGCGCGGTGTTTTCGACGATGGATTCGTTGAAGGTCATAGTTCTAGCCAATGTCGCGGCTTAACCGTTCTATGGCGTGAAATCTCCGAACCGCGACATCATGTCGCGATTCATGTCGCGATCCCGCTTTCGGCTGCCATTCAGGCTGCCTATCGCGACATGCTGTCGTGATTCGTGTCGCGATCATGGTTTGAGATATTCGGTTGCAGGGCCGCTGCCGACTCGGCGAACCAGTCCTAGTTCTACGAAATGTGTCAGATGGCGTTGGGCCGTCCGGGCAGTAACTCCAAGTTCCCTCGCGTATTCGCCCTGAGTGGTCCCGGTCCGCCCCGCCAAGAAAGTCCAACCCTTCTGTTTTGCACCAGACAATTGATCGAGAACGGAACGGTCCAAAGATTTTGTCGCACTGTCGGCACTCCGGTAAATCGTCAGCACGAGGGAATCGGCTTCCATCGAATAGTTTGGGAGTGGAAGTCCGAGTTCCTCTGCGTGTCGTTTCAGGCTGGTCAGACCAAATCCCTGTTCCTCAGCCATGCCCATGCGGCCAAAAACATAATGCAGTAGGGGATTGCGGCTCTTGATTGGAGCTTCGAACGTCTTCATCTGCTCCAGAGTGATTGGCGGAATCGGCCCACCGGGACTCTTAATTGTGATCATGTCGTGATTCACGAGCACCTGGCACTTTTGTCCGGCCAGGTCGTAATCTCGGTGAATCAGGGCATTCACCACTGCTTCACGAATCATCTCGAACGGTAGATCTACTTGCTCGCGTCGTTCCATCCGGCTCCGGTCGAGCGTGCTTGGCAAAACCTTCTTCAACCACGTCTCAAGCTCATTGGGTATGAACACCAACGCTTGCCCGAACTCCATGCGAGAGGACTTGCCGCCCCCCAATTCTGCCCGGGCCAACAATCTCGCCTGAGGCATGGCAATGCTGGGGTCGTTGCCGAAGAGGGCCAACCCGAAACCCGAAGGAACAATCTCGTCTCCCACATCCACCAGGATTCCCTGCTGGAGCAAAAAGCGCTGGAAATCCGCCGACCCCGCTGCCACCGCGAACTTCGCCTTCGATTGGTAGCGTTTGAGCGCCTCTTCGGACAGGTCTCCAAATGTAACGGCTGGGATTGGATCTTCATACTTCGACAGCTTGATGGGCTGTTCTTCCGGTTTTACCAATTGCTGTCTGGCCCATTCAAAGAAGTGCTTGTTCTCCTCAAGGATGATCTCCTGCAAATCTAGGTCGAACATGTGAACGGTCACTCCGTGACGACGCAAATGCTCAATGCCTTTTCCCTTTACCGCTGGGTTGTCATCCTCAATCCCCACCCAGACTTCTTTGATCCGGGCGCTGACGATTTGCCGGGCACACCCACGCTTCGGATGATTGCGGTTCAAGCAAGGTTCCAGGGTGCCGAAGAGAACGCTCCCATCCAGCTTCTCGCCGACACACTTCCGCTCCAGCAGGGTGAACTCGGCATGGTTGCCTTCGCGTAACTCGCCGCGGGCGGCTGTCTTGATGGAACCATCTGGCGTGACAAGCACGGCACCGACCAGCGGGTTTGGTTTTCCGTCGGTGCGCTTCTCAGCTACAGACGAACGCATCACCGCGATGGCCTTTTCCATCAGCTTGCGCGGGTCGAATTTCGTCTTCGTTGCCATGGTGACTAGAGTTGGTGTTTGTGGGCGGAGGTGGTGGTGATCATCATCGTCGCGCTCGTCGTCTTGCTGCTCATGGTTCTGATGCTGCTACTTCCGCCACGCTCAGCCACTTCGGCAGCAGCGTGTCGCGCAGGATGGCGTGGGTGCGGGACGGAATGGCCGGGCATCAATCATGTGGCCTCGCGCAAGCGCCCCACCAGCACCACCTCGCCAAACGAATTGACTTCGTCTGTCTCCGCTGCGCTCCGGCTCCGCTCCGCCACCGGTTCACCGGGCGCGAGATGCGGCCCGTGCCCGACCGCATAGCCCAGCTCCCCGAACCATTCGAGGGCGGCGTCTTCGACGATGGATTCGTTGAGGCTCATGGGTGGTATCTATGCGATGTGCAACCACGCCGTCTGGTGCTTTTCGAGCGTCTGCTGGCGCTTCAACTGATATGAAGGAAGCGCGTTGATAAGTGAACCGAAGAGCGCGGGCCAGTTACCTGAAAGGATGGATGTCAGAACTGAGGTTCCCTTCGTCAAGGCCATGTCCCCTCCTTCAAGCTTCAGTATCTCCTGAAGATGGCGGAAATCATCACGAATCTCTGCCGCGAATTCCTGTTCGATTTGCTCCACATCCGCAGGTGATTTTGCGTCCTTCTTGATTCGCTCAACATACCGGTCAACCGCTGATCGGTAGTTCCTGCGCAAGGGCGGAAGAAGTCCGTCTTCCTGTTCCCGCCGCCGCAACGCCACCAACTTACCAAGCGGAAATTTTCCCGCATCAACCGACTTCAACGAAATCGACGCCAAACTGGTGTAGGCGCGTTGAACGTCGGGTTGGTAATCCTGAACCGCTCCGGTCTGCGTTGCCACAAGGCGACTGAACGCCTCGTGGGCGTCTTTATAGTTCGTCACCTTTCTGTGTGTTCCGCCGGCACAGATGTCCGCGATCATCCCCATCACAATAAGACCGAAGTCTCGTTGCAGGCCATAGTATCCGTCGCTTCCATCGCTAACGACGCCTGCGCCATGAAGTAGATCCCAAATCTTCTGACTTAGCTTTTCAGGATACATGTTGTAGTTGTCCACCTGCACCTTGAAACGAAGCGACTCCGGGACACCTCCAGCTATCAACTTCTCCAACTGCGCAAAGAGTTCGCCCTTCTCTGGGGCGGTCAACGATCTTGGCTTAACGACCATTTCAAATGCTTCCCGAATGGCCCTTTCGTCTTCCCTTTGATTTTGACCAATCATCGGTGACGGCTGGAACTGCGGATCGGGAACGATAACCTCCAATGAGTCCCACAACAGAACTGCGGTGGTAAGAAGTTTCAAGTCTGTTCGGTCGTAGTCTTGGCTTTGCCCAGCAAGGCGCGGAGCAACGATTGTGACGTTCGGATAATAGAGGGCTGCGGTGCTCATGTTTTGGTTTCCTTGTGGGTTTCAAAAAGAAAAACTGTCAGGGTCGCTGCGGCACCAACTGCCAGCTTCGCGTGCCGGGTGCTCAAGCCCGATGCGCTTCCGTGTTTGCCGTGGCCGGTGCCATAAAGCCCACGAAGTTCAGCGAGGCCGTTGCCGATAGTTCCTAGGTTGCTCAAGAGGCGCTTGATGACATCAGCACCGCGAGCGGCATCGGGAACCCCTTCCGGAACAAGCTTCAGTTCCTTGAGTGTCTCCTTCGTCAGCGTCGAAACGTCAGGAGTGCCTGACACGGGCTTGCCGCGCTCTGCAAGGATGGTTTTGCAGCAGGTCTCGATGAGTTCTTTCGCGGTTCCGATGGCAAGACTTGGGTCGGTCTCGACGGATGCCTCCATCCGCCGAATCTGTTCCGCGAGGTGGTTTACGTTGAGAACCTTTGCGTGTTCCTTGAGTGGGCCGAGGCTCGGGCCTCCAGCGAGAAGGCGCGTCGCAATCTGGCGGCACTTATCGGCGAGAGCTTTTGCTTCTGCATCTCGATCTGCGTTGAGTGACGCATCGTAGTCAATCAACGCGAGGATGAGTTTGCCGACGGTATAGTCGGCTTCGAGTTTCCAGAGGGTGCGGAGTTTCTTTGCCTTCGACGTGCCTTCCGCCGTGAATTTCTCGTCGTGGATGTTGATGCCGACAGTTTCGAACACGAACTCTCCAAACGTGCGGTCGGAGAAGTTCAGAACGTAGCCGGACGACATCCCGAAAAACTTTTCGAGGTTGTGGCGCTCTGCCATCGAGAACGTGCTCATGCCGGAACCTCCTTTTCGACCTCTGCCACGCTCAACTCCCCGCTCAGCAGCTTCGGCAGCAGCGTGTCGCGCAGGGTGGCGAGGGTGCGGGATTGGTGGAGGTTTGCGGTGATTTGCGCGTAGAGCGGAGCGACTTTGGCGGTGAAGGCGGCCATGAGTTCCTTCGACGGCAGCACGACGCGGATGGGGCGGAAGTTCTGTTTGCTGATTTCGGCGAAGGTCGTGCCAGTGGCGCGGCTTTCGATCTCGGCCATGTTCGTCTGGCACCAGTTCAGCATGAAGAAGTTTGAGGCGCGTTCGTTGCACTTCAGCGCGATGAAGCCCTGATTGATGGCGACGGGCATGGCGGCGATGGCAAGGTAGCCGACGGGGGCGCGGGAGGAAAGCAGCAGCGTCCCAGCGGGAAGCAGGCCGGATGAAATCTTGGCGATGCCGGCGTCAGTGAGCTTGCGGTCGGTGTCGAGGAGGACGGGCGCTTGAAGCGACGAGAAGTCCTTCGGTGTCGTCCAGTGATGCGTGCCGCCTTCCCAATACTTCGGCTCGGCTGTGCTTGGGGTTCCGCCGCCGACGCATTCGACGACTTCGCCGACGGGCTGGGTGGTCCAGCCTTTCGGGATGTGACCGGCCTCGGAGTCATGGAAGGAGTCGGAGAAGAGGGCGGCGGTGGCGGGGTCGAGGGCGGCGGGGGTGCGGTTGTCGAGTTTGGCGCGGACGGGGTCGAAATCCAAGCCGGAGGCACCCTCACCCTCCGCTGCGCTCCTCCCTCTCCCACTGGGAGAGGGCTGGGGTGAGGGTTGATTTCGATCCATGTTCTGCCGAACTGGATCGAAATCAATAAACCAGCTCTGGAAGAGCGCCCGCGCCATCGCCTCCAGCGTCGCGTTCATCCGCCGGTTCAACTCGATCTTGTCGTCCAGCGCCCCAAGCACCGCCGCGATGGCTTTTTGCTCGGTGAGGGGTGGGAGCGCGAACGGCACCGCGCTCATAATCGACGTGTTCAGATTCGGCATCGTTGCGCCAACCGCGTGACGAACAATCCATTCCCTGATGGCGGGGTGACCGAGAAATAGTGAAGCAAACAGCGGGTCAACTACACCGCTCCCAAGTCGAACCTTTAAACAGCCAGTGCCGCAGAACCAACCTTCTTCGCGTCCCCTGATGAGCGCCCGTTTCTCAACATCTCCACGTCGGCTGTAAATGATGTCGCCCGCCCTCAATCGGTGCTGGCCCAATCGATTGGCGTCCTCCTCGGTGATGCGGACGATTCCATCCTCGACGATTCGGTTCTCGCCGATGTTCGTCGGCATGATGGATGGAACGCCGACCGGCACATAATCCGAAGCGTGAAGCTGGCTGCCGAACGGGCCAGTTTGAATATTGCCACCACCGCGTTGGCAAATTTCACCAAGCGTTGTGAACTCCCAATGGTCGGGAATTTCGCCGTTGATGAGGTCAACCGCCATAACCCAGCCCCCTCAGGTTTGCTTTGATGGCCTGCTCCAGTTTTGCGGACTCGGCGAACTGGGCGTGCAGTTCGGCGACGAGGCGCGGCATCTTTTCCTCGAAGGGGTCGCCGTCGTCTTCGATTTCCTCGGCGCCGACGTAGCGGCCGGGCGTTAAAGCCCAGCCGTGACTTGCGATTTCGGCGGTGGTGGCGGATTTGCAAAAGCCGGGGATGTCCTGATAGATCCACGCCGGATCGGGATCGACTAATGCACTAATTCCATTGCCTCGGTCCACTTCCCCCATCTCAATATCCGCCCGCCAACTGTGGTAGGTGCGAACGATTTTCTCGATATCGAGGTCGGTCAGTTCGCGATGGACGCGGTCAATCAGAGTTCCCATTTTCCGCGCATCAATGAAGAGCGTCTCTCGCTGGCGGGCGCGTAGTTTATCCGGCCCTTCCTCTCCGCGCTGCTTCGGCAAGGTGCGTGCGGCTTTGCTCTTGGTGAGGAACCACAGGCAGACCGGGATCTGCGTGCTGTAGAAGAGCTGGCCGGGGAGGGCGACCATGCAGTCCACGAGGTCGGCGTCGATGATGGCTTTGCGAATTTCCCCTTCGCCGGACTGGTTGGAGGACATGCTGCCATTGGCGAGGACGAAGCCGGCCATGCCCTGCGGCGCGAGGTGGTGGATGAAGTGCTGCACCCAGGCGAAGTTCGCGTTGCCCTTGGGCGGAACGCCGAACTGCCAGCGCACGTCGTCGTCCTTGCGGTGCCAGTCGGAGTCGTTGAAGGGCGGGTTGGCGAGGACATAGTCGGCGCGAAGATCCGGATGGGTGCAGGACAAAATTCTTCAAATCATGCGGCGAGGGGGAGCGTGTCGTTCTCAGCGGCGCGTGAGTTGAGGCGGTATTTCCAGAACGAGTTCGTTCTGCGGCTGGCATGGATGCACCGGAAGGCGAGGACTTTGTCCGCGCCAGGCTCGCCCCAGAACATGCCCGATTGCTTGCATCGCTTTCCGATGAGTGAGCGGCAGCCGGCTTCGACGACTCCGGAGCCGATGAAGTATTTTCTGGCCCGGAAGGTTCCGTATTGCATGCGCGGGATGTTGTTCACGAAGTAGCCCAAAGTGGTTTCCACCTGTGCCACATTGCCGCGAAGGAGGGCTTCCTGGCGCGCCTGCTTGATGATGCGCTCGACCCCGTCGTGAGCGAGGAGTTTTTTCCAGTGATGTCTGCGGCGCTTGTTGCGGGCCTGCTCCGCTTTGCCCCAGAGGGTTTCGATCAGGGTCTGGAGGTGTTCCATGGCGTGGTAGAAGTCCACGATTTGGACGGCATCCGGAAAGTAATCGTGCCCGAGTTTTTCCAAGCCGGGGGCTCCGTCGATGAGCAGGACGGTTTCCGGGGCCGAGAACAAGCCGCGCCGAATGGCCTCGCGACGCAGGCTGATTCCAAAGTCCGAGGGGCTCTGGAAGGCGGAGAGGTAGGTGGTGGAGTCGTGGTCGCGCAGGGGGCGACCTTGGTCATCTTCTTTGGTCTGGGTGAAGACGCAACCGAGCGTGGCCATGCGGGTTTTGGCTTTTGCGTCGGGGGCTTTGCCTTTGCGGCCAGCGAGCTCTTCCCGGCGCATGGGCACTCCGGTGGCGTCCGCGCTGACGTAGAGGATCCTGGCCTCGCAGGGGCCGGGGGCCGATTCTCGTTTTTGCCACGCCACGGCGCACTCGCCCGTGCGGCCAACCACACGCTGGATCTGGCGCTCGGAGACGGAGATGCCGCCAGTTTCCGCGAGGTGGAAGCAAGCCTGCTGGAAGCTGCTTTCATCCGCTCCCTCCAAGCAGATGAGCCGGGCCAGGGCGGGGGTGTAGGCCCCTTCCAGACCGAGGGCCGAATCGGCCGGGAAGTGGCCGCATTTTTTCCCGGGATGGTAGTAGTATTGGCGCAGCAGCGCGAAGGAGCCGAACATGCCCTGGACCATGAGAACCTCGCGCCCCTTGGCTTGTTCGCCGGGCTTGGGGAGGTAGGCCGCGTCAATGCGCTCGGCGGCTTGCTGCAGGAGCATGGCCACCAGTTCGTTGGCTGGTTTGAAGATGGCTGTGCGCACGAGGACTTCCAACTCGGCGACGGCAGTTCCGGCTGGCTCTTTGCTGCGGAACGCGGCGATCAGGTCTTGGATTTCCGCTTCCTGGGCGAGGCAGATGTTTGGGTCGGGCGTTTTTTTTTAGCCCCGGCCTTGCGATCCTGCCTGCTCTGCGCGGTGATCAAGTCCGCATACTCGCCGACAAGAGACTGGAAGCGATGATGGGCATCAATGTTCTCCTGGGCTTGGGCCACCTGATCGGCCGGGACGTATTCGGTCACGTTTCGCCCACCCTCCCTACGCTGGAGATTGAAGTAAGATCCGCTCTGGCCTTGACGGATCACCGAGAGCTTTCCTCGCTCCATGCGGTCGATGGCCGCGATTTGATCAAGGATGGCACGAGGTGCGGTATTTGGGTTCATCAATCAAACGTATATGTAAACGCATATACTTTGGCAGTAAAAATACCTCGCTGAAATGCTTTTTCAGAGATTTTTGTCCTGCACCCGATCCGGATGGAGGTCGCGGCGGAAGGTGTCGGCGTGCTCCGGGCCGAAGTCGGCCTCGATGCCGCGCAGGGCGAGATTCATCACGGCGAGGCGGCGGGTGGTGGCGTTGCTCTCCTGGCCGTAGATGCTGATGTCGCCGAGCTTGCCGCCGTGGGATTCGACGAATTTTTCCGACTGGACGAACATTCCGCCGGAGCCGCAGGCGGGGTCGTAGATGCGGCCCTGGTAGGGGGCAAGCATCTCGACGAGGCAGCGCACGACGCAGGACGGGGTGTAGAACTGGCCGCCGTTCTTTCCTTCAGCACTCGCAAAGCGGGTGAGGAAATACTCATAGACGCGGCCGAGCAGATCTACCGATCTGTGGGTCGGTCTACCCTCACCCCCGGCCCCTCTCCCAGAGGTAGAGGGGAGACCGGTTTCTTCGCTCCCTTCTCCCGCTGGGAGAAGGGTTGGGGATGAGGGTTGATTTGACGCGATGAGTTCAATCGTCGCGATCAAATCAATAAGTTCGCCGAGGCGCTGTTTGTCGAGGCCGGGGCGGGCGTAGTCCTTGGGGAGGACGCCTTTGAGGCGCGGGTTGTCGCGCTCGATGGCGACCATGGCGTCGTCCACGGTCTTGCCGATGGTGGGAAGTTTGGCCGACCCCTGAAGGTGGGACCAGCGGGCATCGGCGGGCACCCAGAAGACGTTCTCGGCTTTGTATTCGTCGGGATCTTCCGGGTTCGCTCCTTGGTAGTCCCCTTCGCCGGCGAGGAGCTTGGCGCGGTGCTCCTCGAAGGTGTCGGAGATGTATTTGAGGAAGATGAGGCCGAGGACGACGTGCTTGTATTCCGCCGCGTCCATGTTGTTGCGCAGCTTATCGGCAGTGAGCCAGAGCTTCTGTTCGAAGCCGAGGTTGGCGGTGGAGTCTTTGGGGGAGCGGGTCTTCCGGGTTGCTGGCATCGCAAATCGGGAATGGTATCGAGGCGTCCGAGGCGGGAGAAGTCATTTGGTGGCAATTCATACCGACGTCCCGAAGGAATCAGACTCTGGGCGAATTGAGTGGAATCGGCTTCCGGTCGATTTATGCTTGGAGATCGGCTGGAAGCCGATGTCACAAACGTCGGGATTCGTCTGATTTCTGGGGGACGTTGCCGATGGCGGCGGTGTTGTCTTTCGCTCGCCGCGTTAGGGCGGTGAGGCCGTTCACACAGGTCATCTTGAGAGGCGTGGATCAAAGGGGGAAATCCAGTCGAAAATCATGGTGTCGCCCGAAGATCACGGGGCGGCGCGTCCAAGCTCTGGGCTTCGTCCATCTCGTCCGGCTCCGCTTCCGTGAAAGAGGGGCCGTGCTTCTCCAAATACGCGAGGAGTTCTTGACCGGTGATGCCGCGAGTCGGGAGCTCGGCGCGCCGGACGACGGCGGTGAAGGATTCGCCGGGGCGTTTGGCGCTGCGGAGCTTTTCGTAGGCGTCGAGTTCCAACGTGATCGTCTTGGTGGCCATGCACGAATCGTGCACGAAATGGGGTGATTTCGCAATCGACGGTGTGGTGGGCGGCTTTGCGTGGCTGGTGATTGAAAGGGGTCCAAAGCGTATTGGGCCAGCTTATGCCACCATCTCCAACAAAGTTGACTTTGCTCGGATCAAGTAGAATCGGCTTCCAGCCGATTGAGGTTGGTTTATCGGCTGGAAGCCGATGTCACGAACTTCGGAATTTGTTTAATTTCACACGCGTCAATGGGTTCGGCGGTTCCACTCAGAATCGACTTTGATGGAGCGCGGGTGAGGAAGCCAGAGATGCTTCGCTTCGCTCAGCATGACAGGGTGGGGATTTTGGACGACGCGTCCGGCCTTGCCGGTCGAGCGATTGAAAGCTCGGACGCCGTTCGTTGTGGCGGCTCCGCCTTCACCCATAATCTAAACTCAGGAGCTTTGGGCTCTCTGCCTCAGCGGGGATATTCTCATTTGCAGCGGGATGGAAAGTGGCTCGCTTCGCTCGGTTTTGGAACGGGCACCGGGCTGGAAGCCCGGCGCGACAGGCAGGATGCCTGTTTTCCCCATCCCCTCCTTTATGGGAGGGGGTAGTATTTTTCCCAGAAGCCTTCGCGGGTTAGCTTGGGGAACTTGGCGGCGGTTTCTTCGGGGACTTGGAGCGGGACGCCGATGATGAGGTCGGGGTAGACGTTGCCGAGCGGGCCGACGAAGGGGCCGGTCGCACTGAGGCGTTGGGCCAGGTCGGTGCCGGGGAGGACGGTGCCGACGAGGTCGGCGGGGGGGACGACGGTGCCGTCGGGGAGGGCGTTGCGGACGGCGTGGGCCTGGAGGGCGGCTTCGAGGGTGCGGAGTTCTTCGAGGGTGGCGTCGGCTTTGCCTCGTTCGAGGGCTTGGTTGATGGCGGGGACGGCGGTGCCGGCCAGGAGGGCGGTGGGGATGAGCGCGAGGGTGGCCACGACTTGCTCGGTGCCTTGGCTGGAGTAGGTGACGGCGTGGAGGCCGTCGGCTTTGAGCCGGGTGACGGAATAGAGGAATTTCTGCGAGTAGACGTCGGTGAATTCGGTCAGGAGATCGCGGGTGGCGGGTGCTTCCGCCGGGTCGCCGGGGGCGGAGATCATTTGGATCTCGCGGAGGATGTCGGCTCCTCGCTCGGAGAGGTAGGTGAAGGCGTTGCCTTCCGGCGGCTCCATTTTGCTGAATCGCTGGAAGGTGGGGTCGTCGCGGAGGAGGGGTGGGGGATTTTCGCCGACTCGGGCGAGGTTGCGGACGAGGTCGGGGGTGGTGGCGATGACGAGATACTCGCCGAATCGGGCGACGGTGGGGGCGAGTCCGAGGCCGAAGTCGGGGGTGGCGATGGTGGTCATTCGGAGGCCGTCGGCGTCGGTCTTCGTGAAGGGCATGGTGGCCGCGAGGAAGGGTTCGGCGCGGGCGATGAGGGCGTCGTGGAGGCGGTCGTCGGTGACGTGGATGAGGATGGCGGCGGCGGACGCGGGAATTTCCTTGGTCAGGCCGGGGAGAGGGAGGGTCATCGTGGCGGTGGGGTCGGCGGTGATGACGACACCGAATTCGTTGCCGAGGGCGGCCAGGAATTCTTTGACGCTCATGCCGAGGGCGGCTCCGGCGGTGGCGGGAAGGAGCTGGGCCTGGGCGCGCATTTGGGCGCTGGGAAGTCCTTCGATGAGTTCGTTGATGAAGGTCCAGATGGTGTCGGGTTCGAAGTCGGTGAAGCTGGCGTAGGCGGTGGTGGCGGTGAGGAAGTCGAGGGCGGTGAAGGGGTGCGGGGCGGGTTGGCCGCCGAGACGCCAGAGGAGGCCGCGGTCGGGCGCGTCGCCGCTGTAGAAGATGAACTTCGAGCGGACGAGGCCGGGTTCGAGGGTGAGGATGCTCCAACCGATGGCGCGGAGGTCGGTGACGCCGCTTTCGAGGACGGTCTTTTTTACGAGGCCGAACCAGGCGTCGAAGTCTTCGGGGGTGATCTCGACGGAATTTTCCTGGAGAGCGGCCAGGAGGGTGGGCTCGAGGCGGTCGAGTTCGGCGGGGAGGCGGCCGAGGATTTGTTCGGTGCGGAGGTAGGCGTAGAAGTCGCCGCCTGGGTCGAGGGAAGCGGCGACGGCTTCGAAGGTGGCGGCGGAGGCGGGGTTGGGTGGGGTGGTGGTGGTTTTTGCCGCTGGCTGGTTGGTTTCCGGCGGGGGTGTCGAGGTGGGTTGTTTTTGGTCGCAGGCGGTTAGGGTGATGAGGGCCAGGGCCGACGCATCAAAAAAGATCGCGATGGAGGAAGTTTGGGCTGGTACTATATTTTCCCGTGCGTAGATGGAGGAGATGCCCGAAACGCATCCCATCCAAAAAAGCCTGATCGAAGAGTTCAAACGCATAGAAGATCCGCGAGTATCGCGCACTCGCTACCATGAGTTGAGCGACATTCTAGTGATCGCGATCTCGACGCTTTTGTGCGCGGGCACGTCTTTCTACGACATGGAAGAGTTCGGTCGGGCCAAGGAAAAATGGTTCCGAACGTTTCTGAAGTTGCCCAACGGCATCCCCAGCCACGACACGTTCAATCGCGTGTTTTCGCTGATCAATCCGGCGAGTTTTCACGAGTGCTTCATGAGGTGGACGCAGAGCGTGCGCGAACACATCGACCGGGAAATCGTCGCCGTCGACGGCAAAGCCCTCCGCGCAGCCTGCCAGGACGGCGGGAATGTGCGCTTCATCGTCAATGCTTGGGCAACCAGCAATCGACTTGTCCTGGGGCAGCTCGAAGTGCCCGACAAAACCAACGAAATCACGGCGGTTCCCACGCTGCTGCGAGCGTTGGAACTGCGTGGCTGCATCGTGAGCACCGACGCGATGGGGTGCCAGAAAGAGATCGCCCGAGAAATCATCGAGGCCGACGCCGATTACGTTCTCGCTCTCAAAGGCAATCACCAAACCGTCCATGAGGAAGTCAAAAGCTTCCTCGATGCCGAATTTGATCGCGAGCTCCAGAGCCCTCCAGTGCCCAAACCATCCACGAAGAAACCACCAAGCGCTCCCACTTTCGCATTCCTGGAAACCGTCGACAAAGGCCACGGGCGCTTGGAAATCCGGCGCTATTTCCAAAGCGTCGCCATCGACTGGTTCGCAGACATCAGCCAATGGGAAGGGCTGCAGAGCGTCGGAATGGTCGAATCCAGCCGCGAAATCAAAGGTCAAATCAGCGTGGAAAGACGCTACTTCCTGAGCAGCCTGCCCCTCGACGTCGGACTTTTCGCTCAAGCCGTCCGTGGACATTGGGGCGTGGAAAACTCCTGCCACTGGGTCTTGGACGTCATCCTGCGCGAAGATGGTTCCCGCGCCCGAACCGCTCACGCCGCCGAGAATCTCGCCACCCTGCGCCGCCTCGCCCTAAACCTGCTCTCTCGCGAAAAGTCCAAAAAACGCAGCATCAAGACCAAACAACTCGTCGCAGCCTGGGATCACGACTTCCTCCTGCACCTCCTCAATTTTTAGATGCGTCGGCCCTGTGATGAGGGCTGTTGCCAGGAGGAGGGTTTGGGGTTTCATGGGCTTGCTGGTGAGATGAAGGTTTGAGGCTTTGCCTTCGAGTTGGTGCGGCGATTGGAAATCGCCGCTCCTTGAAGTTCGGCTCCTCGGCTTCGCCGAGGTTGCCGGACTTCGGCAACTGGAAGGTGCCGCTCCTTGGTTGCTTCGGCTCGCTTCGCATTGCCGGGCTTGATGCGGCGGGACGCCGCATCTCGCACGCGGGACGCGTGCGTTCCCCGGCTTAGCGGGTTTTTTCTGTCAGGTAGGTTGGGAGGTCTTCGATTTTGATGCGTTCCTGGGCCATGGTGTCGCGGTGGCGGAGGGTGACGGTGCCTTCGTGCTCCGGCCCGTTTTCGCCGATGGTGTCGAAGTCGATGGTGACGCCGAAGGGGGTGCCGGCTTCGTCCTGGCGGCGGTAACGGCGGCCGATGGCGCCGGTTTCGTCGTAGAAGATGTTCATGATGGGGCGCAGGAGGGCGGCGACTTCTTTGGCTTTGGCCACGAGGTCGGGCTTGTTCTTGAGCAGCGGGAAGACGCCGCATTTGATGGGGGCGACGCGGGGGTGGAATCGGAGGACGGTGCGGGTCTCGGATTTGCCTTTGTCGTCGGTGATGGTCTCTTCGTCGTAGGCGGTGGCAAGTATGGCGAGGGCGAGGCGGTCGAGTCCGGCGGAGGGTTCGATGACGTGGGGGAGGTAGTTGCCGGCGAAGAGTTGCTGGCAGGCGGCTGTGATTTCTTCGCGGGTGGTGTCGGAGTTCGACCGGTCTTCGAAGAGGTCGTCGATGAATTCGGACTTTTGGTCTTCGGTGAGGGCGGCGCAGGCGATTTTGAGATCTTCGTCGAAGATGGTGAGGGGCTTGCCGCTGTGGTGTTGGTGCTGGCGGAGGTCGAAGTCGCCGCGGGCGGCGATCCCTTCGAGTTCGTCGGTGCCGAACGGAAATTTGAAGAGGATGTCGACGGTGGCGCGGGCGTAGTGGGCGAGCTCGTCGGGGGTCTGCCAGGCGTAGTCGAGGACGTCGGCGCCGAGGCCGATGGACTCGTAGTAGGCGGTGCGCTGGGCGACCCAGTAGCGGTGCCACATGTCCCAGCCCCAGGTGGGTTTCGGCTCGGAGAGGTCAGCTCCTTCGCGCCAGGTGTCGACGGTGCCGTGCAGGAGTCGGGTGGCTTCGTCGGGCTTGATGAAGAACTCGAGCTCCATCTGCTCGAATTCGCGGGAACGGAACGTGAAGTTGCGGGGGGTGATCTCGTTGCGGAAGGCTTTGCCGATCTGGGCGATGCCGAAGGGGACGCGGACTCGCGAGGAGTCGTAGACGTTTTTGAATTGGACGAAGATGGCCTGGGCGGTCTCCGGGCGGAGGTAGGCCGCGTTGTCGTCCGAGGCGACGGCTCCGTAGTTCGTCTTGAACATGAGGTTGAACGGGCGGGGTTCGGTGAGTTCTCCGCCGCAGAAGGGGCAGGGCGTGATGAGGCCGGTGGCGGCGAGTTGCTCGGTGGCGAGGTGGAGGTAGAATTCGCGGGCGTCGGCGGGGCGGTTGCCTCGCTCGGCTTCCTGGACGAGCCAGGCGATCGTGACTTCGGGGTTGCGGACGAGGGCGAGGTTCGGGGCGAGCTGTTTGCCTTTGCCTTTGGCCCATTTGAGGAGGTCGCCGGTGTGGAATTCGTGACTGCCGGGCGTGACGATCTCGGCGAGGGATTGCGCCCACGGTTGTTCGGCCAGGAGGGACCACCATTGATCGGAACGGGTGAGCTTTTTGCAATATTTGCAGGTGCTCATGGGGTCGCTGAAGGTGTCGACGTGCCCGCTGGCCTTCCAGACGTCGGGGTGCATGATGATGGTGGCGTCGAGGGGGAGGACGTCGTCGCGTTCGCGCATCATGGCGTGCCACCAGGTGTCGCGGAGGTTGCGTTTGAGTTCGGCGCCGAGGGGGCCGTAGTCCCAGAAGCCGTTGATGCCGCCGTAGATCTCGGAGGATTGGAAGATGAAGCCGCGGCGCTTGGCGAGGCTGACGATTTTCTCCATGCGGTCGGGTTGGGTGGCTTTGGACATCGGTTCGTTTTAAATGAGAAATTGGAAATGCGGAATGCGGAATGCGGTGACTTCGACCGCGGGTTTTTTTTCGCGGGGTATCGGGGGTCTTTTTGTTGGGGGGCGTCAGTTCTTACCAAAAATGGGCGCCCGGCGGCGCGGTTGACCTACCCTTTTTTTGGATGCGCGCTTTGCGCGGGGTGGGTGGTAGGTCTTGACGATGCCTCTTCACCAGAAACATCCCGCGCCCGCCGATGAGAACGATGACGTCTACGGTTCGACCGATCAGGGTCTGACCGTTCCGAAGGCGAAATTTCCGTTGGAGGAGCGGGATCCGCGGCACGCTTACCAGGTGGTGCACGATGAGCTGATGCTGGACGGGAACGCGCGGCAGAATCTGGCGACCTTCTGCCAGACGTGGGAGGAGCCGGAGGTGCATCGGCTGATGGACGAGTGCCTGGACAAGAACATGGTCGACAAGGACGAGTATCCGCAGACGGCGGAGATCGAGGCGCGGTGCGTGCGGATGCTGGCGGATCTGTGGAACTCGCCGGCGGCGGTGACGGGGGTGGGGTGCTCGACGACGGGGTCGAGCGAGGCGGCGATGCTGGGTGGCATGGCGATGAAGCGGCGGTGGGAGGCGAAGCGGAAGGCGGCGGGGCAACCGATCGAGCGGCCAAATCTGGTGACCGGGCCGGTGCAGGTGTGCTGGCACAAATTTGCCCGGTATTGGGACATCGAGCTGCGGGAGATCCCGATGGAGGAGGGGCGGCTGATCATGACGGCGGAGGAGGCGGTGAAGCGGTGCGACGAGAATACGATTGGCGTGGTGCCGACGCTGGGCGTGACGTTTACGTGCCAATATGAGCCGGTGGCGGAGGTGGCGGCGGCGCTGGATCGGCTGGAGGCGGAGACGGGGTTGGACGTGCCGATCCACGTCGACGGGGCGAGCGGGGGATTTTTGGCACCGTTCTGCGCTCCGGAGGTGGTGTGGGATTTTCGGCTGCCGCGGGTGAAGTCGATCAACGCGTCGGGTCACAAGTTCGGCCTGTCGCCGCTGGGGGTGGGCTGGATCGTGTGGCGGGAGGAGGCGGATCTGCCGGAGGAGCTGATCTTCTGGGTGAATTACCTCGGTGGGAACATGCGGGACATCGCGCTGAATTTCTCGCGGCCGGGCGGGCAGGTGGTGGCTCAGTATTACAACTTCCTGCGGCTGGGCGTGGAGGGGTATCGGAAGATTCACTCGGCGTGCTACGAGACGGCGCAATTCCTGGCGGTGGAGATCGGGAAGCTGGGGCCGTTCGAGATCATTTACGACGGGCGGATGGACGCGGGCATTCCGGCGCTGTGCTGGCATTTGAAGGGCGATCCGGGATTCACGCTTTACGACGTGGCGGATCGGCTGCGATGCCGGGGTTGGCAGGTGCCGGCCTACACGCTGCCGGCGAATTGCGCGGATCGGACGATTCAGCGGATCCTCGTGCGGCACGGGGTGAGTCGGGATCTGGGCGCGCTGTTGCTCGGTGATCTGCGGGATGCTCTGGAGCATCTCGCGAAGCATCCGGTGCGGACGTCGGTCGGGCCGAAGGATGGCGGGGGATTTCACCACTGATTTTGGGTTGCGTCCCGAGGCGTAGAGGAATGCCCGATGTTTCCGGTTAGGGGTTGACTCCCTCGTGGGCGTGGCTTTGATGGCGCGCGGAATGGGGGGTGCATTGGTGAGGTGCAAAATTTGGGGGTTGACGGCGTTGCTGCTGTCGGGCGTGGCGTCGGCTTCGTTGACGGCGGCGACTTTGAAATTTCGTGACGGCAGCGTGATGAAGGACGTCGAGATCGTGACGCGGACGGAGGATGGGATCACGGTGAAGGTCAACGCGGGGATCATCCGTTTTCCGCTGACGGCGCTCGAGGCGATCGACGGGAGACGGGCGGAGCCTCGGGCGGAGGTCGCCGCGAGCGAGGAAATGGTCGCGGCGGTGCCGGAGCCTGAGCCCGCGGCGGAACCGGATCTGTCGATGGTGGCGGCGGATTCCGAGCCGACTCCCGATCCGTGGGTGGTCGAGCCGGATCTCCCGACGTCGGACGGCGCGGATGACGGCGGGGCCGGGGATGCGACGACGATGATCGATGCGGGGGATTCGGGTCGCTCCGTGGCCGCTGGCCGGTGGAGCTTTGCCCTCGTGCTGCTGGGAATCCTCGTGGGTGGCGGGTTGTGGATGCGGTGCGTGCAGGCGGTGCAGAAGAACGTGTGGAAACGGGCCGGCGACGGACGCGGGTGGGCGTTGGTCGCGTTGGTTCTGCCGCTGGTCGGGGCGGGGATTTATTTTGCGTGGCGGGGGCTCGTCGCGATCTTCCCGGGGTCGAAGAAGCGGAAAAAAAAGAGCGCGCCGCCCGCGGAGGATCCGGCGCAGGGAATGCGCCTGAGCGGCACCGGATTGTCGTGGAAGGATCGGAAGGTTCCGCCGCTCGAAACCGTGGTGCCGGCTGCGAGCGCGGAGGGCGGGTTGGAATTTTTGGGCATCGAAACGGCGGGCGCGGCAACGAGCGGGGCGCTGGTGTCCGGCCTGGACACGGCGAAGGAAGTGCTCGAGGAGGCGCTGCGGGAGCGGGCGAGCGACGTGCACATCGAGCCGTCGGACGGGAATTACCGCGTGCGGCATCGGCTGGACGGCGTGCTGCAGGAGAAGCGGACGCTGGAGACCGTGGACGGCAAGCGGTTGGTGACGTCGATCAAGACGTTGGCGGAGATCGACGTGTCGGAGAAACGACGGGCGCAGGATGGGAAATTCCGCGTGCGGATGGATGGGCGTCGGGTGGATTTCCGGGTCGCGACGGCGAATTCGATTTACGGCGAGAAGGTCGTCATTCGGGTGCTCGACCACGCGAGTGGGATTCTCGATCTCAAGGCGCTCGGGATGGGGGACGCGATGCTGGACGTTTTCAAGGCGACGGTGCAGGCGAAGAATGGAATGATCCTCGCGACCGGGCCGACCGGGTCGGGGAAAACGTCGACGCTCTACGCGACGCTGCGCGAGCTCGACGCGAATCGGCTCAACATCATGACCATCGAGGATCCGGCGGAATACGAGTTGCCGGGCGCGACCCAGATCGCGGTGAATCCGAAGGCGGGCATCACCTACGAAAGCGGTTTGCGGTCGATTCTGCGGCAGGATCCGGACGTCATTCTGGTGGGGGAAATGCGGGACGCGGAGGCTTCGGTGGTGGCGCTGCGGGCGGCGCTCACGGGGCATCTGGTGCTGAGTTCGCTGCACACGAAGGACGCGATTGGGACGATCTCGCGACTGCAGGACATGGGGATCGAGCGGTATCAGGTGGCCTCGGCGCTGTTGATGATCGTGGCGCAGCGTCTGGTGCGGATGTTGTGCGAGGAGTGCCGGAAGCCTTACGAGGCGACGGGGGACGAGTTGGACGCGATCGGGTTTTCGTTCGATTCGGGATCGACGCTTTACTCGGCGGGTGGGTGCGCGGCTTGTCGGGACACGGGGTATCGGGGGCGGACGGGATTGTTCGAGTTGCTGGTGCTCGACGACGAGGTGCGGAAGGCGATCGGAGACGGGATCGGCGAGACGGCGTTGCTGGAAATGGTGAAGGCGAAGGATTTTCGAAGCTATCGGCACGACGGTGCCGAGAAGGTGCTGATGGGGCTGACGACGGTCGAAGAGGTGCTCGAAGCAAGCTGATGATCTGGACGATTCTGGCGATTGTGGCCCTCGCGGGGCCGACCCTCTACCGGGCGTGGCTGGGATGGCGCGACGGGGCGGCGACCGAGATGCGCATCGTGATCGTGGCGTTGTTCGCGGTGTTGCTGGCGCTGCATTTCTGGAAGCCGGCGACGGATTTTCTGGTGGGCGCTCTCCCGACGAATCCGCGATTTTTGGCCCTGGCCGCGTTCACGGGATTGACCGCGATCGGAGTCGCGGCCGCGGGGTTCGCGGTGCGGCTGAAGGGGTATTCGTTCTTTGAAAAGAAGTCGAACCGGGTCGATCAGCTGTTGGGAGTCGCCGCGGGTCTGGTGAGTGGCGCGCTCATCGGCAGCACGTTTGCGCTGGTGCTGGTGATCGCGCTGCCGGTGTATTTCGCCGATCCGGAGAAGCCGGATATGGCGCAGAAGATCGGAGTGTGGCCGATGCGGTTGTGTCGGGAGGTCGAGCGGCTGGTGGGGGTGCCGACGGGGAGTGCGGCGCGCACGAAATTCCCGGCGATCCAATTCGAGCAACGCGAAATCGAGCCGGACGACGATGCCCCGGAGGCCGAGGCGGGGATGCGAATGGTGGTGCGGGAGCCGGTGGTGGTGTGGCGGTAGGTTGGCGGTAGGTTGGCGGTAGGTTGGCGGGCGGGGCTGCGATCCCTTCTGGATCGAAATTCTTGGTTTCGAGGTTTCCGGGGGTTTTCAACCCCCGGCTACCGGGGCTTTGATCCCTTCGGGATCGTGGCGGTGAGGGTTGCAAATCCTTGGACTCGCGGGTAGACATTGCCGCCCGGCGACGGAGCCGGGACCTTATTTTTATGGAAACGACACTGATTCTTCTCAAGCCCGACTGCGTGACCAAGGGTCATTGTGGTGAAGTCATCAAGCGATTCGAGGCCGCTGGCTTCAAGATCCGGGGCTGCAAGATGATGGCGCTGGGTGCGCCGGTGCTGCGGGAGCATTACGCGCACATCGCGGACAAGCCGTTCTTTCCGGAGGTCGAGCAGTTCATGCGGTCGAGTCCGGTGATCGCGCTGGCGCTGGCGGGGGACCGGGCGATCGAGCGGGTGCGGGATCTTCTGGGCCCGACGGATTCGCAGGCGGCGGCTCCGGGGACGATCCGGGGCGACCTGGGCGTGGACAAGATGGTGAACGTCTGCCACGCGTCGGATTCGTCCGAGGCGGCGGACGTGGAACTGAAGCGCTTCTTCAACGAAGGCGAGTTGCTCGACTGGTAGGGCGTCTTCCATGAGCGGGGACCACCACGATCACGGCCCGGCGAATTACAATCGCGCTTTCGCGATCGGGGTGGGGCTCAACACGGCCTACATCGTGGTGGAGGTGGTGGTCGGTCTGCGGATCGACTCGGTGGCGTTGCTGGCGGACGCGGGACACAACGCGAGCGACGTTCTGAGCCTGCTGCTCGCGTGGGGGGCGGCGGCTTTGGCTGGGAGCGCTCCGACGAAACGGCGGACTTATGGTTTACGGCGGACGTCGATCCTGGCGGCGTTGGCGAATGCGATTTTGTTGCTGCTGGCGATCGGGGCGATCGCTTGGGAGGCGGTGCGGCGGTTCGGCGAGGACGTGGCGGTGCAGGGGGGGACGATGGCGGTGGTCGCGGGAATCGGGATCTTTGTGAACGCGGGGACGGCGATGCTTTTTGCGAAGGGTCGGGAGAAGGACATCAACATTCGCGGGGCGTATCTCCACATGGCGGCGGACGCGGCGGTGTCGGCTGGGGTGATGGCCGCGGGGGTGGCGATCGCGCTCACGGGATTGGATTGGATCGATCCGTTGGTGAGTCTGGCGATCGTGGCGGTGATCGCGGTGGGCACCTGGGGGTTGCTGCGGGACTCGGTGAATCTGGCGATCGACGCGGTGCCGGAGGGGATCGAGCCGGACGAAGTGCGGGCGTTTCTGGAGGGGCAGGACGGGGTGGAGGACGTGCACGATCTGCACATCTGGGCGATGAGCACGACTGAGACGGCGCTCACGGCGCACGTGGTGCGGTCGGCTGCGGGCGTAGACCCCCCCTACAAAACTTTGGTGCGGCCGCACCAAAGTTTTGTAGGGGGGGCGGGCGATGATTTTGCGACGCGGATGGGGCGGGAATTGCACGACCGATTTGAGATCGCGCACGTGACGATTCAGGTGGAGGGGCCGGGGGAGGATTGCGGGGGGTGTGGGGTGGGAAATGCGTGATCTCACGCGTGATCTGATTGCGGCGGCGCCAGCCGCCACGTCGTCCCAAATGGTGGGGCAGCCGCGCCGCGGGTGCCGTGGCTTTCACGCTCGCGCGTCCGTCGTGACGGGGATGCGTGGTCCTGCGGGCGGATTGGTGACGTATCGGGGACTGGTTCGTGAATGGGTTGCAACGGGTGACCAGAAGTGGGAACCCGGCGGCGCGGCTTCCCTACCTTGGGGGGGGATTCTGTGAAAGCCGGGGCTTGGGTTGGGTTGTTGGCGCGGACGGACGTGGTGTATCCGGATTTGCTGGGGAGGGTGGGGTTGTGAGGTTTTCGTGGGGATCGAATTCAGGATCGAGGCGGCGGGCTGGCGAGTCGCCGGGCGTCGCGAGCCGGGTGGGGACTTCGTTTTTCTTCTCGATCTTTCTGGCGGTGGGGGTGGTGTTCTTGACCTTCATCGGGCTGGGGACGTGGCAGGCGGCGGAGACGTATTTCTGGAAGGCGGTGCCGGCGACCATCCTGTCGAGCGAGGTGACCGAGGATCTCGCGGAGGACGCGCCATTCGCGGTGGCGGTGCGATATTCCTACGATTGGGAGGGTCGGGAAATCACATCGGACCGCTACGCGCGGTCGGAGGAACGGGAGGGGGATTTCGCGACGGCGAGGGACCGGGTGGCGGCGATCCCGGCCGGGAGGGTGACGACGGCTTACGTGAATCCGGCCGCTCCGGAGGAGGCGGTGCTGCGGCGGAGCGACTTGTGGATCGGGCTGTTCGCGGTGATTCCGCTGGTCTTCGTCGGGGTCGGGGCGGTGGGGATTTACTCGCAGTGGAATCCGGCGGTGGCGGGTGGGGCGATGAGCGAGAGCCGCGTCGTTCCAAGGTCGGAGCACGTCGCGAAGGGCCGGCGGGCCGGGCTGCTGGGCGGCGGGATTTTTTTCGCGGTCGGGTTCACGCTACTCGCCACGTTCATCGGCCCCAAGGTGCTCGGCGGCTGGGCTTCACGGGCCTGGGTGGAGGTGCCTTGCGAGGTGATTTCGAGCCGGGTGAAGTCCCATCGAGGGAGCGAAAGCACGACGTATAGCGTCGACGTTTTTTACCGCTACGCCTGGGAGGGTCGGGAGTATCAGTCGAACCGGTTCGACGTCTTCGGGGGTTCGTCCAGCGGATACGCGGCCAAGAAGGACATCGTGGCGGGATACCGGCCGGGGGAGGAGGCGGTGTGTTTCGTGAATCCGGAGGCCCCGGCGGAGGCGGTGCTGCGACGGGGCGTGGGTTGGTCGGGTTGGGTGTTTGTCGCGATCCCGCTGATCTTCACGGTGGTGGGGGCGGCGGTGTTCGTGGGGAGCTGGCGGGCCGGACGGAGCGGTGGGAATGCGCGGGCGGCGCGGGTGATTCACGGGCAGACTTCGATGACGGAGGGGCCGGTGGTGCTGAAGGCTTCGAACGGACGGTGGGTGCGGCTGGCGTTGACGCTGGGGATCGCGTTGTTTTGGAACGGGATCGTGTCCGTTTTTGTCTGGCACGCGGTGGAGGATTTTCAGCGCGGGCGGCCGGATTGGTTTCTGACGATTTTCCTGGTGCCGTTCGTGGCGGTCGGGTCGTTGCTCGTTTCGGCGGTGGTCTCGGGCGTGGCGGGGTTGGCGAATCCGCGGTGCCGGTTGACGCTCGATCGGGCGCGGCCGCGGGTGGGTGGGCGGCTCGGGATCCGTTGGGAGATGCGCGGCGCGGTGCATCGGCTGGAGCGGCTGGTGATTATACTGGAGGGTGCGGAGGAGGCGACTTACACGCGGGGGACGACGACGAGCACGGACCGGCGGGTCTTCGCGCGGTTGCCGCTGGTGGAGCGGACGGCGCGGCTGGAGATGCACGAGGGATCGGGGGAGGTGCTGTTGCCGGCGGACGCGATGCCGACCTTCGCGACGGAGCACAACAAGATCGAGTGGAAGATCCGGGTCTGGGGGAAGATCCCGTGGTGGCCGGATTTGAACGAGGAATACGGGGTCGAAGTGGCGCGGGCGGAGGAGCGGCGGTGATGGCGGGCGGAACGGTCAGGATCGAGCTGGAGCGGGCGGACTACCAGCCCGGGGAGGAAATCCGCGGGCGGGTGGCGTGGTCGTCGGGCGAGCGGGTGATGCAGCTTTCGGTGCGGTTGTTTTGGCGGACGGAGGGGAAGGGGACAGGGGATCGCGGGACGGTCGAGGTATTGGATTTCGACGAGCCGGGTCCGGATGGGGAACGGGGATTTTTGCTGCGGGCACCGGAGTGGCCGGTTAGTTTCTCCGGCGAACTGATTTCGCTGGTGTGGTCGGTCGAGGCGGTTTTGCGGCCCGGTGGGACGGCGCGGGCGGACGTGGTGGTTGCTCCGGCGGGGGTGGAACTCGATTTGCGGCGGCCCGAATGGCTGGTGACGGAGTCGACCGGAGGGTCGGTTTCGAAGTGGGTCGAGGCGTTGCGGATGCGCAAGCAATGAGGGCGCGGGAGAATCCGTTTCGCAGCGAGCGGGTCGAGGCGCTGGGGTTTCGCGGCGAGGGATTTTCGTGGGAGGTCGTGGAAGCGCGGCTGGAGGAAGTGGGCGGGCGGGGGGCCATAGTGGGCCCCTGTGGTCGGGGGAAGACGACGCTGCTGGGCGAGTGGTGCGCGCGGCGGCGGGAGCTGGACGGGGCTGCCCGAATGATTCGGATCCGCGAGGGGCAGCGGCGGCTGAAGCCCGAAGAGCGGGAGATCGCGCGGCGGACGGGCGGCGGGTGGGTGCTTCTGGATGGAGCGGAGCAGCTCGGGTGGCTCGGGTGGCGGGAATTTTTGCATCTGGTGAGGGGTTCGGGGCGGGTCGTGGTCTCGACCCACGAGGCGGGGCGGTTGCCGACGGTGTGGGAGTGTGCGAGCTCCGCGGGGTTGCTGCGCCGGTTGGTCGGTGAATTGGGTGGGGAAGCCGTTGACTGCGAGGCGATTTGGGGTCGGTGCCGGGGTGATCTGCGAATGGCCCTGCGGGACTTTTACGACCGGGCGGCGGCGAGCGGAGAAGGCGACGGAGGGGAGTGGAAAAGCGGTGCGATTTTCCGCGAAGTCCCACTTGCCATGACGGGGGGCGATGCCTAGATGTATAAGAAATTCTAATGCATCAGACTTTTCCGCCGATTGGACGGCTTTTTGGGGGGGCAATCCCTCTAAAAGCGTTGACGACGCCGGACTGGCGCAAGTAACACGCTAGTCCGCGATTTTTGGTCGCTGACAGCTTCGGAAATGCTCAAATATTTTTTCATCCTGTTCACTTTGGTCGTCGTGACGGTCGTCGCTGTGGCGGGTTTCCGTGGGCAGCACTCTTCGAAGCGGCCGATCGAGATCTTCCCGGACATGGATCACCAGCCCAAGGTGAAGGCTCAGAAGCCGAGTGATTTCTACGCGGATGGCGCGGGCACGCGGGTCCCGGTCGCCGGGACGGTGCCGATTGGATACTCGATGCCGCTCGAGGCGGGGGACCAATCGGAGGCTCAGGCTGCCGCGGGACCTTACAAATCGATTCGATTCGGGAAGGCTCCCGGCTACTTCGACACCGGGAAATTCGGCGATCAGTGGGGGACGGGCATTCCCTTCGAGGTCACCGCCGAGATCCTCGAGCGCGGCAAGCAACGCTACGAGATCAGCTGCGCGGTGTGCCACGGGGCAACCGGCGCGGGCAATGGCATCACCTCCCAGTACGGCATCGTGGGCATCGCGAATTTCCATCAGGAGAAGTTCCTCGAGATGGCGGACGGCGAAATCTACGACACGATCACGAACGGCAAGAATACGATGATGGGCTACGGCTACAACATCCAGGTCGCGGATCGTTGGGCAATCGTCGCCTACGTGCGGGCGCTTCAGCGGGCCCGACTTGGCACGATCGAAGACGTGCCGGAGGCCGACCGGGCAAAACTCGAATCTCAGGAATAACCGCATGTCCGCTTCTCTGGAAAACGCCCACCACGCGCACTCGCACGCGACGATTCCGTCGGCCGAGACGTTCGATTACAAACACGTCGGCGGGAAATTCATCATGCTCGGGCTCGTTGGCGGGCTCGCGCTGCTTGCCAGCTTCATCTGGGGCTTCTTCCAGCCCAAGCAGTTCGCGTTTTCCTACCTCTTCGGTTTCTACTTTTTCTTCACCATTTGCATGGGCGGACTCTTTTGGACGCTTGTTCACCACGCGGTCGACGCCGAATGGTCGGTCACGGTGCGGCGCCAGATGGAAAACATCGGGAGCCTCCTCCTCTTCGTCGGGATTCTTTTCATCCCACTGGTGTTCGTTAAGGATTACCTCTGGCACTGGATGACGCTCGATCCGGCGGACCACCCGCTGCTGGCCTACAAACTACCTTACCTCACGGAGCCTTTCTTCTGGGCGCGCTGCGTTTTCTACTTCGGAGGTTTCGCCCTCGCCACTTACCTGCTCCGCCGTTTTTCGATCAAACAGGATGCCGATGGGAACCCGAAATACACCGTCTGGAATCGTAAGCTGACCTTCGCAACCCTGCCGTTCTTCGCGGTCGCCCTCACGTTCGCGGCCATCGATTACCTGATGGGCTTGAACTACGAATGGTTCTCCACGATGTGGGGTGTCTACGTCTTCGCCGGGAGCGCTCTCAGCTCCATGTGCGTGTTGGTTCTCATCATCACAGCGCTACGGAGCGCGGGCTACCTCAAGGAAGCGGTCACCATCGAGCATTACCACATCATGGGTAAGCTCATGTTCGCGTTCACCGTGTTCTGGGCCTACATCGGTTTCAGCCAATACATGCTCATCTGGTACGCGAACGTGCCGGAAGAAACCATCTGGTTCCTCCGCCGAAACACCGAATCCTGGTGGTATCTGAGCCAGTTCATGGTCGTGGGCCACTTTTTCATTCCCTTCCTGATGCTGCTCCCGCAGCCGCTCAAGCGCAAGCCGGCCTATCTGTGCGGGATGGCGGTCTGGATTCTGATCATGCACTTCATGGACGTCTACGTGATCATCCTGCCGGAGCTGCACCAGTCCGGCGTCTCGATTCACGTCCTCGATTTGCTCTGCCCACTCGGGATCGGCTGCCTCTTGGCGGCGATATTCCTCAAGCGGCTGGGTGATTCCTCGCTCTTCCCCGCGAAGGATCCGCGTCTGGCCCTCTCCATCAAACTCAAGAACTGATGTCCTCCACCCACCATCCGGAATCCGCGGAGACGAAGTCCGCCTGGCCGATGTTTATCGGAGCGCTCGTGATGATCGGCGCGTTCCTCGTGATCGCGCTGCTTCTCCGTGGCGTTGCTCCTTCCGGTGCGACCGATGACACCGAAAAGGCGGAAACCCGCCGCACAAATCTGGCCAGTCTCGAGGAAACGGATCATGAGGAACTGAACACCTACGGGTGGGTGGATCGGGAAAAAGGCTCCGTTCGACTTCCAATCGCGGAAGCGATGACCGCCGAAATCGCCCTGCTGAATCAACAGGAACCCCGTCCCGCGTATCCCGTCGCCACCCCGGCACCAGCCGTTGCGGCGGACGCGGCCCCGGCCGACGCCCCCGAGGGCGGCGCGGAAGCCGAAGCCAACCAGCCAGCCGAAGCCACCGCAGCGAAGCCGCCAGCCGGAGAATCATCCGAGACGACGTCGGCTCCCGAAGAGCCCGCCACCACTCCCGAGACGGCTGGCGGGCAATCAACGCCGACTTCGGAGGCCAAACCTTCCGCCACGCCGGGTGCGCCCGGTGCCGAACCAGCGGAGACCGCAACCCCAGCACCGACCGTCGACCAGCCATGACCGCAGGCCCCACCACCGTCCATCCCACGACCACGCCAGGTCCGCTCACCGCGACCGACAAGGCGCTGATCGACCGGTCCACCCGGCTTCCGGTGCTTCTCTTTCTCGGATTTGCCGCCAGTTGGTTGGTCGTCGGTTCGCTGCTCGCGACTCTGGCGGCGGTGGAATTGGTGCTTCCGACCTGGTTCGACTTCGCGGGCTTCCTCTCCTATGGGCGGGTGCAGCCTGCCGCCACGAACGCCTTGATCTACGGTTGGGCTTCCCAGGCGGGTATCGGCCTTGGAATTTGGCTGACGGCCCGTCTCTGCCAGGCTTCGCTGCGGCACCAGACGCTGCTAATTTGCAGCGTTCTGCTCTGGAATCTGGCCGTCATGATCGGCGTCCTCGGCATTTTGTCCGGAGCCGGAACCTCCCTCGCCGCTTTCGACTTCCCTGGGTTCGTGAATCCCATCCTGCTGCTCGCTTATGGTTTGATGGCCGCATGGGCAATCGTGATGTTTCGTTTCCGGCAGCCCGGAGCCGTTTACGTCTCGATGTGGTATCTGCTCGCGGCTTTCCTGATTTTTCCCTGGCTCTACGCCACGGCGAGCGTCCTGCTCGTTTGGTTGCCGGTCGCTGGATCCGCGACTGGCCCGATCCACGCGTGGTTCGCGAACGGCATCACCTCACTGTGGCTCGCGCCATTGGCAATCGCGATGATCTACTACTTCATCCCGCGGGCTGCCGGGCGGCCCGTTCACAGCTACGGGCTGGCGACGTTTGGTTTCTGGAGTCTGATTCTGCTGGGCGGTTGGAGCGGAATGACACGTCTGATCGGCGGTCCCGTTCCGGTCTGGATGGTGAGCATCAGCGTCGTCGCGACCGTCCTTCTGCTGATTCCCATGGTCGCCGTCGCCGCGAATCTTCGACTCACCTTCGGAGACGCCGTTCCGGTCGCCGATGGCACGAACTCCCTGTCATTTTTCGTGGCCGCCTTCTCCGCCTACGGAACGGCGGTCATCCTCGAAGCCCTTACCGTTTTCCCTTCGGCCAGCAGCGCTTATCACTTCACGATGCTGACGCCCGCGCTCGACCAGTTGATGCTCGGCGGCTTGGTGACCCTGACTTTTCTGGGTGGGATTTTCGCGGTCGTTCCCGGAGTGATCGGGACGGCGCTTCCGTTTCCGATGTTCCGGTCGTTGGCCCTGTGGCTGACCGTCACGGCTCTCACGCTGATCATCACCGCCGGAGTCGTTGGTGGCTTGACTCAGGGGCTGGCTATGCGCGACGTCGAGGTGACGTTCATCTACAGCGTCAAGTTTGCCGATCCGTATCGCACGCTTGTCGCCGTGAGTGAATTGCTGATTCTGGCCGCGAACTCCCTCGTTTTCATCATTCTGCTTTGGACCGGGATTCGCGCCGTCGCCTTCCCGGATTCGGAATCCACGATCGTCCGAAACAACGTGGTCAAAAGGGAGGTCGTCACCGTATGAGCACTCTGCCCCGTCTCTTCATTGGCATTCTCGTCGTCTTCGGATCCTCGTGGTTCGGCTTCGTTGCCTACGCCTACGTTTCGCTGGCCGATCTCCAGCCGGAGACTTCCGAAGAAACCGGGGGACTCGTGCCGCCACCGTGGCCCGGGACCGCGACTTTGGGCCAACACGTTTACGCCGCGAACGGCTGCGTTTACTGTCACAGCCAGCAAGTGCGCCCGAGCCCGCAGTTCACCGACATCCAATCGAAGCTCGGTGTCCGCCAGACGGTGCCGCGTGATTATTTGCGCACCACGATGCCCTTCCTCGGAGACAGCCGGATCGGCTCCGATCTTTCAAATGCGGGGCTGACGGAGAAGGATGCGGATTGGTTCTACCAGTTGCTCTACGAGCCGACCATCGTTCAAGCGGGATCCAACATGCCCGCCTATCCGGATCTATTCGAGGAGCGTGAGATCGCCGGTCAACGCAGCGACTTGGCCGTCAACGTGACCGGGCCGCGGCAGCCGAAGCCGGGGTTTGAAATCGTTCCGACCTCCGAAGCCATCGACCTGGTCGGTTACCTCATGTCGCTCAAGCGGGACTACCCGCTGCCGGAGGCGCCGACGCCGCCCGAAGAAGAATAAAATATTCACCAAACCTTTTCTCGTGACCGATCCCAATTCCAATCCGACCGACGAGCCTCGTTTCGCCCAAGGCGAAGCGCCAGCGGCAGGTGCCGCGCCGGTGCCATCCTGGTTGTGGATTCTGGCCGTCGTGCTGGTGGGTTGGTCCGCCCTCTATCTGGGAATGAACAGCGGCGGATTCGAGTCGAATATCTTCAACGCCGACCAGGTTTCTTGGGCTGGTGGTGGTGGCGGTCCCGTGGCACCGCCGGACCCGATGGTGATCGGAAAGCGGATCTACACCGCGAATTGCGTCGTCTGCCATCAGGCGACTGGCATGGGCGTGGCGGGACAGTTCCCACCGCTGGTCGGTAGTGAATGGGTGATAACCGGCACCGACTGGCACGGGGACAACCATCTCGCGAAAATTCTCCTCAACGGAATGCAGGGGCCCGTGCAGGTGAAAGGTAACACCTACAACAACGCAATGCCGGCCTGGAAGCAGTTGAAGGATTCCGACATCGCGTCCGTCTTGACCTACATTCGGAACGAGTGGGGCAACGAGGCACCCGCGATCACGGCGGATTACATCGCGGCGACGCGCGAGGAAGTCGGCGACCGCAGCGAGCCTTGGACCCAGTCCGCTTTGCAGGCCATTCCCAAGACGATGATTTCGGACGCCGGAGCCTCCGCTCCCGCCGCCGACGGTGAGGGTGAGGGGGAGGGGGCCGAAGCCGGGGATGCCGCTCCGGAAGCCGAGGCCGCTCCAACCGAAGCGGGGGAGTCGAGCGATGCCGCCTAGCCGGAGAAAGCCGAACAAAGTCCCTTTATTTGCAGAGTTCTCCAACCGCCTCTACTTTCCTGTCTCGATGATCCGCCGTCCATTTCCCAAGTTATTCCCGTTGCTCGTTCTTGGGTTTCTCCTTTCGTGCTGGTTTGCGCCGGAAGCGATGGCCGAGGCCCGCACGAACAACCCTTACTGGACGGCCCCGGCGGCGACCGTCGACGCGCTGAAGACGGATCTGATCATCAACACGATTTTCTACCTCACGGTGGGAGTCTTCGTTCTGGTGCAGGCTTTCTACATTTATTACCTCATCCGCTACCGCCGCCGTCCCGGGCACAAGGCGCACTACATTCACGGAAACAACAAGGCGGAGTTGATCTGGACAGCCGCACCGACGGTGATCTTCCTGGCGCTCGCAATCTGGGGCGACAGCGTCTGGAAGGACATGACGTCGACACCCGCCCCGGTCGATGCGATCGAAGTCGAGGTGGTTGGTTACCAGTTTGCGTGGGATCTGCGCTACGCCGGTGCGGATGGCGTGCTCGACAAGGTTGCGATCGAGAAAATGGGTGGGGTCGAAAACAAGTTCGGCCTCCAGCGGGCGGATTGGGACGAGTCGGATGATTTTTCCTCCACCGAAATGGTGATTCCGGTTGGCAAGCCCGTCCACGTGTTCCTCCGGTCGCGCGACGTCATTCATTCCTTCTACGTGCCGGAATTCCGCCTTTACCAGGATGCAGTTCCGGGGCGGACGATCGACTGGATGTGGTTCGTGACCACCCGCGAGGGGCAATTTGCGTTGGCCTGTAGCCAGCTCTGTGGCACGGGCCACTACAACATGCAGGCCCCGATCCGGGTCGTGAGCCAGGAGGAATACGACGAGTGGTCGGCTGGCAAAATGAAGAGCCGGGCCGAGGAAGTCGCGGCAGCTCGCGGCGACGACAAGGTCGCGGCGGTGCGGTAGGACGGCGGTCGAGCGTCGGGCTGGACCGTTGCGTCGGCGATTAAATGCGGACACGGCTCGGCGGGAGCCTTGCTCTCCGAGGCTGGGTCATCACCTTCGGCGATGAGGTTTGTCACCCGGGATAGGCGCGGATCGGGATTTGCTCGATGAATTGTTCGATTCGGCGGTCCCAGTAGGCCCATTCGTGGGCACCGGGGCTTTTTTTGTAAACGAGCGGGAGGGATTGAAAGTGCGTCCAAGGCCGGGCCGGAGGGCGAAGTGAGGTGGGGATCGACGAACCCGCACGTGTCGAGCCGCAAGTCAGGCCCACGCACGGGTGGCCATGACCGCCCACGCGGCGAATCAAACCTCCCGCGACCCTCGAATTTGACGGCAAAGCGCCCCGTCAACCCACTGACCTGTAAAATGGGACGGCCGTCCCATTTTACAGGAAATGAGGTGGGCGGGGATAGGCTCGGGGGAGACTCGCTTCTTGCTCCCGCCAAGCGGGATTTTGCCCGTTGGAAGGCCGCAGGCCCGGGTTCCCCGGACGGAGAGCGGCGACCAAGCGGCTATATTCGCTCCCGATAAAACGTAACGGCCGTTACGTTTTATCGGTCGACTTGGCGGGGACCCGGGATGGGAGGATGGGCCGGGGGGGGGCGCTTGGATGAGGTGGGGGTCCCGATGGCGCGGGCCTTTGGATCGCGTATGTGTCTGACGGATTCGTCGCCTGACTCCTGGCTTCTCCCCGGCCAGACGTTCTTGGCGTTCGCGAGAGTCTTCTTCCGATCGGGAGTCGCTCTCGATCACACCCGGGTGCCGGGGGGGGCTTTTCGATTTGATTGGCTTCGCCGAGTTTGCGCTGGTGATTGGCTGGAGCCGGAGCGAGGCGGAGTCGGACGAAGGCCGTCCGATGGGCACGCTCGTCAGGCGGTGGCGAGTTCGGCGGTGATCGCGACGCCGAGGGCCCGGGGTCCGTCGCCGCCGAGGGTTTCGTCGACGACTTCGAGGCGACGAATGAGGTCGAGGACTTCGGAGCGGGCGAACGGGCCGCCGGCGGCGGCGCAGAAGTGGGTGCGGCATCCGAAGGGGCGGGAGTCGTAGATGAGGCACTTGGCGGTGCGGGGATCGAGGAGCGGGCAGGCTCCGTCGGATCGTTCGGGGAGGGATTTGCGGCCGGAGGCGCGGAGGGCCTGGGCGGCGACGCGGGCTTCGCCGCGGGTGAGTTGCGGGGTGCGCCCGGTGATTTTGAAGTGGCAGCATTCGGTGCGCAGAGTGCAGGCGCGGTCCACGGGGCGCTGGGTGAGATCGGCGTAGACGGCGCGGACTTCGGCGAGAGCGGTGGTCTCGGCGGGATGAAGTTCGCGGGATTGGGAGCGGCGGCGTTTCATGGTGTGGAGTCGAGGGGTTGGGCGAGCGAGCGGCCGGCGAGCCAGCCGGTGGTCCAGGCGGCTTGGAAGTTGAAGCCGCCGGTGATGCCGTCGACGTCGAGAAGTTCGCCGGCGAAGTGGAGGCCGGGTTGGATGCGGCTTTCCATCGTCTTGAAATCGACTTCCTTGCCGGGGATGCCGCCGCAGGTCACGAACTCGTCTTTGTTGAGGCTTTTGCCGGTGACGTCGACGGTGGTGGCGGTGAGCCGGGTGGCGAGGTCTTCGCGGTGGGGGCGGGTGAGGTTCGTCCAGCGGGTGTCGGGTGGGATCGCGGCGTTCGCGCAGAGCTGCTCCCAGAGTCGGGATGGGAGGTCGCCGATGGGAGAATTGAAGACCTTGCGGGTGGGATTGGATTGGCGCTGGGAACCGAGGACCTCATCGGCGGTCGCCGCGGTGGTGCCGGGGAGAAAATTCAGATTCAGGGAAAAGTGGTAGTCGAGCGATTCCAGTTCCCGGGCACCCCAGGCGGAGAGTTTGAGGATGGCGGGGCCGCTGACGCCCCGGTGGGTGAAGAGAAGCGGAGCGGTCTGGCGGAGGCGGGGGCCGGGGATGGAGGCCTCGGCCTCGAGCGAGACGCCGGCGAGTGCGTGAACCCAGCGGGCGTCGACGTCGAACGTGAAGAGGGAGGGAACGGGTGGGAGCGGGGAATGGCCGAAGGTGGCGGCGATGCGCGCGCCGACCGGGACGCGGCTGCCGCCGGTGGCGAGGAGGAGGCGGTGGCAGGGAAAGGGACCGTCGGCGGTCGTCACCTCGAAACCGCCCGGAGTGGTGCGGGCGTCGGAGATCCCGGAACGCGCGTGTCGGTGGACCCCGGCGGAATCGGCCGCTTCGAGGAGGCAATCGACGATGGTCTCGGAGCGGTTCGTGCGGGGGAAGATGCGACCGTCGGCTTCGGTGTGAAGGGCGACGCCGCGGGTCTCGAACCAGGCGAGGGTGTCGGTGACGCCGAAGTGGTGGAGCGGGCCGATGAGCGGGCGTTCGCCGCGTGGGTAGCGGGTGGCGAGTTCCCGGGCTTCGAGGCAGGCGTGCGTCACGTTGCATCGGCCACCGCCGGAGCGGGCGACTTTGGTGAGAAAGTGGGCGGACTGCTCGAAGACGTGGACTTCGGCAGCCGGGTTGGCCTCGGCGCAGGTGATCGCGGCGAAGAATCCGGCGGCTCCCCCGCCGGCGATGGCGACGGTCGGCGGCCTCACCTGCGGGTCAATCCTCGCCGCGGAAGTGCGCGATGGCCGTCGGTCGATCGTGGAAGATCGGGTAGGCGGTGGCAAATCCAGCGAGGTCGAAGATGCGGCGTACTTCGCCCTGGATCGAGCAGACGGCGAGTTTGCCACCCTGGCGGCTCAGCTTCTTTCCGACCATGAAGAGCTCGCGAAAACCAGCTGAGGCCGTGTAATCGAGGCCCTTGAGGTCGACGAGCAGGTCCTTCATGCCCTCGACGTCGGTGATGGTCTGAAACTCGTTGTGGAGCTCCTGCCAATTGTCGGGCTCGATGCGTCCCGAGATCTCGAGGATGGTGACGTTGCCGTCTTGGGAGGTGAGGTATTCGGCCATACTAGAGCCAAGGGAATTAGACGGTTGCGGCAGCATCGCCAAGCAAAAGATCCCTCAATGTCGGCGACTGTTCAAAAGCGGAATTCTCGCCTGTTCAAAAGCGAACAGCGATTTTAGAGGCTGAAGTGGCCTAGAATGGGGGGCCAGACGGTTTTGGGAGGGTGTTCGACGACCCAGAAACGGCTTCCGGGATGGTGGACGATGGTGACGCTCTTGCGCTGGGTGTTGGAGATCTCGTAGTTGGAGCCATCGAAGTCGATGGTGTGGTCATTGTTCACCCGGCGGGAGCAGCGGATTGAGAGGTGTAAGTCTAGGAGCGCGGAAGGCGGGATGGGGCGCATGCGCCCGCTGTCGCCAAGCGACTGCGCTTCCCACAGATGGAGCGGGACCTTGCCGGTGGAGCGATTGACGGTACGGTTCTGCCTGGCAATCTCCATCTGAAGAATTTCGTCGGCCTGGGGCCAAGTTTTGGCGCTGGCATGGGCGAGTAGTGTGACGAGCCGTCTCTGGAAAGTCCCGAAACGGCGCTCGATCTTACCCTTAGCTTGTGGGGTCGGTGCCACTAAGTGAGCGACGCCGAGTCCGCGGAGGGCGCGTTGGAATTCACTCTTAGGATCGCAGTGATCGCCGCTGGAACTTGGCCCGAAGAGGCTGAGGCCATCAGTGTAAACGATCTGCGGCAGGCCCCAGGTCTCGAAGGATTCGCGGAAATGTCCGAAATGGTTCCAAGTGGTATCGGATTCCACGAAGCGACCTGCTAGATTCAGGCCCGAATGGTCGTCGACGGTGAGCAGTAAAGTCTGTTTAGCGGCGGCGGGCCACCATTGGTGGATCGAACTGTCGTGCTGCCAAAGTTCGCCGATGCGAGCGCGACGGAAGCGCCGATAAACGCGAGGCTTGCGGGTCGGCGAGGGCACCAGATGGGCGTAGCGCGCTTTGACGTGGGTCTCGACGACCGAGCGCGCCCGAACGAATCCGCAGAGTCGCTCAAGTTCGTCGGCGACTAACTGGTAATTGGGTGGGTTCTGAAGCGGCAGAAACTCTTGGAGAAAGCGTTCAACTTCGGGCGGCCAGTCGGCGCGACGAGCGCCCCCGCTGGCAGCCGGGGCGTAGGAATTACGATTTGCGAGGTAGGCCGTGCGGAGTTCATAGAGCCTGGTTTTGCCGATGCCTAACTGGCTTGCGGCATTGCTGGCATCGAGAAGTCCTGCATTGAAATCTGCAAGTGTGCGACGGACAAAATCTGGCGGGAGACGGTGGGTAATCTGCTTCTTTTCAATCCGGGATAATCGACCAGGCGAGCGCGCAAGCCAGCGCGTTCCACAAACGCTTCACCCCAACGGCTGGTATCCTTGGGGCACTGGGGCCGGGGAGCAGGCGCGCACGCGGGAAGCGCCTCTCCGTCAGCCTCCGCTACGCTCCGGCCTCCTCCGAGGCGCTTCCCGCGTCTCCCAATACAACGCCCCAAAACCCCCAATCCACTTTTGAACAGTCTCCGTTCACTTTTGAACAGGCCCCGCCAAGCAAAAGATCCCTCGACAATGCGGAGGAGAAGCCAATCGATTCGGGATGCCCGATCAAACCTCGATGGGGCCGGTATCGCAGTTTTGTCGAGGGTTGCGAGTTGGCAGGCTCGACTGCGCCAGGCGGCATGGAGGTCATGGCGAGGGAGGGTTTGGCAGAAGATAGGGGAAACCCCGATGGCGTAAGCGGCAACCTTTCGTTACGGATAGAAGTTTGCACCAATGCCGGTCACGCTCACCCGAGGAAGATCCACGCCGCTTAGAGAAGTGCGGTACATCCTGCTTGCGGACGATCACCCGATCGTCCTCGCGGGATTGCGTGGTTTGCTGGAGCAGGAGCCGGACCTCTCGATCATTGGAACGGTGCGGACGAGCAAGGAATTATTCGTTACGCTGGAGGCGATCCGGCCGTCGTTGTTGATCCTGGATTTGAGTCTGGGCAAGGCGGATGGGCTCGATGTGCTGAAGTCGGTGCGGGCGATTCACGAGCGGCTGGCGGTGCTGGTTTTTTCGATGCACGACGAGCGGGATTTTGCGCTGCGGGTGGTGAACGCGGGGGCGATGGGCTACTTGATGAAGGACAACGCGGCCGAGCAGATGGTGGCGGCGGTGCGAGCGGTGCTCGGTGGCCAGGTTTATCTGAGCGAAGCGGTGCTGGCGGGGCGGCGGCTGGGCGAGGCGCTCGACGGGGAGGGCGGGGTCGACGGATTGACCGACCGGGAACTTTCGATCTTCCGGATGATCGGGAAGGGGATGTCCACGCGGGAGATTGCCGAGGATTTGCACCTGAGCGTGAAGACGGTCGAGAAGCACCGGGAGAACATCAAGCGCAAGCTGGGTATCGACGGCGGGTCGAAGCTGGCCGCCGAGGCCGCGGTCTACGTGTGGCGATCGGCGGGTGGTGAGACGTCGGGGGGCTGAGACGTCGGGGGGTTGAGTCGGTTGGGGGGCGTTTCTTGGGGGGTTGCGGCTGGGAGCCGGTTTGGGTTGGTGATCGGCTGGAAGTCGATGGTCACTGGGCCGGTGGGCAATGGGAGGTTGGCTGGGGGTGGGCTGGTGATCTAAAACGGTGGGATGGAAGACGCGAAAATTCCGCAGCATGATTTCGGATTCGACCCGACGCACGGGTATGATCTCGAGGCGCTGCTGCGGGTGCGGGCTCCGGAGACGCCGACTGGTTTCGAGGCGTTCTGGCGGGCGAAATACGAGCGTGCTCTGGCCGTGCGCCCGAAGCCGAGGCTCCGGGATACCGGGGAAACGCGGGATGGCTGGCAGGTCTGGGAATTATCCCACACGTCGACCGGGCGGACGGAGATCCGGGGTTGGGTTCTGCTGCCGGCGAGCGGGATCGTGCGGCGGGGGTTTGTGATCGGGCATGGCTACGGCGGACGGGATGCGCCGGAATTCAATCTGCCGCTGGGCGACTCGGCGCTGTTTTTCCCGTGTGCGCGCGGATTGGGGCGGAGTCGGCATGCGAAGATCTCGGCGGACGCGGCCTGGCACGTGCTGCACAACATTCAGGACCGGGAAAAATACGTCATTGGCGGCTGCGTCGAGGACGTGTGGGTGGCGGTGACGGCGCTGCTGAGAGTGTGTCCGCGGGTGGCGGGTCGGATCGGCTACGTGGGCGGGAGTTTTGGCGGTGGGATCGGGGCGTTGGCGCTGGCTTGGGACGATCGGATTGCGCGGGCGCACCTGGGCGTGCCGACGTTTGGGAATCAGCCGCTGCGGGCGAAGTTGGGATCGGTGGGGAGCGCGGCGAGCGTGCAGGCTTTCTTAGAAAGGCATCCGGAGGCGATGGGGACGCTGGCGTATCACGACGCGGCGGTGGCGGCGCGGTTCGTGCGGCAGCCGGTGCATTGCGCGTGCGCGTTGTTCGACCCGGCGGTGGCTCCGGCGGGGCAGTTTGCGGTGCACAACGAATTGCCGGGCGAAAAATCGTTGTTCGTCAAGCGGACGGGTCACTTTCCGCACCCGGAGCAGGGCGAAGAGGAACGCCGATTGCTACGAGAAATTCACGAATTTTTCCGCGACTTGTAGCGCCGACCGGGCGGAGATTTTCGTTTGACGAATGATCCGCAATGAACCGGGAATATCACAAGTGGTTTAGCTGGCGACTGGGGCGCGACATGGAGCTGCTTGTCTTCGGCCACGCCGGTCCGAAGATGCTCGTTTTCCCGACGCGGGGCGGTCGGTTTTACGAATACGAGAATCTGCGGATGATCGAGGTGCTGCGGCCGAAGATCGAGGCGGGTGAGCTGCAGGTCTTCTGCCTGGATAGCGTGGACGCGGAGAGTTTCTACTGTTTCTGGGCGCATCCGACGGGGCGGATCGGGCGGCATTCGCAATACGAGGATTACGTGATCAACGAGGTGTTTCCGCTGATGACGGCGCTGAATCCCGACCCGACGGTGATCGCGCACGGTTGCAGTCTGGGCGCCTTTCACGCGGCGAACATGGCCTTTCGGCATCCGCATTTGTTCCGGAAATTGAAGGCCTTCTCGGGGCGCTACGATCTCACGCTGAGCGTGGAGCATTTCCGCGATCTCTTCGATGGCTACTACGACGAGACGATCTACCTCAATACGCCGACGCATTTTCTGCCCTACCTCGGGCGGGAGGATCACCTGAAGTCCCTGCGCGAGATGGAGATCACGCTTACGGTGGGGCAGGAGGATCCCTTCCGCGGGAACAACGAGGATCTGAGCAACATTCTGTCCGGGAAGGATGTCGGGCACGAGATCCACTTCTGGGGCGACCGCGCGCACCGCGGCTACTACTGGCGGCGGATGGCGGAAATCTATTTGTAGGGTGCGGCAGCGGATCGGGACAGCGGTTTTGCTTTGCCTTCCGGCGGAGGAATCCTAACTTACGCCGCATGGAATATTTCTGGCAGGCCGTGGAGCAGCCCTTCGTGTGGGGACTCGTTGCGGGACTTTTGGTTGCGGTGTTTTTTTGGTGGAACGGGATGACGTCGAAGTCGGCGATCAAGCGGGATCTCAAGCGGGTGAAGTCCGAGCATCGCGAGCTGCAGGGGCACCTCAATACGACGATGAAGATCAGCGCATCGGGCAACGAGCAACTGGCGCGTGATCTGACCGCCCTGAAGACGCAGAACGAAAACCTGCGGGTGTCGCTCTCGACGCTTCAGCAGAAGCCGGGCCGGGCGGAGATCCGGCACCTGCACATTCTCGAGGGAGCGGTGCGGCGGATGCGGGAGCAGGCTCCGGGATTTGCCTCGGTCTGGGAGCAGGCCGTGCGGCAGTCGACGGAAGACGAGGAAGCCGCGGAGAGCGGGTTCTCGAAGCTGGTGCGCAAGGTGCTGCCGCGCTCGGAGACGGCTTCGGTGCGCGTCGGCGATGCCAGTAATCGACTGACGGACAAGTCTGGCGAGAACGAACGCTCGGATTCGTAGGTTCGCGTCTCTGGGGCGGTTCCACTCCTGCCAGGCGTCTCGGTCGGATCGGCCCGGAGCTGAGAGGGCGCGTTCTGCGAGAGGGCGCGGGAATGCGTGGCGCGCCTTCCCGACCTCGGGTGGGTCCAGCGCTCCGGGGTGGGGTGTGAATTTGTTTCCGAGGGTTGGTTGACAGGTGGGGGGACCGCTGACAGTGTGCGCGTCCTCGATTTTCCCGGGGGACTCTCGTTATGGATAAAATCAGAAATATCGCGATCATCGCGCACGTCGATCACGGCAAAACAACGTTGGTGGATCAGTTGCTCAAACAATCCGGCACCTTCCGGAGCAACCAGAAGGTCGACGAGCGCGTCATGGACTCGATGGATCTCGAGAAGGAAAAGGGGATCACGATTCGTTCGAAGAACGCGGCCTACCGCTGGCAGGACTACCACGTGAACATCGTGGACACGCCGGGGCACGCCGACTTCGGCGGCGAGGTCGAGCGCATCATGCAGATGGTCGACGGCGTCCTGCTCGTGGTCGACAGTTACGACGGACCGCAGGCGCAGACGAAGTTCGTGTTGCGCAAGGCGCTCGACAATGGTCTCAAGCCCATCGTCGTGATCAACAAGATTGATCGTGAGAACGCCCGGCCGCACAAGGTGCTCGACATGGTCTTCGAACTCTTCCTCGAACTCGACGCCACCGACGAGCAGCTCGACTTCGCGCACATTTACGCGAGTGCGAAGGAGGGTTTCGCCAAGAACGAGATCGATGAGGAGAGCGACACGATGGAGCCGCTCTACGAGGCGATCGTGAAGCACATGCCGGCTCCGACGATCGAACCGGAAGAGCATTTTCAATTCCTGGTTTCGAACCTGGATTACAGCGACTACCTCGGCCGAATCGCTTATGGACGGATCCGCAGTGGCTCGGTGAAGCAGGGACAGCGCCTCACGTGCATTCACGTCGACGGCAAGCGTGAGCAGGGGAACATCACGGCGATCTTCAGTCACGAGGGACTCGAGAAAGTGCAGATCGAGGAAGCGTTCGCGGGCGACATCGTCGGGTTGTCGGGATTCGAGGACGTCTTCATCGGTGAGACGATCACGGGCAAGGAGGATCAGGAGGCGCTGCCTTTCAACAAGATCGATCCGCCGACGATGACGATGGGCATCTGCGTGAACGACGGACCGCTGGCTGGTCGCGAGGGCAAATTGCTCACGGCGCGGCAGATCCGCGACCGACTGATCAAGGAGACCCGCACGAACGTGTCGTTCCTCGTGAAAGACACCGAACTCGCCGGTCAGTTCGAAGTGAGTGCGCGCGGCGAAATGCAGATCGCGATTCTCGTCGAGCAGATGCGTCGCGAGGGATTCGAGATTCTGGTTTCGCGACCGGAGGTGATTTACCAGCGCGACGAGGACGGGAAATTGCTCGAGCCGATGGAGACGCTCTACGTCGATGTCCCGACGGACGATCTGGGTGGCGTGCTCCAATCGCTGGCCGGCCGGAAGGCGGAGATTTTGGACATGCAGCACAACCCGCACACGGTGTTGGTGCAGTCGCTGATCCCGACGCGTGGCTTGATCGGATTCGAGACGGATCTCATCAACGCAACGAAGGGCCACGGCACGATGAGTCATTTGTTCAAGGAATACGGTCCGCACAAGGGCGACATTCCGAGCCGGAACAACGGCGTGCTGGTCTCGATGGAGACCGGCGTGAGCACGGCGTATTCGCTCGAGACGATCTCGCAGCGCGGGCGTTTGTTCATCGGGCCCCAGGCCGAGATCTACGTCGGAATGATTATCGGCGAGAACGCCCGCCCGGACGACATGCCGGTGAACCCGTGCAAGCCCAAAAAGCTGACGAACATGCGATCCAGCGGCGACGGCAAGGGCATCCAGCTGTCACCGCCGGTGCTGATGGGTCTCGAGCGGGCTCTGGAATACATCGCTCCCGATGAATACGTCGAGGCGACTCCGAAATCGCTTCGGCTGCGCAAGAAGATCCTCGACGCGACGGCACGGAAGCGCGCGGTGGCGAAGGTCACGGTGTAGCGCATTTTCGCTTCGGCGATCCTCCGCTTGCCGCCTCCGGTGGAGCGGGCGCTCGGCGCCCGCTGACGCGCGGCTTCGTCGGCAGCTCCTGCTGAGGGTCAAAACCGGGCTCGGAAGGATGGGGTTGGCGCTTCCGGTCCAATCGGGTATCCTCTGACGCATCATGCAAATCCCTTCAGGAAAATCTTGGAGACTCGGCGCAATTTCCGCACTTCTCTCGATCGCGGTCGGCGGCGAGAGCCGGGCGTGGGTGGCGATCGGCGACGTCTGGGGTGTGCCGGTGATCGAGATCGAGACGGATCTCGGCACGCGGGAGGACGGCGGCGGGGCGGCGGGGCCGCTGCGAGATGGCTCGGCGGACTTCGACGTCGCGTTCGCTCAGGCCGCCGCCCGCTGGAACGTCGTGTTGGAAAAGCCGCGATTGGTCGTGACTGCCAACTCCGCGATGGTGCCGACGGACGGGGATGTCCGGAATCAGGTCTTCTTCAGCGACTCGGTCTACGGGGTCAGCTTCGGGGATGCGGTGGCGGTGACCGTCGGATTTACCTACGACCCGGTGCCGGGCGGGCCGGGGTTCCTCGAGACGGCGGAGAAGGACATCATCTTCAACAGCGCTTTCGAATGGGATTCCTATCGGGGCGAATTGGTTGCCGACTCGACGGATGAGCGGTTTTTACAGGATTTCCGGAGGATCGCGATTCACGAACTCGGGCACCTGCTCGGGCTGGATCATCCGAACAAAGCCACGCCCGTGCAGACCGTCGCGGCGATCATGAATTCGGGCGGGAGCCAGTTCGTCGAGGATCTCAAGGCGGACGACATCGAAGGGGCGAACGCCATCTACCGCGACGTGGTCTACGCGGGTCCGGAGATCGCCGAGACCGTCGAGGTCCCGTCGATTCGTCTCGCGGACGCCCGGCAATCCCGGGTGAGGACCCGGAAGCGGGCGATCGTTTTTCGGGGATTTCTCACCGGCGGAACGAAGGCGGCACTGCAGAATCGCCGGACGGGAACCACGAAGTTTTTTCGGGCGGCGGCTGATGGTTCCTGGCGGGGGAGGATGAAATTGGAACCGGGGCGCAACAAATTCCTCATCGTCTCGGTGGACGAAGCCGGCTTCGCGATGGCTCTGACCAAGGCGGTGGTCGTCCGCAAGGTCCGCAAGGATCGGCGGCGCTAGCGGATGGCTCGCCCCGGTAAAAAAATCCCCGTTGGCGACCGGGCGGGTCAGCTCACCGGGACGCCCTTCGGCGGTCTCGATCTCGGGGAGCTGCCCGCCGGTCCGGAGGACGCGGCCGACGAAATGACGGTGGTACCACGCATCGGCGGAAGGGTGGTGCTCCGGCGGGAAAAATCCCAGCGGGGCGGCAAGGTCGTGATCGTCGCAGGTGGGTTCGACGAGGCGATTGCGGACCAGCGGTTGGAGGAACTGGCGCGGCGGGCGAGGCGGAGCTGCGGGTGCGGGGGGACCCTGAGGGGTCGGGAGGTCGAGCTGCAGGGTGATCACGCCGGGCGGGTGCGGGATTTTTTCGAAGGCGAGGGATTTCGGGTGGATGGCGAACGGTGAGGATCGTGGTCCCGTTTTGCGCGAGGAATCATCGGACACCGTAATCGTCGGTGGCGCTCCGGACCAAATTGCGTAGCTTGAACGGTATGGGAACAAGAACGACAATTTTCGCGGTCGCGCTGGCCTGCGTTGGAACGGTGGGGGCGACCTCACTCGTTCCGATGAGCTTCGACGATCAAGTGCGCGAGGCGGAACAGATTTTTCTCGGAAAAACCGTCGTGGTCGAAGCCGAAAGACGTTCAACCGAGCAGGGCAATGCCATTTTCTCGAAGGTTACTTTCGAGGTGCTCGATCGCTACAAAGGCGAAGGTGAGGCGCGGGTCACGCTTGAATTTCTCGGTGGGACCATCGGGGACGAGTCGATGATCGTCGAGGGGATCCCGACCTTCGATCTGGGCGAGGAAATGGTGTTGTTCGTTTCGGCGGACCGGACCCGGGTATGTCCGGTGGTGGGATGGTCGCGGGGCAAATTCGAAGTCGAGCGGGCCGCCGGGGGCGAGGGCGTCGTGATGTTACCGGTGGAGGCTCAGCGGGCGGCGAGCGGAGCGCGAGCCCGGGCGGTGCTGCGGTCGGATGATCGCATGACGCTCACGGATTTCGAAGGCCTGCTCGAATCGAAGGTGGGGGAGCTGGATTCCACCCGATGAAGGGCTGGCTTCGATGGGTGGTGGCCGCTGTGGGAATCGGTGGGATCGCGGGACCGGCGGATGCCTTCCAGGTCTCGGGCGATTCCTGGCCCGGCCCCGAGATTGTGATGGAATTGCAGCTGGGGAGTTCGGGTGGCCCGCTCACGGATGGCAGCGTCAGTTGGGGACAGGCGGTTGAGGGAGCCTTGGCGAGTTGGAATCTGGTGCTCGCGACGACTCAATTTCGGGTTGTCCGCGATTCCACGGCTCCGATTTCGTTCCGCAACAGTTTCAACAACGTCTACTTCGATACGAAAGTCGACGGAGGCTCTTTCGGTGGAGCGGTTGCGATCACGATCTTCCGGACGCGTGGCACGGAGATCACCGAAGGGGACGTGGTTTTCAATTCCAGCCTTCCCTACGATTCCTACCGCGGACCTTTGAAGCGGGGAGCTGATGGCAGCACGATCTACGACATCCGGCGGGTGGCCTTGCACGAGTTCGGCCACGTGCTGGGCCTCGATCACCCCGATCAATTTGGCCAGAACGTCGTGGCGGTCATGAACAGCCGCGTCTCCAACACCGACGACCTCCAGAGTGACGATATCGCCGGGGGGCAGGCGATCTACGGGGCAAGGCCGGGCGGCGGCGGTGGGGTCGAGCCGCGTTCGGGTGTGGTGGGACAGGTGAGCAAGCCCGCGAAGCGAAAAGTTGCGACGAACAATCGACGCTTCACTCTCCGAGGATTCGCGAACCGGGCGGAAGGAGCCCGGCGGGTCGTTCTGGAGAATAATCGTTTCCGCGGCGAGACCTACCGGGCGCGCGGGGTGACGAACTGGCGGGCGAAGGTGGACCTCAAGCGCGGCAGGAATCGGGTGAAGGTTTTCGTCGAAGACCGCGAGGGCACGCGGACCCGGGTGCGCTCGGTGATCATTCTCCGGCAAGGTCGGTAGATTTCGAGTCTGCGAGGAAAAGAGTCGGTGGTGGGGTCGGACCGGAGGTGGACTCCGTGACCCGGATCGACGTGAAGGACACCGAGGTCGTAAACGGCACGAACGTTTCCGAGTTCGAACGCGAAACGGAAGCATTCCTCCGCGGTCTCGACGTCGACGTTGACTCCGGATCCGTTGAGGCACGCCGTGCCGAGGCCCCCGATTGCCACGGCGTTGCCATTCGCGGCGGCGAGGGAATTCCATCGAAACGCGGCCTCGAAGTCCACGGCCACGCCCTGCCCGCGCTCGTAGCAAGAGCCCGGATTCGATCGGACTTCCGGGACGCTGGCTTCGGCGGCGGGTCGCATCCATTTGATCGCTTCGTCCGCGTCGCGCGGGAGGGTGCTGCCGTCGAGGTATAAGTAACCGAGTTCGCTCCACGCGCTGAAAAATCCCCCTTCGCCAGCCGAGCGGAGCTGGGACTATTTGTTTGCGCTCCCGGATTGGGGCAGACCAAGCTTTCACGTCCAGGATCGATCGGGGTCCGGGAAAAACTTGGTGCGAATCCCATGATTCACGAGGGAAATTCTCAGACTGATTGGAGGGTCCCGTCGCGTTCACGGACGACCAAGGGCGGCAGCTTGGGAAAATTTGGTATCGGATTTTGAAATTTGAAAGAATGATGGGCGGGGTGAATTGGCGGGAAATGGGTTATCTGCGTTGCGCCGTCGTGACTCCGGAACTGCGGGTGGCGGACGTCGCGGCGAACTTGGAGGCGACGATCGGCGCGATGCGTGCGTTGGCGGACGAGGGAGTCGACTTGGCGGTTTTCCCCGAATTGGGGCTCACGGGTTACAGCTGCGCGGATCTCTTTTACCAACCGGGCCTGGTCGAGGCGGCGGTCGCGGCGCTGGATGAAATCGTGGCGGCGGTGGTCGAAACCGAGCTTGCGGTGGTGGTGGGTCTGCCGATGGTCGTCGAGTCGCGGCTCTACAATTGCGCGGCAATCGTGTCGGCGGATGGGGTGATCGGGATCGTGCCGAAGACGTGCCTGCCGACGACTGGCGAATTTTACGAAGAGCGTTGGTTCGCGCGGGCGGAGACGCTGACGACCGAAGACGTGTTGGTCGGCGACCGCCTGGTGCCCGTCGGGACGGATCTCATTTTTGCGAGTCCGACGGACCCACGGCTGCGGCTGGGCGTCGAGGTTTGCGAGGATTTGTGGGGCGTCGAGCCGCTGAGCGGGCCGCTGGCCACGGCGGGCGCGACGATTATCGCGAACCCTTCGGCAAGCAACGAGATCCTGGGGAAAGCTGAATACCGGCGTGAGCTCGTGCGGCAGCAGAGTGCGCGGTGCCTGGCGGGTTACCTCTACGCGAGCGCCGGGGCGGGGGAATCTTCGACGGACATCGTTTATTCGGGGCACGGATTGATCGCGGAGTGCGGGGCGGATCTGGCCGAAACGGAGCGGTTCAAATTCGAGACGACGTGGGCGATCTCGGACGTGGATCTGGACCGGGTGCGGGGCGACCGGCTGGTCAACGGGACCTTCGCCGCCTCGGCGGCGGGGGATGACTGGAGGTTTGTGCCCCTGCGGCTCGGGGCGAAATCTGAACCAATGAACGGACTGACCCCCCGGCGGGTGGTGGCGCGGACGCCGTTCATTCCGGCGGATGGGGCGCGGCGGGCGGCGGATTGCCGGGAGATTTTTGCGATTCAGTCGACGGGGCTCGCGCGGCGGTTGCGGCACACGGGGGCGAAGGCGGCGGTGATCGGGGTGTCGGGCGGGTTGGATTCGACGCTCGCTTTGCTGGTGACGATTCGGGCGCTTGAGGTGGCGGGGCTGGACGCATCGGCGGTCGAGGCGGTCGTGATGCCGGGGCCGGGGAGCTCGGATCGCACGCAGGGGAACGCGCGGAAATTGGCCGAGGCTCTGAGAACGACGGTGCGGGTGATCCCGATCGGCGAGGCGGTCGATCAGCACCTGCGCGCCATCGGGCATCCCGACGGGCTGCACGATGCGACCTACGAAAACGTGCAGGCGCGGGAGCGGACGCAGTTGCTCATGAGCGTGGCGAACCAGACGGGCGGCCTGGTCGTGGGGACGGGCGATTTGTCGGAGCTGGCGCTCGGGTGGTGCACCTACAACGGCGACCACATGTCGATGTATCACGTGAACGCCGGGGTGCCCAAGACGCTGGTGCGGCATCTGATCGAGTGGTGCGCGGACGAGGAGTTCGAGGGCGCGGTCGTCGACTTGCTGCGGGACATCGTGGCCACGCCGATCTCGCCCGAGCTGGTGCCGACGGATGGCGGATTGCAGGATACGGAGGCGGCGATTGGGCCTTACGTGCTGCACGACTTTTTTCTGTATCACGTGGTGCGGCTGCGCGAGCGGCCGGCGAAGGTCTTTGCGCTGGCGCGCGGAGTCTTCGACGGGGAATTCGGCGAGGACGAGATTCGGGTGACTCTGCGGACGTTCTACCGGCGGTTTTTTGCGAATCAATTCAAGCGGTCGGCGATGCCGGACGGGCCGAAGGTCGGGACGGTGGCTCTGTCGCCGCGCGGGGATTGGCGGATGCCGAGCGACGCCTCGGCGGCTCTGTGGCTCGCGGAGGTGGACGCGTTGTGATGGCTTCGTTCCGATTCGTAGCGAAGGCGCGCCGCGCGTTCCGTGGCTCGTTCTTGGGGCGCTCGAACGCGTTTGGTGCGGTGGTTTGCGGGCTTGTTTGCCGAGTATCGCGGATTTTTTGGTTGGTGATCTTCACCGGTGACCAGAAGTGGGAACCCGGCGGCGCGGCTTCCCTACCTTTTGGTTGGGACGAATTCGTTTTGGAGTTTTGGGCTGAAGGGCGTTACATGCGGGGAGTTGTATGAGTCTGGAGAGTGGACACCACGTCGTGAGGACGTTTGGCGCGGAGAGCACGGTCTCGTCTCCGGCGAAGTTTTTCGGGGAGATGTGGACGGACCTGCTCCAGAGCCGCCAGTTGGCCGGGATGCTGGCCTACCGGGATCTCAAGGCTCAGTTCCGACAATCGTTCCTGGGTTGGTTCTGGCTGATCATCCCGCCGCTGATGTGGACGATCGGGATGACGGTGCTTCGCCGCAACAACCTGGCGGATCTCGGGAAAACCGACATCTACTACCCGGCCTACGTGCTGATCAGTATGTCGATGTGGCAGATGTTTCAGGCGGCGTTGAAGGGGCCGATGATGGCAATGAACCTCAACAAGGGAATTCTCACCAAGGTGCGCTTTCCGCGGGAAGCGATCATCCTCGCGGACGTGATGAAGTTGGGGGTCGAGATCGTCGTTTACCTTCTGCTGATCATCGCGGCGTTCTTCGTTTACCACATCCCCCTAGGCTGGACGGTGCTGTTGTTTCCGTTTGCCTACCTGATGCTGGTGATGCTGGGGACGATGATCGGGCTGCTGCTCGCGCCCATCGGACTGCTCTACCGGGACATTGGGGCCATGCTGCCCTACATGATGATGGCGGGTCTGGTGATCACTCCGGTGATCTTCCCCATGCCTTCGCCGGACAACGACGGGTGGTTCGCCACGGTGGTGCGCTGGAATCCGGTGACGCCGGTGCTGGTGACGGCGCGGGAACTGGCGACAAGCCAGCCACTGACGATGTTGCCGCAGTTTGCGGTGATGATCGTCGTGATCGTGGTGGGATTGGTTCTCGCGATGGCGCTGCTGCGAGCGGCGACGCCGCAGATCGTGGAACGGTGGAGTTCGTAGGAATTTTGGATTTGAGAATTTTGATTTTGGATCGAGTGGGATGACGGACTTCGACGACAACGACTTCGACGACGACGACTGGGACGACGAGGATGCCCCGGCGAGGGCGTTGCCCGGCGGGCCGCCGTGCATCGAGGTCTCGGGGGTGTCGAAGCGGTTCTGCCGCGACTTGAAGCGGTCGCTTTACTACGGCGTTCAGGACATCGGGCGGGAAATTGTTGGAATGCCGCCGCGCATCGGGGAACTCAAGAAGAACGAGTTCTGGGCGCTGCAGGACATTGGCTTCGAGCTGCCTCGCGGGATGGCGATGGGGTTGGTGGGGACGAACGGGAGCGGGAAGACCACGCTCATGCGGATCATGGCCGGCATCATCAAGCCGACGACGGGTTCGGTGACGGTGCGGGGTCGGTTGGCTCCACTGCTGGCCCTCGGAGCGGGGTTCAACTCGATCCTCACGGGCCGGGAGAACATTTACACCAACATGTCGATCCTTGGCCTGACCAAGGAGGAGATCGACGAGAAGTTCGACGAGGTGGTCGAATACTCCGAGATCGGCTACGCGCTCGACGCTCCGGTGCAGACCTACAGTTCGGGGATGACGGCGCGGCTGGGGTTCGCCTGCGCGATCCACACGCAGCCCGACATCCTGCTCATGGACGAGGTGCTCGCGGTGGGCGACATGCAATTCCGCGAGAAGTGCATCAAGACACTGCAGGATCTGCGGAATGGAGGGACGTCCTTCATCATCGTCCACCACTTTCCGGACATCCTGCTGGCGGTGTGCGACCTGGCGTTTTACGTGTCCGAGGGGAAGGCCGTCCAGTTCGGGAAAGCCACCGAAGTCCTCGAATGCTACGAAGAGGACCTGCACTCCAAGCGGAAGGGCAGCACGCAGCGGCAGTCCTCGGACCAACTCGGCGTGACGGCCGAGCCGGTGATCGAGAGCGAGAAGGCGAACGTCGCCTCGGTCGACTTCTTCAACGACGACGCGCCCGAGGGTGCGGACGAGATCGAGCCTCGCATCTACAACGAAAAATCTTCGGAACTGCTCGTCGTGGTCAAAGTCGAGGACCGCGTGGATCTCATGAATCTGGCCGTGCAGGTGATGAAACTGCCGACGCTCGAGACGATGGCGCAATCGATGACCGAGCAGCAGATTCTCAAAATGACGACCAAGAAAGATTGCTCGCGCATCGTCGAGGTCCGGAAGGGCGAATACGAAGTGCGGTTGAAATTCCCCTGGCTCGGCCTGCTGCCCGGTCTTTACCAGACCCGGGTGTCGATTTATTCCCGCAAGACGCTGTTGGCGCGGCGGCGCGGGAAGCGGTTTCGGGTCGTCTCGGATCGGAAGGGCGGATTCGACGGGAAATTTTATCAGCCTCGCGAATGGGATCTGGGCATCGAGACTGGGACGAGGGAGCGCGGGGCGGCCAAGCGGCGGAAGAAGAAGCTCGAGGAGCAAGCCGTCGCGGAGAGCGAAAATCCTTCATGACCGGGACGCCGAGCAAGCCGGAACCCGGCGCGCCACCGCCGCTTGGTCTGATGCGGCGGGCGAACAAGTGGGCGAACACCCGGTTCGATTGGACGTGTCAGAATTGCCTGAACCAATTCCCGCGCCGGATGGGAAATCTTCGGCAATACCCCGCTCAGCCGATCGTGCAGGAGCCGCTCGATCTCACCGAATCGACCGGGCGCTACCCGTCGATCTCGATCGTGACGCCGACGTTCAATCAGGCGAATTTCATCGAGCGGACCATTCGCAGCGTGATGGATCAAGCCTACCCGCGGCTGCGTTACGCGGTTTACGACGGCGCCTCGACCGACGAGACCGTCGGGGTGATCAGGCCTTTGGCCGAAGAATATCGGTTCCAGTGGAAATCCGAGAAGGACAGCGGACAGGCCGACGCGATCAACAAAGCCTTCTCGATGGTCGACGGCGAGATCATGGCCTGGCTCAACTCCGACGATTTGTTCATGCCGCGGGCTTTGCTTTACGTGGGGAGTTACTTCGACCGGCATCCGGACGTCGACGTGATCTATGGGCACCGGATTCTGGTGAACGAGCACGACGAGGAGATCGGGCGGTGGGTGACTCCGCCCTACCGCGAGGAGGCGCTCACGTATTTCGATTACGTGCCGCAGGAGACCTTGTTCTGGCGGCGGCGGATCTGGGACAAGGTCGGCGGCGAGCTGAACGTGAATTTCCACTTCGCGCTCGACTGGGATTTGCTCCAGCGATTCCGCGACGCCGGGGCCAACATCGTGCGGGTGCCGCGTTTTCTCGGATGCTTCCGGGTGCACGCCGAGCAGAAGACCTCGGCAAAAATGGCGGACGTGGGTAAGACGGAGATGAGCTGGTTGCGCCCGGATTTCGCGGCTGAGCCCGAGCGTCGGCGGCGGATGACGCGCCTGTATTACGCCGAGCAGTTTCGCTCGCAGTTGAGCCGATTCCTGATGATGGGCGGCGTGCGAAAGGAGTGGCTGTGAGCGGTGGGGCAACGAAAGGAGCGCGGGTGGTCGCCGAGCCGGCGTTCGTGTTTCATCAGCTGCCGGGGTGCGGTTCGAAGGAAATGGTCGAGTTCATCTACTCGAATTTCGCGGTCGTCCACGACGAGCCGGACGCGACCGGCGGGGCTCCGGAGGCGGGTGAGCCCGTGCGACCGGTCGATCCGGCCTGGTTGTCGGCGGCGAAGCTCTTCCTCTTTCGGTCGCACTTCCGGCCCGGCGGAGTGTTCATCGAGAAGCTGTATCCCGAATTCTTCGCGGACGACCGCTTCGAGACGATCCTGTTCGTCGACGAGCCACTGCGGTTGGCGGCGGTCACGTATCTGCACGTCTCGCGCCGGGGCGATCCGGCCTGCCCGGCGACGTTCGGGAAATTTCTGCGCACGCGCCGCAACCCGATGGCCTGGTATCTCGGAGTGACGGCGCAGACGTTCGAAGCCGCGCTGGATCGCTACTCGTTCGTCGGCGTGAACGAGCGGAAAGCCGAGAGCATGCGGGGACTTTTTCGCGTCCTGCGCGAGGCGATCGACGGCGCGAACGAGACTCCGAACGTGCGACGAACCGGGTATCAGCTCCGCCGCTGGAGCGCCGCGCCACCCGAGCCGGATCGCGAGGTCGAGATCGAGAAATTGATGAAGTCGGCCGGCTTCCTGGATCGGTTTTTGTTCAATCGGCGGAACTCACTGGACGCGCGGATCCACCACGCGGCGTCGAAACGGTTGGAGGCATGGGCGGTATGAGCGATCCGAGCGAAATGGAGCCGGTGATCGTCTTCAACCACATCCCGAAATGCTACGGCACGAGCATGCGGAAGTATTTTCGGCAGTTCACGACGCCGCATCCGGACTACGTCGCAACGTTCGACAGCAACGAGAATTTCGACGACCTCCCCTACGATCCACGCACGCTGTGCGCGGAGGATTTCCTGCTCGGGCACTTCAACAGCCCGGGTAAACATCTGGTCGACCGTTATCCGGAGACGCTGAGCAATCCGCGGTTCCGGCTGTTTACGTTTCTGCGCGAGCCGCTCGAGATGCAGACGTCGCTCTTCTATTACACGCTCCGCAAGAAGCCGCACGTGGCGGAGAAGAACCCGGATCGCTTCGAGTCGTTGGACGCTTACCTGCGGAAAACTTACAACTCGATGGCGGCGAGCTTTCCGTGCACGACGGAGAATTACCTCGAGGTGCTGGGAAGGTATTTCTTCGTGGGCGTCGCGGATCAGGTTGAATTGTCGATGCAGATTCTGGTCGACCGGGTCGTGACGATTTTCGACGAGGCGGCCCCGAGTCGGAGCGTCGAACGGGTCCGGATGGGACTGGCGGCCGTGCGTGAGCAGGGATTGCCGCACGAGAACAAGTCGGCGCGCGACCAGCAGCAGCAGGCGCTGTCGGAGGAGACGCTGGCGATTTTTCGCGAGCGGAATCAGCTGGATTACGCGCTCTACGATCACGCGGTGAGCGCGTTGGAGGCGGCGGGGGTGAAATCAAAAGCAGTATCGCCAAACGCGTGAGCGGCCCACTTTGTCATTCTGAGCGGAGCGAGGAGCCACCGACCGCCTTTCATTTCTTTATGGAGTCTGAAAGGCAATCTCTGGCTTCTGTATTCTCAGCGTCGCTTGTTGGTCGGGGTGAGGAGCCAGAGATTCTTCGCTTCGCTCAGAATGACAGATCTTGGATGGGGCGCTGATGCGCCGGTCGGTGCGTGAGCCACATTTTAATTTTATGGAAAAGACATCCTACATCTACCAGCACGTGCCGAAGTGCGCGGGGCAGTCATTTCGTGAGGTTTTTCGGGGGCTTGGGCTCGAGTTGATTTTGGAGAAGCCGCCGGGGAAGGCGAACGAGGCGAAGTGGGAAGCCTTCCGGACGAACAAGATCGACCTTGCTTCGAAGCCGACGGACACGATGGTCTGCGGCCACTTGATCCACGATGGGATCCGGCCGCGGGAGCGTTACGCGGAGGAGATCGCGCGGGGGAACGTCCGGATCGTGACTCTGCTGCGGGATCCGATGGAGCGGGCGATTTCGGCTTACTTTTACCGTCAGCGCCAGGGCAAGGAAGTCGTTCCGACCGTCGAGGATCATCTGCGAAAGATGAAGAACCCGATGTCCCATCACCTGGGATTCTACGAGTTCGACGGCGAGATGCGCGGGTTTCTGGAGACGTATTTCTTCGTCGCGGTCTCCGAGTATTTGCAGGCCTCGGTGAACTTGGTCGCGAAGTTGATGGAGCGCGAGCCGGTCGAGGTGCCGCGGATCAACGCGACGGCGCGCAAGCCCTACGAGGTGTCCGACGAGGTGCGCGGGATCTTCCGCGCTCAGAACGAACTGGACTACGAAATGTATCACGACGCGATCGCGCTGCTCGGCGAACGGCATCAGGCCGTGTTGGGCGAGCCCTTGGTGAAGTAGGTTTGGATGGCTATCTCCGTCGTTCCGACCAGGTGAAAGACCGGGAATCGGCGGGAACGGTCTTCGTTCGAGTGCCGGGGGTGCCAGCGTTGGCGCTGGGTCACCTCCTGCGGGCGGTTTTCCGCTGCCGCGAGGATCTGCCGGGGGATCTGGCGGGGAAGGATCCGGTGACTGTGCCGGAGGGATTGATCGATTCCGAGACCGCGCTCTGCGGGTATTTTGGTGGGAAGCGGGCTGAGTCCTACCGACGCCTGGTTCGCAATCGGGCGGCATTTCGGGTGACGGCGATCGCTGAGCCGCTTGCCGTGCAGTGCGTGGTGTATCGCCATCTGGTGGCGGCGCAACCCGGTCTGATGGAACGGCGACCGGGTGTGTTCGGGTCGCTCGATGCGTTCCTGAATTCGCGGCGCGACGAGGTGACGCGTGAGTTGGCGCGGGTGCTGGGTAAGCGGCGGGTCGGGGTCGAGGATTTCGACGTGGTCGTGGTCGAAGAGCGGATGGAGGAGTCGCTGCGGGCCTTCGCGTTGGCGGCGAGACATTGGGCCTCGTCCGAGCGGGTGAAAGCCCTGCTGCGGGCGGCGACCCGGTTCGGGGGCTCGCTGGTCGAGGAGTTCGGCGGATGCCCTCGCGCGGATTCGCCGAGCCCGACGGTGGCGGAGACTTTTCGACGGCAGAACCGGGAGGACTACGCGTTTTATGATCGGGCGATTGCCAACCTGGCGGGTCCGAGAGCGGGGCGGCGGGCGGACCGCGGGCTGATTCTGCGACGGTGGCGGGTCGCCGCGCCGGACCGGGGGCCGGTGTTTGTTTTCAATCATTTGCCAAAGTCCTACGGCACGAGCCTCCGGCAATTCTTCGGGCGGGTCTTCGGGATGGCCGAGGACCACACGGAGTTTTTGGGGGAGGCCGGTGTCGTCGATGATCTCCCGTTCGCGACCGAGCGGCTGACGGCGGACTCGCTGCTCTGCGGGCATTTCACGCACGGGGCGTTTTTATTGCCGCGGCGGTATCCGGGCGTTTGGGCCGACGCGGAGCGGTTTCAGCTCTTCACGTTCGTGCGGGATCCGCTGGCGACGGCGGTTTCGAATTTTCACCACGTCCGGCGACACGACGCGGCGGCGGTGGCGCGGGAGCCGGGCCTTTACGGGTCGGTCGGGAGTTACCTCGCAGCGCTGCAAAACCCGATTGCGAAGCGGCTCGGGTGCGACGCCGGGTCGGTGGATGCGGTCCTCGGGCGCTACTTTTTCGTCGGCTCCGCGGAGGATCACGTGGCGGGGTTGCCGATCCTGCTGAATCGGATGCGGGGCGTGCTGGACGGAGCGGCGCCGAGCGCTTCGGTGGCCCGGGCGCGAGCGGCCATCGAGTGGTTGGCGGGCCAGCCGCTGGAGCGGACGAACGCCCGGTCGGCGAGCGACGGAGACGAGGTGCCGGGGGTGGTCGCGGCGGAATTCCAGCGGGTGAACGCGCTCGATTACGAGATTTATCGCCGGGCCCGCGGGGCGGCGGAAGAGGCAAGTGCTTGAAAAACGGATGGGGGTTTCGCATTAAAGGCGGCCCGCGGTGGAATATATGAGTTATCTGGAGACCCTCAACGAACGGGCGGCGAAGCTGCGCGTGCAGCTCAACGACCTCGTCAAGGCCGACAAGCCGGAGCCTCGCTACGACGCGGCGGCGGGTCTGCCGGACTGGGAATTCGAGCGGGCGAAGCTGCTCACGTCCCTCGAAGTCGACCTGATGGTGACGCACGTGGAGGTGAACGACCTGCACGGGACGGGCATTCTCATCAAGCGGATGTTCCCGGATTGGCGGCGGATCATGCACGTCTGGACGTGCAAGGCGTATCCGGTGAACGATTTCGGCATCGTCCAAATGTTCATCAGCGGGTGGAAGGCGAGCCGCTACCGGATGTATTCGACCGGGCTGGAGGGTCTGCGGCCCTACCAGATTCGGCGGGTGATGTGCGTGCCGTTCAGCGTCGAGGACGTCTATCTGGCGATGGCGGCGGCGGACACGCGCGGCGTGCCCTTGATGATCTACATCATGGACGACCAGAATCTGACAAATCACCGGATTCCGGATTCGGTGATGCGCGAGGCGCTCGAGAAGGCGGACGTGGTGTTCGTGATTTCGCCCGAGATGCGGGACGCCTACGAGACGAAGTTTGGGATCAAGACCTTCGTCCTGCCGCCGGTGGTGCGGGCGGGGGATCTGCGGGCGGAGCCGGTCGCGGAGGCGGGCGTGGAGTTCAAAAACACGGGCGTCCTGCTGGGGAACATCTGGAACAAGACGTGGCTGGACGAGATCCGGCACGTGATCCGGGATTCGGGAAAAAAAATTCATTGGTATGGGAATGCCGGGAAGTTCGTCGACTTCGACGAGGCCGATCTGGAGCGCGACGGGATCGTTTACAAGGGAGCGTTGCCGGAGCGGGAGATCTGCTCCGAGATTCGCAAATACGCGTTCGGCGTGTTGCCGTCGTCGCCGGACGACCAGGAAGATTGGCTGGCCAAATACAGCATCCCGACGCGGCTTGTCACGAGCGTGGCGGCGGGGAACCTGCCAATGATCGTGATCGGCAGCGAGCAGTCGGCCTCGAGTCAGTTCGTGAAGCGTTTCGGCGTCGGGTCGATTTGCCCCTACGATTCTGCGGCCTTTGCGGCGGCCGTGGACGCGATCAATCTCCCGGAGCGTCAGCTCGAAGTGCGAAAGATCGCGGCGGATTGCGCGGGGTTGTTCTCGGATGCGGGGTTGGACGAGTGGTTGTGGGCGAGTCTGGCGAAGGGCTCTCCGGAAGACGACCGGTTCGAGGCGGCCTTTGCGCCGACGAGCGGCGACACGAGCGTGTGGATGGAGCAGGCCGCGCCGAGCGACATCTACCACGGACTGCACGAGTCGTATTTCCCCTACCGGCGGCTGGCGCGGCTGGGTTACCAACCGGACTTCTTCCTGGACGTTGGCGCTTCGAACGGAGTGTTTTCGGATCTGATTTCGCGCGTTTTCCCGCAGACCCGGCAGATTCTCGTCGAGCCACTGGCCGACATTTACCGCGAGAAGAGCTCGTATTTCTTCGACAAACACCCGGAGTTCGAGTTGCTCCAAGTGGCGATGAGCGACGAGCCCGGCGAGGCGACGTTCCACGTGTCGGAGGATCTTTTCAACAGCAGTCTCATCGCGGAAAGCCTCCCGGAAGCCGGGCGTCCGGTGACGGTGCCGATCAAGACGTTGGACGGCATCGCCGGGGAGCTGGCGATCGAGGGGCGCGGCCTGATCAAGGTCGACGTCCAGTGCGCGGAGCACAAGGTGCTGGCGGGCGGCGCGAAATTTCTCGAGCAGGTCGACGGCGTTCTGCTGGAGCTCACCCTCAAGCGACTGGCTCCGGAGGCGAAAGTGTTCAGCGAAATGCTGGAGTTGCTCGATTCTCTGGGCTTCCGTTACTTTGACGAGTGCGGTGGTTGGCGGTCACCGCGGGACGGACGGCTCGAGCAGAAGGACGTGTTGTTCCTGCGCAAGGGACTGCTGGAACCCAAGGAATAGGACGAACGATGTTGGAAATGATCACGAGGCCGATGGGCCGTCTTCGGAAGCTGGCGGATTACGCGGCGGACTTGCTGGAAAAAATCCGCAAGATCAACGCGCTGGAGCTGCACTTCGAAAACCAGAACGCGACGCTCTTCGGGACGACGGAAATCATTCGCCGACTCAACGAATTCGAGAAGCTGCGCGTCGAGTTGCAAAAAGCGAATCAGCTGATGAACGCTACGGCGGCGGAGTTGGCGGCGTTCAGCGACAAGAACGACAAA
>CAVRCI010000015.1:0-178947 GCA_963719495.1 uncultured Verrucomicrobiae bacterium
GCTTTTTGTTGGAACTGCTCATCTATCCAGTCATCTACTACCTTGCTCGAAGAGTGAACATCGACAGAGAGGTGCGACAGAGAAGCTAGGAATGGTCGAATAGAGAAATTGTTCAGGTGAGAATGCTTTGAAAATGCTGACCCGGTATCACGGAACGTGTAAATCTGCGGATCGCTACGCGAGCACGTCCGGAGCAAAACGCGGGAGCGGCGCCACGATTCCGAGTCAGTCTAAGCGAGGAAGAGCGAGGCAAGCTGATAGGGAGTTTTCAAAGATCAGAGTTCCTCGAGGACTCGAGAAGTCAATATTTGTAGAAAAGTTGTAGAGAAACACCAGGCACTGAGTGTTTCACTCGACTCGAAATCGAGCGTGGCAGCGATGTCACCGTGGGTTCGAATCCCACCCCATCCGCCATATCTTTCTCTTACATAATGGCTTGCGACTTGTGGAAATCCCGGATTCCGAGACGCTCCGCTTTCTCCACCTGGCCAGTTTCGCCAGATTCCACCACGTTTTTACCTAAATTTGGGCTACAGAGTGGCTACGAAATTCTGCTGATTTTCCAGGAGCCAGCCTGTGATCTTGAGGTGTCGGACTGCGAGAACCCGAAAATTGGGTCTGCTTAGAATGGCACTGCTTTAAGCACACCGTCGGCAGCTTTTTACTCTTTTGAGCAAGGTTCGAGATCATGAGTTAGAGCATCCAGAGCAGCATGCACGGAGGGTATTCCTCGAAATGGTTGGAGTTCAAAGCCAATGGAATTTTGCACATTCTTACCGAAAACCCACTTAAAACAGTGGCATTCGAGTCAGTCCGTTCATTGGTTCAAAAAAACATTCTACGGGATCTCAGGGCCCTTTGAGCGGGCGATTCTGAACCAATGAACGGTCTGACCCCTCCCATGACCCCTCCCACGCTGCCCCCTCGGCGAGATCGCCGTCACCGCCGAAAAACTTTCAGTTTCAAAACCTGAGATTGGTTTCCCGCCGCGTCGATGGCTCGGACGCGGATGACCGTCCTTCGTGAATCCTGGTTGGGCCGCACGATTGTCTTCCAGCTTTCATTCCCGCGAGCCGTGCGGGTGCCGCGTTGACCTGAAACGCGATAAATCACGCGCGCCACGTCGGTGTCGTCCCCGGCCGTTCCGCGAAAGACGATGCGGTTGCGCTTCGAATCCACGCTCCGCCGTCCTTTAGCGCGGACCGATGGCCGCGTAACGTCGGGAACTGGCTCCGATTCCGCGCCAAACGAAGCGTCGACCCGGTAGCGAAGGTAACGATCGTTCCCTTGGTCGAGGATCACGAGGATGTCGGGACCCGTCAGCGCGACATCGATTGGGCTCCCCGGCTGCCCCGGGCCCGTTCCCGGGAGCTGAAAGCCAAAGTTCAGATCGCCCGACGGATTAAATTGCTGAATCACTCCCGTCCCGCGATTCGTGACGAACACGTTCCCGTTCTTCCCAACCTGCAATCCGGCCGGGACGTTGAGATCATCGGGATCCGGGCCGGGCTGGCCCCATTGGAGCTGATAAATTCCACCAGCGCTGAAACGCTGAATCCGATTGCCACCCCGCTCGGAGACGTAAATCTGCCCCGTAACCTGGTTGATGCTCAATCCACCGGGCTGATTGAACTCGCCGTCTCCCGCGCCCGACGACCCCCACTGCGCCCGATACACGCCATCTGCCGAAAATCGCTGAATCCGATCGTTTCCCGTGTCCGCCACGTAAACCTGACCGGAACTCTGGTTGATCGCGATGGCCGCAGGCTGCGTAAATTGCCCATTGCCAGTGCCCGGCCCGCCCCAGTTCCTGACGAATGCCCCGCCCGCGTCGAACTGCAGCACCCGCTCAGCGTCGCGATCGAGCACGTAAACGTCCCCGGTCGATTGCCGAATCGCTACCCCCGCGATGATCTGAAACTTGTCCGGATTGGTCCCGACGGCGCCCCACTGACTCACGTAATTTCCCGCGCGATCAAACCGCTGAACGCGGAAGTTGTCCGCGTCCGCAACGTAGGTGTCGCCCGTCGTCGGGTTGCCCGCGATCGCGAGAGGCCCCCTGAATTCACCGTTTCCCGATCCGCTCATCCCAGTTTGGCCCAAGAACGTCACTGATTGCGCCACACTAGCACCGAGCGCAAGGAGGGTGAACGTCGGCACGAGGAAAAGCTGGTGGGAATGAAACATATTTTTGAAATGGGATTAGTCTTAGGACACGGATCGAGCGTCGTCGTTCAATATCGGCCATTACCCGGGTGGTCGCACCCAAGCTTAGCCACTGGGGTCAGTCCATACTATTGACATGTCTGACTCCGGTCTGAAATGATCGGGAATGGCGAGACCGTTGCGGGTTGAATACGGAGGTGCGCGGTATTATTTGATGAGCCGCGGAGATCGAAGGGAGAGTATTTTTTGGGATGAGAGGGATCGCGAGCGGTTCATTGAGACGCTGGCGACGATTTGCAAGAAGTGTGGCTGGATCGTCGATGCCTACTGCCTGATGCAGAATCATTTTCATTTGGTCGTTGAAACACCACAGCCGATTCTCGTGCTTGGGATGAAGTGGCTACTGGGCACCTACACCATCCGATTCAACGTTCGCCACAAGCAGAGCGGGCATTTGTTTGCCGGGAGGTATAAATCGATCCTGGTCGATGAAAGCAGCGATCATTATCTACGAGTGGTCTGCGACTACGTGCATCTCAATCCAGATCGTGCGGGGCTAATTCCCGATGACGAGCGGTTGGATTCGTATTCGTGGAGCAGTTTTCCGAAGTATTTGGCAAATCCTGACCAGCGACCGACGTGGCTGAGGGTGACGCGTCTGCTCGGCGAGCACGGAATTGAGAAAGATGATCGCCAGGGGCGGCGGGAGTTTTCTGCTCGAATGGAGGCAAGGCGCGCGGATGGAGAGTCGAGCGAATGGCGTCAGATTCGGACTGGATGGCGCTACGGGGCGGAGGATTTTCGGGATCGAATCGATGAGTGGATCTCCCGAGCGAAACCGTCGGCTCGGAACCACGCGGCCAGCGAGCGTCGTGAAAGCGATGAAGCTCGCGCAAAGACTCTCATCGATGGCGAGCTCGCTAAAGTGGGTTGGGTCGAGGCCCGTTTGAATCGGGAGAACAAGGGGCATCCGGTCAAAGCGGTGATTGCCGAGGTTCTTCGAGCGCAGACGCCGATGACGATCGACTGGATCGCGCGGGAATTGAAAATGGGGTCGTGGCGGACGGTGCGGAACCTCCTGCAAGCTCGGCGGAAAAGGCGCGAGATTGAATCGTAAAAATCCCGACACGCATCAAATTACGTGTCAAAAGTATGGACTGACCCCGTTCCTTGAATCGTGAGATCCCGACACGGATCAGACTTCGTGTCAAAAGTATGGACTGACCCCGTTCTCGTTTGAATCGGGAGAACAAGGGGCATCCGGTCAAAGCGGTGATTGCCGAGGTTCTTCGAGCGCAGACGCCGATGACGATCGACTGGATCGCGCGGGAATTGAAAATGGGGTCGTGGCGGACGGTGCGGAACCTCCTGCAAGCTCGGCGGAAAAGGCGCGAGATTGAATCGTAAAAATCCCGACACGCATCAAATTACGTGTCAAAAGTATGGACTGACCCCGTTCCGTGCTTGGGATGAAGTGGCTACTGGGCACCTACACCATCCGATTCAACGTTCGCCACAAGCAGAGCGGGCATTTGTTTGCCGGGAGGTATAAATCGATCCTGGTCGATGAAAGCAGCGATCATTATCTACGAGTGGTCTGCGACTACGTGCATCTCAATCCAGATCATGCGGGGCTTATCCCCGATGACGAGAGGCTGGATTCGTATTCGTGGAGCAGTTTTCCGAAGTATTTGGCAAATCCTGACCAGCGACCGACGTGGCTGAGGGTGACGCGTCTGCTCGGCGAGCACGGAATTAAGAAAGATGATCGCCAGGGGCGGCGGGAGTTTTCTGCTCGAATGGAGGCCAGACGCGCGGATGGAGAGTCGACCGAATCCAGTCAGATTCTGACTGGATGGCGCTTCGGGGCTGAGGATTTCCGGGATCGGATCGATGAATGGATCTCCCGAGCGAAACCGTCGGCTCGGAATCACGTGGCCAGCGAGCGGCGTGAAAACGATGAGGCTCGCGCAAAAAATCTCATCGATGGCGAACTCGCAAAATCGGGTTGGGACGAGGCTCGCTTGAATCGGGAGAGGAAGGGTCATCCGGTCAAAGTAGAGATTGCCGAGGTTCTTCGAGCGCAGACGCCGATGACGATCGACTGGATCGCGCGGGAGTTGAAAATGGGGTCGTGGCGGACGGTGCGCAACCTCCTGCAAGCTCGGCGGAAAAGGCGTGAGATTGAATCGTGAAATTCCCCGACACGAATAAAATTACGCGTCAAAAGTATGGACTGACCCCATTCCCGGGGAATGGGGTCAGGTGTCAAAACTTGAATATCTGTCGAAGCAGATTGACTTTTGACTCCTGACCCCATCTCCCGGGGCTAATCCCCGATGACGAGAGGCTGGATTCGTATCCGTGGAGCAGTTTTCCGAAGTATTTGGCAAATCCTGACCAGCGACCGACGTGGCTGAGGGTGACGCGTCTGCTCGGCGAGCACGGAATCGAGAAAGATGATCGCCAAGGACGGCGGGAGTTTTCTGCTCGAATGGAGGCAAGGCGCGCGGATGGAGAATCGACCGAATCGAGTCAGATTCGGACTGGATGGCGCTACGGGGCGGAGGATTTCCGAGATCGAATCGATGAATGGATCTCCGGAGCGAAACCGTCGGCTCGAAATCACGTGGCCAGCGAGCGGCGTGAAAACGATGAGGCTCGCGCGAAAAATCTCATCGATGGCGAACTCGCAAAATCGGGTTGGGACGAGGCTCGCTTGAATCGGGAGAGGAAGGGTCATCCGGTCAAAGTAGAGATTGCCGAGGTTCTTCGAGCGCAGACGCCGATGACGATCGACTGGATCGCGCGGGAGTTGAAAATGGGGTCGTGGCGGACGGTGCGCAACCTTCTGCAAGCTCGGCGGAAAAGGCGTGAGATTGAATCATGAAATTCCCCGACACGAATAAAATTACGTGTCAAAAGTATGGACTGACCCCGTTCCCGTTCCAGACCCCGTTCCAATTCACGTTTAATGATCATAAGAGTTCAACCGCTACCGCATGAGGCTGCCCATCAAACTCGGAAGGGTAAAATTGAACGCTCTTCCCGGATACAATCAGCTGCTCAGGGCCACCTTCCATGACGTCTCTAAAGAGGAACCAATACTCCTTTCCGCCCTCAACAACAATAAATCCCGATTGCTTCGAGAGTAGCCCTATCCTACCTCTGATTTTCTTCAGCCACTTGGCGTGGATGACCATCTCTTCGGAAATTTGGGTTGTCCGCTGGATCCACTCACCCTGAACCGTAGATCTCAACTTGTCGATTCGCTCCGTTTCCTTTATGTAGTGTGTCGGCAGGTCGTGGTTGATGCAGTAAGCATAGTCGAATGCATAAGTTGCTTTTTTTCTTCCAGCTCCGGCATCGACGATATTCAAGAGATTCGACTCATCCAACTTGGAAGCATACTTAAGGAGAATTGGCGATTTGTAAGGAAACTGAAATCTAAAGGTTGACCTGCTTCGACATACTTTTGCGATGTCTTCGAGAAATTCCCGCTCGCCCACCGAATATATTCCCTCTGAGTGGTGTGATTGAGTCTTTAAAGCCGTTAAAACATTTTCGGCACTGACCTTCTCTCCACCGCGAGTTGCGTCAAATGCTGCTGACATGGATTGGTCTAATGTTTGAACCAAGCGTCGCATGTTGCCTCCGGAAGCAAATATAATTTGCTCAAGAGCATCGGCACATCCGTCTTCATGGAGTTGGAAGATGCTCCTGGGAAGAAATTTGGTCTGCGCTGCTCTAGTCACATATCTTTCGATTAATGCTAAAGCTTTGCGGCGAAATTGCTCATATCCGACATTGTCGAATACGTTTTCGCTCAACTCTACTACATCGCCATAACGCGTCTCAAAAAGAATATCAGCCGGAGTATTCGGATAAATCGCAATTTTGGTTCGAATAAACTCTGTCGTTCTAAGCTGATTCATTAGAGTCTCGAAAAGCGATAGCCCTCCAGAATCTGCAAAGAATGATTTTGCTAATGACCCTGCCTCGTCTAGTAGAAGCAATATCTTCCCGCCAGATGCCTCCAGTAGGTGTGAATACGCATGCTGAATGTCGCTAATTCCTGGCTGAGCTTTCGATTTTATCTCCGTGACATGCTCTTTTTCGTATTGGAATGATGCCGCAATTATATCATAATTAAGGCCGCCTTGGCTGGAAAAATTCTTTGTTATGACCTGACGATACTCTTCTGCCGTTAGCTTTATAAGCTTTTCTACCATCGGGGACAAGTTTGCAGGTCCAAGGCATCCATCGGGAAGGGCCTGTATCCCTTGGTGAATATCCGCCATTCGCGAAGCATTACGGATGTCTTTATACGCTTGTATTATCCCCTCGATGATTCGAATGATTATACCATTGTATATCTTTATAGGCTCACGAATGTGCTGGAACTCGTTTAGTTTTATCGAAATGGGTATGATGGGTGGTTCTTCATTCAAGAGCGCGGGGACGATTCCGAACATATGATACGCGAAGTTAGCTCTCAGATACATTGTTTTACCTGATCCCATCCTTCCTTTTATGATCGTATTTCCGAAACCGAATGGGTTGTCTAGTTCGCGGAGCGGATCGACGAAGAGATCGAGAATTTCTGACAAAGGGTAATCGTCAGCATTTCGACTTCGAAACGGTCTACTTTCAAACGCTGTTCGTATATCAGTCATGTTGTTATTACTCCTATAGCAGATCGTCGAATTTTGTTGAATTAGGGGAGGGGGTTTGCGATCCGTAGGTGCAGCGATCAGGGTTTGTGATTCATTTTGACCCGCTGCCCATTTGAGTTGGCTGCTGGGTCAGGTAAATCCTATGTGAGAAAGTTTGGGAAGTGCGGCTTTGTCGTTGGGTTGGTTCGGCGACTGGAAGTCGCCGCTCCTTGAATTATCTCTCAACCATCAACTCTCAACTATGAACCGGGACCCTGGGTCACCACTCACTGACAGGCCTCGCATTCCTCGCCGTTCCGCATGGCTTCGATGCTGCAGGTGGTCTTTTCCTGTTCGGTGAATTCTTTTTTTCCTCCGGTGATGCCGCGGACCTCTTTTTTCTGGGTCGTGGTGGCCTTTTCGATGTTCGAGGCTTGGAGGGTCCGGAGGTAGTAGGTCGTTTTGAGGCCGACGTGCCAGGCTCGGCGATACATGTGGCTGAGGGTTTTTAGGTCGGGCTCCGGGAGGAAGAGGTTGACCGATTGGCTTTGGTCGATCCACTTCTGGCGGCGGGCTGCCGCGTCGATGAGGTAGTTGAACTCGATGGCGAAGGCGGTCTGGTGTTTGGCCTTGATCGCTTCCGGGATGCCTTCGATGTCGGCGAGTTCGCCGTCGAAATACTTGAGCTGATTCGCCATGTCGGCGGTCCAGAGGTCGGCGGCTTTGAGGTCGCGGACGAGTTGGGTATTGAGGACCGTGAATTCGCCGGAGAGGTTGCTCTTCACGAAGAGGTTCTTGTAGTTCGGCTCGATGCAGGGGGTGGTGCCCATGATGTTGCTGATCGTGGCCGTGGGCGCGATGGCGAGGACGTTGCTGTTGCGCATGCCTTGCTTGCGGATCTTTTCGCGGACGGGGGTCCAATCCATTTTGCCGGTGCGGGGAACGTCGATCTTGAGTCCGCGCTCGGTTTCGAGGAGGTCGACGGTGTCCTGCGGGAGGAGACCGCGGTCCCACTTGCTGCCCTTGTAGGTGGTGTAGGGGGCGCGCTCGGCGGCGAGGTCGCTGGAGGCCGAGTAGGCGTAGTAGGCGATGGCTTCCATGAACTCGTCGTTGAAATCGACGGCGTCGGCGCTGGCGAAGTTGACGTTCTTGCGGAAGAGGGCGTTTTGGAGGCCCATGACGCCGAGGCCGATGGGGCGGTGGCGGAGGTTGGAGCGCTTGGCGGGCTCGGTCGGGTAGTAGTTGATGTCGATGACGTTATCGAGGGCGCGGACGGCGACCGTGACGGTCTCGCGGAGCATTTCGAGGTCGAGTTCGCCGTCGGCGCCGATGTGGGTGTCGAGGACGACGGACCCGAGGTTGCAGACGGCGGTCTCGTCCTCGCTCGTGTTGAGCGTGATCTCGGTGCAGAGGTTGGAACTGTGAATGACGCCGGCGTGGTCCTGCGGGCTGCGGACGTTGCAGGGGTCTTTGAAGGTGATCCACGGGTGGCCGGTCTCGAAGATCATCTTGAGCATGGCCTTCCAGAGTTCGACGGCGGGGATCGATTTGCCGTAGATTTTGCCTTCGGCGGCGAGGGCTTCGTAGTGGAGGTAGCGTTCCTCGAACTTGCGACCGTAGGTCTCGTGGAGGTCGGGGGTTTGGTTGGAACGGAAGAGGGTCCAGTCCTGCCGGGCCTCGAGGCGCTTCATGAACAGGTCGGGAATCCAGTTCGCCGTGTTCATGTCGTGGGTGCGGCGGCGTTCGTCGCCGGTGTTCTTGCGGAGTTCGAGGAAGTCGAGGATGTCGTTGTGCCAGGTCTCGAGGTAGGCGCAGCCGGAGCCGCGGCGCTTGCCGCCCTGGTTCACGGCGACGAGCTGGCCGTTGTGGAGTTTGAGGAACGGGATGACGCCTTGGGATTCGCCGTTGGTGCCTTGGATGTAGCTGCCGGTGCCGCGGACGGAGGTCCAGGAGCCGCCGAGGCCGCCGGCCCACTTGCTGAGGTAGGCGTTTTCGGCGATGCCGCGCTGCATGATCGACTCGATGGAGTCGTCGATCTTGTAGAGGTAGCAGGAGCTGAGTTGGCTGTGGGGCGTGCCGCTGTTGAAGAGGGTGGGGGTGCTGCTGCAGAAGCGGCGGCCCTTGTAGAGGGTGTAGAGGCGGATGACCCAGTCCTCGCGGTCGGTGGGTTCTTCGATGAAGAGGCCCATGGCGACGCGGATCCAGAAGAATTGCGGGACCTCGATGCGGCGCTGGGTGGCTCCCGTTTTGTCGACGATGAGGTAGCGGTCATACATCGTCTGGACGCCGAGGTAGTCGAAATCGAGGTCGGACGACGGGTCGAGGGCGTCGGCGAGTTTTTCCAGATTGTAGGTGAGGAGCTTGGGGCTGAGGCGCTGGATGGCGACGCCGTTGCGGAGGTAGCGCTTGAAGGCGGCGACGTGGGCGTCCTTGAGGCCTTCGATGCCGTCGCGGGTGATGCGCCAGTCGAGCGTCTCCTCGTAAATGTAAGAGAGGAGGATGCGGCCGGCGAATTTCGCGAAGTCGGCGTCGCGCTCCATGAGGGAGCGGGCGTTCATGATGACCGTTTTTTGCAGGCCGTCGGCGGTGATTTCGGAGCCGATGGAGCGGCGGAGTTCGCGCTCGATTTCGTTGGCGTCGAGGCAGAGGTCGAGGCCGATGGAGGCGAACTGGATGCGTTTCTTCAGCTCGGCGCCGTCCCAGAATTGGCTTTGGCCGTCGGCGGTTTTGACGACGACGAGGGAGTCCTGCTGGGCCTCGTCGGCGGTCGGGGTGGCGGGCGCGTCCTCGCGGAGGCGGGCGCGGTGGGCGCGGTAGAGGATGTAGGCCTCGGCGCCCTTGAAGTGGCCGCGGCGCATGAGTTCTTCCTGCACGAGATCCTGGACGTCTTCGATGTGGACGAAGGAGGTGTCGCTGGTGCGGACGCGGTCGCTGACGGCGCGGGCAACGGTGACGGCGGGCGCGGCGTCTTCGCGGATGTCGAGGAAGGCCTTGCGGATGGCGATCTCGATCTTGTCCTCGTTCCACGGGACGACGTTGCCGTTGCGGCGGATGAGGCGGGCGGTGACGGGGCGCTCGGTGCTGATGGTGAGCGCGGCGGCGCCGTTGTCGCTGCGGGCGGAGCGGGAGAAGACGAGGGATTTGGCGACGTCGTGGGCGTCGTTTTCGATGAGGGCTTTCTCGATGAGGAGCGAGAGGTCGTTCTCGGAGAGCTTGAGGGCGCGGCCGTCGGCGACCTGTTCCATGAGGCGCTCGGCGACGGTGTGGGCGACGTCGGCGACGAGGCCGCGGTTGTCGTCGTTGAAAATGTCCTCCTGGTCGCGGGAGAGGAGGAGGTCGGTGAGGGCGTTGCCGATCTCGTCGGCGACGTCGGCGAGGTTGAAGCTGTGCTCCTCTTTTCCGTGGGTGACGAGGACGCCGGGGGATTCGAAGCTCTCGTCGGCGGGGGCGAGGGCTTCGCGCCAGGCGAAATCGGGCTTCTCACCGCGGGGGGTGGTGACGAGGCGTTTGAGGGCGATGTCTTCGTCGAGGGTGATGCGGCGTTGCATGGGTGGATGAGTTTTAAGGGTTAAGTTTTAAGAATTAAGTTGGTGGTTTTGGCGGTTGTCGGTGGGAATTTTGGTTTTTGGATCAAGCGGGTGGCTGCATTGCTTAATTCTTCAAAACTTAATTCTTAAAACTCCTCTCTCTAGAGGTCGTCGTCCGACACGGCGGCTAGCGAGGAGGCCTTGCGGTATTCCGTTACCCGGCCTTCGAAGAAGTTCTGCTCTTTTTTGATGTCCATCATTTCCGCCAGCCAGGGGAGGGGGTTCTGGATGGGTTCGTTGAGGGGTTCGAGGCCGCAGCCTTCGAGGCGGCGGTCGCCGATGTAGTCGATGTAGGTGGTGAACTCGTCGACGGTGAGGCCGACGGCTCCGACCGGGAGGCAGTCGGCGATGAAGTCTTTTTCCAGGCGAACGGCTTCAGCCATCGTGGCGCGGAGGTCTTCGCGGAAGTCCTCGGTCCAGATGTCGGGGTTCTCTTCGATGAGGTCCATGAAGAGGTTGCGGAAGACTTCGATGTGATTGGACTCGTCGCGGAGCGTGTAGCGGAACATCTCGCCAATGCCGCGGAATTTGTTCTGCCGGTAGAGGGCGAGGATCATGCCGAAGAGGCCGTAGAACTGCGTGCCTTCCATGCACTGGCCGAAGAGGAAGATGTTCTTGGCGAGGGCCTGCTTGTTTTCGGTGACGGTGAGGTCGCTGTCGCGGCGGAGGGCGCGGGAATTCGAGACGACGAAATCGGTCTTGCGCTTGATCGTGGCGACGTCCTCGAACATGGCCTCGCAGTCGTGCGGGTTGATGCCGAGGGAACTGATCATGTAAACGAGCGAGTCGGCGTGGATGTTTTCCTCGTGGGCGTGGCGGCCGAGGACGAGCTTCAATTCCGGGGCGGTGACCACCTCGCGGACGACGTGGAGGACGTTGTCACCGACGATGCCCTCGGCGGCGGAGAAGTAGCCGATGCCCATCTTGATGATCCATTTTTCGATCTCCGGGATCGCGGCGTCGCGCCACTGCTCGCAATCGCGCTGCATGGGGACGTCCTCGGGCTCCCAGTGGTTGGCGCCCATGTTTTTGTAGAGGTCGTAGGCCCACTGGTATTTGAGCGGGAGAATGTTGAAAAACATGGTCTCGCGGCCGTTGATGACGCGCTTGGCGTTGTAGGCGGCTTCGGCCTTGGCGCTGTCGAGGTTGAAGGTGCGATCGCCGAGTTTGATTGTCGTGGTGGCCATGTTTTTTTTACGTGGATTGGGCGGTGGTTGGGCGCGATTTGGGCGTAGCTAGAGTGTCGTGAAGTGGTCTGAAACTGTCTCTGGGGGAGGCAATTCTAGAGAGATTTTGCCCGGAACTTCCTGATGGGCGAGACTCTCGCGGTCGGTAGCGAAGATGCGTCAGGAAGGCGGGGAGCGTCAACGAAAAATCACGATAGGTTGTGGTTTTTGCACGGGCGACCACTACAGGTTGTGGTTTTGTGGATAAGTTGTGAATTGGCAGGGGTTTAGGGACTGTTGCCTAGGACGGGGGGATTTGAAACCTTTTCGGCCCAAGTGAAGGGGTGGCTGGGTTTGGCGCACGGGGAAGTGGTGACGGGTATCTTGGATGCTCCGCCGGAGGCTTGGATGGGAGGTAGGGAAGCCGCGCCGCCGGGTTCCCATTTTTGGGGTTCCCGGTTGTGAGGTTTTTGCGGTTAGGGTCCGGTGGGTCGCGGGGTGAGGGGGGGCTTGGCGGGGCGTTTGGGTGGGTTCGGGGGCGTGTTGTGAAAGTCACGGCACCCGGGGCCCGGCTGCCCTACCTTTTTGGTCGAGGGGGTGGCTGGCGCCACCAGGATACGGAAAATCCCGCGGGGCTGGGGGCCTCGCGGGATTCTCCGGGTTGAGCTTTTAGTCGTTTTAGTAGGGGGCGGGGACGCTTACGTAGCCGCGGGGATCTTTGCGGTAGTAGTTGCCGCCGGAGTAGTAGTAGTCCGAGCCGCGGTAGGTGCGGGTGGTGTAGCCGGGAGGGAGGGTGGAGACGTAACCGGAACCGCGTGGGTCGACGACGGCGCTGGTTGTGACATCCGGTGAGGCGACGACGGTGTAACCGCTTGGGCTGCGCGTGTAGTAGGTATCGCCGACGACGTAGTATTGGCTGCCGGACACGGTGCGCGTCGTGTAACCGGTGGGGAGCGAGGTGGTGGTGTAACCTGGCTCGTAGGTCGTGACGGTCGTCGAACTCGACGTCGTGCCGACGGGATTGGTCTCGACGATGCGCTCGGTGACGCAGGCGGTGAGGGAGAAAGCGGCGACCGTGGTCGCGGTGAGGATGAGGGTGGTTGGTTTTGTCATGGTGTTATTAGGGTTCGGATGACGGGGGGAGATTGGTCGGGTCGGGCGGCTTGGGACCGGAGAATGAGAATGCGGTTTCGAACAGAAGGTCGCGAAGGTCGCAAAGAATACAGGAAGAAAGGAATTCAGAATTCTTTCACCTCTTTGCGAACTTTGCGTTCTTCTGTTCAAAAACTCACCGGCTCAACGCTTCTTTGAGGAACGGGGCGGTGTGGGATCTTTTGGCGGTGGCGACTTGTTCGGGGGTTCCGGCGGCCAGGATTTCTCCGCCTTTGGCTCCGGCTTCGGGGCCGACGTCGACCAGATAGTCGGCTTCCGCTACCACGTCCATGTGGTGTTCGATGACGACGACGGTGCCGCCTTCGTCGACCAGGCGGTGGAGGACTTTGATGAGATTCACCACGTCGGCGGTGTGGAGGCCGATAGTGGGTTCCTCCAACACGTAAAGGGTGCTTTTGCCCATGCGGGTCGTGCGAAGGGCTTCGGCTTTGGGGGTGGCCCTTCGTGCCAATTGGGTGACGAGTTTGATGCGTTGGGCTTCGCCGCCGGAGAGGGTGGGGCTGGCTTGGCCGAGTTGGAGGTAGCCGAGGCCGGTTTCGACCAGGAGATCGAGGGAGCGCTTGATCTTGGGGATGCTGGCGAAGAATTCGGCGGCTTGGTCGACGGTCATGGACATGACGTCGCCGATGGATTTGTCGTCGTAGAGGACCTCGAGGGTTTGGGCGTTGTAGCGCGCGCCGTGGCATTCCTCGCAGGGCATGTAGGTGGTGGGGAGGAAGGTCATTTCCAGCTTGATGACGCCCTGGCCCTGGCAGTTTTCGCAGCGGCCGCCTTCGTTGTTGAACGAGAAGCGCGAGGCCGTGTAGCCGCGCATGCGGGCGTCGGGGAGCTGGGCGTAGACCTTGCGGATCTCGTCGAGGACCTTGATGTAGGTCGCTGGGGTGGAGCGGGAGGTCTTGCCGATGGGGGATTGGTCGACCTCGAGGACGGCCCCGATTTTGTCGACGCCGTGGACGCTGTCCCAATCCTCGGATCGGAGTTTGCGCTTGCCGCGCGTGAGTTCGGCTCGGACGGCGGGGACGAGAACGCCTCGGACGAGGGTCGACTTGCCGGAACCGGAGATCCCGGAGACGACGGTGAGGCGGTGGAGGGGGATGCGGACGTCGATTTCCTTGAGGTTGTGGCGACAGGCTCCTTTGACGGTGATCCAATCCTTGACCGTGTCGAGGGGGCGGCGGGGGCCGATCATCGGGTGGACGATGGGTGTGCGGAGGTATTTGGCGGTTAGGGATTCCTCGTTGGCCATGATCTCCTCGACGGTTCCGGCGGTGATGATCTGACCGCCGTTGCGGCCGGCTCGGGGTCCGAGGTCGATGATGTGGTCGGCGCGGCGCATGGTGTCCTCGTCGTGCTCGACGATGACGAGGGAGTTGCCGTTGCCGGCGAGTTTTTCGAGGGCTTCGAGGAGGCGGTGGTTGTCGCGGGGGTGGAGGCCGATGGTGGGTTCGTCGAGGACGTAGAGGACGCCGCGGAGATTCGAACCGAGCTGGGCGGCCAGGCGGATGCGCTGGCTTTCGCCGCCGGAGAGGGTTTTGGCGGAGCGATCGAGGCTGAGGTAGTCGAGGCCGACGATTTTGAGGAATTCGAGGCGCTGGGAGATTTCGGCGAGGATATCCTTGGCGATGCGGGCGTCGTTGGCTTGGAAGTCGAGTTGGCCGATGAGGGTGAGGGCGTCTTCGGCGGCGACGTGGATGAAGTCGGCGAGCGTCTGGCCGCTGACGTGGACGGCGCGGGAGACGTCGTTGATGCGGGCGCCGTCGCACTCGGGGCAGGGGCGGGATTCGTCGGATTCGGCGCGTTCGAAGGAGCGTTCTTCGGCGAGGTCGGCTTCGAGTTGGCTTTCGAATTCCTTGGAATTGGTGACGTTGGATTTCCAGATCTCGCCGAAGCCGCGGCAGAATTCGCACCAGCCGTGGGGGCTGTTGAAGCTGAACATCCGGGGGTCGAGTTGCTCGAACGAGCGGCTGCAACTCGGGCAGTTCATTTCGGTGCTGAGGATGTGGAATTTCTTCTTCTGATCGAGGATGCGGGCGGTGCCTTTGCCGACCTTGAGGGCGCGGCGGACGAGTTCCTCGGCTTTGGCGGGGTCGCCGGTGGGGACTTCGCCGACGAGGACGTCGATGGTGTGCTCCTTGAATCGCTCGAGCTTTTCGAAGCCGTCGACGGCGGTCATTTTTCCGTCGACGAGGAGGGTGGTGTAACCCTGTTTTTCGGCCCATTTGGCGACGTCGGTGTGGAAGCCTTTGCGGGCTTTCACGAGGGGGGCGAAAATTTTGAGGTTGTCGCTGCCGGCCATTTCGCGGACCTGCGTGGTGATGGCGCTGAGGGTCTGGTTGGTGACCGGGACGTGGCAGTCGGGGCAATGCTGGACGCCGACCTTGGCGAAGAGGAGGCGGAGAAAGTGGTAGGTCTCGGTGACGGTGGCGACCGTGGATTTGCCGCCGCCGCGGGTGACGCGCTGCTCGATGGCGACGGAGGGCGGGAGGCCTTCGATGGAGTCGACTTCGGGCTTCTCGAGCTGGTCGACGAACTGGCGCGCGTAGGGCGACATGCTGTCGAGGAAGCGGCGCTGGCCTTCGGCGAAGAGGATGTCGAAGGCGAGCGTGGATTTGCCGCTGCCGCTCATGCCGGTGACGACGACCATTTTGTCGCGGGGGATGTCCACTGAGATGTTTTTCAAGTTGTGCTCTCTCGCACCCCGGACGCGGATCGATTTAGCTTCGGTTGAATTAGAAATTTGAAATGGGGAATGAGAAATGGTGAGGGCTTCGTCCCCATCGGCGCTCTGGCCGCTCGTGATTTCTAATTTCTCATTTCTAATTAAACATTTCTTCAGAAAGCGGCCGGTGTGGCTGGCTTCGACCTGGGCGACTTGTTCGGGGGTGCCTTCGGCTACCAGCTTGCCGCCTTCGTCGCCGCCTTCGGGGCCCAGGTCGACGACCCAGTCGGCGCATTTGATGACGTCGAGGTTGTGTTCGATGACGAGGAGGCTGTTGCCCTCTTCGACCAGGCGTTGAAAGACTCCGAGGAGGCCCGCGACGTCGTCGATGTGGAGGCCGGTGGTGGGTTCGTCGAAGATGAGGAGGGCGGTCTCGTCGCGCTGCTCGACGAGGTGCTTGACCAGCTTGAGGCGCTGGGACTCGCCGCCGGAAAGGATGTTGAGCGGCTGGCCGAGGCAAAGGTAGTCGAGGCCGACGTCGGCCATGAGCTTGAGCGGGTCGACGATGGCGGCGTGCGGGTGGGTCGGGGGGGCTCCGGCGCGGCCGCGGGGGGATTTTTTTCCGGTCGGGAGATCGGTGAAGAAGGCGATGGCTTCTTTCACGGTCATTTCGAGGACCTCGATGATCGTTTTGCCGCCGACGTGGATTTTGAGGACCTGGGGTTGGTAGCGTTTGCCGTCGCACTCGGGGCAGCGGAGGTAGAGGTCGGAGAGGAATTGCATCTCGACCTTCTCGAAGCCGAGGCCGGCGCAGCGTTCGCAGCGGCCGTTGCCGGAATTGAACGAGAACGTGGACGGCGAGAATCCGGCTTGGATGGCTTCTTCGGTGCCGCCGAACAGAGCGCGGATCGCGTCGAACGCGCCGAGGTAGACGGCGGGGGTGGAGCGCGGGCTGCGGGCGAGGGGCGACTGGTCGACCATGACGATCTCGTCGATGTCCTCGGCTCCGTCGACGCCCTTGCACTGGCCGGCTTGCTCCTGGTCATCGACACCTTCGCCGGTGATCTGGCGGTAGAGGACGTCGTGGATGAGGGTGGATTTGCCGGAGCCGGAGACGCCGGTCACGCAGCAGAAGACGCCGAGTGGGAGGCGGACGTCGAGATTCTGGATGTTGTGGTAGGTGACGCCTTCGATCTCGATGAATTCGAGGGGTTCGCGGCGTTCGGTGGGGACCGGGATCGACTTGCGGCCTTGGAGGTAGTCCGCGGTTAGGGAATTGCGGATTGCGGATTGCGGATTGCGGATTTCTGAGAGTGGGCCGCTGTAGGCGAGTTTTCCGCCTTCTTTTCCTCGGCCGGGGCCGATGTCGACGAGGTGGTCGGCGGCTCGGATGATGGATTCCTCGTGCTCGACGACGAGGAGGGTGTTGCCCTTGTCGCGGAGGGCGTGGATAATTTTCACCAAGCGGCCGGTGTCGCGGGGGTGGAGGCCGACGCTGGGTTCGTCCATGACGAAGAGGGCGTTGACGAGGGAGGCGCCGAGGCAGGTCGTGAGGTTGACGCGTTCGATCTCGCCGCCGGAGAGGGACTTGGTCGGGCGGTCGAGGGAGAGGTAGCCGAGGCCGACTTCGGCGAGGTAGCCGAGGCGGGACGCGATCTGGGCGCGGAGGAGCTCGGAGCTCGGGTCGCCGGGTGGCATGGTGACGTCGGCGAAGAGCGGGATGAGCTTGTCGACGGAGGTGCGGGCGACCTCGGGGAGGGTGAGCTTCGTGGGGTGGAGGCGGTAGTTGAGCGTCTCGGGCTGGAAGCGTCCGCCGTCGCAAGTCGGGCAGGGTTGGTAGCTGCGGTAGCGGGCGAGGAAGACGCGGACGTGCATCTTGTAGGCCTTGGATTCCATCCACTTGAAGAAGCCTTGGATGCCATACCAATCGCCGGAATCCCAAATTTCCTCGGAGCTGGTGTCGACGTCGCCTTCGCCTTCGATGACCCAGCGCTGATCGGCTTCGGGGAGGTCTTCGAAGGGGACGTGGAGGTCGATGTCGTTGCGGGAGGCGGCGCGGATAAGGTCGGACTGGCAATTTTTCGAATGGCCGGTCTGAAAGGGTTTGATGACGCCTTGGGCGAGCGAGAGCGACCGGTCGGGCATGACGCGGTTGAGGTCGATGCCCATGACCCGACCGAAGCCGCGGCAGGCGGGGCAGGCACCGAGCGGGTTGTTGAAGGTGAAGAGGCCGGGGGACGGGGGGCGGATGTCGAGATCGCAGTGGGCGCAGTGCCAGGTGGAGGAGTAGGGGTGATTGGTGACTGGTGACTGGTGATTGGTGGGGTTTGCGGCTCCGCCGCCGGGCTGGTAGATCGTTAGGCGGTTTTTTCCGAAGCGGAGGGCGGTCTCGATGGCTTCGTTGAGGCGCGTTTGGTTGGCCTTTTTGACTTCGATCCGGTCCTGGATGACGTCGACGATGGGGGGGAGTTTTTTCTTGGGCGGGGCTTCGTCGGTGCGGTGGATTTCGCCGTGGAGGTAGACGCGGAGGTAGCCCTGGCCATTGAGAAATTCGAAAAAATTCTTGGGCGTGGAGGATTTGGCGTCGCCGATCGGGACGGGGAAGGTGACGAGGACGGTTTGATCGGCGTAGTCCTTGGCGACGGCTCGAGCGATGGATTGCGGGGTTTCCGGGGAGACCGGGCGGGCGCATTCGGGGCAGGTGGCCTTGGACGCGCGGGCGAAGAAGAGTTTCAGGTAGTCGTTGATCTCGGTGATCGTGCCGACGGTCGAGCGGGTGCTCTTGACGTGGTTGGCCTGCTCGATGGCGATGGCGGGCGGGATGCCTTCGATGGAGTCGGCCTGGGGCTTGTCCATGCGGTCGAGGAACTGCCGCGTGTAGGGGCTGAACGTCTCGACGTAGCGGCGCTGGCCCTCGGCGTAGATCGTGTCGAAGGCGAGGGAGCTCTTGCCGCTGCCGGAGGGGCCGGTGAGGACGATGAATTGACCGAGCGGAAGGTCGAGGTCGATGCCCTGCAGGTTATTCTGACGGGCGCCGCGGATACGGATGGTGTTTGGCACGGGAAGATACTACGCGCCTAGGCAAGGGGGCGGTTCGGGGAAATTTGAAATGCGGAATGGGGAATGTGAAATGGCGTGCGGCTTCGCCGGGCTTGGGGGTGGGGAGCGGTGAGGGAAGTGCGGCTTCGCCGGGTTGGTTGGTGATCGGCTGGAAGCCGATGCCACGGTTATTTCATGGTGTCGGTGAGCATGAGGACGCGTTGGCGCATGACTTTGCCGGCCTTGAATTTGACCGTGGCTCTGGCGGGGATGACGACGTCGTCTTCCGGCTTGTTGGGGTTGCGACCGACGCGGGACTTGGTGAGCTTGACCTCGAAGACTCCGAAGTTGCGGAGTTCGACGTTGTTTCCTTCGGCGAGGGCGTCGGTGATGTAGTCGAGGGTTTTTTGAACGACCGCGAAGACGTCTTGTTGAACCTGACCGGTTTCGTTGCTGATGCGGACGACGAGGTCGCGTTTGGTAAGATTGCCCATTGGGTTCAGATAAAAGTGGTTACGCTGAGGGAGCAAATCCCGGACCGACTGGCGACCTCATTCGTGTAACCGATTCGTTTCCTCGAGAGACTGGCGCAGAACGTTCATTTGTGTCGCGAATTGCGCGTCGAGTTCGGCGGTGGGGACGGGCAGGCGACAGGTCCAGTTTTCCATGCCGATGGCGCCGGGGACGTTGAAGCGTTCGGCGGTGCCGAGGATGTCGGTGATGAGTGGGACGACGAGCCAGGAATTCGACGCGAGGAGGGCGTGCTGGCTGGCCTGGTGGACGTCGGCGTTGAAGGGCTGGTCGGCGAGGTCGGGGCGGGCGGCGAAGCGCATGAGCTCGGACATTTCCCATTTGGCGTGGTTGGCGGTGTCGACATCGTCGCCCTGGGATTGCTCGAACCATTGGGTCCACATGGCGCGGAAGGGCGGGTGGTCGTGGGTGGCGTAGCAGGCGAGGGAGAGGCGCTCGTAGTCGGCGCCGAGGATGATCTGGCCGTCGGGATGGCGCTCCCACTGGGGGATCTTGAAGCCGGGGATCTCGAGGTCGATGAGGGAGGGGCGGCAGTAGGGGGGGACGGAGCCGAGGTCTTCGGCGACGAGGCGGTGCTGGCCGGTTTCTTCGAGCATCATGCGGAAGAGATTCTCGCCGTGGCGTTTGTTCATCGCCCGGTGCTCGGGCGTGTCGTCCTCGTGGGGGACGAAGCCGGGGAGGCGGCCGTCGGTGAGGGCTTTCGCTTCGGCGGGCGTGAGGTCGAGGAAGGTGTCGTTTTCCTCGGGCCGCCACGGGAAGCTGTAGATGCGGAAAAATCCGAGCGCGTGGTCGACGCGGACGAAGTCGAAGGTGTCGAACATGCCGCGGAGCCGCCGCCGCCACCACGCGTAGTCGTTGCGGGCCATGGCGTGCCAGTCGTAGAGCGGGAATCCCCAGTTCTGGCCCCATTGCATGACAAACGGGGCACTTTGAAAGACCGTCTCGGGTGGAGCGCCGGAGGAGCGGATGAGGTCGAACTCGTCGGGTTCGCTCCAGACGTCGCAGCTGTGAATGCTGACGCCGACGGGGAGGTCGCCCATGATCGAGACGCCGAGGGTGGCGAGTCGCGCGCGGACGTCGGCCCATTGGGCGTAGGCGATCCACTGGACGTAGGTGAAATATTCGGCCAGCGCGTCGAGCCTGGCGCGTTCGTCGGTCGCGAGGGTGGTGAGCCATTTGCGAGCCTCGACGAGGGTGCGTTGACCGGCGTCCCAGAGGTGAGTGACCTCGGAGCCGTCGTGGAGGGCGACGAGGGCTCGGTAGAGCGCGTAGGGTTCGAGCCAGTCGGCGTGCTGGGCGCGGAAGGCGGCGAAGTCTTTCCGTCGGGCGGCGGTGGCTTTCGTCGCGAAGCGTTCGTGAGCGACCTGGAGGAGTGCGGTCTTGAGCGCGCGGACGGCGGCGTAGTCGACGGGGCCGGAGCGGAGGGCGGCGAGGTCGTGGGTGGCGGTGATGCGCTTGAATTCGGTCTTGGTGAGGTCGGGGAGGGCGGGGGGCGTGGTGGCGATCGTGCTCGGGTCGAGGGCCATCGAACTGATGACGTTGTAGGGCGAGTTGTCGCCGCCGCTTTCGTTGATCGGGAGGATTTGAATGATCCGGAGGCCGTGGTGGGCGGCCCAGGTGCCGAATTCCAGCAGAGCGGCGGTGTCGCCGATGCCGAGATCGTCGGGACCGCGGAGGGCGAAGACCGGGGCGAGGACGCCGGCGATTTTTTGGTCGGGAGTGGGAATATACACGCGGCGGCGTTCCTAGAGCGGTCCGGGGTGGGGCGCAAGTCGGCATCGCGTGGGGCGGTCGATTCGCGTGGGGCGTTGAAAGTTTTTCGACCTCGGAATACGGTCCGCGGCTCGATGAAGGTGAAAATTTCCCAGGTGTGTCTGTTTGCGGTGGTGGGCTTGGGAGTCGCGCTGACGGCGAGCCGGGCTAGGGAGTTGGACGGGGTCGTTCTGGTGATCGCGGACGGGACTTCGCAGGAATTGATCACGGCGACGCGGGTGTATTCGCTGGGGGTGCGGGGGAAGCTGGCTTTGGAGGATTTTCCAAATACGGCGGTGGTGCGAACGTTTTCGGCCAATGACGTGGTGACCGACTCGGCGGCGGCGGCGACGGCGATGGGGCGGGGGATCAAGACGGTGAATGGGTTTGTCGGGTTTTCGCCGCAGAGCCCGAAGCCGGCACCGGAGAGCATTCTCGACATCGCGCGGGCGGAGGGGTGGTCGACCGGCGTGGTGTCGGACGACGCGGTGGTCGGCGCGACGCCGGTGTCGTTCCTGGTCGAGCACCCGAAGCGCGGCGAATACGCGGCGATCGCGGCGAAGTTGATTCCGCAGATGGGTTGGCGGGCGGACATCGTGCTGGGCGGTGGGGATCAGTGGTTTTTCGACGGGGGCGAGGGGGTTGCGAGCGAATACCGGGAGGGGGAGCTCGAGATCGTCCGGCGGAACACGGAGGCGCTGGCCGCGGCGCCGGTGGAGGTTTTTCGGAAATGGGAGGATTTGCGGGCGGGGATCCGCGGTGACCAGCCGGTGCTCGGGCTCTTCGCGTCGAATACGCTTCCGTATTACGCGGATGGGACGCGGGAGTTGCGGTTGGTCGACATGACTCGGGCGGCGCTGGATTTTTTGAAGGCCAAGGGGCGGCCCTATTGTCTGGTCGTCGAAGCGGCTTTGCCGGACAAGGCGTCGCACGCCAACAACGCCAAGCGCGCGATGGTCGAGGTGCTCGAGTTGGACGCGACGTTGGCTTATCTGCGCAAGGCGGTCGGCGAAAACGCGCTCATCCTCGTGACGACGGACCACGGGACGGGCGGGATCGCGCTGAATGGTTACCTGAAGAACACGGTGAAGGGAGACATCCTGCTGCGGACGAATCCGGGGACGGGCTCGAGCGCGCTGACGTTCGCGAGTGGGCCGGGTGGGAATCCGGATGCGAATCGGCGCGGCGACACGATGCTGGACGCGGCGGATCCCGATTTTTCGCAGCCGGCGTTGGTGGCGAAGGATTCGGCTTATCACACGGGGGGTGACGTGTGGTTGCTGGGGAGCGGGCCGGGGAGCGAAGTCGTGCGGGGGTATCTCGATAATACCGACATCTTCCGGATTCTGCTGGCGGCGATCCGGGGGGAGGCGGTCGAGAAGGAGAACTAAACAGGATTATGCAGGATTTTCAGGATTAACTGGATTTTTAGGAAAAGGAGCCGGAGGCCGGATTTCTCAATCCTGTAAATCCAGTCAATCGAGTTAATCCCGTTTAGTTGGCTCAGCGCGTAGATCGTAGATGGTGAAGCCTTCGCCTCGGGCGATAACGGGGAGTTTGGTCGACCATTGCTTTTGGCCGCCAGTGTAGCGTTGGCGTTCGGGGCGGCCCCAGTAGAGGTAGTCAACGCCGAGGCGGTCGGCGTCTTTTCGCCAGCCGGGTTGTTGGGTCATGAGGTTTTCGAGGGCGTCGTAGGTGGCGCGGTAGTCGAGGCCGTGGCTCCAGAGGTGGCCTTCGTAGCCGGCGGCGACCGGGCGTCCGGCGAGGATGAGGGGGTGATTGTATTCCGGCGCGGCCGCGAAGCGGGCGGTGGGCGGGAGGTCGCGGATGGCGGATGCCGTGAGATCGAGATCGGCGCGGTTGACGAGCGAATAGCCGTGGCGGCCGTCGAGGCCGCCGACGAGCGAGAGGGCTCCGCTGAAAAAGAGGACGAAGAGGGCGGCCGACCGGCCCCAGAGTGGGAGGGGGCGCAGGGTTGATTCCCAGACGAAGGGGACGACGGCGAGCCAGCACCAGAGCATGATCTTCACGTTGTCCCACGGCCAGGGCGCGAACGAGACGAAGCAGCAGAGAAGGAAAAACGCGGTGGCGGGCGCGAGGATCGCGAGCGCGTTGCGGTCGCGGCGGAGGATGGCGAAAACGAGCGCGGCGATCCAGAGGACGGGGATGAGGCCGAAATTCCGCACCCAGAACCAGATCGGGTGATCGTCCTGGAGCCAACCAGCCTGCCAGTGAATGCCGCCGGCGGACGAGAAAATGCCGGTGACGAGAACGACGCAGATCGTCGCGGGGAGGATGGAGAAAATGACGAATTGTCGGGCGGCGAGGCGGCTGGTGGCGAGCGGGGCGAGGAGGTAGACGCCGAGAAGGACGACGCTGAGGAAAAGAAACGTGTGGACGCTGGCGAGCGGCATCGTGGCGTAGAGGAGGAGGGCGGCCCAGCGGGGGAGGGTGGTGCGGGGATCGTCGAGCAGCCAGCGGGCGCGCCAGTCGTCGAGGAGGAGGAGGCCGGCCGGGAGGGCGAGGAGGAGGCCGCGCTGGGTGACCAGCATGGTGAGGAAGAAATTTTTCCACGGCCACTCGGCGTCGGCTTGAAAGTCGGTGAGGGTCGAGTTCCCGGTGCCGAACGCGACGAACGCGGCGAGGCCGCCGCTGAAGAGGAGCGCGGCGACGGCGAATCCGCGGCCCCAGCGCCAGAGCGACCAGCCGGTGAGCAGCGCGCCGACAAAACCGACGGCGACGAGGCCGCGGTTGATCGGGACGCCGACGAGCAGGAGGAGGCTGTTGAAGAGATCGGTGCCGACCGGGTAACGCAGCGTCTCGCCCGCCAGGATCTGGGCTTCGGGCCAGAACGGGACGCCGGAGGCGAGGTAGTTGACGAGGCCGAGGTGGAGCGAGAGGTCGCCGAGGTTGTAGGGCGAGAGGACGAAGAGTTCGCCGTCCTTCGGATAGATGAGCCAGAGGAAGGCGCGGAGGCTCGCGAGGATGAAGGCTGCGATGACGAACCACTCGGCGGGTCGCGGTCGGAAGGGCGGATCGCGGTCGGACTGGATGGCGGTGATCGTTCCCGCGGCGACGCCGACGAGGAGCGCAAGCGTGGCGGTGACGGGGCCGAGACCACCCGAGACGATGCCGAGGAAAATGGCGGTGACGTTGGCCGCGGCGACACCGGTGAGCAGGCCGGAGCAGAGGCGCGTCATGGCGCGCCGACGGTGGGTTCGTTTTCGAGAAGGTCGCCGAAGACGGAAGCGCGGAAGTAGGCCACGCAATCCTCCTGGGCGTCGCGGAGGCGGAACGGGCGTTTGACGTAGGGCTCGCGGAGGGTGCGCTCGAAGTCGTCGGCCTGGCTGGCGGCGATGGCGATGAAGTCGGCCGATCCGGAGTTCGGTCGATCGTCCTTGTAATACCCGACGTTGTCGAAGTCGCCGAGCATCCAGGGGAGCGGGTAGTAGCTCTCGAGAATGATGTCGCCGCGGAGGTGGTAGGCGGCCGGGTCGCGGCGGGCGAGTGCGAGGAGCGGGTCGGTAAAACGGCGGATGGCGGGGAACGTCTGGACGTAGACGTAGGGTTCGCGGGGGTTCGCGAACTCGAGGGCGTTCAGGCGGAAGGACAGGAGGGACGAGATCCCGACGGCGACGGCGGCGACGCGGGGGACGGTCGCGTATTTCGAAAACTCGGCGATGGTCGCGCCGAGGATGAGGCCGAAGGGCCAGAGCAGGGAGATGATGAGCCAGGGGGTTTTGTAGGGGATGAGGCTGTAGGCGAGAAGGGTGCCGCCGCCCGCGATGGCGAGGTAGCGAAGGATGGCGGGGGCGGGCCAGAGGAGTCGGACGCAGGCGAGGAGGCCGAGGAGGTGGAGGAATTCGTAGCGGGCCATGAGGGTCGGCCAGTAGAAGTTGAGCGGGCCGAACTGGTAGTCCGACTTGGCGTGGCCGCCGGCTTTGACGCCGGTTTCGAACCAAGCGAGGAAGGTTTCGTAGAGTCCGGTGAGGCCGCGCCAATCGAGGAATGTGCCGGAGTAGAAAAATACGATCACGCCCAGGGAGGCGGCGACGGCGGTCGCGATGTCGCGGCGGGATGCCTGTTGGGAGACGGAGGGGACGGCGGGCTCCGAGGGCGATCGGCGCTGCCAGAAGAACAGACAGGGGAAGGCGAGCGCGAGGCTGACGAGGTGAATGATGTAGGTCTCCTTGGTGAGGACCATTCCGGTGATCCCGGCTGCGAGGGCTACGAGACCGCGGCGCTCACCGGTGGTCCAGAGCGCGAGGATGCCCCAGGTGGTGAGCATCGTGAAAAAGACGAGGCCGGATTCGTGGATCGAGTAGCGCCCGTAGAAGACGAACGCGGGCGAGACGGCCATGATGATGGCGGCCCAGCGGGCGGCGGAGCGACCGATGAAACGGGCAAATTTGAGCGTCATCCAGACGGCGGCGACGCTGGCGAGAATGGCGGGGAGGCGGAGCGCCCAGAGGTTCCGGCCGAGGAGTTGCTGCGAAACGAACACCGCGTACATGTGCAGCGGGCCGTGGTAATTCGTGGGGTCGTAGTGGTAATAGCCTTGGGCGGCGATCCGGTCGGCGAACCAGCCGTTCACGCCTTCGTCGAAGTGCGCGGGCTTGAGGTCGAGCGCGGCGAGGCGCAGGACGACGGCGAGCAGGAGGATGAGGGTTTCTGGCCGCAGGACGCGGCGGCGGACGGTCACGGGTGGGAATTAGCGGGAAACGGCGGGGAGGGGCAAGGGGGAACGTGAGTGGTGATTGGTGAGGGGTGAATGGTGATTGGTGGGTGAGAGTTGTGTGCGGGGCTGGGGGTGGGTTTGGGGCGTTTGGCTGGTTTGCGGTGAAGTGTAAGCCAGAGATCTTTCACTTCGTTCAAGATGACAGTGGTTGGACGAGGGGTTGCTTCGCAACGGCAATGCTGCCCCCCAAACCTGTCATCCTGAGCGGAGCGAAGAGCCGTCGACAGCCTCTCATTTCGGACTCAGCTAAAAGAGGCAATCTCTGGCGTCTCACCGTTGGTCGTGCCTTTTGCGAATGTCAGTCCGGGCTTGCGAGCACCCCGCAGGTTCGGTCGGTGGCTCCGATGTGGCGGTCGAGGACGGCGCGGCCGTTCGCTACCAATGCCTCGGCGCGTGACGGGTCGCTTTGGAGAGCGAGGATCGTCGGGGCGAGGTCGGAGTCGGTCTGGACTTGGATGGCTCCTTCGTGGCGGATGAGGTCGCGGGTGAGGACCTGAAAGTTCTGCATGTTGGGGCCGAAGAGGACGGGGACTCCTGCTTGAATCGCTTCGGCGGGGTTCTGGCCGCCCTTCGACAGGAAACTTTTGCCGACGACGACGACCGTGGCGCAGCGATACCAGTCGCGGAGCTCGCCGGTGGAATCGACGACGAGAACGGCGGGATTTCGGATTTCGGATTTCGGATTTCGGATTTTTGAGCGGAGGGCGGTTTGTAGGCCGAGGGACTCGAGGTCTTTGGTGATTTCGGGGGTTCTTTCGACGTGGCGGGGGACGGCCAGGTAGATCCAGGTTGGGTCGGTTTTTCGGAGCTCGATGAGGGTTTGGGCCAGGAGCTTTTCCTCTCCCGGGTGGGTGCTGGCTCCGAGGAGGATGGGGGTGGTTTTTGCGATGCCCAGTTCGTCGAGGAGGGGGCGGAAGTCGTTCTCCGGTGGCTTGGCGGGGTTGTCGAATTTGATGCTGCCGGTGAGGTGAAGGATCGACTTGCGGACGCCGAGGGTCTGCCAGCGGTCGATGTCCTCGGGGTCGGGGACGCAGATGGCGTCGAGGGTGTTGAAGATGGGGCCGGTGATCCAACGGGCTCGGCGGTAGCGGGATTCGGAGCGGGGGGAGAGTCGGGCGTTGACGAGGATGGCGCGGCCTCCTTTGGCGCGGACGCCGGCGACGAGATTCGGCCAAACTTCGGCTTCGACGAGGATGAGCTGGGGCGGGCGGATGAGCGCGATGGCGCGGCGGGTGAAGAGGATGAAGTCGAGCGGGTTGTAAATCGGCTCGAGCCAGTCGGAGCGGTGGCTGTTGGCGAGGGCGAAGCCGGTCGATGTGGTGGTCGAGAGGACGAAGGCGCGGTCGGGTTCGCGCTCGCGGAGGCGATCGATGAGCTTGAGGGCGATGAGGACTTCGCCGACGCTCACGGCGTGGACCCAGGTGCGGGGGCGGGCGGAGAGGCGGGTGCGGACGTTCGTCGAATAGACGGCGAAGCGCTGGCCGAACTTGTGCCGGTATTTTCCGCGGCGGAGCATTTTCCAAATCAGGCCCGGGAGCATGATGAGGGCGATCAAGGGGTAGGCCGCGTTGTAGAGGAGGCGGACGAGGGCGGTCACCGGGGAATCAGGAAGGCGACGGCGGATTCGCCGTAGGACTTGGTGCGGATGGCTTGCCAGGCCGTGGTCTGGAGGTCGGGGAGGGGGCGGTGGGAAACGCTTTCGAGGATGAAGGTGCCGCCGGGTGCGAGGGCGGCGGGGAGGTGCGGGTCGGCGAGGAGGTCGGCGACGAAATCGCGGTCGGCGTCGTTCTTCCGGTAGGGCGGGTCGGCGAAGATGAGGTCGAAGGTCGCTGGCGTCGAATGGATCGAGAGGTAGCGGAAGACGTCCGTCGCCAGGACGCTGCCGGTGAGCTTGGTGCGGGCGAGATTTTTGCGGGCGATGGCGGCGGCGGCGGGGTCCGCGTCGACGAAGGTGGCGGTGGTGGCGCCACGGCTGAGGGCCTCGATGCCGAGGGCGCCGGAGCCGGCGAAGAGGTCGAGGACGCGGGTGCCGGGGACGGCGTCGGCGAGGCTGGAAAAGATGGCGGCCCGGACTTTGTCCATGGTGGGCCGGGTCGTGCGGGGGGGCGGGGCGAGCGGGAGGCCTCCCGCGATGCCGGCGATGACGCGCATCGGCGGGTGACCCTAGAGGCCGTCCGGCGCGGGCGTCGCCGGGCGGGTCGGGTTGCTGGCCTCGCGGACGGAGTCGTCGTCGGGGGCGCGGGTTTCGGGTTTGTTCTTTTTCTTCTTCTTGGGTTCCGGCTGTTTGAACATGCCTTTGAGAAATCCACCGAGGTATTTGCCGACGGTATCGCCGAGGACGCGTTCGGCGAGATCGGTTTCGGGTCGGGACGTTTGGCCGTAGATCTTGAAGGCGACCTGCTTGTAGTCGGCGTTCTCGGACGGGGTGAAGTTGTCGTTGAGGAGGCCGCGGAGACCGCGCTGGATTTTTTCGTTCACGAGGAGGCGGCCGTCGAGATCGAGTTCGCCGTCGAAGTCGATCGGGCCGGTGGCGTTGATGATGAGGTTCTCGGTCTGGAGGGTGAGGTCGGTGAGGTGGACCCGCTCGTCGCGGACGTCGAGTCGGAGCTCGGCCCGCTCGAGGTCGAGGGTCTGAAGTTCGTCGATGCGCAGGACCTTGCCGATCTGGCGGATGAAATCGAGCGGCTTCAAGCGGCCGTCCACGAGGTCGAATTGGCCGCGACCGGTGAACGTCTCGGGCTTCCCGGCTGTGCCTTTGAGCCGGAACTCGCCGAGGAGCGTGCCCTCGGCTCCGTTGCCGTCGCCGTGAGCCTCGTCGATGATTTCGGGGACGGAGACGTCGTCGAGGCGGAGACGAAGGTCGAACTGGGGTTGGCCTCGGGCGGGCGTGCGGGCGTGAAATTCGCCGCGAATCGCGCCGCCGGCGAGGGCGCTCTTGATTTCGGTGACCGAAAGCTGCGGGCCGTCCTGGGTGAATTCGGCGCGAAGTTTGCGCGGATGAAGGCGGTCGCCGAAGGCGAGCTCGTCGATGCGGATGCTGCCGGCGACGGTGCCGTCGGGCTTCATCTCGCCTTCGATGCGGACGTTTTCGAGGACGACGACGGGGCGACCGCGCCGGTCGGTCATGAGGACGGAGCCGCGGCGGATGGAGAACTTGCGCAGTTCGACTTTGTAGGGTGGCGCGGCGTCGGCGGTGCGTCGGCCGGTTCCGGCGCCGCCCGGGGCGGGGGCGGTGGTCGTCGATTGGTTCGGCCGCGGCGTGGCGGCTGGGGTTCTCCGCGGTTCGACGGGGAGGAGTTCGCTCGGCGGGACGACGACCCACTGTTCGTCGTCGGTCTGGCGGAGCACGAAGCGCGGGTCGGTGAGGTTGATTTCGCTGATGACGAAACGGCGCTGGAGGAGCGGGAAGAACTCGAATTTCACCGAGAAGCGGGTGGCTTCCATCATCTTGGTGTCGGGAAGAATCGGGTCGGCAACGGAGAGGCCGGAGAGGCTCAGGCCGCTCCACGGGGTGTAGAGCGTGCGGCTGACTTTGACCGGCGATCCGAAGGCCTGGGCCGTCGCCTGGCCGATGCGCGACTGCACGTTCGCGGACTGCAGGTAGAGATTGATCCCGATGAGAAGGAGGATCAGGACTGCCAGAAGACCCGCGAAAACGCCTAGAAAAACCTTGGCAATTCGCTTCACGCCCGCAACCTACGCATCCACCCACGTTTGTGAAGCTTGAATAAAATCCTGGTCATTCTGAACCCGGCGGCCCGCGGAGACCGGGCGAAATCGCTGCGACAGACCATCGAAAAGCTGTCTCCAAAGGTGATCGTCGTTCGCGAGACCAAGGCCATTGGCGACGCCGAAGCCATCGCCGAGCGGGCGGTCGAGCAGGGTTACGAGACGATCGTCGCGGCGGGTGGGGACGGGACGATCAACGAGGTCGTCAACGGGATCGGCGAGGCGGACGTGACGTTTGGGATTCTGCCGGTCGGGACGATGAACGTCTTCGCGCTGGAGCTGGGGATCCCGGGGAACAACCTCGAAAAGGCGTGGGCGGTGATCGAGGCGGGGGAAACGCGGCGGATCGATCTGCCGCGGGCGAACGACGAATATTTTGTGCAATTGGCGGGCGTGGGGCTGGACGCGGACGTCGTGCAACGGACGTCGCCGGATTTCAAGAAGGTGCTCGGGCCGGTGAGTTACGTGTTGTCGTTGGCGCAGGCGGCGGCGGGCAAGCCGCCGAAGATCCGGGTCGAGGCGGCGGACGGGACGGTGCGCGAAGGGTGTTTTCTGCTGGCGGGGAATGGGCGGCATTACGGCGGGCCGGTGGTGTTGTTCAAGGATGCGACCCTGGATGACGGGTTGCTGGACGTGGTGTTGTTCAAGAATCAGAGTCATTGGGACGTGGTGCGTTACCTGCACGCGATCGCGTTTGGTGCGCACGCGGAGCTGCCGGACGTCGAATACTTTCAAACGACGGGCCTGAAAGTGTCCTCGGACACCGACGTGCCGGTCGAGCTGGACGGCGAGATTTCCGGCACGACGCCGTTCGAATTCGGCTTCGCCGAGCGGAAGTTGCGGGTGCTCGTGCCGCCCGTGGACAAGCGCCGGAAGCGCGGGTAGTGTCCGCCGGAATGTTACCGGATTTTCGAGCGGACGACGCGCGGGCCACGCGGACGTTGGTGCTGATCAACGTGGGGATTTTCGTGCTGATGTCGCTGATGCCGCAGCGGGCTCAATATCTGGTCGAAGTGCGCTACGGGCTGAGTGGGGCGGGGCTGGCGGCGGGTGCGTGGTGGCAGCTGGTGACGCACCAATTTCTGCACGGGAGCGTGCTGCACATCGTGATGAACATGGTGGGGCTGTGGTTCGCGGGGCGCGAGTTGGAGCGGGTGATCGGGACGCGGACGTTCCTCGGGCTCTACTTCGCCGGCGGGATCGTCGGCGGGCTGGCGCAGATTTTTTTCGTGCCGTCGACGCCGCTGCTCATCGGCGCGTCGGGGGCGGTTTACGCGGTGCTGATCGCGCTCACGGCGATGTTCCCGAATCTGCCGATCACGGCGCTGATCTTCTTCGTTCTGCCTCTGCGCATGAGGGCGAAGTATCTGGGAATGGGGATCGTCGCGGCGACGGTCGTGATGTGGGTGACTGGATTCGAGGCAAACGTCGGGCACGCGGCGCATTTGGGCGGGGCGTTCGTGGGCTTCCTGTTTGGTCGGTGGTATGCGAAGAAGGAACTGCGGGACCCCGCGAGTTTCGCGGCCGCGACGCCGGTCTTCGGCGTGGCGCGACGGATGGGGGATTCCGCGGAGGGCGGTCGGCGTTACCGCGGCGGCGCAGGATTCGGGCGGACGGTCTTCGAGGTGGTGGATCCGGCGGGGGCGTCGGGGGCGCGAGGGGTGGACGAGATCCTAGACAAGGTGTTGCGGGAGGGGATCGATTCGCTGACTCGGGAGGAACGGGAGGTTCTGGAGCGAGCGCGAGGGCAGCGGCCGAAGCGGTGGGGGTGAGGTGAGTTTTTGACAGGATTCACGGGATTTTCAGGATTGGGGGTGAGGGTCGCTTTTCCCCTTCTGTCATTCTGAGCGAAGCGAAGAATCTCTGGCTTCTCAGGCGTGACGGGCGGTGAGTAGTGCAAAGCAGTGATTACCTTTTTGTTTCTGAACTTCGGAAGTGAAAGGCGGTCGATGGCTCTTCGCTTCGCTCAGAATGACAGGTTTTGAAGGAAATTTACTGCGTCGACGGTTCCCATGACCAGAGCTGGATGTGGGGTTGGAGGTATTGGAGTTGGCCCGGGGGGGAGTCCAAGAGGAGGGTTCCCGAGTCGAAGAGCTCTTCGTAGAAGGCTTTGCGGCGGGCGAATTCGGCGGCTCCGGCGTCGGTGGGCTTGAGCTTATCGCGGAAGAATCGGCCGTAATCGCCTTCCGCGACGGCGATCAATGTGATTTCGCGGTCGCGGAGCTCGGCGAGGGTGCCGACGTCGGCGGCGAAGAGTTTTCCTGCGATCGGATTGGGGAGGTCGAGTTCGCGGAGGTTGACGCGTTTGTCGGAGATGATCGTGGCGGTCGGATCGATGTTGGCTCGGATGTAGCGGGCAATTTTCGAGCGTCCGTCGTTCGAGAATCCGTCGAAGTAGCGCCAGAAGTGGGGTGCCTGGACGGCCAACGCGACGACGAGGGCGGCGGCCATGATGAGGCCAGCCAGCGTCCGCGAGATCGGAGGATTCGTCCGAAGGAGCGACCACGGCATCTGCCGAATGGGAATGCCGCGATAAGTCAGGTAGAGCCGGGCGCGCGCGACTGCTTCGTGAATCAATGGGGGAAGAAGAACGATCGCGGCTCCGGCCATCGCGAGGAGGAGGCCGGTGGCGGGGAGGAAGTAGCGGTGGTGGGTCTTCGGCGAAAAGGACAGGACGAGAGCGAAGATGAGCGGGAACGTTGCGAGCAGCCATTCGACGGGGCGGGCGGTGCGCCAGCGGACGAGGAGGCTGATCGCGAACACGATGAGGAGAGCCCAGATCGCGGGGTTTATGGATTCGCGGAAGACGGCTCCGTAGACGCCGTGCGGGATGGCGCGGGTGATGCCTTTGTGACCGTGGACGGCGAAGTCGAGCTCCCGGTCGAAGCCGGCGGCGAAGGCGGTTGGGTTGAGGAAAATCGGGAGGTTCGCGAGGGCGAACGTGGCGACGGCGGCGAGGAACCAGAGCGAGAGGGTGGTCATCCAGCGTGGTCCGGAATGCGCGGCGGCGGGGACGCCGCCGCTCGCACGCGGGGACGCGCGCGCTCCCCAGACGAGTGAGACGAGCGCGACCGGGATGACGAGGGCGCCGACGTATTTGCCGGAGATGGCCAGGCCGGTGCCGATGCCGAGGAGGGCGGCGGTTTTGTTGCCGGGGTTGCGGTCGAAGGCGGCGAGCGCGAGGAAGAACGCGCTCACGCCGAGCAGGACGGCGGGGTCTTCTTTGAAATAGTGCGCCAGCTCGAAGAGGTGGTGGTTCGTGACGAGGAGCGCACCCGCGAAGGCTCCGGCGAGGTGGCCGTAGAGGAGGATCGTGAGGAGGACGAGGCAGAAGACCGCCCCGGCCGTGAACGTGGCGGAGACCCAACGGCCGACTTCGGTGACGCGTTGGACGTCGTCGCTGGCTCCGGTGATCGCGACCGCGACCTTGGCCGCCGAGAGCATCAGCATCGGGTGGTGAAAATTGAATTCGCCCTCGATGATTTGGCGGGCCTTGCTCGGCTCGTCGGGGTGGTAGCTGGCGGGGAAGGTGTTCGCCTGCGTGTAGGACCAGAGGGCGAGGAGGGCGAAGGCGAGGGAGAGGCCCAGGGCGGTCTTGTGATTGGTGAATGGTGAATGGTGAATGGTGGGATTCATTCCTGCGGCGTGATCCAAGCTTCGACGACTTTGGCTTCGGGATCGTAGACGGTGAGGTCGACTTCGAGGGTGAGGCCTTTGGGGATCGGAACGGCGATGGCGCTGCCGGCGTGGACGACTCCGGGATCCTCCGCGAGATTCTCGCCGGTCGCGGTGTCGCGGGCGTGAACGATGGCGAAGCGCTGGCGGACCGGGCGGTCGAAAAGGATGACGAGCGCGTGGCCGTCCTTCGCGGTGAAGGTGAGATCTTCGGGCTCGATGCCCGTTTCAGCGGAGCGGTCGGCTAGCTCGGATGGAAGGTCCGCGATGCGGTGATTTTCGGGAAGTTGAAACGTCAGCGAAATGTCGCGGATCGAGCCTGGGACGGTGACGACGGCGGTGCCGGGTTCGTTGGCCGGACGGGTGAAGCGGCGGTCGTCGGCCCATTTGTTGGGGGCGGAGGCGACGATGAGGTTGCCGGCGAGGAAGGCGCGCTCGTCGAAGTCGGTGGTGCGGCTCGCGGAGTCGGCGAGAGTTTGCCGGAGGTATTTGGCGCGTTCTTCGAAGTCGACTTTGACGTCCGGCGGGAAGGCGGCGTCGATCCAGTTGGCGGCGCGGGTCCAATCCTCGGCGGGAACGAAATTCACCGCGCGCAGCGCGGGGACCGACGTGGCGACGAGGGCGGTGCCGACGCAGGCGACGACGAGGGCACGGAGCGAAAAGGGCGCGAAATCGCGGAGCAATGCGCCGGCCGCGAAGACGCCGGCGAAGGCGAACGGGATCGTCATGAACGCGGCGACGCGGACGGGCGGGGATTCGAGAACGAGTAGAATCGAGAAGGCGGCGAGGGCGGCGGCGGAAACCGTCGCGAGGGCTCGGGCCGAGGGGTCGCGGCGATTCGCGAGCACCAGCGCGAACGGGGTGACTGCGACCGCGGCGAAGAATGCGGCGGTCGCGAGGTTGCTCGCGCTGAAGAGGTAAAGTTTGATGGCGCGGAGGATGCCTTCCCACGTCTCGAAGTCGTTCTCGGCGTCGCCGCGGAAGTCCGTGTAGGCGGTGATGAGCTGGGTGAGGACGGGCGCGTAAAGGATAAGCGTGACACCCGCCGAGATCGACCCGGCGACGAAGACGTCACGGCGGCGAGTGGTCGCCCACAGGAGAAGGAGTAGCGGGCCGCCGAAGAAAACGAACGACGGGACGGTGTAGATCCCGAGGACGATCGTGGCCGCAATCACTCCCAGCCAGAATCGATGATCGGTCCGGCAGTAGGCGAGGGTGCCGATGGATGCGAGGAGAGCGAAGAGGGCCAGGAATCCGTAGCCACGCGCCTCCATCGAGAGTGTCAACATCTGGGGTGCAAAACTCCACAGCGCCAGAAACACACCGGCCTCGAGAAACCGCCCCAGCGCCATGGCGAGGAGCAGCATGACGACCGGGATGGCGGCCGTCGCGAAGATCGCGAGGACGCGGACGCGGGCGGGGTTCAGCGATTCGCGACCCGGGAGGATGCTGTTGAGGAGATTGAAGAAGATGTGGTTTTTCGGCGCGCGGTAGTCGGTGATCACCCGCACCGGTCCCTTGCCGCTGAAGGTCCCAATCGTGCCGAATTCGTCGGTCGAAAGCGACGTGCTCGCCATGGCGCCCATGACCTGCCCGGACTGGAAGAGGGCCAGGATCATGAGAAGAACGCCGAGCACGACCTCGACGCGCAGCCACGCGCGGACCCAGAGCGGGACGGTCATCGGCGGAAGGAAATGGCGCGGGTTTTCAAGGTCGCCCGACGTTACCGAAGACGAATCGGCCCGCGAGAATTTCTTTTGCGGCGAGACCGGCGGTCGGGTCCCCGGATCTCACCGGTTTGGCGGCGAATCCCGCGAATTTTTCGTCGGCTGATTGCTGCTCCCAAGTCAATGGGTTGGCGCTCCTCGATTCCACCGATTCTCGGTGCCGTCCGACATCTCGGTGCTGGTGAGGGTGGATAACCGGACCGAAGGGCGAGGAGAGCGCAAAGGGGTGGGAGAATTCAAACAAAGCTCTGGCTTTTGAATTCCCCTTCTTTGCGATTTTCGCGTTCTTCTGTTCAAACACCTTGCGCTGCGAGTCTTCCGGCGGCTTCGCCGGTGGCGAGGGCGGTGCCGATGACGCGGAGGGCGGCCTGGGCTTCGTGGGTGGCGCTGAGGCAGCGGCCGGCGGTGAGGAGATTGGGGACCGTGGCGGAGCGGAGGGCTCGAGCGGGGATTTGGCAGGGGCCGGTGGGGTAGCGGAACTTGGGGCCACGGATGGTTTCGCGAAGTTCGATCGGCCACGTGGACACGGCGACGGCGTCGGGGAAAGTGGCTCCGGTGAGAATGTCGTCGGCGGTGAGCTGGTATCGACCGCGAACGAGGTGGCTTTCGCGGACGCCAAGTTGGGTGGACAGGGTCTTGCGGGTTGCGCGCTCGAAACCGGGAAGGGTGCGGAGATGGGAGACGACGCGGGCGGTCAGGTCGAGGGCTTGGTCGAAATCTTCGTGGGGGAGGTCGATGGTGACGTAGGTCTCTCCGACGCTTTCGCGGAGGGCGGCACCGGGGGCGACTCGGCGGAGGTGGTTGGCGATTTGGAGGCGGAGGTTGGGCGTGAGGGGAACTGCGTCCGCCAGGGTGAAGATGATGGCGGGGCGCTGGCGGGTGGGGGCGAGGTCGGCGGATTCCCGGGCGAGGTTGGCTTCGCCGGTCGTGTCGATGACGACGGTGGGTTCGAGTATGACGTCCCCGGAGATCCAAGACCGCGTGATTTCTGAACCAATGAACGGCCTGACCCCTCGGCTGAGGTGAGTGGTGAGGTTTTTGGTTTCGGCGGTGAGGGTGGTGGCGAGTTGGGCGAAGGCGGCGGGCTTGGTCGGGAGGACGTCGAGGCGGCCCATTCTCACGGGCGGGGCGGCTCCGCCGATGGCGAGGAGGCGCTCGGCGATTTCCTTCGGGAAGCCTTCGTGGGCGTATTCGGCTCCGGGCTTTTCCCGGATGTGGTAGAGGCCGCAAATGGTGTGGACGAGGGCGGCGGTGACGTTGCCGCCGAGCTGGGGGTTGCGCTCGACGAGGTGCGTGTTGGCTCCGGCGCGGGCGGCGGTGATGGCGGCGGCAATGCCGGCGGGGCCTCCGCCGACGACGAGGACGTCACACCGCATGCGCGGGGACGGTGGCGGGGCGGCCGAGGAGGTCTTCGCAGGTGTGGGCGAGGAGTTTCTTGGCCTCGGCTTCGGTGACGCTGCCTTCGCGCCAGGTGGTGACGACGGTGAGGCGGCCCTGGTTTTCGTTGCAGAAGATGCCGGAGCCGGGTGGGTTGCAGAGGGACGGGACGTGGTAGGCGTTGGTGACTTTGGCCCCGTGAAGTTCGGTGAGATTGGGGGCGAAGGGGCCGGTGTGGGAGTGGAAGAAGCTGGTGATCTCGCCGTTGAATTGCCAGCGAACCTGCCCCATGTAGGGCCGGGCGGGGAGGCGGCGCATGAGCTGCATCATGGCTCCGAAGGCAACTTCGAGTTTCTGCCGCGTCATGTCGGCAAATTGCTGGTGGGCGGCTTTGGTGGCGTGTTCGACGGTGTCGAGGGTGTCTTTTTCCAAGCCGAAGAACATGATGCTCATTCGGTTCTGAAAGAAATCGGCTTTCGCTCCCTTGCGGCGGACCTGGATCGGGACGCTCACGACGTAGCGGTCGGGGTCCTGGCCGCGGTCGAGGAAGATGGCGCGGTGGGCGCGGGCGGCGCAGGCGAGGAAGTAGCCGAGGTTGAAGAGGGGGCCGGTGAGGGCGCGGGCGCGGGCGTGGATGGTCGCGGTGTCGGCGGGGTCGAAGGTGACGTGGGCGGCGCGGATGCGGCCGGGTTTGGCCGTAGGCCCGGCAAGGGATTGAAAACCGAGGCGGGAGAAGCGGTTGAGCCGATCCATGATGACGACCGCTTTTTTGAGGTTGTCGATGATCGAGGGTGCCGGGCTGGCGTTGGGGGCCGGGAGGTCGATGTCGGCGGCGGGCTCGGAGGGATTGGCGAGCTCGGTGGCGAAGTATTCCGCGCCCTTGCCGTCGAAGAGCAGGTGCGACCAGGAGAGGATGAGGACGGCGGTGCCGTCGGCTCGGAGGTAAAGGTCGAGGCGGAGATTGACCGTGCGGTCGGGGCGCGGGGTGTTGAGCAGGTCCTCGGCCCAGGTGTCGAACTCGGCGGCGGGTTGGAAGGAGTGCCCGCCGGGCGGCGAGGTGTCGTCTTCGGCCCAAAGGTGGATCGGTAGTCCGCGCTCGGAGTGGGGGAGGGGGTGCCAGCGGGCTTCGGAAGTGAGAAGGTTCCGCGAGATGCGGGCGTGGAGGAGGGGGTGGCTTCCGGCGAGGCGGTTGGCGGCGGCCTGGAGGTCGGTGAGGTCGGGGAGGCGGTCGAGCTCGATCCGGCTTTGGCTGACGAGCTCGTCCTGGCCGCTGCGGCGCATCATCTCGTTGACGGAGAGGACGAAGGCGTCGGCTCCGGTGAGCGGGATGGTGCGGGGCGGAGTTTTCAGATTTAGGAACTATGTTTTAAGAATTGATTCGTCTCGGCGCTGGTGAGGATCAAGTCGCGTATTTCTGGACGAGCGGGACGATGGTCTTGATGGTGCCAAATTTTTCGGTGGTCATTTCCTCGGGCGGGATGGCGGCTCCGAAGCGGTCTTCGACCATGACGAGGAGCTGCATGATGGCCATGGAGTCGAGTCCGGCGGCGAAGAGATCGTCGTCGGCTCCGAAGCCGGGGGGAGTCTCGAGCAGGTTGCCGACGATCATCTCCAGGAGGGCGGCTTCAATCTGATCAGGGGAGGGATTGTCGCCGGGATTCATGGCGGGGATTGATGAAATTCGGGTGTGGGTTGTCAAGCTTGGGGGCGGGGAGGATTGGCGCTTCGCGCTTGGTTAACGTGGCTCGGGCTGGAAGCCCTCGCCCGCGGGCTGGAAGCCCGCGCTCCCCAGAAACTGCTTCGCAGTTTGCGCTCCAACGTCGATGAGTTGCTGGCGGTCGGAGTGGTCGCCGAACTTGGGGCGGCGGTGGTTGGATCGGCAGTGGATGATGCGTTTGCCGCGCTCGACGGCGAGAGCGGCCACGAGATCGTGCACGCGGTGCTGGATGATGTGGTGGGCGACGTTGATGCCGTCGGAGATGGTGAGGTGGGCTCCGTGGCCAGCCAGATCGGTGTGCTCGGGGTGGTCGGCGGTGTGGAGGATGATCGTGTCGATGGCGGGGTCGTCGAGGAATTGGGCAACGGGGTTGCTGTCGGCGATGCCGCCGTCCCAGTAGAGGTTGTCGTCGATCCGGACCCCGGCGAAGAGCCCGGGCACGGCCCAGCTGGCGGTGATGAAGTCGGCGAGCGGGCCGCGGCGGATCATTTCGGCGCGGCCCTGGGTGAGGTTCGAGACGCTGATCGAGAGGTCGGCGGTGGGGCAATCCTCGATTCGCTGATCGCCGACGATGTTGCGGAGATGCGCGAGGGCGTGACGTCCGCTGAGGAAGCCGGTGAAGCCCCGCCAGTTGACCAGCATTGGGAAACCGCGCAGGACGCTCGGCCAATCCCAGAACGCTTTGACCATTCGTTGATCGAGGATGATTTCGCGGATGCGCTCGGGCGGGATGCCCGCCGCGTAGAGTCCGGCGACGTAGGCCCCGGCGGAGGCTCCGCTGATACGGGCGGGCGCGACGCCGGCGTCGACGAGGCCTTGCAGAAATCCGGTGTGCACGAAGAAACCGAGGAAGGAGGCCCCGAGGCAGACGGCAATCCGGTCGTTGGGGGGGAGCGGTTCGGTCACGGCTTGGATTCCGACCGACGGTAAAGTGCGAAGACGACGCCGCCCAAAAAGTTCCACACGCTCCAACAGGCAAAGCCGCCGAGCGAGACGAGGACGGCGCTTTCCATCGGGATGTCGGCGAGGGCTTCGAGGAGGTATTCGAAGGTCTTCTCCCGGACGCCCAGACCGGCGACGGAGATCGGCAGGGAAATGAGCGCTTCGACGACGGGCATGGCGGACAGGAAGGACGGCAGGGAAATCGAGACCGCGAGGGCGCGGGCGGCGGCGAAAAACGTGAAGTAGTAAGCGAAGAGCGCGACGAACGAGACGGCGACGGCGGAGAGACTGGCCCGCCACTGGCTCCGCATCTCCGTGAAGGCGGCGTGCATGTCGTCGGCGACTTTTCCGAGGCTGGCGGGGATGGGGGCCCAAGGGGGAATCGGAAATTTCGACACCAGGATGCACAGCGCGATGCCGACGAAGGCAAGGGTGACGTAACCGATGACGAACCAGAACATCGTGGCGGTCACGGGGTTGGTCAGGAGAAGATCGGCGCGCGAAACGGTGAAGATGGCCGTCGCCGCGAGCAGGGCCCCGAGTCCGCTCATGTGGTCCATTGCCAGGCTCATGAAGGCAGTGGTCTTGCGGTGCGGGTATTCGCGCATGACGCAGACGGCCTTGGCGGCGTCGCCACCCGTGGCCCCGAGCAGAAAAAGGTCGAAGAAGCCGCCGATGAGGTAGATCGCGGTGACTCGTCGCCACGACAGGTGAAGGGCGAGCATTTCGAGAAAAATCCGCCAGCGGACGATTCCGGCGACCACGGCCACGCCCGCACTCGCGACGGCGACGGCGATCCAGATCGGATTCGCTCCGGACAGCAGTCGGGTCATCGTGCCATTTCCGCTCAGGTCGGAAAAAATCCAGTAGAGCAGCCCGCCGGAAATCGCGATCTGGATGAGCGAGACGAAAGTCCGGCGCGCCCGGGACGGGGCCGGCGTCTCGGTGGGATCGCTCGCAGGGACCGCCGCTTCGGTCGGGGCCTGGGTCGGAGGATCAACTGGCGGGCTCGTCATCGTTGGGAAGGTAGACAAATGAAACGACCCTTCGCGTGGGAGCGAGAGATATTTTGTTTGCGTGAAACAATGTACCGATTGCATTTGCTTTCATGAAGTTTCCGATCGCACTGGCACTTTGTCTATCCGGCGCGAGCGTCTGGGCGGGGGACTGGGTGTATCAGATCCGGAAGCCGAATCCGCGGGCGCTTGCCCGGGCGGGAAGTATCTCCGGACGATCACGGGGTTCGGGGTGGAAGATCGGTTTTACGACGAGACGAATCGTCAGTCGCGGGGCGATACGATTGACCGGCTCGCCAGCTTGAAGCGGGCCGTTCGTAAGAATAGGACCGGGCTGCGCGTGGATTACATCGATTCAAGACCAGTTGGGCGGGCGTCGAGTGGCTCTGGGACGACCGACGTGGCAGTGGAGGGAGCGCGAGATCGTGTTGCCGAACCAGCCACTGAGAATGAAGAGGAGGCGGGGGATTTGGTTCATCGGAGAGCGGCGGTGCGTTGGTCGGCGGGGGCGATTGGATGGAAGACGGCGGTCTTGCCGCCGGGGAGATTGGTGTCGGTGGCGTTGAGCGTCTGAAGGCGGGTCAGGAGCGCGGAGACCTCCGCGGCGGGCGCGAGGGCGAGCAGGGATCGGTCGGCGCGGCGGTTGATGGCGCGGTTGAGGGTCGGCCAGACGAAGAGGGCGAGGAAGCACCAGGTGGTGACGATCGCGGGACCGAGGAAGGCGGATTGGATGGGAAACGGTGACGGGAAGCGGAGCGCGAGGGCGACGCCTCCGAGGATCCAGAGGGCGGCGATGGCCGTCGTCACGAGGCTGGCGCCGGAGCGGACGAACCAGTTCTCGCGCGCGACGAGGAGCGCGGCTTCGCGGGGCTTCAGCTGGCTTGCAACCGTGGTGGAGAGGCAGAGGTGGCGCGGTGGGAGCGGGCGGACGTAGCCGTTGACGGTCGTCGTCTCGGCGTTGTCGAACCAACGGATGGGGCGGGTGGGATGATCGAGCTTGGTCAGCTCGGCGGCGAGTTTGGTTTCGTAGGCGGCTTCCGGGGCGTCGGGTGGGGCGTGGAAACCGCTCGGTAGGCGGAGGAGGGCGACGGCGACGATGATCGCCGCGAGCGCGAAGAACGGCCCGGCCAGACCGGAACTGGCGGCGACGTAGAAGAACGTGAAAGCGATGACGAGGGCGAGGGCGTTGAGCGCTGAGGCACGGAGCCAGTCCGCGAGCCAGCCTTTGAGAGGCTGGGTGGTGCGGTCGAAGGCGGTTTCGGTCGTGTGGCCGACGAGGATCTCGAACGGCAGGTTGGCGAGCGGCCAGAGGATCGCGATGAGGGCGAAGACGGCGACGATCGGAAAATGGGCGGGAATGAGTGGAGCCCACCCGACGGCGGTGAGCGCGAGGACCCAGATCGCGCCGAGGTTGGTGCCGATGGAGGTGATCCCGGACCAGAGGCGGACGCGTTGGTAGGCGGTGGAATTCATGGGAGTTTGAGGCTTCGCCTTCGGGCTGGTGATCGGCTGGAAGCCGATGGCACGAGCGTTAAATCCTCAGCCGTCGCCGATGGCCTCGTCGAGGACTTCGAGCATGAAGTCGACGTCGTCGGCGTTGACGCACATCGGGGGTTTGATTCGGAGGATATTGCCGTCCAATCCGCCCTTGCCGATGAGGAGTCCGAGGTCCTTGCAGCGCTCGAAGACTTCGAGGCACAGGGCTTTTGCGGGGGCTTTCGTCTCGCGGTCCTCGACGAGTTCGACGCCGATCATGAGGCCGAGTCCGCGGACCTGGCCGATGGCGGGGTGGCGGTCCTGGAGCTTACGCAGTCCGGTGAGGAGGCGTTCGCCCATGGCCAGAGCGTTGGCTTGGAGACCGTCTTCTTCGATGACTTCGAGGACGGCTTTGCCCTGGGCGCAGGCCATAGGGTTGCCGCCGTAGGTGTTGAAGTGGACGCGGGCGGCGATGGTTTTCGCGATTTCGGGCGTGGTGACGACGGCTCCGAGCGGGAAGCCGTTGCCGATGCCTTTGGCCATTGTGACGATGTCGGGGATGACGCCCTGGGTCTCGAAGCCCCAGTAGTGACTGCCCGTGCGGCCGAAGCCGGATTGGACTTCGTCGGCGACGCAGAGGCCGCCCGCGTCGCGGACGTGGCGGTAGGCCTCCTTGAGGTAGTTTTCGGGGAAAACGACGGCCCCGCCGACGCCCTGGATCGACTCGGCGATGAAGCCGGCGATCTTCCCGGAGGTCGCGAAGCGGATGGTCTCGCGGATGTCTTCGGCGTAGAGCAGGCCCGAGCCGGGGTCGGTCCAGCGGCCGCGGTAGAGGTCGGGCGCAATGGCGTGGTGGATGCCGAAGGAGTGCGGGACGTTGAACTTCCACGTGTGGTGGGAGGTGAGGCCCATCGTGGATTGCGAGCCGCCGTGGTAGCAGTTGCGCAGCGCGAGGAAATCGAAGCTCTCGGTGTAGGCGCGGGCCATGAGGAGCGCGAGGTCGTTGGCCTCGGAGCCGGAATTGGTGAAGTAGACGACCTTGAGATCACCCGGGAGCGTGGCCGCGAGCTTGGCGGCGTATTCCGAGATGTTCGGGTGCAGGTAAATGGTGGTGGTGTGCTGGAGGAGTTCGTTCTGGCGGTTGAGGGCGGCGACGACCTTGGGGTGGCAATGCCCAACGCTGACCGTGACGATGCCGCCGAACGCGTCGAGGAAACGGCGTCCCGTCTCGTCGTAGAGGTATTGCATCTTCCCTTCCACGATCATGATCGGCTCTTTGTAGAACATGAAAATGCCCGGGTTGACGTGCTGGGCGCGGAGGGCGCGGACCTCGGCTTTCGTCGGGCCGGTGTAGGGAGTGGGCGTGTGATCGAAGGGCGGAAGAGTCATGAATTGCGGATTGCGGATTGCGGATTGCGGATTTTTGAAAGTGCGAGGTGGAGGGCGAAGGCGATTCCGAAGCCGGAGAACCAACTGTAGCTGTAGAGGGATACGAAGAAAGTCGGGACCTGGTTGGTGGTGAGGGCGTTGATTGCGACGAGGAAGCCGGGGACGTGCGGGGCGATCGCGAGGAAGAGGGCGGCGAGGGCGCGGAGGTTGAAGCCGCGGGTGAAGGTGTAGATGCCGTCGGGTTGGTAGAGCGCGTCGGCGTCGAGGCTTTGTTTTCGGACGAGGAAGTAGTCAGCGATCATGATGCCGCCGATGGGACCTAGCAGGGCGCTGTAGCCAATGAGCCACGCGAAAATGGTGCCCTCGGCGACGAGTTTCCACGGGAAGACGAGGATGCCGAGCGCCCCGGTGATGAGGCCGCCGATTTTGAAACTGATGTGGCGGGGGAGAAGGTTGGAGAAATCGTTGGCGGGCGAGACGACGTTGGCGGCGATGTTGGTCGTGAGGGTCGCGATGACGAGGGCGATCAGGCCGGGGACGACGATCCACGGGCTGTCGAAGCGGCCGAGCAGCGCGACGGGGTCGGCGATGGCTTCGCCGAAGACGACGACCGTGGCGCTGGTGGTCGCGATGCCGATGAAGGCGTAGAGCGCCATGGTGCCGGGCATGCCGATGCCCTGGCCGAGGACCTGATCGCGCTGGCTTTTCGCGAAGCGGGAGAAGTCGGGGATGTTGAGCGAGAGGGTGGCCCAGTAACCGACCATCGCGGTGAGGCCGGGGATGAAGACGGGCCAGAACTCGCCGACGGTCGCGAATTTCGACGGTTGACTCAACATCGGTCCGAACCCGTCGGCGGCGAACCACGCCCACCCGAGGAGGCCGAAGCCGACGGCGAGGAGGAAGGGCGCGCCGAGCGCTTCGAGCCAACGGATGCAGTCGATGCCGCGCACGACGACGGCCATGTTGATGACCCAGAAGATCATGAAGCACGTGAACTGGCCGCCGGAGATGCCGAGGATCGGGAGCGGCGTCGCGGCGGCGGCGTCGAATCCGGCGACGATGGCGGTCATCTGGTAGATCGCGCTGCCGCCGATCCACGTCTGGATGCCGAACCACCCGCAGGCGACGATGGCGCGCATGAGGGCAGGGATGTTAGACCCGAAAACGCCGAAGGACGAGCGGAGGAGGACCGGGAAGGGGATGCCGTAGGCGGTGCCGGCGCGGGCGTTGAGCGCGAGCGGGACGAGGACGATGAGGTTGCCGAGGAGGACGGTGAGGGTGGCCTGCCACCAATTCATGCCGGCGTCGATGAGGCCGCCGGCGATCATGTAGGTCGGAATGCAGACGGCCATGCCGACCCAGAGAGCGGCGATGTGCCACTTGCCCCAGGTGCGCTCGGTCAGCGGGACCGGGGCGAGGTCGGGATTCCAGAGGGAGGTAGCGGGAGCGGTGGCGGGGGGCGGAACGGACGGCATGGGGACGGCTGGGATTGTGGGAAGCAATTCGGGTGCCGGGTGGGGGTAGGGCAGCGTTTACCGATAAAACGTAACGGCCGTTACGTTTTATCGGTTGATTCGAGACGGCAGATTTCCCGCGGTCGCGGGGGGGGCAGCTTGGCGGGAGGTTGGCGTTGCCCGCGGCTCGCGAGGGCGCTCGCTCTCCCGGGCGGGAGCGTGGGTTCAGCGAGGCTCGGTGACGAGGTCGCGTTCGGGGAACTGGAAATCCTTCAGGTCGATGCTGCTCGAGGGGTAGGCGTCGGCAACGGCGGTGGTGGCGTTGCCGAAAACGATGATGGCGGTCTTCCAGCGGTTGGCTCCGCGGTCGATTTCCTCCGGGATCGGGAAATAGATTTCGAAGTCCTCACCGTCGGACCAGCGGGCGGGGAGGGCGGCGTAGGTGCCGCCGCGGTTGACCTCGACCTGGGGTGGCTTCTTCCACTCCAAGAGCTTGGAGCCCGATCCGTCGTAGAAGTAGGCGCGGGCGTAGAAGCCGCCAGCTTCGCTGCCGGAATCGATCCGGGCGACGACTTTGAGCGTGTTGAGGCCGTTCTTCCATTCCTTGCCGACCCAGGCGTTCATGCCGTTGCGGAAGCGGGAGATTCGCTTGATGACCGGGACGGCGGTGACGCTGGGATCGCCCTCGCGTTTTTTGGTCGCGGTGAGTTCGAAGTTTTCGGCTTTCGCCGAGGAGGGGTAGGCGGAGAGGGCGGTGGAGCCGCCGTTGGAGATTTCGACGACGAACGTTTTCCAGCGCGATCCGGAATCGGTGGCGGATGGCGGGACCGCGAAAAAGACTTCGTAGGTTTTGCCAGCGGCGAGGTTGGACGGAAGCGATTGGTAATTGCCGGACGTCACTTCCGTGCGGGGCGGCTTGTCGAACGTGGCGAGCGGTTGGCCGTCGGAATCGAAGAAGCCGGCTTTGAAGGCGGGCGTGCCGGGAATGGGTTCGTCGACGGTGAAGCGGACGCGCATCGTGTCGAGTCCGGTGTGCCAGCCGTTGTCGACGAAGGACCAACCGGCGGAGCGGCCGCGATCGATGGTGCGGACGTTGATCGGATCGGCGACCGCGAGCGAGATGGTGACGAGCAGGGCGGCGAGGGAGATTGGGAGGCGCATCGGTTGGCTGGATACCGAATCACGCGAAGGTCGGGAAGCAGGAAAACCGGGGCGTCAGCGGGCGCGGCTCTGGAGGAACATGCGGGCCTGCTCGATGTTTTCGAGGCTGAGGAGGCGGTCGCGGTTCTTTTGGTCGCCGCAGAAGCGGGCGATCTCGGCCAGGGTGGCCAGGTGGCCTTCGGGGTCGCCGGCTGGGCTGATGAGGAAGAAGACGAGGCGGATGGGCTCGTTTTCGCCGGGGAGGGCGAGGCCCTCCGGGAGGCGGGCGAAGATGCAGAGTCGGTTCGGATTGCTGCGATTGTAGATGTGGGGGATCGCGATGCCGTGGCCGATGATGTTGGGGACGAGCTTCCCGGGTTGGGTGATCTCGCTGAGGCTCTCGTCCTTCGAGATGGAGGGGATGAGCTCGACGGCGATTTCGAGGATTTGCTCGTAGAGGTGGTGGAGGTCGGTGGCGGCGAGATCGACGGCGGATCCGGCCTGGAGGCTGCGGGAGAGGAAGCCGGCGTCGCGCTCGAGGACGAGGACGCGGTCGCCCTTCTGCACGACGTCGCTGTCCTTGCGATTGGTGACGGGGCGGGCGAGGCCCTTGCGGGCGATGACAAGTGGGAATCCGCCGATGTCGGAGCCGTCGGATGTGGCGCTCCAGACGCGGGCTTCGCCGTCGACGAGCTCGGCGGAGATGACGGTGGGGCGGGCGAGGCCGGGAAAGGCGATGTCGCCCACCTGGCCGCGGTCGTCGGAGGTGAGGTCGCGGTTGCCGCTCCAGCGGTAGACGGATTCGTGGATGTCGAGGGCGTCGCCCCAGCGCTGGCAGAGGAGTTCGTTGAGTTCGGTGTTGTCGGTGAGCGCGAGGAGGTGGCCGACTTTGAGAAATTCGCCGCGTTCCTCAATGAGGTCGACGTTGCGGGCGTCCTCGCAGATGGCGGGGAGGCCGCCGCGCTTGGCTTCGGCGATCAGGCGGGAGTTCGTGTCGATGAGGAGGACATCGAGCTTCGCTTCGTCGCGGAGGAATCGGGCGATGCGGCGGTTGATCGCGCTGGCTCCGGCGATCATCCAACCGGTCGGGTCGGGCCGCTTGAGGCCGAGGAGTCGGGCGACCCAGCCGGCGGAGAAGCCCTGGAGAATGACCGTCGCGACGATCGTCGAATAGGTGAGGGTTTCGATGAGTTCCGGGTTGCCGGAAAGGCTTTCGTCGCCCTCCAACCCGAGGGCAAACAGGGAGGCCATCGAGGCGGCGACGATGCCGCGGGGGGCAACCCAGGAGAGGAAGAGGCGCTCCTTGAACGTGAGATCGGTGCCCCACGTCGAGACGATGATGTTGAGCGGTCGGATGATGAAGACGATGGCGGCGACGACGAGGACGCCCTCCCAGCCGGCGTCGGCGAACTGGCTGAGCTCGAGACGTCCCGCGAGGACGATGAAGAGGAGGCCGATGAGGAGGTCGGTGATCTCGGCTTTGAACTGGCGGATCTGCTTGAGCTCGGCGGGCTGGAGCACGCCGACGACGAATCCGGCGACGGTCACCGCGAGCAGGCCCGCCTCGGAGATAATGAACTCGGCCACTCCGAAAATCGCCATCGCGCCACCGAGCGCGAAGGCGTTTGCGAGGTTGCGGGGGACGAGTTGCCAGCGGAAGGCCTGCACGATGCCCCAACCTCCGATGACGCCCAGGATGATGCCGGACGCGGAACGCAGCGCGAAATTTCCGAAGACGCGCCCGCCGTCGTGACCCACGATCCACTCGTAGCAGAGCAGGGCGATGAAAACGCCGATCGGATCGATCATGACACCTTCCCAGTGGAGGATATCGTGGAGGCGCTGCTTGACCTTGATTCGTTTGAGGAGGGGCGCGATGACCGTTGGTCCCGTCACGATGACGAGACTGCCCGCGAGGAGCGAAAAGGCCCAACTGACGTTGAAAAGAACGCCGACGCACAGCGACACGCCCAGCCACGTCGTGATGACGCCCACGGTGAGAAGCCGCGGAATGACCTTCGATCCGGCCGTGTAACCGCGCAGATCGAGGGTGAGTCCGCCTTCGAAGAGAATGAGTCCGACGGCCAGCGAGACGATCACCGAGAGGATTGGGCCGAGGCTCTCCGGGTCCGTGACGCCAAGGCACTCGGGTCCGAGAACGACTCCGCCGAGCAGCAGCAGCACGATGCCGGGGAAATTTAATTGCCGCGCGATGACGATGAAAAAAATCCCCGCCGCGATGGCGACCGCCAGCGTTTGCATGGCGGCGTGGGAGACGGGCAGATTCAAATCCGCCGCGGCCAGAAAGGGTGCAAAAGATCCGATCACGCTTCGAAAAAGTGGCTTCGCTGGTAGGTCGTTTTCGGCATCGGCGGGGAGTGTCGGCGAAGGTTTTCGGAATAGCCAGTGCGGATCCACGTGTCGGCGCGGGCGTTTTTTTGGTAAAGCCGTCGGGGTATGTTGCGGATTTACGTTCTTGAAAATTGCGACACGTGCCGTCGGGCCGTGAGGTATCTCAACGATCGCGGAGTGGCCTTCGAAGCGGTGCCGATCCGGGATCAGGCACCGACGCTTGAGGAGTTGAAGCTCGTCCTGCGGGACATGGGCGGGGAGATCCGGGGACTCTTCAACGTGTCGGGGCGGGCTTACCGCGAGGCCGGGCTCGCCGCGCGGTTGCCGACGCTTTCGGTCGACGAGGCGTTCGCGGAATTGGCGGCGGATGGGAATCTGGTGAAACGACCTTTCGCGGTCGACGGGACGCGGGGTATGGCCGGATTCGACCCGGATCGGTGGGGGGAATTGTTCGTCCCGTAAGCGGGTTTGGCTCACGCCAACCTTCCGAAGAAATCAGACTCTGGCGGCTGAATATGAATCGGCTTTCAGCCGATTTTGGTTTGGCGATCGGCTGGAAGCCGATTCCACGGGCGTTGGTCATTCGGCGGGTTTTGGGGTGGGTTCTGTCGACCCACGCATCCAATCGGCGACACCCGCCGTCGGGTCAGCCTGCGCTTTGACCTGAGTGAGGATGCCACGGGCGTTGGCGGCGTTCGGGCTGGTCGGGAAGCGGCGCAGGTAATCCTCGAGCAGCTCGGCGGCGCGGGGAGCGTCACCGAGTTTTTCCATCTGGATCGTGGCGGCGTTGAAGAAACTGATCTCGTGCCGGGGATCCTGGCGCTGGGCGATCTCGTATTGGGCGATGGCGTCGTTCGGCTGGTTGCTGAAGCGGTAGCAATTCCCGAGGTCGGTGCGGACGTCGGCGTTGTCGAGGCCGAGGGCGATCGTGCGCTGGTAGAGCTCGATGGCGCGGGGCCACTCCTGGCGGTCGTAGGCCTGGTTGGCGGCGGTGAGGGTCTCGGCGGGAGATTGGGGCGACGTCGTCGGGGCCGACGTGGTGGGAATCGGCGGGAGCGCGTGCGTCGCGGTGGATGGGGCGGGCGGCGGGAGCGGGGTGGAATCTTGGCGGAGAACGAGCCAGGTCGTCAGCACGCCGGCGGCGAAGGCGACGACGGCCGTGAGTAGGATGGACGGGAGCGTGACGGAAGGTGCGGCCATGGGTGGGAAAGTGTCACCCGAACCGGACGCGGCGCAAGTCGGGGGTGGGGCGGCGGCGGATTCTTGCGAATTTTGTGAGGGATCGGTGGTATTGAATCGTTTTACCGACGATGAAGACCGAACTCGACGCCCTGCTTGCCGCCTCGCGGAACCGCGCGATGCCCGATCTGCCGGGCGCGTTCTCGGCGGACGTCCTGCGCGAGATTCGGTTGCGCCGAGCGGACGGAGCGGCTCACCATCCGTGGTGGGTCGATCTGCTGGATCTCGCGCGGCGGCCGGCGCTCGTCGCCGCCGGTGTCGGATTTGCTTTGGTCGTCGGGATCCTCACTCCGATGATCGCGGGAACTTCGGTCGCGGCGGACGGGCGGCAATTTTCGGAATTCAGCATCTTCTCCAGCGCCGCGCCGAACCTCCCCTCCGGCCTGCTGGCTCGAGCGCGATGAAACGCATTCCATCGCTCATCCTGTTTTTCGGCCTCGTCGTCGTCGTTGCGGCGTGCGCGGCCGGGGTCTGCGCGTGGGTTTGTTCCCAGTCGCAGCGGCCCGCTCCGATGATGTCGGCCCATGATCTGATTCACACTCAGCTGGGATTGACCGACGAACAAACGGCCGCGCTGGAGCCCATCGAGGAATCTTACGCCGAGCGGCGCGGGGGCCTCGAGCGGGCGCTCGACGAAGCGAATGGCGCGCTCGCCGATGCGATCGTCGCCGACGGGCGCGACTCGGAGGGCGTGCATCGGGCGATCGAGGAGATCCATTCGCGGATGGGTGATTTGCAGAAGGAAACCATCGGTCACGTCTTCGCGATGCGGGCCGTGCTGACTCCGGATCAATACGACCAGCTCATCGCGCTGACCGCCGAGGCGCTCCGCGGGGCCGACACCGACACCGGGGAGCATGCCCACTCCCACTGAGCCGGAGGAGGTCGATGACTGGGAACTCGCCGCCCTCGCGCGCAGCGGCGACGAGTCGGCTTACGAGGTTCTCATTAGTCGGCACCAACGGGGGATTCACGCGTTCATTTTCCGCTCGGTCGGTGACCACGAGACCGCGGCGGATCTGGCGCAGGAGGTGTTCGTGCGGGCGTGGTTCGCGCTCGAGCGCGTCGTGCCGAAGGCAAAGTTCAGCACGTGGCTCTTCCAGATCGCGATCAACCTCTGCCGCGATCAGGCGAAGTCCAAGGCCGGTCGCCAGGCGCGACTGAACGATCCGCTCGTGCGCCGCGGCGGCGACGGCGAGGAGATCGAACGCGACCTCCCGCACCCCGGGTCGTCACCCGCCGCCGAGGCGCAGCACGCCGAGCTCGTCGCCGCCCTCGACGCAGAAATCGCCCGCCTCCCGCCCGACCAGCGCGAGGCGTTCGTGCTCGGGGTCCTCACCGGCCACTCGCACAAGGAGATCGCCGAAATGCTCCGCCTCACCCCCAAAGCCGTCGAAGTCCGCATCTACCGAGCGCGCCAGACCCTCGCCGCCCGCCTCGAACTCCGCGGCATTCGGTGACGTCGGACGTCACGAATCGGGACCGAGGGACGGAAAGGGTGTCGCAATTGAAGCGGTCGGCCAGATTTGGAGTCACGAAGCTGAAACGCTACCGACCCCGCTGATCGCTACCGGGGCGGCTCGGCTGATTGCAACCCAATGCCGCGGCAGATTGCTACCTTGCTACCGCGAACATCGTTGGTGTCGATTGCTCCAGCTCGCGCGTCTTCCGCTGCTAGTTCGTGTCAGTCGCGAGTCAATCTGCCGGCCAGTAGATTAAATTTTCCGACTTTCCTTCTTTGCTCGTTTTTCGAGTGCTGAAATGATTTTGAGATAGTCCCATTCGACACGATCCAACGTGAGGGCTTGGTGTCTCTTCAGTTCCTGCGTGGTCTTCGCTTTGGCCTGATCGAGCAAGGGGCCTCGCTTGCGCTCTTTTCGAACTGTCAACTGCTGGTTGACACTTGCCTGCTCAGTCGGTTCTTGATCCCTGAAAATCACGCCGGTCATGCCTGGCCTCCTTCCAGCTTTTGACGCGGATTGCGCGGATCATACGGAATGCATGAATCCGTGTGCGTGATCCGCGACGTCTGCGGTTGAAACCTCACTTCAGGGAATTCCTTCGCGCTCTCCGCGTTCCTTGCGGTTCGAAGTATTTTCGAGGGATTCGGCGGTGGGGGTCGTTTGATCACTCGATATGAAAAAACTCACCCTCCTACTCGCCACCGTCGTCCTCGGAATCGCCAACGTCTCGCACGCTGAAGACGCCGTCGAAACCCAGTCCACCTACCCGCTGACGACCTGCATCGTGTCCGGTGAAGCTCTCGATTCCATGGGGAAACCTTACGTTCTCAACTACGAAGGCGAAGAGGTTCAGCTCTGCTGCAAGATGTGCCGGAAGGAATTCGAAAAGAGCCCCGAAGAGTTCATGACCAAACTCGAGGCAGCCAAAGCGACCGCGGCGACCGGCGGCGAGGCTTCGCAGGAATGAGCGCTCGCGACTCCGATCAACCGATCCGAGACCCGTCCAGCTTGCGATGAAAGCCGTCGATTGAACGTGAACACCGAATGAAAAAACGAGCGAGCATCACCCGAATGGTGACCCCTGAGCACGTGTGCCCGTGGGGGATCAAGGCCATCGATCTGCTTCGGCGGAACGATTTCGAGATCGAGGACAACCTCCTCGAATCGATGGACGCCAACGCCGCCTACAAGAAGCAGAACGGCTACGATGAGACGCCGCAGATCTTCATCGAGGGCGAACGCGTCGGCGGCTACGACGCCCTGCGTGAGCACCTCGGTCTGGGACCCGATCCGAAGGAGGGGAAGACCTACCAACCGGTCCTTGCCGTCTTCGCCGTCACGTTCCTCATGGCGCTCACGACGTGTTGGGCCATGCCGGGCGGGCTGTCCGTCATCCGCGTGCTGGAGCTTTTCATCGCCTTCAGCATGTGCGTTCTCGGGATTCTCAAGCTCCAGGATCTTCTCTCCTTTGCCACGGGGTTCGTCCAATACGACGTGATCGCGCGGCGCTACGTGCCGTATTCCTACGTGTATCCGTTCGTCGAGGCGGGGGCGGGCATTCTCATGATCGCCGGGATCGCCACGTGGATCGCCGCACCGGCGGCGTTGTTCGTGAGCACGGTGGGAGCGTTCTCGGTGATCAAGGCGGTTTACGTCGAGAAGCGCGACGTGAATTGCGCCTGCGTCGGCGGCGGCAGCAGCGTGCCGCTCGGTGCCATCTCGCTCACCGAGAATCTCATGATGATCGCGATGTCGGTGTGGATGATCGTAAAAGCGATCTGAATTTGTGGAGGGCGAGGCTCCTGCCGAGCCGTTGTTCCCGTGGCGCGGAGATCCTGGGTGAAGGTCACGGCTCGGCGGGAGCCTCGCTCCGGGGGGGTGGGGTGGAGCTTCGCATTCGCGTGAGGGAATTGCTCGGATTTACCGTTTCATCGGATGTGAAAACTTTTTGTCTGACTTTCGTTGCTCTTGGTCTCTTGTCTTTTGCCGGGTCCGCTTCGGCGGGGAGCATTTCGTCGGCGTCGCTGGTGACCGCTTTGCGGCTCGAGAACGTGACCGTCGATGCCCACTCCGGGGTGATTCGTGGTCGGACTCGATTGAATTTCGGCTACGCCGTGCCGCGTTCGACGCACGTTCACGTCGAGCTGGTCAACGGTGCTGGGCGGGTGGTGGTCGTGGGTTGTCAGCGGGTGAATCCGGCGCTTCTCAGTGGGCATCCGCGGTTGCCGAGTAGTCGGAATCGGGCGGAGGCTTTCGCGTTCCGATTGCCGGATTCGTCGGGGGATGCGGGGGACTTGCGCGTGGTGCTGGAAAGCGGATCGTGCTCCGGCGTGGCTGAGGTTCACCATCACGCTGGCGCTTCGGCGTGAGCAATTGCCGCCAGGGCGAGGTTCCGGTGGTAGGATTGCCGGCGGATCGCCCAGCGAAGGGGAGGCTCTACACCTGCCCGATGCACCCGGAGATCGAGCAGGATCAGCCGGGCGAGTGCCCGATTTACGGGATGGCACTCGAGTCGAAGGGAGCCCAGGGTGGGTGGCGGGGAGGACGAGGGGAAATCGGAACTCGACGACCTGACGCGGCGGCTGTGGGTCGCCGCGCCGCTGGGGCTCGTGGTGATAACGCTCTCGATGGGCGGGATGATCCCCGGCGCGGGATTTTTGCACTGGGAGAGCGGACTGTTGCTGGGTCCGATCATCGCGGCGGCGGCGATGAGCTTGAGTTCGGTGTCGGTGATCACGAACGCGTTGCGGCTGCGGTCGGGGCGGTGACTTGGTGGCGGGTGGGGGCTTTTCCAGACCTGTCATCTTGAGCGGAGCGAAAGATCTCTGGCTTCTTCGGGGCGGCGGTATGGGATGCAGTGTCAGTCAGAGATGCTTAGCTTCGCTCAGCATGACAGGAATTAGTCGGGCCGCTTCGCGGTGGTTGGCACTGCGGGACGTGGGCACAAAAAAGAGGGGCCACTTTCGTGTCCCCCCTTTGAGATTCGTTCGCGCCGGGTGGCGCGCTTGGTCATCCGCGATCTATTCGACGTTGGCGCCGACGACTGCGGCCATCTGCATCATGTCGATGGTCTGGCCTTCCTTGAGCTTGGTGAGGTCGGTGACCTTGCCGGACTTGCTGGTCGACTTCGTCTTGTTGAAGATCGGGAGGAGCTTGGCGTCGGCGACGATGTATTTGCCGGCGTTCTCGGGCTTCCCGTTTTCCTTGGTGGTCTGGAGCTTGTTCGCCTTGATGTAGTCCCAAAGCTTCTTGGTGACTTCGGTGCGGGGAAGCTCTTTCGCGCCCGCCAGAGCGGCGAGTTCGCTTTTGAGTTTCACCGGTTTCTTGAGTCCTTTTTCTTCTGCCATAATCGTGTGGAGGTTTTTTTAGTTTGGTTTGTGAGTTGCGGCTTCCCGCTCTGGGTTTTCTCCAGACGGTAGTGCCGGGAGCGTGTCGCCCGCGATCAGGACCGCGGGTGAGCCGAGCAGAGTGTTCGAAGTCTCCCCAAGCGTCAACACTGCGGGAAGGGCTGTCTGAGAGTTGCATCGAATCAAGAATGAGGAATCGCCGGTTGTCGGGCCGGATCGTCCGGTCTACCGTCCAGACATGTCCCGGATCATTTACTCCCTCATCCTATGTCTATTTCTTCCGGTCGCCCTCCGTGCGCAGGGGTTGGATGCGGCGGTCGACCGAATTCTCGCCGGGAAGCTCGTTCCGAATGGGCCGGGCGTCGCGATCCTGGTCATGAAGGACGGGCGTCCGCTGCTCCAGAAGACGGTCGGATTCGCCGACGTCGCGACGAAACGTCCGATCAACCGCCAGACCGTTTTCGATCTCGCTTCGGTCTCGAAACCCATCACGGGACTCGCGATTGCGTCGCTGGTCGAGGACGGCAAGCTCCGATTGGAGGATAGCGTTGAGAGCGTGTTGCCGGACTTCCGGGTGCCGCGGCGCGGGAGGGCGATCACGATCCGCGATCTGCTGCAGCACACTTCGGGGTTGGCCGATTACACGAGCGGTTACCCGGGGAACGACGAGAAGTTTGCCGCGATCACGACCGAGCTGCATTTGGAGTGGCTCAATTCGACGCGGCCCCGCCTGCCGTCGGGCCGTCGGTTTCAATACAATAATTCGAACTACACCCTCCTGGCGCTCATCGCCGAGCGGGTGTCCGGGCTGTCGTTTGCCGAGTATTGCCGGAGAAATGTCCTGCGTCCGGCGCGGATGAAGGGAAGTTTCGTTTACGACGGCAGCCGGAAGCTGCCCCGCCGGGCGGCGTCGGGTTATCTCGTCCGCGGCCGCCAGGTGAAGTCGTCGCAGCTGCTCACCAACATCACGGGCGACGGCAACGTCTACACGTCGATCAAGGACCTCGTGGCGTTCGTCCGCGCGATTCGGCGCAATCGAATTCTGAAAGCCGCGACGCTCGAGGAGGTTTGGACCAATGGGAAAATGGACAACGGCGCTCCGATTCGCGACCAGGGTTACGGTTACGGACTGGGGTGGGAAATCCGCGGTTCCGAGCGGGGTCACACGGGATCGTGGTCCGGGACTTCGACGTTTCTGGTGATCGATCCGGTGAAAGACGTGGCCGTGGCCGTGATGAGCAACGACGAGCGATTCGACACCTTGCGGGTGGGCGAGGCGATCATGCGGCTGGTGACGGACTGAGCGATTGCCGCGCTCAGGAACGAAGCCGGAAGAAGGTCGTGCTCGCCGCGGAGAGGGTGACCCGCTCGCGCGATCCGTCCGGCAGATCGAGCGTGCGGTGGCCGCTTTTGGCGATGTGGACCGACGGCCAACCTCCGCCGCCGGCGATCATTTCGGCAAACGGGATGGGCTGCCAGCCGACCGAGGCGTCCGGCCCGTGGAGGGCTTGCCGAGCGCTGGCGGATTGGCAGGAAGGAGGTCGTGATGATCGAGAGCGGGGTGGGTTTTTTTATAAATCGGTGGCGAAAAGTGTTTGGGGCGGATGAAATTCTGGCTTGGGGGCGAATACCCGGAGCATTTTCAAAGTCTCCGGAAAGGCGCCGAAAAAAGGGGGAGGGATACCCTTTCCCGTAATCGCTGATCGGATCAGCCAGTTGGGATCAGCCAGTTGATTTCAAAGCGGTCTCACTCGGGACGAGTTCGGTCCAGATCGACTGGATGTCTTTTCCGAGGACGATCGCGTCGTCCCAGCTCTTTGGAAAACAGCTGAGGCCGTAGCCTGGTTTTGGTCCCAGCTCCGGCATGACCCACAGTTCGTTGTTCGGGCGTGGGCCGGCGAGCCAATGCTGGAGGGCGGTCCGGATGAAGGGGCGCATCTCCTCGTATTCCGGGGAGAAACTACCGTTTCCGTCGGTGACCGGGACCATGCAGTGGTGGCCGTTGAACGGGCGCATGTGCCACAGAGTCGACTTCTGAAAGAGCGCAAGATCCTCGAATAGACGCTCGGCGTAGTTGCTGGCGTCGAGGTGCTTGATGATGGCGGGGTGGGAGAAGTCGAAGTTCACGCGCGGATCTTTACCGGTCGCCTTCCGCACGCCTTCGACGATGGCGTAGGTTTTTTCCGGCGTCTCGGTGCAGGTGTCGCGGTGCATCTCGAGGTGCACGGCGGCGTTCTGTTTTTCGGCCTCCGCCATGAGCGCGATGGTCAGTTCGGTCGCGCGGTCGACCGGCGTGTCGTGATCGCCCAGCTGGCAGTTGATCGGGCCGTCGCCGATCTCGAGGATCGCGCGAATTTGGGGCTCGAATTGCTCCTCCGAGCCGGCGTCGAACGCTCCGCCGAAAAGCAGGCCACGGGCGGCGAGCGCTTCCGCGAGTGCGGGCTCGTCCGCGGCGGCGCAGAACGCGTCGAAGCCGGCGGCTTTGACGGCGTCGAGGCGCTGGTCGAGCGACCACTCGGCGTCGGGGGACGGGTGACCCCAGAAGGTCCAGTGGTTGATCGTGATGACGAGGCGGGGATTGGATTCTGGCATGGAAATCGTTGGGAGAATTGGGTTGGGAGGTGAGGGGGAAGGGCGGCCGCCCGGCTCGAGCGGGTGCCGCTCGCCGACGGCAGCTTCAACGTCAAGGCGGTGGGCTGCGCCGCCGGATTCTCGGCGGGCCGCAGCGGTTCGTCGAAGCACACCGGCGGGCAATCGGCGTGACGCCGGGCCGGGGGCGGAAGGCGAAATGAAGGTCTTGCCGAGCCCCGGACCCCGGATTGGGACCGGGAATGGTTTCAGCCGCAGAGGTGATTGGTCAGGTATTCGAAGCTCTGCTGGAGCGAATCGACGGGATCGCCGGGGGTGGTGTCCTGCTCGACGATGAACCACTGGCACCCGGCGGCCTCGGCGGCGGGGATGATGGCGGCGAAGTCGAGGGTGCCGGAGCCGATCTCGCAGTAGGTCGGCTGGTTCTCGATGGTGAATTTGTAGTCCTTGAGGTGGATCATCGGCAGACGGCCGGCGAGCTTGTTGCACCACGCGACGTTATCTCCGCCGCCGTAGTGGATCCAGTAGGTGTCGGGCTCGCCCTGAAGGTGGGCGGGATTCGTTTCGTTGTAGATTCGGTCGAGGGCGGTGACGCCGTCGATTTGGACGAATTCGATCCCGTGATTGTGGTAGGTGAGGGTGATGCCCTCGGCGGCCATGAGCTTGCCGGCGGCGTCGAGGTCGGCGATGAGCCGACCGAGGCTGTCGGGGTCGGCCAAGTCGATTCCCCCGGGATAGGGGTAGGCGGTGAGGTTGCAGCGGAGTTTCTCGAGCCGCTCGATCACCTTGGTGGTCTCGCGGAGAATGGCGTCACTGGCCTCGTGAGTCGCGCAGCAGGTCAAGCCCTCACCGTCGAGGATGGTGTTGAGCTCGTCCTCCGCGATGGGGCACATGCCGCTGATTTGGACGGCGGTGTAGCCGGCGGCGCGGACGCGTTTGAGGGTGGAGGCGACGTCGGCGGGTGTCTGGAGGAGGTCCCGGCAGGTGTAAAGTTGGGCGGCGATCTGGCTGGCTTTCATGGTCGTGGGAGGGTGAAGGGCTGGTGGGAAAAGGTCAACTTTTCCAACACTTTTGCGGCTGCGTTCGTGAGGCTGCATGATCGAAAAACGAGGCAAAGCGGATTGCCACCCGTCGTTGCAACGGGTGATTGGGAAAGCTGGAGCGGCCTACGCGGCTTTCGATCCGCGGGAGGCGGGCCGGGTCGCGGGTGCCAGAGCGGCGTGGAGGATGATGTTGGCGCGGGTGGAGTCCCGCTCGTTGCGGGTCGCCAGGTAACTCGGGCACGCGGTGCCTGAGCGCACCGCGGAGGCGGCCGTCGCCGTGTTCGCCGGAGAGCGAGCCGCGGTTCAGGGTTTCGGTTTTTCCACGTTGCCATCACCGCGTCGCGTCGCGGTGTAGATCGTCACGATGCCGAGCCAGAGCGGGCGGGCTTCGGCGAGGCTGAAGCCGGCTTGCTCGATGCGGTCGAGCATTCCGCGCCCGCGGGGGAAGGCTTCGATGGATTCGCCTAGGTAGGCGTAAGCTTCCGGGCGGCCGGTGGCGAGGCCCGCGATCTTCGGGAGGACGTGGTGGAGGTAAAGGCGGTAGGCGGCGCGGAGAGGCGGCGCGGTGGGGAGCGAAAAATCGAGGACGAGGACGTGGCCGCCGGGGCGGATCACGCGGGCCATTTCGGCCAGAGCGCCGTCGTAGGTCGCCATGTTGCGCAGGCCGAAGGCGACGGTGAGGGCGTCGAAGGCGGCGGTGGCGAAAGGGAGGCGGGTGCCGTCGGCGGCGACGAGGTTCGGGACGGATTTGCGCTGCGCTTCGCGGAGCATCGGCTCGCAGAAATCAGCGGCAACGACGCGGGCGGCGGGACATTTTTTCGCAAGGACGAGGGCGAGGTCGCCGCTCCCTGTTGCGAGGTCGAGAACGACGCGGGGACTCCAGGACCGGACGATTCGCGCGGCGAGTCCGCGCCAGAGAAAGTCGGCACCACCGCTCAGCGCATGATTCGCGAAGTCGTATCGCCCGGCGATCGAGCTGAAGGTGCCGCGAATGAAGTCGGGGTCTTGTTGGGATCGTGCGCTGATCACGCGACCATGGATTCGAAAACTGAGATTCGAAACTCGAAAATAAAAAATGCTCACGAGAGGAGTCGAACCTCCACGAGTTGCCTCACTAGATCCTGAATCTAGCGCGTCTGCCATTCCGCCACGTGAGCTACGGGACGAAGAGAATGGCGGGAGTTCTGACGTTTGTAAATGCCGGATCGCGGGAGTTTGCACTGGCATTCGCCCGAGGGTCGTGCGAACGCTTGGGTTCTTAAACCCATCATCTATGACTCGTTTCTCACTTCCCCAATGGCTCACCGGTTCTCTGCTGGGCATCGCCGTGATCGCCCCATCTTTCGCTCAGGATACGCCTCCTGCCGCTGACCCGACACCAGCCGCCGAGGCCGCGCCTGCCGCCGACGCGGCTCCCGAAGTTGCGCCCGCTCCAGCCGCGACGCCCGCCGGGCCCGCTTTGGAGATCCCCGATCCCGTGGCCACCGTGAACGGCGAGCCGATCGCCAAGTCCGAGCTCGAGACCATGTTCAACAACGCAGTCTCTTCGCAGGGCATCGACCCCGCCACGCTCTCGAACGAACAGAAGCTGGCCGGCTACCAGCAACTCGTTCAGGACATGATCACCGAGAAGCTCGTCAAGGCCGCCGCCAAGGACGTGACCGCGACCGACGAGGAAGTGGACGCCGAGATCGCCAAGATCAAGGAGCAATTCCCATCCCAGGAAGCCTTCGAAGAGCAGCTGAAGACCAGCGGCCAGACCGAGGAGAAGCTCAAGGTTCTCATCAAGGAAGGCCTGTCCCAGCGCAAGTGGGTCGAGAGCCAGACCGGCGAGATCAAGATCTCCGACGAAGAGGCGAAGAAATTCTACGACGAGAATTCCGCCGAGTTCGAGCAGCCCGAGACGGTTCGCGCGAGCCACATCCTCTTCATGGTGCCCGAGGGTTCCGGTGAGGAAGTCGCGAAGGAGAAGGAAGCCGCTGCGACGAAAGCCGCCGAGCAGGCCAAGGAGAAGGACGCCGACTTCAACGAACTCGCCAAGAAGCTCTCCGAGGAGCCCGGTGCCGCCGAGAGCGGTGGCGATCTGAATTTCTTCACGAAAGACCAAATGGTTCCCGCGTTCGCCGAAGCTGCCTTCGGAATGGAGCCGGGTGACATCAGCGATCCGATCAAGACCGAGTTTGGCTACCACGTCATCAAGGTGACCGAGAAGAAATCCGCCGGCACGACGCCGTTCGAAGAGGTTAAGCCTCAGCTCGTCGCCTTCCTGGAGAGCCAGAAGGGTCAGGAGGAAGTCGGCAAGGTCCTCGAAAAACTTCGCGCCGACGCCGAGATCGACGTGAAACTCCCCGAGCCAGTTGCCGCTCCCGCCCCGGCGTCCGCGCCGATGGGCGAGGAACCGGCCGCCAACTAAGCAGGCCCGGATGGCGCGTAAGAAGCAATCGATCGGCGTCATCGGACTCGGGATCATCGGATCCCGGGTCGCGGCGAACCTCCGCCGAGCCGGCTACGAAGTCTGGGTCTGGAATCGCTCGCCGAAGGCCGAGCCGAACTTCCTCTCCTCGGCGGCGGAAGTCGCCGAGACGGCGGACGTTCTGCTCACCTTCGTGGCGGATGGCCCGGCTCTCATCGAGGTGATGCGGTCGCTGGAAGGCGTTCTCGCCGCCCGGCACGTCGTCGTCAACCATGCCACCGTGGGGCCGGACGAGATCGCCGAAGCCGCGGCGCTGGTGGGAAAAAATAGCGCGACGCTGCTCGATGCTCCTTTTACCGGCAGCCTCGCGGCCGCTGAAGCCAACGAGCTTGTCTATTACGTCGGCGGATCTCCGGACGTCCTCGCACGGGTCCGCCCCGTGTTGGAAGTCTCGTCCAAGGCAATCCTCGAGGTCGGCGAGATCGGTCAGGCCAGCCTCGTCAAGATTGCGACCAACCTCGTGTCCGCCACCATCGTCGAAGCTCTGGCTGAAGCGATGGCTTTGATGGAGAAAAATGGTGTGCCGCTGGAAAAATTCGCGCAAGCCATCGAGCTTAACGCCGCGCGCTCCGGAGTTTCCGCGGCCAAGGTCCCGGTGATGTTGGAGGGCAAATTCGACCCGCATTTCTCGCTCAAGCACATGTTCAAGGACGTTCAGCTCGTTCTGGCGGCCGCCGACCGGGCGGGACTGCAAATGCCGGCCGCAAACGCCGCGGCGGGTGCTTTGATGTCGGGGATCGAGCACGGATGGGCCGACCTGGATTTCTCCGCGATTTCGAAGCACTACGGATTTCCCGGCAAAGAGCCGCTGGCCGTCGAGCCCGCCCTCGCGGCGAGCGAAGCCGGAAAGCCGAAAAAGCGTTCGGGGTTCTTCGGTTGAGCGAATCTGCGGGAATAGACGGGGGTGGCGTGCTCGCGACCGCTCGCGACCGCGGCGGATTTTTTAAGCTTCCGCGTCGCACGATCCTTGCGCTCAGCGGAGCCGATCGCGAACGCTACCTCAACGGCCAGGTCACGAACGACGTCCGCAAATTGGCGCCCGGTCACGCTCTCTCCGCTTGCGTCGTTTCAGCGAAGGGAAAGCTCGACGGTGTGGTGGTGATCTGGAGCGACGAGACGCGGCTGCTCGTCGAGGTCGACTCGACGCTCGCCGAATCCATGGCGGCGCGACTCGACCGTTACCTTGTCGCCGACGACGTGGAGATCACTGAGTTAGAGGGAAGCGAGACGGAATATCACGCTTTCGGGCCCGCCGCAGAGCGGCTGGCGGCTGCCGGGGTCGGCCTCCGACGGGTCGATCGACTTGCCGCCGCGGGGATTGACTTTGCGGAGTCTGATCTGAAAGAGCTGACCAATTGGACCGAACTCGAGGCGGCTGAGCTCGAAGTCCTGCGAATCGAACGAAAGATTCCGCGCTGGGGCGCGGAGCTGAGCCCCGACACGCTCCCCGCCGAGGCGGGACTTGACCGGACGGCGGTGGATTTTCACAAGGGTTGCTACATCGGGCAGGAGGTCATTTCGCGGATTCAAAGCGTTGGGCGGACGAACCGGACGCTCGTTTCGTTCGTTGTTACCGAAGGCGAGGCTCCGGAGATCGGCTCGGAACTGTTCGCGGAAGACGACTCCGCCAAAGCGGTCGGGATGGTCACATCGGTGGCGAGCCACTTTGAATTGGCGCGCCCGGTGGGACTCTGTTACATCAAGCGCGGTCGCGAGGGGTCGTTTGTCACCGGCTCGGGCACCCGAGTAAATCTGTGCGAACTGCCATGCGAATAATCCCCGTCCTCTCCCTGCTCGCGGCCGTCTTGATGACCGGCTGCGCGTCCCGCCAGCCCGCCTACACCGGCCCGGTCTACGCCGAGATATTGATCAAGGTCAAAAAAGAGAAGGAATTGCGCCGCGTCGTCATCGACCTCGACGAGATCGCCGCACCGCAAACCTCGGCAAATTTCGAGCAGCTCGCCCGGGATGGCTATTACGACGGCATGCGCTTCCACCGGATCTTCCCCGATCTGCTCGTTCAGACCGGCGATCCCTACAGCAAGCGCGGCGACTCCGAGCGATCCGGCACGGGTGGTCCCGGCTACACGATCCCCGCCGAGATCAAGCTCTCGCACGTTCGCGGCGCGTTGGCGGCCTCGCGACTGCCGGACCGGGTGAACCCGACCCGCGCGTCGAACGGCAGTCAATTCTACGTCTGCCTGACGCCGATGCCGCAGCTCGACGGCGATTACACCGTGTTTGGCCGGGTGATCGAGGGGATCGAGGTTTTGGATGAAATCAGCAAAATGCCGACGAACAGCAACGATTTCCCTTTGGATAAAGTCGTCATTCGCAGTATAACGCTCATCCCGCAAACGCCGGTCACGGTGGTTGCGGCACCCGAACAGGGTTAGAAAATTTTCTCAAACGGGTAGGTTCCGGAGTGGCCAAACGGGGTAGACTGTAAATCTACTGGAATTTCCTTCACAGGTTCGAATCCTGTCCTGCCCATTTTTGAGCGAAGCGAACTGAAAAGAAGTCCGACAGGATGAAGAACGGAGTTCGACCGCCGCCTCGCGAAGCGCGGTGGTTTCAAAAGGCTGAGACCACCCAGCGGAGCCGAGGGTAATCCCGAGGCAATCCTGTCCTGCCCAATTTTGAGCGAAGCGAACTGAAACGGAGTCCGACGGGATGAAGGACGGAGTTTGATCGCCTTGCCCTCGCGCGGAGCGCTTCATTTGAGCTGATGTAGCCGTCTCGCTGTGCGAGGCGCCGCACGCCGTTTTCGGCTGCGAATGGAATCGGTGGTTCGTCGACACGGTGCGGCTGCGGGCGTTTGGCTCGGAGGCGTTTTCTCGGACTTGCGTTGCTCCCGTGTGAAAGTCACGGCACCCGGGGCCCGGCTGCCCTGCCTTGGTTTGGGGCTCGCTTCGCTCGGTCGCGGAATTAGCCGGCGTTGGATGATGAGTTCTCTCTGACGGCGAACCCCACTGGGAGGAGCCAAGCGGAAGCCAGCCCGCCCTCGCGCCACGTTTGATTTGAGCTGATGTAGCCATCTCGCTGTGCGAGGCGCCGCACGCCGTTTTCGGCTGCGAATGGAATCGGCGGGTCGTCGACACGGTGCGGCTGCGGGCGTTTGGCTCGGAGGCGTTTTCTCGGACTTGCGTTGCTCCCGTGTGAAAGTCACGGCACCCGGGGCCCGGCTGCCCTACCTCGGTTCCGATCCCGCCGCGCTCGGTTACTGGCGGCGGATGATGAGCTTTTTTGTGCTCGAGGTGCGGCCTTCGAGGTCGGTGGCTCGGAGGTAGAGGCGGTTTTTGCCGGGACGGAGCGGGCGGACGTTGATGTTCCACCGGCCGTTGGCGCGGACGGGTTGCGAGCGGAAATTGCCGCCATTGGTGCGCCATTCGATGGCGGTGGCGTTGCTGGCCGATCCTTTGACGAGGCGGGAGGCGGTGCCGGTCTTGCGCTTGCGGCTGCCGAAGTAACGGAAGGTTGGCTTGTCGGGAGCGGTCGGAACAACGGCTGGGGAAATTGGAGTGAAGGTGACTTCGAAGATGTAGTTCGAGGCGGCGGTGGAACCTCGGTTGGGTTTTTCGGCGATGATGCCGCCGTAGACGTATCCGAGGACGGTCGGCTCGGTGAGGGTGTCGAGGTCGAGGACGCCGTTGTCGAAATTCGCGATGCCGGGGAGGGGGAAGAAGTCGGCTTCGGCCCCGAAGAGGAAGGGTGCGTTGGCGTTGGCGGGGTTGGGGATGGTGGGGTATTCGCCGAGGTAGGTCTGGGAATAGGCTCCGTTCGCGCTCCGGACCAGCGAGGTGATGCCGCTGATGAAAGGGATGTTGTTGTCGGCGACGATGGTGCCGGTGGCGGGGTCGAAGTAATCGACGCTGATGCCGCCGAGGAGGACGTTGTGCGTCTGGCCGAGGGTCGGTGAGAAGAGGCTGATCGTGGCGGAGCGGTAGGAGTTCATGCCCTGACGGAAGGTGGCGGCGTCGAGTGGGTTTCCGGTGAAGGTCGAGCCGTTGGCGGTGATTTCGACCGGGACGTTCCAGATGCCGAAGGAGGGGGTGAAAACGCCGGAGAGGGCGACCAGGCCGGTGTCGAAGCCGGTGGCGGCGGTGCCTTGCATGATGGGGACGACGTTGAGGTCGCGGCGGCGGTATTCCGGCCGCGGGGCCTCGGCGGCAGGCAGCGAAATCGACACGCTGGCGGCGGTGTCGTTGATCTGGAAGGTGCGGACCTGCTGGGTGTAGTCGCCGTTGGACCCGGGGGTGTAGCCGCCGGCGAAGTTCTGGCCGAAAACGAGCTGCGCGCGACCGGCGAGCAGGAAGAGCTCGCCGCCGGTGACACGGAGGAATTCGTCCGTGGTCTGGCGGATCGCGGTCGTCAGGGACGGGGTGCCGGTTTTAACCCAGGTGATGAGCTCGGGAAGATCGATGGCCGTGAGGGTCGGGTAGGTCTGGAATGCGGCGAGGCCGATGTCGTAGCCGTAGCCGCCGATGATGAAGAGTTTGTCGCCGGACTGCCGCGACTGGGGCGCGGTGGTCGAGAGGGAGTCGATCTGCGCGGAGGTGAGGCCGGCGGTCGCGTCGCCGAGGTCGCGCTGCCAGGTCTCGCGGGTGGTCGGGTTGATGACCCAGACGGTGCGGTTCTGCAGGGCGGGTGGGAAATTGACGAGGCCGTCGTTGGTGAAGTCGTGGAGGCCATTCGTGCGACCGCCGAGGAGAATCCATTCGTCGCCGACCTGCGCGTCGGCGAATCCCTGGAGGGTCGGGACCGTTGCGGTGCCCATGTCGTGGACGCGGAGATCGATCGCGTAGGGGAGGTTGCTGACGGTGGCGACTGGCGAGGTGGAGGCCGTCTGGTTGGCGGCGTTGAGTGGGAGCGGGCCGAGGATGGCGCCGGAGAGAAGGAGTGGGAGGATGGAGCGTCGCATGGCGGGAGCGGAACAAATTCCAGGTGAGGGATGAAGCTTTTAAGTTTTTGCGACCCGGCGCGGGGGCGGTAGGTTCGTCGGTATGCGGAGTCTTGTATTGGTTTGGTTGGTCGGTGTGGCGATGGCGGGGGGGAGTGGAGCGGCCGGGGGGCAGCAGGTGCGGTTGTCGGACCGGCAGGCGCTCGAGATCGGGAAGCGGATCTGGCAGAACGAGTGCGCGGGGACGGTGGATGGGTTGACGTCGTGGAATGGCGGCGAGGATTTTGCTTCGCTCGGGATCGGGCATTTCATCTGGTATCCGCGGGGGGAGTCGGGGCCGTTCGAGGAGAGCTTTCCGAAGTTGGTGGATTTCCTCGTTGCAAACCGGGTGGACGTGCCGGGGTGGTTGCGGGCGACGAAGGATTGCCCGTGGGGGTCGCGGTCGGAGTTCCTGGCGGACTTCCGGTCGCCGCGGATGAAGGAGCTGCGGTCGATGCTGGCGGATACGGTCGCGTGGCAGGCGCGGTTCGCGGCGGCGCGGCTCGAGGCGGCTTTGCCGAAGATGCTGGAGGCGGCTCCGCGCGGGGAGCGCGACCGGGTGCGGGCGAATTTCTACCGGGTGGCGGGTCAGTCGCTCGGGATGTATGCGCTGATGGATTACGTGAACTTCAAGGGCGAGGGGACGTCGAAGACGGAGCGTTACGACGGCGAGGGTTGGGGGTTGCTCCAGGTGCTCGAGGAGATGGGGGGCGGGCCACCGATGGTGGCTTTCTCGAAGGCGGCGGATGCTGTGCTGACGCGGCGGGTGGCGAATTCTCCGGCGGATCGGAACGAGCGGAAATGGCTGGCTGGGTGGCGGAACCGGTGTGCTTCCTACCGCGAATGATTTTTGCCCGCTAAACACGCGAATTTACGCGAATGGAAATACAATGGCTGAGTTGATTTTTGCGGACGAGTGCTACCGGATCGTTGGGGCCTGCTTCGAGGTGGCGAAGGAGAAGGGGAGTGCTTTTCTGGAGCCGGTCTATCAGGAGTGTCTGGAACTCGAGTTGGGTTTGCAGAGGATTCCTTTTCAGGCTCAGTCGGGGTTGATCCTGGAATACAAGGGGCAGGCTCTTCGTCAGCGGTATACGCCGGACTTCGTTTGCTTTGGGAAGATCATCGTGGAGATCAAGGCGGTGACGCGGTTGGGGGATGAGCACCGGGCTCAGGTGCTGAACTACCTGGCGGCGACTGGTTTTGAACTGGGGCTGTTGGTCAATTTTGGGAGCCGTCCGAAACTGGAATGGGAGCGGATCGCGAATACGAGGAAGGCCCGCTAAACACGCGAATGAGCGCGAATAGATGCTTGAAGGAAATACCATTCGCGCTCATTCGCGTGTTTAGCGGGCAGGCATTATGAACAAAGAACAAATTGTGGGGGTGCTCGAGAACATCGGGCTGTTGCTGGATCTCAAGGGGGAGAATGGGTTCAAGGTGCGGGCTTACGTGAATGGGGCGCGGGCGCTCGAGGCGATGAGCGAGGATCTGGCGACGGTGATCGCGGAGGATCGCTTGAAGGCCGTGGACGGGATCGGGAAGGCGCTCGAGGAGAAAATCACGACGCTGTCGCGGGAGGGGAGGCTCGAATTTTACGACGATCTGCGGGCGGAATTTCCGGAGGGGATTTTCGAGCTTTTCGAGCTTCGCGGGATCGGGGCGAAGAAGATCAAGGCGCTTTACGACGAACTGGGCGTCGCGTCGGTCGCGGAGCTTCGGGCCGCTTGCGAGGATGGCCGGGTGGCCGGGCTCGATGGGTTCGGCGAGAAATCGGCGGAGAATTTTTTGAAAGCGATCTCGGACCTCGAATCGCACGCGGGATTGTTTCTCATCGGCGACGTGATGGCGGTGGCGGGGCGGTTGCTCGATGATTTTCGGAATCACCCGGAAGTGCTGCTCGCGGACATTGCGGGGAGTTTTCGGCGGTCCAAGGAGGTGGTGCATGATCTGGACCTGATCGCGGCGAGTGCCGCGCCGGAGATCGTGAGCGAGGACTTCATCGGGCACGAACTCGTGGAGTCGGTGCTGGCCCACGGGGCGACCAAGTCGAGCGTGCGGCTGAAGGGTGGGCTGCAGTGCGACCTGCGGGTGGTGAGCAACGCGGAGTATCCGTTTGCGCTCAATTATTTCACCGGCAGCAAGGAGCACAACGTGCGGATGCGGAACCGGGCGCTGGAGCGGGGGTGGTCGCTGAACGAGTATCGGTTCAGCGAAGCGAAGGGAAAGAAGCTGCGCGAGCCGATTCCGGAGGTGAGCTCGGAGGCGGACATTTATCGGGCGTTGGGGCTGCGGTTCGTCGTGCCGGAATTGCGCGAGGATCGGGGGGAATTCGACGCTGCGGAGGCGGGGGAACTGCCGAAGCTGATCGAGTGGCACAATCTGCGCGGGACTTTTCACAATCACACGACGGCGAGCGACGGGCGGGCGAGCCTGCGCGAAATGGCGGACGCGGCGCTCGATCTGGGGTTGCAGTATTTGGGGATCGCCGATCATTCGAAGGCGTCGGTGCAGGCGAATGGATTGGATGCGAAGCGGTTGGCGGCCCAGGGGAAGGAGATCGACAATCTCAACGCGGAGTTCGATGGATTCCGCATTTTCAAGGGCGTCGAGTGCGACATTCTCAAGGATGGGTCGTTGGATTTTCCGGACGACGTGCTCGGGTCGCTCGATTACGTGGTGGCGTCGGTGCACAGTTCGATGCAGCTCGGCGAGGCCGAGATGACGAAGCGGATCGTGCGGGCGATCTCGAATCCGCGCGTCACGATGCTGGGGCACGCGACGGGAAGGTTGCTGCTGTCGCGCGACGGCTACGCGGTGAACATCCCGGCGGTGATCGACGCGGCGGCGGAGATGGGGACGATTTTGGAACTGAACTGCAGCGCGATGCGGCTGGATCTGGATTGGCGCTGGTGGCCGCTGGCGAAAGAGAAGGGCGTGAAGTGCGCGATCAATCCCGACGCGCATTCGACCGAGGGATTGCAGAATCTCGCGCTCGGCGTGCGGCTCGCGCGGAAGGGGTGGCTGACGCGGGAGGACGTCGTGAATTGTCTGGGGTTGCCGGAGATGGTGGCGTTTTTGGAGGAGAAGGCGGGGCGGCGGTGAGGGTGGGTTCGGGCGCTCTGGGTGAAAGTCACGGCTCGGCGGGAGCCTCGCCCTCCGGGGTTGGTTTTTGGATTTAGGTCCGGTTGGTTGCGGTTAGGAACGGTTGGATGGCGGCGACGAGGTCGCGGAAGCCGTCGAAGGTAACCTGTTGCTGGCCGTCGGAGAGGGCTTCGGCGGGGTTGGGGTGGACTTCGACGAGGAGGCCGTCGGCGCCCATGGCGACGGCTCCGACGCAGAGGGCGGTGACGAGGTCGGCGCGGCCGCAGCCCTGGCTGGGGTCGACGATGACGGGGAGGTGGGTTTCCTTTTTCGCGATGGCGACGGCGGAGAGGTCGAGGGTGTTGCGGGTGTAGGTCTCGAAGGTGCGGATGCCGCGCTCGCAGAGCAGGACGTTCGGATTGCCGTGGGCGAGGAGGTATTCCGCGGCGAGGATCCATTCCTCGATCCGCTGACTCATCCCGCGCTTGAGGAGGACGGGCTTTTTCGTGTGGGCGCACTCGATGAGGAGTTGAAAATTCTGCGCGTTGCGGGCTCCGATTTGGAAGATGTCGGTGGTCTCGGCGACGTGCTCGACGTCGCGTTCGCTGAGGACCTCGGTGATGATCTTGAGGCCGGTGCGTTGTTTGGCTTCGCCGAGAAGTCGGAGGCCTTCCTTGCCGAGTCCTTGGAATTCGTAGGGGGAGGTGCGGGGCTTGTAGGCTCCGCCGCGGAGGATGGTCGCGCCGGCGGCCTTGACGGCGTCGGCGGTGGCGAAGAGTTGCTCGGCGCTTTCGACGGAGCAGGGGCCGGCCATGAGGGAAAAGGCCGGGCCGCCGATGGGGACGCCGTCGACGTCGACGACGGAATTCCCGGGGTGCGATTGGCGGCTGGCGAGTTTGTAGCGTTTTTGGACGCGGAGGACGTCCTGGACCTGCGGGAGGGCGGTGAGGGACTCGAGCGTCTGGTGGGTGCGCTCGTCGCCGATGGCGGCGATGACGGTCTGCTCGACGCCGTGGATGGGCGAGGGCTCGTAGCCGAGCTTGGTGACTTCGGCGAGGACTGTGTCGATTTCTTCACGAGAAGATCCGGGGCGGAGAACGATGATCATGGTGGGATGACTTTGGCGGAAAACGAGTTCCGTGGCAGCTTGGAATTTGCAGGATGAACGAGAAAGATATCGACCTGCGGATTCGGGAATTGGTGGCGGAGGTCGCGGAAGGGCGGTCGGCGCACCTGGTGGAAGAATTGATCAAGACGGCGTTGAGGCTCGGGCGTGAAGGGGCGGACCTCGGGGATTTGAAGCTCGTCGAGCGGTCGATCCGGGAGATGGGCGACGCGGCGAGGGTCTTCGCGCCTTACCGCGACCGGCGGAAGGTGGCGGTCTTCGGGTCGGCGCGGACGGCTTCGGACGACGGGGAGTTCAAGCTGGCTCGCGAGTTTGCCCGGCTAATGGTGCGCGAGGATTACATGATCATCACCGGCGGAGGCGACGGGATCATGGGCGCGGCGCAGCGGGGCGCGGGGGCGGATCACAGCTTTGGGCTGAACATTCGTCTTCCCTTCGAGCAGAGCGCGAACGCGACGATCCGAGGTGACGAGAAGCTCCTCGATTTCAAATATTTTTTCACCCGTAAGTTGAACTTCATGAAGGAAACGCACGCGTTCGTGCTGTGTCCGGGTGGCTTCGGCACGCAGGACGAGAGTTTCGAAGCGCTCACGCTCATGCAGACCGGGAAGACGCAGATCGTGCCGATCATCCTGCTCGACCAGCCGGGCGGCCGCTACTGGGAGACGTGGCTTCGCTTCGTGAAAGAGGATCTGCTTGGAAACGGCCTGATCTCGGAAACGGATTTTCATTTGTTCCGATCGACCCACAGCGCGGAGAAGGCGGTCGCCGAAGTGCTGCAATTCTACCGGGTTTTTCATTCCTATCGGTGGGTGCGGGAGCGGATGGTGGTGCGGATCCGCCAGCGAATCGCCGACGAAGCGCTGGCCGAACTCAACGAAACATTCGCCGGGCTGCTGGTGGAAGGGCGGATCGAGCAGGTGGTCGCCCTGCCGGAGGAAGCGGACGACGAGTCGATCGCCGCCCTGCCGCGTCTGGTGTTGACGCCCCGCAAGCGCGACTTTGGGATCATTCGGACGTTTCTCGATGCGATCAACGATTGTCGGGTTCTCGTGGGCGATGGATCCGGTTCCCCGGGGGGGAACGGGAATGTCGTTGAGTTTTCCGCTTCGGGGGCGTAGGTAAGGTGTCATGGCAGCCCCCGGTTCGGATTCGTTTTTTCAGAGACTGATCGATAAGTTCAGTCAGTCGCGGTTTTTCACGATTTCGTTGCTCCTGCACATCCTGCTGGTGGCGATTTTTGGCGGGACGGTTCTTTATCAGGCCGTCCAGGAGCCTTCGGACTTCGAGGGTGGCGAAGGTGGGTTTGTCGACGACGCGGCGGTGGTCGCTGCGCCGCCGATGCCAACTCAGCAGGAGACCACGACCTTCACCGTGACGGCCCCGCAGACGCAGACGACGTCGCTGAATGCGATCACGACGATGAATCCCGAGACGTTGGATTTCAGCATGAACACCGTGATGGCTCCTCCGACGGTGACTCCCACGACGGTCGACGCGGCGACGGCGGCACCGGCTCCGATGCCGACGAACAGCGCCGGGATGTCGAAGGGCGAAGCGGCTGCGATCGCCGCGACGGTCGGCGGCTGGGGGAAGGGATCCGGCACGGGGGCCGGCACCGGGCTGCGCCAGCGGGAGTTCAAATTCATCGCTTACCTCGGCAAATACAAGGGGGGGAACTGGGATTCGACCGTGCAGGTCAGTCGCGGGAAAATCGATGGCGGGAGTCTGCCGAATCTCCTGTATTTGATCTCGAAGTGGTCGCGGGATAAGATCACGACCAACGAACGCAACGTCGAAGCCGTCGACCTGGACAGTGACCGGCTCTTCGCGGATCCGGTGCCGCCCTTCATATTCCTGACGGGATCGCGCGATTTTGTCCTGACCGAGAAGGAGGTCCAGAATCTCCGCAAATACGTGAAGATCGGCGGCGCGATCTGGGGGGACAGCTCGGTTCCCGGCAAGCGGTCGCGGTTCGACATCGCGTTCAAGCGTGAAATGCGGCGGGTCATCCCCGACGTCGACAAAAAGTTCGAGCCGCTGCCCGCGAATCACCCGATCTACACCAGCAACTACTACCCGGAAATTCAGTCGACGCCCGCTGGGCTGAATTTTTACCAGGACCCGATCTACGCGCTCCGGATCTTCGGAGAGATCGCGATCCTCTACACTTCGAACGACTATGGCGACATGTGGCAGATCGGTCTGGACGCTGACGGGAAGATCGATCTCGGCACGGACGAGAAGGGAAAAAGCGTGGCGGTGAATCAGAACATCTGGTCTCAGCGCGGCGTGTATCTGCACAATTTGGAGCCGGAATCGATCGAGCGGAGCTTCAAGTTCGGGATCAACATCGTCACGCATCTGCTGACCCGCTGGGACAACAAGGTGAACGTCGGCTCGCGGCTGTAGCGGACCGACGGGGCGGGGTCCCGATTGGACGGGCGGTGCGCGGGGAGAGAGCTTCGAATTTTTTCGGTGGTGCGGCTGGTTGGGCGCGTTTTGGTGGGCCCCTACCGCGATGCTGTTGGCGGAGTATTGGGCGTATTTCTGTGGGCGTTCGTCGCTGGTGACCGGAAGTGGGCACCCGGCGGCGCGGCTGCCCCACCATTGGTAGGGCTCGCTGTCGCGATGCAACCGGCGGCCAAACCGAATTTTGGAGATGGGCGAGACTGGGGTTGGAGGTCAGTGCACGCGGAGCGCAGGGTCCAAACGCGGAGGGCGAGGCTCCTGCCGAGCCGTGATTCATGGATCTGCGCCGATTGGGGGTTCGGGCGGTTTGGGTGTGGGGCGACGGCTCGGCGGGAGCCTCGCCCTCCGGTTGGGATGGTGGTTTGCGCGGCGAACGAGGCTCTTCGGTGAGGGGCTCAGGTCGTGGGGTGGTCTTCGAGGAGCTTGATGATCAGGGCGGTCCAGCCGGTTTGGTGGCTGGCTCCGAGGCCGCGGGCGGTTTCGCCGTGGAAGTATTCGGAGAAGAGGACGTGGTCGCGCCAGTGCTCGCGGGTGAAGAGCGGATCGCCGCCGTTGCAGGGTCGGTGGCCCTCGGCGTCCGGGCGGAAGATGGCGGCGAGGCGGCGGGAGATTTCGGCGGCTATTTGCTGGAGGTTGCGGTGATGGCCGGAGCCGGTGGGGCATTCCATTTGGAAGTCGTCGCCGTAGAAGTGGTGGTAGCGTTCGAGGGCCTCGACGAGGAGGTAGTTGATGGGGAACCAGATGGGGCCGCGCCAATTGGAATTGCCGCCGAAGAGGTGGCTGTCGCTTTCGCCGGGGACGTAGGACACGCGCTCTTCGCCGCCGGGCCAGCGGAAAACGAACGGGTGCTCGGCGTGGGCTTTCGAGAGGGATCGGATGCCGAAGGGGGAGAGGAATTCGGCCTCGTCGAGCATTGTGCGGAGCGTGCGCTCGAGGCGTTCGCGTGAGGGGATCGCGAGGATGCGATGGACGTCGCCGGGGCAGGTCTGGCACCAGTGGGTGACCTCGTCGAGATCGGCGCGGTTGGCGACGAACCAGTCGAGGCGTTTTTTAAAATTCGGCAGGGCGCGGATTTGATCCTCTTCGAAGACTTCGACGGCGATGAGTGGGAGGAGGCCGACGAGGGACCGGGTGCGCAGGGGGCGGGTGTGGCCGTCGACTTTGAGTTGGTCGTAGTAGAAGCCGTCGGTTTCGTCCCAGAGGCCGTCGCCGCCGAGCTCGTTCATGGCGTCGGAGATGAAGACGAAGTGCTCGAAGAATTTCGAAGCCAGGTCCTCGTAGACGGGGTTGTCCCGCGCGAGTTCGAGGGCCATCGCGAGCATGGTGAGACAATAGAACGCCATCCAGGCGGTGCCGTCGGCCTGCTGGAGGGTGCCGCCGGTGGGGAATGGCTTCGAGCGGTCGAAGACGCCGATGTTGTCGAGACCGAGGAACCCGCCTCCGAAGAGGTTATTGCCGTCGACGTCCTTGCGGTTCACCCACCAGGTGAAGTTGAGGAGCAGCTTCTGGAACGTGCTCTCGAGGAAGGAGCGGTCGCGCTGGCCGCGGGCGGCGGTGAGTTTATACACGCGCCAGGCGGCCCACGCGTGGACGGGGGGATTGACGTCGGAGAAATTCCATTCGTAGGCGGGGATCTGGCCGTTCGGGTGGAGATACCATTCGCGGAGGAAGAGGGTGAGCTGGGACTTCGCGAATCCTGGGTCGATGCGGGCGAATGGGATCATGTGAAACGCCGTGTCCCAAGCGGCGAACCACGGGTATTCCCACTTGTCGGGCATCGAGAGGATGTCGCGGCTGTAAAGGTGCGGCCAGTGGGCGTTGCGGCCGGTCAGCCGTGCCGGGGGCGGGGTGGGTTCGTTGGCGTCGCCGGCGAGCCAGTCCTCGACGATGTAGTGGTAGAATTGCTTGCTCCAGACGAGGCCGGCGTAGCCTTGGCGGATGATGGCGCGGGCCGCGGCGTCGAGGGTGGGCGGGGTGATGGCGGAGTGGAAGGTGTCGGCTTCTTGGCTTCGCCGGGTGAAGAGGGTGTTGTTGTTGGTTATTGGTTGTTGGTTATTGGTGGATGCGGTGAGGCGGAGGTGGTGGGTGCGGCTCTCGCCGGGGGCAAGGGTGGCGGTGAGGTGGGGGGCGAATTTCGTGCCGGTCGTGGCATTGGTCGCGGTCGGGTCGCCGTGAATGACGGTGGCGTGGAAGCCGTCTTTGACGAAGGGGGTGGCGTTCGGCTGGCCGTAGAGTCGTTCGACGTTGGTCTCGTTCTCGGTGAAGAGAGGCGGGGCTTCGGCGTCCTCGTAGCGGAAGGTGAAGTCGCCGAGCTTCGGGTGGTGGGCGGCGACCTGACCGGGTTCGGTGAGGGTGAGGGTTGGCTTTTCGCCGATGCCTTCGTGGGCTTCGCCCCAGGTCCATTGGTTGCGGAACCAAAGCGTCGGGAGGAGGTGGTAGGGGGCTGGGTCGGGGCCGCGGTTGGTGACGGTGATGCGGATCGCGATGTCGTCGGGGGCGGCTTTGGCGTATTCGGCGACGACGTCGAAGTAGCGTTCGTCGTCGAAGACGCCCGTGTCGGCGAGTTCGAACTCGCGGTCGCGGAGGCCGCGGCGGGCATTTTCGGCGATGAGCTGCTGGTAGGGAAATTCGGCCTGCGGGTATTTGTAGAGCGCGCGGAGGTAGGAGGCGGTTGGGGTGGCGTCGAGGTAGAAGTAGTGCTCCTTCACGTCCTCGCCGTGGTTGCCTTCGGGGCCGGTCAGGCCAAAGAGTCGCTCCTTGAGGATGGGGTCGCGGCCGTTCCAGAGCGCGAGGGCGAAGCAGAGCTGGCAGCGGGCGTCGGTGATGCCGAGGAGCCCATCCTCGCCCCAGCGGTAGGCGCGGGAGCGGGCGTGGTCGTGGGGGAAGGCATTCCAGGCGTCGCCGGTGGCGGAATAATCCTCGCGGACGGTGCCCCACTGGCGCTCGGAGAGGTAGGGTCCCCACTGCGACCAGTAGGCTTCGCGGCGGTCGTTGGCGACGAGGCGGGCGTGTTCGGCGGTGGGAGGTTCGGAATTCAAGGCGGATTTTTGAACAGAAGGGAGCGAAGGAAGCAAAGAATACAGGAAAGGGAATGCGAGGTGGTGAAGGATTTGCGCTTCGCGGGTTTTTTGGAAATCGGCTGGAAGCCGATGGCACGGTCGGGTAGCCACGCCGAGTGATTTTGGATCGTCGATTGAGGTATTGGTTTGCTTGGTTGGTGGTCTTTTACGCCGGCTGGCTGGTTCTCGTAACCGTCGGTGGACAGTGGCCGGTGGTGGCGGGGCATTGGCCGATCGCGGCGGCGATGGCGGCGGGGTCCTACGTGGCGGGGGCAACGCCGATGGGCGGGGGGACGGTGGGATTCCCGATTCTGGTGCTGGCGTTTCACCAGTCGGCGGAATTGGGGCGGGATTTTTCGTTCGCGGTGCAGAGCGTGGGGATGACGAGCGCGACGCTGTTCATCGTCGCGCGGCGGCAGCCGGTCGAGTGGCCGATGCTGCGGTGGGCGGTGTTGGGGTCGGCGCTCGGAACGCCGCTTGGGATCGTGTTCATCGCGCCGCTGGTGCCGGGGATCGCGGTGAAGGTCGTTTTCGCCGTGGTGTGGGCGAGCTTCGGTGTGCTGCACTTGTTTCGATTGCGAGAGTTCGCGCGACACGACGGTCTCGCTCCGACCGCCCACCGGTTTGACCGGGTCGCGGGATTGGCTACCGGCTTGCTGGCGGGTGCGACCGTGGCAGCGGTGACGGGGGTGGGGATCGACATGGCTCTCTACTGCGTGCTGGTGCTGCTGTGTCAGGCGGATCTCAAAATCGCGATCCCGACGTCGGTCGTGATCATGGCGGCGACTTCGCTGATCGGCGTGGCGACGAAGTTGACGGTGGGCGGGGGGATGCAGCCGGGGGTTTACGAAAACTGGTTGGCGGCGGCTCCGGTCGTCGTGCTCGGGGCTCCGATGGGAGCGTTCGTCGTCGATCGGCTCGGCCGGGTGCCGACGTTGTTTTTCGTGTCGGTGCTGTGCGTCGGACAATTTGCCTGGGCGATGTGGGACGGATGGCCGGTGCTGGGGGCGGTGGGGCTGGCCGGGTCGGTCGCCGGGGTGGGCGTGGTCTGCGCGGGGTTCGGGAGGCTGCACGCCCGGGGTGATCGTTTGAATCGGCGCGGTGCGCGCTCGTCTTGAGCGCCTGAAGGCGCTAGGGTCGGCGGCTATGGGTTATCAGCCGATCGAGAATTACGGAGTTGTCGGGGATCTTCACACCGTCGCGTTGGTCGGGATGGATGGGTCGATCGACTTCATGTGTTTTCCGCACTTCGATTCGCCGTCGGTTTTCGCGGCGATGCTGGACGACACGAAGGGCGGCCGTTTTTCGCTCGCGCCGGTCATGCGGGACGCGAAGCACAAGCAGATGTATCTGCCGGACACGAACATCCTGCTGACGCGGTTTCTGGCGCACGAAGGAATTGGCGAAGTGTCGGATTTCATGCCCGTCGAGGAGAAGGGGCACGCGCACCAGATCATCCGGCGGGCGAAGGCGGTGCGGGGTGACATTCGGTTTCGGCTGAACTTCGCGCCGGCCTTCAACTATGGCCGCTCGGGCCACCGCATCGAGCGGACGTCGGACGGGATTGTCTTCACGAGCGAAGGGCCGGACGAGACGGCGCTGCGGTTGATCGTGCAGCACGACGTGGAGATCCAGACCGACAACGGCGCGGCGACGGCGGAGTTCACGCTGCACGCCGGCCAGACGGTGTTCGTCATCATGGAGGACGCACGGGATTGCAACGCGCCGCACCGACGGCGGAGCGACGACGTGTCGCAGCTGTTCAAGGAGACGCTGAATTTCTGGCGCAGTTGGTGTCATCATTCGAACTACCGGGGGCGCTGGCGCGAGATGGTCAAGCGGTCGGCGCTCACGCTCAAAATGCTCGTCTCGCATCCGCACGGATCGATCGTGGCGGCACCGACCTTCGGGTTGCCGGAGGCGATCGGCGGCGGGCGGAATTGGGATTACCGCTACACGTGGATTCGGGACGCCTCGTTCACGATCTATGGGCTGATGCGTCTCGGCTACACGAGCGAAGCCAAGCACTTCATGGGATGGATCGAGGAGCGTTGCCGCGAGCTGGCGGGCGGGCAGATGGACATCATGTACTCGATCGACGGGCGGACCGAGTTGCCGGAGATCACGCTCGACCACTGGGAGGGATACCGGAAGTCGTCGCCGGTGCGAATTGGCAACGCGGCCCACGCTCAGCTGCAGCTCGACATCTACGGTGAGCTGATGGACTCGGTCTATCTCTACAACAAATACGGCGAGCCGATTTCCTACGATCTCTGGACGAGCCTCACCCGGATGATCGACTGGGTCTGCGACAATTGGAAGCGGCCGGACGAGGGGATCTGGGAAATCCGCGGGGAGAAGCAGCATTTCACCTACTCACGGGTGATGTGCTGGGTGGCGATCGACCGCGGCGTGCGCCTTGCGCTCAAGCGTTCCTTCCCGGCACCGCTGGCCCGCTGGATGAAGGTGCGCGACGAGATCTACCAGGACGTTTACAAAAACTTTTGGAACGCGGACCTACAGACGTTCGTCCAGCACCTCGGGTCGACAGCGGTGGATGCGTCCTGCCTGTTGATGCCGATGGTGAAGTTCATCGGGCCGACGGACCCGCGCTGGATCTCCACTCTGCGGGCGATTGAGCGCTCGTTGGTCGAAGATTCCACGGTTTATCGCTACAGCACGGCCGATGGCGCGCACGACGGACTCGAGGGCACGGAGGGGACGTTTTCGATGTGTTCGTTCTGGTATGTCGAGTGTCTGTCGCGGGCGGGCGACGTCGACAAGGCGCGGTTTCTCTTTGAAAAGACGCTCGGTTACGCGAATCACCTCGGGCTCTATTCGGAGGAACTGGGGCCGTGCGGCGAGCATCTCGGGAATTTCCCGCAGGCGTTCACCCACCTCGCGTTGATCAGCGCGGCTTACAATCTGGACGTCGAGCTAACAGCTCGGCGGTAGCGAAAAAGAAGTGTTTCCGAAGCGAAGCCGCGGAAGGGGTGATTCTACCGGTCGTCCGATCTCTTGTTTCGACGTAATTGGAATCGGTATTAACGTCGGTGCATGAAAAAGCTGCTAACAGGATTACTCGGAGTTTCTCTTTGGACCGGCGTGGCGGGAGCGGAGGTCACGTCGAAGAATGTGACTTATCCGGCGGGCGACGTGACCGCGAAGGCGCTGCTGGCCACGCCGGCTGGTGAGGGCAAGCATCCCGGGGTGCTCGTCGTCCACGAATGGTGGGGTCTCAACGACTACGCCAAAGGGCGCGCGGAGTTGCTCGCGGAGCTGGGCTACGTCGCGCTCGCGGTCGACATGTATGGCGACGGGAAGTTGGCCGAGCATCCGGACGACGCCGGAGCCTTCGCCAAGGCCGTGATGAGCGACCGGGACGAAGCCACCGAACGCTTCGAGGCGGCGATGAAGTACCTCAGATCGCAGCCGGAGGTCGACGCGGAGAAAATTGCGGCGATCGGGTATTGTTTCGGCGGCGGGGTGGTTCTTCAGATGGCGGCCAGCGGAGTCGAAGGGCTCGACGGAGTCGCGAGTTTTCACGGTTCGCTCGGTGCGGAGGTGCCGGAAGGAGTGACGCCAACGACTCGGATGTTGGTGATGACCGGCACCGCGGACGAGTTCGTGCCCGATCATCAGATCGAAGCCTTCGAAAAGCGCATGAATGACGCGGGGGCCAACGTGACGATCACGAAATACCCGGGCGCCAAACACAGTTTCACGAATCCGGGAGCCGACGCGATGGCCGAGGAATTCGGGATGCCGATCGGCTACGACGCCGATGCCGACAGGAAATCCTGGGCCGAGTTGAAAGAGTTCCTTTCGAGCGTTTTCGCAATCGACGGCCAGCCGGGCACCGACGACTGACCTCCAGTCGGGCTGGATCGAGTTCAACCGCCGGTTGCGAATCCCGGGTAGAGAGTCATCCCGCCGTCCACGAAGAGCGTGATGCCAGTCACGTAATCCGACTCGTCGGACGCGAGCCAGACCGCGGCGCGTCCGATTTCGGAAGGCTCGCCGATCCGGTTCGACGGGATGTGGTTCATGAGATCCTCGTTTCGTTCGGGATCGCTCCAGGTCTTCTCGTTGATCGGTGTGCGGATCGCGCCCGGTCCGATGCTGTTCACCCGGATTTTGAGCGGGGCCATTTCCTGCGCGATGGACTTCATCATCAGCATAATGCCGCCCTTCGACGCCGCGTAATTGACGTGGCCGGCCCACGGGATCACCTCGTGGACCGAACTCATGCAGATGATCTTACCGAGCGCGCGCGAGACGCCCGGACGCATTCCGCGGCGTTTGAATTCCCGGACGGCGCCGCGCGCGCAGAGGAATTGACCCGTGAGGTTCACGTCGATGACTTTTTGCCATTTTTCGAGGGTGAGTTCGTCGAATGGGGCGTCCAGTTGGATCCCGGCGTTGGCGACGAGGATGTCCACCGTTCCGAATTCCTCCCGCGTCCGCTCGAACATCGCTTCGACGTCGGCTTCGCTCGAAACGTCCGCTTGCACGGCGATGGCGTTGCCACCCGCGCCGCGAATGTCGGCGACCACGGCATTGGCTGCGTCGCGGCTTCCGACGAAATTGACCACCACCGCGGCACCCGCGTCGGCGAGAGAGTGCGCCACCGCTTTTCCGATCCCGGAGCTGGCCCCCGTGACGATTGCCGTCTGCCCTTGAAGCGGGGATTGCGTGCGCGATGGATGGGGTGCCGTCGAAGAAGGATTCGCTTCACTCATGGAGGTTATTCAAAACAGCACGCCCGGCTGACCGCAAGTCGAAGCGGGACGTGGCGGAAATGTTTTTGCGGCCCACCGACCAGAAAACTTTTGATTATCTTCAGGAAACACCTAATACTCACGACACGAAACAAAGCAAATCTAGGAGGAAACGTAAAATGGTGATGCAAAAAGACGGATTACGAGAGGGCCGCGAGATTTCGACGTATCTCAAGACGTTCGAAGGTGCGGCTGCGACCTTTGCGCGGGAAGAAGATATGTGGTCGCTCTGGCTTCCGGAGATGAGCGCGGGCGAGCGGCCGATCACGCCGGCTTCCCAGTTGTATTTTGCCGTAATTCTTCGTCACGAGCAGCAGGCGTTCGCAATCCGTTTCTTCTACGATTGCTCGACTGGTAAGATTCGCTACTACACCAGCGCCGTTCCGCACGAAATCGCCCAAGCCCCCGAATTCGAAAACGCCGTTTCCGAGCTCTTTCGCCACACTTTGCCCGTCGAACCGATTCGGCAACGGAAGTTGCGAAAATCTCCCGTCCGACGTCGGCGCGAGAGGGACGATTCCAGTCAAGTCAAGCCACGGCACATTCCCGCGCCGATGGCTGATGCCGTGGAACCGCAATTGGTGTCCGGCTCGATCCCGGCGATCCTCACCCCGGAAGAAGTCACCCAGCCGGAAAGGCTGGTGGCGGAACAATCCCTGATCCCGACTTCCCCGGATGCTGGTGCGGAGGCGTCGGAGGAATCTCGTATCATCGGAGTTTCCGAGCCTTCAATCGAACAACCGGGCGAGATCCTCGCGGACTGCTCGAAACCTGCGCCGGTAAATCCTGTCGCCAAAGTCGAAATCACCCGCCCGTTCAGTCCCGCAAACCCGGAAGTGGATGTCGTCCCCGAGCCCGTGGCAAAGGAGGCGGCCGCGCCGGAGATCGTGCCGGTCGAGACCCCTGCCGAAGCAGTCTCGAAGCCGACTCAGCGACTGATCTTCGAATCCGCGCCTTCCCAGTCATTCCACCAAAGAAGCTTGGCCGAACCCGAGAAAACTCCTGTCGGGACCAGGATGGCGTTTTCGAAGCGAGCGCCCGAGTCCTCGCGAGAAGTGGCGATTACCTCGACGAGAGAGATTCGAGTCGCCCAACCGCCGGAGCGGCCCTTCGAGCCGACCGAGCGGGATGCGGTGCGAAAAGTCGAATTCGACGTGGGTTCCCGCATGAAATCCGTCCTGATGTCCATCATCATCGCCTGCGGCATCGTCGCGACCGTTGGGATTCTTGCTTACAGCTACCTGATTCTGACCGAAGATCCAGGCGTGAAGCATCACCGGCTCCAGAACGAGGCTCTCCGGACCCAGGCGAGCCGGTAGCGGTCCGCCGATGACCGGACGGAAGCGACTCCGGAGCAGAATTCAACCGGGTAGAATTCAATTGACCGCCCGGCCGTCGCAACCTACTTTCCGGCCTCCCGATTCGCCTCTGGGTGAATCCGATCCGCGCGGTTAGCTCAGCGGTAGAGCACCTCCCTGACACGGAGGGGGTCACTGGTTCGAACCCAGTATCGCGCACCATCTTCCTTTCCGAGATCTCCTCTTCTCGGACTATTCCAGGATGGACGAGGCCGCTTTTGCGAAACCGTCGAACTCCATCGAGCCTTCGACGTATTTTTTGATTTTGCCTGCGCGGTCGATGAAGAAGGTCGTGGGGAAAACCTGAACGCCGCCAAAGTCGGTGAGGGTTTTCTCGTTGCCGAGGACCACGGGGTAGTTGATCGCGTTTTTTTCGATGAAGTCGGGCAGGACGCCGGGGTTGGACTCGATGGCGACGCCGATGACGGTGAGGCCGCGGTCGGCGAAGGTCTTTTGCAATTCGATCAGGGCGGGAATTTCTTCGCGGCAGGGTGGGCACCAGGTGCCCCAGAAATTGAGGACGATCGGTTTGCCGGCGAAATCGTGGTTCGAGATCGTTTTGCCGTCGGGGGTTTCTAGCGTCCACTCCGGGGCGGGGACGACGCTGGTCGGCAGGGCCGCGGTGGCGGTCGGGATGAGGCCGGGAAGGAGCGGGCTGCACGAGCGGGCCGGGCCGGAGTGGAGGAGGGCGTAGACGGGGAAGCCGAGGACGAGCGCGAGGGCGAACCAGTGGCGGGCGGGGTTTTTTCGAGGTGTCATGGGCAGGGACCGGTCGTGCAGATCGGGAAGAGGAGTTTGAGACCGTAGGCCAAGGCTCCGACGACCGCCACGGTGCATCCGCCGCCGAGGAAGGCGAGGCGGGTCGGGGTGAGCCAGGCGGCTGGGCCGGGAAGTTGCGAGCACTCCTCGCGGTCGCGGTAGATGGTGTGGATGAATTCGTGGGAGTTCATGATCTGTGAGACGGAACGAGTGGAGGTTTTATTCCGGTTGCTTTCGGGAGGGGATGGTCTCCGGTGTTTTGCGTGGACGGGGCATCTTTTTTTTGGATGATGACGTTTCCTTTCCGAGGGCCCAATGATGACCGAAACGACCACCCACCAAGCCTCCGAGATCCCGGACGATCTCCTCGCGGAACTCGACGAAATGGTGACGCATTACCCCGTTTCCAAACGAAGCGCGTCGCTGCCGCTGCTGCACCTGTGGCAGAACCACTTCGGGTTCATCGACGAGTCGGGGATCGAGTGGATCGCGGAGAAGCTGGAGCTGGAGCCGATCAACATTCTCGAGCTGGTGACGTTTTATCCGTGGTTCCGGCGCGAGGCGGCGGGGAAGACGATCGTGCGGGTCTGTCGGACGCTGGCGTGCGCGATGGCGGGGTCCTACGAGCTGAAGGCTAAATTTTGCGAAGCCACCGGGATCGATCCGGCGGCGGATCATCACGGCTTCGGCCACGCGCCGCCGACGAGCGCGGATGGGCAGTTCAGCATCGAGTTCGTCGAGTGTCTGGCGAGCTGCGGGACGGCACCGGTGTGTTTGATCAACGACGAACTTCACGAAAACGTGGGTCTCGATGACGTCCAGCAGATCGTAACGGATTACACCACGGCGGACGTTTAAAAATTTTCATGGTCTCTCTCATCCCACAACCTCACCCGAAGGAGCGCCGAGTCATTTTCGGCAACATCAGCCAGGCTGGTTGGTCGCCGGATCTCGACACGTATCTGGCGAACGACGGCTACGAAGGGCTCAAGAAGGCGTTGGCGATGGAGCCGTCGGCGATCATCGATCTGGTCAAGGCGGCGAATCTGCGTGGCCGCGGGGGTGCGGGTTTCCCTTGCGGGGTGAAATGGAGTTTCATCAAGCGCGACGACGGGAAGGATCACTACATCGTGGTGAACGCCGACGAGTCGGAGCCGGGGACATTCAAGGATCGCTACATTCTGCACAACGATCCGCACCAGTTGCTGGAAGGGCTGCTCATCGCGGCCTGGGCCAACAACGTGAGGCTGGCCTACATTTACATCCGGTGTGAATTCCCGCACGCCGCGAAGATCGTCTGGAAGGCGATCAAAGAGGCGAAGGCGAAGGGGTTCATCGGGAAAGACATCTGCGGAAGCGGGTTCGACTGCGACATCTACGTGCATCAGGGCGCGGCGGCTTACATCTGCGGCGAGGAGACGAGTCTGCTCGAGTCGTTGGAGGGCAAGCGACCTTATCCGCGGATCAAGCCGCCGTATTTCCCGGCGGTGCTGGGCCTCTACATGAAACCGACGATCGTGAACAACGTGGAGACGCTTTGCCACGTGAAGCACATCGTGAATCTGGGTGCCGAGGAATACACGAAGATGGGTTCGCCCGGGGATGGCGGCACGCGGACGATGTGCGTGAGCGGCGACGTGATGAAGCCGGGTTATTACGAGTTGCCCTGTGGCGCGGTCACGTTGGGCGAGTTGATTTTTGACATCTGTGGCGGGATGAAAGAGGGGCGCACGCTGAAAGCGGTGATCCCGGGCGGAAGCTCGGCGAAGGTGCTGCGGGCGGACGAGGTCTTCAAGGTGAAGTCGAAGGGCGCGGACGGCGAGATGGTCGAGAAGGAGATCAAAATGCTGGACGTCACGATGGACGCGGCGGGGCTGGCGGCGGTCGGCACGATGGTGGGGAGCGGCGGCGTGATGGTGCTCGACGACACGCGGAGCGCGGTGTGGGCGCTGAACAATCTCAATCAATTCTACGCCCACGAGAGCTGCGGGCAATGCACGCCTTGTCGCGAAGGCAGCCTGTGGATGTCGAAAATGACGACGCGGATGCTGGCGGGCGAAGGGGCGGCTCAGGATCCGAAGACGCTCAAAAACGTGGCGGACAATATCGCCGGGCGGACGATCTGTGCGTTCGGCGAGGCTTGCGCCTGGCCGACGCAGAGCTTCCTGGCGAAGTTCCCCGAGGAATTCGCGGGCGCGGCTGGGTCGGCGGCCAATTAGCGGGCTATTTTCTCGTCCGGCATTACAAGTGGCAGTCCCCGAGGGCGATGGGGACAGCACAGATGATCAAATCCAACAAACTGGACGGCGCGAGGCTGATTCCTCTCGCGGACCATCTCGATGAGCGGAAGCCTCGGCTGATCGAGTCGTGGCTGTCTTCCATGCGAGCGCATCCGGACATCGCCGCGACGGAAGCGATGACGCGTCCGCAGCTCGCGGACCATCTCCCGGATCTCTTCGAGCATCTGGTCGAACAGCTCCGTCGGGCGGGCACGACGGACGATGCCGAGCCGGGGCCGGACGCGCGGCAGCACGGGAGCCACCGTTGGCGGCAGGGCTACCAAATCGACGAGTTGTTCGAGGAGAGCACGTTGCTGCGGAACATTCTCGTGCAGCATTTGTTCCTGAGCTTCGCGAAAGAAGGTGGATCGCTGGCGGCGGAAGACGAGCGGTTGGCGCGGGACGTCATCCAGGAATTTTTCGATCAATTGATCAGCGAATCCGTCGCGCAATACGTCGAGGAGCAGCAGCGCCAAATCCGTCAGTTCGCGACAAAGTTGGAGGAGAACAACACGGCGTTGGCGGCAGCGAACGACTCCCGGATTGGGCTGATGCGTTCGGTCTCGCACGAGTTGCGCAATTCGCTCGAGGCTCAGCGGATTCTGCTGGCCGTCATTTCGAAAAACGTCGAAACGGCGGCGAACCACGATCTCGTCGAGGTGGGTAAGCGCAATCTCACGGACATGGGGACGCTGCTGGGGCAGCTCCTCGATTACTCGGCATTGGTGGCGGGACAGGATGCCGGGGAGCAAACGAGCTTTTCGGCGAAGCGGCTGTGGGACGATCTGGTCTCGACGTGGCGGACGGCGATGGAAGCGGCGGACGTCGAGTTCGAAGCCACGTTGGACGAGGAACTCGGTGAGATTTCTTCCGATCGGTTGAAGCTGAGTCAGATCTGCCGAAACCTTTTGTCGAATTCCTTGAAGTTTCGGTCCGCCGAGCGGCGCGGCAAGGTCGAGTTCGCGTTTGGGAAAGTGGACGACACGCGCTGGCGGATTCGCGTGAAGGACAATGGCATCGGGATCGCGACGGAGGATCTGGGTAAGCTCTTCAAGGAATTTTCCCGCATCGAGCCGCGGGAGCACGTGAGTGGATCGGGGTTGGGGCTGGCAATTACCCGCCAATTGGCCGAGCTGCTCGGCGGGAAGATCGACGTCATGTCGACGAAGAACGAGGGATCGATCTTCGAGGTGACTTTGCCATTGGGTCCCCGAAAAGGTTGAGGTGTCTCCGGCGGGATTTCTCCGGCGGTCGGCTCGCGTGAGCCCGGTCCTCGAATGATTCGATGCCGAGGTTGGGATGATGAGTCGCGCGCATTCCTTCAGAACGTCCAGGGCCGCTGGGCGAACGTGCTGTCTTATCAACTGGTCGCTTTTGACTTTTTGCGGGGATGGCTGCTTGGTCTTGCGATCGTGGAATTGGTCGAGAACTCCGGGGGTGGGTGAGGTGAGAAGCCAGAGCCCGAAGGGCGAGCCGAGCGGGAGCGAGCGAGCCAACGGATCGAAGGGAACAAAGGGGAATACGAATACAAATGCGGCTTTGAACAGAAGGCCGCAAAGGGCGCAAAGACTTGGAAGAATGGGTTTCGCTGCCGTTGATCGAGTTATCCCCGGCTTCTTGACGCGCTTGCGCGTTCGTGGTCCTCAGCGTGACAGCATTCTTTTCGGGGTTGGGCGCCGCTGGCGTGACTTTTTGCGCCAGCCGTCCGGTTGCGCGGTTCTGGTCGTATTGATAGGTCATGGCGGTGAAGGAATTTCAGAACGGGGAGCTGCGGGATGCGGTGGTGATCGGGGCGGTGGAGTGCCGGTCGGCGAGGGTTTGGTTGCGGTCGGATCTGCCGGGCGAGGTTCGATTGAGTTGGGGGCGGCGGGGGTTGGACGAACCGGTGGGGCGGACGGTCGTCGACGTGCCGGCGCGGTGCGAGGCGGATCGAACTCGGGTCGCGACGTTGGAAGGTTTGGAGCCGATGACTCGATACTGGTGCCGGGCGGAGCGGGGGATGAGTCGCTCGGTTCTGGGGGAGGTGGTCTTCGAGACGTCACCGGAGTCGAGCGGCGAGGTGCCGGCGAAGTTTTCGATCGGGCTGGCGAGTTGCCACCTGCCGTTCGACAAGCATGGAATGGTGCGCCCGGCGGCGCGGGAGATGCTGCGGGCGGCGCGGACGGTCTTTCGGGATGAGAATACCAAGCTGGCGTTCTTTGGTGGCGATCAGATGTATGCCGACGAGCCGGAGGGATTTTCGTTGTTCGACGAGTCGTTCTTTCAGCGGCGGGCTCCGGCGGGCCGGGAGCGGGTGCTGGATTGCTCGGTCGAAGAATTGCGGCGGCTTTACCACGGGCGGTATCGGACGTTTTTCAATCTGCCGGAATGGATCGCGCTGCAGGCCGAGACGCCTTGCTATCCGACGTGGGACGATCACGAGCTGGTGGACAATTGGGGGTCGGACCCGATGCATCAGAACGCGGATTGGAAACGGGTGGGCGAAGGGGCACGGCAGGCGTGCCACGACTACCAAATCTCGCGGGTGATGCCGTGGAATCCGGACCGGGCGTTTCATTACGACGTGAATTATGGTCCGACGGCGACGTTCGTCGCGGATATGCGGACGGAGCGGCGGGCGGGGGAGAACGGACGGATCTTCTCGGAGCAGCAGAAGGCGGATTTCGAGGGCTTTCTCGCGAAGAATCTGGATAAAGCAGCCATCTTCGTTGTGTTGAGCGTTCCTCCGGTTCATCTGCCGCGTGGGCTGAGTCGGGGGATGTCGTGGATGGTGCCGTCGGGGAATGATTTCGACGATCGGTGGTCGACGGGGGAGCACGTGCGGGATCGGGATTGGCTGATGCGCACGATGCACGCGCACCAGGCGGCCCATCCACGACAGCACGTGACGATCCTGACCGGCGACATTCACATCGGTTGCGTGCACGCGCTGCGGTGGGAGGGGCTGGAGGACGTGGAATTGCATCAACTCGTCTCGAGCGGGATCACGCACAAGGTGGGGTGGGCGATCGCGAAGGCGTCCAAGCTGCTCATCGGCGCAAACCGTCACGCTGGAACGGAGGACGGGGAGGTGCGAGCGAAGGTGCGGGTGCTCGAGGGGGTGGACAATCACGAGGAGAACCCGCTCGGCGAAATGAATCTGGGGATCGTGGAGGTCGAGACGACGCCCGCGGGGCGGGTGGATCTGCGGTTCAAGCTGTATGGGCAGCGGAAGGGGGAGCCGGTCTGCCGATTCGAGTCGGAGGTGATGCGGGGGTGAGCTTGGCGTGATTGGTCATTGGTGATTGGTGATTGGTGAGGTGAGGTGAAAATGCAGTGAGGTGGAAGTCGGGGATGCTTTTTCGCTGTGAAAGGGTCGCCGCACCTGGCTTCGGATCCAGCGTGAAGCCCACGGCTCGGCGGGAGCCTCGCCCTCCGAATGCCCGGGGGGGCGGCTGGCGCCGCTGCCGTTTGCGCGTCCCCCCTTTGTCATTCTTAGGTTTTTGGAATGGGGGGGCGGTTGGGGTTGATCTGTTGTTTTGACGGGGGTGGGGTTTTCGGGGACGGTTTTCTCCTATGGGAAAACCTGTGATTTTGATCATTCGTGATGGCTGGGGCATCAATCCGAACGGGCGGGCGGGGGCCGAGGCGGATGGGAACGCGACGCTGCTGGCGAAGACGCCATTTCACGATGAACTTTACGCGAAGTATCCGGGCGGGACGCTGAGCGCGAGTGGGCTGGACGTCGGATTGCCGGACGGACAGATGGGGAACTCGGAGGTGGGGCATCTGAATCTCGGGGCCGGGCGGGTGGTTTATCAGGACTTCACGAAAATCAACAAGGCGATCGCGGACGGAGAATTGGCGGAGAACGAGGTTCTCCGAGCGGCGTTCGAAAAGGCGAAGGGCGGGCGGCTGCATTTGCTGGGGTTGGTTTCGGACGGGGGAGTTCACAGTCATCAGGATCATTTGGTGGCGCTGGCGGGTGCGGCGAAGGATGCGGGGGTCGATGATATTCTGGTGCACGCGATCACCGATGGACGGGATACTTCGCCCACGGGTGGGAAGGGTTATCTCACGGACGTCGTCGAGGGGCTGAAGCCTTCGGGGGCGGTGGTGGCGACGGTGGTTGGGCGGTATTTCGCGATGGATCGGGACGAGCGGTGGGATCGGAACAAGCTGGCTTGGGATGCGATCGTGCTCGGGCGGGGTGAGGTGTCGGACGAGTTGCCGGGCGAGGCTTTGGCGGTGCGCTACGCGGCGGGGGAAACGGATGAGTTTATCAAGCCGCTCGTTTTTGCGCACGCCGATGAGCAGCGGGTTCGCGACGGGGACGTGGTGCTGTTTTTCAACTTTCGGGCGGACCGGGCGCGGCAGTTGTCGCGGGCATTGCTGGAGCCGGGTTTCGATGGGTTCGACCGGGAGGCGACGCCGAAGATCGATTACGTGACGCTCACGCAATACGATAAGAATTACGACGCGGCGGTGGTGTTTCCGAAGGAGCCCCCGCGGCGAATTCTGGGCGAGGTGGTGAGCGCGGCGGGGATGCGTCAGCTCCGGATCGCGGAGACGGAAAAGTATCCGCACGTGACGTATTTTTTCAACGGTGGGGTCGAGAAGCAGTTCGACGGCGAGGATCGCAAGATCGTGCCTTCACCTCAGGACGTGGCGACCTATGATCTGAAGCCGGAGATGAGCGCGCCGGAGGTGATGCGGACGGTGGTCGCGGAGCTGGAGAATTACGATCTGGTGGTTCTCAATTTTGCGAATCCGGACATGGTCGGGCACACGGGGGTCGTCGAGGCGGGGATCAGGGCGGTCGAGATGATCGACGAGGGGGTGCGGGCGGTGATCGAGCGGACGCTGGAGCTTGGTGGCTGCGCGATCGTGACGGCGGATCACGGGAATTGTGAGACGATGCGGAATCCGGACGGGTCGCCGAACACGGCTCATACGACGAATCTCGTGCATTGTCTTTACGTGGCGGGGGACGTCGAGGGGGTGACGGTGCGGGATGGGATCCTCGCGGATATTGCGCCGACGCTTTTGGATTTGCTGGGGTTGGATCAGCCGGGGGAGATGACGGGGTCGACTTTGGTGGTGCGGTAGGGTCGGCTCTCCGGCTTCGCCGGAATTGCCTTGGTTGATGCGGCGGGACGCCGCATCTCGCACGCCGGGAGGCGTGCGTTCCCCATGCATCCAGTTGGGGCGGGCGGTGCGTTTGATTTCCAAACAATGATTCCATTCAAAACCTGTGCCGCGATTTTTGTCGGCACCCTCATCGCTCATACCGCCATGGCCTTCGATCAGACTCCCGTTACCGACATCGACCTGAAAAAATTTGCCGGGAAGTGGTATTCGCTGACTTCGATCCCGACGTTGATGGACAAGGATTGGTTGGAGACGACGGAGACTTACACGCTCACCGATAAGGATGAATACGAGGTGCTGACGACCTACCGGAAGGAAGGGGAGAGCGAGATCAGGGAAGTGAAGTCGAAGCTGTTCCCGGGGGACGCTGGCGAGGTCGGGGAAATGAAGGCGCAGTTCGTTTGGCCGTTCAAGGTTGGGTATCGGGTGATCGAGCTGCCGAAGGATTATTCGCACGTCGTGATCGGGCATCCGGACGAGAAGTATCTGTTCATCATGAGCCGGGAAAAGACGATGCCGGAGGATCAGATGGCGGCGATCGTGGCTCGGTGCAAGGAGCTGGGGTATCCGACCGATAAACTGAAGAGTCAGGAGCACGGATCGTAACGGTCGCGCGGTGAGAGGGCTCTTCCCGTCTTTGGTCTTCGGAGGGGTCCTACTTGCGATCACAGGATGCGCGACGCCGAATCCTTCGGGCGGGCCGGTTGAGCGGGGGTTGGTTTACAAGTCGGAGTTCAATAACTGGGGGCGGCTGGACATTTTCTACCCGGACGGGGCGGCTCCGGCGGGTGGGTTTCCGGTTGTCGTCTGGCTGCATGGAGGTGGCTGGGTCGCGGGGAACCGGAGCACGTTTCCGTTGCTGAATGATCTGACCCGGGATGGCTTCGCCGTGGCGACGATCGACTATCGCAACAGCCTGCACGCGAAATTTCCGGCGCAGATCGAGGACGTCAACGATGGGGTGCGGTGGTTGGTGGCGAACGCCGACCGTTTGCGGCTCGATGCCGGGCGGATGGGGATCGCGGGGGCTTCGGCGGGGGCGCATTTGGCGTTGTTGTCGGCGCTGTCCGATGGGTCGGAGGCGGTGGCTTGGGCGCTGCAGTTGAAGCCGGAGCAGCGGTTTCGAGCGGTCGTGGGATTCTACACGCCGACGGATTTGGTGACGGTGGTGAAGCCGGAGAATCGGGATCGGCTCAATAATTTGGTGGCGTTGCTGCTGGGCGGGACGGTGGACGAGAAGGTGGCGTTGGCAAGGGCGGGGAGTCCGGTGGATTACGTGGACGCGGGGGATCCGCCGGTTTTTCTGTTGCACGGGGTGAAGGATGAAACGGTGCCCGTGGAGCAGAGCCGGGTGATGCGGGCCGCGCTGGAGGACGTGGGGGTGGCGGCTCGGTTGCGGGAGTTTCCGGATCAGGGTCATGGATTCGAGCCGGATGCGGAGACTTATGGGGAGATTCGGGATTTTCTGACGGAGTTGCTTTGAGGGGCGGGGGGAGCGGGAGTGCGGCTTTGCCGGTTTTGGGGGGGGGTCCGGCTGGAAGCCGGGAACGGCGACCTGGAAGGTCGCGGTCCCCTTGCCTTTGGACCCTTTGGGTCTTTTGGTTTGTCTTCGCCGGGTGTTCGGGGGCTCAGTCGGCTTTGGATCCGGCGAGTGGGGAGGCGGCGGAGATCGCGCGGCTCTTTTCGTGGATGGTGGGTGGGACGATCGTGATCTGGTTGATCGTGATGGCTTTGGCGGTCTACGCGATGTTTCTGCGGCCGGACAAGCAGCACGATCCGCGGTGGTCGGTGCGGTGGATCGTGGGGGGCGGGGTGGTTTTTCCGACGGTGGTGCTGGCGGGTCTGTTGGCTTACGGGTTGTCGATGCTGCCGCGGATGATGGCGCGGGCTCCGGAGGGGAGTCTGGTGGTGGCGGTGGAGGGCGAGATGTGGTGGTGGCGGGCGGAGTATCGCCTGCCGGACGGGCGGACGTTTCGGTCGGACAACGAGATTCGGTTGCCGGTGGGAGAGCCGGTGCAGTTCGAGCTGACGAGCGCGGACGTGATTCATTCGTTCTGGATTCCGGCGCTCGGAGGGAAGGTGGACATGATCCCGGGACGGGAGAACGAGCTGGCGCTCCGGCCGACGCGGGTCGGGCGATTTCGTGGGGTGTGCGCGGAATTTTGCGGGGCATCCCACGGGCTGATGGCGTTCGATGTGGTGGTGATGGAACGGGCGGTTTTTGCGGAATGGGCGGAGGGGATGATGCGGGAGTCGGTGCCGATGGTGGGTTCGCTGGGGGCGGAGGTTTTTGCGCGGAGTGGCTGCGGGGCCTGTCACTCGGTGCGGGGGACGGGGGCGGATGGAGTGGTGGGGCCGGATCTGACGCATTTCGGGTCGCGGCTGAGCATCGGGGCTGGGACGTTGGTGAACGACGCGGCGGGCCGACGGCGGTGGATGGAGGAAACCGGGGAGGTGAAGCCGGAGGTGCTGATGCCGCACTTCGGGCATCTGCCAGAGCGGGAGATGGTGGCTTTGGTGGAGTATCTGGGGGGGCTGAAGTGAGGGGGGTGGAGAGTGCGGCTTTGCCGTTGGGGTGGGGTTTCCGGCTGGAAGCCGGAAACTGCGACCTGGAAGGTCGCGGTCCCCAACGAGGTTCCCGATACGGTTCCCGCGCTGGTCTTTGGTTCTCAACTCTCAACCGGGGACCGGGGTTATAAAAACGGCGGCGGGGGATCGGGAGCCGCTGGCGGAGGCGCCGGCGGTGGCTTTGCAGGAGGCTCAGAAGGAGCGGTTGTTGGAGGCTTGGCGAACTCCGACGGGGTGGCGGTATTGGTCGGCGGTCAATAACTCGGAGGTCGGGCTTTGGTATACCTGCGCGGCTTTTGGGTTCTTCTTTTTCGGGGGCTGCCTGGCGCTGTTGATGCGGATTCAGCTCGCGGTGCCGGGGAACGACTTCGTCTCGGCGGACTTTTACAATCAGCTCTTCACGCTGCACGGGTCGGTGATGATGTTTCTCTTCGCGGTGCCGATCTTCGAGGCGATCTCGATCATGCTGCTGCCGGAGATGCTGGGGGCGCGGGATCTGCCGTTTCCGCGGTTGTCGGCTTTTGGGTTTTGGTCGTTTTTGCTGGGGGGCGTTTTCGTTTGCGGGTCGATCTTCTTCGACGCGGCGCCGAAGGGGGGGTGGTTCATGTATCCGCCGATGACGACGCAGTATCAGACGGGCGTGGGGGCGGACATCTGGTTGCTGGGGCTTTCGTTCATCGAGATTGCGTCCATCGCGGCGGCGGTCGAATTGATCGTGGGGGTGCTCAAGTGCCGGCCGCCCGGGATGCGGATCAATCTGATCCCGCTCTATTCGTGGTATATTCTGGTGGTGGCGGTGATGATTCTCTTCGCGTTTCCGCCGCTGATCGCGGGGGATATTTTGCTGGAGATGGAGCGGATGTTCGACTGGCCGTTTTTCGACTCGGCGCGGGGTGGGGATCCGCTGTTGTGGCAGCACCTGTTTTGGATCTTCGGGCATCCGGAGGTCTACATCGTGTTCCTGCCGTCGGTGGCTTTGGTGGCGATGATCGTGCCGACTTTTGCCCGGACTCCGATGGTGGGTTACAGCTGGGTGGTCTTGGCGGCGGTCGGGACGGGGTTCATCAGCTTCGGGCTGTGGGTGCACCACATGTTCACGACGGGGTTGCCGGGGGTGACGGTCGGGATTTTTTCGGCGGCTTCGCAGGCGGTGGCGATACCGACGGGGGTGCAGCTTTTCTGTTTCCTGGCGACTTTGGTGGTCGGGAAGGTGGCGCGGAGTGTGCCGATGCTGTTCGTGCTCGCGGGGCTGGCGACGTTCGTGATCGGGGGGCTGACGGGGGTGATGGTGGCGTTGGCTCCGTTCGATTTTCAGGCCCACGACACGTATTTCGTGGTGGGGCATTTGCACTACGTGCTCATTGGGGGGACGATTTTTCCCATCGTGGGTGGGCTGTATTATTTCTATCCGTTGGTGGGCGGGAAAATGCTGTCGGCGCGGCTCGGGACGTGGGCTTGGTGGCTGATGATGGTGGGGTTCAACGTGACGTTCCTGCCGATGCATTGGACGGGGTTGCGGGGGATGACGCGGCGGGTGTTTACCTATCCGGAGGGGTTGGGGTTCGAGTGGTTGAACCTGGTGTCGTCGGTGGGGGCGTTCGTGTTGGCGGCGGGGTTCGGGGTCGTGCTCTGGGACGTGCTGAGGCCGAAGGGTCGTCAGCCATTTGCGAAGCGGAATCCGTGGGGAGCGGGCACTTTGGAATGGTTGGCTTCGATGCCGGACAAGCCTTGGGGAACGCGGTCGATCCCGGAGATTGATTCGCGGTATCCGCTGTGGGATCAGCCGAACTTCGAGCGGGACGTGGACGAGGGGCGGTTCTATTTGCCGGACGCGGCGGAGGTGAAGCGGGAGACGCTGGTGACGTCGCCGATCGACGCGCGGCCGGTGCAGTGTCTACGGGTGCCGGGGCCGACGTGGCTTTCGTTCTGGGCGGCGATGGGGCTGGGGGGCGTCTTCATTTTTTCGACGTTCCATTGGTGGTGGGCGGCGGCGGTGAGCGGGGCGGTGGGGTTCTGCGTGATCGTGGCGTGGCTGTGGACGGGGACGGCGGTGATCCCGGAGAAGCCGGAGAAGGACGTGGGGCTGGGGAAGGTGCTGCCACTCTACGCGTCGGGGCCGAAGTCGGTGGGTTGGTGGGCGATGCTGATCACGATGCTGGGCGACATGACGGCGTTCGTTTCGCTGGTGTTTGGGTATTTTTTCTATTGGACGATTCACGAGGATTTTCCGCCGGTCGGCGCGGTGGGGCCGGGTTGGGTGTGGCCGGTGGCGGCTTTGGCGATGTTGGTCGGCGCTTGGGGGATGACGTTGGGGGCGCGGGCGGCGAATCGCGCGGATCGGGTGGGGATTTTTTACGGACTGATCGGTGGCGCGGTGGTGCTGGGGGTGGCGGGGACGGTCGGGTTGCTGATGGGGCCGGGGACGACGGGAATGGATCCGACCGAGCACGTTTATCCGGCGATCGTGTGGGTGCTGGCGGGGTGGGCGGCTCTGCACGCGGGATTGGGTGTGGTGATGGTGGTTTACTGCGGAGCGCGGCGGTTCTTTGGGCGGATGGATGCGGTGCACGACATCGACGTGCAGAACGTGGCGCTTTATTGGCACTTCGCCGCGCTGACGGCGGTGATCACGGTGGGCGTGATCGCGGGATTTCCGCTGATGGTGAGGTGAGGTTTGTCCGCAGATTCAGCAGAGTGGGGCAGATTTTTTTGATGAGGATATGAGCACGGTTGAGGATGGGGTGACGGCTGAGGGGCGTCAGAGTTTGTGGTGGTTGGCGGCGGGGCCGCTGATCTGGACGGCTCATTTTCTGGCTTGTTACCTGACGGCGGCGATCTGGTGCGCGAAGGAGGGTGGGTCGCTGGCGGGGGTGCGGATGGCGATTTGCGCGTTTACTCTGGTGGCTTTGGTGGGGATTGGGTTCGTCGGAGTGGTGGGCTGGCGACGGCATCGGTATGGGTCGGGGGCGGTGCCGCATGACTTCGACACGCCGGAGGATCGGTATCGGTTTCTGGGCTTTGCGACGGCATTGTTGGCGGGCTTGAGCGCGGTGGCGACAGGGTTCGTGGCGATGGTGGCGGTGTTCGTGGAGGTTTGCTGATGGATTTTTCTCACGCAGAGACGCAGGGGCGCGGAGGAATGCTGGTTTTCTTGGGATTGCTGGTTCTGGGCGTTTGCTGGGGTTGGTTGGCGGGTTTTGTGGCGGGGGCGTTTTGGGTTCACATGGTGATGCACATGGGAGTGGTGGCGGTGGCGGCTCCTTTGTTGGCGCTGGGTTTGGCGGGGGGACGGTGGGACCCGGTGGTGCGGCTGCCTTGGCTGGGGGTGCCGATCGTGGCTTCGGTGGTGGAGTTGATCGTGGTCTGGGGGTGGCACGCGCCGGGGCCGCACCACTTTGCCCGGCACGAGACGGTGGGGTTGGTGCTGGAGCAGGGTTCGTTTTTGCTGACGGGATTTTGGATTTGGATCTCGGCGTTTGGGGGGAACGAGTTCGGTCGAAGGGAGCGGATGGCCGGTGGGGTGATCGGATTGCTGCTGACGTCGATGCACATGACTTTGCTGGGGGCGTTGTTGGCGTTGGCGCAGCGACCGCTTTATGGTCACTCGATGACGATGGGGGGGATGCCGGTGGTGCTGGATCAGCAGATTGGGGGCGCGATCATGTTGGTGGTCGGTGGCGTGTCTTACCTCGTGGGTGGGCTTTGGTTGGTGGTGGGTTTGCTGCGGGATGAGCCGCGGGAGGTTGGGGCGTGAGGCGGGTGGTGATGGTGTTGGTTCTGCTGGCGGTGCTGGGTGGCATTGTGGCGGGTGGGGCTTTGGTGGTCGCTGGGTCGGGGGTGATTCCGATCGCGGCGAGTTCGGGGCATTGGGCGGTGACGGAGTGGTTTCTGCACTTTTCGATGAAACGCTCGATCTCGACGCACAGCTGGGGGATCGCGGTGCCGGGGGATTTGGGCGATGAGGGGCGGGTGCTGCGGGGGGCGGGGCATTACTCGACGGGGTGCTTCGGGTGCCACGGCGGGCCGGGCGCGGCGATGCCGGCGGTGGCGGCGGGGATGACTCCGCAACCGCCCTACCTGCCGCCGCGGATGGATGGGTGGGAGGACGCGGAGTTGTTCACCATTCTCAAGCACGGGATCAAGTTTGCGGGGATGCCCGCTTGGCCGACGCAGTTGCGGGACGAGGAGGTGTGGGACGTGGTGGCGTTCTTGCGGGAGCTGCCGGGGATGGACGGCGAGCGGTATGAGGGGTTGGTGGCGGGGGAAGGGCGGCTGGAAATATTCGAACGGGGTGCGGGCGGGATGGAATTAGCGCGGGAGGGGTGCTTTCGGTGTCACGGCGAGGACGGGATGGGGCGCGGGGGGGCTTGGCCAGTGTTGGCGGGTCAGCGATCGGAATACCTGGTGGCGCAGCTGAGGGCTTACCGGGATGGGGGGCGACCGAGTGGGATGATGGAGCCGGTGGCTCAGGGGTTGACGGATGGGGAGATCGCGGAGCTGGCGGAGTATTTTTCGGAGCTGCCGGGTCGGGGCGCTGCGGCTGATGGGGTGGCGGCGACAGGTGAGGATGAGCGGATCGAGCGGGGTCGCTTGATCGCGGAGCGCGGGATTCCGGGGCGGAAGGTGGCGTCTTGTTTGGACTGCCACGGGGCGGAGTCGCGGGCGGAGTATCCGCGGTTGGCGGGTCAGGAGGCTTGGTATCTGGTGCGGCAATTGGAGTTGTTTGCGAGCGGCGTGCGCGGTGGGTCGAGTTCGGCGCACTTGATGGATTCGGTGGCGGAGCGGCTGACGCCGGAGGATCGGGTGGACGTGGCGGCTTGGTTTGCTTCGATGGGTAGAGCGGATGGGGATTTGCCGGAGGCGCGGGTGGTGAGGTGAGATGTCAGAGATGCTTCGCTTCGCTCAGTATGACAGGGGGGGAGCGGAGGCCTGGTGGTGGGCGGTGGTTTTCCTCCCAAGTCTCCCCGGCGTCGACCGATAAAACGTAACGACCGTTACGTTTTATCGGGGGCGGATGCATTGCGGCAGTTCTCATTTTGGGGTAGCGGCGGACAGGGGGGAGATGTGAGAGGGTTGGAGCAAAGGGATGAGCGTGGAGTGGCCGCCGAGATTCGGGGTGGACTGTCGGGGTGGACTTGATTTGCCGAACGGGATTGATAGCGTTCTCCAGTGATTGGCAACGGGATATTGGGCGGTCAGGCCTTGGGTGGCACGGCTTCCCGAACGCGATTGGTTGGATGGCTGAAAGAGCGGCTGGTCTCGGATTGCCTCCTCATTGGGGAAATCGTGGTTGGGCCTGGCCTCACGATCAGGCACCGCGAAGAAGGTCGGAACGAAGGGCTCACCGTTTACACGAATGCGAACGACGCGCTTGAGATCGCGAAGTATGATTCCGCGGGGGCTTACCGACCCTTGAAGACGGCACCGAATTTGGTGCGAGGTTGGAAATTGCGGCTGGAGACGGTGGAAGAGCTCAAGCTGGCGTTGGATTTTTTCTATCCGGCGGCGATTGGGACCTGGCTGGCGGCGGAGCGGGGCGAGCTCGAGGCGGTGCCGCTGCGGGAGACTTTGGGGCGTCAGACCGGGATGTATCGGGTGACTCGCTTGATGAACGATGAGCAGGCGGATGAGTTGAATCGCACGGCGTGCGATCGGGCGACCGGGTGTCTGCGGCGGAATTTGTGGCCGCTGGATGTCGGGCGGGATGCGCCGTTGACGGAATCTTTGGCCGCCGTGCGGGCGAGTGTGGCTGGGACGACGGAGGTGCCGATCCTTTGCGCGGAGGCGTGCAATTTGTTGGTGGCGGCGGCGCGGCCCTTGGGGAAGGCGAACCTGCCGCCGAAGGGGTGATGTCGACGCTCGCGACGAGACCGAATTTGGAAGTTCGCATGGAATCGGCTTTCCGTCGATTTTGGGTGGGTGATCGGCTGGAAGCCGATGGCACGAGCGTGGAAAGCTGGTTTGATCTTCGATGATCGCGCACCGGGCGCGGGTGGTGATCACGATGGACGGGCCGCCCATCGAGGATGGAGTGGTCGTGGTGGCGGGGCCGACGATCGAGTCGGTCGGGCGGTTTCGGGATTGGGATGGCGGTGGCGAGGTGGTCGATCACGGGGAGGTGGCGCTCCTGCCCGGATTGATCAACGCGCATTGTCACCTGGACTACACGGCGATGCGGGGTGCGATCCTGCAGCGGTCGAGCTTCGCGGCTTGGGTGCGGAGGATCAATGAGCTGAAGCGGACGATGTCGGACGACGATTATTTGGCGTCGATCGCGACGGGATTTGCGGAATTGGCGCGCTGGGGGACGACGACCGTTCTCAACGTCGAGGCGTTTCCGGAGTTGATGGGAAGGCTGCCGACACCGCCGCTGCGGACGTGGTGGTTCTACGAGCTGCTGGATCTGCGGAATCGGATTCACACGGACGAGGTGGTGCGGGGGGCGCTGTCGTTTTTTGAGGAGCGGCCGGATTGGCGCGGCGGGTTTGGGCTTTCGCCGCACGCGCCTTATTCGACCTCGGTGGAGCTTTACCGGCTGGCGCGGGCCTGCTCGGAGTCGATGGGGATGCCGTTCATGACGCACCTCGCGGAGTCGGAGGAGGAGTCGCGGATGTTCGGCGACGGGGAGGGGGCGATGTTCGAATTTTTGTCGAAGCTGGGCCGGGACATGAGCGACACGGGCGGGCGGACGCCGATCCAGCATCTGCTCGAGGCGGACGCGCTGCCGGTGGGCGCGATGCTGGTCCACATGAATCACGTGACGGGTGCGGACCGGATGGCGCTCGCGCGGCGGGCGGGGGATTTTCACGTGATTCATTGCCCGGGTTGTCACGCTTACTTCGACCGGCCGCCTTTCCCTTATGCGACGCACCGCGAGTTGGGTTTCCCCGTTTCGCTCGGGACGGACAGTCTGGCGAGCAACGGGGCGCTGAATCTGTTCGCGGAGATGCGGACGTTTCGGCGGAATTTCCCCGACGTGCCGCCGGACGAGGTGCTGGCGATGATCACGACGAATCCGGCGGCGGCCGTGGGGATGGCGGGGCGGCTGGGAGTGCTGCGCCGGGGGGCGCTCGCGGATTGGGTGGCGATCCCGTTCGCGGGCTCGGCCGGGGCGGCGGTCGAGGCGGTGGTGGAGAATCGGTCGGTGCCGAAGTTCGTGATGCGGGACGGTCAGAGCGCGTAGTCGGCGGTGGTGGCGGGGAGGTCGATCCGGCGGAGGTTGTCGTCGGCGGCGAGGAGGTGGCGGGTGAGTTGCTCGTAGCGACCGGTGTAGCCCATCAGGCGGACGGCGTCGGGGAAGGGGGCGTCGGCGGAAAAGATCCACGAGCGAACGCGGAGGCTCCATTCCCGCCACTCGGCGAGGAGGTTGGTGAGCTTGGAGCGGTCGCTTTTCGGCGGGCGGTTTTCGGCGAGGCTTGCGTGTTGTTCGGCGAGGTTGGCGGTGATTGCGGACGCGAGGCGATCGAGCAGCGCGTGGCCTTCCCCGGCGAGTTCGCCCGGTAGGATGGGGCGGAGGAGGCCGGCGCAGGCGAAGAGGTCGCTCGCGACTTGGCGGAGACTTTCGAGGTAACTCTCGAGGGCGGGCGTCCCGGCGGCGGGGAGGTTCGCGAGGGCGGTCCGGCATTCCGCTGGAACGAGGGCCATGCGAATGCGGTCGGCGAGCGGGGTCCCGGGGACTCCGACCGTGGAGAGAACGCGGCAATGGCCGACGAATTCGACGAGCCGGTCGCGGAGAACGTGCTGGGGGAGGACCGGCCAGAGAAGTCGTTGGACGAGTGCGCTGATGACGAGGGCGAGGGTGAGGCCGAAGAAAATGTCGGCGATTTGTTGAAATTCGACGGGTTGTTGGGCGTTCAGGCCGAGGACGCCGACGGTGAGCAGCATGGCGATCTGGTGCGGCATTCCGATGCCGGAGCCGAGTCGGAATCGGCTGCCCCACAGGAAGAGGGCGGTGAAGAGGAAGACGTTGAGAACGGCGTAGCTGGAAAAGAGCGGAGCGGCGACGAGGAGGGCGAGGCAGGCGCCGGCGGTGACGAGCGAATAGAGGGCGGCGAGGTGGAGGGCGCGCCGGTCGCCTCCGCCGCCCGGGGAGAGCGGGGAGAAAACGGTGAAGATGAAGGCACCCAGGACCATGAGCTGACCGCCGGGCGGGTCGAGCCAATCGAGGAGGATGAGCGACGAGCCGACGGCGACGGCGGCTTTGAGTCCGGTGCGAATCGCGAGGGTGGGCGGGACGAAGGATTGCGGCGTCGTGCCGGCTCCGACCGCGCGGGGCGGCGGAGCGTCGAGCCGGTCGAGGAATCCGTGGAGTTGACCGACGAGGCGGATGATTTCGTCGAGCGCCAGGGCGTGGACGCCGAAGACAAGGGCTTCCTCCGACGAAACCTCGGCGGCATCGGCCCGAGCGCGCAGTGAGCGCACTTTTTCCTCGAATTTGGCGTAGGCCTTCGGGAGGTCGGATCGGTCCGGGGCGTCGTTTCGCTCGGCGGCGGCGGCGAGGTTGCGGAGTGCCGTCGACAGCGCGGCGTGGAGAGCGATGAGTTCCGCGTCGACCTTGCCGCGGTAGAAAGACTGGGCGGGAAGCGGCTCGCCCAGGGTGCGGATGGCACCGGCGATCCGGCTGATGCCGCTCACGATCTCGGAGTAAACGTCGATGCGGGCGCTGAAGTAGCGGCTTTCACGGGCCCCGTATTGCAGGAGGGTGCGAAGGCCGGTGAGCCGGAGCGGAAAGGTGGCGACGCGGGCACGGTCTTCGGCGGAGACGCTTCCGTGCAGGACGGGACGGTGCTCGTCGAAACTGGCGGCGAGATCGAGGAAGGCTTCGGTCATCCGATTTCGAAACTCGACCCGGGCATACCGGGGCCACAGGAGGAGGCTCACCAGCATCACGACGACGATGCCGAGGATGATCTCCTCGGCGCGGACCAGCGCAATGCGCCACGAGAACGCCGGGTCGCCGAAGCCGTCGGTGATGACGACCACGGCGGTGAGTCCGGTGAGGAGGAACGCGTAGGGCGCGTGTTTCTGACCAAACATCGCGACGCAAAACGTGACGAGGAGTCCGACGACGAGCAGGAAGAGTGGCGGCTCCTGCTGCAGACTGTCGAGCACGAGGTAACCGAGCGCGCCACCGACGACGGTCCCGATCACTCGGAAGACGGCCTTTTCGGCGATCTCACCGACGTAGGGCGCGATCATGAGGACGAAAACCGTGAAGAGTGCCCAGGTGGGTTGGCCGAGTCGGAGGACGAGGGAAAGGTGGATGGCGAGCAGACCGGCGACGCCGAATTTCAGGCCGGTGCGGAAGGCGAGCTTGTCCACTTGATCCGGAAGCCAACACCGTTTGGGCGCGGAATTCAGCCTTTTGTTTGGCGGCGGATGCGGAGATTGTCTGCCTCGATGGACTGGCTTGCCTCGTTGCACTCTCCGGAGATCCGGCTCGGCGGATTCCTGGTCCCCTGGGGGATGGTGATTTCCGCGCTGGGGTTCCTCGCGGCGCTCGGGATCATGATCGGGCTCGAGCGTGGGGGGTGGACCCGGCGGATCTGGCGGTTGCCGGTTTTTTTCGTGGGTTTGGCGGTGCTCGTGGGGTGCGGGTTGGGATTGTTGCTGGCGCCGTGAAACGGGATTTGCGGGGTTACCTTCTCACGGGCGGGATCGTGCTGGCGGCGGTGGTCGTGGCGTTGCTGCTGCATGCGCGCTACACGTCGCGGCCCTGGACGCGGGACGCTCAGGTGCGGGCGAACGTCGTCGGGATCGCGCCCCGGGTGACGGGTCCGGTGGTGCGCATCGCGGTGCGGGATAATCAGGCGGTCGCGAAGGGCGATCTGCTGTTCGAAATCGATCCGGCGATCTTTCAGGCGCGGCTGGACGAGGCGAACGCGGCGCTCACTCGGACCGGTCGGGAATGGAAGCGGCAGACCGAGTTCTTCGAGACGAGTGTCACGGACGAACGGGCCAACGTGAACGGCCAGGACAATCTCGCCTCGGCGAAATCCCAGCTGGCCTCCGCGCGGGTGGCCGCCGAGGGCGCGAAGCTCGATCTCGGCTACACGAAGATCGTCGCGCCGGTCAACGGCTACATCACGAATCTGATGACGAGTCCGGGGACTTACGTCCGGGCGGGGCAGGAGTTGATGGCGCTCGTGGACCGCGATTCATTCTGGGTGGCGGCGTATTTCAAGGAAACCCAGCTCGCTCACATCACGGAGGGGCGGGCGGCTGAGATCACGTTGATGGGGCACGAGGCGTCGCCGTTTTCCGGAGAGATCGACAGCGTGGGGTGGGGTGTCCACCGGGCGGACGGTGCCGCGGCGGACGATTTGCTGCCGACGGTGAGTCAGACGCTCGACTGGGTGCGGCTACCGCAACGCTTCCCCGTGCGCGTGCGGATCACCGGTGAGCCGCCGGTGCCGCTGCGGATCGGACAGACGGCGTCGGTGGTCGCCGGCGAATAAGGCGGTCGGGGGCGGGAGGCTGGCCGCAGCGCTGGACGGTCGTTGGCAAGTTACGTCTTCGCCACGCGGGCAAAGGTTTTGTCACAGGCGGCCCCTTTACGAGGTGTCCGGCCGGACCTAAATCCGGGGTCCGATGACGACAACCCAATCCAATCAGCATCTCGACCAATGAAAAATTCCCTGATCAAGCGGCTCAGCCGCCGAACTCTTTCGATGGCGACGGCGGCTTTCGCCCTGGCCGCCCAGGCGGCGAGCGCGCAATTCACCCTGACCGTCCTCCACAACAACGACGGCGAATCGAAGCTGATCGGTAACGCTCCCGAAGGATTCGGGGGCGCGGCCTACTTCGCGACCGTCCTGAACAACGAAAAGACCGCCGCGACGAACGCAGGCAACGGCGTCGTGACCATTTCCTCGGGCGACAATTTTCTGGCTGGCAAGACGTTTGCGGCCAGCCTGACGAATGGCACGTTCTACGACGCGCTGGCGATCTCGTCGGTCGATTACGACGCGATCACTCTCGGCAACCACGATTTCGATTTCGGGCCCGATACCCTCGCCGATTTCATCGACGCGGTCACCGCCGGCGTCTACGTCTCGGCCAACCTCGACTTCACGGCGGAACCCGGCCTGCAAGCGTTGGTCACGGGTGGGAAAATCGCCCCGAGCGTCGTCGTCACGAAGAACGGCGAACAGATCGGGATCATCGGGCTCACGACCCCGACGATCACCAACATTTCGAGTCCCCGCGCGGTGGTGGTCGACAACGACGTCGCGGCGGCGGCGCAAGCCGAGATCGACCGGCTCACCGGGCTGGGTGTGAAGCACATCATCCTTGCGAGTCACCTCCAAGGGATCGAATCCGAGAAGGCTCTCGTTCCCCTGCTCTCCGGCGTGGACGTCGTCATCGCCGGTGGCGGCGACGAGATTCTGGCGAATCCGGGCGCGCTTTTGCTGCCCGATCAGGCTCCCTCCGACCCCTACCCAGTGATCGTGAAAAACCGGGACGGCTTCGACGTTCCCATCGTGACGACCAACGGAGAATATCGATACGTCGGACGACTCGACGTCACCTTCGACGCAAACGGCGTGGTCGTCGGTGCCACGGGTAATCCGGTGCGCGTCGCCCGCGAAGACGCTCCGACGCCGACCGCGGACTCGGTCGCCGCGGACCCAGCGGTCAAAACGAACGCGGTGGATCCCGTCGTCGCATTCGTGGCGAACTTGAACGCCAACGTCATCGGGTCGAGCCAGAGCAATCTGGACGGACGGCGCAACTCGATCCGAAGCGTCGAAACGAACCTCGGCAATCTGGTCGCGGACGCGTTTCTGAACGTGGCCCAGAAGCGGGCCGCGGTTTTTGGGGTGAACCCGCCGGGGGTCGCGCTCACGAACGGCGGGGGTATCCGGAACAACACGATCCTCCCTCCCGGGCCGCTGTCGGAAGGGACAACTTTCGACGTGAATGCCTTCAGCAATTTTCTCGTGGTCGTGCCAGGCGTTCCGCTCGCGACTCTTCGATCGATCCTCGAGAATTCGCTCTCGCAGACGGTCGTCGATGGCGATGGCATGATTGTGCCGCAGGGTTCGAATACGGGTCGTTTCGCCCAGATTGCCGGTTTTCGGGTGGTTTACAACTTACAGGCTCCCGGTTCGCTCCTTTCGGCGGATGGCTCGGTCCTCAGCGATGGATCCCGGGTGAAGGATGTCTTCCTCGACAGCGGGCAGGCGCTGATTCTGGACGGGGTCCCCGCGCCCGGAGCGCCGACCACGGTCGACGTCGCGACGTCGGCATTCCTCGCGGGTGGCGGTGATGGCTTCCCGTTTGGAGGAGTGCCCTTCACAACGCTCGGGATCACGGATCAACAAGCCCTGCTGGAATTCATCCGAAACGATCTCGCGGGGACGGTGACGGCGGCAACTTACGGAGGGCCCCGAGGTCGGATTCTTTCGGTTTCCCAGGCGTTGCCGCCCGAGCTGATCCCGCCGACTCCGCCGACCCCGCCGCTTCTCTCGGTGGCCGATCGCAACATCGTCGTCCGCAACGGGCGCAACGGCGTCAAGATTCGCGGAACGTCGACGTCCAACGCGTTCTTCGTCCTTGTCGATCGTGAGGTTGCCAATGGCACGACGACGTTTCAGAAGCGGGTCAGGTTGAAGGAAGGCCGGCGCGTCACGAAGTTCCGGGTGCGGGCCGTGAACTCCGCCGGCCAATTTTCGCGGACGACCGTGGTGCGGGTGCGGCAACGCAAGTAGCGCCGACGCTTTCCAGGAAACTGGTAACACCGTCCCGCACCTCGAGGCGGGGCGGTGTTTTGCGTTTGGCGGAGGTGTCCGCCGACGGCTCGCGGGAGCCTTGCCCCCTTGGTGACAGATGGGCCCCGGGTTGGGGACTCGACTCCCGGCAAATCGCGGGCGCTATTCGCCCGGAAAGGCCGGCAATCCGCCGACGGACATCCCAGGGTAGATCCCGGCTCGACCGAAATAGCCCTGCGGCACCTCGATCGTGTAGGCGATGCTCGAGAACTCGCTGTCGACCGGCGTCTCGTCGAGCGGCTGGAGATCGTGAATCTCCATGATGATCCCGGCCGGATTCACGTAGGCGATCGACAGCGGGACGGACGTGTTGCGCATCCAAAAGCTCACGGGGCCGACCCGGTCCATCACGAAAAGCATCGCCTCGCCGTCCGCCATCGTTTCGCGAAACATCATCCCCGTGTTGCGCTCGGCCGGCTCGTCGGCGACTTCGGTGAGTAATTTCTCCGAGCCAATCGTGAGAATCACCGTCGGGAGCGTCGGCTGAGGGGCGTCGGCACGTAAAACACCCGGGGAGAGCAACGCGCCGACGAAGAGGAGGAGCGAAAAAAATGCGGATCGCATGGGGCGAAAGGCTATCGAATCTGTTGACAGTGGCGAACCCGATTTCGCAATTTGGGCGAGTTTTCGGCGGTGCGTGAAGTGCCCGGAAACCATCAGAAAAGTGATTGCTATAAGTTTTTTTAATACTAGGTTCGACCACCTCGCCGGGTGCCAAGATCACCTGGCTGCTTGACCCATCGAAATGGCGAATTTTTTTCCGAAATGGACGAACTGGCTTCCGTTGAAGCTCCTGATCTGCGTGGGGGCAGTGGTGAGTTTTCTGGTAGCCGGGATCTGGTATTATTTCACCCCGAAATACACCCGCGTCGGCTATGAGCCGAACCAGCCGGTGCCCTTCTCGCACGTCATTCACGTCGAGCAGCTCGGGATGGATTGCCGCTACTGCCACAGCTTCGTCGAGGTCGCCTCCCACTCGAACGTGCCGACCACGCAGACCTGCATCACCTGCCACGGCGAAGGCCGCGTCCAGCACAACAATCCGAAGCTCACGGCGATCGTTGACAGCTGGGAGACCGGTCGGCCGATGCACTGGAACCGCATCCACGAGGTGCCCGATTACGCCTACTTCAACCACGCGGTGCACGTGAATCGAGGGGTGAGCTGCTACAGCTGCCACGGCAACGTCACCGAGATGGACGTCGTGTATCAGCACGAGCCGCAGAGCATGTCTTGGTGCCTGGAGTGCCACCGCGCTCCCGAGAATCACCTCCGTCCGCCGGAAGAGATCTATAACATGAACTGGAAACCCGTCGCTGGCGGCGAAACCCAGCTCGAGATCGGCACCAAGTTCAAGGAAGAATGGGCCGTCAATCCTCCCGTCACCTGCGGAGGCTGCCACCGATGAAACGCATTTTACCCCACCCCGCCCGCGAAGAGCGCCCGACCATGTGGCGCAGTCTGAGCGAACTCGAAAACCGCCCCGACTTTGCCGAAGCCTTGGGACGTGAATTTCCCCGCGGAGCCGACGTCTACGAAGACAGCGGGCTGTCGAAACGCGATTTTCTCAAGCTCATGGGGGCCTCGATGGCGCTCGCCGGCGTGGGTCTCAGCGGCTGCCGACGGCCCGAGTCGTTCATCGTTCCGCTCACCGAGGGCGTCGAGTGGACCATCCCGGGGAAATTTCTCTACTACGCGACGTCGATGCCGACCCGCCTCGGAGCGATCCCGCTGATCGCGACGACCTCCGACGGACGCCCCACCAAGCTGGAGGGCAATCCGCTGCATCCCTACAGCAACGGCGGCACGGACGCGTTCGCCCAGGCGAGTATCCTCGACCTCTACGACCCGAATCGTTCGAAGGAAATCAAGCGGGACGGAGCCGTGGTCGGAGCCGACAAGCTCGCCGAATACCTCGCGAAGATCAGCCAGCAGAGCGGCGAAGGTCTCGCCATCCTCGCCGACGGTCAGCAGAGCCCGACCCGGGCGCGGCTCCGGGACGAATTGCTCGCCAAATACTCCGGCGCGATCTGGGCGGAATACGAGCCGCTCGGCGCTTCGGAGTCCGCCGCCGCGGTCGAGGCTTCCTTCGGAGCGAACGTCCGAGTCGTCCCGAATTTTGCGGAAGCCGACGTGATTCTTGCGCTCGATAGCGATTTTCTGAATCCCAGCGGCGTGGGTCCCGCTTACGCCCGGGACTTCTACACCCGCCGCCAGCCGGACGGCAACGAGATGAACCGTCTCTACGTGGTCGAGAATCACTACTCGAACACGGGCGGTCTCGCGGATCACCGCCTGCGTCTGCGGGCTTCCGACATCGGAGCCTTCGCCGCCGCGCTGGCCGCGAAGGTCGGAGCCGAGGGGGGCACCGCTTTTGCCGCGCCGAGTGCTTCGCTGAACGAGGAATGGATCGACGGGGTCGCCAAGGATCTGCTCGCCCACAAGGGAAAATCCATCGTCCTGGTCGGACCGGACCAGCCCGCCGCCGTCCAGGCTCTCGGGATGGCGATCAACCAGGCCCTCGGCAACGTCGGCACGACGGTCAAGGCCATCCAGACTCCGCCCGCCGAGATCTCGTCGATCGCGGATGTCGCGGAGGCCATCCGCCAGGCGAAAGTGCGCAATTTGATCATCCTCGGCGGCAATCCCGTCTACGACGCACCGGCCGACCTCGGGTTCGACCAGCTCGTCACCCAAGTCCCGAGCACGCTCCACCTTTCCCTCTTCGCCGACGAGACGTCGCAAGCCTGCGAGTGGTCCGTTCCCGCGACCCACTACCTCGAGGCTTGGGGCGACAGTTGGACGTTCGATGGAACCCACTCGTCGGTCCAGCCGATGATCATGCCGCTGTATGAAGGGATTTCGCAGCTGGAAGTGCTGGCCCAGCTCCTCGGTCAGCCACGACCCGTGGGTCCGGAACTCGTCCGCAAAACGTTCGAAGACAAGACGGGGCAATCCGGCGAGGCGCTGGAATCGGCTTGGAACGAATTCCTCCGCTCCGGTTTCGTCGCCGACACCGCGTTCTCCGAAGCACCGCTGAGCTTCAACGCCGGTGCGGCTCAAGCAATCCCCTTCACGCAGCAAGAAGCGGGCGACATGGAGGTCGTCTTTCTCCAAAGCTCGAGCGTCGACGACGGTCGCTACGCCAACAACGCGTGGCTCCAGGAGACACCGGATTTCGAAACGAAACTCACCTGGGATAACGCCGCACTCGTCAGCCCGAAGACCGCCAAGGAACTCGGGATCAAGGACGGAGCGCTCCTCGAAGTGTCCTCCGCTGGCAAGATGATGACCGCCGCCGCGCTGATCGCGCCCGGTCACGCCGACCGCTCGCTCTCCATCGCGCTCGGCTACGGCCGCACGAAGGTCTCCCACCTCATCGACAACGTCGGTTTCAACGCCTACCCGTTGCGCACCACCGGCGGGCTTCGCTTCCAGCCCGTCTCTTCGGTCAAGCTGGCCGGCGGCAAACTCTACGAATTCGCCCGCCCGCAGGAGGCCCGCGTCATGGAAGGTCGCGACCTCTTCCGCGAGGGAACGCTCGAGCGTTACGAAGAAAATCCCGCCTTCGCGAAGACCATCGGGATGGACAGCCACATCCCGGAAGAACATTCCATCTACAAAAATCCCTACTTCGAAGGCGAGGGCACACCGCTCGAACCCCAGCAGTGGGCGATGACGGTCGATCTGAACGTTTGCGATGGTTGCAACGCCTGCGTCGTGGCCTGCCAGTCGGAGAATAACGTCCCGGTCGTCGGCAAGGATCAGGTCATCAAAGGCCGGGACATGGCTTGGATTCGGATCGACCGTTACTTCGCGAATCCCTTGGATCTCAAGGACAAGAAGGGCGAACTCGCCGACGATCCCGAGATGGTCGCGGAGGCGATCATGTGCCAGCACTGCGAAAACGCCCCGTGCGAAACGGTCTGCCCGGTCAACGCGACCGTTCACAGCGAAGACGGTCTCAATTTGATGACCTACAATCGCTGCATCGGCACCCGCTACTGCGCAAACAACTGCCCGTGGAAGGTCCGGCGCTTTAATTTCTTCGACTACAACGAGCGTCCCATCGACGAACTCTACTGGGGACCGCTGGCCAAGGAAGGCATGGCGGAAAGCCTCAAAATGTCGAAAAATCCGAACGTCACGGTCCGCATGCGTGGAGTCATGGAAAAATGCACGTTCTGCGTCCAGCGGATCGAAGAGGCCAAGATCGCCCGGACCGTCAAGGCGGGCGCGTCGAACAAATACGAGACGCCGATCGCACCGTTCAAGACGGCCTGTCAGGCCGCTTGCCCGTCGGAAGCCATCGTCTTCGGCAACATGAACGATCCGACCCAGCGAATCCACCAGACGCGCCAGGATCCGCGGGGATTCGAGATGTTGAAATACCTCAACGTGCGCCCGAGGGTCACCTACCTGGCCCGCATCAAGAACCCGAACATGGCCATGCCGGGCGCCGCTCTCGTCGGCAACATCAATTCCCCGGATTACCACGGTCATCACGACGACCACGGGGCCGATCACGCCGACGCGGGACACCTCGAGACCGGAGCCGCCCACGGCGCTGATGGCGGGGCGCCCGTCGCTCCTCACACCCAACCGGAAGGCGTCGCTCCCGCGACCCACTGATCAAGCTCACCATGGCCGAAACCACCGCCGACACCTTCCACCCCGATCACGAGAGGCAGATCACCCGCCAGCCGCTGGTTCTCAACCAGCGCACCATGGGCTGGATCAGCAACTACATCTCTTCGATCATCGAGGATAAGACCCCGAAGTGGTGGTATATCTCGATGGCCGTGACCGTGCCCGTGATGCTCATGTGCTTCGCGATGCTGGCCTACCTCATCGCCACCGGCGTCGGCGTTTGGGGCAACAACCATCCGGTCGGCTGGGCGTGGGACATCACGAACTTCGTGTTCTGGATCGGTATCGGCCACGCCGGAACGCTCATCTCTGCGATTTTGTTCCTCACCCGCCAGAAGTGGCGGACCTCCATCAACCGGGCGGCGGAAGCGATGACGCTCTTCGCCGTCGTTTGCGCCGGCCTCTACCCGGCGCTGCACGTCGGTCGCGTCTGGATGGTGTGGTTCCTCGCCCCGGTGCCAAACGCGAACGCCATCTGGCAGAATTTCCGGAGTCCCCTCCTCTGGGACGTCTTCGCGGTCTCGACCTACTTCACCGTCTCGATTCTCTTCTGGTACACCGGTCTCATCCCCGATCTCGCGACCATCCGCGACCGCTGCACGACGAAGATCAAGCGCTTCATCTACGGCTTTCTGGCACTCGGCTGGCGCGGCGGCAACCGCCAATGGCGTCACTACGAGATGGCCTACCTCGTCCTCGCCGGCATCTCCACGCCACTCGTGCTCTCGGTGCATTCCGTCGTCTCGTTCGATTTCGCGACGTCGATCGTCCCCGGCTGGCACACCACCATCTTCCCGCCATACTTCGTCGCGGGAGCCATTTTCGGTGGCTTCGCCATGGTGCTCACGCTCATGATCCCCGCCGCGCAGATCTGGCCGGCCCTCAAAGACATGATCACCCCGGGTCACATCGACAAGATGTGCAAGATCATCCTGCTGACCGGTTCGATCGTCGGCTACGCCTACCTGATGGAGCTCTTCATCGCCTGGTACGGAGCGAATCCCTACGAGCGCGCGGCGTTCTGGTATCGGGCGACCGGTGACGGAGCCTGGTATTTCTACGCCCCGATGATGTTCTGCAACGTCGTCGCACCGCAGCTCTTCTGGTTCAAGTGGTTCCGGACAAACCTGATCGCGGTCTGGATCCTCGTCCAATTCCCGAACGCTGGCATGTGGTTCGAGCGATTCGTCATCATCGGAACGACCCTTCAGCACGACTTCCTGCCGAGTGCCTGGCAGCTCTTCCACCCGACCATCGTCGACATCTGCACGTTCATCGGAACGTTCGGGCTTTTCCTCACCTTGTTCCTGCTCTTCATCCGTTTCCTGCCGATGATCTGTATGTTCGAAGTCAAGGCCGTCCTGCCCGAAGCCGATCCGCACTACGACGGGGATCTGGAACAGACGCCCGGTGGAGGTCAGCCAACCGTGTCACCAACAGCCCACTAAATGAGCGCCACCACGATCACCGCCCCGCCGACCGTCGAGAAAGCCGGCGATCCGAACGCTCCAATCTTCGCGATGGGCGCCGAGTTCACCAGCGCCCGCGACCTTTACCACGCCGCCGAGCAGGTCCGCGACGCCGGCTACAAACGCTGGGACGTCTACAGCCCATTTCCGATTCACGGGATGGATGACGCCATGGGCCTCAAACGCTCGTTCCTCGCGCAGCTCGTCTTCCTCGGTGGTCTCGCAGGGTTTCTGACCGCCATCGCGCTCCAATTCTACCCATCCTCGATCCTTTATCCGCTCGTCGTGGCCGGAAAGCCCGTCGACATCATGACCGTTCCGGCGTTCTTCCCCGTCATGTTCGAGCTCACGATCCTGCTGTCGGCCTTTACCGCCGTCTTCGGAATGCTGATCCTCAACGGACTCCCCCGCTGGAACCACCCGTTGTTCAACTGGGATCGGTTCCGAAAGGTGACCGAAGACAAATTCTACGTCTGCATCGAAAGCCGAGACCCCCAATTCAGCGAGCGCGGCACCCGCGACCTCCTAGCCAAGCTAGGCGGCACCGAGATCACGATCGTCTACGAAGACGAGTAGGGCAGTGTAACTTTTTCGGAGCGGATGCGGTGATGGCTGTGAGCGCTGACCGGTGTTTGTTAGGGTCAATGGAGTGGCACGCTCTCGATAAAAATTAATTGATGGCCTGAAAAGGGGCGCGCTGGCTCATAGGGGTTATCTGCGCATTGATGGGGGCGCAATAACCTAAATCCGGGAATGGACAGGATTTACAGGATTGAAAGGATTGAATTTCCGTGACGTCGAATCACATCTCCGCCAATCACTGGGTGATCGATCCCTGCCTCGGAAGTCATTCCCAACCAATCCTGTGAATCCTGTCTGATTTTCCTTTTCGGGGTTAACGGCGGAATCGGATTGGATATTGATCTGGATTGATCTTCCACCTCTCAGTATCGAAATTGGGAAGGTCTTGAGCCTTCCCCCTAGACCCTAAACGAAAAACGGGGCGGAAGGATCCGCCCCGCTCTGTTCAAATTTTTGTTGATTTGATGAATCAAGTTGTGACCTTGCGGCGTCTCCGGATCGCGAAGAGCGTCGCCAAGCCGCTAACGGCCAGAAGAGCGACAGTGCCGGGTTCTGGGACGGCGGTGGCGTTGATTCGCAGGAGCGGATCACCGGGGTCGAAGGTGTTGCCGACGCCGGAGTGGGTCGCCTCGACTGTGGAGTCAATTCCGCCAAGGATGATGCTGAACTCGGAGTTGCCGTTAATGGCATTGAGCAGAGTTGTCTGCGCCATGCCCGAGAGGGACAGGCTGTAGGTGATCGTCTCGCCTCCCGACAAACCGTCCGCGATGGCGGAGAACTGCTGCTGGCCGAGCGAGATTGGTTGATTGCTTCCGAACTGCGCAGGATCGATTCCGGCCGTGAAGTTCGGATCGAAGAATAATCCGGCGTAACTGCTCGCCGGAATCGTGGTGAGGAAGAATTCGATGATTCCGTCGGTTGTGAAGCTGCGGTCGTTATAAGTGAGGTCGAGTTCAATGCTGTCGATCGAAGCGAGCAAGTTACCGAAGTCGCCGCCGGCGTCGAACCGGAATTCTGCGATTCCATATTCCTCGAACCCGGACCCATCGTTGCCCCCACCGTAGAAGTCGCTGTTTCCTAATGGGCCACTGTCGTGAATCGCGTCGCTGAGCGTGGCGATCTTCGATGATTCAATCGCACTTGCAGCACCGATCGTGAGACCGCAGACGAGAGTCGAAATCGCGCTGATTGTTTCGAGGCGTTTTCTGAAGGGTATGTTTTTTTTCTTCATGTCACGCTTACGAGAGCAATTGTCAGGCCGAGTTTAAAGACGCGTAATGAAAAAAATCATTAACAACTTCAATCTATTTCAAGCGATATTTTAAGCGGTATGCGGACGTCCATTTGAGCGGATTCCATGGATCGTGCGGCGTAAGCGTCACGTGAAGCGCCACTTGACCGGGTAGTCATAGATGTCGTTGGCGGAGCCAACGACATCTATGAATTAGGCAGCGCATTCGAGCGGGGCAGGCTGGTAGGCGGCGGCCCAAGCGGCGGGAGTGATGTCCTTGATCTGCCAGTTGGTCATCAACGGTAAGTGCGTGTGGACATCGCGAAGATAGTCGAAGGGATTGATCTCACGGAGCCGCCAGCTCTCGATGATGGTGAAGAAATTATCTGATCGCCGATAGCCGTGGATTAGATGGCATTTTCAACGGGGTTTTTGTCGATTTCGACGGTTTCAGGAACGAGGCAGGTTTGCAGATCGGCCGTCCCGCCGCTTGCGCGACACTCGCGCCCGACCATCCGAGTCGACCTTGAAAATCTCAGGGTCCCCGCTCACTTCCATAGGTTCCATATTGCCCGGTTTGACATTTACGGCGGAGTAAACCGATCGTAGCGAAAATACCGATAGCGCTGCGCCAAGCTTCTCGGGAACGGTCCGGGCGGTCCGCTTTGGGTTGATTCTGACATATCCCGCGAAACCCACTAAGACTGACTAAATTGATCCTGATCCTCTGATACCCCGAATTTCCTGCAATGGGGAATGGCTCAGAATGTATTCTAACAGCTCACGGGACACCATCCAGTTCCCTTTTCGAAAAGCTCTACCATTTGTAGACGTAGTCAGCTGCGGAGACGTAGTTAATCTCGTTCGCTGAATTTCGATAAAAAATCAATATCCAATTATCGTTGTCCTGGGTCTGAAAAGAGCCGATCCGCTTCCCGCCATCGAAAATGCCAAGCGGAGCCTGAACTGAAATCTCTACGGGTTCACCTGATCTGAGCGTCTGGACAACACCACCTCTGGGGTTTGGTTTTTCGTCGCGTGGCTCTGAAGCGAACATCAGTTCAACTGGAGTGGGTTCTCCGACATACACTACTCTGATCAGCGAAGCAGACTCTTTTGACGAAGCTGGAATAGAAGCTAGGGCGATTTGTTTCCTCGGGAGTCCCGACTCGTCAAGGGAGTCCTGATCGAGTACTAAATGGCCTACCAAAATTGGCGATTGATCGGCGGTCAGCGGAAGCTCGGTCTCCTTCGAAAACTCACCGTTTTCGACAGTGACTTTTACTGAGCTGCCGTCGAAACCTAATCCCCCGGCATTGAAGCCAAGTGCAAACGGCTCACCAATAGCTTTCCCATTCACTTTAAGCACGGTGGGCAGATCGGTTGCTATTGCGTTGACGAACGAAAAATACCTGGGTTCGGATTGTGAAGACGCTGTTATGACACATAGGCTCGCAGCAATAGGAATTGCGAGGAGAAGATTAATCCGATTCATACAGGGTGCGGGTTTGAAGTGATGATATTTCTGAGGTGGCGGGATCACGAACGGGCTCCAGAAAGACATCCACAGTTGACCTCTGCGTGGCCACGGGAATGCCGTCCGAGTTTACCGCCTGACCGATGATGTGTATCCGAAAGTTTCGTGAGCGGACCGTTGTCAGGTCATAAATCTGACGGAGATACTCTTCGGCCTCGGCATCTCTCCAAACCGTAGGTCGGTCAGCGGGATTCTTCCACGATGCTGGATTACCCCAGATGAATTCCGCCGAAGCGCTTATCGGTGGTGCTAAGAGTCGACCCGCAAGTTCATGTTCGGAATAGAAGGGGCGGTTCGCGATGACGGCATCTGCGAAAACGTCTCCGTCTTCTCGGTCCGTTGAATTCACTGCCGTCGTCGGGCCGTAGATAGTCGCCGGATTACTCTCGGCGTTGTAGGGTTCGGACGTAGCAGTTCTCGTATACTCGGGGCGGTTCATCTGGATGCCAGCTCCGAGGCTTCTCAGCACTTCTCGGGTAGCTGTGTTGATGTTAACCAATCCCTTGGTTGATCTGGTCTCTTCGGTCGCGAATATTCCTAAAAGATCCGTGGCTTTCGCTCGAGCGGTAAAACGATCCGCGAAAGGAGTGTCAAACCGCTCAAATTCTTTCTTTCCGATTCGAAGCGACAGACCTCCGCCGAAGTGTCCGCTGCCAGGCGATGAACTTGAATCAATTTTGCTGAGCTTCGTTTTGACGGAACTGTCCAAGTTCGTTTGAGACTCTTGTCCTGGATACTGCTGCCACAAGGCGGGATCGTAGAGGTGGCCGAGCTCAGTGATTGAGCGATAGTTCGAATCTGGGTAGTTGGCGATGTGTGATGGGGCATATCTAGGATTCGAAGCCGTGGGTTGGACGGAAGTCGGAATCGTATTTCCATTTCCAACGAATCTGCCTGGGGCATCGTCGAATCCAGGATCAGCCCAATAGGATGGTTTCACCTCACCGTAGGTTTTTCCTTGAAGGCCTTGTCGAATCGTCCGGCCGCCGACAACAGCTCGCGTGTGGTAGGCGCTTTCGTCTTGAGCTGCGCGAATGTAGTAGGCCGCACGCGGATCACCCGGATTACCGTTAATGTATCCGCTGCCGTTGTCGGGTTTGTAAATGAGTCCAGGGATGGCAGCGTTCCAGTCCGTGTTGTTGTTTGGGGCAGCGTCCGCTGAATAATCGAACGCGCTGTTATAACCAAACACGCTCGCTCCAGGTTTGTCTACGAGCAGGAAATCTCCACCTCCCGCCAAATCCCTCCAGAATGCCATGTATTTACCGGTGCGCGTCTCTGGAACAGACACTCTGCTTCCTGGTGCGCTCGAAGTCGTCACGACATAGGTCGACGAGGCGGCTTCGAAGATCTGCTTCTGATTTGGTCCAAGTGAGACATCTTGTGGATTGAGAACGGTTGTCTCGGTGACGTTGTCTCCGGGAGTTCCAAAATTTAGGACAGTCCCGCCAACCGAACCGATGTAGCCGCTACGCCCTTCAAACCGCATTGTGCCCTCTGCCGTCTTATCGGATGGATTCCAGATTTCAACGAAGTGCCTGATTGTGAAGGTAGCTGAACTCGGAGATCGACCGGTATATGCAGTCATCATAAACCATTGTGTCACAAAAGGAAATGAATCGATGCCTCTATAAGTCGAGCCGTCAGTTGTTGTCTGTCCATCCGAGTCTGCGTAGTCGACCATATTCGCCGCCAAATTTTGCAAATAGGTTGTCGGGGCCATTCCTCCGCTTCGGACTGTCGCGAAATCTGGTAAATTCGTCGAGATCGCCGAACTGATTGTATTCACGGCGTCGGAGCCGGATATTGAGTCGTTTAGCGAAATCTTAGGCTCCCCCTCGTTGACGAATCCAAATCCTGTCGGTATGACCGCACGCTCTTCGGTCTCAAATCCCAGGCCGGGGTAGAGGTGGAGCCGGGGGTCTTTTGACTCTGCGAGTGAAGCGTCTGTTTCATTTACGACTTGAAGAGTCGTCGCAGGAGTGAGAATGATCGCTCGATCTTCCAAAACATCTTTGGCTTCGCTTTGGCCGTCATCAGACCTGGCTTTCCGATCGAACAGAGAATAAAGAGCTGCGTCGGAGCGTGCATCAACGTCCCCAAGGGTCTCGGCTCGAACATGTTTGCCCGCATTTTTTAAATTGCCCGCTACCTTGAGGTCGAGGTGTCCCTGCAGATCCTCGATCCAGTATGCGAACCTTCCAACCTCGTCACCATCCGCATTATCAATCGGAACCCAGCGAACTGAGGGATTTTGGTTCGAGTAGTAATCGGTCTGATAGGACGGGAGATCGATCTCTGCTGAATCTGGAAAATCAGGAGAAGAAATCAACGCTTGGTCTGGGAGTACGCCGGGAGGTTGTGGCGGAATTTGTCGATTTGCCCCGCTGACAAGCGGAACATATTCCACCGTTCCGGCAGATGTCCTTTTCGAAATAAAATAGGTAGGCGGAGCCGCATTTATCGATGACGTGTAGTTCGTTTGAACGACCGAGTAGTCGTCGGTGCGCGTGCCTGTATTTGCCAGAAGCTCGAGTGCGTGTGCGCGACCGGCGGAAGTAGCAAGATCGGCTTGAAGAATGTTCCGGTAACTTCGAGCGGTTTTCCGTTCGACGCTCATGCTTTGCAGAAAGGCCGTTACGATTATGGTTAAAACAACCACTGCGAGAAGGGTTGAGATAAGCGCGGATGCGGATTCGTATCTTCGGGAGCGGAACATATGTCTAGGGTTGAATGGTGGCGGCGTTTGCTGCCGTGCCGGCGGGCAGAAAAACACGAGTTGAGAAAGAGCGTGCGTTCTCAAGATACGTCGGAGTTTTGTCAGCAATTTCTTTTTTCCAGAGGGCTTGATCATCACCCCATCGATCGGCCGTGTCCTCGTTGACCGCAATGATTAATATGTCCAGCGCATCGGGAAACGGAGTGTCGTTGTTCTGGGTAAATGGTTGGCCTGGTCGGACGGGATCACCCAACGCGTTCGTAAGTTGAATCGGCTCGATCTGGAATCTAACGATGTTTCTGGCAACCAGTTCGGCACCGGCCGGCGGAAGTGTTGCCGGATTGCCGTCTTTTAGAAGTGGATTCGTGCCTGCCTTCAATGCATCGAAAGTGTCGTCGCTGTTAACAATGTTGCGGTAAAGATTCAACGATGCGGTCCCCGTCGTCGACACCCGTCCCCAAGCAAGAAAATACCCAACCGCGCAAAGGTCGCTTTTGGCTAGAGCGGCGGAACCTGACGAGATGGGCTGGGAGTCCTCGGCCAACAACGTCATGAAAAACAGAGCGTCACCAATGTCGCCCTTGGCGGGTGATGCAACCAGCGCATCGAGCTCGGTATCCTCGACCGCGACCCTGAAAAATGCTTCATTTGGAGCGGCGTAAAGATTTTCCAAATCTGCCCCGATCAAATTGAGTGCCGCCCGCGCTTCACGGTAACTGTCCACACGACGTTCGCTCTCCCGCCAGAGTCGAGTTGCCCCATCGACCATTGAAAGAAGGATGACGAGGAGCACCGTCAGCACCGACATAGCAACGAGAAGTTCGATTAGCGAAAAACCATCTGCGCTCGGGTTACAGAGCCGACGATCGCCGAATGAATTTGCTTTCATTCGCAAGCTAGTTAATAGAAACGATTGACGCGAACGAATAGTCCGTCCGACCTGGGGTGCCTGTGGCAGCGCCGACCGGAGTATGGACATTTACGGTTACCTGGGAAAGTCCATCGCGTGGCGTGTCAACTTCCCAAGAGACTTCGACGGAAAAAGCCGCGAAATCAGATCCCGTGCTGTCGGAGTTGTGGGAACCAACGAGTTCCCCTTCCTCATTGAATTCGAGGGTGGTTGATCCGTTCACAGTCAAATCAACCGCTGTGACCTCTACGGTGGTTCGATCTCCGACCGGGTCAGCGTTATCAGCTGGGAGAAACGGAGGGGTTGCTGAGAGGCCCGCGAAGGTTGTTCTAGCAATAAACGTTGCCTGTGTCTCAGTCCGACTGTCAGCGGCGTTGCTTAGAGCTACAGGCAACAGACCGAGGATGCCAACCAACGCGAATGACATAATTCCAACGGCTAGGACGATCTCGATCAGAGAGAATGCTGAATTTAAGGCCTGTTTAGCTTTTTGCCGACTAGAAATTAGATTGACCAAGTGCATCACTGGGTTGCCGTCTGAGTGACGTCAAGGGTCGCACGTCCTGTGTAGCGGGCGAAAGCAATCCGCTCGAGGCCGTTGTGTTTTTTCTGAGCTACGCGGGCCTCGTTCCCGAAATCATCGCGAACTCCTTCAGTCACAAAAAGGGCCAATGTGCCGTTGTTCGGAAACGAGATAACGCCCGTCGGCTTGAATTGAACGTAAGAAAATCTGTCTTCGTCTGAAGATGTAGTCCCGGGTGGATGAAAGGAAAAATCGGTCGGTTTGGCGGCGGTCGAAGCCGGAATGATGGTGTTCTGCTGGCTGTAAAAGAGCGTCTTTTCTGGAAGCTTGATCCATTTTGTGAGCTGCACGTAGTCCGATCCAGCCGGTCCCGAGTCCCAAGGAAGCCTCTCTCGAACCACCATGATGGAATCAACTTCGGGAAACGCCCTCCTCCAAAGAATAACGGTGACATTCGCTCCGCTTTCGAGGGCGGCGACTCGGGCTTGTTCGAAGGTGTTCATTAGGGTGGTGACGGCTCCTTTTCTTCCGGCGGTGCTGGCCATGTTGCCGATGGCGGGGGCCAAGAGGCTGAGCATGACGACGAGGATGGCCATGACGGCGATGAGCTCGACGAGGGAAAATGCCCGGGGCCGCGGTCGGCTGGGGCGACCGGGGTGGCTGGACGAAGAGTTGGCTTTGCCGATGAGCATCCCCAATCTCTTGCCGTCTGATGGGTGGGTTCGCAAAATACAAACTGTGACAACAGTGTAACTTGCTTCGAGAGAATGTCGATGGGTGGGATGCGTCCGGGAGGCTGACGCACGAGCACGGTGGTCGCGCCCGGCGGCGCGTGGACCGGTGGAGCGCGGAAGTTGAGTGGAGGACGAGAACATGAAGGATTCGATCGGGCGTTCTCCGGCGGATTTTTTCGGTCGGAGAACGAATTCGACTTGGTGGTGACGTTTCAGCAGTCGGCGTGCCAAGGGGGCGCTTCGGGACGGTAGTCTGGGCGGTGATCGAGCGGTCTGATCCGTCGGAATCGAGGGGAATGTCGGTTGGGACTCTCGGCGCGCCTGAGTAGCTCGAGGTGCGAACGGATTACGTCCGTTTGCCCGGGCTGTTTCGAATAAGTCTTCGTCCGACGGTCGCTGGGGAACGTCCTCACGGTGGGATCGGGCATCAAACTCAAATACGACATCATCATGGGCATCATTTCCTGGATCATCTTCGGCCTCATTGCGGGGGCTATCGCGAAACTCATCATGCCGGGGAAAGATCCGGGCGGCTGCATCATCACGATGATTCTGGGTGTCGTGGGTGCGGCTGTCGGTGGATGGATCGGGACGTTGCTCGGATTTGGTGGGGTGGATGGGTTCAATATCGGCAGCTTTGGCGTTGCGGTGTTGGGCGCGATTGTTTTGCTCCTGATCTACCGCCTGGTTTTGGGACGGAAGTAGGGGTTGGGGTGCGATCCCCGCGCGGTTCTCGATGGATGGGGGGATTGTTTTTAGGTCTTCGTCGGCGGGCTCCGCGGGTCGGTTGCCTTTGGGGGTGTCGCTCCCCGGGGTGTCGCTCCGCTCAACCCCGCGCTGCCGTCGCTGGGATACCTTCGGCATCCTTTTGATTTGGGGAGCCTTGGCTGGTGGCGCGGCTGGTTGGATTCCACTGGCTCCTGGTGTCTGGTGGGTGAGGTGAGACGCCAGAGATGCTTCGCTTCGCTCAGGATGACAGGTTTGGTTGAACCGCTTACGCGGCTGATCAGACGTCTTTGGGGCGGTAGATGATGATGCCGGCGTGGTCGCTCGAGCCTTCGAGGTAATCGGAGATGTTGGTGTCGAGGATGACTTTGCGACCCTTTTCGCGACTGGAGGTGGCGTGAAGGATGCGGGCTCGGTCGCCGTCGCGGACGATGAGGCCGACGTGGGAGGTGTAGCCGGAGGTGTCGCGGGAGGTGATGGCGACGACGTCGCCGGTGCGGAGTTGGTTCTCGATGCCGCGGACTTGGGCGCGGGGGATGTGGTAGACGGGGAGCGCGGAGACTTTTTCCTGGATGCGGGCCATTTCGGGAAGGAGTGACCGGTCGTTGCGGAGGTAGCGGTAGCTTTTCCACATGGCGGTCATTTCGGTGATGTTGCGGCGGAGGCGGACGCCGCCGAGGTCGCGGGTGGGGTTCGTGGAGAGGCCGCGGCGGGTGTTGTCGGCGAAGACTTCTTCGAGGAAGTGCATGCGGGAGAGGTAGCCGCCGGTGCAGCGGCCGTCGCGGTAGCGTTCGAGCTCGATCATGGCGAGGAGGTCGGTGGGGGCGTAGGGCGGGGGTTGCGCTCGGAGCATGCGGGCGAAGCCGAGGGAGATCTCGTAGAAGGTCCAGCAGTCGAGGCCGGTGAAGTCGGCGGAGGGGGCTTCGATGCGGTCGTCGATCTCGAGGGTGTAGTTCTCGTAGGGGGTGCCGACGAGGGCCTGGCCGACCTGGGCGGTGCGGGCTCCGATGGGGAGGGCGCGCCAATTCTCGCGGGTGGCTCGGGCGACGAGCCGGTCAAAGCGGTCGCGACCCTGGAAGACGGTGTCGAGGGGGAGGCGGAGTTGGGAGGGGGTGCGGGGGGTGGTGCCGGCGGTGACTTGGAAGACGGTGGGCGCGCCAAGCAGCAGGGTGGCGAGGAGAAGGAACGGTTGGAAATTTTTGATACGGGGCCGCGGAAGAATCCGCCGGGTGGCGGGAAAGGGCAAGGGACGGCGCGTCGGGTCTTGTCATTTTTCGCGGAGGGGTGGATGGTCGTCGAAACCCCCAAATTCCAAGACTTATGCCCGCAGAAAATTCCGGCAACTGGCAGCTCAAAAAATACGACGACGGCGAGATTTTCGGACCGGTCAACTTCGGGAAGATCCTGGAGTGGGCGGGGACGGCGCAGATCGCTCCGCAGGACATGCTCTCGGAGGACGGTCTCGTCTGGACGAAGGCTCCGATGATCCCGGCTCTGAAGATGGATTGGATCGTGAAGCTGGACGAGGGGCATTACTACGGGCCGACGACGGTGGGGGCGCTCCTGGAGTTTTTCCAGAATTTCGAAATCTCTGAGAAGACGGTGGTGCTGGATTGTTGCTCGGGCAACGAGATGCCCTTCGGTGACTGCACGTTTTTCCCCCGCGAGAAGGAGGAGGTGACGACGGAGGATTTGATGGCTCGGGCGCCGTCGAAGGGGATCATTCGGTTGAGTCTGCAGAAGCGGATTCGGGAATTGGAGGTGAATCTGCTCGAGAAGCGTCGGCAGGTCGATCTGGCGGCGGATACGATCCATCAACTCGAGAACCGGGTGCGGGAACTCGAAGCGCGGCTGCGCGAGGTGCAGGGGTTCGGCGGGTAGCGGGATGGTCGGGGTCGGGTCGGGTGGGCGGCCCCTCGATTTCTGGCGAGTTGGGTTGATCGGTTGTGGCGCGGGTTTTTGTCTACGGAACGTTGCGGCGGGGGGAGTGTCGGGATCTCCGGGAGAACTTTGGCGGGGGCAGATTCTGTGGGCGCGGACGGGTGACCGGCGTGCTTTACGACCTCGGGGATTACCCGGGGCTGCGGATCGGAGGGGGGGGCGGGCGGGTGGTCGGCGAGATTTTCGAAGTCTCGCGGGAGACGCTGGTTTTGCTCGACCGGCTCGAGGGCTACGATCCGGCGAACGTGGCGGAGAGTGAATACACGCGGGTGCTCGTGCCGGTGGTCTGGGACGACGAGGGGATCGAGGGGTGCTCGACCTACGAGATTGCGGAGTGGCATTGCGCGGGACGTGCGCGGATCGACGGCGGGGATTGGGTGCGGCATCGGATTGGGGCGTAGCGTCGCGTGGGGATGCGGGATGGGCTGCGATCCCTCCGGGATCGGCTGTTGCGGGGGGTGGGAATCCGGGGGTCTGCGACCCCCGGCTACCGTGGCTGAAATCCCTTCGGGATTTGACGGCGCGTTTCGGGATTTCGTTTGATCCGGCGAGCTGTGGGCACGTTGGGCTTGCCTTCGTGGGGCGGCTCCATTTTGCTCTGTCTCACTTATGAGCCTAGATTTCGATTCTCTCACTTTGGCCTGCCGCGACGCTCGTGGTTTGGCGATCGACGCCGTTGTGAAGTCCTCGTCCGGCCACCTCGGTCTACCGCTGGGGGCGACGGAGATCGGAGCTGTGCTCTACGGTCATTCGATGCGGCACAATCCGGCGGACCCGACGTGGATCAACCGGGACCGCTTCGTTTTATCGGCGGGTCACGGCAGCATGTTTCTTTACGCGTGGTTGCACATCGCCGGGTATGACGTGACGCGCGAAGACGTGGCGAATTTCCGGCAGCTGCACAGCAATACGCCCGGGCATCCGGAGCATTTCGAGACGCCCGGGGTGGAGGCGACGACGGGTCCGCTGGGACAGGGTGTGGCGAACGCGGTCGGCTACGCGATTGCGTCGAAGCTGGCGGAGGCGAAGTTCAACACGGCGGAGCACGCCATTTTCAATCACCACGTGGTGTGTCTGGCCGGCGACGGCTGTCTCCAGGAGGGGGTTGCGCAGGAAGCCTCGGCGTTGGCCGCACACTTGGATCTCGATAATCTGATTCTGTTCTACGACTCGAATAACGTGACGCTGGACGCGATGGGGCCGGTGTCGCAGAGCGAAGACACGGGAGCACGCTACGCGGCTTACGGCTGGGACGTGCACGAGATCGACGGGCAGGACCTCAAAGCGGTGGCGGCGACGTTCGAGCGGGCAAAGGCGGCGACTTCGGGCAAGCCACAGTTCATCATCGCCAAGACGCTGATCGGGAAGGGCATCCCGGAGGTCGCGGGCACTCAGAAGGCGCACGGTGAAGGGGGGGCGAAGTTCGCGGACGAGGCCCGGGCTGGTCTCGGGCTGCCGGACGAGAAATTCTTCGTTGCACCGGAGACCCGGGCGTACTTTGCGAGTCACCGGGAGACCCTGAAGGCGGTCTACGATGAGTGGACGGAGATGTTCAAGGCGTGGGAAGCCGCGAACGGGGATTTGGCGCGCGAACTTGCCGACGCGAAGGCGAACAAGGTACCGGATTTGTTGAGTGTCATCCCGGAGTTTGATCCGAGCGAGAAGATCGCAACGCGGAAGGCGGGAAGCGTGGTGCTGCAGCCCATCGCTCAGGCCATGCCGCTATTGATCAGCGGGAGCGCCGATCTGCATGGCTCAACGCTGAACTACATCAAGGAGGGCGGGAATTTCGACCGGAAAGATCGCGGCGGGCGCAACTTCCACTTTGGCATCCGCGAACACGCGATGTGTGGTGTGCTCAACGGCATCGCTTATGACGGAATCTTCCGACCGAGCGGCGCGACGTTCTTGGTCTTCAGCGACTACGCACGCGGGTCGATCCGACTGGCGGCTCTCTCGAGTCTGCCGGTGGTCTTCATCTTCACGCACGATTCCGTCGGGGTTGGCGAGGATGGTCCCACCCACGAACCGGTGGAGACGGTCGCCGCGCTTCGAGCCATCCCGAATCTCGACGTGATCCGTCCGGCAGACCCGGAGGAAACGGCCGGCGCTTTTGCGGCGGCGTTCGAGCGAGTGGAAGGACCGACGACGCTGGTGTTGTCGAGGCAGGGTGTGCCGACGTTGGACGAGATCCCGGTCGCGGAACGCCGCCAAGGCGCCTTCAAGGGTGGTTACATCGCCAAGCGGGAACGGGGAGAACTGACGACCATCCTGATGGGGAGCGGCAGTGAGGTCCAGCACGCCATGAAAGCGGCGGAAAGCCTGGGCGATGGCACGCGCGTCGTTTCGATTCCCTGTTTCGAACGGTTTCGACGTCAATCAGAAGCCTACCAGGAAGAAGTTCTTCCGAAAGCCTGCCGCAATCGCGTGAGCATCGAAGCCGGGGTCTCGGATCCTTGGTTCCGGTTCGTCGGATTGGACGGTAAGACGGTGGCGATTGATCGATTTGGCCTGAGTGCCCCGGGTGCAACGGTGATGAAGGAACTCGGCATGACCGCCGAGAACGTCGTCGAGGCGGCTGGTTCGCTCGGTTGACGGATCGAAGCTTGGGCTGGCGCAGAGGCGGATGCCGAGGGCCAGCTCGCGTGATCACCGAGGCTCCCGGTCCTTCGACTTCGGGCTAAACGATCGGATCGTTGTCGTGCCGGGCAGGATTCGAGGCCTCGGCGCATCGGTCCTGAAAAAAATGAGACAGGATTTACAGAATGATCGGGGATGACTTACGAGGCGGGGGGCGTTCACCCTGTGAGTGAGCGGGAATTTTGTTCGAAGTCGCTGAAATTCGATCCTTTCAATCCTGTAAATCCTGTTCATTCCCGGATTTAGGATGCTTGGACTCGCCGCGCGGGTGCGATCGGAATGAGAGGGCAAGGCCCCAGCCGAGCCGTGACCCCGCAGTCCATTCGGCCGTTTTTTGCTCCACGGCGGTGAGATGGAAATCGGCTCGGCAGGAGCCTCGCCCTCCGGGTTTGGATTTTGGCTTCCCGGCGATGGCTTCGAGTCTGGTTTTTCGCGTCCTTTTCATTCTTCAGCAACTGGTGTGATACCCAACATCGCTTTTGAGGAGACTCTTTGGGCGATGGGTCTGTGAATTGATTCCCGCGCGCAACCGTTCTTCCGCTCAGAGCGCGCCACGGTCCGAACGAAGGCTGCTGGCTCTTCAAAAACTCATCGCTGGAAACATTCGTTACGTGAAAAGAAAATTGTCTTGGTTGGGGCGCTCTTCGAGGCTACAACAGTTGCGTCTCATCAAACAATTCTCATGAATTCCTCACCGCCAGCGACCGACACCTCCACTTCAGCAAATCCCGGTTCCCATCCGGCCCTGACGCTATCCGTTTTTGCAGTCGTTCTGGTTCTGATCATTGGTGCCGGGAGTATGGTCTCGAAGGAGCGCAACGGTGCCGCCGCGTCGGATGAGAAAGATCTACCAAGCCTCCTGAGCAAAATTCTTCCCCAGTGAATCGATCAGCATTCAATCCGAAAACCCAGGACTTGGCACAGTTTAAGCGAAGCAACTAACGTGTCAGCAAACGCAACTTAACCCGAGCTCATATGAACCAAAACAATTCCGAATCCACCAATCAAACCGTTGCCGCTTCTCATCCGCTGAAGACGATGATCCTACTTGGCCTCACCATTGCGATGGTGGTCGGCTCGGGGAGTTACGTTTCTTCGCTGCGGCACGAGACCGAGCCGACGGTTCAGCGTGCGACCGGGCTGTTCGAAATGGTTTTCCAGAGCGAGTAGATTAAACCGGGGCATCCGGTGGGTCGTGGGGTCTCGCCGGATGCCTGTCAGGTTTGCAAGGTCTCGAATCGATGTTTCGAGGAGAAGGCTTTCCGCGGAAAGTCTTTTTTTTTGCTCTGGCTGGGAGATCGATGCTGGGCAGGGGACCGCTTGCACGGTGGACGGAGGTGAGGGGGACCGGCGGCGGCTCGGGGAAGCGCTCGCCCTCCGCTAGCGAAGGGTCTCGAGCGGTTTCCCGATGCACTCACGCGGGCGCGATTGTGGTCGCGGGGAGGATTCGGTATCGGTAGCGGATGTCGATTAGGAGATTTGGATGGGCGACCGCGGTGGTGGCGGCGTTTGGGGTGATGGGATGTGCGACGTTTGACCGGCCGGTCCCGGCGGAGGAGGAGGTCGGGCTTTCGGCGCGGGACCGGGTGGTGCGATTGCAGATCTTTTTGGATTCGGTCAATTTCGGGCCGGGAGTGGTCGACGGTCGCGACGGGGAGTTCACGGCGAAAGCGCTGGGCGAATATCGGCGGGTGATGGGGCGGGATCCGGACGTGGGAGGCGTGGTTCCGTACACCACCTATGTGATCACCGCCGAGGATGAGGGTCGCGTGGGGGCGGCTGCGTCGGGTCCGGAGGACATGGCGACGCGGAAGCGTCTTCCCTACGCGAGTCTGACCGAGCTGCTGGGTGAACGGTTTCACACGACGGAATCGTTCGTCCGGAAGCTCAACCCCGGGGTCGAGCTTGATCGGGCCGTGGCGGGGACGCGGGTGAAGGTGCCGAACGTGGCGCGGCCGCTTCGGGTGGCGAAGTTTCCGTCCGCCTACCCGGCGGCCGTGGCTTCCGCGGTGGCTCCCCGGCGAGTCGTGATCGATCTGCGCGAGCGGTTGCTGCGCGTGATCGGCGGGGATCGTTTGTTGGCGGTCTTTCCGATCACTCCGGGGTCGAGCGAGCATCCGGCTCCGGTCGGCGAGTGGAAGATCCTGGGCTTGGCTCCGTGGCCGTGGTTTCGCTGGGACGATGGGGTGCTCGAGCGGGGGGTGCGGACGGAGGTCGCGTATCAGATCCCGCCGGGGGTCAATAATCCGGTGGGGATTCTTTGGGCTGGTCTGAACAAGCCCGGGGTCGGGATTCACGGCACGCCGTCGCCGGAGACGATCGGGCGCTCGGGGAGTCACGGATGCATCCGGTTGTCGAACTGGGACGCGGCGACTTTTTACACGTTGGTGCCGAAAGGGACAGCGGTGACGATCCGCTGATCGAGGATCGACACGGCGTGCGTCGTTTTGTTTGGCCGCAAAGAGGCGCAAAAGGCGCAAGAACGCTGACCCTTTCGGAGAATGGATGTCTTGCGAAGGTGCGAAGCCGTTAGGACGGAGGGGGATAAAATCGCTCGGGGCTTGGCGCGAGGCCATCGATCCCTTGAAAGGAAATTGAGACAGGATTTACGGAATTGACGGGATTACGGTGAGGATGGGTCTATCAATTTCCCTCACTCATCGAGAATATGGGCGATTTTCCGGAAGTGACGGAAATTCAATCCTGATAATCCTGTGAATCCTGTCCATTCGCGGTTCCAGGGTCTTTCGAGCGGTAAGTTTATTGGATCTTGTTGAACGACTTTGGGTCGAACGCGTCGCGGACGCCTTCGCCGACGAAGGCGGTGAGGAGGAGGGTGACGAAGAGGGCGGCGACGGCGGAGGAGGCGACCCAGGGCGCGTAGAGATTCTCGAGACCCTGCTGGATCATTTCACCCCAGCTGGAGGTCGGCGGTGGGAGGCCGAAGCCGAGGAAGTCGAGGGCGGTGAGCGACGAGATGCCGCCGACGATCATGAAGGGGAGGAGGGTGATGACGGGGGTCATGGCGTTGGGCAGAATCTGGCGGAAAAGGATGTTGAAGGTGCTGGAGCCGAGGTTGCGGGAGGCGAGGACGTAGGGCTGCTCGCGGAGTTTGAAGAATTCGCCACGGAGGTAGTAGGAAAGGCCGATCCACTGGAAAATCGCCATGACGAAGAGGAGGATCGTAAAACTCTGGCCGTAGATCGAGCCCATGAGGATGACGACGTAGAGAAATGGGAGGGCGGACCAGACCTCGATGAGGCGCTGGACGACGAGGTCGACTTTGCCGCCAAGGTATCCTTGGACGCCGCCGATCACGATGCCGAGGACGGTGCTGATCGCGGCGAGGGCGAGGGCGAAGAGCATGCAGATGCGGAAGCCGTAAATGAGCCGGGCGAGGACGTCGCGGGCGGCGTTGTCGGTGCCGAGCCAGTGTTGGGCGGAGGGCCGGTGGGGTGGCGCTCCGTCGAGGTCGAGGTAGGGGTGGAGCGGATCGTGCGGGATCGGGGGGAGGATCATCCAGCCGCCGGCTTCCTTGAAGGCGGGGTCGGTGCGGAGCTGAAGGTAGTTGGCTTCGGTGCGGTATGGGCCGCCGAAGGTCTGGCCGCTGTAGAATTTGACCGTGGGGAAGTGGAGCTTTCCTTCGTAGCCGAGGACGAGCGGGTGGTCGTTGACGAGTTGTTCACTGAAGAGCGAGACGACGAAGGCGGTGGTGAGGATGAGCAGCGACCACCACGCCCGCTTGATGGAGCGGAACTTCCGGAATTTGTCGCGGGTGACGGGTGAGAACACGGGGTGGGATGGAGCGGTGAGTGGAGTGCGGCTTCGCCGATGGGTTGGGTCGGCGATTACAAATCGCCGCTCCTCGAGGGGGGCCATCTTTTTGGGGTGACTTCGAGGTTCGTTTTCGCCGCTAGAGCGCGCTGGCGGCGATCGAAGGAACAGAATTCGGTGCAACGGCATTCCAGGGCGGCGGCTACGTGGAGGATGTCGAGGCTTCGGGTGCCAATGGCGGTGGCGTGGCTCAAGGACAATTCCTCGGCTCGGCCAAAGACTTGGATCAGGTCGTAGTCGGGTAGCCTGAGGCGTCCCGCAGCGGAATCCGCAGCGACGAGCCGGAAAATTTTTCGCTGTTCGGCGGCGGTCAACTCGCCGCGGAACGTCTTGAGCCGAATCGCGGTGAGAAGCTCGATCCGATGAATGTGCGTGAACGGGAGCGGAAGCGGAGCTTGCTCGACGAGGGCGATCGCGTGATCGGAGTCGAGCTCGTCGACATACAGCTTCACGAGCACACCGGTGTCGAAATAGGCGGTCACCATTCCCCCCGGGCTTCGTCGATGGTCTCGCTGGTCCGGCCCGCCGCGGGTCGCACGAGGCGGGAGCGCAGGTCGGGCCAAGCGGCAGGCGAGGTTGTTCGCGGAGCGGGTGCGATGACCGCAAAGGGGCGGCCACGCTTCGTGATTTGAACCTTTTCGCCGGCTTCGATCCAACGGGAAACGAGTGGGAAGTCGTTGCGGAGATCGGCGACGGTGGCGGTTTTCATATGAGAGATTTAATCTCATTGTCGAGGGGCTGCAAGCGCGGCTCAATCGAAGCGGATGCGGGGGTCGATGGCGACGTAGACTATGTCGCTGAAGAGGCGGCCGATCATGGTGAAGAAGCTGCTCAGAATGATGATGCCGAGGACGACATTGTAGTCGCGGCCGACGACGGAATTATACATGAGGAGTCCCATGCCATCGATGTCGAAGACCTTTTCGATGAGGAGGGCGGAGGCGAACATGGCGGAAAAAATGGACCCGATGCCGGTGGCGATGGGGATGAGGGAGTTGCGGAAGACCTGCCGCCACACGGTGCGGCGGAACGAGAGGCCCTTGGCCATGGCGGTGCGGACGTAGTCGCGGTTGAGCTCGTCGAGGACGCTGTTCTTCATGAGGAGCGTGAGGACGGCGAACTCTCCGAGCATGTAGCAGAAGAGCGGGAGCACCATGTGGTGGAGGAAGTCGAGAACCTGATTGGTGGGCGAGAGGTATTCGAAATTGCCGGAAACGATGCCGCCGATCGGGAACCAATCGAGGTAACTGCCGCCGCCGAGGTAGATGATGAGAAGGGTGCCGAGGGCGAAACCGGGGATCACGTAGGCGGCGAAGATGAGAATTGAACTGACCGAATCGCGGGCCGTGCCGTGGGACAGGGCTTTCCAGACGCCGAGTGGGATGGAGATGAGATAGGCCAGGAAGAAGGAGGTGAGACCGAAGAAGAGGGAGATCGGGATCTTGCTGGCGATCACGCCGAGGGCGGGTTGCTGGTAGACGTAGCTATTTCCGAAGTCGCCGCGGACGACGTTCCAGAGCCAGGTGAAGTAGCGAATGTAGGCGGGTTGATCGAAGCCGAAGTAGGCTTTGATGTTCGCGACTTCGGCGGCGGAGATGGTGGCACCGCCGGGGCGGGACGCGGCGGCGGCGCGGACTTTGCTGATGATCTCCTCGACGGGGCCGCCGGGGACGAACTGAATGAGAATGAAGCAGACGACCGAGATGCCGAGGAGCGTCGGCACCATGAGGAGGAGGCGACGGAGGATGTAGGTGGTCATTTGCTAATTTGAAATGCGGAATGCGGAATTAGAAATGAATGGGGAGTGAGGCTTCGCCTTGGGGTTGGTTCGGCAGCCGGAGCGAAGCGGAAACAGGCGAAGCCAATTGCAAATCGCCGCTCGTTGAGTGGGGCGCTCCTTTTAACAAACCTGTCATGTTGAGCGGAGCGAAACATCTCTGGCTTTTTGTATTTATGCGGCGTTTGTTGGAGAACCGGACGCGGGCGGATATGCGAGGGCTCTTTAAGTGTAAGCCAGAGATTGCCTTTTTGGTTGCTTGAAGAAGTGAAAGGCGGTCGATGGCTCTTCACTCCGTTCAGAATGACAGATTGGGGGACGGGGCGGCCTTCGGCTTTCTAGTTAATCCTGATAAGTGACTTGGGCGGGCTCGGCGGGGAGGTCGGTGTTGGTTTTCATCGCTTCCTTGAGGGCTGCGGCTTTCTTTTCGTCGAGCCACCAGTAGGTGAAGGCGGCGTCTTCTCGGTTGAACTTGTCCAGGACGTATCTCGGGGTGCCGTAGCGGTTCCAGTAGAGGAGGCGGGCTCCTCGGGATTGCCACATGAGGACGAACGGGGAGATCTCGACGAGGCGGGCGTCGATCTGGCGGAGGATGTCGTTGCGGACGGCGAGGTCGGGTTCGGTCTTCTGTTTTTCGATCAGGGCGTCGATCTGTGGGTCGGTGACGCCGGAGTAGTTGCCGGTGGCGATCTCGTTGGCTTGCTCGGAGGACCAAGCTCCTTCGGGGTCGCGGAGACGACCGGCTCCAGTGGCGAGCCAGAAGACGTCGAAGTCCTGGGTGTCGGTGCGCTTGGTGAAGCTGGCGCGGGAGACGAGGTCGATCTTCGGGCGGATGCCGATGGCCTTGAGGTCCTGAACGTAAATGTTCATGTGGCGGAGGTCTTCGCCGTGAAAGAGGATGCTGAGGTCGAAGGGCTGACCGTCCTTGGCGAGGACGCCGTCGGCTCCGACTTCCCAGCCGGCTGCTTTCAGCAGGGCGCGGGCTTTTGACGGATCGTAAGGGATGGTCTCGATGGCGGGGTTGGTGTTCTCCGGGTAGAGGTCGGGGTAGTAGGAGTTGAGGAGGAAATACTGGTCGAACATGAGCTTCTCGTTCATGAGCGCCCGGTTGAAGACGAGGGCGAGGGCCTGGCGGACGCGGGGGTCCTGAAATTTTTCGCGGCGGAGATTGAGGACGAGGCCCTGGACGCCCTTGGGTTCGCGGTTCTCGACTTCCTGGCGGACGACCCAGTTTTTCTGAACCTGCGGGAAGTTGGTTTTCTCGGCCCAGATCTGCGCGGTGTAGATCGGGTAGGCGTCGATTTCGCCTTTTTTGAAGACTTCGAGCATCTTGTTGCGGTCTTCCATGGAGATGAAGAGGAGGTGGTCGAAGTTGTATTTGCCGACGTTGTATTGCTTCACGCGGCCCCACCAATTGCCGCGGCGCTTGAGGCTGATCGAGCGGTTGGTCTTCACTTCTTCGATTTGGTAGGGGCCGCTGACGACGGGGAATTCGAAGTTCTGTTTGTTGAAGTCGACGTCCTTCCAGACGTGTTTGGGGAAGGCGGAGAGGCCAGCGGCGGTCCAGAAATTTCCCCAATGCGGCTCGGTCGCGGTGATGCGGATCGTATTCGCGTCGACGACTTCGGGGCGGGAGAAGCGTGAGAGGTCGACGCGAAAGAGGGACGTGAGATTTTTCTCGTTCATGATGACGTCGTAGTAGAACTGGACGTCTTCGGCGGTGATGGGCTGGTCGTCGCTCCACCTGGCGCGCGGGTCGAGGTGGAAGGTGAAGGTTTTGCCGTCCTCGGAGGTCTCCCAGGAATCGGCGAGGAGGCCGATCGGCTCGTCCTTTGTCGAGTGGAGGGAGACGAGCGACTCGAACATGAGGTCGCAGACGTTCTTGGAGAACGAGTTGTAGTCGAGCCAGGCGTTGAGGGATTTCGGGAACGGGCCGCCCCAGGTGGCGAAGGTGCCGCCGCGCTGGGCGGTCGGGACCGCGATGGGGTCGGATTCGCCGGTGGTTTCGACCTGGACCGGGACGTCTTTGACGACCGGGGCGGCTGGCGTGGGCTGGTCGCCGCCGGGTCCGCAGGCGGCGAGGAGAAGCGTGGTGGCGGCGAGCAGGATGGGTGCGGCGTGGCGGGTCATGATGGCGGTTGGGATCTTTCGCATGTTTGGCGGGTGGCGGCAAGGCGTTGGGGTGGGTGGGTGATTGGTGATTGGTGAGCACCGGAGCCTGGGAAGGCTCGGGGCAGACTGCGTCGGCTCTGCGACGCAGCCCGAAGGGCGAGACAAGCGGGAGCGAGCGAGTCAATGGTGAATGGTGAATGGGAAGGTGAGTTCGCTGCGCCCACTTTGGGTTGGTGCGGCGGTTGGAAACCGCCGTTCCTTGAAGGGTGTGGTCGGCGGTTGGAAACCGCCGCTCCTTGAAAGGTTTGGTCGGCGATTGGGAATCGCCGTTCCTCGAGTGGTGGCTTGCTTTGGGGGTGGGGTGTGGTTGACTGGTCGGTTTCCACCAATTCGCCAAATGAACGTTTTTCTCGAACCCAAGCCCAATTGCATCTCCACCCTCCGCGTCGAACTTCCACCCGATCAGGTGGAGAAGGAATGGCAGACGACGGCCAAGGCTTTTCAAAAGCAGGCGAAGATCCCCGGGTTTCGTCCCGGCAAAGCTCCGGCGGCCGTGATCGCGAAGCGCTACGAGGACGACATTCGCGAGGAGGTGAAGAGCCGGCTGCTGCGTTCGTCGATGAACGAGGCGATCGCGCAGAAAAAGCTCAAGGTGATCTCGGTCGCGAAGGTGGACGACGTCGAAATCGGCGCGGACAAGTCGATGAGCTACTCGGCGACGCTGGTGACGGCCCCGGATTTCGAAGTTCCGGAATACAAGGGCCTGGAAGTGGAGATCGCGAAGAAGGACGTGACGGAAGCGGACGTCGAGGAGGCGCTCAAATCACTCGCCGAGCAGCATTCGGAGTTCGAGACCGTCGAGGGGCGGGCGCTGGCGATGGATGACTTCGCCGTGCTCACCTACGCCGGGACGTTGGACGGAAAGCCGCTCGCCGAGGCGGTCGAGAACTGCCCGCCGCTGTTGGCCGGGAAACCGAATTGGTGGATTCGGATGGCCCCCGCGACGCTGGCACCGGGATTTTGCGAAGCGCTCGTGGGGTTGAGCGTCGGCGAAGACCGGGCGTTCGACGTCGCGCTCCCGGAGGAGTTTCCGTTCGAGCCGCTGCGTGGGAAGACCGTCGCTTACACGTCGACGCTGCACGAGATCCGCGAGCGGAAGATGCCCGAATTCGACGACGAACTCGCGTCGAAGATCGAGCCGGGCAAGACGATGCCGGAGTTGCGTGAGCGCATCAAGACGGAGCTCGACCGCTACGCCGATAACGAATTCGAGAGCGGGAAGCGGTCCGGGGCGATGAAGAAGCTTCTCGAAGCCGTGCGTTTCGATCTGCCGCAGGACATGGTGCGCAACGAGATGTCGGGCATCATGCGCGACATCGTGCAGGAGAATCAGGGCCGCGGCGTGAGTGACGAGGAGTTGCAGGCGCACGAGAACGAGATCCAAGGCGCGGCCGAGCAGACGGCGCAGGAGCGGGTGCGCTCGACCTTCGTGCTGCTGCAGATCGCGGAGAAGGAGAAGATCACCGCGACGCAGCAGGAGCTGGCTTTCCACGTTACGCGGATGGCGGAGCGCTACCAGATCCCGGTCAATAAGATGATCAAGGACCTGCAGAAGCGGAACGCGATCGGCAACATTCAGGAGCAGATTGTGGTCGGCAAGGCCCTTGATTTCGTTGCCTCCAATGTTACCGTGCGCGAGCCGGCCACAAAGGCGTAGGCCCTTCACTTCGAGAGACCGATTTTATGCTGATACCCACCGTTATTGAACAGACTGGCCGCGGCGAACGCGCCTACGACATTTACTCGCGGCTCCTGAAGGATCGCATCATTTTCATCGGCACGGGGATCGACGACAACGTCGCGAACATCGTGATCGCGCAGTTGCTCTTCCTTCAGATGGAGGATCCGAAGAAGGACATCAGCATTTACATCAACTCGCCGGGCGGGTCGGTCACGGCTGGGATGGCGATTTACGACACGATGCAATTCGTGACGTGCGACGTGAACACCTACTGCATGGGCATCGCGGCCAGCATGGGAGCGGTCCTCATGGCCGCCGGAACGAAGGGCAAACGCTACGCGCTGCCGAATTCCGACATCATGATTCATCAGGTTTCGGGCGGTGCGCAGGGACAGGCCAGCGACGTCGAGCGGCAGGTCGAGTTCATGTATAAGCTCAAGCGCCGGCTGAACAAAATCCTCGCCCACCACACCGGCAAGCCGGTCGAACAGGTCGAGAAGGACGCGGATCGCGATTATTACATGACGGCGGACGAGGCGAAGGAATACGGGCTGGTCGACGAGGTGGTGCAGTCGCGTAAGGAAGTGAAGCACCCGCTGGGCGACCACAAGCCGAGCGAATAGGACCGATTCGTGGCGCGGCCGTCCAACCTCACCATGTGCTCTTTCTGCGGGAAGAGCCACGCGGAGGTGCGCAAACTGATCGCCGGTCCCGGCGTTTACATTTGCGACAGCTGCATCACGGTCTGCAAGGGGATCCTCGATAAGGAGATCGGGGAGGAAACGCGCAAGACGGCGGCGGCGATCCGCGTGCCGAAGCCAGCGGACATCCGGCGTGAGCTCGACGCGCACGTGATTGGACAGAACACCGCGAAAAAGGTGCTCTCGGTCGCGGTGCACAATCACTACAAGCGCATCACTCAGAATGACGGCGGAGCGGTCACGCTCGACGAGCTGGCCGAGGTCGAGATCGAGAAGAGTAACATCCTGCTCATCGGACCGACCGGGTCGGGGAAGACGCTGCTCGCGCGGACGCTGGCGCGGGTGCTCGACGTGCCTTTTGCCATCGCGGACGCGACGGCGATCACCGAGGCGGGTTACGTTGGCGAGGACGTCGAGGGGATCATCCTGCGGTTGTTGCAGAGCGCGGATTACGACGTGAAGCGGGCGGAAGTCGGGATCATCTACATCGACGAAATCGATAAAATCGGACGGAAAACCGAGAACGTGAGCATCACGCGCGACGTTTCCGGCGAGGGGGTGCAACAGGCGTTGCTGAAAATTCTCGAAGGGACGGTCTGCAACGTGCCGCCGCAGGCTGGGCGGAAGCACCCGCAGCAGGATTACATTCAAGTCGATACGCGGAATATTTTGTTCATCTGCGGCGGTGCGTTCGTCGGATTGGACAAGATCGTGCAGCGGCGTCTGGGTGCGAAGTCGATGGGTTTCCACGTGCGAGGGGGCGTGGCGGCGGACGAGGTGAGCGCGGCGGTGCATGCGGCCGAGCCGGAGGATTTGCTGTCGTTCGGGTTGATTCCCGAGTTTATCGGGAGGTTGCCGGTCGACGCAGTGCTCGATCCGCTCACCGAGGATGAGTTGGTGCAAATTCTGACCGACCCGAAGAATGCGATTGTGAAGCAATACGTGAAGCTGCTCGCGATGGACGGGGCGAATCTCAACGTCACGAAGGACGCGCTGCGGGCGCTGGCGGCGGAGGCGGTGCGGAAGGGGACGGGAGCGCGTGCGCTGCGGGCGATGATGGAGCGGATCATGCTCGACGTGATGTATGACGTGCCAAGCCGTGACGACGTGGCCGAGATCACGGTGAACCGGGCGGTCGTCGAGGGGCGGAAGGCTCCGATGATTCGGAAGCGGGTGGAGAAGGAGGCGGCCTGATCTAATTTCGGATTTTGGATTTCGAATTTTTATGAGAGTGAGCGCTTCGCGCTTTTGGGTGGTGATCGGCTGGAAGCCGATGCTACGTTGACTTCATGACGGCTTTGCTGGAGACGGAGGGGGCTTTGTCAGTTGAGGAATACCTCGAAGGGGAGCTTTTTTCCGACGTCAAGCACGACTACCTCGGCGGTTACGTCTACGCGATGGCGGGGGCGAGCGATCCGCACAACGTGATTGCGATGAATCTTTACGGTTCTCTTCACGCTCAACTGAAAGGGAAAAAATGCCAACCTTTCGGCTCGGACATGAAGGTGCGGTTGCGGCAGGCCGAAGATACCTACTTCTACTATCCGGACGCGATGATCTCGTGTGATCCGACCGACAGCGGAGACGGGTGGAAGGAACGGCCGACAGTTTTGTTTGAGATCCTGTCACCAAGCACGCGTCGGATCGACGAGCGGGAAAAGCGGTTGGCGTATTCAAGCGTGCCGGGTCTGGAGGCCTACGTTCGAATCGAGCAAGACCGGGCATCGGTGACGGTGGATTGGCGGACGGAGTTCGGGTGGAAAGCGGAGGTTGCTTCGGGACTGGACGCCGTCGTTTCGTTGCCGGGAGTGGGCGTCGAGTTGGCGCTCGCCGATCTCTACGAGCGACTCGAGTTGTAGGGCCGTGGGCGGGTTCGCTTATTTGTTCGAACGGTTTCCGGCGTTTTCGCAGACGTTTTGTTTTCGAGAGGTCGCGGAGATGCGGCGGCAGGGCGTGGAATGTCTGGTGTCTTCGATTCGCGATCCGGATGGGCAGACGCGGCAGGATTTCCCGGAGGAATTGACCGGACTGACCCGGTATCTGCCAGGTTCGTTCGACGAGCGGATTCGGACGGATGGGCGGTTTCGGCGGGCGGCTCGAAAGGGGCAGGCAGAGATGGAGCGGGATTGGGGCGACGTCTCGGAGAAGCGGCGGATCTACGAGGCGCTTTGGCTTGCGGAGGAATGGAAGGCGCGGAAGGTGAAGCACGTTCACGCGCACTTTGCCGGGATGGCGGCGCGGACCGCGTTTTGGCTGAAGCGGTTGGCGGGGATTTCGTATTCGTTCACCGCGCACGCGGATGACGTGTTCTGCGAGCGGGCGGAATCGCACCTGGCGGACCTGGTCGACGGGGCGGATTGGATCGCGACGGAGACGGATTTCAGCGCGCGATTTCTGCGCGAGAGATTTCCGAGCGCGGCGGGGAAGGTGCATCGAGTCTTTAATGGCATCGAATTGAAGCCAGAGCGGCGGGCGGCGGTCGCTGGTGACGAGCGACCGTTGATTCTCTCGATCGGGCGATACATCGAGAAGAAGGGGTTCGGCGATTTGATTGCGGCTTGCGAGCGGTTGGGCGAGCGGGATTTCGAGTGTCAGATTGTCGGGCAGGGGCCGATGGAGGGGGAATTGCAGAGGCAAATCGACGCGACGGAATTGGGGGAGCGGGTTCGGTTGACGGGGCCGAAGAGTCAGAGCGAGATCGACGAGTTGCTGAGCCGGTCGGCGGTGTTTGTGCTGGCTTGCCGGAACGCGGCGGATGGGGGGAGTGATAATCTGCCCACGGTCATCATGGAGGCGATGGCGGCGGGGGTGCCGGTCGTGTCGACGCGGGTCGCGGGAGTGCCGGAGATGGTCGACGATGGGGTGACGGGGTGGTTGTTGGATGAAGGGGACGTCGACGGAATCGCGGAGCGGGTGGGATTGCTTCTGGGCGACCGGGATGCGGCGCGGCGGATGGGCGAGGCGGCGCGGGTGGCTTGCGAGGCGCGGTTTTCGGTTGGGCGGACGGTAGGGGTGTTGCGGGGTTTGCTGGGGGTTTGAGCGGGAAAGTTCGAACGCTTCGCGCTTTTGGTTTGGTGATCGGCTGGAAGCCGATTCCACGTCCTAGCTGACGCAGCGGAAGCTGAGGTGGCCGGCGGAGGTGTCGGGTGTGTTGGACGTGCGGGCGGAGCAGCGGTAGCGGTTGCAGTAGCTGGCGTGGCAGAGGTAGCTGCCGCCGCGCATGGCTCGGCGGTCTTCGTGGGGCGGGTTGTGGAAATGGTCGGCGGTCCATTCCCAGGTGTTGCCGGTGACGTTGTGGAGGCCGTAGCCGTTGGGTTTGAACGAGCGGGCGGGGGCGGTGCCGCGGTAGCCGTCCTCGCCGGTGTCGGTCTTCGGGAACTCGCCCTGCCAGATGTTGCAGCGGTGTTTGCCGCCGGGGTGAAGGTCGTCGCCCCACGGGTAAAGCTGCTGCTCGAGGCCGCCGCGGGCGGCGTATTCCCACTCGATCTCGGTCGGGAGGCGCTTGCCGGACCAGGCGGCGAAGGCCGTGGCATCGTTCCAAGTGACGTGGACGACGGGATGGTCGAGGCGCTGGAGGCGCTCGACGTCGTCGTTGCCGCCGAGGGGGGTGCGCCAGAACGCGCCGGGAACGCCAAACCACCATTCGAGTCCGGCGACGCGGCGGTCGGCGAGTTTTTTTCGCTGCGACTTGGGGATCTGACTGTGGTGAACGAAGGACCAACCGAAGCGCTCGGTCTCGGTGACGAAGCCGGTGGCGTCGACGAAGGTGGCGAAGGCGCGGTTGGTGACGGCGGTCTCGTCGATCCAGAAGGGGGCGACTTCGACGGGGCGGACGGGGCCTTCGCGGTCGGCGGGCCAGGTTTCGGGGCCTTCGGCTCCCATGAGGAAGGAGGCGGCGGGGAGGGGCCGCATGGCGGCATGATTGGTGATTGGTGATTGGTGATTGGTGGGTGAGGCCGGCGGGGGTTGGTTGGGGGATTCGGTCGCAGGTGGGCGGGTGGGGGTGCAGCAGGTGGGGGTGGTCATCGCGACGGGGCTGATCTTTGCCAATGGAGCGGGCGGATGCAAATCGGCGTTTTAGACGGTCAGTTCGGAATCGTCAGCGGCGGCTGCTGCCGCTTCGGGGGTGCGGCGGCAGTGGTGGGCGGCGACGAGGGTGACGAGGCTGATGGCGGTGATGGCCGCGAGGTCCCAGCCAGGCGGGATCGTGGCGCGGCCGCCGTATTGGCCGAGCCAACTGATGGTGAAAGTCGCGGTGAAAAACGGGAGGAGCCAGGCGGTGGAGCGCCATGCCATGCCGGTGCGGGAGGCGCGGGGGTTGCGGGCCATGACGACGAGGAGGATGAAGGCGCCCGCAACGAGGATGGCGAGGATGGAGTTGGTCCGCCAGCCGGCCCAGTAGACGACGAAGTTGCTGAGGACGAATGACACGACAGCGATGGTCCGGCCCGCGGGGAGGCGGAAGGAGCGGGGGCGGTTGGGGAATTGCCGGCGGAAGGCGAGGAGTCCCATGGGGCCGAAGCCCAGGGACAGCACAATGGCGCTGGAGATCATTCCCATGAGGCTTTGCCAGCCGGGGAAGGGGAGGAGGAGAGCGATGCCGAGAACGAAGTTCAGCCAGATGCCGCGACCGGGCACGCCGTGGCGATTGAGACTAATGAGAAAGGCGGGGAAGGTCCCGTTGCGGGCCATGGCGCGTCCGACGCGGGCGGCGACGCCGGTGTAGATGAGTGCGGTGCCGCCGGGTGAGATGAGGGCGTCGATGAGGAGGACGGTTGCGAGCCAGCCGAGGCCGAGCTGAAGCGCGATGCTGGCGATGGGGCCGGCGTCGGTGTTGGCGGCGAGGGCGGACCAGCCGCCTTCGAGATCCGTGCGAGCGAGGGCGCCGACGAAGGACAGGTCGAGCAGGAGGTAGAGGACCATGCAGAAGAGGAGGCTGCCGATCATGGCGAGCGGGATGTCGCGACCGGGTCGGCGGACCTCTCCGGCGAGCTCGAGGACGCTGCGGAACCCGAGGTAGGCGACGACGCAACCGCCGCTGGCGACCGCGCCGAGGACGCCGTCGATACCTCCGGGTGCGAAGCCGCCGAAGTCGGTGAAATTTCCAAGGTCGAACCGCGTGAGCGCCAGTGCGCCGATGGTGACGGCGGGGACGGCGAGCTTCCAGACGGCGAGGGGGACGTTGAGTTTGGCGACCAGTTCGATGCCGCGGAGGTTGAGGACGACGAGGGCGAGGAGGAGCGGAATGGCGACCGTGAGACCGGCGAGGGAGAGTTCTTTTTCGCCGTGCGCGGTGACGGTGAGCCACGGGAAAATGTCGGCCGAGTATTCGATGAGGGCGGTGACTTCGAGCGGGGCGATGGCGACGTAGGCGATCCAGTTGAGGAAGCCCATGATGAAGGCGGTGACGCCGCCGTGGGAAATATTCGGCAGCCGGGCGGAGCCTCCGGTGAGTGGAAACAGGCTGGCGATTTCGGCGAAGACCAGGCCGATGAGCAGGATGATCGCGCCGCCGATGACGACGGAGAAGACACCCGCCGGACCGGCTATTTGCGAAGTGTAGAGCGCGGCGAAGAGCCAGCTCGAGCCGACCATCGACGAGATGGCGATGAGGATGAGTTGGAGCGTTCCGATGGAACGAATCGGCCCGGTCGGGGCGCTCACTCGGGGAAGTAGGTGATGGTCGAGCCAACCCAGGAGTCCGAGCCGCGGACTTCGTTGCTCATGTCGCCGGCGAAGACGCGGGGCTTGATGCTGACGACGGTCGGGGATTCGTCGTGGTCGGGCCAGAGCAGCATCACGCGGGCCTCGATCTTGCGGGGTCCGGCGGGTGTTTGGAACGCGGTGGCGAATTCTATCCGGCGCTGGAGTAGCGTGTCTTCGGGACTCCGAATCGCCGCGAGGTCCGCCGGGGTAGGGTGGATGATGACGCCCTGGCTGCTGTGGCCGAAGGTCGGCTTGAGGATCCAATGATCGAGATCGGTCGGGCCGCCGTCGGCAAAGTCCGAGAGTCGGCGCGTCTCGGGAACGTAGGGCGACCCGAGGAGCGGCATGGCGACTTTGCTGATGCGGTAGAACCAGTCGGGGTGATCGGCCCATTCGACGTCGAGGTCGTCGGTGAACGCGAACTCGAGCGTCGCGCCCCGCTCGGCGATGTCCTCGGGCACGCAGCGGTTGTAGAGCCGGTGGATGGGGATTTCGTTGCCGTCGCGGAGGTAGAACAATTTCCGCCCGCGCTGGCGGACTTCGTCGATGGGGACGAGCGGGATGCCGAGGAGGCGGCAGGTTGCGAGTTGGTCGATGTAGCCGCCCTGTTGTTCCGGGGCGATTTCGGTGAGGACGACGTTTTCGGGACGATGATCGCCGAGGACGGTGCGGGCGAAGAGAGTCTCGGCGGAGTGGCGGTCGACGCCGGGCGGGTAGGCGGTTTGGCCCGCCGGGATGGGAAGGTGGCGGCGGTAGAAATCGTCGAACAGGAGGGCGAGCGCGTTGATCGACGGGCCGCCTTGCAGCTCGATGAGCGAGAGGGAGAAGGCCCCGTCGGCGCTGGTCGTCACGGCGTAGTCGAAGACCGTGAAGGTCGGGTGGCGGGTCGGCTGGGGGGCGTGAAATTCCGGCGGGATGGAGCTTTCCGTTTTCGCCAAAAATTCCGGTCCGCGCATTTGCGCGGACAGATCGAGGGTGGTGTCGATGGCGAGGCGGCTGAGCTCGCGCGAGAAGAACACGGGTGCGGGGAGCAGGCGGGCGGGCGGCTCGATACCGGTGTAGTCGCGAAAATCCGAGATGATGGCGGCGAAGGACTCCGGCGTGGCGGCCGCGATGAGTTGCTGCTGGAGGTTGTCGTTCATGGCGGGGATCAGTCGGCGAGGTCGGCGTTTGTCCGGGCGTGGATGTCGCGGGTGACTTCGTGGAAATCGATGGTCTTGTCGTAGATGTCGACCTGGCGATCCGCGCCGGTGCCGCGTCCCTTGCGGATGAAATCGTGGACGTATTCGACGTGTTCGCGGGAGCCGAGTCCGTCGACGACGTCGTCGATGTAGGCGAACATTCGCTCGATGAGGTCGACCGTTTTCACCTCTTCGAGAGTCTCGAGATCGATCATCGTGCCGTGGACGCCGTCGATGGAGGCTCGCCAGCGATTTTCTTCGCCGTAGGCGCGGCGGCGCGGCGGCGAGATGGGGTGTCCGGCTTTGATGTCGCGGTCGAGAGTGGCGACGAGGGCTTGGATGACGGCGGCCAGCCCGATGGTGTCGCGCCAGTGGGTCTGCGCGTCGCAGATGCGGAATTCGATCGTGGGGAAAAACGGATGAATCCGGATGTCCCAGTAGGTGTTCTTGGCGTCGGCGATGCTGCCGACGCGGACGAGGGTTTCGATGAAGTCGTTGTATTCCTCAAGGGTATCGAAGTGGTGCGGCAGGCCGGTGCGGGGGATTTGGAGAAATAGCTCGGATCGGAAGGAGCGGAAACCGGTGTCCTGCCGGTCGTAGAACGGGGAGTTCGACGAGAGCGCGAGCAGGAGCGGGATGAATTGGTAGCACCCGTTGGCGATCTGGAGGCCGACGTGACGGTCCGGCATGGAGACGTGGACGTGGAGGCCGAAGATGACGCAGCTCCGAATGGCGTGGCGAAATTTTCGCAACATCTGGCTGTGCCGGTCGTCCTCGACGACGCCCTGTCTGCGCCAATCGGCGAAGGGGTGCGTGCCGCTGGAAGCGATGCCGAGATCCTTGCGGGCGAGCAATTCCGCGAGTTGCTTCCGCGAACTCCGTACGCTGTCCGTCGCGTCGTGGATGTTGGCGAGGACGTCGGAGGTGAGTTCGACCGTCGAGAGATTCATCTCGCGGTGGAGGTGGTCGTGGAATTCCTTGAGGCCGGTGCGGAGGAGCGGGGCGGGGACGGGTTTGAGGGCCATCGTCTTGAGGTCGACGACCGGGAATTCCTCTTCGATGCCGATGGTGTAGGGGTTGGGTTCGCTCATGGGATGATGGGAGGAGGTTAAGTGGTGTCGATGCGCTGGGGGATCAAAAACGAGACGCCGAGCATGAGGATGGCTGCGGCGAGGCCAACGAGGAAGGCGTTGGTGACGGATGCGGCGTGGACGGCGCCGTGGGCTCCCGGGCCGGACCCGAGCCAGATGCCCATGATGGCGACCCCGACCGACGAGCCGATGTTGCGGGCGAAGAGGAGCGCGGACGTGCCCGCGCCGAGCGTGGTTTTCGGAATCGCGCTTTGGCAGCCGATGACCAGTGGCGGCAGGCAGAAGGCTCCGCAGAGTCCGATGGCCGCGGCCCCTCCGGCCATCCAGATGAAACCCTGGTTGAGGCCGGGCGTCAGAAACATCAAAAACCCGATGACGCACCCGGTCGCGCCGATCCACGTGGTGGTGCGAAAGCCCCAGCGGAGCGCGAGGAACGATGAGGCGGACGACAGACCGACCCACACGATGCCGAGTGGCGTGAGGAGGTGGGCGGCCTGCTGGGTGCTGAATCCGGAAACGTGGCGCGCGTAGAGTGGCAGGTAGGCGACGGCTCCGTAGACGGCGACGCCGGTGAGGGCGATCACAAGATTCGACGCGGTGAAAAAGCGGATTCGGAACAACTCGAGCGGGACGAGCGGATCGGAGGCGCGGCGTTCGACGGCGAGGAAAATCCAGAGCAGCGCGGCGATTCCCGCAACGGCGGCGGCGAGGATCAGGGGATGATCGAGCAGGTATTGAAGTTGGCCGACGGCGACGAGGACACAGGCGAGCAGAGGCGCGAAGAGGGCGAGGCCGCGCAAATCCAGCGCCCGGACTTCGTTGGAGCGTTCGTGCCGGGGGACGGAAATCATGAGGAGGGCGAAGCAAAGGGCGAGGCCGGGCAGCGTGACGAAGAAACACCAGCGCCACGAAAGGGTGTGGACGAGGAAGGCGCCGAGGGCGGGACCGACGACGCTGGCGAGGCCGTTGGAGACGACGATGAGGGCCTGGACTTTGGGGCGTTTTTCCAGCGGCCAAAGATCGGCCATGATGATGGAGCCGAGCGCGGTGAACGCGCCGCCGAAGATCCCCTCGACAAACCGCCACCCGACGAGCATCGGCAGGCTGGTCGAAAATCCCGCGCCCGCCGTGGCCGCGGCGAAGCCGATGATCGAGATCGCCACGCAGACGCGGCGCCCGTGGCGGTCCGCGAGTTTCCCCCAGAGCGGGACGGAGAGAGTCATCGCCGCGGTGTAGGCCGCGAAGATCCAGCTGAACCACTGCACGCCGCCGAGTTCGCGCACGATGGTGGGGGCGGCGGTGCTGGTGACCGTCAGTTCGAATCCCGACGTGAAGCTGAGGAGGACGGCGCCAGCGGTCGCGGCGTAGCGGAGGTTTCTTCCGGGCATCAGTGGGGCTTGGCGGCAGTGATCAGCGTGCTGGGGCCGATGGGCATGCCGGTGATGATCGGGTCGGCGAATCCGGCTTCGAGGAGCCAGGTGATCGCCTCGGCGCAGGTCGGCGTGGTCACCCGGTGGCGGAGGATCACGTCGAGATTGAGGAGTTCTCCTTCCGGCGGTGGGTTGTCGGGACGTTCGCGGAGGATGTCGTGGATGACGACGCGACCGCCGGGGGCGAGGGATTCGAAAGCGCGCCGGAGAAGGGTGCGGGACACCTCGGCGGGAACGAAGTGGAGGACGTGGGAGACGAGCGCGAGCGTGTGGTCGTGACCGAAGTCAACGGTCTTGAAATCCCCATCGACGACGCGGATCCGGTCGGCCACGCCGTAGTCGGTGGCGAGCTTTCGGGCGGCGGTGGCCATCGCGCCGCGGTCCACGATGGTCCCGGTGAGGTCGGTTCGCTCGCGCGCCATGAGAAACGTGTAGTCGCCCGATCCGGCTCCGAGATCCACGACGCGCTCGTTGGGGCCGAGCTCGAGAAAGGGGAGGATGATGGGTGCTTTGAGGAGGGCGGCGGAATGGGCGGCGCGGGCGAGGGACTCGGGCGATTCGGCGACTCCGCCACTGGGGGCGGGCGTGAAATCGGGCTGGAAAATATCCGGGAAGCGGGGGGCGAGAGCCTGCGCGGCGTGGTTGTGGGCGAGGTTGCCGGTTTGGTCGAGCAGGCCGCCGGGGATGAGCGCGGCGCGGGAGGCGGGAGTGTTGGCGTAGCGACCGGAGTCGTCGCGGGTGAGGATGGACTCCATGGTGAGCAACTCGAGGAGACTGCCGAGCGGCTGGGGGTCGAGGCCGGTGCGCTGGGCGAGTTCCGCGGAGGTGGCGGGTGAGTTTTCCAATTCCGCGCAGAGATTGAGTTTCGCCGCGGCTTGCAGACACCAGGAGATCCAGTAAGCGGCGGAAAGGGAGCGGATGCGGAGGACCTCCGCGAGGAGTTCCTGGGAGGGAGTTTCCGGGGCCGGGTCGCTCACGGATCGAGGTAGTGGTCGGGGGCGACGAAGTCGGGCATGGCGAGTCCGAGATGATCCTGGAGCACGTGTTCGGCGGTGTGGAGCGCGCCTTGCACCCAGCCTTGTTCCTGAGAAAACGCTTCGCCGCAGATGTAGACCGACACGTCGTCGAGGGGCTTGCGGATGCGGGGCATGACTTCCTCGGAGCGCTCGTGGACGCGCCACGTGTGCCACGCGCCGCCGTAGGGATCCTGTTCCCAATCCATGTAGAGAGCGGTCGTCGGATCGGGGACGTCGATGCCGTGGATCGAGCGGATCTGGCGGCTGGCTTCTTCGGCGAGCGTGGCGGGGACGTCGCGCGGATCAATGAGCCGGATGTCGCCGTCGCGCCGGTAGCGGACGCGGTGCGGAAACGCCTGCCGCCCGAGGAATCCGGCGAAGAAGTCGACCGATGATCCGTCGTGGTAGCCGGCCATGAGGAGCGAGTGGGTGTTGGTGGGATCGGCTCCGGGTTGCTCGCCCTCGGTGCCGAAGTAGTAGCACTGGCGGACGGGAAGATCGGTGTCGCTGCGGCCCGAGGTGATCCCGAGTTCGCGCCACCACGGGCGGTCGTAGCCGAGGAAAATTTTAGCCGCGGGCTGGGGGACGACCGCGCTGAGGTCTTCGAGGAATTGGTCGCTTTCGAAGAGGCAGCAGTCGCCGTCGAGCAGGGCGAGCGAGCGTTGCGGCAGGGCGAGGATGAGGTGCCGGGCGCGACGTTCGACGAGACCGTCGCGGTCGCGGATTTTGAATTCCATTCGCACGCCGTCGGCTTCCGGAGCAAATCGGACGAGTCGGTGGTCGAGGTTGATCCTGCCTCCCGTCGCTTCGAATCGGCGACCGAGTTCGCGGGGCAGGGCGTCGAAGCCGTCGACGAGGGTGAATTCCTCGAGGGCGACCGGGCCGAGGTGATGCGTGGCGAGCGCGATCATGTCGGAGCAATTGATGTTGGCCACCGCGCCGTCGTAGCCGGCGGCGTCGCGGATGAGGTGGACGGCTTCGACGCTGAGCGAGCGGGCGAGGAGGTCCCAGACGCCGAGGTCGTGAATCGGAATGCCGTCGAGGTGAAAGCCTCCCTTGGCCTCCTGGAATTCGCGCGGGGTCATCGACAGGCAGCCGGGCGCGATTTTGGTGATGACGTCGCGGAGCAGCGAGCGGGGCACGCGACCGCGTTCGTGGGGTTCGAGGAAATAAGGGATCTTGTCGGGGTCGGTGAAGTCCGACGCGTGGAATCGATGGCCGCGGAGGTGGCAGAGGTTGTTGTCGTCCCCGAGTGGGAACGGGCGGGCGGCGAGGCCGAGGGTGTCGACGAGACCGGTGACGAGGGTCTGGTGATTCAGGTAACGCATGCCGCCGACCTCGGCGCGGAGATGCGGCATGTTGTCGGGGACGACGGAGTGGAGCCGTCCGCCGACGCGGTTGCTGAGTTCGAACACTTCGGTTCGCCACTCGGGATGGGCTTCGCGAAGTCGCCACGCGGCGTAAACTCCCGACACTCCCGCGCCGATGATGGCGACGTCCAGATCCTCGTGCGACATGCTTCGGAGGATGCCGCAGCCGGCGGGGTGGGACAAGGCGGGAGGCTGGCGATTCGTGATTGGTTGTTGGGAAACGGTGGGAGATGTTGGCGGGCTGATGAAAAGCGAGGATCTGGGCGAGGAGATTGCGGTTGAGTTGCCGGCCGGGTGGGCGGCGGGTGATCGGCCGGTGGAGGTCGATCTGGGGTGTCACCGGGGGACGTTTCTCGTGGGGATGGCGGAGCGGTATCCGGACGTTCGGTGGTTGGGCGTGGAAAAATTATCGGGGCGGGTGTTGCGGTGTCGGTCGAAGTTTGGGCGCTTGGGGTTGGCGAACGCTTGGGCGGTGCGGGGCGAGGGATTGACGGAGGTGCGGGAAAGTTTGCCGGGTGGGTGCGTGGCGGCGATTCACGTTTCGTTCCCGGATCCGTGGCCGAAGCGGCGGCATTGGCCGCGGCGGGTCGTGAATGCGGCGATGCTGGACGATGCTTGGGAGTTGCTCGCGGTGGGCGGGAGGCTGCGATTGATGACGGATGATGCGGGTTATTTTGCGGCGATGGGGGCGTTGGTTCGGGATTTTGGTCGGTTCGAGGAGGTGGATTGGGCGGACGGGCGGGAGGTGGTGGCGACGGAGTTCGAGCGGAAGTTTTCCGAGATTGGGCAGCGGGTGTTTCGGGTTTGCCTGGTGAGGGGGAGTGCGGCTTCGCCGTAGGTTACGGGCGGCGAGCTGGAAGCTCGCCTGATGCGGGCTGGAAGCCCGCGCTCCCCAGCTTGACCGCTTCGCGGTAGTGGGACTCCAGGGCGGTGATGGAGGCTGCCTGGGAGAATTTTTCGCGGACGGAGTTGGCGGCGTTTTGGGCGAGGGGTTCGTAGTTGGCGACGGTTTTGATCAAGGATTGCGTGAGGGCTTCGGAGTTACGTTCCGGGGTGAGGTAGCCGTCGTGGCCGTCGACCACGGCTTCGGGGATGCCTCCGTGTTGGGTCGCGACGACGGGGAGACCGGTCGCCATGGCTTCGAGCATGGAATTGGGCACGCCTTCCTGGTCGAGCTTGTCGGTGGTCTGGCTGGGGTGGATGAAAACGTGGGAGCGCTCGTAGAGGGCGCGGAGCTGGGGCTGGGTTTGGAAGCCGACGAAACGCACGGAGGTGCCGAGGCCGAGATCGGCGGCGAGTTTTTCCAAAGTCGGTCGGAGCTTGCCGTCGCCGGCGATGGTGAAGGTGGCGGCGGGGTGGGTTTTTCGGAATTCGCTGAAGGCTTCGAGCGCGTGGTCGATGCCTTTCTTTTCAATCAGGCGGGCGGCTTGGACGAGGTGCCAGGCTCCGTCGGCGGGGGCGGTGCGGGGAACGAATGGGAAGTCGTCGAGGGGGATGCCGGTGCGATTGAGGCGGATGCGGGCTGGGTCGGCACCGAGCTCGACGAGGCGCTGGGCGAGGGATTCGCTGCGGGCGAGGAGGAGGGTGACGGTGCGGAGGAGCTCGCGGAGGCGGTCGTTGTAACCGGGCTCGCGGTCGCGGAGCATGATGTCCATGCCGTGGAAGGAGACGACGGTGGGGCCGGGCCAGTGGCGGATGAAGGGGAGGAGGTGGACGCCGGTGTGGCCGAAGTAGACGTGGAGGAGGTCGGCGTGGCGGCGGGTGAGGACGGCGTCGAGCTGATCGTATTCGCCGCGGTAGAAGACGGGCTCGAGGCGGCGGAGGTATTTTTTTTCGAAACGGGAGAGGAAATTGATGCGGGGCCGGGGGAGAACTTCGACGGCGTCGAAGGGGAAGCGGTCGGCGTGATCGCGGGATTTGGTGAGGACGAAGGTGTCGACGTCACGCAGGCCGGTGATCTGCCGGTAGATGTGCAGCATCTCGGGCTTGAGAAAGGTGGTGCAGTAGCTGGCGACGGTGAGCATCGGGGGGTGATGGTGAATGGTGAATGGTGAATGGTGAATGGTGAATGGTGAAATGCGGTCGGTGGTGACTACGATTGAGCGAGATGTTGGATCCGACCCCCGAGGATGAGGCTGATTTTGCGGCGATGCGTCGCGTGAAGGACGGGGACGCGGTGGCCTTCCGGGAACTCGTCGAACGGCATCAGAATCGCGTCGTTGGCACGGTGGCGAAGATGCTGGGGAACGACCGGGACGCGGAGGACGTGGCGCAGCAGGTGTTCGTGCGCGTGTGGAAATCGGCGGGGCGCTACGAGCCGCGGGCGAAATTTACGACGTGGTTGATGACGATCACGCGCAACCTGGTTTTTAACGAGGTGCGACGGCGCGACCGGGTGAAGCTGGTGTCCGTCGAGGCGGAGGAGGACGCGGTGGGGCGGCAGATCGTGGACTCTTCGGTGCGGATGGCATCGGAGGAGGTGCTGGACGCGGAGTTGCGGGAGGCGGTCGACGCAGCGATCCGGTCGTTGCCGGAGGCTCAGCGGATGGCGGTGGTGCTGCGGCGTTACGATGGGATGCCGTATGAGGAGATTGCGGTTGTCCTGAAGACGACGGTGCCGGCGGTGAAGAGTCTGCTTTTCCGGGCTCGGGGGGAGTTGAAACGGTTGCTGGCGGTGTATCTGGGGTAGCTGGGGGTAGGGGAGAGGGATTTGCGCTTCGCGTTTGGGTTGGTGATTGGCTGGAAGCCAATTCCACGGATTAAAATTCGGTGAAGACGCGTTTGGCGACGGCCATGGCGTTGTAGGCGGCGGGGTAGCCGATGTAGATGGTCATTTGGATGATGAGCTGCTCGATCTCTTCCTTGGTGAGGAGGTTGCTGGCGAGCGCTCCGCGGGTGTGCCACTCGAATTGCGGGAGACTCGCCGACGTGACGAGGGAGGCGAGGGTGATGAGCTTGCGGGACTTTTGGTCCAGCGCCTCGTTCGTATACATGTCGGCGAATCCGTGTTCGATGACGTGTTGGGTGAGCTGGGGTGACGCGGCCATGGCGGCGTCGACGCCGCCGGGGCCGAGGTGGAGGTCGGCGAGGGGTTTGCCTTTTTGGAATTGGTCGGTCATGGAGTGAAGTGATTTTTGAACAGAAGGTCGCAAAGGTCGCAAAGAAGGGAAGGATTCAATTCAGCTCCTTCTTTGTATTCTTTGCGCTCTTTGCGTTCTTCTGTTCAAAAATCCTAGAACAAACGGGCGTAGCGGTTGGTTTCCCATTGGCTGACGGTTTGGTGGTATTCGCGCCATTCTTCGCTTTTGTAGGTGATGAATTCTTTTCGGAGGTCGGGGCCGAGCACTTCCTCGACCCAGGGGTCGGCGGCGAAGGCTTTGACGGCTTCGTCGAGGGTGCGGGGGAGTTCGGCGATGCTCCGGGCCGCTAGATCCGATTCGCTCAATTCGTAGAGGTTGTCTTCCTGGGCGGGGCCGGGGTCGAGGTTTTCGCGGATGCCTTGGAGTCCGGCGGCGAGGGCGAGGGTGGCCGCTAGGTAGGGATTGCAGGACGTGTCGGCGTTGCGGGACTCGCAGCGGCCACCGCCTTTGGGAATGCGCACGGAATTCGTGCGGTTGTTGCGACCGAAGCTGTTGAAGACGGGGGCCCAGGAGTAGTAGGACATGAGGCCGCGGCGGACGAGGCGCTTGTAGCTGTTGACCGTGGGGGCAAAGGTCGCGCAGAGGGCGGGGCCGTGCTTGAGAATGCCGGCGATGAATTGGTAGCCGAGTTCGCTGAGGCCGAGGCCGCGGGGGTCGTCGGCGGGGTCGCACTCGAAGAGATTCGCGCCGGTGGACGGGTCGAAGAGCGACATGTTGAAGTGCGCGCCGGAGCCGGTTTTGTCGGCGAAGGGCTTGGGCATGAAGGTCGCGAGGAGGCCTTCTTCGGCGGCGTAGTGCTTGGCCATGAGGCGGAAGAACGTGAAGCGGTCACAGGTGGTGAGCGCGTCGGCGTAGCGGAAGTCGAACTCGAACTGCGAGTTGGCGTCCTCGTGGTCGAAGGAGTAGAGCTCCCAGCCGAGGGAGTCGATGGCGGTGGCCATTTTGTCGAGCCACTGGTAGCGGTCGAGGAAGCGTTTGAGGTCGTAGCAGCTCTTCTCGAGGTTGTCGTCGGGGTTTGGGATCGCGAGGGTGCCGTCGGCGTTCTGGCGGACGACGAAGAGTTCGCATTCGATGCCGAGGTTGAAGCCGAAACCCATTTCGGCGGCGGCGGCGACTTGCTTCTTGAGCGCGACGCGGGTGGAGATTTCGTAGGGCTGGCCGTGGAAGTGGTTGTCGGCGGGGAACCACGCGACCTCGGGGTTCCACGGGAGTTGGATCATGCGCTCGAGGTCGGGGACGGAGCTGATCTCGTCGTCGTTGGGCGATTGGCCAAGGCCGTCGAGGGCGTAGCCGGTGTAGAGTTCGCTGCCGTGCGCGAAGTGGTCTAAGTGCGAGACGGGGACGACTTTTCCCTTCGGGACGCCGTGGATGTCGGGGTAGGCGCCGATGCAGTATTTGACGCCTAGTTGGGTGAGGTCGGATTGGGTCATGGTGATTTTGAACAGAAGATCGCGAAGGTCGCAAAGGGGGGGAGGAATGCGGGTGAGGAGCTTTAATGCAGGATCTATGCCGCTTTGAAGCGCTCGCGTTGGCGGTGGGCGATCCAGCGGTTGATTTGCCAGAGGTCGGCGACGGGTTTTTGCGTGAAGGGTTCGAGGTGGAGGTAGTTGTCGGGGCCGAATTCGGGGGTGAGGGTGGAATTGGCGTGACCGGCGGCTCGTTGGGCGGCCCAGATGGTGTCCCACCAGCGGTCGTGGTTCGCGAGGTTTTCGGCGTATTCGGGGGCGCGGGGGTCGGGGACCTGGGGACCCTGGTCGTAGCCGACGCGGGCGTGGACGTGGCGGCAGTTGCGGGCGCAGTGGGCGAGGAGGTCGGGGAATTCGTCGAGGATGGCGGAGCGTTCGGTGACGACGCACCAGTGGCTGAAATCGCACGTGAGCGGGAGGTCGGGGATCGCGTCGAGGAGGGCGGCGGTGGCGAGGGGGTGGAAGGTGGGGCGGCCGCGGTGGGTTTCGAAGCTGACTTCTGTGCCGTGGTCGGCGGCGATGCGGGTGGCTTCGCGGAAGAAGTGGATGCTTTCGGCGAGAGGCCAGAGGTCGCTGCCGGCCATGGCGGTGATTTTGAGGGGGGCCATCTCGAGCGCTTGCTCGAGGAGGGTGCGGAAGTCGGCGAGGTGGTCGGCGGGGGTGAGGCGGGGGGCGGGGACGTATTGGCCGGGGGTGCGAATGCCGGTGGAGATCTCGGCGATGAATTCGAGGTCGGATTCGGCGACGAGACGGGTGAGCCGTTGGCGGTCGGCTGGGGTTGCCGGTGGAGCGCCCTCGATGCCGTGGAATTTGGCATCGAGGACGTCGGTGATGGCGTCTTCGTGGGTGCCTTCGTGACCCCAGAGTTGCTTGAAGAGTTGGAGTTGCATCTTGATTAGCGCTTCGCGTTGGGTGGGTCACCGGCTGGAAGCCGGTGCCACGTTGCGGCGATTCGGAAACCGAGATTGTCGGATTGGGTGGTGGTAGGTTGAGCGTCCCGGTTCGTGGCTCGGAGGAGGCGGGGGAGCTGGTCCCAGGCTCCGCCTCGGATGACGCGGTGGTCGGGGTCGCCGTTGGCGATCCACGCGGTGCCGTCGGTCGGGGCTCCTTCGTAGGTGCGGTGCCAGGGGTCGGCGGTCCATTCGTTGACGTTGCCGTGGAGGTCGTGGATGCCGAAGGGGTTGGTGGGGTAGGCCCCGATGGGGGTCGGATGGCCCGGGCCGACGCGGTGGCCTTGTTCGCTGTAGAGGTAGTTGGCGTCGGCGGGGGTCAGGTCGGCGCCTCGGGGGTAGGCGGTGCGCTGGCCCGCGGTGGCGGCGTATTCCCACTCGGCTTCGCTGAGGAGGCGGTAGGGTTGGGCGGTTTCGTCGCGGAGCCATTCGCAGTAGGCGGTGGCTTGGTGCCAGGAGACTCGGACGACGGGGTGGTCGGGGGCGGCGGTGGGATCGTGGGTCGCGTCGTGGGCGCGGAATTCGGCGTTGGTGATCGGGTGGACGCCGAGGTTGAAGGCGGCGATCCGGACCGGGTGGGCGGGGCGCTCGGTGGCGTTGGCGAATTTGTCGTCGGGGAGTTCGCCCATGGTGAAGGCCCCGGCGGGGATGGTGCGGGTGGCGGGGATGAGGATCACCGGCGGGGGGATTGCGCGGGGGCGGCGGGGTGCTGGATGGTCGGCCAGGTGCCGTCGGCGCGGGCGGCGAGGTAGCGTTGAAACAGCCATAGGGGCATTTCGAGATGGCTGAGGCGTCCGGGCTTCGACGTGCGTGAATGGAGTCCGCGCTGGACGGCGGTGCAGGCTTCCATGTCCTCGAGGTGAAAATCGACGAGCATTTGTTCCTGCGCGGCGCGGCGGGTCTCGTAGTCGGGGAGGATCTTCGTTTCCGGGTGGACGAGGACGGTGGTGAGGAGGCGGCTGCGGTCGGCGGTGACGGGGTCGATGCGATACCAGATCATGCGGTCGGGACCGGCGAAGAGCAGGAAGCTGGGGTAGCCAAGGCAGGCGCTCCATTGGTCGCGATGCTCCGGAGGGAGTGAATCGATGAGTGGGAAATTCGTCGAGAGGGCGGGTTCCCGCTCGTTGATCGCCGGGTCTTTGAGCGGGAGGTTGAGGGCGATGGAATGGGGGCGCTCGGCGGCGGTCCAGGCGCCCTTGGCGGGCATGATGGGTTGGAGCGTTTTTGCGTGAGTGCCGAGGTGGTGGTAGGGCTCCATGAAGTTCTCGACGAGGACCTTCCAGTTGAAATCGCAGTCCCACTGGCGCTCGATGACGATGTCCATATCGGCGGTGCGCCAACCGGCGATGTCGGTGTCGAGGTCGTCGTATTGGTCGGCGAGGGGCTCGGCTTTTCCGTCGAGGTTGACGAAGAGGAAGCCGTTCCAGATTTCGGTGCTGAAAGAGGTGAGCGGATGGTCTTCGCGGTGGAAGTCGGTGGCCTGGTGCATCTCGGGGCAACCTTTGAGGCTGCCGTCGAGGTCGAAGCTCCAGTGGTGGTAGGGGCAGAGGAAGAGGCGGGTGTGGCCGTGATCGGGGGTCACGGTGCCGCGGGGCTCGGCGGGGCCGTGGTCGGGTTCGGCGAAGCTGGCGGGCATGATGTCCATGTTGCGGTGGGGGCAGACGCGGGAAAGGACGCGGTGCTGGCCGTCCTTGCCGTGGACGGCAATGAGGGGTTCGCCGAGGAGGTCGAGTTTGAGAAAGTCGCCGGGGGCGGGGATTTGCGAGAGGTGGCAGACGCCGAGCCACTCGGGGCGAAGGACGTTCTCGGTTTCCCACGTCAGGAAATCAGGGTCGGTGTAGACGGCGGGTGGGAGGGTGGTGGCTTGGTCGAGGGGGAGGTGGGCGGTTTGGCGGACTTTTTCCAGGAGGGTGGCGAGGTGGGGAGTGACGGCTTCGCCGTTTCTGGTTGGGTCGGCGATTGCACATCGCCGCTCCTCGAGGTGGTCCGGTGTGGTCATTTTCGGTTTTGGATCGGCTCGCTTCGCATTGCCGGGTGATGCGGCGGGACGCCGCATCTCGCACGCCGGGAGGCGTGCGCTCCCCATGCGTTTCAGATGAAGGTGAGGCGTTGGGCGAGGTGGGCTTCGTTGATGGCGTAGAAGCCTTCGTTCCATTCGCGCATTTTTTGCTCGAGGTAGATGTCTTTAAAGTCGCCGAAGACGGTGTCGATGAGGGTGGAGTCTTCGAAGGCTTCGAGGGCGTGGAGCTGGGTGCGGGGGAGGAGTTTGACGCCGGAGTCGCGGAGTTCGCGGTGGGTGAGGTCGTAGCAATTGGTGTTGAGGGGAGTGCCGGGATCGAGCTCGCGTTCGATGCCGTCGAGGCCCGCGGCGAGTTGGACGGCCGCCGCGAGGTAGGGGTTGCAGCCGACGTCGGGGGCGCGATTTTCGACGCAGTAGCGGTTGAGGGGGAGGCGGAGCATGGCCGAGCGGTTGTTGCGACCGTAGGCGATCATGACGGGTGCCCAACTGATGTCGGGCATGTCGCCTTGGGCGATGAGGCCTTGGTAGCTGTTGTAGCTGGGGCAGGTGACGGCGGTGATGGCGGGGGCGTGGGCGAGGAGGCCGGCGGTGAAGTGGTAGGCGAGCTGGGAGAGGGGGATGCCGGTGCGGTCGGCGATGGGGTTGGATTCCGGCTCGGGAGCGAAGAGGTTCTCGCCGGTGGTGGTGCTGGCGAGCGACATGTTGAAGTGGTTGCCGGAGCGGAAATCGTTGGAGAACGGCTTGGGCATGAAGGTCGCGGTGGCTCCGATTTCTTCGGCGACCTGTTTGGCCATCAGGCGGAGGAAGGTGAAGCGGTCGGAGATCGTGAGGGCGTCGGCGTATTGGAAGTCGAACTCGAACTGACCGTGACCGCCCTCCTGATCGAAGGAGTAGAGATTCCAGCCGAGTTCCTCGAAGTGGCGCGACATCGGGGCGAGGAAGTCGAGGGCGTCGATGGAGAGTTTGACGTCGTAGGCCGGGCAGGTGCCCTGGTAGCGGGTCGGGGTGACGGGGCGGCGTTCGCCGGTTTCCGGGTCGACGAAGAGGACGTAGAATTCGGGTTCGAAGCCGAGGTTGAAGGTGAACCCGAGGTCGGTGGCGCGGGCGAGCTGGCGCTTGAGGATCTGGCGGCTGTCGTGCGGGTAGGGCGAGCCGTGGTAGTAGAGGTCGCCGAAGAAGTAGCCGAGCCGGGAGTCCCACGGGCATTGGATCAGGGTATCGAGGTCGGGAACGGCGGCGCATTCGTCCTCCTGCGGACCGACGAGGCCCATGCCTTCCATGGCTCCGACGGTAAAGAGCTCGGAGCCGTGCGCCATCTTTTCGAGCGCGGAGAGCGGAGTCGTTTTCGCCTTCGGGACGCCGTGGATGTCGACGTAGGTGGAGTAGAGAAACTCGACGCCGCCGTCTTCGAGGGTGGCGCGGGTGGCGGCGAGCTTGGCGGGGTCGACGGCGAAGTCGGCGGGGACGGCGAAAGTGGGCTCGTTGGCGGACATCTTGGGGAGACGATGCGCGCCGGGGTTGGGGAGGGGAATAGGAAGAACGGGCTACTTCGATTTATGATTTACGATTGGTGATTTATGATTGGGGTGGGTCAGCGGAGGGCGGTGATGGCGGCGTGGCGGTTTTCGACTCCCAGCTTTTGGAAGATGTGATCGAGGTGGTTTTTGACCGTGTGGGGGCTGATGCCGAGGATGGTGGCAATTTCGTCGTTGGATTTGCCTTCGCTGAGCCAGTGGTGGACTTCGCGTTCGCGCGGGGTGAGGGCGGCGAGGACGTCCGAGGTGAGCGAGCGGACGTGGGGAATCGTGGTGAGCGCGTTGGGTGGGCGGGGGGCGGATCGGGCGAGATGGTCGATGCCGACGACTCCGACGCAACGGCCTTCGGTGACGATGGGGGCGACCTCGCTGGTGATGCGGTGGATGGCGTTGTCGATGGGGTAGAAGTAGGGATCGACCGCGCAGAGTTCGGCGCGCTGCCGGGGCACCCAATACCAGGAGCCGAGGCGGCGTTCAGCGTATCCGGTGACGGGGTCGAGCTTGGCGTGGCCGCGAGTGCGGTGCCAGTGGGGGACGAAGCGACCGGTGGCGTCGTGGCCGGGGGCGTGGCGGTATTCCGAGTCGCGACCGTCGAGGGCCTCGGGTTCCCAGACGCTCCAGACGCCGTTGCAGTCCGCGTTGGATTCGAGGACGGAGCGCAGGATGGCGAGGTAGGTGGCGCGCTGGGTGACGCCGAGGCTGTGCAGATTTGCGAAAGTGGCGGCGAGCCGCGCGGCTGGGCGGTCGGTGTCGGTGGGTCGCATGCGTGGTTGTCGGAAGGTTTTTAGCGGGAGGCGGCGGGGTGGGTGGCGTGGGGGGAGAGTGGAAGTCAGAGATTGCCTTTTTGGTTGCTTGAAGAAATGAAAGGCGGTCGATGGCTCTTCACTGCGTTCAGAATGACAGGGGAGGTATTTCGATTTCTTAGGCGAGGGGTGGGTTTTCGATTTTGGCTCTTTCGAAGAGGTCGGCGAGGGCGTTTGCGATTTGGTCGAAGAGGATGGCGCCGGCTTCGGCGGTTGCGCGGCTGGGGAAGCCGGTGACGCCGTTCCGGCTGGTTTGGCTGACGGGATAGGAAAATACGGTGTCGGCGGTGCGGTCGGGGTCGTCGGCTTCGGTGAGGCGGTCGGTGTGGACGAACTCGGGGCTGAGGTGGAGGAGGAGGTCGGTCTCGGCTTTGTTCGCGTGGAGGTCGGCGGCGTCGGCGGTGTAGGCCGCCCAGATTTCGGGCGTGAGGTTGAAGACGTTGTGGGTGGCGACCTGGAGTTTGCCGAGGTGGGTGGTGCGGATCGCGTCGACGGCGACGCGGAGGGCGGCGTCGTTGCCGAAGTGGGAATTAATGAACAGGAGCCGCGTCCAGCCAGTGGCTACGGCCCAATCGGCGAGCTCGCGGACGGTTGCTATGAATGTCGCGTGGGTGAGCGAAAAAGTCCCGGGCCATTTGGCGGTGTGGCCTTGGGAAACAGTGTAGGCGAGGGCGGGGGCGACGGGGACGGCGAAGGTGGCGAGATCGGCGGCGGCGTGGCAGGCGGCTTCGACGATGCGACTGTCGGTGTCGATGGGGAGGTGGGGGCCGTGCTGCTCGGTGGCTCCGACCGGGACGACGAGGAGGCCGTTCGATTCCCTCTGCGCGGCGGGGATGTCGGGCCAGGCTTGGTGGGCTAGATGCATTCTATTTATGATTTATCATTTACGATTGATGATTTTTTATTCGACGTCGTCGCCGGCGGCGACGAGGCGGATGTTGGGGAGGGGTTGATCTTCGGTGTGGGGGTGGATGAGATGTTCGAGGCGGCGTTTGGTGGCTAGGTGGGGTCCCGATAAGAATTGCTCGGGATCGCGGGGGCGGGGGACGGGATTTTCGACGATCTCGAGGATGCGGGACGGATTGGCTCCGAGCACGAGGATGCGGTCGGAGAGGTGGACGGCTTCGTCGAGGTCGTGGGTGATGAAGAGGATGGTGACGTTCACGCTGCGCCAGATGTGCAGGAGGTAGGCCTGCATCTGCGCGCGGGTCTGCGCGTCGAGGGCACCGAAGGGCTCGTCCATGAGGAGGATACGGGGTTTGTTCGCGAGGGCCCGGGCGATGGCGACGCGTTGCTTCATCCCGCCGGAAAGCTCGTAGGGGTAGGCGTTCTCGAACTTCGACAGGCCGACGAGGTGAATCCATTCACGGGCTTCGGCGGCGGCGTCGAAATTCGATTTGCCGCCGACGGTCATTCCGAACATGACGTTGCGTTTGACCGTGAGCCACGGGAAGAGCGTGTAGCCCTGGAAGACCATGCCGCGGTCGGAGCCGGGCCGGTCGACGGCCTTGCCCTTGAGCAGGACTTCGCCCGACGTCGGAAAGTCGAGTCCGGCGACGATGCGGGCGAGGGTGCTTTTGCCGCAGCCCGACGGGCCGACGATCGTGATGAATTCGCGGCGGCGGACGGTGAGCGAGATGCGGTCGAGCGCGGTAATGGCCTTGGGGCCGGTGCCGAAGATCTTGGTAACGCTGCGGCAGTCGAGGACGACGGGGCGCTCCTGGATTTGCGCGAACCGGGCGGCGACCTCGGGGTCGAGATCGCGGTAATCGGGGAGATCGAGGCTGCTGATCATGCTTTTGCCTCCTTGAGAGCTTCCTCGGCGGCTTGATTGAGCATCAGGCGGCGGAGCAACCCGGGCTTCGTCGACTTCACCCACGGGAAGATCTGGCGACCGAGCCAATCGAGGAATCGGTCGAACGTGAACCCGATGATGCCGATCATGATGATGGCGGCGAAGACGTTGTCGTAGATGCGGTATTTTGCCTGCTGGTTGATGAAGTAGGTGATGCCGGACGAAGCGCCGATCAGTTCGGCGACGATGAGATAGGTCCAGGCCCAGCCGAGCAGGATGCGCATGTCGTTGTAGAGATCGACGGCGATGGCGGGGACGATGACGCGGAAGAGGAGCTGACGTCGGTTCGTTCCAAGTGTTTGCGCGGCTTCGACGAGGGCTTGATCGACCTTGCGCGTCGTGTTCGCAATGACGAGGACCTGTTGGAAAAACGTGCCGATGACGATGATGGCAATCTTGGGGGCCTCGTAAATGCCGACGACGGCGACCGCGAGGGCACCGAAAGCGGGGGCGGGCATGTAGCGGGTGAAATCGACGACGGGTTCGGTGAGCCGGGAAAAAATGGGAAACGTTCCGCAGAGAACGCCGAGCGGAACGCCGATGATCGAGCTGATCGTGAAGCCCCAGAAGATGACCTGGATGCTTTGCCAGAGGCTTTCGTGCAGCCATTTTTCGCCCTTGCGGCGTGGCGGTGCGGTGAAGCTTTTGTAGAAGGATTCGACGACCTCGTGGGGCGCCGGGAGAAAAATCGGGTTGGCCGGAACGCCGTCGGCGACGGCCTGATTGGTGTCGCGCATCTTCGCGTTTTCGGCCGTGAAGACCTTGCGGTCGACGAGCGTGCCTTCGCGGAAGTAGGAGACATCACCGGGGACGGTGATTTTCACCAGCGGATGCCAGATGAAGGGGGTGTAGCTGACGATGGACCAGACGACGAGAGGGAGGAGAAAGGACGCCCAGAGGAGCAGGGTCTGCTGGAGCGGTGGGACTTCGCCAAATGGCACGAACCAAGGTCTTCGCGGCGAGGTCGTCGGCATGATTTTTCCTGGGCTGCGCCGAGGAGAAACGGGGATCGAACCCGTTTCTCCAACCGAAACGAGTGTCCTACAACTCGTTCGTGATGGACGGATCGATGTAGTCGGCCGTCGGCTCGGGGTCGGTGTAGACCTGATTCGCCACGTTGAACTCGTCGACGATGACGTTCGAGCCGTAGACCGAACCCATCCCCTCCGTCTCTTTCAAACGCTCCTTCGCCTCGTCCAGTTTGAGGATTTTGGTGCCCTCGATGAACTTCGCGTATTCGGCAGGTTCGAGGTTCACGCGGGACGCCATGATCGCGATGGCGTCATCGCGGGTGGCTGGATCGTAGAGGTAGTCGACCGCTTGATACCACACCTTGGCCACTTTTTTCCAATCCTCACGATGGGCGGAAAGGCTCGATGGGCTGACGGCGAGCACGTCGTAGATGAGGCCGGGGACGTCAGCGCTGGTGTAGATCGCCTTGGAGCCGGGGACGGCTTTGAGGGCCTGGCCGGAGTTCGGCTGCCAGGCACCGATGGCGTCGACTTCGCCGGACGCGAGCACCTTGGCGGTCTCGTTGGTGGGCACGTTGACGAGCTCCACGTCGGCCTCGGTCATGCCGTTCGCTTCGAGGGCCTTGAGCAAGAGGAGGTGGACGACGTAGCCGACTTCCACACCGACTTTTTTACCCTTCAGGTCTTTGATCGACTCGATGCCGGGCTGACCGACAATCATGTCGTTGCCGTTCGAGAAGTCATTGATGATGATCGCGCGGCTGGGCGCTCCGGTCGCGCCGGTCACGAGCGCGTCGCCGTTCGTCATCGCGACGGCGTCGAGTTGGCCGGCGGCGAAGGCCTCCATGGAGGGGACGTATTCGAACCATTCGAACTGAACGTCCACGCCTGCTTCCTTGAACCAGTCTTTCTGGATGGCGATTTCCCACGCGACCCAGCCCGGCCAATCGGAGTAACCGATCTTCAATGGCTCGGCCGACGCTGTCCCGAGCAGAGCGAGGGAGGCGGCGGCGGTCGTGATGGCAGCGAGGCTGCGGCGACGGAAGGAGTTTAGGAGCTTCATGGTCATATTTGGATTGGGTATTACGATGAGTGCATCGAATAATACCGGTTGGAGCACGTGCCGTGCCACGGGAATCCGGGTCGGGGTTCCCAAATACGAAAATGGGAGAAGCTCCGAGGAGCTTCTCCCATTTCTGAACTCGGACTCCGGTGGAACCGGAGGAGAGATCGATTATTTCTTGCTCTTCTTGGCGGCTGCTTTTTTCGCAGGGGCCTTGGCGGCCTTCTTGGGGGCAGCCTTGGCTTTCGCGGCTGGAGCCTTCTTGGCGGCTGCCTTTGGAGCTGGAGCCTTCTTGGCTGCGGCTCTCTTAGGCGCGGCTTTCTTGGCTGGTGCCTTGGCCGCCGGTGCTTTCTTCGCCGGAGCGGCCTTTTTCGCTGGAGCCGCCTTGGCGGCTGGCTTCTTGGCGGCCGGCTTTGGAGTCACCGTTTTTTTGGCGGCTGGCTTCTTGGCTGGCGCGGCCTTGGCCACTGGCGCTTTCTTGGCCGGAGCCTTTTTAGCGGCTGGTTTCTTGGCTGCTGGTTTTTTCTTAGTTGCTGGCATTCTGTATCCCCCCTTTCGGTCCGCGAGTGCGGAAAATGTGAAAACAATGTGAATAACTCACGTTTCATTGTGAATAAGGAGTTCACTGAAATGCGTCAACGGTTTTCTCTGGCTGCGGGTGATCATGGTCGGAATTAGATCGTGCGGAATCTGGCTGAGGCACGCGCCGCGGAATTCCCGGACTTGTGTTCGGCCTGAGTGATTCGTGGTCAAGGCGGAACAGATTTTTGCCCCGGCAGACACCAAGCGCGTCGCACAGCGACGCGGATCGAGGGTCCATTGGAGGACTCGAACCCTTCGGCGAGTTGAAGTCGGCGGTCTTGACAACTTTGACAACCGTAACCTCCTAGCAGCATGAAATCCCTTACTATTGCTACGATTGATGCCCGAATTCTGGATGATTTGAATCGTCTCGGGCGGGAGGAACGGCGGTCGCGGAGTCAGACCTTCGAGATCGCGTCGGACGAGTTTCTAAGGGGCCGCTTTCAGCCGGACAGCGAGATCGTCACGTCCGGGGGGTGCTTTGCGGGCCGATTCAATCGGGAGGAAACTTATGATCGTTGAGGAGCTCACGGGCCGCGTGCTGATCGACACGAACTCGCGGGCTTTCTTGCAACCGATGAATTCGGTGACGGCCCGGGCGACGGCGGGGTTTTCCTTCTTCTCGCCGGTGATCCGGGCCAAGTCCTCGAGGACGAATTCGTCCGGATCAACGGTGATTCGATCGCTTGGAAATTCACCGAAAAGCATCGAATAGTCCGGAAGTTTGCTGCAAACCGAGGATTGCGAAGGCGGCTTGCGCACCGAAACCAGCGACGGAGCGCCGGGATGAGATCGAGAGCGCGTCCTGTTCGGTCGGAGAGTCGTACGAAACCCAACAACGCGTGACCGAGGGTGCACCAGGATGCCGACGACGAATCAGCGGGATCTCGCCGCGATCCGACGGCTGTCGGCATCGGATCACCCGCTTCATCCGAGCGCCCCTTAGCCCAATAACTCACCTCCTCCCAAGTCCCCGCGGCATCGACCGATAAAACGTAACGGCCGTTACGTTTTATCGGGGGCGGATTCATTGCAGCAGTTTTCATTTTGGGGTAGCGGCAGACAGGGGGGAGATGTGAGAGGGTTGGAGCAAAGGGATGAGCGTGGAGTGGCCGCCGGGATTGATGGGCGGCGGGGCGGGACGGGTACAGGCTGCGCCAGCGCGGCAGGCTGACGCGCGATTGGCCGCAAGAATGGGGTTCAGTTTCGAAGTGAGGCGTAGGGGCCGATTTCCAGACCCCGGAGCAGGAAGTCCATGAGATGGTCCCAGCTTTCGAAGTGCAGGTAGGTGGTGAGCGTGCGGATGTGCTCGAAGAACTTGCGCCGAGCGCCCACGGCGGAGCGAACGAGGCGGTAGTTGCCGTCGGTGAGTTCGAGCAGGGTGTCGTTGCCGGTGTGGTAGCGCTCGGCGTTGGCGACAAGCCAGCGCGTGGCCGCGGCGATCAAAGCAGTCCTGCTTGGAGTGGCCGTCCTGCGGGACGACGAACTCCGGGCGCAAGGGCACGACTTGGGAGTGTCCGGGGCTCACCATGACAGGGGTCAGCGCGCTGTGGTGATGCGTCGTGCATCCATTGGTGTGCTCGATGCGCGAGCAGTGCGGGCAGTGGATGTTTTCGGACTGGGAGGAAAAATACCAAGTGCCGTCCAAGGCTATGTCGTAGCATTCGCGCCACTTCGAGTGCCGCCCTCCAATTCACCTCCCCATCGAGTCAGCCGACCGCCCTCTGGAACTTCAACAATGCCAAAATGAGAATTGCTGGGATTGGAACGCGTTTTCTGGGTGGGTAGGACGCCGATTTCGGATCGTCCAGAATTCTTTCACATCCCGCGCTCGTTTTCGCCGAGCGCGGAACGAAGTTTGGTTTTGATGGCTCAACGCCCGGCTCGGCGATACGGTTCGGAAAAACTCAGCCCTCCCCATGAACTCGATTGTCCCCCCGGACCGGCGTCAGTTTCGCTTCGTCGCTCTTATTAGTATCGTCGCCACGATTGGCGGATTTCTCTTCGGTTTCGATTCCGGCGTCATCAACGGAACCGTCGACGGACTCGAGACTGCGTTTCGCTCCGACAGTGTCGCGACGGGTTTCAACGTCGCGTCGATGCTGCTCGGGTGCGCGGCGGGTGCGTTCCTGGCTGGCTGGCTGGCCGACCGTTTTGGGCGAAGGTCGATTCTCATCGTGGCGTCGGTTCTCTTCGCGGCGAGCGCGTGGGGATCGGGCATCGCGGCGTCCTCGGGGGAATTCATTTTCTACCGTGTGCTCGGCGGCCTCGCGGTCGGAGCGGCCTCGGTGCTGGCACCGGCCTACATCAGCGAAGTCTCGCCGGCGCAGTGGCGCGGGCGGTTGGCCTCGATCCAGCAAATCGCGATCATTCTCGGGCTGTTCACGGCGTTTTTGAGCAACTACCTGATCGCGAATGCCGCTGGGAGTTCGTTGGCGATCCTGGCCTGGGGATACGAGGCGTGGCGGTGGATGTTCTGGGTCGAGCTGGTTCCGGCGGTCACGTTCTTCGGGGCGTTGCTGTTCATTCCCGAGAGTCCGCGGTTCCTCGTCGCACGTGGCCATCGCGAGCGGGCGGTCGACGTCCTGCGGCGGCTCATGGGGGATCGCGCCGAACAGAAATACGACGAGATCCGCGCGTCGCTCGCGAACGATCACCGGCCCCGCCTCCGGGATCTCTTAGGTCCACGAGGTGTCCGGCCGATCGTGTGGATCGGGATTGGTTTGGCCATCTTACAACAGCTGGTCGGCATCAACGTCGTCTTCTACTACGGATCGGTCCTGTGGCAGTCCGCCGGATTCCCGGAGAGCGAGGCGCTCCTGATCAACGTCATCTCCGGCGGCGTGAGCATCGGCGCGTGCGTGGCGGCGATCCTCCTCATCGACCGGATCGGACGCCGTCCGATCCTGCTCATTGGCTCGCTCGGGATGTTCGTGACGCTGGCGGTGCTCGCGACGGTGTTCGGACTGGCTGGGACGGACGCCGCGGGGAATCTCGCGCTCACCGGTAGCGCCGGGCCGGTCGCGCTGATCGCGGCGAATCTTTACGTGATCTGCTTCAATTTTTCGTGGGGCCCGGTGATGTGGGTCATGCTCGGCGAGATGTTTCCCAATCAGATCCGCGGCTCCGGCCTCGCGGTCGCCGGGCTAAGTCAATGGCTCGCCAACTTCGCGATCACGATCACCTTCCCGCCCATGCTCAAGGGCATCGGGTTGGGTGGGGCCTACGGCATCTACGCCGCCTTCGCGTTCGTCTCGATCTTCTTCGTCCTCCGGTTCATCCGCGAGACCAAGGGCCGCGAACTCGAGGAAATGGAAGGCTGACGGAGGGGCGAAGGCAACCTGCCGAGAGCAAAAGTGCTCGAGGAGGGACTTGAACCCACACTCCTTGCGGAACCAGATCCTAAGTCTTCTGATTTCACTCTGTAACTTGACTCGATGGGAAAGAAATGGGAAAGATTTTGAATGCCTTCTTCCCAAGCGCAGCCTCGCCGTCCCGCATTGATAGCGAACTTGCCGACGGGAGTGAACGTTTATCGTGATGGAGACGCTGGCGTTCGCGTCATGTTGGGAAAGAAGTTCACCGGCACAACTGTCGTGAAGCGGCGATTTCCGTCCCGAAAAGCGGCGAAGGAATTTATCTTTGGGCCGGAAGCGAGCAAATTGCGGGACGGGACCCCCGGGGTGGTCGATCTCAAACGCGACCTCGGCTCGACGGGTATCGACGTGCCCAAAGGGATTTTTGCCGAAGCGATTGCCGCTTCGGATGAACTGAGAAAATCTCACGCCCCTGGGGGCCTGCTCGAGGCCGTGAGGTTCTATGTGAAGCACACCGCCACAGCCGGGACGTGGACCATTGCAGAGGCGTGGAATGCCTTGGAGCGGGATCTCCTGCGCAAAAATCGCGACGAAAAATACCGCAACGGGCTCGGGTGGACATACGGTCGATTATCGGAAGATTTTCCAAAATCGCTGATCAGCGGCATCACGAAATCCGAAATTCTCGATTGGCTTGACGAAGAGAATTTCTCTTCCGCGACGCGAAACAACTACATCCGAGACCTCAAGATTCTGTTTAACTTCGCTGCGCGTGAGAAGAGGCTCGCTCTGAATCCACTCGCTGAAATCAGTCGCGAAGAGGTGCCCGGTGATGAAGTGAGCGTTCTTTCGATTCGCGATATCGCACGCGTTCTCGTGGCAGCGAGCCACATCCCGGAGATGAAAACGGCCACCGCGTTGAAGTTTTTCGCGGGCCTCAGGACATCAGAGGTCCAACGGCTGGACTGGTCCGAAGTCAAGTCGGATACGATCATCGTCGCAGCTAAAAAGGCCAAAACCCGATCGAGGAGACCGGTCTCCATTTCCCGAAATTTGTCTCTGTGGTTGGCCGAAGATGCTCGACGAACCGAAGCCCCCGCCCCGACGGGCGCTGATTGGCGGCGGCACTTTGCGCTCTTGAAATGGCTGAGCGGAATCGACCCTTGGCCGAGAAACTGCCAACGGCACGGCTATGGATCTTACCATCTCGCTTTGCACAAAAACGAGAATCTAACGGCGATGGAGATGGGAAACACTCCAGATATTGTTGTGAGGCATTATCGGGCAGTGATCGATTCACCGAAAGACGTGGAGACTTTTTGGAATTTGAATCCCGGGAATATCGAAGACTTCGCTCAGCTCGACGAGGGATTTGAAGGAAGGCTTCAGCAATTTCTTCGGTAATTGCGATTTGAAGTGATCGGACAGGGGTCACTTGAGACTCGCAATCTGTGCATTGGCATCCCTCCTAGTGCAGAATGTCGGGTAGAAAGCCACCGGAAACGTTGACGCCTGAAACAGATGTTCTGTTTCGCCCGCTGGATGACAGCAATTCACCCATCATCGCCAATGCTCCCGGCAAAGGTTCGATGAATCAGCTCAGGCATTAAATGTCTGACGATACCGCTTCAACGGAAGGGAGCACCGTGGCGGATTTCGCAATTGCCTTGTCCGTAAATGTTCGGAAAATAATTTTTGATTCGTGTAAGAAAATACCGATCTATAAAAGCTAACTAGTTCACGTTCAGAGATATAGGATTCATAAAAATTCTTTCGCGCCCCCTTGTCGGTTTGGTGCCATATCGGGAATCCTATCTAAGTGACTTCGAATTCCCAGCCCTCCGCGCCAACCATCCTTGTGGATGGTATCCGCCCGGCTGCTGTGGATAAAGCCCGCGCTGCGATCTACATCGGATGTCCCAAGCTTGTGGAACGCATGCTCTGGGCAGCCCGTCATTGCCCAAGAGATCCTTGGATCAAGATTGCGCACAACGCAGCGGGCACTCCGAAGGCCAAAACCCTAATCGATGCTCGAAGTCTCGAGCGCGCCTATCTCCGCATACTTTGCGGAGAGGAGCCACCTGTAATTGGAAAGGTAAAAAAATGAGTGAGAAAAATAACCCCGAATGTGACGAATGTGCGCCAGATAACTCTGAAGCTTCACCCCCAAGTAAAAATGCGAAGGACGCGAAAGAAGCGACCGATGCAAGCGGGAAGAAAGAGAAAAGCGGGAAGACATTCGTCCGACTAGAAATCTCGAAAAGGGAGCTTGATAAGTTGGTTTCTGCCATGGAGAAGGCGATCCCGGCAGCCAAATTTGGAGGTTTGGCCATCCTCCGGAAGCGCGTTTATGACCTCCTCGAAATGGGAATCGAAGATCTCGCTTTGAACGGGTGGAAGGAAGATCGTCCGGCTCCCGAAACGATCCGGACTCCTTCTCAGCCCGCTGCTAGCGAAATCGATCAGGAGACTTCTTCATGAGCAAATCATTAAATCTGCATGAAATGCTCGCCCATGCTGCAAGCATTCTACATTTGCCTTACATACCTGGCCTGTTTGGCGGAGGGGCGAAAGTCCTTGTGGGCATGTGGCTGCTCCTTTCCAGACGCCAGCCAGACTTTGCGAAAACCGTATCCGCGTGGCTAGTTGCCAATCCTCCTTCCGCTGATACCAAAGCGCCCGCGCTGGTTCTTGATCCTCTCGGCGCTCTATTCGGCAGCAGGCCGCTCCAAGATTGGGACAAATGGCGCCGGTCTCCGGTTCCGCTCCGAGAAGAAATCTATAGTCCTTTTTTCAGTAGGTTGATCGAGGCGCATCTCAAGATCGTGATCGAGACGTGCGTGGCAAACGATGTCGAGGCGGCACTCCCGCTAAAAGATCCGACTCTCGTCCATCGTCTGTGGCAGCAAGGCGTGCATCTTACGGCAATCTCGACTTGTCCAATTGGTAGCGACATCGATTCCGAAAAGGTTCGGGCTTTAGCAGTCGTATCGCTTAAAGGACCACAGCCATCGCTGCCGAAGCAGATCAATGGAAATTGGGCATCCTCGACAATTCACCGGAGGCAAGGTGGGCCCCTCGTTTTGCGGCGGCGGTATGAGCTTCTTGGTATCGACGATCCCTGCGAAGTTTCCGCAGCAGCCTATCGCTGGCTGGAGGGATTATCCAAGGGTGGCGGGGAAACCTCAGATCTTGTGCAGCGTCTCAAGGGCTATGGCAACGAAGATATCCGACTTGTCTTGAACGAAGGAGGGATCGGAGCAGGACATTTTGTGGATCTGGCTCGATCTGCGATCAATCAAGTGACCGCGCTAGGGAGTGTTCCACCAATTGGCGCCTCTGCTGCGGCTCTGATGTTTTGTGCCTTTGTCCTTCCGGAGAATATCCGCGACGTAGAGTGCTCCGTGGCAGGAGACTGCATCATCGTCAAAAGCCCCTTGGTTGCATCCGCCGAATACCGAGAGTGGGATCCGACGTTGTTGCTCCCGCAGGCTGCTCCATTCCTCCGCGCCGTCCCAGCGGGAATCGGTCACTGCCTCACGAGACTTCAGAGTCTGCCCCCAGAACTCATTCGCCAAGAATTGACGCTCTTTTTGCGGACAATCGATCCTGCGATGTCGATCGAGATGGTGCTCCGGTTTTTGACCAGTCAAGCATCTCTGTGTTTATCACTGCCTCGAACCTTTTCCGCGTTTGGTTTCGCCCCCGACGGCAAACCTTTAGCGTTTGGCGGTTGGCTAGCCTACGCGCGCCACGATCCGGAGTCCGCGACGCGCATGGCTACTCCATATTATGATGCAATCGGACTTGATCCGGTCCAGTTGACGGAAGCCTCAAGGGGATTAACGACGTGTGGGAGCGGAGCCGTGATGACAAACGAAGTATCGTCTTTTCTTTTTTCAACTCTGACTGATCGACTTGCATGTGCCAATCGCGTCGAAAGTGGAGATTGTCGCCTGCGCTCTCTCGCCCGCTGGAATGGAACCGTGGCTCTATACGCGCTGGCCCTTCAGGCACTATGCTTTCGCCGCCCCTATCCATTCGAGTTGCCCGAAGTGACAGGCGTTTCACACATTATTTCGCTCACCCACGCAGAGCTGGAATATGAGAAAATTGGACCTCGTCGGATCTCGGTGTCGCCGATTGCCTCTGATCTCTCGCGCCTCATGTATCGTCGCTGGTCCGAGGTCTACGAGCACTTCTCGCCGGAACCATCGGCGCGCTGGCCTAGATTCTCTTGCGGAGCGTTTCTGTCGCTCCCGAACGAAAACATTCTGCCGAGAGCATCGACCTACGCTTCTGCCCTTGAAATTACCCGGGCGCTCGCGCACGACGCCGAGTTGTGCGGGTATAAGCGACTTTTCCCCGGCTGTGCGAGGCACACCGCTGATTTCGCCCTGCGAATGGCGGGTTTTACAGAATCTCAAATTGACCTTCTCTCGGACCATTCCGCAGAGCGTAGCCGGGCGCGCCTTGGAGGAAATTCCCTGGAAGGTCCACCTTCGAGCGAGTTGCACGCTCGTGGAGAACTGGCCGTCGCCCGACACTTGGGAATTCGATGAGGACAGCGCTCAATGCCGAGGAGCACAATGTTGGCTCCACGCCGAGGGATAGAGATTCGGGAAGACAAATTCTTGAGCGTTTAAGAATCGCTTCCAGCCAAGGCGATCAGCTCGCGAAGGCCATTTTGCGAGCCCACGCCCTCTTCTTGGGAATCCTGGGGCTGACGGCACTGGCGAAGTCCAAAGGCGACCTCAAAACCCAGGCATGGCTGGAGCTTCACTCCCCTCAGGAACGCCACAAGACCGACGGATATGTCCTTCCGGTTCCAAACCTGTGGATCGATCTCGTGCCTGGTTGGCGCCGATCTCTGCGCTCGATGCTCAGCTCGGAGAAGGCGTGTCGCGAAATCCTGGAGCGATGGAAAATTGTCGAGAGTCGGCGAGTTCGAGATAGTTGGCGATGGTTCGCGAGATGTCTCGAAGCGACGCTGTTGGATGATACCCCGACGAGTCAGCTTCTCATCGGCATCGCGAATTTTCGCCGAGATGCGGCAGTTCCCGCCGTCGTCTCCCTGGATACTCCATTTGTGAATCGAGGCGTGCGGACCGGACACGTGCGAGCTGCGTCAAACCCTCTGCGATCCGCCCTTCGGGCACGAAGGAAAGGCAGTGATGCAGAAGTCGTGATACCTACTTTTGAGGACCTCGCTCAGCTCGATGATCCGATCGCCAAGCTCGCATCGCTCTTGCTCGCGAATGAACTCTCGGCTCCCAGCGAGACAGATCGCTCAGGCGGTCGGGCGGAGCGCTATTCGCGAGCCCAGGAGGAGGCGCTGCGCTCCTCGCAATCAGGAGATCTTTTGGAGATTTCGCCAGTGCTTCGAATCGCCTGGACTACAATCGGCACGCAATGGCCTGCGCTGCGTCCCCACTTTTCGAGGGAGGAATTGGCCCTGTTAGAGCCTGTCGTCGATCGGCCTCTCGAGGAAATCTTTATCAAGTCGCGGATGACCAACGCAGGGGCATTCAATCTAATCCCGCCCTCGCAAGCTTTGCAGCCTTACCACCGCTCTTTCGACCCTACTGGGAGCCTCGCAGACCTCGTTCATTGGGCATTTTACCGTTTGATGTGTCGTTGTGGCTGCCGAGCGTCGGACCTGTTTTGCATCAACTCGACGCGCTTCAGTGGTGTGGGAACCCATCATATGTGCCTCACATTACCGCACACCAAAACGACAGGCCGTCGCGTCCTCCCAATCGGCGTCGCGATGCCTCCACGCGAGATTGACCAGTTTCAGGCCCTGCTGGGCCGTTTCGAGGGCAATCCCGCCGATTGGTTTCCGCTCATCATGACAGGCGGAGCGGCGGAGCGTTGGTTGAAGGGTCCGGAACGGTGGGAGAATGACTTCGCGTATGCCGATTTCCGCCGGGCGATCGCTCCCGCTGGTATTGATTATCTTCCCACGCACACTCCTCGCCACGCGTTTGCAACTGCGGTCGGGCTCTTCGCCGCGGCCCAATTACTCGGTGATTTTGATCGTGATTTTTTCCGTATGTGGACTCAGGACCCTGCGGTCTTGGCAATTGCCGAGTCTCATGTTCCGGATTTCCATAGGGCGCTCGACGATTCCATTCTGTTGGCGAATCAAATCATGGGGCACAAAACCCCCGCTCAGTTCATTGGCACATACTGCCATGCCTGGCCATTGATCTTGGGGGCTGCGGCGGAACGGCGCCTTCCAAATGTGATCCCATGGGCAAGCCTGCAAGCAGCTCAGGAAGCAGCCTGAGAGGTGCGAACCCTTAAAAAGGCCCTGATTTGCAGCCTAGAGAATCAGCGATTCCAGACTCCAATCGCACCCAGCATGCGATCAGAAACTTTCTGAGCCTTCTCTGATTGCACCCTGAGGAGTCGCAGAACGGCTTCGGAAAAATTCTGATGAATCGCTGATCGGAGCCTGAACCATCTCAGATATGATTCAGAAAATTTCTGATCAGAGCCTGGCTTCCGCCTGAATGGCTGATTCCCCTCCCTTCCAGTAACCGCAGATATCGATGGTTCTACAGAGTAAATCGCGACTCCACGGCCCGAAGAACGGATTTGCGATGATTTAGCCGGTTCGAGGCTGGGAGCAACCACCCGGGCTTCGAGTTTCAGTTTTCCGCCCGTGACGGTTTCAGTTTTTGCCGAGCGAGGTCACTTCGCCAATACATTGAGGGTCTTTGTCACAAGTGGAGCGGGCGTAATCGCATCGCCTTCTCGGAGCAGGGCATTGGCATTCAAAATGACCACCGTAGTGTCCGCAAACTGGTTGGAGGTGACCTCGACGTTCCGGCCAAAATTGCGGCCCGGATCGACTTCGAGGAAGTGAGCTTTGTTCTTCACCACCGTAGCGACTAGGGATACTCCCTGCCGGAGAATGAGGGCATTTGAGGGAACAAGGTAGGTTCTATCGGTCGGGTCGAGTTGGAAGGATGCCGTCCCAGTGAGCCCGGCCGGGATGGCGAGGTCTTGACTTTGCAAAAGAAGTTCGGTGCGCATTGTGCCGGAGGCCGCATCAAAGAGTTCGCTGGAGTGGGCGACTCCGACGAGAATTTCCGGGCCGGGAAATTCTTTGAAGCGCACGGTGGCACGACTGTCCGGCGTCAGCTTGAGGGCGAGGTCCGGGGTGGCGCTGATGACGAATCGGGGGGTGTCGAGTCGGTTGAGTTGGTAAAGCCATCTATCAGCCGGGGCGGCGTCGCCACGCACGAGGTCACCTCGGTCGAAATTGCGAGCCGAGATCACCGCGTCGAAGGGGGCGCGAACGGTGAGAAACCGTTGCTGCTCGACGAGACGGGCGAGTTCCGCTTCGGCCACCCGCACGGCGGCAGCGGCTTCCACGGCGGTGGTCGCTCTTTGCTCGGATTCTTCCGCGGAGACGACTTTGGATTTAAGTAACTGAGAGGAACGGGCGGCTCGCGGAATCTGTAAGAGACTGAAAAACAGGCATCTATGAAAATAGCCTCGTTTCGCGCTAACGTCGGCGAAAGCCTCCTGTAAATCCCAATCGTTCCGTAAAGCGTTCCGCAGTCGCGTCTCGGCGGCTGTTGTCGTAGGGTGCCTGACTTGAGAATGGATCAGGACTCTTTACCTACGACCTACGGAGAATCCCACGAGATCGACCAGCTTGCTGTCCGAAAATTTGAATCTTTGATGCCGCCTTCTTGGCTTCTCAGACGGCAGCACCCCGACTTCGCAGTCGATTATCAAGTCGAGATCGTTGAAGGCGAGCCGACCGGATTCCGTTTCGCTGCTCAAATCAAAGGCGCGCGTCATCGGGGTCGGGTCAAACTGCAACGCAAGATCTCCACGAAAACTCTGCGTTATCTCCGTGACGCAGAGCGCCTTCCTGCTTTCATTTTCCTCATTGATGTAGATCGAGGAAGCGCGCACTGGGTCTTTGCACAACAGTATCTTCTTGAAAAAGTTCCGCTCGCCCGCCTCCGACAACGAACGGTGACCGTTCGATTCAGCGAAGAGAACGACCTATCGGACCTGCAAAAGTTCCGGCAGTTCCTGATTAGAGCTGGGAAATACGTGAACGATCTTTTTCCCGGCACGCCGCTCGCGGCGATTTGCAAACGGAAAGATGACCTTGAGCGACTCGATCCGCGGATGGGGGTGACAGTTTCCATGCTGGAAGGCCGCGAGCACATCGAGATCGAGCCTCGCGAGTCCTTGTCCATTGCGAGGATTATTGCGGGAGATAACACCCGACATGCCGTCGCGGTAGATTCGTTCGTGCGACATGGTGAACCTCTGGAAATTCCACCCCAGAACATTCAGGTTGACTCACCCCTGTTAGAGGCTCTCCTCGCCGAATGCCGCGGAGAAGCGATGCTTGTGCAACCGCTGAAACATCCCGGCACGGTAAGGCTTGAGTTTGACACGAGCCAAGAGGCGAGTTCTCTACTCCACATTGATGGGAGTTGGCGGATAGGAACGGAGTCGCTGACTTTCACAGGATCACTTCCCGGAACACCGCTGACGGTAGAATCGCGGATAGTGCCGACTGACTTCGTCTCCCGGAAAGAACTCTTTGTATCCCTCGGATTCAACTGGCAGCGCTGGGAAGGTCGCAGGCTCACGGCGCTGCCGTGGTTTGCGGAGATTCAGCGATTGGTAACTCAGATAGCGGACGGTCTGCCCGTTCGGATTTCGTGGTTCCTGGATGGAAACGGTCTATGTCAGGCCGAACTAAATGACACACCTGATCTCGAAGCGGGTATTCAGACGCTCGCTTGGTTTGGTCGATGTCGGGAAATCTGTAGACGCTTTAGGATCGACGCAATTCTCCCTTCGATCAGTCAACTCACTTCAGAGGCTCTGAGAGAGACCGACCGTATCGCGGAACTCATCGAAGGTCGCGAGCTGCAATTCACGATCCCCCCGCAGCCATTTACGATCAATTTTTCGACCAAGACTGACCTGCCGTCGCGCAAACCGGATTCACCAGAATCTCAAACGCGGTTCGATATCGTGTCTCCGAAAGTTTTCCAGTTTTTCGGGAAGGAAATCGTTCTGCCAAATTTGAAACAGTCTTTCGAGAACGTTGAATTGATCGATGAAAAGATCGAAGGCCGAAAGGTTAGTCTGTTCTGGCAGGCTACAGCCCGTTCAATTCTCATGTATCGGTGGCTGGATGCAGAAGATTGAGCGATTTTTCAGCGTCCGCTAGGGGCGTCTACGTAGTTGGCGTGTCTCCGCGGAGATCTATGGGCCGCTCTTCCGGATGTGGCGAATTCTCCAAATTTGATATATTCCAGTCATTGGATGTCGTTGCTCCCACCTATCAAAAATACGTCAGGGGAAGGCTTTGCTGTTGAAGACCGAATCGTAGCGCTCCTCGCAGCTCACATGGTTGCAGGAGTTTCATGGCAGGGGGCCGGAAACGGTGCGATTCGTGCCATTCAGTGTCAAATGAGACAAGACGGTTGGCTGTTTGATGACGTGGTTCTCCGTCTGGAGCACAACGGAATTGAGCGGAAGTGTGCATGTTCGATCAAAAGCCACGCAGTTTTTGGCAAACGCGGTGCGCCGCGGGAATTTGCAACAGCGCTATGGGATCAATGGCGAACGGATTCGTCGTCAGGTTTTCAAAGGGATACCGACTCGATTACGCTGATCTCCGCCCAACACGAGCCGGATACCCGGGAGGCGTGGTTTGGTCTCACGGACGCGGCACGGTCGATGCCACCAGAGATGCTGGCGCGGCGATGTAGAGATGGTTTGGAGTCCTCCCCGATTCGACGAGCAGCGTTTGAAAGTCTCGTTCGGGCCTGCAAATCTGGAGATCCAGCGGACATCTCGATCGATACCGCGGAGATGTTGGAACGATTTCGCCTTGTGGAGCACGACTTTCAGCATGCTGAATCGCACAGCGCGACTCACGCTATTTTGCTTTGTCAGCAAGTCCTTGCGGACGACTCCCGAAATCGAGCGACCGAACTTTGGGAAGCACTCAGCAGTCATTCTGCCGCTGTCAGGAGGAAGGGGGGATCGATAACCTTGCCAAGCCTTTTGTCGGTTATCGCATCTCGATTTCCGTTGAAACAACATCCGCACTTTGCGTCTGACTGGTCAGCGATCCTGGCCCAAAGCCGAAGGCGAATGGAGATCTTACCGGCCAAAATCGGTGGGTTCCATCATGTCGAACGCCTAGAGCTATTGGAACGAGTGACTCATACGGCGGACGAAGAAGGAGTCGTCGTAGTTCTGGGCGATTCCGGCAATGGAAAAAGTGTGCTCGCTCGGCAATGGGCTATCTCTGGGGATGCGGTCTGGCTTCGCGCGGGCGATCTCGCGACGAATGGGGGGCTGCGTGCATGTTTTGGGCTATCGCACGGCATCTCTGAACTCTTTTCGAATGTCGGCCAGCCGATTCGCCTCGTGCTCGATGGTCTCGACAAATGCTTCGATGAGACAGCCTTCGATGAGGCGGCGCTCGTTCTGCGATCCGCTCTCGCAGCCGACTGTCAAAATCGGTGGAAGGTAGTCCTGACTTGCTGCCCCGAAGATTGGGAACGCGTGTATCGTGAACTCATCCGCCGAGAGGTCGTCCTAACTGGGGAGAAGGTGAATGTGGGACGTCTCACCGATGAGGAGCTACGGGACGTTTGTGGAAAGGTGCCCACGCTTCGTCTGCTCGGTCAGCGTCCCCACTTGCATCCGATTCTTCGGTGGCCCAAGGCGCTCGATCTCGTGGCCTCCTATTGGCAGGCAGGCACGGCGTCGCTGCCGTGGGCGTCGGAGTCCGATTTCGCTCGGTGGTTTTGGAGAAGCATCATCTGCAAAGATGAGGTGGCGGGCATCCGTGGTCGCGTGGTCCGCAAACTCGCGGTGCAGCTTGCGGATCGCATGGCGGCGACGGTGCCGCTTGATGACTTTTCGCCGGAAGAAAGCGAAGCTCTTTCGGGGCTTGCAAAGGAAGGGCACCTTGAGGTCGATCCGAATCGGTGCACTGTCCGGTTTGCACACGAGCTTGTGGCTGACTGGGCTCGGCAGCAAGAGCTGGTAACTCGGGGCGATTCTGCCGGGAAGTTTTTGGGATCCCGCCTGCTTTCGCCCTTCTGGCATCGAGCATTGCGTTTCCACGGTCTCGATCTTCTCGAGACAGACGCGACGGCCGATTCGTGGCAGCGACTCTACCGGGTGTTTTCGGGAGCAACGTCAGGCGATGAAATGGCCCAGAATCTCCTGCTCGAAGCACCAATCTTCGCCGCACGACAGCGGGCGGTTCTCGATCGCCTTTGGCCTGCCCTCGAAGTCGATGATGGGAAACTGCTCAAGCGATTTTTGAGGCAATTTTTGCAGGTTGCCACCATTCCCGACGCCGCAATTCTCGCGAACTTCCCGGACCGTGGTGCGGAATATCAATTGGAACTGGCAGCTCGCTATCGATTGCCTTGGTGGCCTTATTGGATCGGAGTGCTTTCATTTCTCGCCGCGCACGCGGAGCGAGTGACGACATTGGCGAGGGAGGAAGTCGCCGACGTATGTTTGCTTTGGCTGCCGCTCCATCAAATGATGGACATTGGAATGGATCACGCCGGGGCGCTCGCAATTGTCTCGGCTCGTCAGGTTTATCGGAGTGGCGAGCGGTGGCATGCGGCGCACCATCGGGTGAGTGCCGAGGAGAAGGCTTGCCAAGCGCTTCTCGCGGCGGCTCCGCAGTGTCCTGATGAAGTCACCGACCTTGCTTTGAAGTTTTGCGGACGACGTTTTCCTGATCCCGAGGAGGGTTTGCCCGGCGAGGAACACTACGCCCCGTCTCGATTTATCCCCGACCTCGGACCAGTGGTGCCTTGGCCGGATGGGCCACAGCGCCCGTGCGCTAGGATTTTCCGCAACGCGTTCATGGATTGCAATCGATCCGCGCCGTTCCTTGAAGCGCTGCCGGAAGTCGCCGCCGAAGTGATGTTCGCAGTGTTGCTGAACCGCCCACGGGCCAATCGGAACCCCCACGATCAGCACTACGACATCGATGAGCATGGGTTCACGCGGAGCGGATTGCTGGACGATTCGTGCTTCTGGATCAGCGGACCATTCCTCACGTTTCTCCGATCGAGTCCATCGGTCGCTCTCCCGGCGATTGTGCGACTGGTTAATTTTGCGACGGACCGAGGTGCGGAGATCGGCGAAGAGATGCGTCCTTATCAAAGCGTTTCTGTTGTCGTTGAAGGGGAGACTCACGAATGGCGGGGACATCAATTTTCGTATGTCTGGCACCAAGGGCACGTTTTTGCACCCCGATCAGTTGGTTGCGCGTTGCTCTCACTCGAAAAATGGTTCTATCTGCTGATGGACGGGGGCCATTCGCTAGATGAGCACATTGCGTTCATTCTTCGAGAGAGCCGATCCATCGCGCTCGCCGGAGTCTTGATTTGTGTCGGAAAACGCAAGCCTGAGTTGTTCTTGGGGCCGTTGAGACCGCTCATCGAGGCAATCGATTTCTACATGATTGAAGAATCCAATCATCGGCGCGGGGAGGACAGTTTTTCAGTCTCGGCCTTCGACGAACGATCACCAGGAGTCATCGAAGCTTGGCGTGAGTGGGTGCAAATGCCACACCGCAAGGAGAGCATTGGCCAGCTCGCACTACAGAAATCCTTCAGCAATCCAGAATGGCGGGAAATGATTGCGGAGTGCCGCGAGAAATGGGCGCGGAGGCTGGATGCTGCGACGGACGAGAAACCCGCTCCACAATGGTTGGCGCGCATTGCATCGCAATTCGATCCCGCAAATTGGCACGCCGAGCAGGATGAAGACCGCGTGCTCATTATCTACGACCCGCCAGAAGGTTTGCCGCAGCCGACTCCTCAGGAATTGGATCGGCTAAAGCGATCAGAGCTTCTGACTTTGCTTCCGTTTCGATGTTATCAAGTTCTGAACGGCGAGATCGAATGTCCCGAGGAGCAAATGGTGGAGTGGTGGTCGCAATTGGAGGCCGTGAGGGCGTTGCCTCAGCGGGATGACGAAGAAAGTTTCCGAGACGCGGAGGATGCGCTGTCTGGCATCGTTGCAGTCGCGGTCGTGAAACATCGTGCATGGCTTGCCGATGATCTCTCGCGGGAAAAAGAGGCGTATTCCGTCTTAACATCTATCGGTGCCAGCCCGCCGCCCAGGTCTCCCTGGTTCTCGGAAGACGACACCATGGAATTCAAATGGGATAATTTCGCTGCGTGGGCGGTGACGACTTTGTGGTGTGAGAGCCCCGATGATCCCGTTTTGCTTCAAGCGGTCGGCGCTTTATCTCTCTGGGATCGTAGTTGCGTTGTCTCGCGGGTGATGTCCATTGCCGCGGAGCACCGCGCGATTCTTAGCGAGCGCTTCAATCAGTTGTTTGCGCACGCGATTGGCTACGCAGGCGCTCGCCATCGGGCGCGGATGGAGAAGCACGAATCTACGAAGACGTTCGACCGGGACGCTTGGGTCGTTTCGCATTTGGAAAAATTTCTTTCCGGCGCAACCGACGATCTCCCGTCTAGTTGGCAAGAGCTACCAGGTCCGGCGGGAGATCTCGGTCCTACGATCGACGAATCGGGGAGTCATCTTGATATAGCCCAACTTCTGGCCGCTTCGGAGTGGGCGTCAGATCTATCGCTTGCTCGGGATGAGGCAGAGCGCCTTCAGTGGTCAGGCATCCAGCGACAGGTCCTGTCGTGCGCCCTGGCGCGCATCGAGCATGTGATCGGTGCGAGAACCACTCCCGACCCGTATGACAGTCAGCGAGAGTATTGGCCCTATAGCGACGAAAAGCAGTTGTTGGAACGGATCGCTGTCCTCGTGGCTCGGATGAAACTTGGCGAAGATCACCAGATGTTTTGGCAGCCGATCTTAGCCTTGGGGCGAGACGGCTGTCATTGGATAGACGCCTTCAGTAGCCACTGGCTGATCGAAGCCGCCGGACATGATGAACCGAAACCTGCCTTCCTTGATCAGTGGCTCGCAATGCTGACCTTCGCCGAACGCTCTCCAGCTTGGAAAGCCAAAGGAGTATTCATCTCATCTGGACGTGATCTTTGGGATCGTCTGCTCGGACTCACACCGTTCTCAACGGATTTCTGGATCGAGCCGCTCGCGTTTGCGGTAGAGGCCGTCTGGCCGTTCCACCAACGTTGGCTTCGTTCTCATTCGAATGCAGACCACGATGTCCGAACCTTCATCAGATTCATCAGAAATCCCGCCGCACGCCGCTTGCGAATTGAAGGACTCGTGCTGCTCCATGAAGTGATCCCTCTGGAGGAGCGGTATTTTTGGAACGAGGAGGACATCAGAGATTCGTTTGCCGGATTCCTTCAAATCTTGCAGGAAGAGCAGTGGGCTGAGCTGGCAGCAGATTCTACCGCGCTGGACGCATTCATGGCATTCGGGTCTAAACTCGCTTCGCTTCAGCATCCTTTGGGGCGCGAAGTGCTCAGCAAGGCCGGAAATCGTCTTGGCAAATCGACCTAACGCGTGACGAGCTTTCACCGAGACTTCTCAGCTCGACAAATCCTGGGTTTGACAACCTTTCGTAGCCCTGCTTGCTCCCAGATTGAGTCTCGGAATGACCAATCTGTCACATAGGCAATGACATGGTATGCAAGTTCATGCGTGCTCGGCTGCATGTTTTCAACAATCAGGCCGAATGCTTGAAGGAGCGAGTCTGACCCCCCGCGTTGATAGAGATCCAAAACATGCACAGCGGCTGACAGCGCACGATCATCTGTGCCGGTCAGGGGGTTCAAACAATTGGATCCAAGATTCTCGCAGAGCCATTCGCGCGCTGTGAGGCAGTTAGGTTCGGACTTGCAGGTGCTTTGAGACATCATAATCATAGGTAATCCAGTTTGGGGTGCAGTTCAGCCCCATTGCTGATTCCCGAAGTCATTTTGACGGCCGGAACATCGCCTCGATGACGCAATAGTCATCGATACCAACTCAATGGTAGTATTTCACCTCTGCACTATTGAAAAGGGGTCAAAATCAGATTTATTTTTGAGAATAATTAACAATTGCAGTCTAATCCGGATTCCGTGTTGGGCCGCCAACCGTGAAAGCGGGGCTCTTCGCTGTTTGGAGCGGGTAGCGGTGCCAATGTTGTTATGCCCCCTGATGGGGCGACAGGCGATCCCCAACGCAACGCCCTCAATTTCAGCAGTTAAGGAGTTGCGCCGGAGATCTCCTGTCGCCGGGAAGGGGTCAGCGCTTCGCGGGCAGGTTGGATTACCCTCTCCAAACAGCGAAGAACCATCCTATTGGAGTCCGATCGGAAGACTTTGCGACCCGGTCTCTGACAGAACACACCACTTCCGGGCCCTTGGCAGGCATTTCTTCCGACAACTGATAAATGCTATTCTGCTTGAATGATCCGTGGGACGCGACGACCGAAAAATCTATGCGTTGCAGAAACCTCGAAAAGCTCCTGCGGTTCCTCTGCCCTGCCAGCGCCGATAGAGACGACTTTTTCAGAAAAGTTACTTCGACCCATTGTAAGAACATTTCAAATCGGATAATACATAGATGCTAAGACAAGAAATCATTTTTGTTTGATGCTCCATAAGTCAATGGAGACTTTGGAGTCAGGATGGTCCTGCGCACTTCTCCAAAACTAAAATAAACTATGCAAACAGAAGAGCACGCAAATAACAATTGGCTA
>CAVRCI010000016.1:0-46275 GCA_963719495.1 uncultured Verrucomicrobiae bacterium
GTTTCAATCCGCGCGCCCGTGAGGGCGCGATCCCGGTGGGAGCGAGGCCGTCTCGTCGCTCACGTTTCAATCCGCGCGCCCGTGAGGGCGCGACCTCGAACGCCTCCCGGTCACCCAACAAGCCGCTGTTTCAATCCGCGCGCCCGTGAGGGCGCGACATCCGCTCGCGATCTTTCGCTTCACGTTGTCAAAGTTTCAATCCGCGCGCCCGTGAGGGCGCGACCTCTGATGGCCATCCCGGCGGCGTCGTTTTCCGAGTTTCAATCCGCGCGCCCGTGAGGGCGCGACCAATTTCCATGTCCTGCACGATCGTTGGAGTAGGGTTTCAATCCGCGCGCCCGTGAGGGCGCGACCGCGCCAGTTACCATTCACCTGCTGCGACGTCAGGTTTCAATCCGCGCGCCCGTGAGGGCGCGACTCCGAGCCTCTTGCGATCGGCATCAGCCGATAGTTGTTTCAATCCGCGCGCCCGTGAGGGCGCGACCTGTCGCTTGAACCCATGTCGAATCACGAGGTCAGCGTTTCAATCCGCGCGCCCGTGAGGGCGCGACCTACGGACAGACTACACGCAGACCCAAGATTGGTGTTTCAATCCGCGCGCCCGTGAGGGCGCGACCACGCTGGCGAACAGCACGCCGCCGCTGGGACTGTTTCAATCCGCGCGCCCGTGAGGGCGCGACTGAGCGAACAGGAGGCTCGCGGATTCTCGTTCGTGTTTCAATCCGCGCGCCCGTGAGGGCGCGACCAGAGATCGCAGAATCGACCGGCTGAACGACTCGTTTCAATCCGCGCGCCCGTGAGGGCGCGACTTCGAGTTTGCGGCGATGGTCCAGGCGTGCCGCGTTTCAATCCGCGCGCCCGTGAGGGCGCGACTGTGGGGAGGGTAACTGGTTGGGTGTCAGGCTCCAGTTTCGATTTTTGCGCGAACGTTCTTTAACCCGGTTGGTTACGGGAACGTTTGCACGATTCGACTGTCAGAGAGCGTTCGCTCGCAGGGCTTTGCGGGCGTTGCGAATCCGTGAAGCGGTCGGTGATCGCTTGGGGTTCGCGGGGTCAGATGATGAGGGATCCTTTTGGGTCGTAGGACGGTTTGGTGCCGTGATGTTCGACGCGACGGTCCCAATCCGCGCCGAGATTGTAGAAGCGGAGCGAGTCGTGCTCAAGGTCGACGATGGCGAGGAGGCGGGATCTCATTTCGACCAGTTGCGCGGGGTTGACTTCGCATTCGAACACGGAGTTTTGCACTCGCTGACCGTAGTCGAGGCAGACTTTGGCGACGCGACGGAGGCGGCGGGCACCGCCGTCGGTGGAGGTGGCGACGTCGTAGGTGAGGAGGGTTTGCAAGGTGGTGGTTCGTTGTTGGTTATTGGTTGTTGGTTTGACGAGGGGGATCAGCGCCAGAGGAAGGCGGGGTAGGCGTCGAGGTCGCCGCGGAGGTGGCGGGAGAGGAGGCGGGCTTGGAGAAAGGGGAGGAGGCCGAGGGTGACTTTCTCGTCAAGGAAGGGGTGGGTGATTTCGTCGCGTTTGCGCTCCTGCCAAGTGGTGAGGGCGAGCTTGCGCGGGTCGTCCCGGAGTTCGACGGCGCCGGTCTCGAGGGTGCGGAAGTCTTTGGCGGTGAGCTGGCGGCGGTTGAGGAGGGTGAGGGCGGCGCGGTCGGCGAGGACGGGGCGGAATTCTTCCATGAGGTCGAGGGCGAGGGACGGGCGTCCGGGGCGGTCGCGGTGGAGGAAGCCGACGGCGGCGTCGAGGCCGACGGATTCGAGGGCGGAGCGGCAATCGTGCGCGAGGAGGGAGTAGAAAAAGGAGAGGAGGGCGTTGACGGGGTCGGTGGGGGGTCGGCGGACGCGCCCGGGGAAGGTGATGCCGTCGGTCGTGAGGAGACTTGGGAAGGCTTCGAAGTAACGGGCAGCGGCGTCGCCTTCGATGCCGCGGAGGCTGTCGAGGTCGGGGGCGCGGAGGGCGCGCTCGGCGGCGCGGGCGAGGGTGGTGGCGGCGGTGGTGAGGGCGGCGGATTCGCCGTGATCGCGGAGGCCGCGCTGGAGGACGGTGCGGCCGTTGGCGAGTTTGGCAGCGATGATTGGGCGGGCGATCTGGAGGGAGAGGTCGGGGTCGTCGGAGGCTCGGTATTGGGCGCGGCGGAGGAGGACGTTGCCGGGGGTGAAGCCGCGGACGGCGGCGAGGAAGCGACCGTTGGGGGTGCAGAAGGAGAGGGTGACGCCGGCCTCGGCGCAGGCGGCCATGAGGGGAACGCTGGCTCCGATCTCGTAACCGAGGGCGACGATGCCGTCGAGGTTGTGGAGGGGAACGCGCAGGAGGGATTGGCCGGATTGGCGAACGTCGACGGCGGCTCCGTCCTTGGCGAGGTAGACGTCGTCGCGGGTGACGAAGAGGGTGTTGAGGTGGGTCTTCATGCGGGGGGAGTTGAGAGTTCTTGGTTGAGAGTGAATGCCTTGGGATGAACGATCGACTTATGCCTCGGGGATGGGGGTCGCGTTTGCACCATCTAGACTGAACATCGGAGGCTGGGAAGCCTCGGGGTCGACACGGGTTCGGCGGTGCCCAAGGGCCAGAGGGCGGAAGCGACCGAGTCAATTGACAGGATTGACGATTAAGAGGGAGGTGGTGAGTTGGCGTTCGAACCACTTGGAGGCGGTGGGGCGCTGAGTGAGCCGGGGGAGGCAGTCGTCGATGAGGGAGCAGGCGGCGCATTTTTTCTTTTCGTAAATGGCGGGCGGGGTTTCGCGGCTACGGATCATTTGGTGGAGACGATCCGCGAGGGTTTCGGTGAGGGTGCGGAGATCGGCGTCGAGGGCGACGGTGGTGCGGCGGCGGGTCTTGCCGTAGTAGAGGTGACCTTCGGGGATGGTGACGGTGAGCATTTCCTCGAGGCAGAGGGCCTGGGCGCAGAGTTGAACTTCGTCGGCGCGGTGGGACTTGGGTTTGCCGCGCTTGTATTCGACGGGGATGACTCGGTCGTCGCGGTGGAATTCGATGACGTCGGCTTGCCCGTGAAGGGCGAGGCGCTCGCTCCAGAGGTCGAGGCCGCGGGTGGTGCGGAGGCCGGGGCGGGATTCGGTGGGACCTTCGTGGGCGCGTTCGTGGAGGACGCGACCGGCGGCGGTGAAGAAATTCTCGGTCCAGAGGCGTTCGACGTGGATGAGGGCGCACTGGCGCTCGCAGTAGAGGAGGTGCTGGAGCGCGGAGATGGGGAGGGATTCGGTCATGGTTGTCGCGCGCAAACCGCAAATGGGGCGAGGGAAATGAGGATTGACCGCGGATCTCGCAGATTTACGCGGATTGGGAATGCGGGGGGATGGGGAAGTTAGTCCACGGTGTAAGGATCGGGTGGCCAGCCGGTTGGGAGGCGGTCGTAGACGGCGGTGTGGGCGCGGACGGTGGCGGGTGGCTCGGCGGCGCGGGCGGCGCGTTGGGCCGCGAGGGTGTCTCGGTCGAGGTCGGCGCGAAGTCGGTCGGTTTCTCCGCGTCGTTTCCGGCGGTCTTCTTCGCGTTGGATTGCCGCGGAGGGGTCGTAGTCGGGGGCGTCCTGGTCTTCCGGTCGATCACCGAAATCGACGATGTGGATGCGGGGGAAGGCGTATTGCCAATCGGCTCCGAGGGATCTGAAGTCGCCGGAAAATGAGGGCGTAGACCGGCGTGAGGTCGGCGCGACCGCTGATGAAGGCGGTGCCCATGTAAAAGCGCAGATAGTCGGAGCGATCCCAGGAAGACCACAAGTCATCGGGGTCGTCGGGAGGCGGAGGCGTCGGGCCATATTCGAGAAAATCAGCGAGGAATCCGCCGCTGCCCCGAAACGAGCCGAGCGAGACGATGCGGCCATCGGCGGCGATGACGTCGTGGTTGTCGGAGAAAACGTCCCAGAGGCACTGGCCGAGCAGGTCGGCGAATTCGTCTTCGTCGGTTGTTGGGGGGGCTGGCGTCGCGGGTTTCGCAAGTTGGTCGGCCTCTTCATCGCGGATGAATTGCTCGAAGGACGGGGTGGGTTCTTCGATTTCGGCAGGTGCCAACTTGGAGCGGAAACCTCGCATCCGCTCGGCGAGGCGGACGTGTTCGGCGTAGCGTTGCTCAGCGGTGGGATGAAGGGCGTGGTGGAGCGGAGAGGCGGACCAGCCGTCGGGGCAGAGTTCGGCCAGGAGCGCGGGGTCGCGGAGTCCGGCGGGGAAGAGGCGGGCGAAGAAGGCAAGGGCTTCGTCGTTGGATAGCTCTTCCATAATGCGGGGCGGGTGGACGAGTCAGTCGAGGGTGAACGGCTCGGGGTTGGGTGGTTGGCGATTGGGCGTTGTGAGCGGCGAGGAGTAGCGGGCGTTGTAGAGGTAGAGCAGTGCGGCCCATCCGCTTGGCATCATGCACGGCGCATGATCGAGTTCGCGAGCGGCTTGGATGGCGAGTTCCAGCATGGCTCGGGCGTGGAAGAAGGCTTCGAGAATCGGGCGGGTCTCGGCCAGCCAGTTCTCGTTGGATTCCATGGTGAACTCGTTACCGGTGCCTTCCGTGATGATTTGTTGAAACCAGGGATTGAGATCGCCGTCAGGATTGAAGGTGCGGAGCAACGAGACGATTTGTTCGGTGCTACGCTGGAGGCCGAAGACTTTCCAACTCTGATGATAGAAGCGGTAGAAGCCGTCTGGAAACTGCCAGTGGCCGTTGACTTCATCGAGGAGTTCCTCGAGGTCGGGAAGGCGTTCTTTAATCCGCTGAAGGAGCGGCTCGGATTCCTTGTCGATGCGCTTGGCGAGGTCCATGGCGGTTCGTCAGATTCGGCGGATCAGGGTGATGCCGTTGCCGAGGTCCTTGGATTCGCCGGATTTGACGACTTCGTCGAGCGGTTGGCCGTCGAAGGTGACGCGGCTCGCGTAGGCGGAAAATTTTCGCGGCGGCTTGCCGTCCTCAGCGGGCGAGTCTTCAAAAGATTTGATTCGGAGGCGGTCGAAGAGGGTGTGGCTGGGCGCTTTGCCGAGCTGGTTTTCGTGTTTGAAGATCAGCAAGCCGCGAGGGGCCATGCTGCCGGCGGGGCGGGCGGCGGACTGATCGAACTGGAAGGCGTTTTCGAGGGCGGTGAAGAAGAGTTCGAGATCATCCTCCGAGAATCCGGTTTGCTCGGCGAGGAAGGGATTCACGAAGCCGTGGGTCTGGTAGAGCGCGTAGGGGACGGTGAATTTGCGGCCCATTGTGCGGTTATCGCCTTGCTGGGATTCCGCTTCTTTCTCCGTGGCGACGGCCATGCGGGTGATGGCGTGTTCGTTCACGACGATGGGATCGACCGAGCGGGAGAAGCCGAGTTGAATGGGGCCGCGGACCTGGCCGCAATTGACCGCGATACTCATGACCGCGCCGAAGGTGCGGACGTCGTAGAAATTCTGACACATCCACTGGCGAGCGGCGTCGACTTCTTCCCCGCTGCCTTTTCGCTTACCGACTTTGGTTTCGCTCGGTTCTTCGCCGTCTTTTTTGATGGCTTGGTAGGCTTTCTCGTGGGAGCGGATGAGGACGGATTTTTCCTTCACGTAGATGTCGTAACCGGCAGCGTCCTTTTTAACGACTTCGACGAAGTTGCGCACCTTGCGTTTTAAACAGACGTCGGTGATGAGGCCCTGGCCGGATTCGGTGTCGACGCGGGGGAGGTTGCCGGCGTCGGGGTCGCCGTTCGGGTTGGCGTCCTGGGCGTCGAAGAGATAGATGAAGTCGTAGCGATTATTCATGGTTGGTGGTGGGTGTTTGGAAGTTGAATGACGAGGTTAGGCGGCGGCGGGTTGGGGTTTGGCTTCCTTCTTGGTGAAGAAATCTTTGCGCTGGTGGTAGTAGCCGAGGGCGAACTGGGATTGGTCCTGAAGATTGAGGTGAGCGGGGAAATCGCTGAGCGTTGAGAGGATTTCCTGGGTTTGCTTTTCGCGGACGATTTTGGCTCCGGTGTCCAGTTTGCCGAGGTGGTGTTGGTAGGTGCGGAGGAGTCGACCGAAGACGGCTCGCGGGGTGGCGGAGGCGCTGGCGTAGAAGCGGTCGCGAATGGTGGCGTTGATGCCGGGTAGGGCGTCTTGTTGAGCCTTCTCGAGCACGGCGAAGAGGCGACCGAGGCGGTAGCCGGGGGTGATGTTCGTTTCGTCTAGCATGGTAGTGACGGGTTGGTGGTGGTTGCGGATGAGCCAGGCTTTGAGGATGGCGGCTTTGAAGTAGGTGACATCGCGCTCGGCACGGATGCGGTTGAGAACGGCGGTGACCAGGCTGGTGGGGTAGTTCGTGCCGAGGAGAATGGCCCGCATGAGCGCACCGCCGAGGAGGGGCGGGATTCCATCGGCTTCGCGCGCGGTCTGGCGGAGAAGCTGGTAGGAGGTGGGGTGGATGGGTTCGGGCTTTTTGGAATTCCCCTCGTCCCACTGGCGGATCAGTTGGAGGTGATCGAGGTGGCGTTTGAGGTTGCCGATGAGTTCGCCGAGATGACCGGTGTGCCAGAAGCGGACGGAGAGGCGCGAAGCGTTCGGGGAGAGACCGAGGATGTGGTAGGAGACGGCGGGATCGCCGAGGTCGTCGCGGGCGAGGGTGCCGCGGGAGATCTTCTCGAGGACGTCGTGGACGCGTTGTTTGGTGCATTCGTCCTCCGACTCCGGCACGCCGGACATCATCCACGGGAGGAGGGTCTCCGCTGGGGTGGGTTCGGCGGTCCAGAAGACGGCGGTCGCGTCTCCGATGCGGAACCGGCGGTCGCGCCGGGCGAGGAGCCAGTTGAGCGCGTTGCAATACGCGAAAGCGGTCTCTTCGGAGACCGGTGAGTTGAGTCCCTGTTCTTTACCGAGCGAAGTGAAGGCTCCGAGGTTGAACGAGACGAGCTTGGCACCCGAGCTTTGCGCCCCGGCGACGCCCTTGATGGCCGGATCATGGAGGAGGGCGAGTGGCGCGTGATCGCCGGTGACGAGGCAAAATCCCTGGTCGCCTTTGGGTGACTCGGAACTTTGCTCCCGCCACCAATTCGCGATGGCTGGAGCCTGATGGACGTATTTGAGATTTCCCGAGATTTGGAAGACTCCGAAACCGGAGGTGATTTCCGAAAGAATGGGGTGCGCCTGGGCGTCGTCGGGTGACCAGCGTTCGAGGAATCGACAGACGCTGGAAAAATCGGGATCGGAGATCCTCGTCTCGCACTCGAGGTGGCGCGTTCTAAAGGCTTCGAACGAGGCGTGGACGCGGGTCTTTTCTTTGTGGCGTTCCGACTCCGATTTCTTTGGGTCATCGGGTTTGAAGCCGAGCAGGTAGCCGGTGTTGTCCCACAGAAAGCAGGGATTGAGGCCTTGGCCGGGAGGTTTGGCCTGCCCGGGAACCAGAAGTGAGAAAGGACGGGAACTTCTCTTTTCCTTGCCGTTCTTTCCGATCTCGACGGTTTCCGTGCGGCAGGGTTGGACTTCGACGGGGGTGCCGTCCGGTTGGATGACGACGCAGAAGCTGATATTTTGAAGACTATACCCAGAGGTTGGGAGGCCGTTTTCCGGATCCGAAGAAAGCCGCCGATAGAGGTGGTCGAGGGATTGGAGGATCATGGCGACTCAGGCTGTGGTGGTCGCCAGAGGCGGAACGGTCAGGATGCCGTTTTCGAGCTGGGCCTTGAAGAAACGGGGTTCGGCGCGGACCCGCTTGCCTTGGCCGGTGAGGAAGCTGTCCTTCGTTTTTTTGTCAGCCGGAAGGTAGGCGATGTCGTGGAGCATCCAGCCGAGGTCCTTGTCGAGTTGCTCGGGCGGAAGGGCGCTTTCCGGAGTCGGGGCGTCGGACTCGAGGAGGGTGAATCGGGCGGGGAACTCCCGGTTGCCGAGGCTGGGTTGGTGAAAGCATTGTCCGGTGCGGGCGCGACGGTTGAACATGTCGAGGTGCTTGCCGGCGCATTCGTTGGGCGGGATCTCGGGTCCCTTTTTCTCGAATCGAAAGTCGAGGATGTCAAAGTGCGCTTCGATGAGGTAGGCGACGTCGCGCAGGAGAGTGGCGGCTCGCTGCTGACGGGTCTTCGGGTCATCGGCCATGATCCCCATGAGCGACACCGTTTCGCCCTTCATCGCCGCCGCGGTGGGGGCGGAGGCTTTGGCGCCGACTTCGTTGCGGCGGACGTTGGTGAAGCGGATGGGTTTGAGGACGTGGATGCGGTCGATGACCCAGCGGATCTGCGGCTTCCAGTAGATGGCCTCGATCAAGCCGCGGGCGGCGGATGGCGTGATGACGTCATACGAGACGCGTTCGACCTTCATCTCGGGCCGGGTGAAGCAGGCGAGATCGCCGCTGACGTGGAGCTTGATGCCGTAGGACATTGCTAGAATAGCATTGAATTGATGGAGGAGTGGTTGCAGTTTGCAGTCATGCCGACTCTGACCATTCGCGGTCTTCCTGATGAGACGTATGCGCGACTGAAGGTGGCTTCACTTCGGCACCGGCGAAGTTTGAACCAGGAGGTCATCGCGCGGTTGGCGGGTGAAGCTGCGCCTGATGACGGCGGGAAAAAAGCGAGGATCGAGGAGAGGCTTCGCTTGGCGGCGTCTTTTCGAGAAGGTCTGAGCACGTTTTTGAGCGCCGAGGAAATTGATCGGGCGATCGAAGACGGGCGGCGGTGATGCGGGCGCTTCGGATTGGGGGATCGATTCATCTTCCTTGTATGTATTCGAAACCAAGGAACGAGTGTCAATCGTGATCGTAGCTGACGTGACCGCCTTGGCGGATTTGCTCATCGGAAAAGGGTGTGAAATGCAGGCCGCCGAAGCGTTGGTGCGGGAGGATCCGGATTGGATCTCCACCAGCCTGTGGTGCCATGAGTTCGGAAACGTGATGTTGAAGGTTCATCGACACGGGGATGTTCCGATCCAAAATCCGGAGGAACGTTTCGAGTTGGCGAGACGGTCGGTTCAAGAAACGGTCGAAATCGACGCGGCCGAGGTCTGGCGGGTGTCGGTATCGTCGGGTCTGTCGTTTTACGATGCGGGTTACGTGTGGTTGGCCCGCGTACGCAAATTGAAATTGCGGACTCGAGACCGCAGAATTCTCCAGAACTGTCCGGATGTTGCGGAACCAATGCCGCGGATCGACGCGGAGGAGCCGTAGGGAAGAGTGTCGCTCCGGAGAACTCCGGCGTGCGGATTGAAACCTTGTGATGTAGTCGATGAGGTTCGCTAATCGGGGTCGGTCGGAATTTAACCGACCGACTCCTTTGAACCTACGGGATGAACGCGTGCGGATCATCGGGTGCGTCTCGAGGCTTGAGTCCGGTGAGGGGGTGGTAGTCATTTTCCGGGTGATCGAGGATGGCGAAGGCTTCCTCGCAGTGAAGGCTGAGGAGGGGGAGAAGTTGGTGCCATTCGCTTTCGTATACCTGGACGGTGAATTGCTGGGCGCGCCGATAATGTCCACGATTCGGGGCGCGGTTTTGTTTTTTCAGATCACGGATCTCCTGGGCGAGGCGCCGACCTTGGCAACCCCAGGGGATGAGGACGGAATGGGTCTCGCTGTCGATGAGGCGGAAGCGTTCAGCGGCGGTCTTGTAGCGGTAGGTTTGGAAGTCCGAGGAGTTGGGGGGGAAACAGGCATCCCCCGAAACGATGTGCGGTTTGTCCCATTGTTCGGTCTTGGGGCCGGCTTGCCAGATGGCGTGCTCGAAATATGTGCGGATGAGATCGGGGTGAAGGAGGTCGCGATTTTCGAGGTTTGGGAGGATGTGCGAGCGGGTGATGGCGGCGTTGGTTGTGAGATCGGTGAGGCCTTTCGGAATCGGGTGGTCGCTGGGGGAGAACAGAAAGACGCGGCCCCGGTCGGGGAGGAGTTCGCCGTGGCGGTTGCAGCGGCCCGCGGCCTGGGCAAACGAATCGAGTCCGCATTCGGCGCGATAGACGACGGGGAAGCTGATGTCGACGCCCGCTTCGACGAGCTGGGTGGCGACGAGGACGATTGGATGGCCGTGTTTCCGGAGCCGCTTGGCTTGGGCGAGCACGAGCGTGACGTGCCGGGGGCACATGCGGGCGGAGAGATGAAGGGCGATGGTGTGGCGGCTCAGTTTTTCGTGGAGGGTCCGAGCGGCCTTCGTGGTGTTGACGATGAGGAGGCAGCCGTTGGAGGCGTTCTCGAGGATATGGGAGATGAGTGTTTCGTCATCGAGTGAACCGAGGGTCTCGGAGACCACGCGTTCGAGGGCCTGGAACAGTGACGCGCGATCTCTCACGATTTCGGTGATCTCCGCGGGCGGGATGCCGATTTTGAAATCGTCGCGGCGTTCGAGGGCGGGTTGGGTGGCTGTGCAGAGAACGGCGGTCGAGCCGAGGTCGTGGACGAGGCAACGGAGTCCGCGGAGGATGGGATGAAGCAGGGAGGCGGGAAGCGCCTGAACTTCGTCGAAGATGACAACGCTGCGAGCGATGCGATGGAGTTTGCGACAGGCGCTCGTACGGTTAGCGAAGAGCGATTCGAAGAAGCGGACGTTCGTGGTGACGATCAGCGGGGCGTCCCAGTTCTCGGCGGCGAGACGGTTAAATTCGGTCTCGTTTTTCGGATCGAATTTGGAGTGGTGTTCGAGCACGAGGTCGCGGCCGAGTTCTTTCGATAGCGGGGCGAAGACGGAGCGAAAGACGTCGGCGTTCTGCTTGATGATGCTCGTGAAGGGGATGACCAGGATGATGCGGCGATGCCCGTTGTTCAGCGCATGACGAAGGGCGAAGAGCAGGGACGAGAGGTTTTGCCGCCGCCGGTTGGGACCGTCAGGGAAAAGAAGCCGGTTTCTCGGTCGGCGGCGGAAACGCAGTCGCGGCGGACGATTTCGCGGGCTTGATGGACGGGGTCGTCGCCGGGTGAGGAGAATTTCTCCGTGATGTGAGACTCGAGGGAACGAAGCATGCGCTCGAGGATATCGTCGGGCCACGGTTGGCGGAGTTCGGTTCGTTCTGGTTGCATGAAGGCCTCGGTCGCAAGGAAGTCGGCATCGACGAGGCACGAGAAGACGAAGCGGAGGAGGAAGGATAGGCCGTCATTGCCCGCGTCGGGGCGGGTGAGCGGGGGTGTGGGTAACCTGGCGTCGAACGGAACGCCGGCGGCTGTCGCGTGGGTGCGCCATTCGTTGATCGGTTTGCCCAGGCGTTCGTTGAAGAGATAGGAGGCATCGGCGAGGCCGGCATGATGGCCCGCGATAAGATAGCTGAGAAGCGGGCCGAATGGGGGTAATCCGTGGGCGAAGACGGCCCCGGCTGTGGAGTGGTCTTCCTTCTTTGCCGGGGTGCCGGTGCTTTCGGCGGTGTGGGGGTCGGATTTGGCCTCGAGGTAGGACTGCCACTCGGAAGCGAATTTTCCGAGGTCGTGCCAGAGGCCGGTGAGATGGCCCCATTGGCGGGCGGCTTCGCGGTCGGGGCCGGGGGGGAACATTTCGGCGGAGAATTTGGCGGTCCACCAGGCGACTTTGTTGAGGTGGCCGTGGCGAGGGTCGAGGGATTCGCAGGCGGCGCAAGGGTCGCCGGTGAGTGCAGGGCAGTCGGGGGTGAAGAGGGGTTCCCAGTGGTCCTTGGTCTTTCCCTCGAGGGTGTGGGCGTGGAATTGGGTCATGGGTGGGGAGGGGTTTTAGCTTTACGTTTTACGTGAATCAGGAAGCTTGGCGGCTTTTTCGCTAGTTGACCATGGGGGGACAGTGGCGGGGCGGAGTCCCCGGGTTTTTGGTGAGGGATTTGACGGCTTTGCCGGATTGGGTTGGGTCGGCGATTGCAAATCGCCGCTCCTTGATCGAGGCTTTCCGTTTGTCGTGATGCAGACTTCGAACCATTCCGTGATCCGCATCAAGGGCGCGCGGCAGCACAACCTGCGGAATCTGGATCTGGAGATTCCGCGCAATCAACTCGTGGTCGTCACCGGGTTGAGCGGTTCGGGGAAGTCTTCGTTGGCGTTCGATACGCTCTACGCGGAGGGGCAGCGGAAATACGTGGAAAGCCTCTCGGCTTACGCGCGGCAGTTTCTGGATCAGCTGAAGAAGCCGGACGTGGACTACATCGAGGGGCTGAGTCCGGCCATTGCCATCGAGCAGCGGACGAGCGGGGCGAATCCGCGGTCGACCATCGCGACGACAACGGAGATCTACGATTACCTGCGGTTGCTCTTCGCGGCGGTCGGGTTGCCGCACGATCCGGTGACGGGCGCGCCGGTGGTGCGGCAGACGCCGCAGCAGATCGCCGACGTGGTCGCGGGGTGGCCGGAAGGGACGAAGTTCATGGTCCTGGCTCCGCTGATCGAGGGGGAGGTGGGGGAATTTCGCGACGTGATCGAGAAGGCGCGGCGGGAGGGCTTCGTGCGGCTGCGGATCGACGGGGAGATGGTGGAACTCGGAGCGCCGGATCCGATCAAGCTGGAAAAAACGAAGGCGCACGTGATCGAGGCGGTCGTCGACCGGCTGACGGTGCGGGAGGAGATGAGTCAGCGGTTGGCGGATTCCATCGCGATGGCTTTGCGGTGGGGAACGAATCAGCTGACCGTGATCCGGCAGGATGCGGATTCGCGGGAGTGGGTGCCGGAGAGGTTTTCGACGGATTATTGCAATCCGGAGACGGGGTTCACGATGGCGAAGCTGACGCCGAAGCATTTCTCGTTTAACAGTCACTTCGGGGCGTGTCCGGCTTGTCACGGGATTGGGACTCAGCGGTTTTGCGATCCGGAGCTGATGGTGGATCCGGCGAAGTCGCTGAAACAGGGCGCGGTGAAGCCGTGGAAGTCGGTGAACAAGAAGATGCGGGCCTATTATGCGGCGCTGGAGGCTGGGATGATCGATGCTTACGGGGTGGATGCGGATCGGCCATTTCGCGATCTGGCGGCGGACTTCACGGACGCACTGTTTTACGGGACCGGGAGTCGGAAGATTGCGATCAAGTCCGGCGCTAAGACGATCGAGAAGCCGTTCGAGGGTTTGGTGCCGATGCTCGGGCGGCTGCTGGAGCAGAGTGAGAGCGAGCTGACGAAGAATCGGCTGCGGGCGTTCACGGGATGGGAGAAATGCAAGGTCTGTCGGGGGGCTCGGTTGAAACCGGAGATTTTGGCGGTGACGGTGGCGGCTCGGGTGGCGGAACCATCCGATTCGGAGGGTGGGGTCTCTGTTGGGCCGGGTTCTTCGGGGAAGCGGGGGCGAAGGGTGAAAAATCACGGCTCGGCGGGAGCCTCGCCCTCCGGGGTTGGGTCGCTTCGCGAATACAATATCAACGAGCTTTGCTCTTTGAGTATCGAGCGGGCTCTGGATGTGGCTGGGCGGCTGGAACTGAAGCCGGCGGAGAAGGCGGTGATGGGGGACGTTTTTCGGGAGGTGACTCAGAGGTTGGGATTTTTGACGGAGGTGGGTTTGGGTTACCTTAGTCTCAATCGGGAGAGTGGGACGTTGTCGGGTGGGGAGGCTCAGCGGATCCGGTTGGCGACGCAGATTGGAAGTGGGTTGGCGGGGGTGCTTTACGTTTTGGACGAGCCTTCGATTGGATTGCATCAGCGGGACAACGATCGGCTGATCGGGACTTTGCGGAACCTGCGGGACTTGGGGAATTCGGTGATCGTGGTGGAGCACGACGAGGACACGATCCGGGCGGCGGATCACGTGATCGACATCGGGCCGGGGGCGGGGCCGCGGGGCGGGCGGCTCGTTGCGCAGGGGACGATCGACGAGGTGATGGCGGTGGAGGAATCGCTGACAGCGCAGTATTTGAGCGGGCGGCTGGGGATTTCCGTTCCGAAGAATCGGGCGCAGCCTCGGAAGGGGCGGGAGCTGGCGGGGGAGATCGGCGACGGGTGGCTGACCGTGATCGGGGCGCGGGAAAATAATCTCAAGAACGTGCGGGCGGCGTTTCCGGCGGGGCTTTTTACCTGCGTGACGGGGGTGTCGGGGAGCGGGAAGTCGACGCTGGTGAACGACATTCTTTGGGCGGCGCTGGCGCGGGATCTCAATGGCGCGAAGGTGAAGCCGGGGGCGCACCGGGAAATCGTGGGGACGGAGCAATTCGACAAGGTGGTCGTGATCGACCAAAGCCCGGTGGGGCGGACGCCACGGTCGAATCCGGCGACGTATTCCGGAGCGCTCGGGCCGATTCGCGAGCTATTCTGTCAGCTCCCGGCGGCCCGGGTGCGGGGATACGCCTCGGGGCGGTTCTCGTTCAATATGAAGGGGGGACGGTGCGAGCACTGTCAGGGTGACGGGCAGATCAAGATCGAGATGCATTTCCTGGCGGACGTTTACGTCGAGTGCGAGGTGTGCCACGGGCGGCGGTATAACCGGGAGACGCTGGAGATCACTTACAAGGGGAAGAACATCGCGGACGTGCTGGACATGACGATCGACGAGGCGGCGCGGTTTTTTCGGGCGGTGCCGGCGTTGTCGGATAAGTTGGAGACGATGCTGCAGGTTGGGCTCGGGTATCTGCGGCTCGGGCAGTCGGCGACGACGTTGTCGGGGGGTGAGGCGCAGCGGTTGAAGTTGGCGACGGAGCTGGCGCGGCGGGCGACGGGGCGGACGGTTTACATCCTGGATGAGCCGACGACGGGGTTGCACTTTGCGGACATTCATAAGCTGCTCGAGGTGCTGATGAAGCTGCGGGACGCGCGGAATACTCTTATTGTGATCGAGCACAATCTGGAGGTGATCAAGACGGCGGACTGGGTGATCGACCTGGGGCCGGAGGGCGGCGACGCGGGCGGGACGGTGGTGTGCGAGGGGACGCCGGAGACCGTGGCGGGGTGCGAGGGGAGCTATACGGGGCGGTATTTGCGGCGGATTTTGGGGTGAGGCTTCCACGCGGAGGACGGGAAGAACGCTATGTGGATACGGCCTGCGGCTTTTTTCAAAACTTGGAATGTTGAGGCGGAGCGAAGCATCTCTGGCTTCTTAGACTAAGGGATGGAGCGGGGCGGCGCGGGGCGATGGCGTCTGTCCATGCCGAGCTTTTTCGCCGAACGCGGATTTTTCCGTTTTCGTGTCAGCCAGAGATTCTTCGCTTCGCTCAGAATGACAGGTGGGGGATGGTCACTTCAGAATCGTGAAGTGGTTGCCGTAGCAGTCGATTTCCATCGGGGGACGGAGGTGGACGTTGCGGTCTCTTTGCAGGCGTTGGTAGACGCGGATTCGGTCGGTGGCGAGGTTCCAGACCGGGTCGGCTCGGAGGGTTCGGAGGCGGGTTGATAGAAATGTTTTTAGCCAGGCGGATTCGTTGACACCTTCGGACGGGGTGCCGCCGGCTCGGCGTTTGGTGCGGCGGAGGAGGCGGTTGATGCCGTCTTCGCCGTGATTGACGTAGGCGTCGTAGAGTTGGCCGAGGGTGAGGTGGCGGCGGGCGCCGAGGCGTTTGGCGAGGCGGCGGGCCGGTCGCCAGGCGAGGCGGTCGACGAGGACGTGCTGGGCGTGGCGGAACTTCGGGTCGCTGCCGAGTGATTGGAAAACCAAGGGGAAATCTTCGAGGCCGGTCGTGTCGGGATTGCGGCCTTCGGAGTCGTGGGGTCCGGCGTCGATGCGGCGGAAGGCGGGGAGGAATTGGTTGAGCGGGTTGTCGCGGCGCTGGCGACGGTATTCTTCGAGGAAGAACGTCCCGGAGTAGGTGCCGCTGGTGAAACCGGGGAATCCGAAGGTCCAGCCGCGCTGGTCGCCGATGTTGGCGACGTAGGTGTAGTTCAGGTCGAGCGAGCTGTTTTCGAAGATCGAGGTGAGCTGCTGGATGGTGCGCTTGGGGGCGGCTGGGAGGGTGGGAATGGCTGCCAGGAGGACGATGATGGTGGTCCGGAGCAACACGGGTTTAATTTGGGGCGTTTCCCCGGAGCGCGCAATGGGAGAGTTGATCTGCGGCTTCGCCGTGGGGTCGATGCGCCGGGCTGGAAGCCCGGCGCGACAGGTAGGATGCCTGTTTTTCACTCGTTTACGCGGTGTGGCGGACGGTGTCCGTCACCGTGAAGTCACCTTTGATTTGGACTTTGGCGTATTCGGTCAGGAGGACTTGGTTGAGCTTGATGCCGGCTTCGAAGTTGCGGACCGGGAAGTTTTCGTTGGGGCTGTGGGCGGCGCAGTCCGGGCTGGCCAACGCCGGGAGGTAACTTTCGACGCCGAGAATTTTCTTAAACGTTGTGAGGATTGGGATGCTGCCGCCTTCGCGGAGGAGGGCGGGTTTTTCGCCGAAGACTTCCGCCAACGCTCGGAGGGTGGCCTCGCCGTCCGGGGTGGTCGGGTCGGTGAAGTAGGGTTCGCCGTGGTGGCCGCGCTCGATCTCGAGGGTGACGCCGGGTGGGCATTTGGCGCGGAGGTGGGCTTCGGCGAGGGCGCTGATCTTGGCGGGATCCTGGTTGGCGACGAGGCGGAAGGTGAGTTTGAAGAAGGCTTCGGCGGGAAGGACGGTCTTACTGCCCTGACCCTGATAGCCGCCGCCGATGCCGTTGACTTCGGCGGTGGGGCGGGCGCCAATTTGCTCGATGGCGGTGTAGCCCTTTTCGCCGAAGAGGGCGGGGCTGCCGGTTTGGTCGAGGAAATCGGCGTCGGAGGTCGGGAGATCGGCGGCGGCGGCGCGCTCCCAGTCGGCCATGGGCTGGACGTCGTCGTAAAAGCCGGGAATGAGGACGCGGCCTTCGTCGTCGTGGAGGCTGGCGACGAGGCGGGCGGTGGCGGTGGCAGGGTTCATGACCGCGCCGCCGTAAACGCCGGAATGAAGGTCGACGCTGGGGCCTTTGACCTTGGCCTCGAGGGCGGTGATGCCGCGGAGGGCGTAGGCGAGGGTGGGGTGGAAATCGGCGACCATGCCGTTGTCGGAGATGCAGACAAGGTCGCAGCGAAGGTCTTCGCGGTGGTCGGCGAGGAATTTTTCCAGGTTCGGGCTGCCGATTTCCTCTTCGCCTTCGATGAGGAAAATGACGTTGACCGGCAGCGTGCCGCCGCTGGCGAGAGCGTCGCGGACGCCGAGGACGTGGGCGAGAATTTGCCCTTTGTTATCGGTGGAGCCGCGGGCCCAGATGCGGCCGTCGATCACGGTCGGCTCGAAGGGCGGGGTGCGCCAGAGGTCGAGCGGATCGGGCGGCTGAACGTCGTAGTGACCGTAGATGAGGACGGTGCGCTTGGCGGGATCGGGCTCGGCGGTGCGGGCGAGGATGACCGGGTGGCCGGGGGTGACGTGGATGGTGGATTGCAGGCCGCTGGTTTGGAGGAGGTTGCTGAGCCAATCGGCGCACTCGCGGAGGTCGGAGTCGTGCTCGGATTGGGTCGAAATCGTCGGAAAACGGAGAAATTTGAGGAGGAGGTCGAGGTGGTCGGTTGGCATGGCGGGCACTAGATGTTGTGGTTGGTGGGTAGAAATGAGGGCCAAATTGTGTTTTTCAATTGATCGAGCGGCGACCCGGTCCCTAATTTGCCCGGCAACCCTAGAGGACCCAACATGTATCTTCAATCTCTCGAAATGATCGGCTTCAAGTCGTTCGCGCCCAAGACGGTCCTCAATTTCAACCCGGGCGTCACGGCCGTGGTCGGACCCAATGGTTGCGGCAAATCGAACGTGCTGGACGCGCTGCGCTGGGTGCTCGGCGAGCAATCGGCGAAAGCGTTGCGCGGCGGCGAGATGTCGGACGTGATTTTCAGCGGAACGGACAGCCGCAAGCCGCTCGGGATGGCGGAGGTGTCGCTCACGTTCACGGATTGCGAGCAGCAGCTCGGCGTCGAGTGGAACGAGGTGCGGATCACGCGGCGGGTATTTCGCGACGGCAAGAGTGAATATTTTCTCAACAAGTCACCGTGCCGGCTGCGCGACATTCACCAGCTCTTCATGGACACGGGGATCGGGCGCTCGGCGTATTCGATCATGGAGCAGGGGAAGATCGACGCCATTCTGAGTAGTCGCCCGGAGGATCGGCGGGCCATTTTCGAGGAAGCGGCGGGGATCACCAAATACAAGGCGCAGAAGAAGGAAGCGCTCCGGAAGCTGGATTACACCGAGGCGAATCTCCTGCGAGTGACCGACATCATCAAGGAGGTGAAACGGCAGATCGGCTCGCTGCAGCGGCAGGCGGCGAAGGCGCGGCGGTATCAGAGCGTGATGACGGATCTGCGGGTGTTCGACACGCACCTGAGCTACCGGAATTTCAACGTCCTGCGGACCGAACTGACGGAAGTGCGCGAGCGGCTCGGCGGGAGCGAGGACGAGCGGCTGCGGCTCGAGGGCGAGATCGAGTTGCGGGAGATCGAATTGAGCGAATACCGGGACCGGCTGGCGGAACTCGAGGGCCAGGCGACCGCGCTGCGGGACAACATTCAGAGTCAGCGCAACAAGATCTACTCGGCGGAAAACCGAATCTCGACGAATGGCGAGCGGGCGACCGAAGCGCGGTCGTTGATCGAACGCTACCGGGGCGAGATCGAGTCGGGACGGGAGAAACTCCAGGACCAGGAATCGCAGATCGCGCGGACGGATGAGATGATCGCCGAGACGGTGGACCTGATGCGGACCGGCGAGGAGAAGCTCGACGCGGCGAACGCGAAGGCCGTGGCCGCGCGGGACGAACGGGTGAACGTCGAGCGGCGGGCGAATCAGGTGCGCGGCGAGGTGGGGCAACTCGAGTCGCGCTTGAATCAATTGCGGGGCGAAATTGCCTCCGCCGGCGGTCGTCGCGAGGCGGGCGAGGCTCGGTTGGCGTTGTTGCAATCGGAGGAAGCTTCGGCGGGCGAGGCGCTCACGGAGGCCGGGGACTTGCTCGCGAAGGCGGGCGAGCGGCGGCGGATCGCCGAAGGGAACCTCTGGAGCGCGAAATCGGAGATGTCCGAGGCGCAGGTCGCGCAGGACGAAGCTCAGCGCGAGCGCCAGGCGGCCGAGTCGGAGGTCAACGTCGCGAACCGTCGGGTGGCGGAGGTGGACTCGAAGCTGGGTGTGCTCCGGCAGTTGAACGAGTCGGGCGAGGGGTTCGGCGAGGGGACGCAGGCGGTCCTTCGTGGACTGGACAATCCGGAGTTTTTCAAACCCGCGGTGCTGGGAGCGCTGGCTTCCTTGATCGAGGTGCCGTCGGAGCACGTCCCGGCGGTCGAGGCCGCGCTGGGGGCGAACCTGCAGGCGATCGTTTTCAAGGATCCTTCGGTCGCGGAAGCGGCGGTGCAGACTCTTTTCGCGAAGGAATTCGGCAAAGCGGCGGTGGTGCCGCGGGATTGGGTCGGGCTCGGCGGTGGCGAGGTGGCGCGGGGCGGGAATCTGCCGGAAGGGGCCGTCGCGTGGGCGCTCGATTGGGTGACCGCGAAGGACGACGTGGCTCCGTTGATCGAGCGTCTGCTGGGAAAAGTGGCCGTGGTGGAGTCGGTGGACAAGGCGTTCGCCCTCAAGCCGAGCCATCCGAACCTCGCGTTCGTGACGCGGGCCGGGGAATTTGTGACCGTCGAAGGCATCGTGCAGGGCGGGCGCGGCGGCGAGAAGGGGAGTTCGGCTTTGCTTCGCAAAAACGAGATCGCGGCTCTTGCGAAGGAGCTGACCGACCACCAGCGCGCGGCGGAGGAATTCGCCGCCCGTCGGGACGACGCCGTGGCGACGCTCGACGGCGCTCAGGACCGGGTGCGGGCGGCGCGCGACGCCGTGCAGGGTGCGCAGGTGGAATTTTCGACCGCGCAGAGCGAATGCGGGATGTGCGAGCGGCAGCAGCGCGACGCGGCGAATCGGCGGGCGAATTTCGAGCGTGAAGTGACGCAGATCGCGCAGACCGTGACGGTCGCTGGCGAGAAGGTCACCACGCTCGAGACCCAGATCAGCGAGGCCGGAGCCGCGGTCGAGGCCGCCCGCACGCGGCAGGCGGAAGTCGAGGGCGGGATCGAGGCGGCGCGCGACCGCGAACGGGCGATGGGCGACGAATTGAGCGAGCTTCGCTTGCGCGTCGCGACCGAGCGGCAGCAGCAGGAGAGTCTGACGCGTCAGCGGGGGCCGATGGCGGCTCGGGTGACCGAGTTGTCGGAATTGCTCGTTTCGCGCGAGCGCGACATCGCGGACGCCGAGCGGAAGATTCAGGCCTTCGACGTCGAGTCGAACGAAATGCGCGGCAGCATGGTCACGTGGCAGGAGCTGCTCGAGAGCGGCGAGCAGCAGGTCGAGGGTCTCATGGCCGAGCGGGCGACCGCGCAGGAGGAGACCGAAGCGGTCGAACAGCGCTTGCGCGAGGCGCGGCGGAACCTGACCGGATTGCAGGATTCCTTCGGCAAGCTCGAGGTGCGGGGAACGCAGCTCGAAATGCGAACGGAGCACGTGCGCGAACACGTGACGCAACGGTATCAGGTCGATCTCGAGAATTTTCGGACGGATTCCTATGCGCTGATGAAGGCGCTCAGCGAGCGGGCCGGGAAGGATGCGGCGGCTGAGAACGGTGAAGGGAATGAGCTTTCGACCGCCGAGAACGCGGAGAGCGCGGAGAGCGCAAAGAATGAGGTGAACCCCCTCGACCAGACCAATGACCAAGAACCAATAACGACCAACAACGAAGCCGAAGGCGTCCCCTGGGACCGGGTCGAGGAGCTGGTCGTCGAGCTGACCGGGAAGATCGATCGGATGGGGCCGGTCAACATCGACGCCATCCAGGAGTTCGAGGAACTCGAGGAGCGCTACAATTTTCTCGAGAAGCAGAACGAGGATCTCATCACTTCGAAAGCGGAACTGCTCGAGGTCATCACCAAGATCAACCTCACGACGAAAGTGCTCTTCGCCGAGACGTTCGAGAAGATTCGGACGAACTTTCAGGAGATGTTCACCGAGCTCTTCGGGGGCGGAAAGGCGAACCTCATCCTCACCGACGAGAGCGATCCGCTCGAGAGTGGCATCGACATCATCGCCAAGCCTCCGGGCAAGCAGCTCCAGAGCATCACGCTTCTCTCCGGCGGCGAGAAGACGATGACCGCCGTCGCGCTGCTCTTCTCGATCTACATGGTGAAGCCGAGTCCGTTCTGCGTGCTCGACGAAATGGACGCCCCGCTCGACGAATCGAACATCAATCGCTTCATCAAAATCCTCGACCGCTTCGAGAAGCAAAGTCAGTTCGTGGTCATCACCCACAACAAACGCACGATCGCCCGGGCCGACATGGTCTTCGGCGTCACGATGGAGGAGCACGGCGTGAGCAAGCTCGTGAGCGTGAAATTTGCCGGGAAGGACGACTCGAACGGCGCGAGTGGCGCAAACGACCACCCACGCAGCGTCGCCGAGACGTTTGGAAAATCCGGAAACCTCCACTCCGAGGAAGTCGCGCTGGCGAACTGACCCACGTGAACGCCGATTTGCTCGAACTGCGCGAAGCCCTCCAGCGGCGGCTGAACGTCGTGGCGGATCGTGAGTTTTATGATCGCGATCCGGCGGGCCATCTCGAGCAATTGAAATCGGCCTCCACCCGGGTCGACGAACTGGCCGAAAAAATCGCGCCCCACGCCGACCCGATGCTCCGGCACTATTTGGAGCGACAGAGCTACGTCAAGGCCCTCGATTTTCTGAACGGATTGGAAACTAAATAGCTGTCCGTTGTTTTCCCGCCGCATCGCACCGTGCCAGAAGCGCCGAGCAATGTCGAAGCAGCCGGGCGCAACGAGAGAAGGCGTCGGACCCTTCGGCGAAGGGTCCGAACCAGCAAGGGTAGGGGCGGCTCGACGAGCTGCGCCACTTCTTCTCCGGCGACGCCCAAACTTCGCAGCGCCCCCCATTCCATTCAAATCGCTCGAGCTAAACGCGTCAGCGCCATCGTCGAAAACGGTAGGGCAGCCGGGCCCCGGGTGCCGTCGCCTTCTCGCTGGATTCGCGGTTTTCGCAACGGGCTCCTCATGCACCCTAGTCTGAGCACATTGTTCGCTGTTCGTTTCCGACCGCAACCCCTAACCGAAGTGGGCACCCGGCGGCGCGGCTGCCCGACCTTGAATGCGGCTGACGGATGCCGCCCGCAACCAGCAAGGGTAGGGGCGGCTCGACGAGCTGCGCCACTTATTCTCCGGCGACGCCCGAACAACCCAGCGCTCACCTCCCATTCAAAATGCTCCAGAGATCGGGCATTTAGACCTTCAGCCGCTTGCCGCCAAGTTCATCGGTGATTCCATTGGGATGTTGAGAGTCGATCTTTGAGAACCGAATGCCTAATGGTCAACGGTTCGGGGGATTCGGAGCGGTCACCTGCTGGGCGAATTCGTAATCCGTCGCAAGTCGCTCATCCCGGACTTCCAACCGCCAACTCTCAACTACCAACTCTCAACTATTCACTTTCCGTTCCAAGGTGATACGTTTCCGCCATGAGCGCGCAGGAACAGTTGGTCGGGATGTATGACAGGTTCGAAGGGTTGGTCGAAAAACTGCCGGGGGGAATCCAGAAGCCAATCCTACGGGAATTGGCCCCGATCAAAGACGTCTTCCTGGAGCAACGCCCGGCCCGAATCGCAATCGTCGGCGGGGGCGAAGGTCTCACCGTCCCGGATTGGCTGGCCAGCCTCGGGACCGGACTCGTCAAAACTGGTGCCGCGGTGAACGGCTGGCGGACCTATCGGGTGGAAGGGTTGGGATCTGTCGAGATTCTGGATGCCCGGGACGGTCGTGAAATCGACCAGACGGCTGACCTGCGCGTCGAGATCAACGGCTCCGCCAACGAAGCGGAAGACATCGCCGAGGCTTTGCCCTCGGCGGCGAAGCTGGACTTCGCCCGTTTGACCCACGCCCGGGAGGCGCAGCGCAAGCTCGCCGCGGCTTCGGTCAAGTCCTTCACCGCCGTGTGCGGAGTCATCGGCGTGCAGCCCATTCCGTTGGCGGATCTGCCGGTGTTGACGGCGCTGCAGAGCTTGATGGTTGGAATGATCGTCCACGTGAGCGGTCGAAGGTTTTCTCCCCGATTGGCGGCTGAGTTTGCCGGGACGCTCGGGATCAGTTTTGGGGTGGGTTTTGCTTTCCGGGCCGGAGCGCGCCAGCTTCTCAAATTCATCCCGCTCTGGGGCAACGCCATCTCTGGCGCCGTGGCGGGAGCGGGGACCTACGCCATCGGCCGGGCCGCGATCGCTTATTTCATCGACGGGGCGGCCGCCCGCGAAGCGAAGCTGGTCTTCCGCGAAGCGGCGAAAGAGCTGCAGGACGTCGGGCCAAGGCCGGAGTAGACCGCCCGCAAACTTCCCGCTTTCCGGCCTGAAAAGGTCTTGTTCGCTCCGTGCCCCGTCAATAGCGTCGGGGATGGCAAAGAAAGCATCCATCCCGGTCTCCAACCCGACCTGGTATAAAGACGCCGTCATTTACGAGACGCACATCAAGGCGTTTCACGACAGCAATGGCGACGGGATCGGCGACTTCCGCGGACTCCTCCAAAAACTCGATTATCTCCAGAATCTCGGCGTCACCGCCATCTGGATTCTCCCGTTCTACCCGTCGCCGCTCCGGGACGACGGCTACGACATCGCGGATTACTACAACGTCAACCCGGCCTACGGGACGCTCAAGGACTTCAAGGATTTCCTCAAGGAAGCCAAACGCCGCGGCATCCGGGTGATCACCGAGCTGGTGCTCAACCACACGTCCGACCAAAACGCTTGGTTCCAAAAATCCCGCCGCGCCCCCGCCGGGTCGCCCGACCGCGAACTCTACGTCTGGAGCGACACGCCCGAGAAATACCAGGACGCCCGGATCATCTTCAAAGACTTCGAAACGTCCAACTGGTCGTGGGACCCGGTCGCCAAAGCCTACTTCTGGCACCGTTTCTACCACCATCAGCCGGACCTCAACTTCGAGAATCCCGAAGTCCACAAGATGCTCCTCAAGGTCATCGACTTCTGGCTCGCCATGGGCGTCGACGGTCTCCGACTCGACGCCGTTCCCTACCTCTACGAGGAGGAGGGGACCAACTGCGAAAACCTGCCGAAGACTCACGCATTTCTTCGAAAACTGCGTAAACACATCGACAACAAGTTCGAAGACAAGATGTTGCTTGCGGAAGCCAATCAATGGCCGGAAGACGCCGCGGCCTACTTCGGCGAAGGCGACTCGTGCCACATGAACTTCCATTTCCCGCTCATGCCCCGCATGTTCATGGGACTGCAGATGGAGGATCGGTTCCCGATCATGGACATTCTGGACCAGACCCCGGCCATCGCCGAGGGGTGTCAGTGGGCAACGTTTCTGCGCAACCACGACGAGCTGACGCTCGAGATGGTCACCGACGAGGAGCGCGACTACATGTATCGCGTTTACGCCCAGGATCCCCGGGCGCGGATCAATCTCGGCATCCGTCGCCGCCTCGCGCCCCTGCTGCTCAACAATCGGCGCAAGATCGAGCTCATCAACGTCCTGCTTTTCTCGCTCCCCGGCACGCCAATCATCTACTACGGCGACGAAATCGGCATGGGAGACAATATCTTCCTCGGCGACCGCGACGGCGTCCGCACCCCGATGCAGTGGAGCCCCGACCGGAACGCCGGCTTCTCCTCGGCGAATCCGCAGCAGCTCTTTTTGCCGATCACGATCGACCCGGAGTATCACTACGAGAGCATCAACGTGGAAAATCAGGAGCGCAACGTGTCGTCGCTGCTTTGGTGGATGCGCCGCGTGATCGCGATGCGCAAGAAATACAAAGCCTTTGGTAATGGGACACTTACGTTCCTTTATCCGGAAAACGCGAAGGTGCTCATGTTCGTTCGGGAATACGAGGAGCAGATCATTTTGTGCGTCATCAACCTCTCGCGCTTCTCCCAAGTCGTCGACGTCGACCTCTCGGATTACGCCGGCCGGACGCCGAAGGAAGTTTTCAGCCAAAACAAGTTCCCGATCGTCAAAGACAGTCCCTACCTCTTCACCATGGGGCCGCACGACACCTATTGGCTGCTGCTCGAGCAGGAACACGAGGCGATCACGGTCACCGAAAGCCGCCGCGGCGGTGACTTCGGCGGGAAGCTGACTTGGAAAAATTTCTTTTCGGACGCCCGCCGCGAGGCCCTCGAACAGGAGCTTTTGCCGAATTACCTCGGAAAATGCCGCTGGTTCGGCGGCAAAAGTCGCCCGATTCGATCAATGGTGATCCGGGACACGATTCCGGTCGAAGACGGCAACTACGCGGCTCGTCTCCTCCTCATCGACGTGAACTACGTCGAAGGCAGTCCGGAGACCTACGTTCTTCCGTTCCAGTTCTCGACCGGTGACCAGGCGCACGCGTTGCGTCAGGAATTTCCGCAGGCCGTCATCGCGCAATTTGGCGAAGGCCCCGAGGAGCTCATTCTCTTCGACGCGATCTTCGAGCCGCAGTTCCGCGCTTCGCTACTCAGGACGATGACGCAGAAGAAGGCGGTCAAGGCGATGGGCGGAGAGCTCGTCGGCGATGCCACCAAGGCGCTGCGAACTCGCGTCTCCGACGGCGAGCCAATGTCGTCCAACGTCCTTCGGGCGGAGCAGAGCAACACGTCCGTCATCTACGGCGGCGAGTTGTTCCTCAAACTCTACCGCCGCATGGAGGAGGGGGTGAATCCCGACGTGGAATTGACCCGATTCCTGACCGAAAAGACCGATTTCGCCAACGTCCCGCCGTATTCCGGCGCGATCGAATACCACCGGACGGGCAGCGAAGCCCGCGTCGTCTGCATGATGCAGTCGCTGGTGCAGAATCAGGGCGACGCCTGGACCCTGGCGCTGGACGTGGTCGGGCGTTACTTCGAACGGGTGCTCACGGAGCAGCCGGAGCTCGGCGAGTTCAAGCTGCCGAAAATTTCGGACATCGACGCGCCGCTCAACTTCCCGACCGAATTCATCCATATGATCGGTGGAGTCTTCCCGGAGCGCGCCCGCGTCTTGGGCCAGCGCACCGGTGAGATGCACCTGGCGTTGGCGTCGGACAGGACCGATCCGACCTTTGCGCCCGAGCCATTTACGACGCTCTACCAGCGGTCGGTCTACCAATCCACGCGCAATTCGCTCCGGCGGACGTTCCAAGGGATCAATCGTCAGCTCAAAAAACTGCCGGAAAATCGGCGGGATGAAGCGTCCGCAATTCTGGGTCGCGAGAAGGAGATTCTCGACCGAGTTGGCCGTCTCATCGGCGAGAAAATTCTGACGGATAAGATCCGAATCCACGGAGACTATCACTTGGGTCAGGTCCTCTACACGGGACGCGATTTCATCATCATCGACTTCGAGGGCGAGCCCGCTCGGGCACTCAGCGAGCGCAAGCTCAAGCGGTCCGCGCTCCGCGACGTCGCGGGCATGCTCCGTTCATTCCACTACGCGGCTTACACGGCACTCTCGCAGCGCATCGCGGTGCGCGGCGTCGACATCCCGACCGTCTCGCCTTGGGCGGACATGTGGTATGAATACGTCAGCCGCGTGTTCCTACAGTCCTATCTCCAGACCGTGCAAGGCGCGACCTTCGTGCCGGAAGACCGGATGGGCTTCGAGATTCTCCTCGAGAGCTTCCTGCTCGATAAGGCGATCTACGAAGTTGGTTACGAGGCGAACAATCGACCTGACTGGATCATGATCCCGCTGCGGGGGATCCGGCAGATTCTGGATTCGTGAGGTCTCTGCAGCTTGGACTTACCGCCTTCTCTTAGGTCGCGGTGCCATTTTCGGCGTTGCGAAGAGCCTTCGAAAGTTCCGTATTTTAAAACGGGCGCTGGCTTGGAAATGCGGTGAAAAGCCAGAGATGTTTCGCTTCGCTCAACATGACAGTTAAGGGGGGCTGGACTCCATCGGCTAAAAGCGCTGGGAGGATTTTTCGATACTTCAGAGCATTGCAGTGAATTCTGTAGCTGCGTTCGCTGTGCGAAGAGCACGCCGGACGTGGCAGTCTCGCAAGGGCCAGGTCGCCGATACGGCGATCACCGAAAATGATTCGAACTTCGGCGGCTGGAAGCCGCCGCTCCTTGAATTATCGCGGCGTGGTGGAAACGGTCAGCTTTCTTCCAAGATCAAGGAGGGACCGCCGGGCACGACCGGCCGCGCGCGGATACGTCTTTTAGTGCTGATTTCCGGGGCGCTTTTCGCGGGGTATCGGCGACGAGCTTGAAAACGGGTGCAACCTTTGACCGAAAATGGGAACCCGGCGGCGCGGCTTCCCTACCTTCCTCGGCGTTTTGCCTAGCAGCCCGTCGGACTTGGAGCTGCCAGTTTGGCGGCGGATTTTGTTGGTTAAGTTAGGATTGGCGGTTGGCGAGCGGTTCGGAGAGTCCGATGACTGCCGAGGAGTCTGCGTGAGGAGTTGAGACCGGCTGCCATCATCCATGAGGGCGGGATAGCGGGCTGCTTACGCCCTTGCGATCCTCATTCCGAGTCCGAAGAGGCGTTTGAGGTTGTAGGAGGTAGTGACCAATGACCATTCCAAGGCAGCCTTCTCTTTGCCGCGTAGGAGCAGGCGTCGGAATCCCATGGCTTCTTTGATAATGCCGAAGGCGGGTTCGACGGTTTGTTTGCGCAGGGCGTAAAGTTTGCGCCCAGCCGCGGTGGTGAGTCGGTGGGCCATGATTTCGGTAGGCGGAGCATCGGGTGGCGGTGCGGGCGGGTCGGCTCGGAGTTCCAGATCAGCAATTGTGCGCCCGTGTGGCTGGCGCTTTTGCGCGGCGTAAACTTTCGGGTTCCCGTCTCGGGCTTCCACGCTCGCAACTGCTTCCTGGCTGTAGTAGCCACTGTCGACGAGGACTTGGCTGACGTTGCCGACGGTCGGGCTCACGGACTCCACTCCGGGTTGGAGTTGTTGCTTGTCGTTGGGTGCGTCGGTGAGATGGGCTCCGACGATGAGCATGGTGTCGACCTCCACGGCGGCCTGCGCGTTGTAGCACTGCGCGAAGCCGCTTTTGTCTTTCATAATCCGGCTCTCGGGATCGGTGAAATTATATTGGTCCTTGGGACGAGGGCCTTCGGTGGGCGGATCCGGTGCTTTGCCACGTGCTTTGCGACCGGTGCTCTGCTCGCTTCGTGCGCGGGCGGCGAGCTTTTCGGTGTGGGCCGCGCTTTCCTGCTCGAAGCGGACTTTGGCGCGAGCTTCCAGAGCGGCCTTGGCTTGCGCAAGCTTGGCCAGTCGATCCTCGCGACGTTTGATTTCCTGCGGGATCTCCAGCCCGTCGGCCAGTAGTGGGGTGCTGTCGACATTCTCGGCTTTAGCCAGCAACTCTTGGATTTGCTCGCTGGCCAGCGTCATCTGCTCTTCGATTCGACCGTGACTCATCGCGCTGTGGCGACTTGCGTTGGCCAGAAGCTTGGTGCCGTCCAGCGAGATGGTCAAATCTCCCACCTTCAACACTCCTGATCCTGCCGCCAGTTCAAGAACCTGATGAAAGCAACTGCTCAGCAGTTCCGCGTTCTCTCGGCGGAATTTGCAGATCGAGTCGTGGTCAGGATGGTGTCCAGCACACAGGTAGCGCACGGCCACATTCTCGTGCGTGAGCGTTTCGATGCGCCGACTCCCAAAGATCCCCGTCGCGTAGCTGTAAATCAGCAACCCAAGCATCATCGACGGCGGATACTGCGCCGAGCCCGTCCCCCGTTCGTTCTTCTTCGCCGCCCCAAGATTCAACGCCCCTACCGCGTCCATCACGAAATGAACCATGTGCCCTGCCGGAACCCAGTCCCGAAGGTCCGGCGGTAACAGTAGCGGGGTCTCATGATCGACGTTGACGTTTCTCACTGCCATCTTCCCTGTCTGCCAGGTTTCTTGGGTTTTGTCGCGCGTCTAAGTCCGACAGGCTGCTAGGTGGTGGCTTACCGCTTCGCGCCGTAAGCGTTGTTGCGGTCGGCGGTCATGAGGTCGTCGCCGCGTTTTTGGAGGACGAACGTGTTGTTGTCGCCATGCTTCGCCCAAGGGCCGGGGGGGACGTCTTTAAAATCGACGAATTTCCAGTCGCAGACGTCTTTTCCGCTCATTCCGAGGTAATCACGGACGGCGGGACTGACGTCGAGCCCCGCACCGCCGTTGAGATTCATTTTCGGCCGCTGGTTCCCGAACACGTATTCCCAATGGTCCGTGCGGAAGGGACCACAATCCTCCCACTGGGCGTAGGCGATGCGGTTGCCATGCCGGATTGCCAGCCAACGACCTTTGCAAACCGACTTACCTTCGCGCTCGAAGGCCTCCCGAAACCACGGGATGGCTTTTCGGGATTCAGGCTTAGTCGTGCCGCGGGTCACGTCGTTGAAGGGAAGGGCGACGTAAAAAGGGTTTTGCCTTGGCGTGAATTTCTTGGGCAGGAAGTCTTTGCGAGCGGCGGGATCGGGATCGTCGTAACCGCCGAAGTTCGCCGTCCAGTTGGTGTCCCACGAGCTCTTGTAGTTCGAGACCGGGTTGTTCTGCGAGGGGTCCTCGCCGATCCAGAAGACGGTGGTGACGATGTTGCGCTTCCATTCGTAGCGGCTGAAGCCGAATCGGAACTTGCTCGTCGAGACGACTTGGGGTTCGACTTTGAGCAGGGCTTTTTCGCGGAGCTTCTCGGCGTATTTGTAGAAATCGGCGGAAGCGGAGACCGTGGACTCCGCGAAGAGCGCGGCGGGAGCGGCACCGAGGAGGAAAAGTGCCAGGAGGCTGTTTCTGAGCAGCATCGGTAACGTATCGGTAAGTTTCCTACGGATTGCAAGTTGAAAACCGTTCGCACCTACGTGCGTCGCATCGTGGTGTCGTGACGGAATTTCGCGTCGTCGGTGTCGAGGTAATCGAGGGTGTAGTGGAGGCCGCGGCTTTCCTTGCGACTGATCGCGCAGTCGACGATGAGGGAGGCGACGGTCACGAGGTTGCGAAGCTCGAGGAGTTCGGTGGAGATTTTGAAGTTCCAGTAGAATTCCTGGATCTCGGTGTGGAGATTGCGCAGCCGGGTGGCGGCGCGGGCGAGGCGTTTGTCGGTGCGGACAATGCCGACGTAATCCCACATGAGGCGGCGAATTTCGTCCCAGTTGTGGTAGATGACCACGAGTTCGTCGACGTCCTGAACCTCGCCGGGCCGCCACTCCGGGAGGTCGAAGCGCGCGCGGGGTGGGCGGGGTCGAGTGGTCTTCTCGACCGCCCGGTGGGCGAGGACCATGCCTTCGAGCAGGGAATTGCTGGCGAGGCGGTTCGCTCCGTGGAGTCCCGTGCAGGCGGCTTCGCCGATGGCGTGAAGCCCGCGCAGGCTCGTCTCGCCGTTGAGGTCGGTCTTGATCCCGCCGCACTGGTAGTGGGCGGCGGGCACGACGGGAATGGGGTCTTTCGTGATGTCGATGCCGTAGCGCAGGCAGGTCTCGTAGATGGTGGGAAACCGGGATTTGACGAATTCCGGCGGCTTCATCGAGATGTCGAGGTAGACGCACTTGCTGCCGGTCCGCTTCATCTCGGCGTCGATGGCTCGGGCGACGATGTCGCGGGGGGCGAGTTCCGCAAGGGGATGGTGCCGGTCCATGAACCGCTGACCGCGCTCGTCGACGAGGATGCCGCCTTCGCCGCGGACGACCTCGGAGACGAGGAAGGATTTCGCCTCCGGCTGGAAGAGGCACGTTGGGTGGAATTGGATGAACTCCATGTTCGAGACGGCCGCTCCGGCCCGCCAGGCCATGGCCACCCCGTCGCCGGTGGCGATGTCGGGATTGGTCGAATAGAGGTAAACCTTCCCGCAGCCACCGGTCGCCACGATGGTGACGTCGGTGCGGATCGTTTCGACGTGACCGGTCTCTTCGTCGAGGACGTAAAGGCCGACGCAGGCGTTTTGCATGGCGTAGCCGAGCTTCCCGGTCGTGATGAAATCGACCGCCATGTGATTCTCGAGAATCGTGATGTTGGCGTGCTCGCGGGCGTGCCGAACGAGGGTCGTCTCGATCGCCAGCCCGGTGGAATCCTGGAAATGCAGGACCCGCCGTTTGGAATGACCGCCCTCCATGCCGAGATCGAGTTCGCTCTCGCCGTCCTCGTCCAAACGTTCGTCGAAGTGAACACCGAGTCCGATGAGTTCGCGAATTCGATCGGGGCCCTCCGTCACGACGGTTCGCACGGCGTCCTCGTCGCAGAGTCCGGCTCCGGCGGTGAGCGTGTCGGCAATGTGGAGTTCAAACGAGTCTTGCTCGCTGACCACGCAAGCCACGCCGCCTTGTGCCCAGGCGGTGTTCGAATCCGCGAGGCCCCGCTTGGTGACGATGGCGACGCTGCCGTGCTCGGCGGCCTGGAGGGCGAAGGTCAGGCCGGCGATACCGCTGCCGATGACGACGTAATCGAATTCTCTCATGCTTCCGGAGACGGAACGGCGACGTTATCAATCAGCCGGGTGCTGCCGAGGAAAATAGCGGCGGCCAGACGGGCCGGGCGCGCCAGATGGCGAGCCGGCGCGAGGGTTTCGGCGTCGACGACCTCCGCGTAATCGAGCCGCGCGCCCGGGATCGTTTCGAGCCCGCGGATCGCGGCCCCGCGAATGGCCGCGGGGGCTTTGCGGGTCACCGCGTTGACGAGAGTGCGGTGAAAGTCGGGTGCGACCGAGCGCTCAGCGGGCGCCAGATGCCGATTGCGCGAACTCAGCGCCAACCCGTCGGGTTCGCGCACCGTCGGGTGACCATGAATCCGAACCGAAAGATCGAGGTCGCGAACGACGCGGCGGACGATGGCGAGTTGCTGCCAATCCTTCTCTCCGAAGACCGCGTCGTCCGGCTGGATGATGCCGAAGAGCTTCGTCACGACCGTGCAGACGCCCCGAAAGTGCCCGGGGCGGGAAGATCCGCAGAGGTGTTGGGATAAAGCGGTTTCGTCCACGACGACGGAGGCATCGGGATGGTAAATCTCCGCCGCGTCCTTCGGGCGAAACAGCACGTCGACCCCGGCGTCCCGGCAAATCGTGGTATCGGCCCTTGCGGGGCGGGGATAACGAGCGAGGTCGTCGGCCCGGTCGAATTGCGTGGGGTTGACGAAGATCGAGACGACGATCGTGCCGCCGCGTCCCGCGATCCGGCGGGCGCGACGAATGAGGGCAACGTGCCCCGCGTGGAGCGCGCCCATCGTCGGCACGAGGACAACTCTCGAATCGTTGCGGCGAAGGGCCGCACGCACGCTGGAGATCCGGCCCGCGATCTTCACGAGCGAAAGGGAATCACTCCGGGGTGGCGGCGGGGGCGGGTTCCGGAATGACGAGAGAGTTTGTGGGTTCCGCGGCGGCGGCAGGCTCGGGAGCGACCGCGGGGGCGGCCATGGCGTCGTCCGCTGGTTCGGAAAGGGCACCGGCTGGCGTGGCGGCAGGAGCTTCCGTTTCGGCTGCGAGCGTGGAAAGGGTCGATTCAGCGGCCGCTGGGTCAGCTGATTCCGTCGCGGGTGCGGGCGTGAGTGCGTCCGACGAGGCGGAGGATTCCGACGCAGCCGGCGCGGTTTCCGCGGCGGGCGCGGGCATGCTTTTGAGTTCCTTCTGAATTTGCGTTTCGGAGTTGGTCCCCTGGCGGGCGTAAAGCATCGCGAGAACGAGAGTGACGACGAAGAAGGCGCCCCCGAGCCAGGTCGTGGCCTTCGCGAGAACGTTCGTGGTCTGCGCACCGAAGATGTTGTCGGTCATGCCGCCACCGAAGGCCGCGCCAAGTCCCTCACTGCGCGGGCGCTGCATGAGGGTGACGAGAATCATGAGCGCGCACATGATGACGTGAATCGCGAGGAGGAAGTAGATCAGGGCAGGCATCGGAAAAGTCGGACAGAGTGACAGAGAACGAACATTTGTAAAGACTGGCCGTTGGCACCGGATCTCGCTGTGAGTGCGGTCTCCGTTGTGAACGATCGTCGCGCACCCCGCATCCTCAGCCGTATCGCTCCGGTTCTCAGAAGTCTCAGGACCCACGGCGGAAGGCCCTTGATGGATCCCACGTCAAAAAATGGTCTGAATGGAACGACCCGAGCGACGGCTGCCATTTCGTCCGCTCGGACCAAGCCGACGACCCAACACGCGATCCGTATCAGCCTACTGAATTCAAGATTTGACGCCTGACCCCATTTCCTCCATGACCCCATTTCCTCCATTTCCCCATTTCTTGACCCGAACGCGCTCTGGCAGAGGGTGGATTTTGCAGGACGGATATTGCCGGAAAGGTGAGGAAACGAGTTACGAAAGGCTAGCGTCGGCGCGACGGATGCCGGGACCGGGGGGCAATTCGCATCTGGCGTGACGGCGCGGGCGAACGCGGCGGACCGCTGGGGGTGTTTGGGGGGACGTTTGCTGTTGGCAAGCGGGCGTCAGGAGGGGATTTCTGAACCAATGCACGGACTGACCCCTTCGACGGATATTGCCGGAAAGGTGAGGAAACGAGTTACGAAAGGCTAGCGTCGGCGCGACGGATGCCGGGACCGTGGCCTCGCGACGCAGGCTGATTCCAAAGTCGAGGGGCTCTGGAAGGCGGAGAGGTAGGTGGTGGAGTCGTGGTCGCGCGGGGGCAACTTCGCATCTCTTTGGCGGGTGACGACGCAACCGGCGGACCATGGGGGTTTTGGTTGCGGGGACTTTGCTTTTCGGCAAGCGGGCCTCAGGCGCAGGGCACTTCGGTACCGTCCACGCTGATCGTAGAGGATCCTGACCTCGAAGGGATCGGGGGCAGATCTCGCTTGCCACGCCACGGCGCACTCGCCGTGCGGCCACCCACACGCTGGATCCGTCGCTCGGAGACGGAGTCCGCCAGCTCCGCGAGGTGGAAACAGCGTGCCGGAGCTGCTTCATCCGCTCGCTCCAGGGTGATGAGCCGGGCCAGGGCGGGGGTGTAGGCCCCTTCCAGGAACAGAGGGCCGAATCGGCCGGGAAGTGGCCGCATTTTTTCCCGGGATGGTCATGGTGTGGGCGAGGCGGCGCGAAGGAGCCGAACATGCCCTGGACCATGAGAACCTCGCGCCTGGCTTCCTCGCCGGGCTTGGGGAGGTAGGCCGCGTCAATTCGCTCTGCGGCTTGCTGCATGAGCCTTCCCACCGTGCGTTGACTGGTTTGAAGATGGCGTGCGCTCGTGGACTTCCACTCGGCGACGGCACTTCCGGCTGGATCTTTGCTTCGGCGCGGCGATCAGGTCTTGGATGTCCGCTTTTGGGCGAGGCAGATGTTGGTCGGGCGCTTTTTTTTGGCCCCGGCCTTGCGATCTTGCCTGCTCTTCACGGTCTTCGAGTCCGCATACTCGCCGACAAGACGGAAGCGATGAGGGCACCAATGCTCTCCTGGGCTTGGGCCGCCGATCGGCCGTGGACGTATTCGGTCACGTATCGCCGCCTCCCTACGCTGGAGTTGAAGTAAGATCCGCTCTTGCCTTGACGGATCACCGAAACTTTCCTCGCTCCAGCGGTCGATGGCCGGATTCGCTCAAGGATAGGTGCGGTATTTGGGTTCATCAATCAAACGTATATGTAAACGCATATACTTTGGCAGCAAACTTACCTCGCTGAAATGCTCTTTCAGAGATTTCTATCCTGCACCCGTCTCGCGTGACTGCGGTCTCCGTAGGGAACGATCGTCACGCACCCTGCATCGTCACCCGTGTCGCTCGGTTCAGAAGTCTCAAGACCCACGGCGGAAGGCCCTTGATCGATCCGCGTCAAAAAATGGTCTGAATGGAACGACCCGAGCGACGGCTGCCTATGTCGCTCGGATCATACCGACAACCCAACACGCGATCCGTATCAGCCTACTGAATTCAAGATTTGACGCCTGACCCCATTTCCCATTTCCTCCATGACCCCATTTCCTCCATTTCCCCATTTCTTGACCCGAACTCGCTCTGGCAGAGGGTGGATTTTGCAGGACGGATATTGCCGGAAAGGTGAGAAACAAGTTACGAAAGGCTAGCGTCGGCGCGACGGATGCCGGGACCGGGGGGCAATTCGCATCTGGCGTGACGGCGCGGGCGAACGCGGCGGACCGCTGGGGGTGTTTGGGGGGACGTTTGCTGTTGGCAAGCGGGCGTCAAGGAGGGGATTTCTGAACCAATGCACGGACTGACCCCTTCGACGGACAGACCCCTTCGACGTGCGAGCGCTCTGGCGGAGGGAGGATGTTTGCAGGACGGACGCTGCCGGAAGGAAAAGGTTCGAGTTACCGAGAACCGAGCATCGGCGCGTCGGATGCCGGGTGGTAGGGGTATTAGCATCCGGCGTGACGGCGCGGTCGCTGCGGCGAAGGGCCGGTGAGTTATTTGACAGCCTTCGCTGGGTCAAACTAAGGTTGCGGTTTCCAGGCTTTGGATTGATATAACTTTCAATCACAACAAAATTTCTTGCTCTCGGGTAGAAGCGAACAGAGAACCGCGCAAATTTTCCATCAGCAAGTTTCGCGAAGTAGTCGCCCTCGCCATCTATAGCCCAACGCTCTGCGGTCGAAGGCATGTTGATCTCAACGCTCAGTTTATATCCGTCTGTAGGCGCTTGAAAATCAAACCGATTTCTGCGCTCGATAATTACACCGCTCGGCACGCTCAATTGATACCGCCAATCGAATTTTGGCTGAGTATAGTCACCAACCCAAGAGGAAATCTGTAATCCACTTTTTCCAACGCGTCCTGTTTGCAAATCAACGAAGATCGGCTGACCCGTTTTAGGAACATCTATTTGTCCAGTCTTTTCAAAAATCAACGGTTCCGTTTCCCCTTGCCTATGCAAAACAAGAACGATCGGCGCATCGGACGACGATGCTGGGGCGTCTTCCCTCGCGGGAGTAACGACATTTCTGTTCGCAGTTGACTCCTTCGTGGAATAAAAGCCATCCTTAGAAGCCTTTCAGGCTGTAGGCTATGCCGTGAGAAGAAATAGAAAATCGGCCATCTGCACCCGTGGTTTTAACGTAGCTCGTGCCGCTTGCATTCGGGAGCGGCTATTATTAATACACCAATCTCAACTGCCGCCCCTTTTATCGGATTTCCGCTCTGATCAACAACCTTTCCATACAATGATATGGGAGTCAAAAATGCAGCTGTCCACTGACGTTCTTTTGCTTGCGCTATCTCTTGCTGGCTCGGCGTTGCGCCAGCGAATGAATTGCTCAATTTAGCCTATTACTCCAACGACAGACGATTGATCGGAACTGGTCTCTGTTCCAAATGAGGCTTGATTCGAGTTCTTTCGCAGCCAGAACAATGCCAGTAAAACCGCCCCGCAAACAATTGTTAGAGTAATAGCGAGGAGATATCTCAGAATTCTCATTCTTGAATGCGCTGTATGTCCAACTCGTCCATGAGCCGGTCATAGAATGGCATAATTTTTTGAATTGGAAACTCCCACGGTCCGCTATGAGTGTTTTCATACTCGAAGCTTGTCGATAGATCGATATTCTTCGCTATCGAACCGCTTGCGCTACCTTCGGCTCCAATTGCAAAAGTAGACGATTTCGATGCATATGCTAGAGACTCCTCCATTTGCGATAGAGGTCTGCCGGGACTCGAAACAAACTCCAGTCGAAGTTTATTCCCGCTAGCAGATCCCGGAGATACGAAAATATCCATGATACCCCTGAGGAGATTCATAAATCAGTTCCGGTTTGAATAAAGAATTGTTCAAAACCCACTTTTCAAGCGCATCATCAGACGTTAAATAGAAGTTGAAAAGCCTTCCGCTTACGGAAGATAGCTTGTCTTTGTAGGCAAGCGCTTTCGTTGGTGGATCAATGTCATTGTCTGGGCTGTTCCCGAACGACTGTTGCTGAATTCGGATCAGGATCATGAGCTCGCAGGAACGGCAGCATCAATGAGGGCGTAATTTGTAATGCTCGCTCCCTTCCTTAAGGCCGAACCCGCAACGATATTCCCCATGCTATGAGCAACTAGATTCTTTGTAAAATCTCCTGGAAGGGTTTCAATATACTGTTTCAGGCTTTCACAAAACCAGCACGGTATTCGCTCTCGTTGTAGGAATTCAAGCCAACGAGCGTTGGCCAATACAGAGCCGCAAACCGGCCTTTATACCCTCTCTGCCATAGGCGTTTGAACATGGTTTCCGCAAAAAAGGTTCTTGCGCTGTCATATGACGTCTTCCAGCCATGAACAAAAACGATGTATTCTTTTGATTCCGTCCAAGGGATTCAGGGGACTTCCCACTGGTTATTGAACGGGTCAAGCAAGGCCGACTCCCGGATCTGCCGGAGTAGTCGTTTTGCTGTGAGGAACTGGAATGGCTCCTGTTGCCTTTGCTCTTTCATACATCTTCCTCACGTTTGCAATATGAGCCATACGCCAGGACTGGCCAATCTCCGATCCGTCAGGCTTGTGTATCGTCATGACAAGCTGGCCCATCCCCTGCCGAGCTGCCTTCAAAAAGGAGATGCTCCAATGGGGTCGCTGATTCGCCTTGCGCTGCCGAATCGGGAAGGATCAGGCGCTAGTTCCAGAGACGCTAACTAGCTTATTTGCGTAGCCGTTTTGAATCTGCTGTTGTCCTATTGTTTCGTCGGTCAAATATTCCGCCGATCCGTTAGAACTTGCTGACCTAAAGATATTTACCGCAGGAGTCGTTCCGTTGGTGTTCGTCCATTCGAAGCCAATTTTGAATTTCTTTTGTCGAACAAGCTCCTTCAATTCGCCGTAGTAGACATGAAGCCGCGTCAAGTCTTCCAGATCGCGAGTGCTGCTGATCGTTCCATCTTCGCAGTCTTTAATAGATGAGGGGACGCGTTCCCCCTCTGTGCCTGAATAGTTCTTGTCGTCGTCGTCGTTGATCCGAAAGCGAAATGGCTTCTCCTTCTGAAGTCCTGTCTTGGGGTTTGCCTGCGACTTCGCTTTCGCCAAAGTTTCCCGAAAATTTGATTACACCGTCTCTGTTGGCGTCGACTGCCATGTCAACAGGGATAAGGATATCAAGACTTCCTGAGTGGAAGTCGGATAATAGGACGGCTAACAGCAAGCCTTCATCGTTGTCGTCTACAACTACATTATCTCCCTCGCTATTAGTCAAGTCGGCCAAATAGAGAAAACGACCGTTCCTCCAGAGAAGTCTACTAAACGTGAGATAATCGTCTAAATCGGCTATAGTTATGGCGCTTCCTTGCCTCGTGATTCTCCTCCAATTAAGATTCGATTCCGCATCGGACCAAATGGCCGGACGGTGCCGATACGAAGCCAATTCCCGTCAACAAGGATCTCTGAACCACCGATAACCGGCTGACGTAGGGGACTTTCGGTGAGTTGGTGGCCTGGCCAAGGTTCAAATTTCGGACCCGGCTCGAGTCGATTAACTTTCCGTGAAGACTATTAGGCGATGCATATGTTGATCCTGTTGGAAGCACGGATCCAGATGAGGTTGCGCTTATGATATTAAAGTCAATCCCAGATTCGGATTGGAGATACTGGGTCCATTACGAAAGTAAGCATTTCATGCGAATCCCAAGTATTTACCTGTAGAACGGAACGCTGTATGAGAAGCGATCGCGCCATGCCTGACTTCGTAATTGGTGCTAGTTGTTTCCTGTGAATCGCGATACGTTGGGCGATTTTCACGGCTGGGATAAATTTGGCTCTTGAATGCGCTTGTGAAAACAAGATGCTCGCGGCGACAAATCCATTCGCAGAAGCGTGACCCGACGTCTTGGTGCTATAATGGACTCGCTTCGTAGTAGGTGGGGCCAGATGGCACCGGAGCGAGGACTTTTGTATATACATGTCTGTCCACAATAGGATGGGCGGGAGCCGGGGCGGTCTGGTGAACTATAGGTGGCAACGGTAAAACTGGTTCCAAATCATACTCGCCAAATTCATACTCGGATACAGATGCATCATCGACCAGAATCCTCCCATCGTCGGCTAATACGGCAGAACGTATTCTCAGTTTTGACGACGTGAACTCAATATGACTATTTCCCTCAGGGGCGGTTGTTGTAGAGCCAAAGTCAACGGCAATGGTGTTATCAGAAACCTCGTTCCATCCAGAGACGGGGTCCCAGATTAGCAATTTGTTTTGAGGATTGTCACGGTGTCGAACGCTCAGGACCCGACCGTCATTCCCTAGCGACAAAGGATAGTTCTCGTAAAATTCAATGTGGATCTGAAATCCGAATCGTTGCATATTTGGTCTCAGCTGTTCTGTTCCACTGGACTGCAGGATGGAAGGGTGCAGCTCGGCCATCCATTTTGCCATCCGCGTCCGTGTCACGAATGGTGGGATTTCCTCCTGAAATATCTCATCCAACAAAACCAAATTATCTCCGATGCCTTCGTCATCGTCGCTGAAAGGGTCTGCCTCATTGGGGTCCAGGCCGTGATCCAGCCCCAACTGTCTGGTATGTTAATGTCCTTGGTAGATTTCTTGGTGGGATCGAGATTATAGGTGGCTTTTTCGCCATTGGTCATTCCGCCTGCAACGCTGAAGGAATTCCACCAGATTTTTCTTGCTGCAGGGTCGGTTGGGATTGCGTTGGCTGAGCCGGGGGGAAAGTAGCGGTTTTCCCAATCTGGGGGAATACCACCATTGGTCTGATGAGCGGTGAGCCTATTACTTTGGATTGCGTAGTTAGACGTGATTGTCGCGAGATTGAGTTCGTAGTTGAAAGTCTCGAGTTCGTCAATTTGGCCGGTGGCTCGCTCGCCGGTCCAGTAGTTGGTGCCGATGGTGAAGCCTTTTTCCCGGGCGGCTTTGGTCGGAAGGTAGGAGGGCGCTCCGGTCAATTTTAGATTTCCGTCAATGAAGAGTTTTGAAGCGGTCGGCGAGTAGGTGACGGTGATCTGATGCCATTCTCCCGCGGTCCACGTGAACGGGTTGGAGTATCCGCCGCCGGCGATGATTGTGTTCGCTTCGTATCCGAAGACCGAAAACAGGATTTGGGAACCGGTTGGATCGTTCAGGTGAAGGCCCCAGAAACCGCCGTGGGCCTCGGGAGGCCAACCGCCGACCTCGAGAAGACGGGCCCAGGATAGCGGGCCTCCATCGGTCGCTCCTTCAGGCCGCGTTGTCCAATCGGGCCGATACCAGAATCGAATGGTTCCGCGGCGGAGGTTGATGTTGGCGGAGCCGTCGGCGTTGGTGTGGGCGAGGGTGAGGCGGGAGGCGACGCTGGGGAGGATGTCGAGGGCGCGGCCTTGGATGCCGGGAACGGCGAGGGTGTTATTTTCGTTGAGGAGCGGGGGTTTGCCGGAATCGGAGAGGAAGCTCGAGGCGTTGAAGGTCCAGTGACCGAGCCGGACAGGGTTGAAGACGGTCGAATCGAGTGGGTCGGGGTCGGCGTTGTCGGGGTTGCCGTCGTAGTCGGTGTCGGGGTCGTTGCGGTTGGTTCCGAGGGCGAGTTCCTGCTCGTTGGTGAGGCCGTCGTGATCGGGGTCGGCGTCGGCGACGATTTGGAGGGTGGCGATTTCCTCGGGGGACAGGGCGGCGTTGTAGATTCTAAGATCGTCGTATCCTGCGTGAATACCTTCGTAGAAGGCTTTGCCGATCGTGATTGGGCCGTTGTTGCCGACAATTGGCTCGGTGAAAACTTCGGACGAATCGAACATCCCGTTGACGTAGAGTTCCAAACGATCGCTGCGCTTGACGTAGGCCACGTGGGACCATTCGCTGAAAGCGAGGTGGTTGGCGCTCTGCCAGATTCCCAGGTTCGAGTTCGTGACCCCCGAGATTCGAGCGTGGATCTGGCTGGTATGAGGTGAAAGCCAAAGGGCGAACGTTCGTTGCCAGTCGCTGCCGCTTTTTCGGACCATCTCACGCCACAAACCTGTATTGTGTCCGAGGAGTTTGAACCAGAAGGTGACCGTGAAATCCGCACCGTCATCGCCGAGCACGAGGTCGGGGGCTTCGATCGTGGCACCGGCCTGGTTGTCGGAAAACTCGATGTATCGTCGCTCGTCTGGGTCCGTTCGCCATTGGTAGTTCCCGTGAAGCGTGCCCGGGTGCGGATTGGAAGCCTCGTCTTGAAACGTGTTGCCAAATCCTTCGTCGAACTGCCAGCGGCCGAGGAGGCGGAAATCGGGGCCGCCGTCGTAGTGGTTTGGGTCGGTGCTGTTGGTCCATTCCTCTTGGCTCGAATACTGGTCGAAATCGGGATTGCCGTTCGGGTCGATGCCGCGATCACCAAAGTGCTGGATTTCCCACAGGTCCGGTAGACCGTTGCCGTCATAGTCGTAGGTGGTGACGTCGGGGACGATGAAGGCGTCGGGGGTGACAGATTCGAGGCGATCGGGGTTGCCGTCGGGCTTCAGGCCGTGGGTGGCGAAGGTGACGGTGAGGAGGTCGGTGGTGCCCGCGGCGGCGGTGAGGTCGCGCTGGATGGTGAAGTTGACTTTGCCGTCGGGGGTGGCGGGTGGGAGCGTGAGGGGGATGGGGTCGCCGTTTGGGGCGGGGGTGGTGGCGGAGTTGACGCGCCAGCCGTTGCCGGGGGTGGCCAGGATCGTGAAGGTGTGGGGAGTGGCGGAGAGGGTGGCGCGGCGATCCCAGATGAGGGCGGGGTTGGTGGTGGTGGCGCTGACGAAGCTGGGGTGGTAGGCGTTGGCGGTGCCTTTGGTGATGGTGGCGGCTTGGGTGGTGAGTGTGGTGGTGAAGATCGTTAGGATGAGGAGGGTGGCGAGGAAGGGTGGGCGGGTAGTGTATTGCGTGGAGATTTGGTGGGAAAAATTTTGTTGGTTGGAGGCTTCGCGTTTGGGTTGATTCGGCAGCCGGAGCGAAGCGGAGACGGGCGAAGGCAATGGCAAATCGCCGCTCCTTGAATGGATTCGGCTCTCTCGCTCCGCTCGACTTGCCTTTTGATGCGGCGGGACGCCGCATCTCGCACGCGGGGACGCGTGCGCTCCCCCGCTTCGGCGGCTGGAAGCCGCCGTTCCATGTATTAGCCTTACCATCTGGCTAGGTCCTCTTGGATGGTGGCTAGTTGGGTGGTCAGGACTTCATTTGGGTAGGAGGAGGTGGTCTTTCCGAGGTTTAGATTCGCGGCTAGGAGGTCGGCTCTGGCGGTGAGGTCGCGTTGCCAGCTTAGGCTGGGGCTTTCTCCCAGGGCCAAGTGGATGGCTTGGAGGTGGTGGGCGATGGGGCTGCCGGATTGGTGGTCGCGGAGGGCGAACCAGTAGTGGGCGTAGGCGCTGAGGGGGTGGGTGGGTGCCTGCGTGGCCAACCACTCTAAGTTTCGGAGGGCGGTGGGGAGGTCGCCGGCGTTGAGGGTGGCGAGGGCCTCGGGGACGCCGATGATGGCGAGGGCTTCGGGTGGGGTGGCGGGGTCGGTGAGGTGGCGGTCGACGAGCGTGGTGGCGGCGGTGGGGTCGCCCTGGACGCGGTAGGCGGTGGCGACGAGGGCGATGGCTTCCCAGAGGGCGGCTTGGGGGGACCAGAGCCAGAGTTTCTTTTTCTCCGGAATCGCCTCCCAGGCGGTGGTGATGGCGGCGAAACGACCAAAGTCACTCTGGCGGCGGAAGAGTTTGAAGGCGATGGTGGCGGCGTCGGCGGGGAGGGTGGCGGCTTGGAAGGCGCTGCGGGCGAGGCGTTCGCCGCGATTGAAGACCTCGTCGGCAGCGGTGGCGATCTCGGTGGGGGCCAGGGTCATCTGGCGGGCGAGGTCGAGGAGGAGTTCGTAGTCTTCGAGTTGGCGGGCGGCGTCGAGGAGGATCTGGCGCGTCCCCGCCAAGGCTTCGAGATTACCGGAGGCGACGACGGTGCGCAGCCATTCGAGTCGGGCGTAGAGTCGGAAGCGCTCGGGCACTTCGTTGCGGCGGGCGAGGCGATCGAAGAGTCGGGCGGCTTCGTCGGGATCCGCGTTCGCCTGCAAGGTGCGGGCGAGGGTCCAGGTGGCGCGGGACCAAGTGGCGTCGCCCGCGTTGTCGCGGACGATGCCCCGGAGGAGGGGGGTGGCGAGGTCGGGCTCCTTGGCCTCGATGCAGGCGGTGGCGAGGCCGAGGGCGAGTTCGTTCTGGGCCGCCGAGCCGTAGGTGGCGACGCCTTTGTCGAGGAGTCCGCGCAGCGCGGGACTTTTATTGTCGGCAAGTCGGGCGGCGACGATGGCCTTGGCGGCTCCGAGCCATTCCCGGGGGGCAAGATTGGGGACGTTGGCGAGATCGCTGGCGAGTCGGACGATCCGGCGGGTGGGTTCGCTGGCCTGGACGGCGGAGGCGAGCTTCATTTTAGCGAATTCGGCGGCGAGGATGTGTTGGGGATCTTCGCGGGGTCCGGGGTCCGTAAACTCTTTCCAATCGGGGTCTCCCGAATCGCGGAGGGCTCGGGCGATGACGAGGCGGGCGCGACCGCGCACGGTGGGGGTGGCTTGGGCAAGGCCACGGGCGAGTTGGCGGGAGATGTCCGCGATGCCGAGCGCGCGGGCGGCGGCAATGGCGATCGGCCAGGCGGAGAGGGTCTTGGCGCGGAAGTGTCCGATGGTGAGGGCTTCGCGGGAAAGATCGAGGGCGCGCTGGTGATCTTCGTTGATGAGGGAAATGCGGGCCAGCTCGATGCGGGCCCGGGTGGCGCCGTCGGGTTCGAGGCGAACGGATTCGATGTAGTAGAAAACGGCGGTGTCGGGTTCGCCTTCCTGCCAGAATTGTTGGCCGAGACGGAAGGCCACCACACTGGGGCGAGGTGGGCGGGCGTTGACGGTGACCGCGGAGCCGCGGCGGAGGGTGGCGGCGGCCTGGCCAGCGGCGGCTTCGTATTTCTTCCAACGCTGCTCGGCTTTCGCGAGGGTCTTGGTGGCGGCTGCCGTGGCCGAATCGACTTCTACGGCTTGCAGGAGGGCGTGAACCTGGCCGAGGGCGGGGGAGAGCCAGGTGTCGCCGTCGGGGGGCGCGAGGTCCTCGGCTCGTTCGTAGGCGGTGGCGGCGGCGGCGAAGCGGCCTTGAGCGGATTCGGATTTGGCGGCGAGGGCGGCGACCTGGGAGCGGACTTCTGGTGAGCGGTCGGCGAGGGCGATGGCGTTGAGTTCGGCGAGGGCGGCCGCGGTGTCGTCGGTCGAGAGGGATTCGCTGGCCCGCCGAAGTCGGGCGGAAATCGACCGCCGGTCGGTGGGCGGCTCGCGGCGGGATTTGCGGTAGGTCATGGGGTGGGTCGGAAAGTGGACCCCGGGGCGCTTGCGCGCCCACGGGGAAGCCCGGCCCCCACTACCCTTTTTAGGGGTGTAAGCCAGGCAAAGGGGTGCGGATCTACGTCATCGGGTCCTCGTAGATCTCGAAAGGGTGGCGGGTGCGGCTACTGGAAGCGTAGGCGGCTTCGGCGGAAGTGAAACGGGCTCGGCGACAGTAGTTAAGGAAGGCTGGGGAGCAGAGGTCCGGCGTCGTGGGGCGGATGCGGAATTGCCGGGAGGGAGCGGTCGCGGCGTCGGTGAAATCGTTGATTGGGAGGATGGGGACCGCGGCGAGTGGGGTGAGCAGGCCGAAGGCGGCAGCAGATCTCAGGAATTGCTTTCGCGTAACCACAAGTTGCGTTTTAGGCGTTTGTGGATGGGGGTCAATGGTTTTGGGATCAAGAAATGGAATCTCGGGGAATCCCCTAGTTTTGTTGATCGGCCTTGAACTTTGGCGTGTTTTTTTTGTTCATCTTTGTCCTTTCGCGAAGTTTTGGTTTGCCGCTTCGCGGTTCGGGTTGGTTCGGCGATTGCAAATCTCCGCTCCTTGATGTCGGTTTAATTGAATTCGGCGGCTGGAAGCCGCCGCTCCTTGAAATGTCGCTTTTCTGAGGCTTGCGGGGGTTGACCGATTTGAGTTAGCTCGTTGGGTGATGATTCGTAGGAGGATATTTTCCGGCGCTTTGACGATTTTGGGGCTCGCGGCGGGTGCGACGTCGGGTGACACGATTGGTTTTTTCTACGCGCTGGACGGGGACGTGGCGGCTCTACGGGCGGAGGCCGGGGGGAGCGGTGGGCGGACGGTGAAGGTCGGTGGCACTTCGGTGGAACTTCTCGACTTGGGCGATCATCGGGTGGTGGCGGCGAAGATGGGGGCGGGGGCCGTGACGACGGCGGTGACGGTGCAGGGGGTGCTGAGGAAGTATCCGTGCGATCTGGTGATTTCGGTCGGACCCGTCGGGACCTTGGATGCGAAGGCGAAGGTGGGGGAGTGGTTTCGCGTGGAGCGGGTGGTGGCTTACCAGCGGGGGACGGAGGACGAAGGCGGTTTTTCGCTGGCGCGGGCGGCGACGTTCGAGCTGGCGGTGCCGGAGTGGGTGACTGGGCTGGGGGATTTGCCGCGGCTGGCGGTGGCAAGTGGGGAGATTTTCAGCGCTTCGGATTCGTTTCGCGATGCGTTGCGGGAGCGGACCGGGGCGGGGGCGATTGACATGAATCTCTTTGGCCTCGCCGTGGCGTGCGGCGCGAATGAGGTGCCGATGTTGGCTCTTCGGGTGGTGAGCGATCGGGCCGGGGATGACGCGGGGGCGGAGTTCGGGCGTTTCTCGCGCGACTACGACGGCGAAGGGGGGCGGTTGGCCGCGGGGGTGATTCGGGGGTTGGCGCGGAATCCCGAGCGGCCGGGGAGTTACGAAGGGTTGCGGGAGGTGCTGGGGGAAACGGAAGAGTGACGCTTCGCGTTCGGGGTGGGGTTGCTAGGCAGGATGCCTTGCCCAACAGGCTGGAAGCCTGTGCTCCCCACTTGAAAGATCAGAACAGAACGGGTTGGCCTTCGGTGAGGACGTGGACTTTTGGGAGGATGCCGAGCTTTTTGGCGGCTTCGCAGAGGCGTTCGGGGGGTTCGGTGGGGGGTTCGTAGCTGAGGCGAAACGTGCCGTAGTGCATGGGGATGAGGGTGCGGGCTCTCAGCTCCTGGAACGCTTGGACGGCCTGTTCGGGGTTCATGTGGACGTCGCGTTTGCTGGGGGCCTCGTAGGCTCCGATGGGGAGGAGGGCGATCTCGACGTTGTGGCGGTCGGCGATTTTTTCGAAAAATCCGGGGACGTAGGCGCTGTCGCCGGCGTGGAGGATGGAGCGGCCGCCGACTTCGATGAGGAAGCCGCCGAAGCCGCGGTGGACGTCGTGGAGGACGCGGGCGCCCCAGTGGTAGGCGGGGGTGAGGGTGACGCGGACGTCTTCGTGCTCGATGGATTCCCAGACGGGAAGCTCGTGGACGACGTGAAAGCCGAGGTTCTTGACGAGGCTGCCGACGTTTTCGGGGACGACGATGGGTTGTTGGTCGGCGACGGCGCGGAGGGTTTTTTTGTCGAGGTGGTCGAAGTGGGCGTGGGTGACGAGGACGAGGTCGATGTCGGGGAGGTCGTGGAGCTCGAGGCCGGGCTGCTTGATGCGCTTGATGACTTTGAGCCACTTGGCCCAGTTTGGGTCGATGAGGATGGACGTGCGGGCGGTCTGGATGAGGAAGGAGGCGTGGCCGGTCCAGGTGATGCAGATCTGATTTTCGCCGATCGGGGGGAAGTCGGGCTTGAGGTTCGATCCGTTGCGGCGGGTGAAGAGGGAGGGGATGAGGACCTCGGCGAGGAAGTTGCGTTTGTGCCAGCCGCTGCCGGGCTTCATCGTGATGTGGTGCTCGGGGCGGCGGCGCTCGC